>NZ_JBBORJ010000001.1:3585000-3790000 GCF_038004545.1 Bacillus sp. FSL R5-0585
GAAAGCCTTCATCACTCACGCGGCGTTGCTCCGTCAGACTTTCGTCCATTGCGGAAGATTCCCTACTGCTGCCTCCCGTAGGAGTCTGGGCCGTGTCTCAGTCCCAGTGTGGCCGATCACCCTCTCAGGTCGGCTACGCATCGTTGCCTTGGTGAGCCGTTACCTCACCAACTAGCTAATGCGACGCGGGTCCATCCATAAGTGACAGCCGAAGCCGCCTTTCAATTTCGAACCATGCGGTTCAAAATGTTATCCGGTATTAGCCCCGGTTTCCCGGAGTTATCCCAGTCTTATGGGCAGGTTACCCACGTGTTACTCACCCGTCCGCCGCTAACTTCATAAGAGCAAGCTCTTAATCCATTCGCTCGACTTGCATGTATTAGGCACGCCGCCAGCGTTCATCCTGAGCCAGGATCAAACTCTCCAATAAAGTTAGTTTGTCTAGCATCTAAAATAAAAATTGACGTTTCACGTTGTTTGTTTCGTTCAGTTTTCAAAGAACTTGTCCGCCGCTTCAGAAGCGACTTCATCATATTAACATCTTAATTTTTCGATGTCAACTAAGTTTTAAAATTTCTTTTTTGTCGTTTTCTGCGTTTCCGCATCAGCGACGTTTATTAATATACCATCACACTTTTTAAATAACAAGTGTTTTTTTATAAAAATATAAAAAAATTATCTACCCTACTTTCTTCTATAGAAATAACTATTATCCTTACTACTGAAAATAATTATTCTAATTGTATGCTAATACACTCCGTTCAACCAAATTGTATTTCACAATGCCTTCCCAAATTTTCATTCTCTTCTATATTAAAGCTTATAATCATTATCCTTCTATAAAATAACTATACAAATTAGCCTTAAGAAAAAATCCCGTCTACATTAAACAGCCACTCGCGCGCATTATCCCCTTCCTTCTCATTCAAAAATTTACCCCCTACAAATTAACAACATTCCAATCCTAATACAAACTTAAGGATATTGTTAGAATTTTTTTACATTTAATTAATGAAAAATATCCATTTTTTGTTATATAGTAAGAAAGGACGCACTCAACTATAAATAAACCAATGGAGGAATTATTTTATGGATAGGTTAACAAAGTTTTCATTAAAAAACCGAGCTGCCATTATCATCATGATTTTTCTCATTTCCATACTCGGTGTTTATTCCGGCTCTAAATTACCTATGGAATTTTTACCGAGTATCGACAATCCAGCAATTACCGTCACAACCTTATCTCAAGGACTCGACGCTGAAACGATGACAAAGGATGTAACTGATCCTCTCGAAAAACAATTTCGCAATTTAGAACACGTCGACACCATTAC
This sequence comes from Bacillus sp. FSL R5-0585, assembly GCF_038004545.1. Classification (NCBI taxonomy): domain Bacteria; kingdom Bacillati; phylum Bacillota; class Bacilli; order Caryophanales; family Bacillaceae; genus Bacillus; species Bacillus sp. FSL R5-0585. The sequence goes on from NZ_JBBORJ010000001.1 coordinate 3,586,335, forward strand.
TTCTTCTACATACGAGGGATTATCACGTATCGACATTGCGTATACATCAAAAGCAAACATGAAAGATGCAGCACGCGAAGTCGAAAAAGCCGTCAATACAATTAAATTACCTAAAGATGTAACCAAGCCCGTAGTTAGTCAATTAAACACTTCTATGATTCCACTCGCTCAAATTACTATCCAGAAACAAAACGGTTTTTCAAAAGCAGATGAAAAACAAATTGAAAAAGAAATCGTACCACAACTTGAAAACATTGATGGTGTTGCCAACGTTATGTTTTTCGGAAAATCCACCTCTGAATTATCTATCGTACTTGATCCGAACCAATTAAAAAACAAAAACGTAACATCACAGCAGGTACTAACTGTTTTACAAGGAAAAGAAACTTCTACTCCAGCTGGGGCAATTACTGTTAATCAGGAAGAATACAACCTCCGCGTCATTGGGGACATAAAAAATGTAAATGACATTAAAAACATCACTGTGGCACCCCAAGTGAAATTGCAAGACATTGCTCAAATTGAAATTAAACAACACTACGATACAATTTCACATATAAACGGAGAAGAAGGCACAGGATTAATCATCATGAAAGAACCGAGTAAAAATGCAGTTGCCATTGGAAAAGAGATTGATAAAAAAGTTAAAGAGATAGATAAGGAATATAAAGATCAATTTTCTATTAAACTTTTGGCTTCAACCCATGAACAAGTTGAAAATGCTGTTACTAGCATGGGAAAAGAAGTAATACTTGGAGCAATCGCTGCAACTCTAATTATCTTAATCTTTTTACGTAACTTCCGAACAACACTCATCGCTGTTGTCAGTATTCCATTATCTATTTTATTAACACTCTTTTTACTACATCAATCTAACATTACGCTTAACATTTTAACCCTCGGTGGTTTAGCTGTTGCGGTTGGACGTCTCGTCGATGATAGTATCGTTGTCATCGAGAATATTTTCCGCCGTTTACAAAAAGATTCTTTCTCTAAAGATATCATTCTCGATGCAACGAAAGAAGTCGCAGTCGCAATTACTTCTTCTACTTTAACAACGGTCGCTGTTTTTTTACCTATCGGCCTCGTATCAGGAGCAATCGGAAAATTAATGTTACCTATGGTATTAGCAGTTGTATATTCTATACTATCATCCTTAATCGTTGCACTAACAGTTGTTCCACTTATGGCTTTTTTACTACTCAAAAAAACAAAGCATCGAAAGCCAAGTTCTTCATCACGATATGTCGCTACATTAAAGTGGGCTCTTTCTCATAAATTCATTATTCTACTTACTGCATTTTTATTATTTGTAGGATCAATTGCAGCTTATATATTACTACCGAAAGCAAACATAAAATCTGAAGACGACACAATGTTATCTATTAACATGACATTTCCAGCCCATTATAATGCTGAATCTCAAAAACAAAAAGCATTTGATTTTGAAAAGAAATTACTTTCTAATTCGGATATAACAGACGTTATTTTACGAATGGGATCTAGCGCAGAAGATGCACAATGGGGGCAAACAACTAAAAATAACCTCGCTAGTATATTCGTGGTCTTTAAAAAAGGTTCTGATATTGATCAATATATTAAAGAGTTAAAAAAGGAAAATAAAACTTTTGAGCCTGCTGAACTTGATTATATAAAAACAAGTTATTCAAGCTCTGGCGGCGGCAATAACTTACAATTTAACGTAACAGCTACTAACGAAGCGGATTTAAAAGAAGCGGCTACTATCGTTGAAACAAAACTAAAAAGCATGGATGATCTTTCTAAAGTAAAAACAAATTTAGAAGACTCTAAGAAAGAATGGCAAATTCATATTGATCAAACAAAGGCTGAACAACTAGGTTTAACACCAGAAATAGCTGCGCAACAAGTAGCATTCCTTATGAAGAAATCACCTATTGGCGAAATTACAATTAATAATGAAAAAGCTACTATTATGATAGAACACAAAAAAGAAAACATTAATAAACAAGAAGATATTTTAAATACAAACATACTATCACCTATTAATGGACCAATACCTTTAAAAGACATCGCAACTATTTCAGAAAAACAAACACAAACAGAAATTTTCCATAAAGACGGAAAAGAAACAATCCAAATTACAGCCGAAGCTTCAAATGAAGATTTGAGTAAAGTAAACACAGCAGTAAATAAAGCGATGACTGACTTAGATTTACCTGGTGGTGCAAAAGTAAATATCGCAGGAGCTACTGAATCTATGCAAGAGAATTTTACAGATTTATTCAAAATTATGGGGATTGCAATCGGGATTGTATATTTAATTATGGTTATCACCTTCGGGCAAGCACGTGCTCCTTTTGCAATCCTATTCTCCTTACCATTAGCTGCTGTCGGTGGTATTTTAGGATTAATCATTTCACGAACACCTGTTGATGTAAATTCCTTGATCGGCGCATTAATGTTAATCGGGATTGTTGTTACAAACGCTATTGTATTAATAGAAAGAGTCCAACAAAATCGGGAACATGGAATGGAAACTAGAGAAGCCTTACTTGAAGCAGGTTCTACTAGACTACGCCCAATTATTATGACAGCTATTACAACAATCGTTGCTATGCTCCCACTCCTATTTGGCCAATCCCAAGCAGGAAGTATGGTATCAAAAAGTTTAGCCGTCGTTGTCATCGGCGGTTTGGCAGTCTCAACTGCTCTTACATTAGTAGTCGTTCCAGTTATGTATGAACTATTAGATAAAATCGGGAGAAAAAGACGCTCCCGTAGGAAAATAAGCACTTCTACAGAAACACCTGATATTTAAAAACAAAAGGCGTTATCTTCACAAATGAAGATAACGCCTTTTCTCTATTTAGTCATATAATCCATCATTTTTTCCACATATTGCTCTATAGGTTTACTAGAATCCACAATAAGGTATTCATTATTTGAAGGTCTTTTACTACCATTTAACCACTTTTTAAAACCTACTTCCGACTCCACCTTTTCAATTTGACTGATCATACGCTTACGTGTTTGCAGTCTCCTATTAATCTCTTCCATATCATTAAGATAACACTCAATATATTTATATTTCACACCATGTTTATTTGATAGTTCAATCCCTTTTTCAACCATTCCCTCATATAAACACGGACTATCCAATATAACACTATGCCCTTGTTCTAAATAAGAATCAATCAATACCCATTCGGCATCATACGCAAACCCACCAACAATCGTTGATTCAATTCCTTTTACTTTTAATGATTTTAACAACACGGATTTCAAAACATCATGATCTATAATTACAGCACCTGTTAATTTCGCTATATACTTAGAAACTGTCGATTTTCCTGACCCAGGAAAACCTGACATTTGCAGAAAAAACAAATTAAAGCTCCTCTCTAAATTACATCTGTTCTTCTTTATAATTAATCACAAATTCAACAATCATTACATCCATTCCTTCTATATTAAAATACAAAAGAACCCCCTACCTATAAATAGAGAGTTCTTCTTTATAATTTATGCCGCTTTTACCTTTTTCGTTGTTTTACTTTTTCTTTTCGTTCCTGTAAAGCGCTTGTGTAATATAGATGCTATCAAGCGTGAAATAACATTGAATAGTAATACCATAATAATTAATACAGCTGCAGATTTTGTCGCAATCAACTTCGCATCTGGAATAACTCCTTCAGAATTTAATTTCCAAATGTGAACCGCTAATGTTTCAGCTGGTCTAAACGGATTTAAAGGATGCGCAGGACTTGAGAAATCCGCTGCTGAATTTAAAATCGGGGATGTTAAACCCGCTGTGTAAATTAATGCTGCCGCTTCCCCAAATATACGACCCGCCGCTAAAATAATCCCTGTAATAATTTGTGGTAATGACGATGGGATAATAATACGAGCGATTGTTTGCCACTTCGTTGCACCTAATCCAAGACTTGCCTCTTTTACATTCTGAGGAACTTCTGAAATCGCATTTTCACAAACACGCGTTAAACCTGGTAAATTTAAAATAGTTAAAGCAAGAGCACCACCCATTACTGTGTATCCCCAACCTGTCATTGTAACGAACACTAACAAACCAAATAAACCAACAACAATAGAAGGTAAAGACGCCATCGTCTCGATACATAGACGAACAAAATTTAAAAAACGTCCTTGTTTTGCGTACTCCGCTAAATATATTCCAGCACCTAATCCAAGAGGAATAGATATAATAAGCGTTATAACAAGCATGTAGAAGGAATTGAATAACTGCGGACCAATCCCACCACCAGCTCTTGTATTGCTTGGTTCTCCAAACAAGAAATTAGGATCCCAAAATCCCCATCCCTTTTGTAAAATCTCAAATACTAAGAACACTAGCAAAGCTACAACTAAAGCCGCAACCGCATAAAAGATACCCGTCCAAACTTTATTTACCGTTCTTGCATTCATTATTATCGCTCACCTCTTTGCCCAATCGCTCGAATTACTAAAATAAACAGGAATGAAATAACAAGTAAAATCATCGCTAAAGTCCATAGCGCATTGTTCCAAGCAGTTCCGTTCAATGTATTCGTCATGTCCATTGTTAAAATACCAGTTAACGTCGCTGTCGGACTATATATTCCTTCTGGTAATTTAATCGTATTCCCGATTACCATTTGAACCGCTAACGCTTCACCGAAAGCACGCGCTAAGCCTAAAACAACACCTGTTAAAATCCCTTTTTTCGCAGCAGGAACAATCACTCGGCTAATCGCTTGCCATTTCGTTGATCCTAGACCATAAGAAGCTTCTAAATAATCAAATGGAACAGAACGTATTGCATCAGAAGCGATACTAGCAATAGTAGGTAAAATCATAATACTTAATACAACAATACCTGCAATTAAACTAAAGCCTACTCCCCCAAACGAATCACGTAATAGTGGTACTAAAATCGTAACACCTAATAATCCGTATACAACCGAAGGAATACCAACTAACAATTCTAGAACAGGCTTCAATACTTTATTTCCAAACTTTGGCGAAATTAAATTCATGAATATAGCAAGAGCTATAGCAATTGGTGCACTAATAATAACCGCACCTAACGAAACCACCGTTGAACCTACAATGAAAATTAAAGCCCCGAAGGATCCTTGATCAGCATTTGGATTCCATTTTGTCGATGTTAACATCTCAGTAAATGAGATACCACTTTGTGTAAAAGATTGAATACCTTTACCACAAATAAACGCAATAATAGCTAATGTAATTAAAACAATAAAAATACCACAAAACGTAACAAGTGATCTTCCTATATATTCACTTTTCACGTAATTAATTTGCTTTTTCCCCTTCATCACAGGACAGACCCCACTTCACAGATTGAAATGAACAGGACTGGCCTTGCAGCCAGCCCCATAAAATTTTATTACTTATTTAATTTAGACATTGGAATGTAGCCCATATCTTCTACTTGCTTTTCAAAATCTTTACCTTTTACATAATCGATATAAGCTTTCGTCGCTTCCTTCGCTTCACCTTTTGTTACCATATATTCGTAAGACCAGAATGGATATTTACCAGACGCGATGTTTTCAACTTTCGGTTCAGCACCATCAATTTTCACTGTTTGTAGTGCGCCTTTTTTCTCGCCCACCATGTAAGACATTGCTAAATAACTCACCGAACCAGGAGTAGAGTTAATCGCTTGCTCTACTGCACCGTTAGAATCTTGTGTTGTACCAGTTCCATCATTAATTTTCGCGTCTTTCATAATCGTTTTTTCAAATGTAGCACGTGTACCAGATGAAGCCGGACGATTAATTACATTGATTTTTTCATCTTTTCCGCCTACTTCTTTCCAGTTTGTTACTTTTCCAGTGAAGATATCTTGTACTTGTTGCATTGTTAAGTTATCAACTTTTACATCTTTATTTACGACAAGAGCGAATGCAATACCCGCTACCTTGTTATCTACTAATTCTTTCGCCTTTTCAGCATCTTTTATTTTATCTCCGGACGGAACATCTGAATTACCAATTTGTACTGCACCAGATGCCACTTGGTTAATCCCAGTTCCACTACCGCCACCTTGAACTTGAATAGAAACTTTTGAATTTTTCTCCATGAATTTCTTTCCAGCTTCCTCCGCAAGAGGTAGAAGAGCTGTAGAACCAGCCGCTGCAATCGTACCTGATAATTCTTGTTTTGTATTATCGCTTCCTTTAGCAGTGTCTTTACTAGTTGTATCTTCTGCTTTCCCACAACCAACTAATGCTCCTGCTACCACTAAAGCTGCTAAAGAAAATTTAATACCTTTTTTCATAACCATGTCTTGTACCCCCATTTGGATTATCACTTTTCGAATTCATTTTCTTTCGAACACAAATTCATTGTAGGACAACAATATTATGTGAGTGTTAAGCAATTTTTAATTTTAAGTAAATGACGATAATAATCCTTAAAAGCTAGAAATCCCAACATTTATAGTTAAATAACCAAACAAAAACCACACTAACTACACTGCAATGTAAATATATTCTTAACAATGTAAATTCAATGTAAATGTTTTTCTCTCTTTTTCCCTTTTCGTTAAAGTTACATTTACAATTCCGCTGTATTTTGTAATTTTTACACACCTAATTTATGCACATTAAAAATAATTTCAGTAATATTTTTTAGTACAACTAAATAAATTGGAACAATTCTAAAAATAAATGAATATTTTTAAAGTACTAATTGACAACATAATCCAATGTAGTCTACTATATTACTAACAAAAAGTTTACCTTAGGAAACTTTTTAAACTCAAACTAAAAATATAGAGATGAGGTAACTTTTATGGTATCGGCTAATATAAAACCACTTTCCGAATTTAAAATAGGAGAGTTTGTACAAATTGAGAAGATACAATTAGAAGGAACTATGAAACGACGCTTATTAGATTTGGGATTTATCCCGGGGGCGACGATTAAAGTATTGCAACGCAGTCCACTTGGAGATCCGGTCGCTTATCAAGTGAGTAACACAACTATTGCACTGCGTAAAGAAGAAAGCTCCCTTATTTTCGGGGTATTAATAGGAGATGATTTCAGATGAGCAAACATCGTATCGCTTTAGCTGGTAACCCGAATACAGGGAAAAGTACATTATTTAATACTTTAACAGGCTTAAAACAACATACTGGAAACTGGACGGGAAAAACTGTTTTAAAAGCTGAAGGAGAATATGAACATAACGGAAGTAATTATACATTAATAGATTTACCTGGAACCTACTCACTATACTCAAATTCCGCAGACGAAGAAGTAGCGAGGGATTATATTATATTTGAAAAACCAGAAGTAACTGTAGTTGTTATAGACGCAACTGCTATGGAAAGAAATTTAAATTTAGCACTTCAAGTGATGGAGATGACAAACAATGTAGTCATTTGCATTAACTTAATTGATGAAGCCGAGAAAAAAGGGATTGTTATCGATGAAAAGAAATTAGCAAAATCACTTGGTGTACCTGTCGTTAAAATTTCAGCACGTAACCGAGTAGGTATTGGTCATTTGCTAAATGTTATTGCAAAAGTAGCAAATAAAAAACTAATTCCAACACCAATTAAAATTACTTACAGCGAAAAAATCGAAAATATGATTCAGGAATTAGAACCACAAATTTATAAAGTGTTCGGTGATACGTATCCAGCACGTTGGATTGCGTTACGTATATTAGATGGAGATAAAAATTTCTTAACTACACTTCAAAAACACCATAATGAACCACTTGTAAGGGAGGTCGTAATTAATGGAATCTCACTCAGCCAGTAAAGCTCTTCCATTAGACTATATTATTCAACATGCACAAACACTTTCAAAAGAAGATATACGAGATGATATAGTCGGAGATATTTACCGAACATCTGCAAGCATATGTAAAGAATCTGTCCAATATACAAATACTGATAAATTATATCGTTCCGAAAAACTAGATAAAATTTTCACATCTCCAATCTGGGGATTCCCAATTATGCTCGGTATTTTATCTATTATTTTTTATCTTACAATTGCAGGCGCTAACGTACCATCTGATATGATTGCCGAATTCTTCGGATGGGCCGAAGGATATTTAACATCTTGGTTCCAAGCAGCGCATGCACCTGAATGGTTACATGGCATTTTAATACTTGGTTTGTTCCGTGGTATCGGTGCTGTTATTAGCGTTATGTTACCACCTATGGCAATCTTTTTCCCTATGTTCGCGCTATTAGAAAATTACGGATACTTACCACGTGTCGCGTTTAATATGGACCGCTTATTCAAACGATCCGGCGCACACGGGAAACAATCTTTAACAATGGCAATGGGATTTGGTTGTAATGCAGCAGCCATTATGTCAACACGTATCATTGAATCACCACGTGAACGTATGCTAGCAATTTTAACGAACAACTTCGTTCCTTGTAACGGTCGCTGGCCTATGTTAATTTTAATGGCTTCACTATTTATGGCTGCTGGTTATACAGGCAGTATGCAAACATTGGTTACTGCTGGCGTTGTAGTTGGAATGGTTGTACTTGGTGTTATTATGACATTAACTGTTTCTTGGGTACTATCAAAAACAGCCTTAAAAGGGGTTCCAACTCACTACACACTTGAGTTACCTCCGTACCGCAAGCCAAAAGTTTGGAATACAATTGTTCGCGCAACACTCGATAAATCAATCTACGTTTTAAAACGAGCTATAGTTGTTGCTGCCCCTGCAGCTGCATTAACTTGGTTACTTGCTAACATTTTTATCGGTGACACAAGCTTACTTATGTATTTTGTAAATTTCCTAGATCCATTTGCTAAAATGTTAGGACTTGACGGGTTTATTCTAGCTGCATTCATTCTTGGACTACCTGCTAATGAAATTGTAATCCCAATTTTATTAATGTCTTACTTATCAACTGGGGCTTTAACTGAAATAGATGATTTTAATCAAATTAAAAATCTATTCCTAGAAAATGGTTGGACTTGGTTAACAGCGTTAAACACAATGTTGTTCTCACTTCTTCATTTCCCGTGCGGAACAACACTGGTTAACATATACAAAGAAACAAAAAGTGCAAAATGGACATTCTTATCGTTTGCAATCCCTACCGTTATCGCCATTGTTGTTACATTCCTCTCTACACAATTGGTACATTGGTTAGGGCTTGTATAAAACAAAGCATACATAGAAGGCATCCCCCTTCACATATGCTTTGTCCGAAAGAAACCTGAAAATCATTCAGGTTTCTTTTTTTGTACATCAGTATTCCACGGCTGCGCTCCATACGTTGTGAGTTTTTTATGAATGAAATATATAGCTCCGGGAAGCACCGCCATTAATATTGTGCAACTAATTCCCAATTCAGTAAACAATTTATATCACCTTACTTCACTTTCTTCGGTAAAGCTGAACCTGAATGTTCAATCGTCGGATGAACGTAAACAGTAATTTCAGCATTACTAAAATAATTCTGGCCTTGATCCCAATTCTTACTGATTTTTCTCCACTCTTTATAATTATGCCTCTTATATACCTCTCCTAGTTCTAATACGTCTACCTTATATTTTTTTTGAACAAGCTGTATGGACTTTTCAATACGCTTCTTCATTTCCTTTGAAAGCTCTTTCTTTAAAACCTTTTCATTCATCACTTGTTTTGGTTCATTAAAATGCAGCTCAGCTAATGTCCCTTCTGTAAACACGTGAATATCAAACTTCGGTTTTGTAGCATGTTCCGTAGACACCTTAATCTTCCGACGCAATTTATGAACTTCATATGTAATAAGCTGATTTTTTTTACGAACAGTAAAGAAACCTTCAATTTTTTTACCTATTATATAGTTCATTCCTAATGTTTGTTCTCCACTCAAAGTTCCAACGCACTTATTATCCTTTCCACGGATCAATGCCGCTCCTTCCATTTGTACACCTTGTTTAGTTAACCCTAAGAGAGGTAGTGCAAAACTTCGATCTGCAATCATTTTCCCTTGTACTTCACCAATTCTCGCCGCCTCAATCATTTGAGCGTTTTTCGGAGGATGTTCAGCTAACATATCAATATACTGCGCCGGTAAGTTTTCAGGTTTTGCACTTTGTTTTAAAATAGATTCTGCATTTTTCTTCGAAACGAACAAACGAATATTTCTTCTCATTTCATGATCACGAAAATATACGTCTAACGTATTTTGCAAAACATACGGATTCGCTAGTAATTCATCCGAAAAAATAATAACTTGTATATGCGGAAAAAATAATGTTCGACTAATTTTCTTAGCAATTATTCTTATTTGCTCAAAGACGCTATCTGCTTTCGCACTTACGTTAATATAATTTTCACTATCTCCGCTCCCTTGTCCACCCTGTTGAGACAATTTACTGGGGAGTACCATCTGATAAGTCCCTTTCATAATTGGATTCACTTTCTTTTCCTTCACAATATCGTAGGCTGCACCTACTACAAATCCTCTTTCTTCTATTTCTTGTAACTCAGAACACCCACTAATAGGTCCAACAAAAAACATAACTATTATAATTTTAAGAAGGTGTTTCATTTCTACCATTCCTTCTTTTTATTTTATATACAATAAAAACCAATAAAGGTGCTAACACGACAAACCCCATATCTATCCAAGCTAAATAAGTTCCATAACTTGATAAAGTATTCAAACTACTAGGTATCATATTCACCATAAAAATAATTGGGGCACTTACGAAAATAAAAATATGTTTCTTCACTTTCGGAAACATAGCACAAAATAATAAAGATGCGACGTCATAATACATTGCTGTAGTGTTATAAATTGTAATAATCCAAGTCGTAAAAAAAATCGCATCAAACCTTTCTAAAAACCCTCCACCAATTTCAATTTCTTTCCCTAATTCAATTGTTGGATATGTCAATCCACGTGTTGTCATATACGTAAAAACACTAATACAAGTTACATAAATTAAAATGTATGACAACACGTTTACCATCACCGCCTTCGCAACTGCCATCGGCGCTTTTTTCGCTGTCTTATCATTCAGTAACACCGCATAAAACAGAGCTACTTCAAATCCAATAAACGTAAAAATAGAATTTTTAACTCCAACAGCGTATTGACTTACTTTCGTTTGAAAAGCTGGTAGTAAATTATTGATTTCCACTAAATTTATATTTAATAAAGAAAGAAGCACTATCGCAATTAAAACAATAGGTAAGAATATAACATTTAACCTTAATAAGGCTGCTCTTGATCCTGCTATGCCATAAATAACAACTAATAAGAAGAAGAAAGACAGTAGTTGTATCGGTGTATCACTAAATAAATACGTTTGAGAAATAACTGAAATCATTCGCGATTCATATGCTGTCAAAGCAGCAAACGTTAATACTAAAATGCTACTAATTGTGTATGCAACAGGCTTCGTCAAATGCGCACTCGTATATTGAACAAAATTTTGTTTTGGAAATAAGATAGCCACCCTCGTCACAAACCAACCTAAAACTGCGCAGATCAATCCACCCAAAAGCAAGATAATCCAACCGTCCGAAAATAAAGTTTGGTTAGCGATATCTCTTGGCATAGACAATGCCCCTATACCAATAATGGTCGATGATACCGCAAACCCAATTTCACGAGATCCAATCTCTTCATCGCCATACTCAAATGGTTTCACTTATTTTCGCTCCTTTGGACGTATTGTAGAATCTTTTGTTTGTAAGTACTCTGGTCTATCTTTCAACATCGATTTTGGCATGCGAATAAATTCTTCTTTCCAATCTTTATAAAATGCAGGAGCAATTGGAGTTGTATACGGTATACCAACACTTGTTAAATTTGTAATATGAATAGCAAGTGCGATCAGAGCTAGAATGATTCCATACAGCCCAAAAGCCGTTGCAGCTAATACAAAGACGAAAAGTAAAATTCGGAACGTAATCGTAATACTATATACAGGAAGCGAAAACGTAGCAATCGCAGTAACTGCAATAATAATAACTAAAAACGGATTTACAATCCCTGCATTTACCGCAGCTTCTCCAATTACAAGACCTCCTACAATCCCTATCGTTTGTCCCATCGGTTTCGGCAATCGGATTCCAGCTTCTCGTATTAATTCCATAGTCAAGGCCATCATTAACGTTTCAATATATGCAGGAAACGGAACACCTTCCCTCGCACCTGCAATTGAATAAGCCAGTTTAGAAGGAATAAGTCCTTGATGATAAGATACAAGCGCTACATACATAGCTGGTAACAAAACCGCAATTATGCCTGAACCCATACGTAAAAATCTTAATAACGTTCCAATCACCCAGCGCTCGTAATGATCTTCTACAGATTGAAAAATATCAACAAACACAAGTGGTGCAATAAGAGCAAACGGGGATCCGTCTACTAAAATTGCCGCCTTCCCTTTCGCTAATGAGGCTATAATATTATCAGGCCTCTCTGTATTCAAAAACTGTGGAAATGGGGATAAATTATTATCCTGAATTAATTGTTCAATCGTACCTGTTTCCAAAACGACATCTGTCACTATTGATTGAAGACGGCGATCTAGCTCTTTTACAATGTGAGGATTAATAATATCTTCTATATATACTAGGGTTACTTCTTTCTGCGATCGCTTCCCCATAATATAAGATTGGAACCTCAACTTTGGATCGCGTAAACTGCGTCGGATTAACATTTTATTCACATTAATATCTTCATTTAATCCAACTCTCGGTCCGCGTATTAAATCTTCTGTCACTGGTGGTTCTAAACTTCGCTTCTCCCAGGCCCTACTATTAATGACGATAGCGGTTTGAATATTATCAATTAATATAACTGTATCTCCCGCTAATATCGCATTCATAATATCTGGAAACTTCGTCTTTACGCCCACTTCTGCGATAGAAATAAAACGATCCAATAACGTTTGAACAACAGCTTCCTCATTTATAATTTCTTCGTATTGCAGTGTGCGAATGACATATTTATAAACATTATCCTTATCTGTCAATCCACATAAAAACACAACCGCACAACGTGTAAAACTCCCAGCAAGAGCAACTTCTCTAATTGTTAAATCATTAGGTGAACCTAACTCATCCCTAATTTCTTTCATAACTTCAAATAAGTTACCTTCAAGCTCTAACAATTTCCCCACCTAGCTTCCTTTTCAACAAGTTTTTAGTTAGATTCCGCTAATAGAAGGAAATATATACAAAAAAAGAGCTATCTCTTTTCAAAGATAGCTCTAATAAAGTAAAACTTTAATCAACCCTCACCAATCGGGCTTTTACGGACAGTTTAATCCCCACCTAACTTCTTTGCTTCCGCTGAATTTTGAGGTGGGGGTCTTACTGCCCGTTAATGCAGGATAAACGAATTACTTTTCTACTATTATAGTGTTTTTCTTTATAAATACACCTTTTGTAAATCCACTAACTACAAACATCACAATTATATTAATTAACAATGCGACTATACCTACATTCAAATCTTTTATATACTGCGGGAAACTCGGAAACATCGTGGCTATAGTTGAACCAGATAAGGTAATATATGCGACCACTAATAGCCCAACTCCCATTCCTGCAATCGCCCCTTGCTTCGTAATAATTTGACGTGGAAACAAGCTACATACAAGTGCAGGGAAAAGTTGTGTAACGATACTGTATCCCATTAATAGAAGTGCTCCTATTGTTTCTCCTCCTTTAAATGTAAATAAAACTGCCACGAGCGTTACTACAGGCACAAATAATTTTGCCATCTTAGCAACCTGTCTATCTGAAGCAGACGGGACTATCGTTCGGTAAATATTTTTTGCTAACAGTGTAGAAGCCGCCATAACAAGCATAGACCCTGGAACCAATGCCGTTAATACTCCCGCACTACCAATAATTCCAATAAACCAAGGATCAAAAGTTTGTAAAGCAAGACGGAATAACGAAAGATCTACATCCGCTCCCTTTAACCCAGGAACTTGCAATATAGCAGCAAATCCTGCAAAAAATACGAAAAGTAAAACTAAAGAATACAATGGCATAATTGCTGCATTTTTACGAAATACTTTTTCATTTTTTGCAGAAAAAGCAGAAGCAAATGTATGAGGCCACATATAAAAACCGAGGGCCGTTAATATAATAGTAGAAACAAACCAAGAAATACTCATTCCTTCTTCAGGTAAAGATAAAAATCCCGGTTTCGCTGCCTCTACAGCCTCAAACATCGGCTGAAATCCTCCATAATAATGATACGGCAAATATATACCTAAAAACATAACGATAAACAGTATCATAATATCCTTCAAAGCAGCCGTCCAAGCCGAACCATGTATACCTGAAACCATTACATATATAGTTATAACAATAGCACCGATCCATACTGCAACAACAGGTGACACCCTTCCGTAAGAAGCTTCTGAAACGATAATTCCCAGTCCTTTTAACTGTAAAACAAGATATGGGATGATGGAAACAACACCAACAATCGAAACAATAAGTCCAAGCGCTTTACTTCTATATTTCTTCGCAAAAAAATCTGACTGTGAAACAAGGTTATGCTCTTTCGCATACTTCCAAATGGGTGGCAATAAAAAATACGATAAAAGATAAGCTAAAGCACCATATCCCAAAATATAAAAGGTAGGTGCTCCTTTACTATACGCCCAGCCGCTTCCCCCTAAAAATGTAAACGTCGTATAAATTTCACCTGCCATAAGGAGAAAAACAAAAATAGTGCCAAATCCTCTTCCTCCAACTGACCATTGTTCTAAATTCATATCTTTTCCATGTTGTGCCCGAATCCCTAAAAATAGTGCGAGAAACAAAAATAAAATAATGATAAGTAATGCAGTCATTTTACATCCTCCTTATTAGCAGGATCAAACACGTACACAAGCCCCATACAAAAAGATGTAATAAACACTGATAATAATACCCAAAATAATAAAAATGGCATCCCTAATACGTAAGGAGTAACTGAATTCGCAAATATTGGCCCAACTACTAAACAAAGAACTGGGATAAGCGCTAGAATGTGTATTTTCTTCATCTCATTCTCCTTTACTTATAAAGTTCATAATGGCTGATACAAAGACTTCCACTCCAATCGGTAATGCATCTTCGTCAATCGTAAAACGAGGGTGATGGTGAGGATATATAATACCTTTCTCTTTATTTCCCGCTCCGATAAAAAAGAATGTCCCCGGTGCCTTTTGTAAAAACGCTGAAAAATCTTCTCCAGCCATCGTCGGCTGTAAACGAACAACTCTATCCCTTCCATAAAGTTGTAATGCCGTTTGTTCAATAAGCTCTGTAGCTTCATAATCATTTACAACTGGTCGATATCCATATTCATATGAAAATGTATATTTCGCTCCGTAAGATTCCGTAATATGCTTCACAATCCGCTCAATCTTCTTCTCTGTTTCACCTCGTAATTCATGTCTTAAACTTCTTACTGTCCCTTCAATCTCAGCTTGCTCTGGTATTACATTATGAGTTGTCCCAGCATGAAATTGCGTAACAGATATTACGAGAGAATCTAATGGATTCGTGAGGCGAGATACAATTTGCTGAAGTTGCGAAACGACTTGTGTTCCGATTGCAATACTATCCACCGTTTCATGAGGGATTCCAGCATGTCCACCTTTTCCCTCTATCTTAATTTTAAAAACATCCGGTGCAGCCATTGCAGGACCATAAATAACACCTATTTTCCCAACCTCTAACGACGCCCAAAGGTGAGCACCAATAATATAATCCACACCTTCCATTACACCTGCAGCAACCATCTCCTCTGCACCACCAGGAAAATTCTCTTCAGCATGTTGGAATAGAAAACGAATCTCCCCTTTAATCTTCTCTCTTTCTTCTACCAACTTATGTACAACCCCAAGTAATATCGCTATATGTCCATCATGACCACATGCATGCATTACACCTTTATATGTAGAAATAAAATCAAACTCATTTTCTTCATGAATAGGAAGAGCATCCATATCGGCTCGAATCGCAACTGTTTTGCCCGGATGTTTACCTACTAGCTTTGCCATCACACTATATTTAGTCGGCCGTGACACTTCTAAATATGGGAATTTCCGAAGTATATCGAACACAAACTGCGATGTTTTCTCTTCTTGAAAAGATAACTCTGGATACTTATGAAAATGCCTTCTCCACTCAACTAACTGATTTTTTGACAAAACAAGTTCCTTTGCAACATCCATTTCTCTTCTCCCCTTCTTCACCAAGTTAAATGTTATTATAACGTGAATCGTTAACTTTTAAAAGAATCTTCTGAATTTTCAGTGTTGATAAACCAAAAAGAAAAAGCCATCCCAAAGATGACTTTTTCATTATTATAAAATAGTAATTGCTTGTTTTCCCATTTGCTCCCAAGCTTTCTCAAATTCTGTTCGCGGAACAGCCAAACGTGGATTATTTTTAAGAGGATCATTTACATATACAAAGTTTTGATCATATCCAATTACTACTGCACTATGCTCATAATATGTAATTTTCACTTCGCCTGAACTCGTATTCCATGTTTCAAAACTACTTTCAGCTAGCGGCTTAAACGTCGTATTAATAATGACCCATACCGGAGAGCCAGAACTAATTACTTTATATATATCTTGCATGTCTCTACCTGTTAAATTAATTACTTTTTCAGGAACATATTTTTCTGCTAAATCAAAGATTGGTTTATTGTATACACCATATCCAGGCTCTGCCTTTGTATAAATATTTCCCACAAATCCCTCGTAAGGATTTCCACGCAAACCATTTTGTTCAAATGGAACACGATGAATTTCGCTAGCAAGTTGCATCTTATCTACTTGTACACCTTTATATTGCAGCAACATAGCTAAACTTGTCACTTCACACCCTCTAGGCAATTCTGGTAATTGTTTAATAAACGGAACATCTTCAATCATAGCTGCTTCTTTCATTTCAGATAGAAACTCTAAGCGTAGAACTTGCGCCTTTTGCATGATTTTATCTTTTCCTATAAAAAATGCAGCAGCAAGTATAATCCCAAAAACAAAAAGATATTTTAACTTTTTCATTATAAACAAAACTCCATTAATTATTATTTTACAGATACACCTCTTATCATTGTACCCTTCTTCTTACTAGTTTGCTAGAAAGATCATGTGAATTATCGCTCATAGAATTAATTATAAAAATTCTAATTATTTTTAATAAAAAGAAAAATAAATATACATTTACAGAATATTTTGCTAAAATCAAAATTGTTAACATAGTGAAGATATCACCATGTTAACAAACATTCTTAGAGTATTTAGTCATAGTTCGTTTTTTTACATACTCCATTCATTTCATAGCAAATAAACCGAGTGTGTGTTGCATCCCCCACTAATGATTAAAAACTCAGAATAAAACGAAGTTCACACATTCAAGAAAATACGGGGTGAGGGGCATATGAATCAACAAATTGAACAAACAGATTTAAAACGAACAATGAAAAGTAGACACCTATTTATGATTGCACTCGGCGGTGTTATCGGAACCGGGTTATTTATGGGATCTGGTCAAATTGTCCATAATGCCGGACCTGGTGGTGCTATTCTCGCATTTTTAGTCGGTGGATTTGTTATGTATTTAACGATGTTATGTCTTGGTGAATTATCCGTCGCTATGCCAGAAGCAGGTTCATTCCAAAGTTATGCAAGCAAATTCATTTCACCTGGTTTTGGATTTGTTGTCGGTTGGATGTATTGGTTAAATTGGGCTGTTACAGTTGGCGTAGAGTTAACAACTGTAAGTATTTTAATGAAACGCTGGTTTCCAGACGTTTCTTCCTGGATTTGGTGCGTTACATTTGCAGCAGCACTCTTCCTCGTAAACGCTTTATCAGCAAAAGCATATGCAGAAGCAGAGTTTTGGTTCGCAAGTGTAAAAGTCGCAACAATTGTTATTTTCATCGTACTTGGCGGCGCTGTTATGTTCGGTCTACTAGACTTTAATGGAAAGCCAGCTCCAATGCTTCATAATTTCACTGAAAATGGCGGGCTATTTCCAAATGGTGCATTAGCTGTTCTTCTTACGATGATTACAGTAAATTACTCCTTCCAAGGAACAGAATTAATCGGAATCGCTTCAGGCGAAAGTGAAAATCCTGAAAAAACAATTCCAAAAGCAATTAAAAACACAATTTGGCGAACTCTCTTCTTCTTCGTCTTAGCGATATCAGTTGTTGTAGGTTTACTCCCATGGCAAGAGGCTAATCTAGTCGAAAGTCCCTTTGTACTTGTATTTGATGTAGCCGGTGTCCCATATGCAGCAGACATTATGAACTTTGTTATTATTACAGCTGTATTATCCGTTGCTAACTCTGGTCTATACGCAAATTCTCGTATGCTGTGGGCGATGGCAAAACAAGGAATGGCAAGTCCAGCATTTACGAAATTAACTAAAAAAGGTGTACCGCTAAATGCATTAATTTTCAGCCTAATTTTCGCTAGCCTGTCCTTACTAACAAGTGTATTTGCGGCAGATACTGTCTTTCTAGTTTTAACATCTATTGCAGCAATGGCTGCCGTTGTCGTTTGGATGTCAATCGCCGCTTCACAGTTTTTCTTCCGTAGAAATTTCGTGAAAAACGGTGGCAACATAAATGATTTAAAATATCGTACACCGCTCTATCCACTCGTTCCAATCGTAGCGTTCTCGCTCAATTTCATTACATTTGTTAGTTTGGCTTTCATTCCAGATCAAAGAATTGCTCTTTATTGCGGTATTCCATTTATGATGATTTGTTACATTTTATACCAAGTCAAATATAAAAAAATTGTCACACTTGAACAGCCACGAACTGTCACACAAGAAATAAACTAAATATACAAAATATTCAGCTATCTTTCTTATCATAAGATAGCTTTTTTCTATTTCTTGGATATCCTGGTATAACTTTATTTATCTTAAAATTTTCACAATCACGTTTTTCTCTGGAAAATAGTTTACAATGTAATCAAGTTACAAATGATATTCACCTTAAAAAGTGTGCATTTGTGTCTATTTTTTAACAATATATCAAAAACTATTGCCTTCTATAAATTAATAGGTTTATATTGTTTTATTGGCATAGTTTCAATCCAAGGAGAAAGGAGATTTTCAATCGTGCAACTAAAGAAAGCGTTTTGGAAGTTGGCTTCGCTTCTTCCGTTATCATTACTTCTGTTCCTCGGTGGCTGTGATAAAAAACTCGCAGTATTAAATCCGCAAGGACCTGTTGCAAAAGCACAGTATGATTTAATTGTTTGGTCATTCTTGCTTATGTCATTAATTATCGCAATTGTATTCATTCTGTTTACAGTCATCTTGATTCGTTATCGTGAAAAACCAGAGAATATGGACTATGAGCCACCTGAACAACACGGTAACACATTACTAGAAATTATTTGGACGCTTGTTCCTGTTATTATCGTTATCGCATTATCGATTCCAACAGTAAAAGCAACTTATGCTTCGGAAGAGGTTCCGAAAGAGTCCAAACATATTAAACCAGTTGAAATTTATGTTACATCTGCAAACTGGAAATGGTTATTCAGTTACCCAGAGGAAAAAATTGAAACCGTTAACTATTTAAACATCCCAGCTGGTGTACCAATTCAATTCAAACTGACTTCTGTCGGCCCAATGAATGCTTTCTGGGTACCAGAACTTGGTGGTATGAAGTACACAATGGATGGCATGATTATGGATCTTTATTTACAAGCTGATAAGCCAGGTTCTTACCTAGGCCGTAGTGCGAACTTCTCTGGTGAAGGATTCACACACATGGAGTTCGAAGTTGAAGCAAAAACTAAAGAGAAATATGACAAGTGGGTTAAAGAAGTACAAGAAACTGCTCCTAAACTAACAGAAGCTAAGTACAACGAAATTGTTAAACCTGGTGTAGTTGGTCGTATGACATTCTCTAGTCACCACTTAAGTTATGTAGATCCAAAATCACTTGAATATTGTGATTACAACTACTACAAAAACAAAAAATAATAGCTATTATTCCAACAGATTGGAGTGAACACAGTGAAGCTTGATGAATTCTTTGTCACAGGTGACCCGATTATTTACGGTGCAGACGCTTCTATCGTTCTTGTGACATTAGCAATCATTTTCGTACTAACAAAGTATAAAAAATGGAAATGGCTTTGGGACGAATGGTTAACAACTGTTGACCATAAAAAAATCGGAGCTATGTATATTATTTCTGCGGTTATCATGTTATTCCGTGGTGGTATGGATGGTTTAATGATCCGTGCACAATTAACATTCCCAGAAACAACTTATTTAAACGCTGAACACTATAACGGGATCTTTACAACGCATGGTACAGTAATGATTCTTTTCATGGCAATGCCATTCGTTATGGGATTAATGAACCTTGTAGTACCATTACAAATTGGTGCTCGTGACGTTGCATATCCGTTCTTAAATGCTTTAAGTTTCTGGTTATTCTTTGTCGGAGCAATGTTATTCAACATCGCTTTCGTAATTGGTGGTTCTCCAGACGCTGGGTGGACTTCTTACTTCCCAATGGCAGGTACAGAGTTTACTTCGGGCGTAGGAAATAACTACTACGCAATTGCATTACAGATTTCAGGTCTCGGTACGCTAATGACCGGTATTAACTTCCTTGTTACTATCTTAAAAATGCGTACACCTGGTATGACTTTAATGAGAATGCCAATGTTTACTTGGTCAATCTTAATTACAACAATTATCATTATTTTCGCTTTCCCAGTATTAACAGTTGCTCTTGCATTAATGACATTTGACCGTCTATTCGATGCTCACTTCTTTACGATGGCGAGCGGCGGTATGCCAATGTTATGGGCCAACCTGTTCTGGGTATGGGGTCACCCTGAAGTATATATCGTTATTTTACCGGCATTCGGTATTTTCTCTGAAATCATTAGTACATTCTCACGTAAGCGTCTATTCGGTTACAGTGCGATGGTATACTCAATGGTTGCAATTTCTTTACTAAGTTTCGTCGTATGGCTTCACCACTTCTTCACGATGGGTGCAGGTCCAGCGGTTAACTCATTCTTCTCGATTTCGACAATGGCGATTTCGATTCCAACCGGGGTTAAAATCTTTAACTGGTTGTTTACACTGTATAAAGGACGTATTCGTTTTACAGTTCCAATGCTTTGGTCATTGGCATTTATTCCAAACTTCGTAGTCGGTGGGGTTACAGGGGTTATGCTTGGAATGGCAGCAGCTGATTATCAATACCATAACAGCTACTTCCTAATCGCTCACTTCCACTACGTATTAATCGCAGGTACAGTATTCGCTATGCTTGCTGGATTCACATTCTGGTATCCAAAAATGACTGGTCATATGTTAAATGAACGCCTAGGTAAATGGACATTCTGGATCTTTATGAGCGGATTCAACATCTGTTTCTTCCCAATGTACTTCTTAGGTTTAGACGGTATGACTCGTCGTATGTACACTTACTCTGAAAGTCTTGGATGGGGATGGCTAAACCAAATCGCATCTGTTGGTGCGGTAATGATGGGTATCGGCTTCCTACTTCTTTGCTACAACGTAATTTGGAGTGCACGTCACGGTGAACGTGACACAACTGGAGATCCATGGGATGGTCGTACACTTGAATGGGCAACTCACTCTCCTGTACAACATTACAACTTCGCGAAGCTTCCTGAAATTAAAGAAGCTGATGCTTTCTGGTACATGAAAAAACGTGGAGAAACAGTTACACCAGCAGCAGAAGATATCAAACCAATTCACATGCCAAGTAACTCTGGTGTGCCTATTATTGCGTCTGGATTCTTCGGTCTTGCAGGTTTCGCATTAGTATTTAGCTGGTTCTGGCTTGCAGCAATCGGTGGAGTTGGTATTTTAGCTTGCTTAATCTATCGTTCATTCGATTATGATGAAGGTTACTATATCAGTGTTGATGAAATTAAAAAAACAGAACATATAGCATGAGAGGTGAAATGACATGGCGGCTTTAGATAAAAGCTTACCTTTGGAATATCAATCCGAACAAAGCAGATTGAATATCCTAGGATTCTGGATTTTTCTTGGGGCTGAAATTATGCTGTTCGCAACACTTTTCGCCTCTTATCTAGTCCTTGCTGGTCGTACGGCAGATGGCCCAACACCAGCGCAACTGTTTGAACTTAAAACGCTTTTAATTCAAACATTACTACTTTTAACAAGTAGTTTCACATGTGGTATCGTAATTCACGAAATGCGTAAGCACAACCAAAAAGCGATGCTTGGATGGTTCGTCCTTACATTACTTTTAGGTGCAGGTTTCCTATTCTTCGAGATTGAAGAATTCATTATGTATATTGGTGAAGGTGCAACAATTCAAACAAGTGCCTTCTTATCTGGATTCTTCGTTCTTCTTGGAACGCATGGAGCCCACGTAACAGGCGGTATCATTTGGGCAATTTGTGTTATTATCCAAATTTTAAAACGAGGTTTAACACCAGTTACAGCTCGTAAAGTATTCATTATCAGCTTATACTGGCATTTCCTCGATCTTGTTTGGGTCTTTATTTACACACTAGTTTACTTGAACGGGATGGTGGCGTAAATGGGTCAAAATAACAACCAAGCAAACGGACATGCGCATAGCGGATTCCCTTGGTCACACGTTTTCGGATTTATTTTATCGCTTGCATTAACGTTTCTAGCGTTATACGTGGCACTTTACACAACATTGCCACTTTCAACAGTCCTAACAACGATTATCATAATGGCTGTTGCGCAAGCGTTGTTACAATTAATTATGTTCATGCATTTAAAAGAAGGAGAAGGAAGAGTTCAAATTCTTACAATGATATACAGTTTCTTCGTTGCAACTGCAACAGTTGGTTTAACTGTATGGATCTTCTTCTCAATGTAATGTATATGAAAAGACTGCTGAGGAATCTCAGCAGTCTTTTTTTATCCCCCCTATTACATCCACATTACGGAATTAACAGCATAATCATGAAAAATATACTTATTATGACAAATGTTAAGAAAAGTCTTTCTTTATGAAATCGAATCCATATGCGTTGCTTTTCTACCTATTATATGGCTAAATAGGTACTATATTTATTTGAAGGGAGAGAACGCAATGGAACATCATACTTCTGTTCTATCACTTATGGTTGTCGTTGCAATCGCGTTTTTCGTTCCCCTTTTGTTACAACGCTTTAAATTAAAAGCACTTCCTGTGGTCGTTGCAGAAATTATTGCAGGAATCTTTGTAGGTAAAAGTGGGTTTAATATTATTGAGCCAGATATATGGCTTCAAGTTTTATCAACATTAGGATTTATCTTCCTTATGTTCTTAAGCGGTTTAGAAATTGATTTTTCTATCTTTAAACAAAAAGGGAAAAAAAATACGACAAACGAGCCAAATACATTTCAAGCAGCAAGCATTATCTTCTTATTTATTTTCATCTTGTCTTATGCCCTATCATTACTATTCGTATGGCTAGGATTCGTAGATAATGCAATGTTCATGACTTTAATTATTTCAACTATTTCTTTAGGTGTTGTTGTACCAACATTAAAAGAGAATAACTTAGGAAAAACAGCAATTGGGCAAATCATTTTATTAGTCGCTGTTATTGCGGATTTAGTTACAATGATTTTACTCGCTGTATTCGTCGGATTAAATTCCGAAAGCGGCCAAAGCATGTGGCTTCTTCTTCTTCTATTCGGCGCTGGTATTGTTATTTACTTCGTTGCAAAACGTTTTAAAAACATTCCATACTTAGATAGTTTAAAAGCTGGTAGTGTACAAATTGATACACGAGCTGTTTTTGCACTCATTTTAATCTTAGTTGGGTTATCGGAATCTGTTGGAGCAGAAAATATTTTAGGCGCCTTCTTAGCAGGTGTACTTGTATCGTTATTATCACCAAATGAAGATATGGTGGAAAAACTTGATTCTATCGGCTACGGTTTCTTCATCCCTATTTTCTTCGTAATGGTTGGTGTAAATCTAGAGGTGTGGTCTATTTTCAAAGAACCTTCTAGCATGCTAATGATCCCAATCTTAATTGTAGGACTCTTTATTTCAAAACTCTTACCATCACTAGTCTTAAGAAAATGGTATCCACGTAATATCGTACTTGGAAGTGCAATTTTATTAACATCGACACTTTCTTTAGTTATTGCGGCTGCACAAATTGGTGAAAAACTGGAGATCATCAGTCCAAGTTTATCTGCCTCTCTTATTTTAAGCGCAGTTATTACTTGTATTTTTGCACCTATATTGTTTAAAAAAATGTTCCCAAAAGTAGAAACACCAAAACCAAAAGTAGCTATTATTGGCGCGAGCAGAATTACCCTTCCGTTATCACTAGATTTAAAACGAGAAGATTATGACGTAACGCTATATATGATGCGTCAAAACAAAATAAATGATGAAGAAGCGAAATCGCACGACTTCCCTATCGTGAAATTGGATGACATCACAATCGCATCATTAACTGAACAAACAGCATTTGATGCAGATCGCGTCGTTGTTGCAACAAGTGATGATGAACAAAACTTATTATTGGCAGAACATGCAAAAGAGCTAGGTGTTGAACATGTTATTGCAAGTGTAGAAGATCCACTTCTACAAGAAAAAGCAACGCAAGAACATATCGCTGTATTCTCAACAATTAACTCTACACGTATTTTATTACGTGCGCTTATTGATAAACCTAGTCTCGTTCGCTTAATTACAACAGCAAACGAAACAGTCCGTGAAGTTGAACTACGGAGCAATAAATATAACGGCGTTGCACTTCGTCGCCTTCCGTTTTTAGGTGATGTACTAGTCATTCAAATTTATCGTGGAAATAAAGCATTAATCCCACATGGGGATACAAGACTACAACACGGTGATACATTACTTGTAACAGGCTCAAAAGAACATATCGATACACTAAAAAACATATTAGAATAAAAAAATGCCCCTCACATAATTGAGGGGCATTTTTTTCCATTTCATATGGTAAAATGTTACTATCACATATTATGGGGATGGATTACATTATGTCTATTATAACTTTAGCTCTCTTATTATTAGCCGAAATACTCGTTGCCATTATTCTCATCGGTGTTAGTATTGAGATTTGTAGTTACGGATGGAAAAAATCGAATGGAATAAAATATTCTTGTCTCCTACTTTCACTCCTTCTCGGAACTGCTAGCATACTCGGACTTCTCGCCGCACCTGCTTATTTCTTTATACAATTAACAGAAAAAGCGTTATAAGAAAGGATGTTAATATGATTATCGTGAAAAATATTGAGGGATCCGAAACTTACGTATTACGTCAAAAAATTTTACGCCCCAATCAAACATTAGCAGATTGTAAATATCCTTCCGATTATGAAACAGACACCTTCCACTTAGGCGCATTTATAAACGATGAACTAATTAGTATCGCTTCCTTCTCAAAAGAAATATATCCTGACCTACCAGCCGGGATTCATTATCGTCTACGAGGAATGGCCACATTACCTGAGTTTCGAAACAACCACGCTGGAAGCTCCTTAATTCAGAATGCAGAACAAATCTTACAAGAGCGTCAAGCAAATATGTTATGGTGTAATGGCCGAATTACTGTAACTGACTATTACAAACGATTAGGCTTTCAGGAGCATGGTGAAATTTTTGAAATTGAACCAATTGGCCTTCATAAAGTTTTGTATAAAAAGATATAAGAAAAGCTTTCCTCAATACAGGAAAGCCTTTCTTATATTTCAATCTTCTCTTTTTATTTTTTTCATATATATGTATATAAACAAACTTGGAACTAAAAAACAAGCAAACATAATAAGTCCTGTCATACTAATTTCCTTTATCGAAATATCTGGTGTTACAACGATACAAATAGCTAAAATCCCAATAATAATACCCACCGGAATGAATAATAGCTTCATAAAATAACGACGCGACACTCCGCCCGTATGCTCATACACTTCCACTGAATTTTTCAGATTTAAAAAGTTAATAATTATTATCCCGCCCATAAATACCATTAATAAATCCGAAACACTTTCATATCCTGCCCCTTGCAAGACATAGCGGTAAAAGACGATAGCTAGTATGACGATATTTTGTAAGATGAAAGCTAATCTAATATGTTTTAACCCTTCAATCATTAAACGTTCATCTTTCACGATTTTCATCCTACCACTCCTTTTCCTCCCAAAACAAATCATTCAACGTTTTATCTACTGCATAACAAATTTTTAAACATAAATCTAAAGATGGATTGTATTTCCCCTTCTCAATTAAACTAATCGTTTGCCTTGTAACGCCTACTTTTTCTGCTAATTGTTGCTGTGTTAAATCTAACTGAACACGCGCGACTTTTATTTTACTTACAGCCATTCATGTTCCTGCTACTAAAAATATAGACAAATGTATATTCTTAGAGTATTCCTGCTTCTACGTGCCCTGCCTCGCTAATCACTTGCTACTACAGTTTGCTGTGACACTTCACAGGCGTAAATTCCGATGTAGCCCACCGTACATATATACAATCTATTTACGTTAGTATTGTATATTTTTTTGCTTGTAAAAGGTTGATTGACGCATTTAAATCTCTATCTATTACATTGCCACATTCACATGTATATACTCGGTCAGACAGCTTTAAATCCGACTTTTTTTGACCGCAACATGAACACATTTTAGAAGATGGATAGAATCTGTCCACTTGCCGTAGTTCAATTCCATATTCCCTACATTTCGTTAATAACCATGTTGTAAAAGCATAAAAACATTGTTGCGCTACAGCTTTAGATAGATGTTTGTTCTTCATCATACCTTTCACATTCAAATCTTCTACTACAATAAACGTTGGCTTGGTTTTCACCACATCATTTACAATAGACTTTACATACGCTAATCGAATATTTGCTAGCCTAGCATGTAGTTGTTGCACCCTAAGAATATTTTTGTTTATATTCGCTCTTTTATTAGTAACAGGTTGTTCACCTCTCTTTCTTATATTTTCAAATTTGCGTGATAAAGAGCGTTGTTCACGTTTTAACCGTTTTTCTATCTTTTTTACTTGTACTGTTTTATTTATATTTTTGTGAGTTTTTCCATCGCTACGTACAGCGAAGTCTTTAATTCCCAAATCAATTCCTAGACCTACTGTATTGAGAGTTGCATTTGGTTTTACCTCTTTCACTTCACAGAGTATAGACACATAGTATCTTCCTGCTCTTTGATATACTGTACCACTTTTTACAGTTGTATTTTTTGAAATATATCCATACTCTTTTAACCTTATCCAACCAATTGTAGGGACTTTTACTCTATGTCTTTCTACTATCCAATCTGTTTTGTTGTTTTTCGGAAAGTAGCACTTCACATCTTGCTTCTTCTTTTTTTTATATCGTGGAAACTTAGATAAACCTTTAAAAAACCGCTTAAAAGCTTTATCTCCATTCATAATCGCTTGTTTTACCGCTTTGCTCGACACTTCTTTAATCCACTGGTCACACTCTTTTGTATGAATGTTGTTTAACCATTTGGAAAAGTCATAACCACTAAGAAATTTCCCCTCCGACTCATATACCTCTTTATTTTTAGAGATATACAGGTTATATACATATCGACACACCCCAATAGTTTGACGGATTTTACTAATTTGTTCAGTTGTCGGTTTGATTTCTATTAAATATGCTCTTTTCATAAGTCTTCATCCTCCGACATTTTCTTTTCGTATTTTCTCAACCCATATATTCTACAGCTAAATACATGAATGATAGATATTAAATCCTGAACAAGTTCTTCTTGAATACCCATATATTTCTTATACTGTTCTTCTGTATAATATCTTCTTCCTTTTGGGTTCCGGTAAGCAGGTAAAACACCTTGATTGTCCCACCTTTGCAATGTCTTAACAGAGACATTAAGCATTTCTGAAAATTCTTTCGGTTTATATTGTTTCATAATTACTTTTCACTATATATGCCTACTTTTGTCTATGTTTTTGTTTACTGTTTCTTTCTCCTCCACCCTTATTATAATATATATTCCAATAAGTAATTTATATTTTACATTACTAATTTAAGTTTCACTTTATTATACACAAAAAAGGAGCCCCTCATAAGAAGCCCCCTCTCCTATATTATAAGAATAAATGACATCCAAATAAAATTGTAAATAAGTATAGTAATGGATGTACTTCCATCCCTTTACCCTTCACAATTTTCAAGACTGGATATACTAAAAATCCAATTGCGATTCCATTTGCAATACTAGATGTTAACGGAATACCTATAAAAATTAAAAATGCTGGTAACGCATCTTCAAATTCATTCCAATTAATATCTCGAATGCTTTGTGCCATTAAACTACCTACTATAATTAATGAAGGAGCTGTAATAGCGGCTACACTTGATAAAGAAGCAATAACAGGACTAAAAAATGCCGTTATAATTGTTAGACCAACAACTACAATCCCTGTTAACCCAGTTTTACCACCTGCAGCAATACCTGCTGACGATTCAATCGTCGCTGCTGTTGGGCTTGTTCCAAAGATAGAACCTGTAGTCCCGCCAATTGCATCTGCAATAAACGCTTTACCAAAACGCTTCTCTGTATTGTCTGTAATTAAACCTGCTTGTTTAATTAAACCAAGTAATGCACCTGTTGTATCGAATAAAAGTACAAGTAAAAATGAAAATACAACGCCGTATAATCCGTATTCAATTACATCTGAAAAGGCATTGATTGGGTTTGAAACGATGATACCCTCTGGTAAATGAGGCATCGCCACAATTTTATCAGCAAACTTCAATTGCCCTGTAAAGAAGGCAATAATTCCTGTCACAATCATACTAATAAATAATGCACCGCTCACACGCAATGTCATTAATACCGCCGCTAATATTAAACCAATTAAAGTTAAAATAACAGCTGGAGAATGAAAATCACCAATCGTAACTAAATTAGACGGATGATCCACGATAATTCCAGAAAGGCGCAATCCAATAAAAGCAATAAATAGTCCAATTCCACCTGCAATTGCATGCTTTAAACTATCAGGAATTGCTAAAATTAACTTTTGCCTAAACGAAGTAAAAGATAATAAAAGAAAAATAATCCCCGTTACAAATACAGCTGAAAAGGCAACTACATATGTAATCCCTTCTGCCTTCTGTACAACAGAATAAGCAAAATATGCATTCATTCCCATAGCTGGAGCAATAACAATCGGGTAATTCGCGAAAATCGCCATACCTACTGTTCCAACAACGGTTGCAATAATTGTTGCTGTAAACGCTTGGTCAAATGGTACACCTGCATCAGATAATATTTTTGGATTGATGACAAGAATATACGCAAATGTAAAAAAAGTTGTGATGCCAGCTAAAAACTCTTGCTTCACAGAAGTGTTATATTTTTGTAATTGAAACATGCTTATGTACCCTTCCTACACCTGAATTATTATCACACATTCTTTTTCTTACTAGTATGTGAGAAAATATAATACTTAATCTTAACAATCAATAAAAAGAAGAGTCAATATATTCCCTAATAGTTCGAATTTTAAGTTTAAGTCTGACAAGTACAGATGTAGTACAGTTCATTATGATTATTTTTGTAGCATAACAGATAGAAATGTTTTATAATTTGAAATAGTTAAATATTTAGTAAACGCATTCAAATATCGTTCACTCTACAAGGGGGATTCTTCTTATGCAGCACACAAACAAATCTGGAACTTTAAATCGTGGTTTAAAAGAACGACATATTACTTTAATGTCACTGGGCTCAGCTATTGGCGTTGGGCTATTTTTAGGATCCGCTTCCGCCATTAAACTAGCAGGTCCTTCTATTTTGCTAGGCTATATGATTGCCGGTCTCGTTATTTTTTTTATTATGCGAGCGCTTGGGGAAATGGCAATTGAACAACCTGTTGCTGGTTCTTTTAGTAAATATGCATATGATTATATTGGACCACTCGCTGGTTATATTACTGGTTGGAATTACTGGTTCTTATGGGTTGTTACTTGTATGGCTGAAATTACAGCAGCTGGCATTTACATGCAGTACTGGTTCCCTGATATCCCGCGCTGGACTTGGGCATTACTTGCTCTATTATTAATGAGCGCTTTTAACTTCTTATCGGTAAAAGTATTTGGAGAACTTGAGTTTTGGTTTGCTCTCATTAAAATTGTCACAATTATCTGTATGATAGTAGTCGGAGCTGGTATTATTTTATTCGGATTCGGAAACGGTGGTATCGCTACTGGTATTTCAAATCTTTGGTCACATGGTGGCTGGTTCCCAAATGGATTTTCTGGGTTACTACTCTCCATGCAGATGGTACTATTCGCTTACTTAGGCGTTGAATTAATCGGTGTTACAGCTGGTGAGGCTCAAAATCCGAAGAAAACACTCGCAAAGGCAATTGATAACGTATTTTGGAGAATTCTACTCTTTTACGTTGGGGCATTATTCGTTATGATGGCAATTTATCCATGGAACGAACTTGGTGAGAAAGGCAGTCCATTTGTATTAACATTCCAGCAAATTGGTATCGCAAAAGCAGCAGGTATTATTAACTTTGTCGTATTAACAGCAGCTCTTTCTTCTTGTAACGGTGGTTTATTTAGTACAGGCCGTATGCTATATACATTAGCTCAGCAGAAAAAAGCTCCTGAAAGATTTGGTCGTTTAAATAAAAATGGCATTCCAAGCCAAGGAATTGTAGCAACTGCTATCGTTTTACTAATTGGTGTTATATTAAACTATCTCGTACCTGCAAAGGTATTTACATGGCTTACTAGCATTTCAACTTTCGGCGCAATTTGGACTTGGGGCATTATATTAGTTGCTCAAATTAAATTCCGTAAAAGCTTGCCTACTCAAAATAAACAAAGGTTATCGTATAAAATGCCTTTATACCCATTAAGCTCATATTTCTCACTCGTTTTCCTTATATTAGTATTAGGTATAATGGCGTATTCAGAAGATACACGAATTGCATTGATTGTTGGCCCAATTTGGCTTATCGGCTTAGCAATCGTATATTACATGAAAGGGTTTCATAAGATTGATGAAACACCTAACTCAAAAATTAGTTAAGCAAAACATCCCTTCCTTATTACTTGGAAGGGATGTTTTTATATCTATATAAATATTTCTCAACATAATTCACGGTATTTTTACAATCTTTTAATATTTTTTATGTTTTCCGTCTTTATTTTTACAGAAAAATAAATTACATTATTAAAGCACATATATTTATTATTAGGGGGATTCTTCTATGAAGAATAAAAAATGGATTACATTTTCTTTAGCAACAGCAATTACACTAAGTATAGGGACCTCGTTCATACCGTCTACTTATGCCGAAAGCTCTGTAGACCCAGCTCCTGAAATTGCTGCAAAAGTTGTAAATCAAAACAATGGGAAGAAAGTATTATTTGATAATACACACGGTCAAACTGCTGGGACAGCTGACTGGGTTATTGACGGCGGCTTTTCTGACTTCGGAAACGGCATTGCAAAAAACGGATATCACGTAAAGGAACTTCGTAAATCAACACCTATTACGTACGAAGATTTAAAAGATTACAATGTATTTATCGTTCCAGAAGCTAATATTCCTTACAAAAAATCTGAGCAGGACGCTATGTTACAATATGTAAAAAATGGTGGTAGTATCTTCTTTATTGCTGATCATTACAATGCAGATCGTAATAAAAATCGCTGGGACTCTTCTGAAGTATTTAATGGATATAGACGCGGTGCTTGGGATAATCCAGCAAAAGGAATGTCTAATGAAGAAACAAATTCACAAGCTATGCAAGGAGTAGAAAGCTCTGATTGGCTCTCTGACAACTTCGGTATTCGCTTCCGCTACAATGCACTTGGTGATGTTTCAGCGAAAACAATTGTATCGCCTGAACAATCTTTCGGAATTACAAAAGGTGTTTCGTCTGTAGCAATGCATGCTGGTTCTACTCTGGCAATTACAAATCCAAAACTAGCAAAAGGACTTGTTTACCTTCCAGAAAATCCATCAAAATGGAATAACGCTGTTGATAGCGGCGTTTATAATGGCGGTGGTATTGCAGAAGGCCCATATGCTGCAATTGCAAAAGTAGGACTTGGAAAAGCTGCCTTTATTGGTGACTCTTCTCCTGTTGAAGATGCTACGCCAAAGTACGTTCGTGAAGATTCTGGCCAAACAAAGAAAACTTACGATGGTTATAAAGAAGAAAACGATGCTATCTTATTAGAAAACATCGTAAATTGGTTATCAAATAAAGAGACATTTACAAGTTTAGATCAAGTAAATGGTTTACAACTTGATTCACCTACAGCTCTACAAACATTTGAACAGCCAAGCTTATCAACAGAACCACAACCTGAACCTTGGAGCGCACCAAATGCAGGTTATCAATGGTTTAATACAAATACTTTTAAACCAGGTTCATACGGTTATAACGGTGCGGTAACAACAAGCGACTACGTCGTTACACACCCTAGCATTCTACCAAACAATGAAATTTTCCAAATGAAGATTCAAGTAAACAACTTACTACCTAATACAACTTATAACAACTATTCTTTAGGTATCTTCACTACTGGTGGAACACAAGTGGCTAAAGTACAAAATGCAAACGGCACTTGGCCATCTACTTTCGGATATAGTAGTGCATTTTCTTTCACAACAAACAGCTTAGGCTCTGCTGAGAAAGTTGTAAATGTACAGATTGATTCAAATACAACTGGACAAGCAACGCTTCGTCTACGCCAAAATACAACAACGAAATATAATGAAACTGTAACGATTAATAAGAAATAATAAAAAAGGCAATCCATACATGGATTGCCTTCTTCTCACTTCTCTTCCTTCGAGAAAAACATTCTTGAAATAACGATACCTATACTACCGACGATTAGGAATAACACTGCCCTAATCATCATCGATACCTCTGGTAAGTCAAGTAAGAATAACTTCCCTACCGTTACGACTAAAACGACTAAACCAGCATATAATATTTCATTCATATTTCTATTTCTTCCAAACCAAACCGCAAATAATGCATATACCATCCATAATAACGATACTGATACACTAATTACGCTTCCATCTGTAGATAAAACTTCACCGATTCTCGTAATTGTAATAAATACAATTATCATAAACCAATAGAGCACTATAGAATACATATATTTGCCGAAGCTCGCTAATACTTCTTTCACTTCTCTCATGCAATAATAGAACGTTCCTATTAAAATAAGATGAGCAACAAAGCCTGCCGAAATAAATTGATCAAACGGGCTAAAAATAGTCTGTATCATTCCAATTGCGTAAACCGTCGCACTAACATACAATTTTATCTGTTGTTTTACTTTAATAGAAGTGACCATGCCGAGGAAACCTTGTAATAATAGTACAATCGCTGCATTCACTAAACTATACTCATATAAAATTGCTAAACTAAATGCTCCCATTGCGAAACCAAATAAGAGATTTGTAAATGTAGAATGTCTATTTTTCCTATATTCAAATACGAACATAGCGGCATGCACGATTGCACTAATAATTAATCCCCATGTTGTAAAATCAGGTATTTTTGAAATAGCTAGTATAAAGAACACTGCATTCGCACTAAATATCGCCAAACGTGGCTCTAGTATAAAACTTCTCTCCGTAAACATATGCCAAAATAATAGTAAATGAATCAAACCATATACAATCGTTAACTGTATTTGCAAGTTCTCTACTAACATTGACATAACAGCAAAGAAAACGAAAAGGACAATGGCAGCAACAGCGTAAGAAATCATATATAAGTATTTATAACGATTTTTCAACGCATACCATAATAAACTAAGTGTTAATACTGTCTCATATCCAAAGAAAATATAAGGATTCGGAGTCGTA
Source organism: Bacillus sp. FSL R5-0585 (assembly GCF_038004545.1). Lineage (NCBI taxonomy): Bacteria > Bacillati > Bacillota > Bacilli > Caryophanales > Bacillaceae > Bacillus > Bacillus sp. FSL R5-0585. The sequence continues at coordinate 3,620,227 of NZ_JBBORJ010000001.1, forward strand.
CTATTTAACAAGAATGGTACGAAGAACGCACCGACCGCTACGAAAATAGTGAGATATTCCGATTGATATCTTTTCGCTAAATAAATACCTAAAATAACCCATGCAATATTACAGAGAAACGCGACGCTTGCCGGAATAAATGCATACAAATAATGTGCTGCAAACGTCGTTAGAACAATCCCGGTAATACTTCCTCCAGCTAATACTAATCCTAACGCTTGCCGCTCTCTTTTAATTTGAATATCTCCTATATAATACAACCCGATAGATAATGCGATACCAAACACAATTCGTATCGCTGGTGTTAATAAACCAGCATCTACCCCTGCTTTAAATAACCAGATCACTCCAAGCAACATAATACCGACAAATACACGAGGTAACCACGTTTGACAAAACTTAATAATATTAAATGGCTCTGGTTTAAAAGCAGATATATCTACTTGTTTTACCTCACGTTCTTGCACAGACTCTTTTATCGTAACTATTTCTTCTTTTGGCTTTTCCTCCATTACCGTTTCAATATATTCCTTCTTTTCCTTACTAACATGTTGCTGAGCGTTTTCTACTTCTATTTCCCTTTGCTTCACCTTTAATTCAGCAAGTGCTTCTTGAATCGTTTCAATTGCCGTTTCGAGTGCTTCTATTTTCTTATCCAAATCCTTCTTCATATGCTACCCCCTTATTCGTAACTCTCATTAAACCTATATATTACCAATTATCTTTATCATACTCTTAGTCTATTCATTTTCAATAGTATTTTTCCAAAAAAAGAAAGGTGTCTTCCCAAAATAGGAAAACACCTTTTTACTCATTTATTCTTATTTAAAGCAATACTAACGATGAAACCAAGACACATGCCTATAATAGCTGGAACAATCCACCCAACACCTTCTGTATAAAACGGAATGTATTTTAATACTGACGTCCACTGATTCATCATTACATTTTTATTTAAAATATCAATTGCACTAAATATTGCTACAATCCAAACAGTTACTGCATATACGTATGCATACTTCCCAATATACTTATGGAATAACCCTAGAATAATAAGCGTTAATGCAATTGGATAAATAAATCCAAGAATTGGTACTGATACTTTTAAAATTTGCGTTAATCCTAAATTAGCTAAGATCATACTAACAACGCTTACTATAAATGCCCACACTTTATAAGATACTTTCGGAAATGCACTCGCAAAAAATTGACTACAAGACGTAACAAGTCCAATTGAAACACATAAACACGCGATAGTAAAAATAAGACCTAATAAAACGACTCCGCCCTGTCCAAATAATGTAATCATAACTTGTGCTAACACTTTCGCACCGTTATCAAATGTTCCTAATGAGCCACTAATTGCCCCCACATATCCAAGGATGACATAAATAATAGATAATAATAGTCCTGCCCCAATTCCAGCAATACTCATATATTTCGCTAAACCTTTATCATCTTCAATACCCTTTGCACGTAATGCATTTGCAATAACAATTCCAAAGATTAAAGCAGCTAACGCATCCATTGTTAAATATCCATCTAAAAACCCTTGAAACATAGGAGCTTGTCCATAGTTCCCTATTGGTTCTTTCATATCTCCTACCGTTGTAAACATACTCTTTATAAAAATGAGTGCAATCATACATAATAATAACGGCGTCAATACTTTTCCAAACAACCCCATTAATTTAGATGGGGATAAACTTAACCAGTAAACAATACTAAAGAAAATAACTGTGTAAAACAATAATAATCCGTTTCCTGTTTCAGGGAATAACTGACCTGGCCCCATTTCAAAAGCTAAACTTCCCGCACGTGGTATACCAAGCCCAGGTCCAATAAATACATACACGATACATGGAAAAATAATTGCAAATGAAGAATGAACCCTACCCGCTAACGTTTGAAAACTTCCTGCTTTTGCAATAGAGATAACACCTAATATAGGAAGACCTGTTGCTGATATAATAAACCCTACTAATGAAATCCAAACATGTTCTCCTGCTTCATACCCAAGGAAAGGTGGAAATATAAGATTCCCTGCTCCAAAGAACATAGAGAATAACATAAGGCTAATAAGTAAAATTTCTTTTTTCTGTAACAATTTCATTTCTTTCTCCTTCTTTAATTTCATCTTTTATGAAATCAATTTCACATATAAAAAAGTACAATAACCCGCTTCCTTACAAAGAAAACATAGTCCATAGTCTATCACAAAAGAAACACCCATTCTATAGCTATTCCTCTTTTCCAATTTCTTCTGAAAAATCAACCTTTATTGACTTATAATAGTTAATAAGGTAAAATATTAAATGTACAAAATTATTAACTTTGTTTTTGTTTGTGTCAGGAGGAAAATAACATGGAATCAGCGATACAACTAGAAAGAGAACAACAAAGAAAAAAGAAACATCCTCCAGGTTTATACTTACTCTTCTTTACAGAAATGTGGGAAAGATTTAGTTACTATGGATTACGAGGATTATTAACATTATATTTAACGACAGCTTTAGTAAGCGGTGGTCTTGGGTTTAGTCCCGCATGGGCACTCTCTATTTACGGATTTTACACTGGAGCCTGTTATTTCACACCAATGATTGGTGGATACTTAACAGACCGTTTTCTAGGTAGACGAAAAGCAATCACAATTGGTGGTATAACAATGGCAATCGGTAACCTTACACTATTTGCCTTGCAAAACCAATTAGGCCTATACCTCGGATTAGCGCTTATTATTATCGGTAACGGATTCTTCAAACCGAACATCTCTACACTGGTTGGAGAATTATACGAAGAGAACGATCCAAAACGTGATAGTGCATTTACCATTTTCTATATGGGTATTAACGTCGGTTCATTTTTAGCTCCACTCGTTTGCGGATTTTTATCAGAAAATTTATTCAAAACAACAGTTGATGGCGTTGTACATTACGGATTCCGTTACGGTTTCTTAGCCGCTTCAATCGGAATGATCATTGGACAAATTTTATTTACAACACTATCAAATCGCTTCCTTGGTAATATCGGTAAAAAACCAACTCGCGATTTACAAACAGCTGCTGGACAACCATCAGTAGGAGATACACCATTAACAAAAAAAGAAAAACAACGTACCGCAGTTATCGTCATTTTAACATGCTTCGTTGTCTTCTTCTGGGCTGGATTTGAACAAGCTGGTAGCTCATTAACATTATATACAAACAAATTTGTAGACCGCTCTGTGTTCGGATGGGAAGTTCCAACATCTTGGTTCCAATCGGTCAATCCATTATTTATTATTTTACTTGCTCCAGTCATTTCTGCATTATGGGCAAAACTTGCAACTCGCAAGCAGGGTGATTTAAAAATCCCAACTAAAATGGGACTTGGTATGATCTTGCTCGGTATTGGTTATATCATTCTCGTTATCGCTACATTAAAAACAGGTAGTGATGAACATAACATTACAGAAAAAGCAAACTTACTGTTTATCGTCTTTACGTATCTTTTCCATACGTTAGGTGAGCTATTCTTATCACCTGTCGGACTATCAATGGTTAGTGCGCTTGCTCCGGTAAAATTAGCATCTTTACTAATGGGTGTATGGCTAGCAAGTTCAGGTATCGCCAACATTTTAGGCGGACAACTTGCAAGCTTCACAACTTCACTTGGATACGCTGAAGTATTCACAGTTATTGGCGCTGTGGCAATTGTACTAGGCTGTGTTTTATTATTAATTTCTAAAAAATTAGTGAAATGGATGGATTAAAAAAGATGAGGAATTTCTCCTCATCTTTTTTTATGCTGTTTTACCTTTTTCAATTGCTTGTTCGTACAGCTCTTTATGTTCTTTATATTCACTTGGTACGAAACTCTTATAGAAGAATGAGAACCAGCTGTCTCCCTTTTTATACCCTTCTTCTCGAATTTCCGCTGCTTTTTTATTCGATTTAAATCCTTCAGTAAACCATTTCTTTAACAATTCATTTCTTTCATACTTAGCAGGAACTTTTAAATCATAGTTTTCAAATGCATACTTATAGCCAGCCTTTTCTACTGCCTTTTTTGTAGACTTATAGCCTTTTTCATACGCTGTTTCATATGCCTTCACGTATACTTCTTTCTCTCTATTTCCAGGATTCTTTTCAGCTAGTTCTTTCCCTGTCTTTTCCCCTAACTCAGCTTGCTCTTTTTCAATTTTTTCTGTTCTTTCTTTATTCCCTACTTTGAACCCGTCTGCAAAGTTTACCTTAAACTCTGGAGCAACCTGACTATCGTCCATCGTCTCTTGTGCTAAACCTTGTTCTTTTCCTGTTTCAAAATGCGTTTTCTTCTGCTCTTCTAAAGACCATGCGGCTGCATAAGTCGTTTTAAACGCTTGTTTATATGCATCAGATTTTCCAGCTACATGTACTTCTGCATCATTTTTTCCTGCTTTAAAATCAGTTTCTCCATTCTTTTGACCTTCAAGTTGACCTTTTTCCATATCAGCTTGGCGCTGCGCTTCCTCTTGCTTACGTGCCTCTTCAGCTTTTCTTTGTTCCTCGGCTACACGTTGTCTCTCTTCTTCAGCTTTACGCTGTGCTTCTGCAGCACGTTGTTTTTCAGCCTCAGTATTGCGCTGTGCTTCTGCTTGTCTCTCAGCTTCTACAGCACTATTATTATTCTGGCTAGGAGCTGGGCTCGTTGCACCACTACTAGAAGCTGGTTTATTGTGATAATGATATTCCCCGTACTGTAATCCCCATTTCTCACAATTTGTACGACACGTATGTCCTCCATTAGCATCTGTACGCCCTGGATGCGCATAAGCTGAAATTGGAGTTACCAATAACGCTATACTCGTTGTGAAAAGAAGTTTCTTCACCTGTTGTCTCACTCTTGTTCCTCCCCAAAATAGAATTCTAACTTTATTATACATAAATAGAAGAATGTTTAAATACAAACCAAAATATTCTATTATTTCTCAACATTAGTAAAAAAAGAAGGTGAACTCTTTAAAGAGTTCACCTTCTTTTTTTACTTCTTCGCCTTCGTTCCTACTAAATCACCAGCAACAACATAACGCTTAGAATTATCCTTTACAGATACACATGTAATAAGCGTTATCTCATCTTTCCCATGATCCTCTACAACTTCCCACTTATCAGGAGTTACTTCAGATACACCAGTAACCGTATACTCATATTCATTTTCATTGTCATACAAATAAATTTTATCGCCTTTTTTCAAAGAAGCTATATCACTAAATAAAACACCTTTTTTAGACATGTTATGTCCTGCTAGTGCGTAATTTCCTTTTCCCATAACTTGATTCTCTTTTACTGTCGCTGCACCTGATAATAAGTTTTTTTCAGTAGAAGCTTTCAAAACAGGCAGTTCTACTGAAACACTTGGAATCGAAATACGACCGATTACTTGTTTCTTATCTAATGATGCATTCGCTACTTCCGCCAAGTCTGGTTGATTAATTTTGGAAGCATCTACAAATTCCGTCTCATGCTTTTCATAATCCATCTTTTGAACAGCCTGCACATTTTCAGTCTGTTTCTTTTCAGCCTGATATCCATCATAAAATGGCTTTCCAATTAACACGCCACCTACAACAAATAGAAGGATTGCTACTATACTATAAATTCTTTGCTTATTCATATACAATTCCTTTCCCTTACAAAATCTTACTCTATATAAAATGATAAAATAATATCGCCATATGTACAAGTATTAGCTGAAAAGAAACCTTCTTGCCGGTGCAAGAAGGTTTCTTTTTATGCTAATTTATTTCTGTATAGTGATACGTGAAATACTGTCATTTGAATAAAGAAAATCGAAAATATAATATATAATGGGTATCCAGGAAGATATTCATTAATAATAGGCGAAAAAGTTAAAAATCCAACTGCACAAGGTAACACAAACCATAACGATACAAATGTTGTTCGGCAAGCTTTATCCGTAATCGCTTTTTCACGTTCATCTTCTAGTGGAAATAATAATGGATACATCCAAAAAGATAAATTCTTATATTTTTTCTTTTGAATTCTATAAAAAATTGTAACTATAATTGCTCCAATAAATAATAAAATGAATGGTACTCCATTAAACCATACTTCAAATGGGAATTTCTCGTTTTTAATTATATCTGCTAACTCTGTAATGACACTATAAAATTCAACAAATGTCCAGCATGCTAAAGCAGTATAAAGCACGTTTATGATATAAGAAAAAACAATTCTATTCATCCTCTTCCCCCTCCTTATTTAAAACAAACACATCTTCCATCTTTAACTGAAACACATCACAAATCGTAAGTGCTAATAACAACGAAGGAACGTAATCCCCTTTTTCAATTGCTGCAATTGTTTGTCTCGTTACTCCAACCTTTTCTGCTAATACGCTTTGCGTAAAGTTAAAACGAGCTCTTAATTCTTTTACTCTGTTTAAAATGGTCAAATTTACCACCTCTCACCATTATTGTATGCTATCCTTAACAAAATGTAAACTCAACTTAACATTATTATTATAAAAAAATCCAACTTTACATATTGTAAAGTTGGATTTCGCTTTAGTTTAAAATTGTAACTTTAACTGTTCTTCTGCCCCAACTACTTGATGAACCTTTATCTGGCATTAAAACATCAATTCTATGCCCCTTAATAGCTCCACCAGTATCGGCTGCAATTGCTACTCCATAACCTTCAACATTTACAGTCTTACCTAATGGAATAACATTTGGATCTACAGCAATTAATTTCATTCCTGGGTTTGCAGTTAAGTTATAGTGTCCCCATGCAGAAAATACTTGTTGACCTGGTGCATAACCATTTTCCGCTGGATCAGCTGTATAAGCTGTAGCTTCTACATAAATTTCTTTCCCACCAGCAGTTGGCTTAGAAGGTGGTTCAGGTTGTGCAGGTTTGGTAGGTTGTACCTTCGAATTATTATTAGCAACTGGTTCAGCTGGTTTACTAGCTTTTTCCTGCTTTTGCTTTTCAGCAATTTCTGCTTGTGCTTTCGCTAAAGCTTCTTGCTCTGCTTTTGCAGCCGCTTCTGCTTTTGCACGCTCTTCCGCTGCGATTCTTGCTGCTTCTTGCTCACGAGCAATCGTTTCTTGTACTGTCTTCATATTTGATTCAATTTTAGCTTTTTCTTCCGCTGCTAAATTAAGTTGACTTGCAACTTCATTATATTTAGCTTGAACTGTTTGTAAGTTATCTTGACGCTTTTTCAAGTTATCTTGCAGTTCAGCTTGCGCTTTTGCTAATTTTTGTTTGTCTACTACTAAAGATGCTTCTTTTTCGTCAATTGTTTTCTTATCTTCTTCAATTTGACGAAGATCTTGTTCTTGTAGACGTAAAATTTCTTTATCAGCTTCTAGAATAGTAGAAACTGCGTTCATACGTTGTAAGAAGTCTGCAAAGTTTTTTGATTCTACTACAACTTCTACTACTAAACTTGTATTTGAACTGTTTTGAACAGAAACCATACGTTTTCTCATAATATCTTTACGAGCAAGGACTTTATCCTCCAAAACGACAATTTCTTGCTTTTTTTGCTCAATCTGCTTATGTGTTTCATCGATTTTACGTTGAATAGCAGCTTGATCCTCTTTATTTTTTGCAATTGTATTATTTAAATTATGTAGTTCGTTTTCGATACCTTTAATTTCTTTACTAACAGCTTGCTTCTCTTGCTCTTTCTTTTGCATTTCTGCATCGTTTTGTTGCAATTGCTGTTGCATGTTGTTAAGTTTCTCGTCGTTTGACTCTGCTTTAACAGCGACTGTACTAGAAAGACCGATAATTCCTGCTAATACTAGACAGCTGATTCGCTTAAAATAGTTCATAATCCGACTCCCTTCTTATACAGTTATACATGATTTATTTTACAGTTTGTTTACAAAACGATTAAATACAGTTTATTTTTCGTGACGAAAAAAAGAGAATTATGAATAAAATGTAATAGATTCTTAAATATTTAACAATTCCTATATTTAAAAAATACAAAAGATGCTAAAATCCAAATATAGAGAAAATATAACTTTCGAAGGCGGTTGAAATAAATACATGTTTACTCAAAAAAAATCACTCCAACATACAATTGCTCAATTACAAGAGCGTATACAAGAATTAGAAGCAGAATTAAAACAAAAAGATATCGAAAAGCAAGAGACTATTTCTACTATCCACGATCGTGTACAAAGCGTTATCCAAGAGCATCAACTTGTAAATAACCAACATAATACACTTCAAAATTTAGTTCAACAATTAAGTTCATGTTTCGAAAATGTTTCAACACGTACGACACATTCCAATGAGTTAAATAATGAAATGTTACAAAAGGAACAAAGCTTAATTCAGTCTATTGCAGAAATTATTGACTGCTCTAATGAAGGAAAAGAATCCGTTCACCGCTTACTTATTGTAATTAATAAATTAGGTGAACAATCTCAACGCACGTCTAATAGTATGAATCATCTAAGCGAACGCTCAAAGGAAATCGAGCAAATTGTAGAAGTCATTCAAAACATTGCAGCACAAACAAATTTACTTGCTTTAAATGCGAGTATTGAAGCCGCACGTGCTGGAGAACACGGTAAAGGATTCGCTGTCGTTGCCAATGAAGTAAGAAAACTAGCAGAAAGTACAGCAGAAAGTACAAAAAACATAGGCAACTTAACGAAAAAAATTCAAGAAGAAATTGAAAAAGCATACGATAACACAAAAGATAATTTACATTTAGTCGATGAAGGTGTAGAAATGAGCGCCGATACAAACGCTAGAATTGAAAATATTTTAGTTATGATTCAAACGTTACAAAATGGTGCTACAAATGTTATTAAAGCTATTGAAAACCAAAAGTCTTGTAATGATGACATATTACGAGAATTCGCTAACACACAACAAATGTTCCAAAAATTAAATACTACTATTATGAATCATATTCATGATGCTGAAAAAGTCGATGTTCAATTGTCTAAAAGTCTTCAAGAAACAGTAACTTCTTAATTAAAAATAAAAATCCCTTATACTTCTATAAGGGATTTTTATTTTATTTTGAATATTTATTTCTTTTCAATATTCATCCATATCTTTGTTATAATGGAAAAGTTGTTTCTTTCAACTAATAAACAAGGAGGTTATTATGGAACAATTTTACTACGTTTTAAAATATTTAATTCTCGGTCTGTTCCAAGGACTAACAGAACCAATTCCGATTTCTTCAAGTGGTCATCTCGTTTTAGCACAACATTTGCTAGGACTAAAAATAGAAGGGTTTAGCTTCGAACTACTTGTTAATTCAGCTTCATTATTAGCTGTATTACTTATTTATAGAAATGATTTAATTCGTCTAACAAAGAATGGTCTCTCTTATATATTTACAAGAGCAGAAGACGCAAAATCAGATTTCTTCTTTATTATTTATCTTGTTATTGCAACCATTCCAGCAGGTGTTATTGGTGTTTTATTTAAAGATTACATCGATCAGTACTTAAAAGGTGTGAAGATGGTTGGGGTTTCCCTTCTTATTACTGCTGTCGGCCTTTGGATTATTAGAAATTTACGCGGTCGTAAAAATGATGGCGACCTTTCTATAAAAGATGCAATCATCGTCGGATTAGCACAAGCTTGCGCACTGATTCCCGGAATAAGCCGATCTGGTGCCACAATCGTAGCAGCAATGTTACTTGGTATGAAGCAAGAAACAGCTCTTCGCTTCTCATTCTTACTATACATTCCTGTTAGCTTAGGTGGCTTATTGTTAAGCATTACAGACATTGCAAATGATCCAAATCTAGACACATTATTCGTACCATATGTCGTTGCATTCATCGCAACATTTATCATGACGTATATTTCACTAAAATGGTTTATGAACATTATGGCAAAAGGAAATTTAAAATATTTCTCTTTCTATTGTATTATCGTAGGTGTACTTACTCTTATTTTCTTATAAAGTAAAACTTACAAATTGAAAGCGAGTCATCTAGTGTAATAGAATGACTCGCTTTTTTATACCTCTATTAAGTTAAAACCTATTATTTACTTAGAATTTTCTGAATAGTATAATATTACTTAAGTTCACTATTACAGTAATTTTATCTTTCCTACTATTATCGTAAAAGAGGTGTTTATATGTTTATAGTTACTAAACTCATTCACATTAAGTACGGATATGAAAATGAGCTATTTTATGGGCTTAAACAATATTATCCTTCCCCTGGAACGAACGGTTGTATTAACATAGAGTTTTCACATGTTCATCGTACAAATGATAAGGCAGAATATATGATTCGTATGTTATGGAAAACACAACAAGATTACCATACATGGCTTTCTCAAAAAGAAGGCAATGAAACTTTGAAGCAAAAAATACAAGGCTATATCCTTTCTTCCAAATCAAATGCTACCTATGTGCATTAACCCTTCTCTTTTTATTCCTTACGAGGGATAAAATGATAAAGCGAAACTTTAATCAGCCCTCATCAATTGGGCTGTTCACAAATAACGAGGTAAGGACCCTCTTACTTTTCATACTGTAAGAGGGCTTCTCTTATGCATACACTTTCTTCTCTTGACAATACAAACGAATAACATGTTTATTTTGTTGAAATACATCATGCGTCAGCCGAATAATAATAAAGTTTCGTTTTGTTTGATCATCATGAACAAAAATCTGTTCTCCCTCCTGAAAACGCCATGCACTTTCAAAAGTCGTAATATGATCCCCACTTACAGAAAAAAGTTCATATCGCATCTCTTGTACCCTCTCTCAACTTATATAATCATAATATCCTTATATTAAATTTATTATAACTTAATTCCTATAAAATTAGTAATTATTTCTATTTCGAAAGATTTTAACTTTGTATTTAAATATTTTTAGCGCTATAATGATAAACGAATTTTTATTGAAAGGAGTTTTACTTTGACTGCATATTTATTTCCAGTGAAAACAGCATTTATTTTATTTCCCTTTTTAGCAATGTTTCTTTTAATTCCTTTTTTAATATTTAATTATCGAAAATACGGTTATTTAAATAAATGGCGCTCATTTATTTTATACTCATTATTACTTTACTTATTAAATGCCTATTTTCTTGTTATTTTGCCGTTGCCACAAACGTTTGATACTTGTAGCCTACAACCGGCTAATACACAACACATGCAACTCTCACCATTTTATTTCATACAAGAGATTAGTAGTCATACATCGGCAGTTTTAACGAAACCAACTACTTATTTCTACTTATTAAAAGAGACTGCGTTTTTACAAGTTGCCTTTAATGTTCTATTAACTGTTCCATTCGGCATTTACTTACGTTATTATTTCCAACGTAGTTTCTTACAAACAATTTGCATTTCCTTTTTCCTTTCACTATTTTTTGAGCTAACACAAGTGACTGGATTATACGGTATATACAATTGTGCATACCGATTATTTGATATCGATGATTTGTTTTTAAATACATTAGGTGGCGTAATTGGTTTTATCATTGCACCAATATTTACGTACTTCCTTCCGAAGACAAACGAGTTAGATAGTCATATTAATTTGGAAACGAAACCAGTCGGATTCATTCGTCGCCTTATCGCAATGCAAATTGATTGGATTTTCTTATCTATCGTCGTACCTGTCGTTAAAAACAAAGGAAATTCTTTCTTCGTTTCTAATATGCAATCTTACACCAATATGTATGAACTCATTTTCATTACGTGTTCAATCCTTATTTACTTTATTATTATTCCATACTTTACGAATGGAAAAACAATTGGGAAAGCATTGCTTCGCATTCACGTGAAAGGAAAATCAAATCGTATTACATTAAAAGAACTATTTATTCGCTACGGTATATTTTATTTTGCGCTAGGCGGAATCAATTATATTCTTTCTAGTAGCTCTATTTTAAATCACACAGAGCCTTTAGTATTACTCGTTACATTGTTATTCCTATTTATCATTAACGGCCTATTCATTATTCATATTTTACTGCATGTATTTAGCCGTGATAAACTACTATTTTATGAACATATTAGTCATACAAGAAATGCAATTACACTAAAAAAAGCTGACAAATAATTATTTGTCAGCTTTTTTATATACATAATATGAAACTTTAATCAGTGGGGGTCTTACTGCCCGGCAAATAGCGGGATAAATAACTTTTCTGCATAAGGATTAAAAAACATTCCAAGTTCATCTAGAGATTTCCTCACCTGTAAAAACGAATGAAACTCTGGATATATATCTTGTAATTGCTCATATGATAATGTATGCATTTTCCCCCAATGCGGACGCCCTTCATACTTCAGAAAAATTTTTTCCACTTCGCCAAAGTAAGCAGCATATTTCATACCTTTATACATATGAACAGCGATATACGCTGAATCTCTTCCATAGGCTGGACTAAGCCATATATCATCCCCTTTTACATAGCGGCATTCGATCGGAAAGTGCACCTTATACTTTTTCTTTTCAATAAGATTTGAGATTTCTTCTACAACCGTCCTCATATACTTTGAAGGAATGCTATACTCCATTTCATAAAATGGTACCGTACGTGATGTAGCAAATACTTCATAGCTCGGGCCAATTATTTTTGTGTTTGGTACAGCTTTAGCTGATAATCGACTCACTCCTTTACTTATAGAAGGAAACCATTTACACCCTTTAGATAGTAAAGAGAACATCCTATTTTCAAGTAACTCCACCTTTAGTTTATGCCATTTCAAATCACTGCCTTGATTCGTTGTTTCGTTCGTAAGTTTTACTTGTACTTCATCAGAATAAGGAAAAACGAAAAATTCAAAATGACGATGCTTCTTATATTCTTCTAGTTTGTTCATTACAGTGGATAATGACTGTTTTTCACTTTCATAAACGAGTGAATACGCTGGAATAACCTTCAATTTTATCTTTACAATGATACCTAACATTCCAAGTGACAACTGAAACGCTCTCCAATATTCTACGTTCTCAGCTTCCGAACAAACTATACTCTCACCATTAGATAGAACTGCCGTAATCTCTATAACTTGTGTTGATAAGCTCCCAAAGGTAATACCCGTTCCATGAGTCCCCGTACTAATCGCTCCTGCAATAGATTGCGAATCAATATCCCCTAAATTTTCTTGCGCATACCCTTTTTCCTCAAGTAACTTCCCTAAATCATATAACTTTGTTCCTGCCCATACTTCAGCAACCATCTTCTCTGCATCAATATTCACAATACCCTTCAATTCATCTAAAGAAACTAAAACTTCTTCCGTTTGCACAAGGGGTGTAAACGAATGTCCTGAACCGACAACACGAATTTTCTTCCCCTTTTTTCGCGCAAGTCCCACAACTTCTACTACATCTTGTATACTTTCTGGATACATCGTATAATGCGGCGTTCCTTCTACATTCCCTGTCCAATTTCTCCACTTTTGTCCCTTTATAGAAAGCATTGGCCATCCCCCCGATATGTTGAATACTCCCCAACAATCTCTCCTTTTTTAACACGATACAAAAAGGGAAAACGCTCACATAACTCACCAGCTTTACTATGGCGAAACAAAATGGACTCTCCTATATCCACTCGTTCCTCACCTTTATAAAAAATTGGCGTTTGTACCTCGCCAGCACCTTCTAAAGCTAATAGTTTTGCACCCTTCGGTCTCCAAACTTCAGGCTCTTTATCTTTTCCAACTACTCCTGAAGCAATATATCCACCACCTAGGCAAGTGTAAATAAACGGGACTGGTTTACGCACAACTGGTAAGGCAAATCCGACCGCTGGATAAAATTTCACCTCTTTATAATAATCAAACAGCTTCGGAGAATAAAAAGCAGAACCTATTGTAATCTCTGAAACTGAATTATCTTTCTCGGTTGTTTTTATACTTCCTGTTCCGCCTCCATTTACAAACCTTAGCTCAATACCAAGGTTTTGTATTGCTTTTACAATATGTTCTCTTCTTTCTTTCACTTCTAGCACTGATTTCTGCTTTAAATATGAAATTATTTTACTTTTCAACCATTGATTCGGTATATGATCTCCCACCCCAGCAATTTGAGCTTCATAACCCATTACACCATCTAACATTAAATATGATGACCTTCTCACCTTTTCTACTACTTTCAACGCATCCTGCACATTTTTTACTGGGGACCTTTGTACACCAAAATGAAATTGAAAGAAACGACTACTCATATCAATATCCAAACAAACACGAAAACATCCTTTAGATTTCTCAGCAATGCTTTCTAAATACACAATATGCTCTTCACAATCCACCATACAAGTTATAATGAAACCTTTCTTTGTTAACAAACTAATTTCATACAGAGCTCTTTCATCGTAAGCAGGATATCCAAGCAATAAATCATTAAATCCTTGTTCTATTAAAAATAAAATCTCTCTAGGTGAAAAGCACATAATACCTTGAAATCGATCATTTGCAGCTAAAATCTTTTGCATAATCGGAACAGAGCGTAACGATTTACTCGCTATACGAATCTTCTTATTTCCACTTAACTCTATAATCGATTGAATATTTCTATCTAAAGCCATTTCATCCAAAAATGCACACGGTAATGGAACTTCTTTAAAAATTCCTCGATCCACATTTTTCTCTCCTCTTCTCAATATGTCTTATACATATTGGAAAGAAAGTGTGATTTTCCTGTTTGCAAATAAAAAAAGTTTCTTCTTTACGAAGAAACTTTTTGAAACTACTTCATAGAAATAGTCGCCTCTACTGGATAATGATCAGAGTAATCATTATACGTATATTTTTGGAACCACGATGTAACAGTCCATTGTGGAGATTTCGGCTGTAACACCTTATTCTCTATATATGATGGGTTCGCATGGTCTTTACTTGCAATAATATAATCTAAATACTCAGCAGGACTATCAGGGAAATTATATTTTGCAATACTGTTTGTCGTTGCGTCCCAAGTCGCTGTATGTCCAGTATAAGATGGTACAGAAGCGTTCAATGTTTTAAACATAGATGCATACTCTGAATCATTCTTGTTCTCTGCATTAATTTTATTTACGTTCATATCACCGCCAATTAACACATACTCATTATTTGGTATATTTTTATTTTTAATAAAGTCTTGAATTTCTTTTAATTGGTCTGTACGTACAGATGCAGGTGAAGTTTTTCCGCACATACTATCTTCCGCTTGCAAATGTGTACCAATCACGTGAACGAAGCGATCATTTTTCTTAATTTTCGTGTATACAAATCCTTTATTCGATAAATTATCTGGCCCGCATCCTTTTGCAAATACATATTGAATCTTTTCAGCGATTGGCCATTTGCTCACAATCGCAACGCCACCATCTTCAGGAGTTGAAGATGAATAGTTTCCTAACGTTTTATCCCATTCACTTCCACTACTACGACCTAATACTGCTGTTTGATTTGGATATTCTTTCTTCAAATTCCCTAATAAACGATCTGAAGCGCTATTATCAAACACTTCATTTAATATAACTACATCTTGATTCTTTATATAATCTGCCGCCCCGATTAAATCAGCACGCTCAGTTTGTCCCCAGTTCGGATATAAGTTTGTTGATAGCATATATACATTATGCGTCATCACTTTTAATGTATCATTTTGATTTGTAGACACTTCTGCTTGAGCTGACGTTCCGCTATATAAAGCTCCTAAACCAACACCTAAGCTAAGTACACCTTTTAGCAATTTACATTTCACGTTTCATACCCCCATGTATTGTATAGTGATAAAAAGGCCAAATACTCTATTCTGAGATTTGACCTTTTTTAAATACTTAACGATTTCCGTACGTATCAAACCAAAGCTGAATATATCCAGCAGTAACACGTTGTGCATCCATTAAACGCTTACCTGTCATTGGTGTAACTTCAGCGCGCCATTTATCTGCATATTCTTGTGATACAGCAGCTCTCACGAACCAATCTTTCGTATTATCATTTACAATGCCAGCGTAATCTTGTTTCGCAACTACTGCTGCTCCATGAATCCAATCTTCTGGATTCGTACCTTTCCAGTTCCAATATCCATTTCCATCCGTTACTTTATAATTATCTTTTATCGTATCTACAAAGTTTTCATATTTAGAATGGAATCCTTGTGGATACGATAGATTCGTAAAGTTTGCCGCATGCATCGGTTGGTTTACATCCCCTAAATAATGAAGAGATAATCCTAAATAGAAGAACGCTTGTTTCATATCTTTATTTTTATAAGACTCACCAGCTAATTTAAAATATTTAGCTCCTGTTTCCTTTGCTTGCTTTGCATACGGAATATAAGTTTTCCCATTGTCAGGGTCATAGAAATGTGAAGCAAATGTGCTATTATCATAATAAGGATTTTCATAGTCAGCAGCATAAATACCGTTCTCTAACTCCGTACGCCATTCATTTAATAGTGCAACTCGATCTTGTTTTACAAGTGTTGTATTACGAGACATAATATCAATTGCACGGTTTACAATCCATAAATGAGAATTCACGCCTTCTTTATGTTTATCTTCAGCAGACCAGCGCGGAATAACTCCAAATCTCTGTGCCCCATCATTTTCATGAGCAAATGCAACACTTTGTAATGGAGCAACTAATGTAATAGCTGCTGCTAAAGCAAGTACTTTCTTTTTCATATAAAATCCTCCATTTTATAATTGAATTATTGTAAACATTTTGTTAGGATCCTATGATGTCGTCCGGTTAACCTATGACTAGAATATCCCACCTTTCACGAAATTTCTATCACTAAATTAAAATATGCAAATGTTCATATCATTATAACTTTATACACAGTGAATATAATGAATGAATACACTTTCATTTTAATAAACTATTATTAAGGCTTGTCTAAACTAATGTAAAAAAAAAGTAAAGCATCTGAATGCTTTACTCTTTTTTTCTATTCGATAATATACTTGGCAATTGTACATTAACTGCTAACTTATGAATAAATCCAAACACTAGTCCAATCCCAATAAATATGTATAAGATTGTAAATATCTTTCCGAAATCAGTTTGCGGACTAAAATTCCCATCACCGACAGTCGTCAACGTGACCACACTAAAATATAAAGCGTCAATAGGACGTAATCCTTCAACTGTACTATAAAAAATCGTACCCGATATTAAAGTCAGAATTGTTAATACAAATAATACTTGAAATTCTTTATCTTTCCACGCTCGTAAACAGGCTCTTAACATTCGCTTTAAAGTTAACAAAAATGAAAGCATTAGATTCTCCCTTCCAAACAAAAATACATTGAGTCAAAGGAAAGTCTATCACCTTTCAGTATAGAAAAAAAGTAGCCCTCTTCTATTTCTAGAAAAGGGCTACTTTATTCGATTCTATCTTATTTAGGTGAAACAAGAATTTTCACTTGTGTTTTATCTTTTACCAGTGCTTCAAATCCTTCTTCAACAACTTGATCGACTGTAATTTTTTTCGTAATTAATTTCTCTGCTTGAATTTGACCAGAGCTAATTAATTTAATAACGGCTGGGAAGATGTGACGGTATCCTAAAATACCAATAACTTCTTTTTCTTTTAATACTAAATTATTTGGAGTAATTGTTGCGTCTTTTTCCCATACACTAACAATTACAGTTTGTCCTTCAAAGCTTGTACTTTCAATCGCTTGACGTAGTACAACTTCAACACCTGTTACTTCAAAGCTAACATTTACCCCTAAACCATTTGTTAAGTTACGAATTTCAGCTAACACATCTTGAGTTGCTGGATTTAATACATAATCCGCACCTGCTAATTTCGCTAACTCTTGACGTTCTTTAGAAAGTTCAACTGCAATAACAGGAGTTGCTCCTGCTGCTTTAGCTGCTTGGATAACAAGAAGTCCAATTGGACCGCAACCAAATACCGCTACAGCTTCCCCTTCTTTTAATTTACTTTGACGTACTGCATGAACTGCTACTGCTGCTGGTTCTACAAGCGCACCTTGTTCATACGTCATTTCATCTGGAATGTGATGAACCATATCTTCTGGTACTACTGTATATTCAGAGAAACCGCCGCCTTCTCCGCCAAGACCGTGGAAAACAAGTTGTTCACAAACATTGTAATGTCCATGTTTACAAGCTTCACATTTACCACAAGAATAAATTGGCTCTACAACAACGCGGTCTCCCACTTTATGAGATGTAACTCCTTCACCAATCTCTATTACCTCACCACTAAACTCATGACCTAAAATAACAGGTGCTTTCACATGTGTTAATGGATGTTCTTCTGTTGGAATAAAAATAGGCCCTGCTAAATATTCATGCAAGTCTGTCCCACAAATACCACACCATTTAACTTTGATTTTCACTGTTCCTGGTTTTACTGTTGGTTCTGGTACTTCTTCTACTCGTACATCACGTTGATTATGCCAAAGTAGTGCTTTCATTTTATACATCCCTCTCTATGTATATACTTAACCTGGTGAAGTTTACAATTCTATTATAATACTTCTATCCATATATTTCAAAAAAACAATCACATTACTACTAATTTTTTACAAATAACGTTCAATATTTTGTCACTTTGTACTTTTTTCCACATCTGTTAATTCAATTTCATTGCAGGTGAAATTAGCATTATGCCATAATAGCATAGGAGAGGTGAATATCGCTTGAAATATTTTATTTACTTTATCGTTATCGTGGCATTTTTAGATACATTTTCACAATTACCTATTATGAGTACTTTCGCTCAAAGCCTTGGAGGAACCCCTCTTATTATCGGGCTAGTTGTCGGTATGTACTCATTCGCTAATATGATCGGTAATATTATTGCTGGAGCCGCTGTCGATAAATTTGGTGCAAAAAAAATCCTTTATATAAGCATGGGAATTACGAGTTTCATAGTCTTGTTATACACCGTTGTTCAAAGTGGTGAACAACTATTAGTTGTTCGCTTTATGCATGGATTTAGTGATGGCTTTTTAATTCCTGCTGCCTTTACATTTTTATCAAAACAAACAAATGCAAAAAGACAAGGAAAAACAATGGCTCTATCTGGTGCTGCTGTTGGAACAGCGGCAATCGTAGGACCTGCTTTCAGCGGTATTATGAAAGCAACAGCTGGCGTAGAATGGGTCTTCATTACTATTTCTATTTTAATGGCTCTTGGTACGATTGTATCTCTATTCTTCTTACCAAATAACGTATCAAGAAAAGATACATCAAGAACACAAATGATGAACAAAGAAGATATGGTTGAACTTTTAAAATCAGAACCGTTATTACAAGCATATATTGGTGCTTTCACATTAATGTTTTCACAAGGAATTGTCACTTACATGTTACCAGTAAAAGTTGAGGCATTAGCGCTTAAAGCATCCACAACAGGCATGATGTTAAGTGTATTTGGTATAACTGCTATCCTCTTCTTCTTACTTCCAACAAATCGTATTTATGATCGATTTAATCGTTCGAAACTAATGCTAATCGGAATTGCAGTTATGGCATTCGCATTATCTTTACTCGGATTATTTGCTACAAAAGGTATGCTCTTTATCGTAATGATGATTTATGGAATTGGATTCGCAATCCTCTTTCCATCTATTAACGCTTTACTCGTTGAAAATACTACAGACGATAATCGCGGAAAGGCATTCGGATTATTTTATGCCTTCTTCTCATTAGGAGTTGTTGCTGGCTCCTTTACAGTCGGCGCAATCGGAGCATCACCTAGCGTCAGCTTCATTATCGGGACAGCATTTTTATTAACATTTGCTGGGATGATTTATGTAAGAAGCAAAGTAAAAAAGACAATGATGGGATAATCCATCGTTGTCTTTTTTTAAATGCATATTGATATAACTCGTAATATAATGGAAGCGTTGGAATAATGCCAATTAATTTAAATATAAAAGGTAACCGCTCATCTCCTTCTTCATATAAACGAAAAACAAAAACTGTAGTTAAAGTCCAAATGACGCTAAACAAGAAGATACATTTCCAAACAATTGAGGTTAATATTTGTATATCAAATACAAAACCAAAGAGCCCTATCGAATAGAACTCTTTTTGCCCAATATATTACTTTTGTGTATAACCAAATAACAATGTAAATAAATTGAGCCGTAGAGGCAATAATACATCTCTTCTTTTAAACAGAAAGTTTATAAATACTGACGATACTTCGACAATTTCCTCGGAAATATTTCCTTTCCCCACATAATTTGATACAGTACACATGAATAAACACTTGTATTACATAAAGTGAAAATTTAATCAGTGGGGGTTTTATTCCTCCCCACTGATTATTAGTTGAACCAATCGGGATTTTACGGGCAGTTGATCTCCCAACTAACTTCTTTACTTCCACTGAATTTTGAGGTGGGGATCTTACTGACCGTTAATGCGGGATAAACTAAAATAATAACTTACTGTACAAATCAAAGAGCACACTCTTCATATGAAGAATGTGCTTTTATGTTATTAACGTTTAATCCAAACAGCGCCTGCCGATTTATCTTCTGCCTGTCCAACAACTTGGAATTTAAGTCCAAGGTTTGGAACTTTTCTTCCTGCGTCTGCAATTTGCTTGTTACTATATACTTTTGAATCATCAAAAGTTGTAACACCTTGTAATCCAGAATAGTTAAACTGACCACGTGTTAATGAATTTACACTCCATGCTGGTGTTTTATCAAATGAAAATGCAGCATCTGCAATTTGCATGCCCGTATTACCGTATGCTGGTTTTCCGTTTAAATTACCAACTAGCGCTTCTGGATGAGAATCTACAACACCCAGGAATCCTTCACCTGGATGCATCCCAACCCAGTTATCTTTGAAACTATCATCTGCATACCAAACGACAAGGCCTGTATTATACACTGGACCTTTTCCTGCTTTTAAACCATTATCTGATCCCGCATAGTTTCTCCACTCTAAGTAGTAATAATGAGCTTTCTTCTCTGTCCCATCAGAAACAACAAAACCATTTAAATTCATTTTAGACTGTCCTTCTACATCATCAGAAAATACAACTTGTCCATCAACAGTTACATTTACATTATCCATCGCAAAACCTTTATATGTTACAGCCGGATCTGTAATATAGTCGAATTGTAGTTTCACTTTTTTGCCTTTAAATTGACTTAAATCATATGATTTATCAATCCATTTCCCATCTGTTGTATCTTTATCTCCTTGGACTACTTTTTCCCCAAGTCTATCAATTAATGTTTTCGTTCCATCTTCTGTTACTGCATGTACTTCGACGAAATCGCACTCTGCTTCTAACTCATAATTTGCTTTATAATCGAATTTTGCATTTGTTCCTTTCGTTAAATCAAAGAATGGTGTCTCTAACGTTGTATGCATATCATCGCCTCTTGTACTATAATATGCATGCTTTCCAAACTCCGGTTTAATCGTTTCAACACTTTTACCTGGTAAGTTAACACGTACAACTCCTGGACGATTTGATTTCGTAACACTTTGATCAATATAGGTAGGAACTCCCACACCACTCTTAATTTTATCGTAATCTACTTCTAATATTTTTGCCCAGTTGCCACCCATATTCTTTTGTAAGAAATCTTTATTTTGTGGTGAAAAACTAGTCGGCTCTGTTCCTGCGATTTTCCCTGTCCAACTACCTCCACTCATTAATGACCAAGCTTCGACTGGTGAACCATTTCCAGTATATTTCGTGTCATATTCATCTGGTAATCCAAGATCATGTCCAAATTCATGTGCAAACACACCTACAGCTCCATCTTCTGGTTCAATTGTGTAATCATGTGCTGCTACTTTACCACCAAAGTAATCTACCTTTGATTTCGTACCTTCAATCGCTACTGGATCTACTGCTAATTTTGAACGATGTGACCAGATCGCATCATCACCTAATTTACCGCCACCAGCTTCTTGACCAACACCAGCATGGATTACCATTAAATGATCAATTACACCATCAGGTTCATTTTGATTCCCGTCCCCGTTTGTATCATATCTATCAAATTGATCAAACTGGGATAAATCTAGTCCTTTCTCAGCAGCTGCATGCAAAGCTTCTTTCACTAAATCACGTGCACCCTTTGGACCTTTATTATCGTGACCACTGCTACCATCAGCTCCATAATCAGATGCTTTTCCTGGAACAGTTAGCCACTCCGTTACATATCCATCTGTCGTATAACTACCACCAGACTGCTCTTCATAGTATTGTTTAAACGTTTTTACTTTTGAACCATCAAATAAAGTATACGGCTCATTACCGAACAACATCTTTTGATAATGTTCTCTACTAAAGTCTTTCGAATACATATAACCTGGTGTTTGATCAATATTATTATGTTTATAATCACTAAATTCAACGAGTAACACTAATACTTTATCCGATCGAACAGATCCCTTATATGGAGCTTGCTTTGCTTTTGAAGTTGGAACTTGCCCATTCAATTGCTTTTTATTTGGTTCTGGCTTTTGCTCAAGGCTAACATTTTTTTCAGCCTTTTTTACATTTTCCTTTTCTTCCATCTTTTTCTCTTTTACTTTTTTTGTGAAATCAGACGTTTCTTGTGAGTGAGCATCTGGAAGAATTTCTTTATTCGCCTGATCTCCTTGTTTCTTTTCAATATATTGCTCGACAGCTTTTTTCGTCTCTTCTTTAGAAGATGCTGGATTAATTGTTCCTCTTTCTTTCAGTGCTTCCGCTAAACGATCTTCTTGAATTAAATTGTAATCAATTGGTGTTGTAGATACATTATCTTTCTCTTTTGCTGGCGTTTCTGCGTATGTTAATGGAGCACTCATTACAGATGTGCATCCGATAATTGCCGCAATTGCTAATGACGATAACACTTTAAATGGCGCTTTTCTTCTCATTCCATTTCTCTCCTTTTATAAAACTTAAAATTCAGATAAATAAGTACATTTTTGTCGAAATCCCCGTTTACTACCCTCCCTATATAAAAAGGCATAATTCTATAAACGTTAAGCTTTCTGTTATAGAATCATGCCCTCCAGTTTTCTGGTCAGACCCTCTATCTTTTTATCCCTTGGTTCAATTAATAATCAGTGTGGGGATGAACAAAGTCCCCACTGATTAAAGTTTCACTTTATATCGAAATATGAAAAATAAAGAGTTATGTGATATATATTAAATATCTTATATAACAAATTTAAAAGACAATATGCAAAATTGCATGAAAATTCTTTTAAATAAAAAAGAATCCTAGTCAATTAAACTAGGATTCTTGCTTTTCTATTATTTCTCTTGTGTTTTTTCCCAATCAGCTAAGAATTTCTCAATTCCTTGATCTGTTAATGGGTGCTTCACTAATGAAGCAATTACGTTTGCTGGGATTGTTGCAATATGTGCACCGTTTAATGCTGCGTCAGTTACGTGAACACTGTGACGTACAGATGCTGCAATGATTTCTGTTTCGATGCCATGAATCGCAAAGATTTCTGCGATTTGACGAATTAAGTCCATACCGTTATGACCGATATCGTCTAAGCGACCTAAGAATGGTGAAACGTATGTTGCACCAGCACGAGCTGCAAGTAACGCTTGAACTGCTGAGAATACTAATGTAACGTTTGTACGAATTCCTAAGTCAGAGAATGCTTTTACTGCTTTTAAACCTTCTGTTGTCATTGGAACTTTTACAACAACGTTTGGAGCAATTTTCGCTAATTCTTTTCCTTCTTCGATCATTTTATCAGCTTCTAAGCTAATTACTTCTGCACTTACAGGACCTTCTACAACGTTGCAAATTTCACGAATGCGCTCGTGAAAATCTACGCCTTCTTTTGCTACAAGTGATGGATTTGTCGTTACTCCAGCTAATACGCCTAATGCATTTGCCTCTTTAATTTCGTTAATGTTTGCTGTATCAATAAA
Organism: Bacillus sp. FSL R5-0585; assembly: GCF_038004545.1. Classification (NCBI taxonomy): domain Bacteria; kingdom Bacillati; phylum Bacillota; class Bacilli; order Caryophanales; family Bacillaceae; genus Bacillus; species Bacillus sp. FSL R5-0585. The sequence goes on from NZ_JBBORJ010000001.1 coordinate 3,644,086, forward strand.
GAATTTCATTTGTTATTCTTCCTTCCTAATTTTCATTTTATATTTATTTTTTTTTCTTAATAAGCTCTAATTCAATCGGAATAGATTTGTCCACTTTTTTACCTTGTGTTATCTCTTTTGCTGTTTGCATCGCCTTCTCTCCGATTAATTCCGGTTTTTGAGCGACTGTTGCAGCCATACGCCCATCGTTAACCGCTTTCACAGCATCTTCTGTTGCATCAAATCCAACAACTACTACATCTGTTTTTCCAGCAGACTTCAACGCTTCAAGTGCACCTAATGCCATCTCGTCGTTATGAGCAAACACGGCTTTAATATCGCTATTTGCTTGCAAAATGTTTTCCATAACAGATAATCCTTTCGCCCTATCAAAATCAGCCGCTTGTTTTGCAACTACTTTTAAAGACTTATCGGCTACGTTATGGAATCCTTTCCCACGTTCACGAGCGGCAGAGGATCCAGGGATTCCTTCTAACTCAGCAACGTTTGCTCCTTCGCCGACTAATTCACGAATGTAATCACTAGCCATTTGACCACCTTCAATATTATTAGAGGCAATGTGAGAAACAACCTTACCTGAATTTGCAACGCGGTCTACTGTAATAACAGGAACGTTCGCTGCATTTGCAGCACTTACCGCTGAAGCAACAGCATCTGAATCGGTCGGGTTAATAACAACTACATCGACACCTTTTTGAATTAAATCTTCAACATCGTTCGTTTGCTTTGCTGCATCATTTTGTGCATCAACAGCAATCAATTCAATGCCGCTTTCTTTCGCCTTCTTTTCTGCACCCTTTTTCAAAGTTACAAAGAAGGGATTATTTAAAGTTGAAACAGAGAATCCAACTTTAATAGTTTTATTTCGACCTTTATCGCTAGAATCCTTTGCCCATTCTGGTGGTTCCATTGAACAACCAGCAGTAACGACCATAATACATGCAACGAGTATAAGTAACCATTTCTTCATGAACTGTCCCTCCATTACGCTTCTTTTCTGCGATCAATTAATACAGCTAGTAAGATTACAAGTCCTTTTACAACTTGTTGGAAGAAAGAAGATACACCTAATAAATTTAAACCGTTATTTAGTACACCAATAATAAGTACACCGATGAATGTACCAACAATCCATCCTCTTCCCCCAGAAAGACTTGTTCCACCTAATACAACTGCTGCAATTGCATCTAATTCGTAAGAAGTACCTGCAGTCGGCTGTGCAGAATCTAATCGTGATGTTAAGACAATACCTGCAAGCGCTGCCAAAATTCCGGAAAGACCGTAAATCATTACTTTAATTCTCGTAACATTAATACCTGATAGTGCTGCTGCTTCTTCATTTCCACCAATTGCAAATGTACGGCGACCAAATGTCGTTTTCTTCAAAATGAAGTACAGTACTGCGAAAGCGATCATCATTGTAACAGCGGGTACCGGAATACCAAGAAAATAACCACGGCCAAACATTTGGAACATTAAATGATCACCAAGACCAGTGATCGGACGTCCGTCCATATAAACAAGCGTCAACCCACGAAAAATAGTCATTGTTGCTAAAGTTGCAATAAATGGAGCTACTTTTCCTTTCGCAATGATGATACCGTTTACAATTCCCATTAAAAGACCTGCTAATAGTCCAACCGCCATTGCAAGGAACGGATCTATGCTACTTGCCATCATTCCAGCAACAAGTGCACTTGATAATGCTAAAATAGAACCTACCGATAAGTCAATACCCCCTGTTAAAATTACGAAGGTCATTCCGAATGCAATAAGCGCATTAATCGATACTTGACGCAGTATATTAAATAAATTTGGAATTTCAATAAACGCTGGATTTAAAGCTGTAATTACGACGATAATTAATACTAAACCGATTAAAGAACCGAGTTGTTGTAATACATTCCCCTTCTTAGCCATCCTTACTCTCCCCCTGTAGCTAGTGCCATAATAGACTCTTGTGATGCCTCATTTTCCCCTAAAATTCCGCCGACTTTTCCTTCATGAATAACAAGAACTCGATCACTCATCCCTAAAACTTCCGGAAGCTCAGATGATACCATAATAACGGCATCGCCTTGCTCTGTAAGCTTATTCATAATAGAGTAAATTTCTTTTTTCGCTCCAACATCAACACCCCTTGTTGGCTCATCTAAAATGAGTAATTGCGGATGAATGCCTAGCCATTTTGCGATTACAATCTTTTGCTGATTTCCACCAGAAAGAGATTTCACTGCCTGCTCTCCGCTAGATGCTTTCACATTAAGAAGCTTCATCATATCCTCTGTAAACTGTTGTTCTAGCTCGTTGCTTAGAACACTTCCCTTTGAAAGACTTTCTAAATTCGGTAAAGCTAAATTTTCTCGAATTGAAAAATCTAACACTAATCCTTCAGACTTTCTATCTTCTGTAATGAAAGCAATTCTTTGTCTAATTGCATCTATTGGACTATCAATCTTTACTTCTTGTCCATTTATAAAAATTTGTCCAGAGTCTAAAGGTTCATAACCAAATATCGCTTTCATAATATCAGTGCGACCAGCCCCCATCAAACCAGCTACACCAAGGATTTCACCTTTCCTCACTTGAAACGAAACATTTTCAAATTTCCCTTTCTTCGTTCCGTTACGCATTTCAAAAATGACATCACCAATTTGACTATTTCGCTCTGGGTAACGTTCACCAATGCTGCGCCCCACCATCATACTCACTACTTCATCAAATGATGTTTCTGGAATTAATCTCTTTCCCACGTATTCTCCATCACGCAAAATCGTAATAGCATCACATATTGAGAAAATCTCTTCCATACGATGCGAAATGTACACGAATGAAACACCTTCTTTACGTAACTTATTGATTACTGTAAAGAGCGTTTCGATTTCACGATCCGTCAGTGCCGCAGTAGGTTCATCCATAATAATAACGCTCGCGTTTGTCATTAATGCTTTCGCAATTTCGATAATTTGCTGTTGTCCAACCGATAATTCCTCTGCTAACATAGCGCCTCTTACATGCAACCCTAACTCCGCTAGTTGCTGCTGCGCAATCGCGTTCATTTGTCGAGTGCGTAAAATACCTGTTTTCCCATACATTAACTCTTTACCGAGAAACATATTTTCAGCTACTGTTAAATTCGGCAATATGTTTAGTTCTTGATGTATAAATGCGATGCCGTACTCTTCAGCTTCTTTCGCATTTTTAAAGGTGCGCTCTTGCCCATCAATTGTGATTGTCCCACCATCTTTTTTGTATACACCTGTTAAAATCTTCATGAGCGTTGATTTACCCGCTCCATTTTCCCCCATCAATGCATGGACTTCTCCTGTTTCAATCATAAACTGTGCATTCTTCAAAACAGGATTGCCATTGAACGCCTTTGAAATGTTTTTCATTTCAATATGCATTCCCATCACTTCCCTTTATTAAAAAATCACGCCTGCATGTAAAATTACATTTGCATAAGGCGTAGCCTCGCCTGTACGAATAATCGCCTTCGCTTTCTTTGTATGCTCTTTAAATTGTTCATGAGATACATACTCAAATGCTGGCTCTATTAATTTCTGTTCGATCTCTTTATTTACTGCCGCATTATTTATAATGACTTCTTCTGCTAACGTCACTTTTTCGATTGCCATATCATCAGCTACCACTTGCAATACATCTAAAAAGCTAGGTTTTCCAATCTCAACAGCTAAATCAATTCGTTTTACTCCATCCGGAATCGGTAACCCGCAATCAGCAATTACAATCGTATCTGTATGCCCAAGTGAAGCAAGGACTGCTGCGATTTCACTATTTAATACACCATGCTTTTTCATCCAACAATCACCTGCACTTCACGTACTCGATCTCTCGTTGGCATACCGCCCTGTGCTCCAAGTTTCGTTACAGAAAGACCACCGGCAATATTCGCGAAACGAATTGCTTTTTGAAGTGTCTCTCCTTCAGAAAGTGCAACTGCTAACGCACCATTAAATGTATCACCAGCTCCAGTTGTATCCACTACATCAACAGCAATGCTAGGAACATGTACAATCTCCGTGCCATTATGGAAACGAACACCGTTAGAACCTTCTGTCATCAATAATTTATTGGGATACTTCGCCAATAAATCTTCAATTGGTGATGTAAAATCATCTAATACGATGCGGCACTCATGTTCATTTGGCGTAATATAAGTTGCCTTTTCTAAAATGTCTTCTGATAAAACTTGTGCTGGCGCTGGATTTAACATAACAGGAATATTATGTTCCTCACAAATAGCCAATACATATTTTACTGTTTCAAGTGGAATTTCTAGTTGAAGAACAACCATATCCGCTTTTACAAGAAGGTCTTTGGAGCGATCTACAACTGACTTATTTACAAGAGCATTTGCCCCTTGTACGACAACAATACTGTTATCTTCTTCTGCTAAAACGATATGAGCAATTCCTGTCGTTCCATCTGTAACCGGTACCACATAATCGATAAAAATGCGTTCGTTCTCTAGATTTTTTCTAACTACTGTTCCATAATCATCATTTCCTACCGCTCCAACCATTGCTACATTTGCTCCTAACCTAGCTGCAGCAACTGCTTGGTTTGCCCCTTTCCCTCCTGGGATTGTATGAAACGCTTCACCAATTACTGTTTCTCCTGCTTTCGGGCGTTTTTTTGAAACAGCCACTAAGTCCATTGAAATGCTTCCTACTACTGCAATATTTGGCATCTGTTTCATCTCCTTACTTCGTTGTATTTCGTTCTATAATTTCAATCGGCAAACGATAATGTTTCTCTTCTAATGTATTTCCTTCCATTTGCTCTAACAACAACTCTGTTGCAATTTTCCCCATTTCATATATCGGTTGTGCAACTGTCGTAATAGATGGATACATCATTTCCGTTAAAGAAATGCCATCAAATCCGATAATTTGTAAATCATCTGGAATGGCAATCCCCTTTTGAAGTGCCGCCTTTACAATACCGATCGCAATTAAATCATTCCCAGCGACAATACCATCAATATGCGGGTATTCTTCTAATAATTCCATCGCTACACGCTCACTATTTGCTGGCTCAAACGTACTCTCCGCAATCATATACGAAAGGTTATTTTGCGTAATAACGTCTACAAAACCTTCAAAACGTTCATTTGCAGTACTCACATCACGTGGACCGCGAATATGTGCAATATGTTTACATCCTTTATCTAGTAACAACTTTGTCGCAGCCTGACTTCCTGTATAGTTATCTGCATATACAGTAGGAATACGCTCATTAAACATACGGTCAATCGCAACAACCGGGACAGATAAATTCATGTAATTAACACTATTTTGTGGATTCGTTGCTACAATAAATCCATCTACATTATTTTGTCTAAGTACATCAATGTATTGTTTCTCTTTTTCTAAACTTTCATCAGAGTTACAAAGGACAACTGTGTAACCTTGTTTATGTGCTACATCTTCTACGGCACGTGCAACTTCTGGAAAGAACGGATTCACGATATTTGGAACAACTAAGCCAATTAAACGAGACTTTTTATTATACAGTGAACGCGCTACTGTACTAGGCTTATAATCTAACATCTCAATTGCACGCTCTACCTTTTTTAATGTATCTTCGTGAACATATCCATTTTTATTTAAAACTCTGGAAACGGTCGCAACAGATACTCCCGCTAATTTCGCAACGTCTTTAATCGTACTCATTCTCTTTTCTCCTCATTTCATGTAACCGTTTACAGAAAATAATATAACGTATTTCTAAAAATACGTCAATCATTTCTCACTAAAAAGCTTTTAAGGTTATACTCAAAAAAGCACCGCCATAAGGCGATGCTTCTTCATTACGAGTATGATACAGTTTTTTCTTTTTCTTCTACAGCAGGCTCTTCAGCATCTTTTTTACGATCTGATAGTTTAATTTTTTGTAAGAAAATCGTAAAGATGGCACCTACTACGATAAATACTAATCCTGTTAAGAATACAGTATGAAGCGAGTCTACTAAAGAGTTTTTCAAAATAGGTACAATGCTGTTAGCAAACGCTTCTGGCATTTGTTTTAATGCCTCTGGGCTAAATAGCATCGAATATAAACCTTGTGGATCTGTGTGAATCATATCTTTAAATTTCGTTACCATTTGTCCCGCTTCTTTCGGGAATGTATCTAATACAGGTACTAATTTATTTGTTAACGTTGTACCTGAAGTGTTATTCATAATTGATCCTAAAATTGTAATACCAAATGTTCCACCAATTTGACGGAAGAACTGACTTGATGACGTTACGACACCAAGGTCTTTTTTCGGGAAGCTTTCTTGTAACGCTAATGTTAATGTCGGCATTACAAGACCCATTCCTAAACCGATAACCATCATATAAGAAGTAGCTGTAAGCTTCGTTGTGTGCATATCCATCGTTGTTAATAACCAGAAACCACCGGCCATAATAAGCATACCTGCGATAATTTGTGGTTTTACACCAACTTTTAATACAAGTTGCCCACCGATAATACTCATTACAATCATTGTAATCATCATTGGAGTCATAATTGTTCCTGATTCAGCAGCACTTACTCCTACAATACCTTGCATGAAGAATGGTACGAACATAATCGCGCCGAACATTCCAATACTCATAAAGAATCCAATCGCATTCAGTATTGTAAATGTGCGATTTTTAAAGAAATGCATTGGTAAAATCGGCTCTTCAGCTTTCGTTTCAACAATAACAAAGCTAACGATACCAATTACAGCTAGTGCGAATAAACCGATAATTTGCCAAGAATCCCATGCATAATCTTTTCCGCCAAACGTTAGCGCAAGTAATAAACTTACAACACCTAGAATCATTGTAAAGATTCCAGCGATATCAATTTTAATTGGTCCTGTTTGTTTATGTGATTTTAATCCCATTGCAATAAAGATTGTTGCTAAAATACCAACCGGTAAGTTAATGTAGAATACCCATCTCCAGTTCACTGCATCTACAATCCAACCACCAACTTGCGGTCCAATTACAGAAGCAAGACCGTATAACGCACCAAAAATACCTTGCCATTTCGCACGTTCTTTTCCCGTGAACATATCTCCAATAATAATCATAGCCATTGGCATCATAATACCGCCACCAAGACCTTGAATACCACGGAAAATAATTAATTCTGTCATACCATTCGCCATACCACATAACGCCGAACCAATCATGAAAATAACTAGCCCTGTTATATATACGTTACGACGACCAAGTAAATCCGCTAATTTACCTGCAATTGGTACAACTGTCGTTGATGTTAACATATAAGCTGTCGTTAACCATGTCATTAAACTTAATCCGCCTAGGTCACCGACGATACGTGGCATTGCTGTACCAACAATTGTTCCATCTAATGCAGCAAATAGCATCGCGATTACTAAACCGATTAACAACAACTTTCTATTTTGATTTTCTTGTTGCTCCATGTAATCTCCTCAATTCCTCTTAGTTATTCTCTTTTTTCTCTTGTGTCCCGCAAATAATGGTTTCTAACTTCTCAAAGAGACGTAATAAATCTTCTCTTTCTTGCAACTCTAAATGTGAAAAGTATTTTGCAATATGCTCGTTACGAGCTGTCATTGCCTCTTCTACTCTAGCTTTCCCCTTTTTTGTTAACTCGATGATGACAACGCGACGGTCATCTTTGTCGTGATAGCGTTCTACAAGTTCTTGATCGATTAGACGATCAATCATCACTGTAATCGCGCTAGGCTTCACATACATCTTTTTCGCTAATGTTGTCGCTCTTGAAGCCCCATAATGATCTAAAATCTTTAAAATATAAAACTGCGGTGGTGTAAGTCCTGTCGCTTGCATTTGTTCTAATAACTCCGTCTGCATTTTCTTTCCAATCGAAAAGGCAAGAGCTTGAATTTTATCGATATGCGTCATATCATTTGGCATGTTATCCACCTCTTATTTAAACAATAAAATATTTAATGTATTTAAATATTAATCCCACGAACAAAATCCGTCAATACTTTTATTCATAAAAACGTTTACATTTTTGTCACAAAGTTGTATAATTTTCGACGAAGTTAATATTGACAGTCACGGAGAAACGGAGTACACGGCTATGAATCATAAAAAAGGAAACTTTTTTATATTTCATGGCCTTTTTATGTTCTCTGTCTTAAAACGCTTCGAATTAATTAGGGGAGGATTTTCATTTTATGTTTTTCACACAATTATTTAAACCTGCGCCCCACGCGGAACGCTTACCAGCTGATCGCGTTGATAGCGAATACCGTAAATTACGTTTACAAGTATTCTTAGGTATCTTCATCGGTTATGCAGGTTACTATTTTGTTCGAAAAAACTTTTCACTAGCAATGCCATACTTAATCGAGCAAGGCTTTAGTAAAGGGGAACTTGGGGTTATCCTTTCAGCAGTTTCTATCGCTTACGGATTAAGTAAATTTCTTATGGGTATCGTATCCGATCGTTGTAATCCTCGCTACTTTTTAGCAGCTGGGCTATTTTTATCAGGTATCATTAATATTATTTTCGGCTCATTTTCTTTCATTACAACGAGCATTATACTTATGTTTGTACTTCAGTTTTTAAATGGATGGGTACAAGGTATGGGATGGCCTCCTTGTGGTCGTACGATGGTTCACTGGTTCTCTATTAGCGAACGTGGTACAAAAATGTCTATTTGGAACGTCGCTCATAATGTTGGCGGAGCGCTTATGCCTTCACTTGTAACATTAGGCTTATACTTCTTCGCAGATGACTGGAAAAGTATTTTTTACTTCCCAGGTATTCTTTCAATTTTAGTTGGTATTTATGTATTAATTACGATGAAAGATACGCCTCAATCTTGTGGACTACCTTCTATTGAAGAACATACTGGAGAATATCCACCAGATGAAAAAGTAAAAGACCGCGAACGCGAGCTTTCAGTAAAGGAAATTTTATTTAAATACGTATTAAACAATAAGTTTTTATGGTACATCGCTATTGCGAACGTTTTCGTATATTTCGTACGTTACGGCGTTGTAGACTGGGCTCCTACTTATTTAGTAGAAGAAAAAAGCTTTACTCATAGTAGCTCACGTACTGCTTACGCTCTATATGAATGGGCTGGTATTCCAGGTACACTTCTTTGCGGATGGATGAGTGATAAACTATTTAAAGGCCGTCGTGCACCTGCTGGTATTTTATTTATGGTTGGTGTATTTATCGCAGTTCTTGTTTACTGGTTAAACCCTCCTGGTAATCCAATGGTTGATAGTATCGCACTTGTCGCAATTGGATTTTTAATTTACGGACCGGTTATGTTAATTGGTCTACACGCTCTAGATTTAGCACCAAAGAAAGCTGCTGGAACTGCAGCAGGCTTAACTGGATTCTTCGGTTACTTAGGCGGAGCTGCTTTCGCTAGTGCAGCTATGGGCTTTATCGTAGATGCATTCGGATGGGATGGCGGATTCATCTTATTACTTGCATCTTGCGTACTTGCAATGTTCTTCCTTGCTCTTACTTTAAATACAGGGTCAGTAAAACAAAAGCAAGCTTAAATAACATATAACAAGCATAAAAATAGCTCTTAGCATTTACATACATGCTAAGAGCTATTTTTTATTTTCATTGCTGTTCCTACTAATGATAACAACCAATTCCTTCCCTACTATAAAATTAAAAGATTTGATGAAACACCTTTATTAAAACAGCTAACGTAACAGATGCAGCAAATCCCCCTAGACAAATTAAGCTTACCCCTTGACTATATGACAAATTTTGAAATGATTTCATTACTTCCATCCTCCCTATCTCCCCTTTGATACTTTTATTTTACCAATGGGAAAAATCTCATAACATCGATTTCTCTAACAACTAACTTACAAATTTGTAAGTTAACATCTTTTCAACTTATATATCTAGTATTTCCACAAATAAGAGTCATTTATACATAAAAAAAGACCTCAGTTATACTAAGGTCTTCGTTACATTCTATTTCATTTTACAATCATCACCGGACATTTCACTCGTTTTGCTATTTTATGACTTACACTTCCAAGCACCATTTCTTGCAGTGTATTGAGCCCTCTACTTCCAGCAATGACAAGATCTATATCTCCTGTATTTACATATTGAACAATTGTATCTCCAGGATCACCATGTAATATCGTAATTGTATAAGAAATGTTCTCTTTCTTTAATAAACCTTCAATCTCTTTTAATTTATCTTTTCGACTAGCCGATATTGTTTCTAAATCTGTTTGACCTTGTATAATATCTGATTTTGCCGTTCTATTATCTACTACGTACACAACTTCAACATTTGTTTCTTCGCTACATTTCGCAATATAGGTTGCATGCTCCGCTGCTCGAAGTGCATGTTCAGAACCGTCACATGCTAATATAATTTGTTTGTACATATGCTGAATCCCCTTTTCGTTATCCTATTCGTATTATATAATAAAGCCCCCTAAAAAGGAGGCTTTTAACTAGCAATTCTTTTATTATAAGTAGCTAAATTTGCAACAAGTTTTGAACTACGTTCATTTAATCCTGTTATAGTTACTTTCACACCACTTTGTTCATACTTCATGATAACTTTATCAATTGATGCCACTGCCGAATCATCCCATACGTGCGCATGAGTAAAGTTCATTTCGATTTCTTTTACATCTTCATTAAATGAAAAATTATTTATAAAGTCGGCTGTAGATGCAAAAAAAAGTTGACCGTGAATTTCATATATTTTCTTATTTTCAATATATAAATGTTTCACGTGAATCTTTGCCATATTGAATGCAAATAAAACCGCACTAATTACTGTTCCGATAATTACACCTAATGCTAAATTATGTGTAATTAAGACAATCACAACTGTTACGATCATAACAAATGCGTTTCCTTTTGGTACTTTATGAATTGTTGTTACAGAGTTCCAATCAAACGTTCCGATTGAAACCATAATCATAACTGCAACTAAAGCTGCCATCGGAATATGAACGACATAATCTCCTAAAACAAATAGTAATACGATTAAAAATCCGCCCGCTACAAATGTTGATAGGCGACCTCGTCCACCTGATTTAATATTAATAACAGATTGACCGATCATTGCACAACCTGCCATTCCTCCGAAGAAACCAGCAACAATGTTTGCGATTCCTTGACCGCGTGCCTCTTTATGCTTATTACTTTCCGTATGCGTCATATCATCTAAAACTGAAGCTGTTAATAATGATTCTAGTAAACCGATAATTGCAAGCATAACTGCATACGGTAAAATAATCCCTAATGTCTCAACTGTAAAAGGCACGTCAGGAATGCTAAAGAATGGTAATTCTTTCGGCAAGCTTCCCATATCCCCTACTGTTTTCAACTGTAATCCGCTCATAAGTGCAATACTCGTCACAATAATAATGGAAATCAGTGTAGACGGGACAGCCGTCGTAACACGTGGAAATACATATATAATTACAAGACCTAATGCGACAAGTGCATACATTTGCCAATTTGCATTTTTAAAATGCGGTAATTGCGCTGTAAAAACTAAAATTCCAAGGGCATTTAAAAAACCACTCATAACTGACTTAGGGACAAACTTCATAAATGAACTCAGTTTGAACACGCCAAAAATAATTTGGACAATACCTGTTAATATTGTTGTAGCAAATAAATATTGCAAACCATGATCTTTAACGAGCGTCACCATTAATAATGCCATTGCACCTGTTGCAGCTGAAATCATCCCAGTTCTTCCGCCAACAAATGAAATGGTAACTGCAATACAAAAGGCTGCGTATAACCCAACGGTCGGATCCACACCAGCGATAACAGAGAAGGCTATCGCTTCAGGAATTAATGCTAAAGCAACGACAATTCCTGATAACACGTCCCCTCTCACATTAGAAAACCAATCATTTTTTATCGTTTGAAACAAAATACCACTCCTCTACTCCTTTATCATTTGATTTTCTCCATAAGAAAATCAACCGACTGCACGAAAGCTATTATATAACGAGTAGAAGATTTTTTACTATGTAAAAGTTTCCTAAAGAAAAAGACGCTATATCAGTAGCGTCTTTGCTCATTTCATTAATGTCCACCGTGTCCTTGACCACTTTCCTGAACAATTTCTAACCTCTCATCTAGTATTCCTTGTGTTTCAAATGAAATATCACTCGTACTTCCTAATAAGAAACCGTGATTATATGGTCCAAGTGTTGGATCATCTTTAAACTTCGGCTGAATAGTAGCAAGGAAGTCATACACTGGTTGTGAAGCTTTCCCTTCTTCTAACAAGACAACAGGTGCGTGTTTACCCATATGTGAAAAAGGTGCCCCAGCAACTGCTAAATCTGGTGTTTTGCTTGAAACAAATGATAAACCGTGACCAGGTTTTGTGAATCCCCAGCCAAATTTTGTTTTTTCATCTTTAAATTTCGCAAACGCAACCGAATTTTCTGTTGGAGTCTCTCCACTAATACGCGTTACTTTCCCGTATTTGCTCAGCTCTTTTTCCACTTCTTTTGAAACAATTTTTTCTGGCCCTAATACATATATATTTGCTTTGTCTTTTCTCATTTTTAATGCCTCTATTGTCGCTTCTGGCACTTTATTCTTTTCTGTATAGAGTAGTGGTTCCGGCATATGAGAAATCCAATTTACAGCGGGTGTTGTATATAAACGGCCTTCTTCTGCAGACGAACCAATAATAACACTATTTGGGTAGCTTCCTGTTATATCGGCATACTCCTTATCAACATCCTTCGCAAATATAGCTGGGTCCGTTTCTTTTATTTGTTTTACTTTATAACCTTTTAATTGTTCAAGCGCGCTAGTACCTACATCTCCCATCACCATAATTTGTGTTCCGTCTTTCGTTCCGATTGGATTTAATCGTTTTATTTCTTTTAACGTCATTTCCGGTATCTTTTCTTTTTCTATAAATAAAATCGGCCCGTTATTCGGATGATGAATAAGGTCTGCACTCGCAATACCTAATTGCCACTCGCTTGCTGGTACTAAAATAACAGCACCTGGCTGGTTCTCCTTATGAGTTGCTGGCCATATCGTTTGCGAAGTTAATACTGCCATTTTTAGGGGGTCATTTGTATTTAACCTCGTCACATTTTTTAGACTTGTCGTTAATAAATCATTAGATGCACCTTCGTTCATTTCTTTTGGCGCCGTTACCTCCTGATTCATTTTCATTTCCTTTTGCTCTGTTTTCTTCTCTTTTGTAGATTCATGGTTTTTATGGTCTGTATTCGTTTGTCCGCATGCAGCAAGACCAACTGCTGTAATTATTGTTATCCCAAAAATTCGGGTCATTTTTTTCACTATACCGCCTCCGTATTAATCATTTTTGAGCCAATATGATTACCTAAAATGTAATTTCAACTCCACAATAACAAGCAATTCTGAAGAAATTATGCAGACGCATCATAATCTGCACCATTTCTTCATGATTTTGCATTACACTTTAAGTAACGATTATAAATATGGAGGGCTCTCTATGATTGATATACTGCTCGTAGACGATGAACCGAGAATGCTTGAATTATTAACGCTTTATCTTACCCCAATTGGATATAACTGCGTATGTGCGACTTCAGGAGAAGAAGCTATTTTACATATAGAAAATCGAAACTTTAAATTTGTTTTACTCGATATTATGATGCCAAAGATGGACGGATGGGAAACGTGCAAAAAAATCCGATCTTTTAGTAACATTCCTATTATTATGGTTACAGCTCGTGATCAAACAGTAGATGTCGTTCAAGGATTAAAACTTGGAGCCGATGATTACGTAACGAAACCTTTCCATGAAGAAGAACTTTTCGCAAGAATTGAAGCCGTTTTAAGACGTACAAATGAACATAAACAAATCCAATATCACGGTATTGTATGGGATGAAACAAAACACTTCGTTTCTGTCCATAGTGAAGAACTCCTTCTCACACCAATTGAATTTTCTTTACTCGGATTATTTTTACGCCATGTGAACTACGTATTAAACCGTGATCAGCTCATCGAACGAATTTGGGGATTAAACACAAATACAGAAGATCGCACAGTCGATTCGCATATTCGTAATTTACGTGATAAATTGCGAAAAGCAAATTTCCCTATTGATCATCATTTAAAAACCGTGTATGGAGTAGGTTATCGATGGGTTGATACTGAACAGTAAGGGGCAAAACGATGAAACGAATTTCAATTCAATTCGGATTTTATTTTTTAATTGTTACACTTTTAATTGAAAGTGTTCTCTTTATTTTGCTCTATTATAGTCTCGTAAACACTAGAGTAAATGAAGAAATGACAGCTTTATTAAAGCGAGGAAATAGTCATCGAGATGTACTTGAAAAATATTACGATGAGCAAACCATCTCTCACGTAGCATTAATGGAATCTGAAGCTGAAACAACTGTCGTTATTACAAATACAAATAAAGAAGTGCTAGCTAAATCTAACGAAATAAACACGACTATAAAAAATCACATTAGTAGCATGCAGACTCGAACAGACCATAACGGAGCGATTATAGAAAATCATTGGAAAACATCTAATTATATATGTACAGTTAGTCCTATCATAGTAGCTGGAAAACATGAAGGGTATGTGTATATGTTTCTTGGAACAAAATCCATTGAAAAGTTGGTAAATGGATTAACGAAACAATTCATTATTGCTGGCGCCATCACGTTTCTACTCACAGTCATCACAATTTTCCTATTATCACGTTTATTAACAAAACCATTGTTACACATGAAACATGCAACTGAAAAAATGAGTAAAGGCGATTTGTCCGTTTCATTAACGACTACTCGAAATGATGAAATTGGTGAACTAGCATCATCTATTCAAACGCTCGCAAATGATTTACATTATATGAAAACAGAGCGAAGTGAATTTCTAGCAAGTGTTGCTCACGAATTACGAACACCATTAACATACGTAAGAGGTTACGCTGACATTGCTTTAAAAGAGACCACATCTCCTGAGCAACGTTTGCGATATTTATCTATTATAAAAGATGAGTCTGATTACATTACAAACTTAGTTCAAGATTTATTTTCACTTGCACAAATGGAACAACATAACTTTTCTATTCAAGTAAAGGAAGTACATTTACACACCTTCCTTACTCGCATAGCCAAAAAAGTTAACGCTATGTATAAAGAAAGGTACATTAAAGTTTCTTTCTCTTGTCCTCCTACACTGGTAGTAAACTTAGATGAACAGCGATTTGAACAAGTTATAATAAACATTTTAAATAACGCTTATAGGCATTCAAAAGAACATTCTCATATAAACATTTCTGTTACAGAAGAACATAGACGTATTTTCATTACAATTGAAGATGAAGGCGAAGGTATTCCGCCTGAAGACCTCCCTCACATTTTCTATCGTTTTTATCGAGTTGATAAAGCGAGAACACGAGCTACAGGCGGAACTGGTTTAGGACTATCTATCGTAAAAGAAATTGTAGAACTACACGGCGGAAATATTACTGTAACGAGCGAAGTCGATTATGGGTCTTGCTTTATAATTTCATTACCATCCATAAAGAAACACGACTATCATCAATAGTCGTGTTTTTTATCACTTTACTTTATAATATAAATTTACAAATTGCCCAAAACGTTTCGTATCCGTTAAAGTTAAATTACTTTCCGGGTTCTTGTCTTGAAATAACGGAACTCCAGAACCTAATATGTGAGGTGTAATCGTAACAACATATTCATCAATTAGATTATTCTTAAAGAACTCTCTTAAGAGACTCCCTCCACCGACCATCCATATTTTAGATCCTTCTTGTGCTTTTAACCTTTTTGTAAACTCCACTACATCTTCATTTACAAACTCCACGTGTTCGTTTGAACCTTTTTCTGAGTTAGAAAAAACATAACATTTTTTATCTAAATACGGGAATGGTTCTATATGCTCTACTACATAATCATACGTTCTTTTTCCCATAATTATTGTATCAATAGTTTCGTACATTTCTGTATAACCGTTATCTCCCTCTCCTTCGGTTTCCATTAACCACTGTAAATCATCATCTTCTTTCGCAATATATCCATCTAAGCTCGCCGCAATAAATAAAACTATTTCACGTGACATATTTTTTCCTCCTTATACCTCATCTTGATAACATTATGATGTAAACAATATACTAACAATAAAACACGACAATTTATGTCATGTTTAAAAAGAAAAAAGGTGA
Organism: Bacillus sp. FSL R5-0585; assembly: GCF_038004545.1. Classification (NCBI taxonomy): domain Bacteria; kingdom Bacillati; phylum Bacillota; class Bacilli; order Caryophanales; family Bacillaceae; genus Bacillus; species Bacillus sp. FSL R5-0585. Next base: position 3,660,307 of record NZ_JBBORJ010000001.1, read on the forward strand.
TACATTTGTCAAAAGCTAAACGCTTATTAGATATTCTTATATTTGCTTCTGCGAAAAAAGCATTTACAGCTCAAGAAATAGCCGATGAATTTAATATTTCTGTTCGTACTGTCCATAGATACATTTTAGATTTAAGTGATATGGGATTACCCATTTACGCTGAACAAGGTCGCAACGGAGGATATAAAGTATTAACGAATAGAGTAATTCCACCTATTTTATTTACCGAAGAAGAAGCAGTCTCTATCTTTTTTGCCTTTCAATCTTTAAGCTACTACAGAGACTTGCCTTTTAACACAGAAATAAATTCCGTTACACATAAACTATATAGCTCCCTACAACATGATGCGAAAGCTAAAGTTGACAAAATACGTTCTTATATCGCCTTTTGGAATCCGAAAAGAACAATTGAGACACCACTTTTAAACGAAGTGTTAACAGCGGCTATTGAAAATAAAAATTTACACTTTCAATACGAATCTAAATCAAGGATCAAAACAAAACACGTTCATCCTATCGGTGTATATGCGCATGATGGTTTATGGTATTTACCTGCTTATGATTTTAATGTAGAAAAAACATTACTGTATCGCGTCGATCGTATTCTTTCTATATTATCAACGGAAGAAAATGAAGATACATTCATGAATTTAGAAGAGTGGTTTGCCTCTAACTCTCACGTAGTACATAATCCTACTCAGTTACATGTTTTACTGTCAACAGAAGGCGTACGCCAATGTAAAAGCGTGCCTTACCTTGAAGAATTCGTTGTAACAAACGAAAACGGGACAGGATATATACATTCAACAATTGATAAAGGAGAAATCAATTTTATTACTCCTTTATTTTATAGACTCGGAAAAGATGCAAAAGTTTTAGAACCGATAGAATTGATAGATGGTTTACGTATGCGTGCAAAAGAAGTTTTACATATGTATGAAGACTAAGAAGCTGCTAAATATAAGCAGCTTCTTTGTCCTGTTGTTCCTATTTTTTTATTATTGACGAATATCAAACCACCAACGATTTTTCGAATTCATATTTTCAGTGTCACCAATCCCTCTGTAATTGAAAGCATCAAGGAAGATTGAATCTAGTTTATCCTCATCTACAAAATAACCTAAGTTAACTTTCATCGTTTGTCCTGGTGTGATACTGCCAATATTGTAAAAACTTTTTCCATCTCCGTGAGGTTCTAAATAATCAACTTCACCTGTCATAATACGCGTTGCGTCCATTCCCTCTTCTTTAGCGTATTTCCATGCATTCCCTTCAAATTTAAGCTGTTTTATGGATGGATGCATATAGATTTCTTCTGTCGACTTTTTGCCAATATTTTTCACTGTTGTTGTTAAGTAGACAAATTTAACATTAACTAATTTCGAATCTACTAATGTATCAATTGAATCTTTACCATTCCCTAATTTATATTCATCTCGTCTGTATGATAGTAATTTTCCCGTCTGATCTAAAACCTTATTCTTGCTTAATATCTCTAGGCCAAGTTCATTAAAGTTCTCTTGTTTAAAATCTTTGATTGAATCAAAAACTTCAACTTTTTCTATCACATATTCAATTTGGCTGTTATCCATAGATATCGTTACTGGAACCTTTTGTCCTATATGAAATAGTCGTTTACTATCTTTTTTCAAAGGAATAACCTTAGTTGTTTTACTTTCTTGGCTAAAATACTTTTTATCATAATCGCTTATATATGATGACTTTTCTTTTGACGTGGGCTCAAGTGAAATGCTCCCTAGCACATCTATCATTTGTTCTTCGTTTATATCATTTCCAATATAACTTTGTAACATAATTCCTTCTTCCTCAAAATAGAGAAAAATTACTCTATTAAACATTAAATCTTTATTACCATTTTCTCTATGGACAATTACTGCCTTCTTACCATTTATCTCTTTTTCTTCATAATTTTTCGAGTACAGGGTTGGAAAATCTGAATTCCCTCCTACTCTCCAAAGAACGAATGAAAATCCCCCCTTTGCATCATTATCTTTAAAGGAATATTTCATAGCAGAGTCATCAATTGCTTCCATATTTTCTGGTAATTTATCGATTTTCAGCTTATACCACTTATCAGCCTTTTTCGAGTCCTTATTTGTTACTGAAACATTTACTTCATAATTTTGTTTTTGAACGATCATATTATAGACCTTTACTGCTCCAAAAACGGTTGTCGGCATGCCGATCAATAAGCAAGCAGCAGCGATTAACATACGATGTCTTTTACGCTTTTTCAGCGGTTGTCCATTTTGCGGCTTCATTTCCTCCATAAACAATTTCTTTTTGCGCGTATATGTATGTGAAAATTCATGTTGTTCTTCAAGTTTATCAAAATCATCTAAAGCAATTTTTTCAGCAAGTTCATATATTTCTTTGGAGTTCTTTGAATTCGTCATGTTGTATACCTCCTATCATATTTTGGACTCGTTTTCGAGCGCGTTCAAACTGCTTGCGGACATTTGCCTCGGTTATCCCCATGACACTTGAAATTTCTTGATACGTTAAGTTATAGAAGACTTTGTACTTAAACACCTGTCTATTAGATTCGTTTAACTCTTTTAGCAATGCATCAATTTGAACCTCAGACATTTTACGTTTTTCCCACTCTTCAATATTTTCATCTACTGCTTCTACAGATTCTCTTTCATATTCTTCTAAAAATGTTTCATGTCGTTTATTTTTCCGGTAACTATCAATCGCCTTGTTTTTCGCGACCCTCAAAATGTAGCGTTTAAGCTCTTGAGTAGCCAAGCTATGGAGCTTTTCCAAGTTCTTATAAAGAGTAATAAACGTCTCTTGAACCGCATCTTCAGCCTGTTGAATATTATTTAAAATAGAATACGCTACATAATAAATCTTTTGTTCATACAACTCATATAGCTCTTCCATCTTTTCATAATCGTTGTTTGTAACTTTCATATAATTCCTCCTCTCACTCTATATAACGAATAAGCGCTATACTTTGTGACACTGCAAAATCTTTTTATGTATAAAATTTAATAATAGAATAAACAAAAGCCCAATTTCTCTATTGTAACTGAGAAATTGGGCTTTTTAATATTAGAATTTTCCTGACCTCTACGCCTTTTCAGTAAGCAGCATATGCTCTATCGCTTCTTTTAACAAATTCTGTGTCTCTTCCAAGTTATGATTCTGCTTTTCTCCTGGTTGTATCATATAAAACTCAGCAAATGAACGCTCTTTATATCTTGGTACGACATGCATATGATAATGTGTTAACTCGTTAAATACTCCACCATTTTGACAAACTGTAACTCCGTCAGGTTTATATACTATCTTAATCGCTTTTGCAATAAGCTTAGAAGCATCCATAACGGATTTTGCTACAACATCATCTAATTCGTCTACTTCTACAACATGTTGCTTTGGCACAATTAAAGTATGTCCTGGGTAGAAAGGCGCATGATCTAAAAAGCAAGTTACATAATCATCTTCATATATTTTATATATAATTTCCTCTCCGCCTGCTAATTTACACCCTAAACATTCCATCATATTTCCCCCTTTATTAAAAACATAAAAACGTGAGAGCCGTATTCTCACGTTTTTATGTTTCATTTTATTAGTTCAATTGTTTCCGTAACCTTTATACTATCTTTTACAGATTGAACAATCGTACAATTTTTCACTGCAAGTTGCAGCGCCTTGTCCAGCTGCTCTTCTGTAACATTTTGTGCTTTAATTTTATAGTGCAAATGAACACTTTCAACTGGCTTCGATAAAGCTTCACTTCTACCAACTTCAGTTTCGATTGTAAACGTATCGTATGGAATACGTTTCTTTTCTAAAATCGTTCGAAAGACAATTGCACTACACCCTGCGATAGAAGAAACGAGTAATTGTAACGGTGAATAACCGTTTTCTTTTCCAATCGCTAATTGACCATACGATAAATCTGCTTCTATATCATCGTGTTTGATTGTTAGTTTCATTTGTTTTTTCCATCTCCACTTTCATCGGTTTCTGCCGTTTCTTACTAATATAATAATATATATAGCAGAAAATGATAAATGGAATACCACAGTATAACGCCATTCTTTGTTCAGGAATAAACGCTAAACTAATAACAACAATGCTATTTGTAATTAAAGCTAAAATTGGAACAATCGGGTATAGTGGTGTTCTATACTTTAAGTCCTCTAACTTTCCTCCGCCTTTTATATACTGACTTCTAAAGCGAAGTTGCGATAGAGCAATAATGATCCAACTTGAAACAGCCGATAAACCAGCTATCGATAATAAATACATGTATACTGTATCTTCTGCAAGGAAACTTGTGAATAGAGATAATCCAGCTACCGCAATCGTTACGACTAGCGCTGTAATTGGAATACCACGCTTATTTACTTTCTGGAAGGAAGTTGGTGCCATTCCCTCATTTGCAAGTGACCATAGTATACGCGTCGCTGCATATAATCCAGAGTTCGCTACAGATAATAACGCAGTAATAATAACGAAGTTCATAATATCAGCTGCGTATGGAATACCAATTTTATCAAATACGACTACGAATGGACTTTCAATTACACCTGCTTCTTTCCAAGAAATTAATCCTACTAAAATTGTCATTGTTAAAATGAAGAATAACATAATGCGCCATACTGTATTACGGATCGCACGTGGAATTGTTTTTTCTGGATTTTCACTTTCTCCCGCTGCAATTCCGATTAACTCTGTTCCTTGAAATGAGAAGTTAACTGTAATCATTGTAAGTAGTACGGCAGCTAGTCCATTCGGGAAAAGTCCACCATCGCTTACAAAGTTAGAGAAAAGAGGTGCTGCTTCTTTTCCGTCATATGATATAAATCCTAATAATGCACTACCACCAAGAACAACAAATGCAAGGATTGTAATTACTTTAATACTAGAAAACCAAAATTCTAATTCAGCATAACTTTTTGCCGAAATTGCGTTTGAAGCATATAAAATAACACCGAATACAAAGCACCATACCCAAACATCAACATTTGGAAACCATCTTTTCATCATTAAACCGATTGACGTTAATTCTAGCCCCACTGTTACTGCCCAGCCAAGCCAGTATAACCAGCCAATCATAAAGCCCGTTCCTGGTCCAATAAACTTCGTTGCATACTTTTGGAAAGATCCTGAAACCGGCATCGCTACCGTTAACTCTCCAAGACAAAGCATTGTTAAATACATAATAAATCCGCCTACTAAATATGAAAGGATGGCTCCCCCTGGTCCAGCCTGATTAATAGTGTAACCTGAACCTAAGAAAAAACCAGTTCCGATTACACCACCAAGTGCGATCATAAATAAATGTCTACTCTTCATCGTGCGATGTAATTTCTCATTCGTTGGTTGCTGCATCTAAATCCTCCCCCTACCAATACCCCTATATCTTGTTAAAATTTTCTGATAATAAAAATATACACGAAAGCGATTACATTTTCTATATAAAATTAAAACTTTTCTGATAAAATAATATAAAAATCGAATTATTGCAAGATTTAGATTCTATTTAGAGGAAAATAAGGAGAAACAAGGAAAAAAACTCTTACATATATTGTAAGAGTCAACGAAGTTCTAATCTTCTCGATAAAATTGATAAACTATAATTTACGATAAAGTACATACAAGCTACTAATATAAATGTTGGAATCATGTAATTCACATTTTGTCCGCTAATAATTTGAGCATTATGCATAAGCTCAGGGAGTGATATAACAACCGCTAGCGACGTATCCTTCAGCAATGAAATAAATTGACTGACAAGCGGCGGAACCATTCTCCTTAATGCTTGTGGCAAAATAATATGCCACAGCGCTTGCACATAAGTTAATCCCGAAGATCTTGCGGCTTCAACCTGCCCTTTTTCAATAGACAATAAACCACTTCTAACAATTTCAGATATCATTGCTGCCTCAAATATTGTTAAAGCAACAATTGCAGCTGTTATAATTTCTAATTTCAAGCCTGCTTCTGGAAGTGCAAAATACGTGAAAAATATAATTAACAGTAGTGGTAAGTTTCGAATCACTTCAACTATAACTCCTAATATTTGTGAGACGACAGGTATTTTCGTGTAGCGCAATATACCGATTACACTTCCAATAATAAAACTAAGTACAATTGCTATGAGCGCTACCTCTAATGTTATAAGTAATCCTTTTAATAAAAATAGAATATGATCTCCTGTAATTGCTCCCTTGAAATCCATTTACACCGCCTCCTTTGCTAAGCGTTTTTCTAAATAACGCACTAGCATACTGAGCGGAATTGTTAATATTAAATAAAACATCCCGACAAATATATAAACATCAAACGTAACAAACGTCTTCGTTGAAATTAAATCTCCTTGATACATTAAATCAGCACCAGCAATGATTCCAAGTATTGAGGAGTTTTTAACTAAATTGAGAAACTGGTTTCCTAAAGGGGGAATTACAATTTTCACAGCTTGTGGTAAGACAACATAATACATCGCCTGCACATACGTTAGCCCTGAAGAGCGAGCAGCTTCCATTTGCCCTTTCGCAACTGATAAAATACCAGCGCGAATTACTTCTGCAATAAAAGCTGCCGTATATACCGTAAGCGTAACTGTTCCTGCTACAAAACCATTTAAAGTAATTCCTATTACAGGTAAAGCAAAATAGAATATAAATGCAATTAATACGAGTGGAATATTTCTTACAAACTCCACAAAAGCTGATCCTATCCAATTTAAAATACGAATAGGTGCAATACGCATTACTGCCAAAATTACTCCTAAAATAAAACTACCTATCAATGCAATTACACTAGACATAACTGTATATTTAAATCCTTCTAAATACATATCAATGTTATTCGTTAATATAGAAAAATCAGGCACATATTCTCCCCTCTTTCTTTACAAGAAGAGGATGAGTACTCTCATCCTCTCACTTTTACTATCTACTTTTCTGGTTTTTGTCCAATCCATTTCTCATATAATTTGTCATACTCTCCGCTTGCTTTCATGTCTTTAATTAAAGTATTAATCTCTTTCGTTAAATCATCTGCCCCTTTTTGCACTGCAATTCCATACGGTTCATCTGTGAAAATTTTTCCTACTACTTCATAATTAGAATCTTGTTTTGCCATTCCGTAAAGGATCGCATTATCTGTCGTTAACACATCACCTTTACCTGCCTTTAACGCTGTAAATGCCTCACTATAATTTTCAAACTCTAATACAGTCGCTTCTGGTGACTTTTGACGAATGTTATTTGTAGATGTTGACCCTTTTACAGCTAATACTTTAACGCCTTGTTTTATATCATCGACACTCTTAATATTGCTTCCTTTTTTCACAAGTAACGATTGTCCTGCTTTAAAATATACATCTGAAAAATCCACTTCTTTTTTGCGTTCTTCCGTAATTGTCATTGTTGCAATAATTGCATCAATATCACCATTTTTCAGCATTGGAATACGTGTTTTAGACGTTACTTCTTTCAGCTCTAGCTTCTTTTCATCTCCAAGAATCTTTTTCGCAAGTGCCTTCGCGACATCAACATCGAATCCTTCTACCTGCCCTGTTGAAGGATTTTTCAATCCAAATAAATTCGTATCATTCTTTACCCCGACTACTAATTTCCCTCGTTTCTTAATTTGTTCAACAGCCCCGCCTTGCTTCGTATTTGTTTCCTTTGCCTCATCTTTCTTACTTCCGCAACCAGCAACAACAAGCACGAATAAACATGAAAATACGATTAAAGTAAATAATTTTTTCATTTTAAGCATAAAATTCCTCCTCTAATGATTTAGCACCCGACTTAAAAATAAACGAGCTCTTTCTTGTTCAGGGTTTGCAAAAAAGTGCGCCGGTGTTGTATCTTCAATAATTTGACCATCATCCATAAATAAGATCCTATCTGCTACCTCTCTAGCAAATCCCATTTCATGCGTGACAACGACCATTGTCATCCCTTCTTTAGCCAGTGCTTTCATAACATCAAGTACCTCTCCAATCATCTCTGGATCAAGAGCAGACGTAGGCTCATCGAATAGCATAATTTCCGGCTGCATTGCAAGTCCTCTAGCAATTGCCACCCGTTGCTGTTGTCCTCCTGATAATTGATGTGGATATACGTTAGCCTTCTCTGGGATTCCTACTTTCTCTAAATAAAGCATTGCTGTTTTCTCTGCTTCTTCTTTGGAAACTTTATTTACTTTAATCGGTGCTAATGTAATATTTTGAAGAACCGTTTTATGTGGATATAAATAAAAATGTTGAAAGACCATCCCAATATTTCGCCGCAATTCATTCATGTCCGTTTTTTTATTGTGTACCTCTGTATTTTGTACAATTAATTCTCCATCTGTAATTGCCTCTAATTGATTTATACATCGAAGCAATGTACTTTTTCCTGATCCTGAAGGCCCAACAACTACTACCACTTCGCCTTTTTTAACTTGCACATTAATATTTTTCAAAACTTGAAAGTTACCATAATATTTATTTACATTACGAAATTCTATCAACATACTCCCCCTTCCCCTAACAATGCATGTACATTCTTTTTATATTCAAAAATAGTCCCAAAAATAACTTTTAGCTTCAATTTGTCCATAAAAAAAAGCAAAGAGTTTCCCCTTTGCTTCTTCATTTCTATTCTGTTAAGATACTTCTTCTTTCTTATCTTTCCCGTATTCATGCTCCCAAAAATCAGCATTTTTAATTCCTAATGGCCCTGGATCGAATACTGGATCTTTTCCTTCTTTTTTCTGTTTTTCATAATCCTTTAATGCGACTAATGCAGGTTTTTGTAATAGTAAAATCGCAATGATATTTACCCATGCCATAATTCCTACCCCAATGTCGCCTAAAGCCCAAGCCGTTGCTGCTGTTTTTATACATCCATAGAATACAGCTCCTAAAAATACAAACTTTAGTACCATAGACATCCAAGGACGGTCTTTATCACGATTTAAGTACGCAATATTCGTTTCTGCAATGTAGTAATACGCCATAATTGTTGTAAACGCGAAGAATAATAACGAGATTGCAACGAAACCGTTTCCAAATCCAGGGAAAACAGATTCTACCGCCGCCTGTGTATATCCTGGTCCTGGCTGAGCACCATTTAGTTTATTAACGATAAAGTTTTTTCCGCTTGCATCAAATACGTTATACATGCCTGTAATAATCATCATAAATGCTGTTGCTGAACAAACAAATAATGTATCAATGTAAACGGAAAATGCTTGCACTAAACCTTGCTTAGCTGGATGTGATACTTCGGCTGCTGCTGCTGCGTGTGGTCCAGTCCCTTGTCCTGCTTCATTGGAATAAATACCACGTTTTACCCCCCAAGAGATTGCTAAACCGATAATACCACCGAAAGCAGCTTCTAATGCAAATGCACTTCTTATAATTAACATAAATGCTTCTGGCAATTTTTCAATATTCATAGCAACAATGACGCAAGCTACTAAAATATAGCCTATTGCCATAAAAGGTACGACAACTTGCGCTACGTTAACAATTCGCTTTACTCCACCGAAAATGATAAGAGCTAATACAACAACTAATATAGCCCCTGATGCGGTAGTATTAATACCAAAAGCCGTTTCTAAACTTACAGCAATACTATTTGCTTGTACGCCTGGTAGTAAAAGTCCTGTTGCAAGAATTGTCGCTGCAACGAATACTAAAGCATACCATTTAACTCCTAGACCTTTTTCGATGTAATAAGCAGGTCCACCACGAAACTGCCCTTGATGTTTCGTCTTATATATTTGCGCGAGTGTTGATTCTACATAAGCTGATCCTGCCCCTAAAAAGGCTACTGCCCACATCCAAAATACAGCTCCTGGTCCACCGAATGCAACCGCTGTTGCTACCCCAGCGATATTCCCTGTCCCAACACGTCCTGATAACGAAAGTGCTAACGCTTGGAATGAAGAAACACCAGCCTCTGATTTTTCTCCTTGAAATGTCAGCTTCACCATTTCTCCTACGTGCCTTACTTGTAAAAACTTCGTTCGAATAGAAAAATATAAACCTACTCCTAAACATAAATAAACAAGTGCTGGACTCCAAACAATATTATTTAACCAATTTACGAAAGTTTCCAACATTCCCCCTCCTTCTTTATAAAGAATATTCAGAATATATATAAAATTATAAGTGCATACCGAATCTAGGACAATATTATTTTAATAAAGTAAACATATTTTTGTATAAAAAAACAAAGTATATATTTGTTTTATATACTTTGTTTTGAACTAAATGTATTATATATTCACAATTGCTTCTCTTTTAATAATTCTTTCGTATAGCTCTTCTGATAATTTCAAGAAGTTATCAGGCATATCTTTCCCTTTAAACTTCTTCTGAAGCGTTCCATATAAACCTATATCACGTAAACGTAAAAATAGTGGCAACGATTCATACCAACTATCCGCCAGCCTGTGCTCATACTCATATCCTTTTCGTAACACTTGTAACTGTTTACGAGCAAAATCTGTCTTCTCTTCTGCTGTCCACGTTGTAAATAGAACAGAGTAGTATAGAACCATCGCTAAATCATGTATAAAGTAATTATAAGCCGCATCATCAAAATCAAAGATTGTTAGCTCTTTACCATCATAATGAAAATTACCTTGATGGATATCACCGTGCATAAGACCGAACGTTTCTCTTTCAACTGGAAGGGCCTTAATTTCATCCATTAGTACCGCTGCAATCTTTTTCACTTGACCATCTTCTAATTCATTAACAATTCCACTTTCGTCTTCTTCCCACGTATCACGGTAGTCTGTTTTAGGATATTCCATTGTAAGGCGATGCAGTTGCCCAATCGCTTTTCCCCATGCTTCAAAGAGAGGCTCGCCCCAATAAGGCGATTCCTCTCCTTTTACTTGCTCACCTTTTGCATATGTAAATAAAGAAGCGGAAAAGAACGTTCCATCCTCTGCTACGATTTCTTCTACGAGATTTCGAGACGTTGAATAAAGAGGTCCTGCTACCTTTGCCCCATTCTCCGCAACATATCGTAAAAAATCTAGTTCAGCCTCTACCTCTTGTTTAGAACGATGAGAAGAATGTGTTAAACGTAATACGTAATCTTCATCATTATCACCCTTCGCCTTAAAAATATAATTCTCAAAATCTCCAAGTGGCTTTTCTTCCACTGTTACATGAAACAAATTCGCTGCTCTTTTTAAAATCTCTTTCGTAAAAACACGTTCTACAGCTATTTCCATATATATCCCTCCTATATATCTTCTTAATTCGACACAAATGTTAGAAGTACTGCTATGAAATTGAATAATGCACAAAAGACAATGTAACGTAACCTTCAATCCTCTTTTTTTAAAATAATTCAAGCATAAATTTCTCACAAACGACAAAAATTAACAGAAACAATTGCACTTTAAGAGAGGTGGAAATTATGACAGAGCGAAAAGAACAACAAGAGAGTAAAAAACAAAAGCATATGTTTCCATCACTTCCGGAGAACATTAATTACATTGAAAATAAACTTTCTCATTCTGATGATATAAAAAAATTAGATCTCCCTTTTCAAAACGGAAAAGGAGCAATCTTATATATCGAATCTTTAGCAGATCCAAATCTAATTCATCAGTTAGTCCTTGAGCCATTATTAACGCGATCAGATTTATCTTTAGATAAAGCTTTTTCTACGTTAAATATGAAAAAAGAAACGAATTTAAATTATGGGATACAACTTTTATTACAAGGTAAATCCTTATATTTTCATGAACACGTCGACAGTTTTTGTATTTTCGAAACAACCTTATCTTTAAAGAGAGATATAGCAGAGCCTGATAATGAAGGAGTTGTGCGCGGTCCACATACTGGTTTTGTAGAGGATCTAGCAACTAATTTAACCTCTATTCGTAAACTCATTAAGAGTCCAAATTTAGTTGTTAAGTATTTTACACTCGGTGAAGAAATGCACACGAAAGTGGCAATTACTTATATGCAAAATATAGCGAATGACGATTTAGTTATAGAAGTGAAAAGAAGATTGGAAACCATTAAAACGGATGCACTTATGCCACCAGGATACATACAAGAATTTATAGAGGATACGTCTTTCTCCCCATTTCCACAGCAATTAAATACAGAGCGTCCAGATAGAACTGTTGCTAATTTAATGGAAGGGCGTGTTGCTATTTTATCTGATGGAGATCCAACAGCGCTCATCGTTCCTGTTACGTTATTTGCTTTCTATCAATCACCAGATGATTATAATAACCGTTGGATTGTCGGTTCTTTCGTCCGAATGATTCGCTTAGTAAGTTTTTTAATTGCCTTTCTCTTACCAGCTTTATATATTGCAACTGTTGCTTTTCATCCTGATGTGTTACCGCTCGAACTTGTGTATACGATTAAAGCTTCATTAGAGAAAGTACCGCTTCCTCCTATTTTTGAAGCTCTCTTAATGGAGTTAATTTTCGAGTTATTACGAGAAGCTGGTATTCGCTTGCCGAGCCGCGTTGGACAAACAATCGGTATTGTAGGTGGTTTAGTAATTGGGGATGCAATTGTAAAAGCTGGACTCGTTTCTTACACAATGATCATCGTTGTAGCTTTAACTGCAATCTCATCTTTTCTCGTTCCATCAAACGATATGAGTTCAGCAGTTCGGATTCTTCGTTTTCCATTAATGCTCCTTGCTGCCATATTCGGATATGTAGGAATATCATTCGGTCTCATTATAACTTTCGTTCACTTATGTCAGCTTCATTCATTTCATACACCATATCTTTCTCCTGTTGCCCCGATGCGGATTAAAGATATGAAAGATTCTTTCATAAGACTACCAATTTGGTCATTTTGGGAAAGACCACATGATCCAAAACCGAAAAAAATGCAGCGCCAACATGTAACGAGAGAGGATGAGGACGGTGACAAACACGCAAAGTAAAATTTCACTTGTTCAATTTACCTTTTTCGTTATTCAATGCCAAATTGGGGTCGGTATACTATCTCTACCTAACCGGCTTCATCCGATAGCAAAAAGTGGTGGTTGGATTTCTGCGCTCATTGCGGGGCTTGCCATTCAACTTATTATTTTACTTATGTGGCTTTTCTTAAAACGATTTCCTGATGCAGATATGTATAAAAGTGTTTGTATGCTATTTGGTAATAAGTTAGGAAAACTATTGGGCTTTTCTTATGTTTTTTATTTTACCCTTATCGGTATGACGGTTATGTTGAATGCTTGTAACGTCATTAAAGTATGGGTTTTACACGCAACTCCGTGGTCTGCAATTCTCATATTATGTACAGTAGCTTGTTGTTATGTAGCTTATAACACATTTAAAGTCATCGTACGATTTTATGTCATGGCCTCTATTCTCATTATTCCAATGGCCCTTTTAATTGCCCTAGGGCTTTCACGAGCTGATTTCTCTTATATTTTTCCTATTACAGAAGCCGGATGGTGGAATATAATTCAAGCATCCAAGGAAACAATTACAGCCATGTATGGTTTTGAAATTATTCTTATCGCTTTTCCAAAAGTAAATGGGAGTTCTATTGCAAAACTGAAGGCCATTTCTATCGCCAATGGATTTGTAACTCTTTTTTATACTTTTACCGTTTGGATTTGCTTTATCGTATTTAGTCCAAAGCAAATTGAGCTTATTCCAGAGCCAGTTGCTTACTTATTACGCTCCTTGCATATTGGAATTATAGATCGAACGGACCTAATCTTCATCCCAATTTGGATGATAACAGTTGTCGCTTCTATTGCTAGTTATTACTGCGCTGCTTCAATCGGAATTGGACATATATTCAACCTTGCTAATCATAAAAAGGCTGTTCCAATCGTTGGTATTATTGCTTTTAGTGTAGCCTTATTTATAGATACACCTGAAGAATTAAAAGTAATTTCAACTTTCACTGATAAGTTCACCTATATTTTCATCGTTGTTCTCCCTCTTTTATTTCTACTTTATTCAATAATAAGAAAGAAGAAAGGAGAACAGTATGTTCCCAAAAAGAGTTAAATTACTTTTAATATTATGTGCTAGTTCCCTCCTTTCTGGCTGTTGGGATCAAGAACCATTAAGGGAGGCAAGTTTAGCTTATAGCGTTGGAGCTGATATTACGGAAGAGAATAAACTCCAGCAAACAATCGAGCTCGTAAAAAGTTCAAGCGGAGAGCAATCTTCATTTGAGAATGAAATATATTCAGCAACCGGGCATAACATAATGGATACAGGCGATGCCCTAAAAAAAAATGTGACTGGGAATATTCGCTATTTTAAATATGGTGTTCAATTACTCGGAACCAAAATTCTAAAAAAGGGTATACTCCCCTATTTAGATGTCAGCTTTCGAGATCCAACAAACCCAACTGCTTTAGTAAAACTTATTGCAGTAGATGGTGAATCATCGGAGATACTCGAAAAAAAGAAAATAGGAAATTTACTAATTGGAGATTTTCTAAAGAAAAAAGTGAAAAGCTTAGAAGATATGAGTGTATTTCCAAAAGAAACTTTAGAAACAGCTGCTACAAAAATGTTAGATCCCGGTAAAGACTTTACCCTTCCTTCTATAAAAATAAAAGGAAAAGAAGTAGTTACAAACGGGTTAGCTTTATTTAACAATGATAAATTAACTGGGCATTTACCTTTGCAACAATCTGTTTTATTCGTATTATTAACCGGAAAAATGGGAACAAGTGCCCGTATAACCCAAAAACTGACTAGTGATGAATCTGAGAAGACATCTGATTATTTAACAATGGAAATTAGTAATCGAAAATTAAAACGCGACTTAAAAATAACAACAGATAAAAAAGGAAATGTTTATGCTCACATTAAGCTCCAATTAAAAGTTATAGCACTTGAATCTCCGAGAGATAATATGTATACAATGGACGATAGAGAAAAACTAAATAAAGAACTTTCTAAACAACTCACGAAAGAAGCGAAAAAAATAACACGAAAACTACAAAAAGCAAATTGTGATGCTTTCGGTATTGGAAGACATCTTATCGCTTATCATCCTAACTTATGGAAGAAAAAAAATTGGAATAAAGATTATGCAAAAGTAAAATTCAAACCTGAAGTAGAAGTAAGCATTTTGTATAGTGGTGTCTTAAAATAAAAAGGTTGTATGCCGCTCGGGCATACAACCTTTTTATTTCGTATATCGATACACAATTGATTCATATGGTCTTAAGTTAAGTTTTGTAATATCCTTGCTGGAATCTTTATAATTCGACAGTAGTACTTCTTGTTTCATTCCATCTAATTGAACGTGCGCCGGTACAGAGTACGTTATTTCTTCTCCATAGAAGTTATTTATAACAAGTAGTACTTCACTTTCTGTAGTACGAGTATATGCCCAAATTTTAGGATCATTTTTATCCAAAATAGCATATTCTCCTTCTGTAATTACATCATACGTTTTTCTAAGCTCTATTAACTTTTTATAATGATAAAATACGGACTCTTTATCTTCTAATGCCTTCTCTACGTTTATTTCTTTAAAATTTTCAGCCGCTGAAATCCAAGGTGTACTTGTTGTAAAACCACTGTTCATCTCTTCATTCCACTGCATCGGAGTGCGAGAGTTGTCACGAGATTTTTGCTTTAAAATCCCTATAATCTCTTCTTTTGATAGCCCTTCTTTTAGCTTTATATCGTATATATTTAACGATTCTACATCACGATATTGCTCGATGGACTCAAATTTAGGATTCGTCATACCGATTTCTTCCCCTTGATAAATATAAGGCGTTCCTTGCAGCATGTGCATGGCTGTCGCTAACATTTTTGCAGATTCGTTTCGGTACTTTCCATCATCACCAAAGCGTGACACGATGCGAGGCTGGTCATGATTACACCAAAATAATGCATTCCATCCTCCGCCCTTTTGCATTTCAATTTGCCAGTTAGACATAATCTCTTTTAATTTAATAAAATCAAACTCTGCTTTCGTCCACTTATCACCATTCGGATAATCTACTTTTAAATGATGGAAACTAAACGTCATGCTTAATTCATTACGCTCAGGATTAGAATATTTAATACAATTATCAATTGTCGTAGATGACATTTCTCCAACTGTAATGACATCTTTTCCTGCAAAAACATTTCGGTTCATCTCTTGTAAATATTCATGAACACGCGGGCCATCTGTATAATACTTGCGTCCATCACTTGTCGCAGTACTACCTTTATCGTTTAAAAAGCATTGGTCTTTTGAAATTAAATTAATGACATCTAATCGGAATCCCGTTACCCCTTTATCCAGCCAAAAGCGCATCATATCATATACTTCTTCACGCAGTTTTTCATTTTCCCAATTTAAATCAGCTTGTGTTTCATCAAATAGATGTAAATAATATTGCTCCGTCTTCTCATCATATTTCCAAGCAGATCCACCAAACTTAGACTGCCAATTATTTTTTTCATCACGCCAAATATAGTAATTACGATATGGACTATTTTTATCTTCCTTCGCTTCTTTAAACCACTTATGTTCAGTCGAACTATGATTTACAACAATATCAAGCATAATTTCAATGTTACGTACTTTCGCTTCTGCTAAAAGTTCTTCAAACTCTTCCATCGTTCCGTAAGATGGATCAATGCTGTAATAATCACTTACATCATATCCATTATCATTTTGTGGTGATTGGTATATCGGTGTTAACCAAATATAATCCACTCCGAGTTCTTTTAAATAATCTAGTTTCTCTGTAACCCCTTTTATATCACCGGTTTCTCTATTGTAATAACTATTAAAGCTCTTCGGATAAATTTGATAGACTACACTTTTATGCCAATCCTTCATGTTTAACTTCCTCCTACTTCTGTTTCACTCTTTTTGCAAATAACCATGTTAAAGTAAATGGGATTACAACTGCAATAATCATTCCGACAATAAACATTGGAATCGATTTCGGAATGATAGAAATAAATGCTGGCAATCCCCCAATTCCGATAGCAGGTGCTAATACACCATTTAATGTAATGAATATCGCTGCCACAGCAGACCCTATAATCGCTGCATAAAACGGGAACTTATTTCGTAAATTCACACCAAACATCGCTGGTTCTGTAATACCGAAGTATGCTGAAATGGCTGATGTTGATGCCATACTTTTATCATTTTGATTTTTAGAAATCCAGAACATCGCAAGTGCCGCACTACCTTGCGCAATGTTAGAAAGAGCAATCATCGGCCAAATAAATGTACCGCCATGTTGTGCAATCAATTGTAAATCAATTGCAATAAACATATGATGCATACCTGTAATTACAAGTGGTGCATATAACGCTCCAAATAATACTGCTCCAACTACTGGTACTGTTTCATATACACCTACTAATCCTACTGTTAATAAATCTCCAATATGACGTGTAACCGGACCAATAATTCCTAATGCTAACACACCTGTCACAACGATTGTTGTAATTGGTACAACTAATAATTGAATTGCATTTGGTACATGTTTCTTTAAGAAAATTTCTACTTTACTTAACACAAATGCAGCTACTAAAACCGGCAAGATTTGACCTTGATACCCTACCTTTTCAATTTGGAACAGTCCTAAAATATCGAAGTACTCAATCTTTTGTCCGTCTAAACCAGTCGCTGCTTTTCCATAGTCCCAAGCGTTTAATAAGGCCGGGTGCACAAGCATTAATCCCATAACAATCCCTAGTATTGGACTACCACCAAAACGCTTCGTTGCTGACCACCCGACAAGTGCTGGTAAGAATACGAATGCTGTATTGGCCATCATATTAATTAAATCCCAAAGCCCGCCTAAGTTTGGATAAACATCTAATAAATTTTTCCCATCAAAAAATAAGTCCTTTGCGCCTAATAGATTGTTAATACCCATTAGTAAACCAGCCGTTACGATCGCTGGTAATATCGGCATAAATACATCTGAAAATATTTTCACAAACTTTTGAGCTGGATTTAACTTCTGATTTCCAGAGTCTTTTACGTCAGCTACAGTCGATTCTTTCATACCCGCAAGCGTTATCAATTCAGCGTAAACACGATCTACATCTCCTGGACCAATTACAACTTGAAATATACCAGCGTTATGAAACGCTCCTTTCACTAATGAAACAGACTGTAATTTATCATTATCTATTTTACTTTCATCTTTTAAAGCGATACGGAGCCTCGTCACACAATGTGCAGCTTGTTCAATATTGTCTTTCCCACCAATATACTGCAACACTTCCTCTGCTGTTTTACGATAGTCTTTCCCCATATTCCCGTCCCTCTTTTCTTTTTTTGATACCGTTTACAATTACATATTAACTCGTATATATAAGTTAGTCAACACTCGTATATACGAGTTTGTGTTTTTTTTATAAAAAAAAGAGATGAAACAATATTTTGTTCCACCTCTTTACTTCCTGCGTGCCACATCCGAAAAGTGAAAAATATCTAAACGGTGGCGTGATTCTGTATATTCAAACTGACTTCCATCATACAAATGTGTAAAGTTTTTCACAACGACAACATAGTCTGTTCCATTTAAATCTAAATACTTTCTGTCATCCTCTGTACATGGCTGTACTTCAATTACCCTCTGCGAATAACTAATATGTAGCCCAAGCTCTTTCTCGATGTATTTATAAATCGATGCAGTTGCAATTTCTTTCGTTAATCCTGGAACAAACTCAGATACAAAATGATTTATATCTAAAATTACTTTTTCTCCATCAATATTTCGTACACGTTTAATATGGTCAATCACTGTTTTTTCTTTCACGTTTAATAACTTTGCTACGTCTTTCGTCGCTTCAATTTTCTCCATTTCTACGACATCTGTAATACAATGACGTCCTAAACGTTCATTTTCTTCTTGGAAACTTACAATACCACCAAAATTAAATTCAATATTTTTTCGCTTTAAAACAAAAACACCTTTTCCATGAATTTTTTGCACATATCCACGCTCTTGCAGTAAATCTACAGCTTTTCTCACCGTGCCTCGGCTTGCCTCATACTGCTTCATTAATTCTGTTTCTGATGGGATTTTGCATCCCTCTTTTAATTGTTTATTATCAATAGATTTACTGATTTCTGTATAAATTTGTTCATACTTACTCATCATCTACAATAGCCCCTTGTCACCTTCTAATTCTATATGTATTATAACATGCTTCACTCTTCTGCCAATCTCTCACTTATTTTCCAGTACAAGAAAAATATAGGTAAATATTTAATCTTTAAAACGTATTTTTATAAAAATTTTTATATTTTTCTTTTCATTCAAAAAAACATGTAGTATACTAACTTCAAAATCAGAGGAGAAAGGGAGCAAAGAACTATGCTTACTTATACAACAACTGTAGTTACATTTGCACAAAAACATCATCATCATACGTAACCCTTGAAACCTAGCGGAAAAATTACGCGTAGGTACAAGGGTTATTCCCGTTGTACCTACGCTTTGGCAAAAGAGCCATGTAGGTATTTTTTTATCTACATGGCTCTTTTTTTATTGTCAAAAGGCTAGTAAAAAATGATGTTTAAGCAAAACTTACTACAAAGGAGTTAACAAAAATGGAAACGAAAAAATGGGGATTATGGGTTTTAACAGCATTTGTTATCGGGAATATGGTTGGCGGTGGCGTATTTATGCTTCCAGCAAATTTAGCACAAGTATCAGGTCCAATGGGTTCTACACTCGCATGGAGTATTACAGGCCTTGGCGTATTTATGATTGCACTTGTATTTGGAAATTTAGCGATTCGTAAACCAGAATTAAAAGCTGGACCACAAAGCTATGCTCAAGCGATGTTTCCTTCAAAAAAAGCTGGTAAAGTTGCAGGATATAGTATGGCATGGGGATATTGGGCTGCTAACTGGGCTGCAACAGCATCTGTTATTATTTCCTTTGCTGGATATTTATCAACATTCTTTCCAGTTTTACAAAGTAAGCAAATTCTTTTTTCAATAAACGGATTTTCACTAGAACTCGGAAAAGGGTTAACTTTCCTTGTATGTAGCCTTATGCTATGGGGAATTCAATATATTCTTTCTCAAAATATTGATCGAGCTGGAAATATGAATCTACTTGCTACTATTGCAAAAATTATCGGATTTACAATGTTTATTGTAATTACATTATTCATTTTCAATGCTTCTAATTTCGGAGACGGTCAAACCTTTATGAATGAAGCAGGACAATCTATCTCGTTAGGTGGCCAAATCAATTCAGCTGCTATTGCAACACTCTGGGCATTTATCGGTATTGAATCAGCGGTTATGCTTTCTAACCGTGCAAAATCACAGCGCGATGTAAAAAAAGCTACGATTTTCGGATTAATTATCGCTCTTCTTATTTACATGTCAATTACTTTACTTACAATGGGAGCTCTTCCGCAAGATGCTTTAAAGGAGTCTCAAAAACCGTTAGTAGATGCATTAAATTTAGCAATTGGAAATAAAGGTGCATATATAATGGCCTTACTCGCTCTTATATCTTTATTTGGATCTACAGTTGGCTGGATTGTTGTTAGTTCAGAAGTACCTTACCAGGCAGCAAAAAATGGACTTTTCCCTAAGTTTTTCGGGAAAACAAATAAAAAAGGTAGTCCTTCAAAATCACTATTGATTACAAATGTAATGACGCAAATTTTCTTATTTTCAACGATTTCTGGTACTGTTTCAGAAGCGTATAGTTTCGCTATCGTCGTAGCAACATTAGCCTATTTAATTCCATACCTTGTTTCTACCTTGTACCAATTAAAATTAGTTATTACAGGAGAAACGTATGATATACTGCCCGGATCTCGAGTAAAAGATGGAATCATTACGACATTAGCGTTGGTATACTCTATTTGGGTTATCAAAACGGGAACTGCTGATTTAAAAACATTCTTCTTAGGAATTGGATTGTTCGTATTAGGTCTTGTTCTTTATCCAGTACTAATGAAAGACTCACAAAAAACGGATTAAATAAAGAGAAGCTGCTGGCTTCTCTTTTTTATTAAAAATCTGTAATTAACTTTTCTTTTAGCTCTCCTACAGATAAAGGTTTCGCATAATAAAATCCCTGTACATAATCACAGCTCATTGATTGTAACAAACTCTCTTGCTCTACTGTTTCTACTCCTTCAGCAACTACTGCTAAATTTAAACTATGAGCAATTTCAATAACGGATTTTACAATCGTTCGTTCTGGTTGTGCGTGATCATAATGAAATTCACGAATAAAATTACGATCAATTTTTACAATATCCAGTGGTAGTTGTTTTAAATAATATAAGGAAGAATAGCCAGTTCCGAAATCATCCAAAGCAATTAAAACACCCATATTTCTTAATTCTTGTAATGTAGCAATAATATAATCAAAATGGCGGACTGCTATGCTTTCCGTTATTTCTAATATTAAACGGTTCGGAGGAAAACCAGTTCTCTTTAAAATGCTACGTACAGAGAAAATAAAACGTTTCTGCATTAATTGTTGTATAGATAAATTCACTGATAACTTTAGTCCTTCTTGATAATTGGGCAATGTTTTAAACAATCGGCACGATTTTTCTAATACCCAGTCTCCTAGCTTTATAATAAGTCCAGACTCTTCAGCTACCGGGATAAATTCGTTTGGTGAAATAGGTCCGTCTTCTGTCATACAGCGTACTAGAGCTTCTATACCAGAATATCTCTTCGTTTTCAAATCAATAATAGGCTGCAATACTACATCTAACTCTTCATCACGAATTGCCTTTTGCAAAGCAAACTCAACTTTCATTCTACGATTTATTTTCGCGCGTAGCTCATCTGTAAAGAAACATGCAGCATTTCTCCCCTGTTCTTTTGCACTATACATAGCTAAGTCGGAGTTTTTCAATAATGTTTCCACGTCTTGTCCGTCTTGTGGATAAGAACAAAGTCCTAGACTAGCTGAAATATATACTTCATGGCCTTCAAGAATAAATGGTGCCTGGAAACATGACAACACAGATGTCGCTAACTGCCTCATATCATCTTGTCTATGATTTTTTGTTAACAGCACAAATTCGTCGCCACCTAGCCTAGCCAGAACATCTTTCTCTCCTAGTACATAATGCAACCTTGAAGCGACTTCGCTTAAAAGTAAGTCCCCTATCATATGACCTAACGTATCATTTACTAATTTAAAACGGTCCAAATCAAAGTAAATCATACCAAATTCTTTTTTATCTGCAATCAATTTATTAACGGTCGTTATTAATTGCAAACGGTTCGGCAAACTCGTTAAAGCATCATGATAGGCAAGTTCCCTATAACGACTTTCACTTAGCCGCAACCTCTGTTCCGCTTCTTTTCTACTACTAATATCATTTCGTATTGCGATAAACTGGTAAGGCTCTCCTTTTTCATTTAAAAATGGAACAATTGTTGTTTTGACCCAATAATATGTACCATCTTTTGCTCGATTCCGAATCTCACCTGTCCATACTTTCCCATTCAAAATACGTTTCCATAAGTTTTGAAAAAAGGTTTTCGGATGATGACCTGAATTTAAAATACGGTGATCTTTTCCAATTAATTCTTCTCTTTTGTATTTAGAGATTTCACAAAATTTATCATTTACATATGTAATAAGACCTTTTCGATCTGTAATTGCAACAATTGAAGACTCATCTAATGCTAACTTTAAATCTCGCAACGAAGAGTCATATAATGCATGACCTCTCTGTTCTAGCATGCGCATCTCTCCTTGCTTCTATCTGACTAAAACACAACCTGTTTCTCTTCATAGAAATAGAGATATTTCATTTTCTAATACTAGCCCTTTACATAAATTATCTTTTTAAATAAACCGATTAAAATAACATAATATTATTTGTAATAAAAAGCAATATTATACCGTTTCAATTATAACTGGTAGCTTCCCATATCTCTAATTACTTCGCGCCTTATTATACCGCAATCCTTTTAAGTAGCTCTATGCAAGCCTTGTTTCCAACTAATACCACTCATATCTGATCTCTTTGTTTTTAATAACGAAATAGAAATTAGATCATACTACATAACTATTCACGAATAATAATATGAAAATCTACATTAATGTGTATGTTTTTGAATTACAATAACAAAATATTAACATATTTTCACCTTAATTTTGGAAGTATTTTATAAATAAATACCGTATTAAACTAAAAAAGAGGATAGCCTCTTTTTTAGTTTAATACGAATATGGTATTTGCTGATAACCTGGGTATGGCATTGGATACGTTACAGGGTATGGTGATGGATAAGCTACTGGATATGGAGCGGGATAATACCCTCCACTTGTTGCACCTGTTAATGCACCAGCTGTCAGTCCGCCTAACACTCCTCCTGCAAAGCTTCCAGGGAAAAATCCGCCTCCCCATGAACTACCACCACCCCAGCCCCATCCGCCTCCGTGATGATGATGGTGATCATAGTGATTGTGTCCTCCATGGTGATGATGTCCACCGTTATGATTGTGCCCACCATGATGATTTCGATAATACAATCCATTATTTTCTATATAATTCATGTTTCTCCGCTCCTTTTCGATTTTTTCATTTTCA
Source organism: Bacillus sp. FSL R5-0585 (assembly GCF_038004545.1). Taxonomy (NCBI): domain Bacteria; kingdom Bacillati; phylum Bacillota; class Bacilli; order Caryophanales; family Bacillaceae; genus Bacillus; species Bacillus sp. FSL R5-0585. The sequence continues at coordinate 3,683,860 of NZ_JBBORJ010000001.1, forward strand.
TATACGTTAAGAGTGGGATAAAAAATGGGATAGTACACTGTATGTAGGACAAATGCGGAAAGTATAGGTGAAATGTCTATATTTTGTAAAAAAAGCAAAACACCTTATAATAAAGATGTCATATTACATCTTCTATTTAAGAAGTCTATATTGAAAAAAGATTAGGGGAATTATATAGAAATGAAGAAGCCTATCGTTCAATTACTATTAATATTTACAATTGTATCTATCGTTCTGTTCCTATTAAATACATCGTATATTTCGTTATATACATTTGTCGGTGCTCTATGGTCCATCACAATTGTCGGAATTTCATTCGTTATTTTTATAGAAAATAGATCTCCACAAAGTACGTTAGCATGGTTTTTAGTATTAGCACTTCTTCCTATTATAGGTGTGCTTTTATACGCTATTTTCGGACGCAGCCGCTGGAGAAGAAAAAAACATCTCCATCGTTCAGAAGAACAAAGAAAATTATTCCGTGAAATATTAGAAGGAAGAAGACTAGAGTTATTACTCACAGTCCCACTAAATGAACGTTCCATACATTTAACAGAAGTCATACAAAAATTTGGAGGTGGTCCTGCCGCAGATAAAACAACTACAAAACTTTTAACAAACGGAGATCAAACATTTTCAGAAATTTTGCGAGCTATAGAGCAGGCAAAGCATCATATACATATTCAATACTACATTTATAAATCTGATGAAATTGGTACAAAATTTCGAGATGCTTTAATACAAAAAGCAAAAGATGGTGTTATTGTACGCTTCCTTTATGATGGCCTTGGAAGTAATACGTTACGACGACGATTTTTGCAACCTATGAAAGAAGCTGGGATTGAAATTGTAGAATTTGACCCTATTTTTTCAGCTTGGTTACTTGAAACTGTCAATTATCGTAACCATCGAAAAATTGTTATTGTAGATGGAAAAATTGGTTTTACCGGAGGACTCAATGTCGGTGATGAATATCTTGGCCGTTCCAAGAAATTTCCTGTTTGGCGTGATAGTCATTTAAAAATAGAAGGAAAAGCATTATATAAATTACAAGCAATCTTTCTAGAAGACTGGCTCTATGCCTCTAGTGGTTTAAATACTTATTCCTGGGATCAATTCATGAATAGACAATACTTCCCAGGTAAAGAGATTTCAAATGCAGAAGGTGCTGTTCAAATCGTAGCAAGCGGACCAAGCTCCGATGATAAAAGTATTCGTAATACATTATTAGCTGTTATGGGCTCTGCAAAAAAATCCATTTGGATCGCTACACCCTACTTTATTCCAGATCAAGAAACTTTAACATTATTACGCTTAAGTGCAATTGCCGGAATAGATGTACGGATTTTATATCCAGGTAAAAGTGATAGCATCATTAGTGATCAAGCATCTCAATCCTATTTCACTCCGCTTTTAAAAGCTGGTGCTTCTATTTACAGTTATAAAGATGGTTTTATGCATGCAAAAATTGTACTCGTTGATGATACAATTGCAACTATTGGAACAGCGAACATGGATGTACGTAGCTTTGAATTGAATTACGAAATTATTAGCGTGCTTTATGAATCAAAAACAGTTCACGACATTAAACGTGATTTTGAAGAAGATTTTAAACATTCAACTGAAATTAAATGGAACTCTTTCCAAAAAAGAAGTATAAAAAAACGCATATTGGAGTCTTTCATGAGGCTCATTTCTCCTTTACTGTAGGCAATCAACTTCATCTTGATTGCTTTTTCTTTTCCCTTTATCCTCCTTCCTTTTCTTTGCATACCATATTAAAACAAGTTATCATAAGATGTATTACTTTATGAAAATAATGTTAGGTGGGAAATACATGTTAGAACAATTTCATATACATGCTGATTTAAAACAACAGCTTTCTACGATTCATGAAAAGAATAAACAAGAAGCTGGTGAAAATGCACATTTAATCGGAACGAAAATATATAAAGCGTCTGATAATAGCATTATTGAAGATGCGATTACAGCACTTCTTCTTGGCAAGAACATTCTATTAAAAGGACCGACTGGTAGTGGTAAAACAGTACTAGCGGAAACTCTTTCTTCTTTATTCCAAAAACCAATGCATAGCATTAACTGCTCTGTCGACTTAGATGTAGAGGGTATTTTAGGATACAACACACTACAAACGAAAGATGGTGCATCTGAAGTTTCATTCGTTAACGGTCCTCTTATGAAAGCAATGAAGAACGGTCACTTCCTATATATTGACGAAATCAATATGGCAAAACCTGAAACGTTACCACTTCTTCACGGCGCATTAGATTACCGTAAAATGATTACAAACCCATTTACACAAGAGGTTGTATACGGTGATGACGAATACCGTGTAATTGCTGCGATTAACGAAGGTTACGTTGGAACAAGTGAACTAAATGAAGCGTTAAAAAACCGTTTCGTTATTATTGAAGTTCCTTACATTCAAGGTGATACATTAAAAGAACTATTATTAGCAGAATCAAAATTAAATGATGTTGCAACAATTGAAAAGTTTGTTGCATTTGCAAGCGACCTTATGCCTTTAGCTCGCGATGGACGTGTAAGTGAAGAAGCAGCAAGTATTCGTGGTATTATCGACGCATGTGATTTAGGTGTATATATTCCTGTTATGCGAGCGATTGAACGAAGCATAATTGCAAAACTTAATGATGAAACAGAACAAATGACTGTCCGTGAATTAGCAGAAAGTTATTTCTTTGAGGGATAATTTATGAGACAAATTTTTAGTGACAAAAAAATTGATGCGTCGCTGTTTCTACAAATGGAAAACTTAATGTATGCCCTTCTAAAAGAAGACGATGCCTATCTTGAATATGGCTATAAAGCATACTACGACGAAATTGAAAAGAAAGTTGTCATTAGTCACTTTTGGGATGATCGAAAAGAAGAAGATACAGTAATCGGATTAAAAAGCGAAGTGTTCTTAAAAGCACTTGGTAATAAACATTACTCGGACATGACTTTAATTCGTTCTTATGCGATTGAATTGCAAGAATCGCCCCTAAAAAAGTTTTTAACACAATTATTTGTTCTATTAGAAGATTTACGCGTTGAGGAAATCGTAAAGAACTTACGTCCTGGCACGAAGCATGTTTTTAAACGTCGAAAAGAAATGTACCGCAATTATTTCGGCTCTCAAAATGAAATAAACCGTGTTCGTAATTATCACGGTGATCGTCTATTTTGCCTATGCTATCTTTCATTAACTAGCGATAAATACGAAATGTTTAATAATGAATATTTTGAGCAAATTGAAGCGATTTTACATGAAACATTCCAAGCACGTAATACAGAAGATATTATGTATATCGTTGAGAAAATTCGCTATCGCTTAGAGGCGCTTCTTGAAAGCGATATGCTTAACAACTATTTCGGACATGCTCCACTTTACTTATCTGTCCTTGCAGACGAAAAGAACTGTCGCGTCGAAGATTTAGCAAATGATGATACGCAGCTTATAGATGACGATGAAAATAAAAACAAAATGGATGAAAGTTTCTCCACATGGCATCGTGAAAATAAAAATAACGAAAACGAGAACTTTTTACGCTTTGAATTAGAAAGCGGAACAAAAACTAATATGATGGGTGATACTGCCCGTGAATCAGAAGATGGCGACCAAGCACTTGGTTCTGTACAAGGTACTTCACAAAAAAGTACACAATCCAACTTTGATGGCGCTGATACAGAAGTAGCAAGGGCTTCACACGCTTCTAGCCAGCACGACGGTGCATACGGTAAGTATAATGTAGGTGCTTCTCATACATTTAAAGAAGCTCGCAAACCAAACTCAGATGAGAAAAAAGATTACCAAGCTATCAAATCAGTCGTCAATAAAGATGTAAAAGAATTAAAGAAAATTATCAAAAAAACAATTGAAAATAAAACGAATGCGAATAGTGATAAATATTACGGAAGACTTCGTAAGAAATTCCTTCGTATTTATACCGAAAAACAACCGCGTATGTTTTATAAAAAAGGACAAGAGTCACAAGAACTCGATGTTGCATTCCAACTATTAGTTGACTGTTCTGGTTCTATGTATAACAAAATGGAAGAAACGAAGAAGAGTGTTGTACTATTCCATGAAGCTTTAAAGTCTTTAAAAATCCCGCACGCTATTAGCGGATTTTGGGAAGATGCCTCTAGCGCTAAACCTGAAGATAAGCCGAACGTTATCCATGAAGTTGTAAATTATAAAAACTCAACGTTGCCAAACGTTGGTCCAGAAATTATGCAACTTCGTGAAGAAGAAGATAACCGCGACGGATATATTATTCGTATCGTTTCTGAAAAACTTGCCAAAAGACCTGAGAAACATAAATTCTTACTAGTCTTCACAGACGGTGAGCCTTCTGCGCTAGACTATCAACAAGACGGAATTTTAGATACGCATGAAGCTGTTAAACTCGCGCGTAAAAGTGGTATGGAAGTAATCGGTATCTTCATCGAAGAAGGCGAAGCGAAAGAAGCAACTTATCAATTGATGAAAAACATTTATAACCATCACTTCTTAGTTGCAAATCATGCTGAAGATTTACGATTGAAGATTAAACCATTGCTGAAAAAACTATTACTGAAGACGATTGAATAGAAAATAGGAGCCTTGTGGCTCCTGTTTTTTCGTTCAATTACTTTGTTTCTGGTTGAAACTTGTATGGAATGGCTACTTCTAATAAAGATTCAAATCCTCCGTCATAGTATGGGAAACGCTCATTCGCAATTGTTCGATCTACCCACTCTATTGCAGAAATTTCACCTTCATCTTCCGCAATAAGTTCCCCTTTTACTACATTCGCTCGGAATGTAAAAAATAGTGCATGATTCCCTGATTCTTCAAAGAATTTTTCATTGATCGCAACAAGCCCCCCAGCCAAGGCGGTTAAACCTGTCTCTTCTTTCACTTCTCTTATTAGTGCTTCCTCTAATATTTCACCTTTTTCCACAGCCCCACCTGGCAATGACCAAACGTTTTGTTCTACATTATGTACCATTAATATTTTATCTGTTTCTTCGTCATGTATTAGTGCGTATACGACATCAACTCTTTGCATAAGACTTCTCTCCTCCCAAAAATAATGAAGAGCCGATTCCTAAGAATCGACTCTTCCTATTAATTCATCACTAACTCAGCTGCAAGCTTTTTTTTTAACTTAGCCAGCATGTCAGTTGTCATTTTATCTAAATCGTATTCTGCTTTGAAGCCCCACTCTTTCATTGCTGCTGTTGCGTCAATAGAGTTTGGCCAGCTATCAGCGATTGTTTGACGAGCTGGATCTACTGCATAATCCATTGTAAACGTCGGAATGTGTTTACGAATTGACGCTGCAATTTGCTCTGGCTCGAAGCTCATTGCTGTAATGTTAAATGCATTTCTATGCACTAGCTTACTTGGATCAGCTTCCATTAATGAAATGATCGCTTGTAAAGCATCAGGCATATACATCATGTCCATGTACGTTCCTTCAGCAATGTATGAGGTGTATGCACCTTTTTTAATCGCCTCATAATAAATTTCAACTGCATAATCAGTCGTTCCGCCTCCTGGAGGCGCTACGTAAGAAATTAAACCTGGGAAACGGACACCGCGCGTATCTACACCAAACTTTTGATGATAATAATCACACAGTAATTCTCCTGCTACTTTGTTTACCCCATACATCGTAGTAGGACGCTGAATTGTATCTTGCGGTGTATTATCTTTTGGCGTTGATGGACCGAATGCACCGATAGAACTTGGCGTGAAGAACTTACAGTTTAATTCACGAGCTGCTTCTAGAGCATTTACAAGTCCACCCATATTTAAATTCCATGCAAATAACGGATTTTTTTCTGCTGTTGCTGAAAGTAAAGCTGCTAAATGAATAATTGTATCTACTTCATTACGCTTTGCGATATCATGTAGTTTTTGTCCATCTGTTACATCTAACGTTTCAAATGGACCAGACGTTACTACTTCACTGTCTGTTTCACGAATATCTGTTGCAATAACATTTGATGCGCCGTATACATCACGAAGTTTCATTACTAGTTCAGAACCAATTTGCCCTAAAGAACCGGTTACTAGAATTTTTTTCATTTTCCCCACTCCTCATTTGCAAGCTATTCAAAAGATGTCGTTACTTAAATGATGCCCATTTCTTTTCCTACTTTTTCATACTTAAGAATTGCTTCATCTAACATTTCTTTCGTATGAGCTGCTGTAGGCATATTACGAACGCGCCCTGTCCCTTTTGCTACAGTTGGGAACACGATAGATTTCGCGTATACACCTTCTTCATTTAGACGTTTACTAAATTCTTGTGTTAATACTTCGTCCCCAATGATACAAGGTGTAATTGGCGTTTCACTTTCCCCAATGTTAAAGCCAAGTTCTTTTAATCCTTGTTTCAAGTAGCGTCCATTTTCCCATAAACGATCGTGTAACTCTGTGCTTTCCATTAAGATTTCAATTGATCTCATACAAGCTGCTGCATCAGCTGGTGTTAATGCTGTAGAGAATAAGAATGGGCGTGAACGAACTTTTAACCAGTCAATTAAGTTTTGTTTCCCTGCTACATACCCACCAATTACCCCAATTGCTTTTGATAATGTACCAATTTGGAAATCAACTTTATCAGAAAGACCGAAGTGCTTTACAGTTCCTGCACCTTTTCCAAGTACACCTGAACCGTGCGCATCATCTACGTATGTCATTAAATCTAACTCTTCTGCAATCTCAACAATTTCTGGTAGTTTTGCAACATCTCCATCCATCGAAAAGACACCATCTGTAATTACCATTAATTTATTGTAAAGACCTGATTCTTTCGCCGCGATTGCTTTTTGGCGTAAATCTTCCATATCAGAATGTTTATAAACAATAATTTTTGCTTTTGATAAACGACTACCGTCAATAATAGATGCATGATTTAATTCGTCTGAAAGAATCGCATCATTTTTATCCATAACAGCTGAAATCGCTGCCATATTACAGTTAAATCCTGATTGATAAGCAATTGCTGCTTCTGTATGTTTAAACTTTGCAATTGTTTCTTCTAACTTAATATGCAAATCTAAAGTACCGTTAATTGTACGAACAGCCCCTGCTCCAACACCGTACTTATGAATAGCACCAATTGCTGCTTCTTGCAAACGGCTATCTGTTGCTAATCCAAGATAGTTGTTTGAAGATAAGTTAATATATTCTTTTCCGCCAATTGTAATGATTGGTCCATTTGAACTCTCAAGCGGATCAATTACGTTATAAAGCCCCTTTGATTTTAAATCCTCTAAATTTTCTTCTAAAAATTTCGCAAGTGTTTTACTAGACATCGTGAAGCCTCCCATCGTTCATGTAAGCGGATTATTGTCTTAATAGTTCTAATAATCCCTCTACTAGCTTAACACGTTTTCAGAATTTATTATAGAAAAATAGTTTAAAGTAACCGCTTACAATTTTAGATTATATATGATTCATTACAATAAATCTATCATTTACTTTTCATATTTGATAGAATTAAAAAAATATTTCGGGAGGTTTCAAACATGGCATTTACAGAATCTGATGTATACAATAACACAGCATTTTTCGAACAATATATGAAACGAAGATATCGAGAAAATAGCCCAAATGAATCCATTGAAAAACCAGTATTCTTTCAGCTCATTGGTCATGTACGAGGAAAACAAATTCTCGATTTAGGCTGTGGTGATGCTAGGTTTGGCGCGGAATTATTAGAAAAGGATTGCTACTCTTACACCGGCATTGAAGGCTCCGAACTTATGTATGAAAAAGCTAAAAAACAACTAGAAAATAAAAATGGATCTGTTCATTTTTTAAACCTCAAAGATTATACCTACCCCTCTTCCACTTTTGATTTAGTAACATCTAGACTCGCCTTACATTATATTGAACATCTTGATACCATTTTTCAAAATGTATTTCAAACTTTAAAAACAAATGGCACCTTTACCTTTAGCGTTCAACATCCCGTTATTACTTCTTCATTTGAAAGCTTACAAACGAGTGGTAAAAGAACGAGTTGGCTCGTCGATGATTACTTTAAACTAGGCAAACGGGTTGAACCATGGATTGACCAAGAAGTTATTAAATATCATCGTACAACGGAAGATTATTTCACATTATTACAGCAAGCCGGATTTACCATTACATCATTAAAAGAAGCTACACCAAATCCAACCTATTTTCAAGATGAAGAAGAGTATAAACGTCGCTTACGTATTCCTCTCTTCCTCTTATTTTCTTGTACCAAATAAAAAAAACGATGAATCACTCATCGTTTTTTATCTCATTGCCTGAGCAACTTCTTTAACTACACGTCTTCCTCTTCCATGCGGGATACAAAGTGGTGTTCCAAACAACGGATCCGTACTAATTTGGCACTCCATTCGGAATACATCACGTACTAGTTTCTCATCTACCACTTCTTCAGGTTTACCTTGTGCATATATTTGTTTATCTTGAATGGCTACAATGTTATCTGCATAGCGGCATGCTAAATTTAGATCATGTAATACCATAACAATTGTTCTTTGTTCTATTTCATTTAATTCGAATAATAAATCTAGCACTTCAATTTGGTGAGTCATATCTAAATATGTAGTAGGCTCATCCAGTAAAATAATATCTGTATCTTGTGCAAGTGTCATTGCGATCCAAGCACGTTGACGTTGTCCACCTGAAAGGGCATGCACATCACGCTCAGCAAATTCTGTCATACCTGTTGCTGCAAGTGCCTTCTGTACCATTTCCTCGTCTTTTTCTGACCATTGCTTCAGCCATGTTTGATATGGATAACGCCCTTGCTTTACAAGTTGTAATACTGTAAGTCCTTCTGGTGCTTGTGGTCCTTGCGGTAAAATCGCCATTTGACGAGCAATTTGCTTCGTTTGCATACTTTGAATTGCTTGATTATCTAACAAAATATCACCATTTGTTGGCTTTAATAATCTGGCTAGTGAACGTAATAAAGTTGATTTCCCGCAACCGTTAGAACCAATAAAAATTGTAATTTCTCCTTTTGGAATTTCTAAGTTCAGCTCATCAATAATAATTGTTTCACCATAAGACAACGTCAAGCGTTTCGTCTCCAATGCTTTTTGCATATTCATCTCCCTTTATGAATTCCGACTTTTATAAAGTAAATAAATGAAATAAGGTGCACCAATTGCTGATGTAAATACCCCTGCTGGAATTTCAAGTGGTGTGAAAATTGTACGCCCTATTAAATCTGCAGCAAGTACTAGAATTGCACCGACAATAGCTGCAACTGGGAGCAATGCACCGTATAAAGAACCAACTAATCTTCGTGAAATATGTGGTGCCATTAAACCGACAAATCCAATCCCTCCGGCAAAAGCTACCGCACCACCAATTAAAGCTGTACTAAGTAATAACATAAATACACGCGACTTTGTTAAAGGAACCCCAAGTCCTACCGCTATATCATCCCCTAGCTCTTGTGCATTTAAATGCCTAGCTGCGATAAATGATATTACTGTTAAAATGAGAACCCAAGGCGCAAGTACCATAACATTTTGCCAAGAAGAGCCGTAAACGGTACCCGTAATCCATACATTCGCTTGGCTCGCTTGATAAATTGGTGCTAGCAACATAAATAATGTTGTCGCCGCCTTCGTTAATGCCCAAAATCCAACACCAATTAAAACGAGACTAATTGGTGATAATCCATCATTTTTCCATGCAAATAAGTATACAAAAACCGCTACAATCGTTGCTCCTGCAAAAGCTGCGAGCGGCATATAATGAATACTTACCGTTAGTGCATTATTTTTATCACTAAATAGCGCTAAAAATAATACAACTGCGACACTTGCCCCGCCCGTAATCCCGATGATATCAGGAGAAGCAAGTGGATTTCGAACGAGCCCTTGTAAAATACAGCCCGCTACCGCAAGCGCAATTCCTACGAGGATAGCAATTAAAATACGTGGCATACGAAACTTATTTACAACCATATTTGACATTGCATCGCCATTTCCAGTAATCGCTTGCCATACGTCATAAGGAGCAATTTTCATGTCTCCCATACCTGCGCTCGCAAAGAATAATCCTATTAAAACAACTAGTAAACTGAATAAGACGAGACAAGCTCGTTTATACATTAAAAACGAGAGCTCGCCTTTTCCTATACGAAACGGAATATATTTCTTCATTTGCTAAGCCCTCTCTTACGTGCAATATAAATAAAGAATGGAGCTCCAATAAATGCTGTCATAACTCCTACTGGTACTTCTTGTGGCATAATGACATATCTTGCTGCTATATCAGCCAATATTAGTAGTATTGCACCTAACAATCCGCTATAAGGCACTCTCCATCTGTGGTCAACTCCAACAAGAAATCTCGCAAAATGCGGAGTAATAATTCCAATAAATCCAATTGGGCCAGCAACCGCAACTGAACCACCAGACAATAGTACAATAATAAGTAACACGAATGATTTCATTAAAATTGTTCGTTGTCCAAGTCCTTTCGCGACGTCTTCTCCCATCATCAATGTATTTACTTTCCCTGCCATCATAAGAGATGCAATCCATCCTATTAATAAATATGGGAATACAGATTGTAAAATTTCTAACTTTCTCCCTTGCACAGATCCAGCAAGCCAAAATAATACCTCTTCAAGTGCTTTTTCATTTAACACAAGTAATCCTTGTGTTAATGATGAAAATAATGCACTAATTGCGACCCCTGCTAACGTTAACTTAAGAGGAGTAGTCCCTTCTTTTCCTAAAGAACTAGAAGCAAATACAAGTACAGCTGCAACCGCCGCTCCTAAAAAGGCAATCCATGTGAAAACTGATAATGATGTTACTGAAAAGATTACAATTGCTACAACTATAAAGAACGCAGCACCTGAATTTAATCCAATAAAATCTGGAGAAGCAAGTGGATTCTTAGTTAAAGTTTGCATAAGACAACCAGCAATGGCTAAACTAGCACCAACACTAGCTGCAATTAACGCCCTAGGCAGACGTACATTTTGAATAATAATATGTTCATTGGAACCGTTAAAATGGAAAAAAGCATCCAATGCTAGTTTCCAACTCGTATTTGTATATCCGAAAATAATACTTCCCCAAATACAAATAACGACTGCAATGATTCCAACAAATAATCCAATCCATTTTGCTCGATTTGTTTTTAATAACATGCAGCGTTTCCCCTTCAATGTATAATGATACGTTGTTAGTGTATTTCAACTTAATTCTCATTGTCAACGGAAATGAGAATTATTTTCACCCATATGTATTGACAATCAAAAGATAAAGGCTTAATATCATGCTTGCTATTGAAAAATATTCTCAACATGTAGGGGGTACATAATGAATTTCATGCGGAAGAAATCGTTTACAGTATTTGTATTTTTACTAGCATTTTCAATGCTTTTAAGCGCTTGTGGAAAATCAAATAACAAAGAAGAATCTACAAAAGAAGATAATAAAAAAGAAGTGGTTACTGTAGAACATGCAATGGGTAAAACAGAAGTTCCTGCTAATCCAAAACGTGTAGTTATCTTAACAAATGAAGGAACTGAAGCTTTACTTGAATTAGGTGTGAAACCAGTTGGTGCTGTAAAGTCTTGGACTGGTGACCCATGGTATCCACATATTAAGGATAAAATGAAAGATGTAAAAGTTGTTGGTGATGAAGGACAAGTTAACGTTGAAACAATTGCTTCTTTAAAACCAGACTTAATTATCGGTAACAAAATGCGTCACGAAAAAGTGTACGAACAACTAAAAGCAATTGCACCTACTGTGTTCTCAGAAACATTACGTGGGGAATGGAAAGATAACTTCAAATTTTATGCAAAAGCATTAAATAAAGAAAAAGAAGGTCAAAAAGTTGTAGCTGATTACGAATCACGTATAAAAGATTTAAAAGGCAAACTTGGCGATAAAGTAAATCAAGAAATCTCTATGGTTCGTTTCATGCCTGGTGATGTTCGTATTTATCATGGCGATACATTCTCTGGTGTTATTTTAAAAGAACTTGGATTTAAACGTCCTGGAGATCAAAACAAAGATGATTTTGCAGAGCGTAACGTATCTAAAGAGCGTATTTCTGCTATGGATGGTGACGTATTATTCTACTTCACATTCGATAAAGGAAATGAGAAAAAAGGATCTGAACTAGAAAAAGAATATATAAACGATCCTCTATTTAAAAATTTAAATGCCGTAAAAAATGGTAAAGCATACAAAGTCGACGATGTTATTTGGAATACAGCTGGCGGTGTAATGGCTGCTAACCTATTACTAGATGATATCGAAAAGCGCTTTGTTAAATAATTTCATTCTAACCAGCTCTCTCTTTGATGGAGCTGGTTTTTTCATTTCACTGAAGTGTCACATTATTTCATTTTGTATTTTTATTCCCAATATGTTATATTATAAAAGTAAATAAAATATATTTTCTCTATATCAGAATAAATATTTTAATCTAAATTTTCTGATTAATCACTATTTTATTTTCTTTTAGAATTCAATTATTACATTTGAAAACGCTTATCATCTCGTTTTCAGGGCAAAATACAGTAACGGTTGAAGAAAAATAGAACTTTTTTAGAAATTTTCTTTCTATTTCCATATAATTCTATTGACTTCTAAATATTTTGTAAATTAAAATGATTACATAAATATCCGTTATACAGGATTAGGGGGAAACAAACATGGATGCAGCTTTAAAATTAGACAAAGCTGGAGAGCAACAATCACCAAAAAAACATCCACCAGGGTTATACTTGTTGTTCTTTACAGAGGCATGGGAAAGATTTAGTTATTACGGAATGCGTGGCTTATTAGTTCTTTATTTAACAACGAGCTTAGTAAGCGGCGGTTTAGGATTTGATAAAGCAGTTGCAGTTCAAATTTACGGTATTTTCACAATGCTTGTATATTTCACACCTATTATTGGTGGTTGGTTAACTGACCATTTCATTACGAAGCGACATGCCATTACTATTGGTGGTATCATTATGGCGCTTGGTAACTTCGTACTATTTTCAATGAATACGAAAACTGGACTATTTTTAGGATTAGGATTATTAGTTATCGGTAACGGATTCTTCAAACCGAATATTTCGACTTTATTAGGTCAATTATATAGCGACAACGATTCTCGTCGTGATAGCGCCTTCACTATCTTCTACATGGGGATTAACTTAGGAGCTCTTATCGCTCCATTCATTTGCGGATACTTCGCAGATTATAGATACGGTTTCTTAACAGCTTGTATCGGTATGATTATTGGACAGATTGCATTTAACTTATTAGCACCTCGTTACTTAGGATCAGCTGGAACAACAGTTGTGGGTAAAAAATCTAAAGAACAAAATGCAAAAGCTGTTGAGAAAAAACCTTTAACACCACAAGAGAAAAAACGTACTGTTGCAATTTTAATTTTAACTTGTTTCGTTGTATTCTTCTGGGCAGGCTTTGAACAAGCTGGTAGTTCTTTAACACTTTACACAGATAAGTTCGTAGATCGTACAATTGGTGGATTTACAATTCCAACACCTTGGTTCCAATCTGTAAACCCACTATTCATTATCTTACTAGCATTACCTGTTTCTGCGTTATGGATTAAGCTTTCAAAAACAAAAAATGGTGATTTAAAAATCCCAACAAAAATGGCATTAGGTATGATTTTACTAGGGATTGGATATTTAGTTCTAACTTTAGCTGTTTTAAAAACTGGTAGCGATGAAGGTAACATTACAATGAAAGCAAACTTACTATTCATTGTATTCACTTACATGTTCCACACAATCGGTGAGTTATTCTTATCACCAATCGGATTATCTATGGTAAGTGCAATCGCTCCTGTTAAATTAGCATCATTATTAATGGGTGTATGGTTAGCTGGTACTGGCTTCGCAAACTTATTAGCAGGACAATTAGCCGCTTTCACTCAATCTTTAGGATATTTAGAAGTATTCGCAAGCATCGGTATTATCGTAATTGTACTGGGATTAGTACTTCTTATGTTCTCTAAGAAAATTGCACATATGATGGAATAACAAAAAGACGCTTCTAAAATTAGAAGCGTCTTTTTTATTATTTCTCCTCTAAAGCTGTCACGTCCACATGAACGCTCTCACCAGGATTAGATACATCATACACTTGAGCACTCCCCTTCTGCTCATCACAGCTCTCAATCCATACTGGTACGCCCTCATATGTAACGTCAATTCTACTTGAAGAAGATAAGATTTGTTTCACACGTTTCACATCCATACTAATATCCCTCCTTTTGCTTACTACACTCCTTTCTATTTTTTCTTTTCTTTTTAGAATATATTCCGTAAAGCAGCATGTTGATTGATAGTCATTTCTCCCTCACATGCTAATATTTACTCTCTCGCTACCTTTCTGACAAATAAAAAAAGACGTATATTCTACACGTCTTTTTCCATAATATTCAAATTTTAAGAAAATAATGTTTTTACTACCGCACTTACTTTATCATTATGGATTTGGTAATACACTTCTAATCCTCGTCTTTCAAAGCGCACTACTTTATTTTGCTTTAACTTCGTTAAATGTTGTGAAACCGTTGATTGCGGAATTTCTAATACTTCCTGTAGTTGTGTTACATTACATGTTCCTCTTTGCATAAGTTCCATTACTAGACGTAGACGAAGTGGGTGAGCTAACGCTCTTAACATTTGTACATCTTCTTCTGAAATACGACATTCGAATTGATTTTGGCTCATAAAGTTCCCCTCATTTTCGTTTTTATTTGCGTTTTTATGTTCTTTTTATTTATTTATATATCTGTTCTTATATTTCCTGTTACGACATAACTTTATCAACCTATAAAGCCGAAAAATTTTTCCATCTTCATCAGCAAAAATTCAGGAAAAAATCCTTGCTGATTTTGAATATTATACTATATGATATAACGAAAAAGCAAAATAATGGCCTACGAATACTTTGCTTGCAAACGTTGTTTTATCAAGCTTTTTGTTATATTTTCACCTCATTGAAACGCACAGTAACGGTATTGTAAAATACCGTCTATAATTGATAACCTATCGTAATGTAGTTGAACTATAATTAACCTCTTTGTTACGCTAAAAGGAATTTTCAGTAAAAAGAGATGATGTGATATTAAAAATTTGTTTCTAATTTTTTATTCGTATTGCAAGCGGTTGGACTGTTGTCCAAAACTTCCTATTAAATCCACTCACCGATCCTCCCTCACACTAGATCAAACAGGACAGATAGGTGCATATATTAAACTTTATACTCGATATAAAAGACGGCATCTAATATACACTTATAGGAAACATGCCATCTGAATAAGCAAAATAATATGCAAATAGTTTATACAGCACACTTAAATTCATTTGAGTGTGTTTTTTGTCTACTTTATGAACAAAGCTTTTCTTTTAACACTATTATGGAATAATTATACTTTTTTACGTTGACAATAGTGTTGAAGGAGAATATACTAAGCATGTAAGTTGATTGTGAATAGTTTCACAAATAATGTGAATTTCTTCACATATAATAGATAGGAGTTGTCATTATTATGAGTACTTGGACACAAATTTATGACCCATTAAACAATATTTGGTTATCTGCACTAATCGCAGCACTTCCAATCTTTTGTTTCATCATTTGTTTAATGGGATTCAAAATGAAAAGTTACATGGCTGGTCTTTATAGTGTGATTGTCGCTATTATCCTTGCAATATTTGTTTATAAAATGCCAGCAACAGTAGCTGTAGCATCTGCTGGATTCGGTGTTTTATCTGGATTTTATCCAATTTGTACTATCGTTATCGCCGCAATTTTCCTTTACAAATTAACTGTTAAAACAGAGCAATTCAATATTATTCGCGATAGTATTTCAAGCATTACAAATGATCAACGTTTACAAGTATTATTAATCGCTTATTCTTTCGGTGCTTTCTTAGAAGGTGCAGCTGGTCTAGGGGTTCCAGTTGCTATTACAGCCGCACTACTTGTAGGTATGGGCTTTAATCCATTAAAAGCAGCAGGTATTTGTTTAGTAGCTAATATTGCTGGTGGTGCTATGGGTGCTATGGGTATTCCAGTTACAGTGCCAGCACAATTAACTCAACTTGACGCATTAACTATTGGTCGTCAAACTGTTCTTATTTTACCTTTCATTAGTATTATTTTACCTTTCTTACTTGTTTCAATGGTCGATGGAATTAAAGGTATTAAAGAAACTTGGCAAGGTATTCTTGTAAGTGGTGTTTCTTTCGCTATTACTCAATTCGCTGTGACTTACTTCTTAGGTGCAGAACTTACTAATATTTTCGCAGCCGTTGTAAGTATGATTGCTCTTGCATTATTCTTACGTGTTTGGCAACCAAAATCTTCTACTAAAGAAGAAAAACAAGAAACTAAAGTATCACATACATTCAATCAAATTTTATACGCTTGGTCTCCATTCGTATTCTTAACTGCATTTGTAACAATCTTTAACTTAAAACCGATTAAAGCTTTATTTGCTCCAGATGGTGCGTTAGCAAACTTAGTATTTAACATTCAGTTCCCTGGTCTTCATAATGCTGTTATGAAAACTACACCAATTACAAAAGCTGATACACCTTTCGCAGCTATTTTCAAATTTGATGTATTCTCTTCTACAACTACTGCGATTGTACTAGCAATTATCGTTTCACTTATCGTTTACCGCGTAAAAGGTAAAATGGTTAAAGAATTAATGATTGAAACAATGAAAGAATTAAAAGCTCCAGTATATACAATTTGTAGCGTTATCGCTTTAGCTTACGTAGAAAACTACTCTGGTATGTCATCTACACTTGGACTTGCATTCTCTTCTACTGGTAATGCATTCCCAGTTCTTTCTCCAATCTTAGGATGGATTGGCGTATTCATTACAGGTTCAGTAGTTTCAAGTGGTTCTTTATTCGCACCACTTCAAGCAGTAACAGCAGACCAGTTAAACATCGTTCCTTCTACACTCGTTGCCTTAAACGTAGTAGGTGGTACAATGGCAAAAATGGTTTCACCACAATCTGTAGCAGTTGCTTGTGCCGCAGTTGGACTAGTTGGTAAAGAATCTGCCCTATTTAAAACAGCAATGAAATATAGTTTAATCTTCTTAGCTGTTATTAGCTTACTTCAATTAAACGCTGTATTTAATATCTTTTAAAAATAAAACACCGATCCAAGTGGATCGGTGTTTTTCACATTACATTTGTTTATTTTTTAATAAAGAAGCTCCAGCAATTTCAGGGTGAGTCATTTCGAATGGATCTAAAATAATATCCAATTCCTCTTCTGTCAGTACACCATGTTCTAAACATAACTCCCTAACAGATTTCCCTGTTTCAATTGCTTCACGTGCAATACGAGATGCTACTTCATAACCAATATGAGGATTAACTGCTGTAATAATTCCAACACTTTTCTCAACATATTGCTTCAGCAATTCTTCATTTGCCGTAATTCCTTCAATACAATATTCACGGAATACACGGAATCCATTATTCATAATACTAATAGATTGAATTAAATTAAATACAAGCACAGGCTCCATTACGTTTAACTCTAATTGTCCTGCTTCTGATGCTAAGCAAATTGTATGATCGTTTCCGATTACTTGGAATGCGACTTGGTTAATCACTTCTGCCATAACTGGATTTACTTTTCCTGGCATAATCGATGAACCTGGCTGACGTGCTGGCAATTGAATTTCAGCTAACCCAACACGTGGACCAGACGCCATAATACGAAGATCGTTTGCAATTTTAGACATGTTCATCATACATACTTTAAGTGCTGCAGATACTTCTGTGTATGCATCTGTATTTTGCGTTGCATCAACTAAATGCTCTGCACCAACAAGTGGGAATCCACTAAACGTTCTTAAATGTTTTACCACTTGTTCAATATACGTAGGATTTGCATTTAATCCTGTACCAACAGCTGTCGCCCCCATATTCACTTCATATAAATGCTGACGAGACTGTTTAATTCTTTTTATATCACGCGCAAGCACTCGGCTATACGCTTCAAATTCTTGTCCAAGGCGAATTGGAACTGCATCTTGTAAATGTGTGCGTCCCATTTTAATAACATGATCAAACTCTTTTGCTTTTTTACGAAAAGCAGAATGAAGTTCTTCCATTGTAATAAGAAGCTTTTCTAACATCATAAGAGTTGCAATATGAATCCCTGTTGGAAACGCATCGTTCGTTGATTGGGCCATGTTCACATGGGTGTTTGGGCTAATTTTCGCATACGCCCCTTTTTCATATCCCATACGTTCTAACGCTCTATTCGCAATTACTTCATTTGTATTCATATTAATAGAAGTTCCGGCTCCACCTTGAATAGGATCCACGATAAATTGATCATGAAACTTTCCATCAACAATTTCTTGCGCTGCTTCTGCAATTTCATGCCCAATGTCTTTAGCTAAGTAACCAGTATCTATATTCGCAAGCGCCGCCGCTTTTTTCACAATTGCCATTGCTGTAATGAGTGATGGATGAATGCGATATCCTGTAATTGGGAAGTTTTCTACGGCACGTAATGTTTGTACACCATAATAAGCTGCACTTGGTACTTCTTTTTCACCTAAAAAATCTTTTTCTATACGTATATACTTCGTTGCTATCATTTTTATCACCTATACTTTTTCATTCTAAATCCTTATCCAAAAAATCCGCCCTCTAAAAACACGAGTATCATTCAGAAGAATTTTTCAGTATCCACCTTCACTATATAGCACCTTTTTTGAAAGCGCAAACATTTATTTTTCTGTATATCCTTTTTATTAAAGTTTATAGAAAATCATTCTTCTACTTTCCTTATTTCCACTCGTTTAATTTGATGCATATCCTTTTCAAGGACTTTAAAATAAAAACCGTGTTTCTCAATAATATCTCCTTCAGCAACGATTTGTTTTTGTACCATAATCCAGCCACCAATTGTATCTACATCATCAGCAATTAAATGTATGCCAAGCAAATCATTTACTTCACTAATAAGCACTTTTCCCTCTACGATTTTATAACCTTCACTTACATGCTCTATAGGAGGATTCTCATCTTCATCGTATTCATCTCGAATTTCTCCAACAATTTCTTCTAAAATATCTTCTAGTGTAACAATCCCAGCTGTACCACCATATTCATCATACAATACAGCTAATGGAATGTGTTTTCTTTGCATTTGTAATAGTAAATCATGAATTGGAATATTTTCTAGCACTTCAATAACTGGCCTTGTATATGGCATAATTGAGCACTCCTCATCCCGATTACCATCCATATAACGAATAAATAAATCTTTTACATTAACCATCCCAATAATTTCATCTTTATCTTCACCAAATACAGGATATCTCGTGTACTTTTCTTGCGCGATTACTTTAATATGTGTTTCAAATGGTTCGTCCTCATATAAGCCTACAACTTCCGTACGAGGTACCATAATTTCTTTTGCTACTCTATTATCAAATTCAAAAATATTATTTACATATTTAAATTCCCTTTGGTTAATCTCTCCGCTCTCATAGCTCTCAGATAAGATTAACCTTAATTCTTCTTCTGAATGAGCTACTTCATGTTCAGAAGCTGGATGTAATCCGAATAAACCAGTTACAACCCTCGCTGAACCATTCAAAGCCCAAATAAACGGATACATAACTCGGTAAAAATAAATAAGTGGTTTCGATAACAATAAGCTAACTTGTTCTGCTTTTTGTATAGCAAATGTCTTTGGAGCAAGTTCCCCAATGACAACATGTAAAAATGTAATTACTGCAAAGGCAATAATAAATGAAACTGTACTGGAAATTGCAGGTGAGAATTTTAATTTTAAAAACAACGGCTCGAGTAAATGTTTAATGGTTGGTTCCCCTAACCACCCAAGCCCTAAAGCAGTAATTGTAATACCTAGCTGACAGGCCGATAAATATTCATCTAAATTTGAAGTTACCTTTTTAGCTGCCAGTGCACCTCGTCTTTTTTCGCTAACGAGTTGATCAATACGACTGCTACGTACCTTAATAATTGCAAATTCAACAGCCACAAAAAATGCTGTTAACCCAATAAGAATGACTACCATCAATAATTTTAAAATATCCACATATGCTCTTTAGCTTTCTTAGCTAAAGTTACACCTCCTTTTAAAAAGAAGTTTCACTTTAGTTTCTTCAATTATTGGACAGCAACTCTATATAAAATCCACCAATTTTCAAACCTCATACAATTCTAAAGGTAAAGCATCAGGGTCTTGGAAAAAGACGAATTTCTTCCCCGTTATTTCATCAATACGGATCGGTTCCGTCTCAACACCACATTGGTTTAAATGCTTCACAGCTTCTTCTATATTTGTAACAGCAAATGCTAAATGTCTAAGACCGGCTGCTTCTGGAAAACTTTTGCGCTCAGGCGGATTTGGAAATGAAAATAATTCGATTTGATACTCTTCTCCTACACATAAATCTAATTTATAAGAATCTCGTTCCTTTCTATATACTTCATTTATCTCTTTAAACCCTAATATTCTAGTATAAAAATCCTTTGACGTCTCATAATTCGAACAAATAATTGCAACGTGATGCACTCTACATATATTCATGCTCTCTCTATTCCTTTCTTTACCAAAGATGCATATTCTCCCTTGAAATGAAAAACATATATAGCAGAATATCTCTTTTAGGGGGCTTACCATGAAATTCATTACTTTTTTCGTCGGACTAATTGTTGTTTTCTTGCTCGCTTATATTGCTAGCAATAATAAGAAGCATATTAAATTTAAACCAATTTTTATCATGCTTATTATACAGTTAATTTTAACCTATTTACTATTAAATACAGAAATCGGCCTCATACTTATTAGAATCATTTCCAGTTTGTTTACCAAGCTACTCGAGTATGCTGCTGATGGAATAAATTTCGTATTTGGTGGTCTTGCAAATAAAGGTGAAATGCCATTTTTCCTTACTGTATTATTACCAATCGTCTTTATTTCTGTTTTAATTGGTATATTACAACATTTCAAAATATTACCATTTTTTATTCGTTGGATCGGGTACTTTCTTAGTAAAATAAATGGTCTTGGTAAATTAGAATCTTACAACGCTATCGCCTCTGCCATTGTCGGCCAATCAGAAGTTTTTATTACAGTGAAAAAACAATTAGCTCAAATTCCAAAACACCGTCTTTATACACTTTGTGCCTCTGCTATGTCAACCGTATCTATGTCTATCGTAGGTGCCTATATGACAATGATTGAACCTAAATATGTAGTAACTGCACTCGTTCTCAATTTATTTAGCGGTTTTATTATCATACTCATCATTAACCCTTACGACGTTAAAGATGACGAAGATATTTTAGAAATCAAAGGTGAAAAACAAAGCTTTTTTGAAATGCTTGGAGAATACATTCTTGATGGTTTTCGTGTAGCCATTGTTGTCGGCGCTATGCTCATCGGATTCGTCGCATTAATTAGTTGTATTAATGACCTGTTCCTCATTATATTCGGTATTACGTTCCAACAATTAATCGGCTATGTATTTGCACCTATCGCATTCCTTATCGGTGTACCCAGTTCTGAAATTGTCGCAGCTGGCAGCATTATGGCAACGAAGCTTGTAACGAATGAATTTGTCGCAATGATGGACCTTAGTAAAATTTCTAATAGCCTTTCTCCCCGTACAGTTGGTATTATTTCTGTTTTCCTTGTATCTTTTGCCAATTTTTCTTCCATTGGTATTATTTCAGGTGCGGTAAAAGGACTAAACGAAGAACAAGGAAACGTTGTTGCGAGGTTTGGCCTTAAATTACTATATGGAGCTACTCTCGTTAGTATTTTATCTGCAATTATCGTAAGCATTATGTTGTAATTAGGTAAAATTTTATCATTTTCTTATCCCTATCTTTTGTATACAATAACGAATAGGTGTCTTATAAATAATCAAGACATCTATTTTTTATACATGTACAATCGCTTTTATTTAGCGTAAAATATTTTTTATGTGTTTGAATACACTTCTAAATGTATACACTTTGATAGTTTTAAAGGAGAAAAAATGATGAAATCCGACACGAACAACAATACGCGAGCCAAAAAAGGACGCTCAAAGAAAAAACGCCTACTTTGGTTCCTTCTTATTCCATTACTAATTGTAGCACTTGGAGCAGGAGGCTACTCCTTCCATATATACAGTAAAGCAAAGTCCGTCTTAAATAACGCTTATGCTGAACTAGGTCGAGGAGATAAGTCCAGTAAACGTGAAAAAGCAGTTAAACCTATGACCGACAATATTTCCGTACTAATTATGGGTGTTGATGAAAGTGATATTAGGGAAAAAGGTTATGGAAAAGCAACTCGAACAGATGCGTTATTACTTGCAACAATTAATAAAAACGATAAATCCGTTAAACTTGTAAGCATTCCACGTGACTCACGCGTCTACATTAAATCACGTGATAAATACGATAAAATCACACATGCGCACGTATTCGGTGGTGTAGACAGCACAATTGATACGGTAGAGAACTTTTTAGATGTTCCAGTTGATTATTATGTAAAATTCAATTTTAAATCCTTTATTAAAATTGTTGATTCTCTTGGTGGCATTACTGTGGACGTTCCAGTTGAATTCACAGAGCAAAATAGTAAAGATGAAGCAGATGCAATTCATCTAAAAAAAGGACGTCAACATTTAAATGGAGAAGAGGCACTGGCACTAGCTAGAACTCGTCACATCGATAGTGATTATATGCGTGGTCAACGTCAACAGCTTGTATTAGAGGCCATTGCTGAAAAGGCACTATCTCTTAATTCCATTAATAAAATCGGTGGCCTACTAGACGCTGTCGATAAAGATTTAAAAACCAATTTAACTTTTGATGATATGATGACAATTACAAAAAATTCAATGGATTCAAATTTAAAAATGGAAAAAATGCAAGTAGAGGGTACAGATAAATATATAGGTGGTATTTATTATTACGTTCCAAATGAAAAAAGCGTCGATACTATTTCAACTACCCTTCAAAAACATCTCGGTGTTACGAATAAAAATGAACATAAAAAATTATAATAAAAAGGCTGCTAGATCTTTCTAGACAGCCTTTTTATTATATTTTTCAACATATTTTTCATACACATTGTGACAAGAAGTGACAATTATTACAGCGGTGTAACATTTTTTATGAAAACATTACACACACAATGAAAATAATAGTATACTAGTACGTACATAATGTTATTTTCATCATTTTTATACAAAAAATGTAATACATATATTTATACATAAATTTCTGGGGGGAAATAAATGAAGCTAAGTAAAATACTGATTGGTTCTGCAATTGCTGGGGGCATATTACTTTGTGTAGGCGGTGTTGGGGGATATCAATATGTATCCAAATTAAATAATCAATTAGATACTACTGCATTACCAAATACTACATTTGAAGGTATTTCTCTCGACGGAAAAAATAAGAAGGATATTCAAGCAATTATTAATCAAAAGGTAACTGAGTTAGATCAAAAATCCCTTACCTACATATTCCAAAACGATAAACAAACTTATACATGGAAAGATTTAGGGATAAATTATAAAGAGAAAGATATTATTGACAAAATCTTCAAAGAACAAGAAGGAAACGTAATGAATCGTTATAAAATGCGTAAGCAAGCTGAAAACGGTGAATTAAAACGTGACTATAAATTAACACCACAATTAAATGCAACAGCTTATGAAACCTTTATAAAAGATAAATATAATGAAACATTAAAAAATCCTGTTAACGCAGAATTAAGTATTGAAGGCTCAACAGTAAATATTAGTCAAAGCCAAAACGGAGAAAAAATTGATAAAGGGAAACTAAGCGGTTTAACAAATGAAGCTATTACTACTGGTAAATCAGATGTTACATTACCAGTTACATTCATAAAACCAGAACGTTCTACAGAAGACATACAGAAAATGGGTATTAAAGAAGTCATTGCTGAATATTCTACTCCAATGGCTGGCCGTAACGGAAATCAATCATTTAACGTAAATAAGTCAGCTAATACTTTAAGTGGGGTTATTGTCGCACCTGATGAAACATTTAGTTTTAACGGTCGCGTTGGCGTAACTGATGCTGCACATGGTTATAAATCTGCAGCAGTATATTCACAAGGTAAAGTAATACAAAGTGCAGGCGGAGGAGTTTGCCAAGTCAGTAGTACATTATACAGTGCAGCTTTAAGGGCAGATTTAGGCATTGTTTCTCGAAGCAATCATTCTATGCCAGTAAATTATTTACCACTTGGGCAAGATGCAGCAGTAGCAGATTATGGTCCAGATTTAAAATTTAAAAATAATACAGGCAATCATATTTATATTCAAGCATTTTCAAATGGAGGTAGTATTACTACACGCATTTTCGGTACAAATACTGGTAAAAATGTTGAAGTTTCTTCTCAAGTAATTAGTAGAACTAGTGATAAAATCACCGCGGTTACGTATAAAAAAGTAACACAAAACGGGGAAGTAATATCAAATGGACAAATTTCAAAAAGCGTATATAAAAGCGCTCCAAAAGAATAGATAATACCAACCGAATAGCATAAAGAAAAAGGCGTGATTAAATCACGCCTTTTTCTTTTGCAGTAATAGTAAAAAAGTTTCAAGATGGTCTTTCGTTTCTTCTAAAGACCACATACGATTTCCTTGCTTCGCAGCTAATACACACGCCTCTTCCCACGCGTTCTTTTTCTTCATATTTATTAATTCATCACGTAATTTCAAAACAATTTCTTCGTCTTCTTGTTCAATAAACTCTTCCATCACGCTTACTATTTCATCCTCATGAATACTTAACGTACAGTACGATTTAAGAAAGTATTGTAATGTCGTATACATAATGTACTCCCCCTTCTTATTTATCAGATGGATAAGAAGTAATAATCTTAAACCCTAATTCTCCTGACTTATCTCTTGCTAAAACAGTAACAGTTTTTACTAACTTGTCTTTTACACTCATATTTTTCTTTATTACCGTTTTTCCAACAGGAAATGAATGAGTTGTATTTAATACGAGACGAGCCTCTTTAGAATTTTTTAACCAATCTTGAATTTCCTTGTCATGTTGCTTCAAGCTATCTTTTACAGCTTTCGTCGCTGTTTCTTTATCATAGTATGTACTTGCGGCTGACACTTTATCTGTCTTCAAGCGATTCTTCAAATCCTCTTCTGACTTGCCTACATGTCTTTCAATCGTATGACCATTTTTAGGTGGTCCTTCCATTTCATCTAAAATATTATCACTAATTTTTTCTACCGATGTAGCTTGATTACCTGTCTGTTTCTCTGTTTTTTGTTCTTTTCCTGCACATCCACTTAAGATCAGCATTAATGCCAATAAACTACTGAAGAAAAGACTACTTATTCGTTTCATCATATCACCTCTTCCATGATTATTATCGCAACTTCACTAAAAGTCAATTTCACAACGAAAAAATCTATCAGTTTTCATTTTTTTCATCTATTTTTCCATATTTACCTGCGCAATTTCATCAACCCTCTATTTTTCGCCTTTTATAATATATACCCCCTATATTTTATAATTATTTCCCAAATAAAATCACCAATAATATAATTATAAAACCCTTTTATAAAAAGGGTTTTATACTGTTTTTCAAAACAATTTAAAATACCCCTATTTTTATATACCTAATACCTATATAAGGTATCAGGACCCCTTCTTATCAACGTTTTTCTACATTATGTAAATTTTCCCTTGCCTATACAATCGAAATATGGTGTAATGCAAAAAAAGATAAAGGATTTTAAACAATGGCTGAAACGATTCAAAATTTCTTAACAGAATACTATTCAATCGCAATTCCACTTAGTATCTTAATTAACATCATCATTAGTCTTTTAGGTGTTATTCCTAGCATCTTTTTAACCGCCATTAATATACAGCTCTTCGGTGTAACAAATGGCACAATCATTTCGATCGCAGGTGAGGCCTTAGGGGCTATTATCTCGTTTTATATTTACCGCCTGGGCCTTCAAAAGTTCACTCACGATAAAGTAAATAAGTACCCAAAGGTAGAGCGTCTTCTTTATGTAGAAGGTAGAGAGGCCTTTCTACTCGTTCTATCGTTTCGATTGATACCTTTCATCCCATCAAGTATCGTGACTTTATTTGCAGCTCTAGGGAAAATGTCATTACTCTCCTTCAGTATTGCCAGTACAATAGGTAAAATACCGGCCTTATTGATTGAAGTATATTCGGCATACCAAGTCATGAACGGAACAAATGAAGCGAAGTGGGTTGTAACAATCGCAGGCGTTATTGGATTGTTTTATTTGTGGAAAAAATGGAGAAAAAAATAAAGAAGGAGCCTATGCTCCTTCTTTATTTTTGAGGTATTTTATTACTAGCTCTTCCTTAAAGCCTTAGTTTACACCAACAGCACTAAATGATTGCTTAACTGCTGCTACTTCAGCAGAATTTGCACCATATAAGTCTGCAGCAGCTTGTACTGCACCAGCACGAGCTTGGCTAAATGTAGTAGATTGCGTGAAATATTGTGTGTTTGCACGGTAATAAATTGCACCTAACTTATCTTTACCAATGCCCGTTACAGTTACACCCGAATGCGTACCACCATTTGCTAATAAATAAGCTTGTTTGTTAATGATACCACTGTTTGTATGAACCCCACCGTTATCACTAGTACCAGTGTAACGCTTAGAATAATGGTCTGGATCACCGTATTTCGCTGGATCACTCATAGAGCGAAGCGCATCTCCTGCTTTACCAGGCGTATAAATATCTTCACCAATCTCCCAATCCGGGTTACGGTTATCATAGAATTCTACTAAAGTACCAAAAATATCAGAAATTGCTTCATTTAGCGCTCCTGATTCATTTTGATAAATTAAGTCCGAGCTATTTTCAGTAACAGCATGCGTTAATTCGTGACCAATTACATCAATTCCACCAGATAATGAAGTGAATGTTACACCATCACCATCTCCGTATACCATTTGTGAGCCATTCCAGAATGCATTATTATACTTACTTCCGTAATGAACTGTCGATTTTAACGGAGCTCCTGCATCATTAATAGAGTTTCTGTTAAATGTAGCTTTATAATAATCATATGTTCTACCTGCATAGTAATGAGCATCTACTGCTGCTGCATCATACGCTGCATTAAAAACATTATCTGCATCTACCCATAAAGTTCCTGGCAATGTAGTACGATTTTTCGCATCATATGTGAAAATTGTTGCCCCGCGCGTATTATCTTGTAAGTAGTAAGATGAACCAGATAACGTTGTATTAAGTGATTTTGTATCTCCTAATACACCTTTACCAGTTCCTACTTTATTTGTTCCTGTTACAGGTTTTACTACTGCTTTCGCATCCTGTTTAGGAGCCTCTTGCTTAACTGGTGATTTATCTTCATTTGTTACATGATCCAATTTATTATATTTATTTAATACTTTACCGCTGTCTGCTTCAATGAAATAGTAGTAGTTTCCTGGACTTGGATCTAAGAAGTTTAGATTTACAACGTATGCATATGTTGTTTCTTCACCATTTTGATATACATATAAGTCCGCTTTTGGTTCTACCTCATATTTCGGTGTTACCCCTAAATCTTGCTGCGCGATTTCAATTGCTTTTGCGCCTTCAATCTTATTTTTATTTTTCAACTTTTCCTTTTTGTCTAAATCAGGTGCAACTGTTCCAGACAATACTTTTAAAGAACCGTCTTTACTTACGTGAGCCACTTGAGTAGAACCCCATACAGGCACTCCTTCGTAAACTTGTTGCATACGTACTACTGTTGAATCAGTTACAGCATCTTTCTTCACTTGTTTCACTTTGAAAGAATCTTGCGCACTCTTTTCCCCTAGCTTGTAATCACCTTTTGCTGCATTTAAGTAATCAAACACAACAGATTCCGCTTTCTTACCAGTCGCTCCAGTTAGATCACCAGAAATAAACTCAGGTGACTGTACTGTCTCATTGTACTTCTTCGTAGAGAGTACATTTTTAGAATCCGCAAATGCAGAGCCTGTCCCTCCAAATGTTGTAACTGCCATTCCTGTCGCTAACACTAACGCTAAACTTTTCTTTTTCATGAACCTTCCCCCTAATAAAAAATTTTTTTGAAAAAGAGTAGTTTTATATTAGCATTATGTTTCCACTATTAATATACTAAAAATTCAAATAATTATTTTCTCAAGTTTTGTAGAATTTTGAGGAACAAATATTGAAAAACCCCTTTCCGATTGGAAAGGGGTTTCTGTTAAGAATTTATTAATTCTACTACTTTTTCGCCTTGACCATAAATATCCGATGTCCAAGCATATTGCGGTTCCAATACCACTAATACAGCTACCAAAGCCAAAGCACCAATAATTATTTTTTTCATATTATTTTCCTCCCTTTTCTTCTAATAAATTAATTGCTAATTTATAGTAGTTATTACTTTCCTTAAATTCTAGTAATTCCTCGTGATATCCTGCTAGTTCTAAATACACCATTTTTAATTCCTTTTTATTTTCTTCGCCTCTAAAAAATGGGATTGCCTCAACTTCTAAAAATCTTTTATAAACATCTTTCGTTTCAAAGTATTTATTCTTAAGCATTGAAAGTATATATAGCATACTTTTATACTTTTCATCCCTCTTGGCAACATCTATTCCTTTATTAATCCAATCTTTCGCTTCTTCAAATTCTTTTAATTCAATACACTGCAAAGCGATCTCATACACTGCATCAATATAATTTAAATCCTCTTCCTTTTTGTACTTTAGGCATTGTAAATAATAATCTTTTGCTTTTGCATAATCTTTTAAGTTATAGTACAAGAAGCCTAAATTATTTAAAGCAATAGCTGTTATACTTTCTTTATCAGCAAAAGAATTTGCTTCCCTCAAAATATTATTATAAATAGATAGTGCCTCATTATATTGCTTTTTTTGTATATAACTCAACGCAATAAGTAACTGGCAATTTATCACATAACGGAATTTATATTCATTCTTAAATCCTTCCATTGCTACATTAGCAAAATGTAAAGTCATATGTTCAACTTCTAATTCATTATAAACAAGAGCCAAATTGAAATATATTCCATTCTCATGATAACCTTGTTCCTTTGCCATTACTTCTGTTCGAGTCAAATACTCCAATGCCTTCTTATATCTATGTTGTAAAAAATAATATAACCCTTTGCTATACGTATATAATAATTTTTGGAATGGTGAATACTTTTTGTACATCTTCTTTAAGCTCTCTAACTCTTTTTCGACAGCAGGAAAATCCCTTTTCATAATTAAATAACGTGTATACAGCAGTTTATAATAATTTATAATTTCAAAATCCAACACATGCTTCATTTCACCTTGCAACTCTTCATATATACGTTCTACTTGTTGCTTGTCTAAATGAACTAGTGCATTTAACCATTCATCCAACTTCCCCTTCACATCTTCTTCTACATCTCTCAAATCCGTCACAGCAATTTCTAGTCTTGCGCAGAGCAATTGTAGAATTTCTTCTGATGCTTCGATCTTTCCATTTTCGATCTTACTTAAGTATGAGACAGAACAAATGCCCTGACATAATTCTTCTTGTGTCATTTTTTGCTGGAGCCGTTTATAAAAGACTTGTTTGCCTATTTTTTCTAATGTTTGTTGCATTGTCCTCCTCCATTCTCATTACCCCCATTACTCTAATAATACATAAAATCTGGAGAAATATAAATTGATAAATATAAATTTTCTAAAAAATATGCATAATTTCATTTTTTTCTCTCTTGACTTCACATCAATATCTCTTCTTTGCTACGAATGGTGAAAAATTGGTATACTATAACCAAATTATGGAGGTGTTCTCGCGATGACTCATTATAAAGACGATAGTTATGCCTTACATACAGACCTATATCAAATCAACATGGCTTATACATATTGGAAAGATGGTATTCATAATCGCCGTTCTGTTTTTGATTTATATTTTCGAAAGCTTCCATTTGAGAACGGCTACGCTGTTTTTGCTGGCCTTGAGAAAATTGTAGAGTACATAGAAAATTTCAGTTTTACTGAAAGCGATATCGCTTATTTAGCAGAATTACAATTTGAAGAAGAATTCCTTCATTATTTACAAAATATGAAATTCACTGGGACGATTCGCAGTATGCAAGAAGGTGAAGTTGTATTTAATAACGAGCCTTTATTACGTGTTGATGCACCACTTGGTGAAGCACAAATTATTGAGACTGCCCTCTTAAATATTGTGAATTACCAAACATTAATTGCCACAAAAGCAGCACGTATGAAACATGCTGCAAGTAATGATGAGCTTTTAGAGTTCGGCACAAGACGTGCCCATGAGTTCGATGCTGCCCTTTGGGGGACGCGTGCTGCCTTTATTGGTGGTTTCTCCTCTACAAGCAACGTTCGTGCTGGGAAACGCTTTGGGATTCCTGTAGCTGGCACACACGCTCACTCTTTCGTTCAAGCATATCGCGATGAATACGTCGCGTTTAAAAAATACGCTGAAACTCATAAAAAGTGCGTCTTTCTCGTTGATACATATGACACATTGAAATCTGGTGTTCCAAATGCGATTCGTGTTGCAAAAGAATTTGGGGATCGTATTGATTTCTATGGCATACGTCTTGATAGTGGTGATATGGCTTATTTATCGAAAAAAGCACGAAAACTATTAGATGAAGCAGGGTTTACAAATACAAAAATTATCGCTTCTAGCGATTTAGATGAATACACAATTATGCACCTTAAATCTCAAGGAGCAAAAATTGACGTATGGGGCGTTGGGACAAAATTAATTACGTCCTTTGAGCAACCTGCATTGGGGGCTGTTTACAAACTAGTTGCGATTGAAGATACTGACGGAAAATTAAATGATACGATTAAAATTTCATCTAACCCTGAAAAAATTACCACTCCAGGACTGAAACGAATTTATCGTATTATCAATCGGGTAAACGATCATGCAGAAGGCGATTATATTGCGTTAGATTCTGAAGAACCTGGAAAAGAAGAGCGCTTAAAAATGTTCCATCCAGTTCACACATATATAAGTAAATTCGTAACAAACTTTGAAGCCCGTGAACTGCATAAAGATATTTTCGTTAACGGTGAAAGAACATATGAACTACCAAGTATATTAGATATTCAAAAATATAATGAACAGAGTCTCTCTCTATTTTGGGAAGAATATATGCGAACTTTAAATCCTGAAGAATACCCTGTCGATTTAAGCCAAGAGTGTTGGGATCATAAAATGAATTACATTCAAACTGTTCGAGAACAAGTTGAAAAAAACATACAAAAGTAACCAGAGAAGTTTCTCCTTCTCTGGTTTTTTCAATACTATATGGATATTTGTAAAAAATATATTAAAATAATACGACGAATGTTTTTAATTTGTAAATTTTAATATAATACTATTTAAAAGCAAAATAATATTTGATATTATTTTATTGAATCAATTTCAACAAAATCACTAATAAAAAAGGGGACGCAGGTTGCGTCCTCTTTTTTATAAATCTTTCACTCGTAATACACGCATTGCATTTAACACTGCAAGTAGTGTTACACCAACATCTGAGAAAACAGCCTCCCACATTGTTGCAATACCAAAGGCACCAAGTAATAAAACGATCCCTTTTACACCTAGAGCAAAGATGATATTTTGCCACACTATACTTCTTGTGCGTTTTGCAATTTTTACAGCTGTCGCAATTTTTGAAGGCTCATCAGTCATAATAACGATGTCTGCCGCTTCAATTGCTGCATCTGACCCTAAACCACCCATCGCAATACCAACGTCTGCACGGGCTAATACTGGTGTATCGTTAATACCGTCACCAACGAAGGCAATTTTTTCTTTTCCGTGCTTCGCTGCATCAATTTTTTCAATCTCTTCTACTTTTTGTTGCGGTAGTAATTCCGCATGAACTTCATCTAAGCCTAATTCTTTACCGACAGCTTCACCAACTGGTTTTGCATCACCAGTTAACATTAATGTCTTTTTAATACCTAGTTCTTTTAATTTTTGAATCGCTTGTTTCGAATCCTCTTTTACCTCATCAGAGATAACAATATAACCTGCATATCTTCCATCTACAGCAACATGAACTAATGTACCTACTGTTTCTGGTTGCTTAAATTCAATATTTTCTTTTCTCATTAATTTTGCATTACCTGCAAAAATTTCTTTTCCTTGTACTTTTACAACTGTACCGTGACCAGAAATTTCGTTATAATCATCGATTATTTTTTCATCAATTGATTTTCCATATGCCTTTCGAATAGATTGGGCAATTGGATGGTTAGAATATACTTCAGCAAATGCCGCATACTCTAATAACTCTTCACTTGTAGTACCTTCGCTCGGTTCCATTTTTGTAACTTTGAAAACACCTTTGGTTAATGTTCCTGTTTTGTCAAAAACAATATATTTTACATCATTTAAAGCTTCTAAATAGTTACTACCTTTTACTAACACACCACTTTTAGATGCACCACCAATACCTCCAAAGAATCCAAGAGGAATGGATACAACTAACGCACATGGACAAGAGATTACTAAGAACACTAAAGCTCTATAAATCCACTCAGAGAATGTAGCTCCTTCTAAAATAAGTGGTGGAATAAACGCCATGATCGCCGCTGTAATAACTACAACTGGAGTGTAGTAACGTGCAAACTTCGTAATAAAGTTTTCCGTTGGTGCTTTTTTACTGCTTGCATTTTGAACTAAATCTAAAATTTTCGATACAGTGGATTCACCGAATTCTTTTGTAACTTCAATTGTCAACACACCGTTTTGGTTCACAAAGCCACTTAATACATCATTTCCAACTTCAACTTCACGTGGTACAGATTCACCTGTTAATGCTGAAGTATCTACCATTGATGTTCCTTCAATTACTTTTCCGTCTAACGGCACTTTCTCACCTGGCTTAACGATAATATAATCGCCAATTTGTACATCTTCTGGTGATACTTGTTTCGTTTCATTTCCAACCTTTACATTCGCATAATCAGGACGAATATCCATTAATGAAGTAATTGATTTTCGAGAGCGGTTTACCGCAATGCTTTGGAATAGTTCTCCTACTTGATAAAATAGCATTACTGCTACAGCTTCTGAGTATTGTTGAATTGCAAAAGCTCCTACAGTTGCAATTGCCATTAAGAAGTTTTCATCAAATACTTGGCCACGAGTTATGTTTCTTACCGCTCTCCAAACGATATCTCCACCTATTAATAAATAAGCAAGGACGAATAACGGAATTGTTACCATTTGTGGTAAGCCCGCTAATGCAGCAATTGCTGTCAAAATTCCGCCGACCACTAATCTCCCTACCATCTTTTTCACATTTGCTTCACCATGATCGTGACTATGTCCGTGGTCATGACCGTTCTTCTCTTCACGAACAACTTTCACATCTGGTTCTAACTTTTGAACGACATTTGTTATATTTGCTACAGTCGCTTCTAGTTCTCTTTTATTCGCAACTTCTACTCGTAGTTTCTTCGATACGAAATCAACAGTTGCTTCTGAGACAGCTGGCATTTCCTTCACTTTATTTTCAATTTTCATTGCACAGTTCGCGCAATCTAAACCTTCTAATATAAATACTTCTTTAGCAATTTTATTTTTTTGTTCTTCTTGCACTTTAATATGCGGTTCTAATTTTGTAACGAGTTGTTTTGCTTCCGTAACAACTTCGTTTTCTTTATTTTGTGCCGTTTCTAAAATCATTGTCTTTGTTGCAAAGTTTACAGAGCAAGAATTTACTCCTTCTATATTCCCAACACCTTTTTCAATTTTCATTGCACAATTCGCACAATCTAAACCTTCTAACATCAGTTTCTTTTTCACTAACGCTTCAGCCATCGTTCTCCCTCCTCGCGTTCTTTTTATTCTTCTTCGTTTACGTGTTCAAACGCTTGCTCGAAGATATGAATTACGTGCTGGTCAGCTAACGAATAATAAACAACCTTTCCTTCTTTACGATTCTTCACAAGTTTCGCTTGCTTTAACACACGAAGCTGATGCGAAATAGATGATTGTGTCATTCCTAATAAATAAGCTAAATCACAAACGCACATTTCAGCTTCAAATAGCGCATGTAATATTCTCGTACGTGTACGGTCACCTAATACTTTAAATAGTTCTGCTACTTTACTTAAACTTTCATCAGTTGGAATTGTTTGTTTTACTTGCTCTACAACTTCTTCATGAATTATCGTTTGAGAACATGTCTCTTGTGGTGTTTCTACTTTATTTCCAGCCATTATAGCTCACCTCTTTAATTGAACATATGAACAACCATTCATATATCTTATACTCTTATTATATGAGCGCCTACTCATATGTGTCAATGAAATCTGAATTTTTTTTATGAACATTCCGTTCACATTTTAATAAGTCGTATACATATTTTCCGCACCCTCTATATTCTCATACAAAAAAGGATGCACAATTCGCACACCCCTTTTTACTTACTTTTCATTTTCACCGCATCCACAATTAAAGAAACAAATCCTAACTGATTATCCCGATTTCTATGGTCAAAACGTTTCGAACGATAAATAAATCCATCTTTCTCATTCCAATCATTATAGTGAAACTTACCATTCTCATCACAGTATTCTAAGAGCCTCACTTGAAAACCTGCTGATTCAAACATGGACGTGATTGTTTTATAGTTATGAACAATTTTATGGCTTGCTGCAGGATGATCTAATGGACCAGGTCCACCTACTTGTACCCCTTGTTGATATTCTTCATCTGGAAAAAATGCATCTGGTACTGCACAACGAATATATCCATTCTCCATTAAAAACTCATAACAAATTTTTGCAGCTTCAATTCCTTCTTCATATGATAAATGCTCCCATACATGTTCTGCCAAAATTACTGATAAAGAATTAGGTTGAAATTTATCAAGCCAAGTTTCTCTCCGTAATAAATTTAATTCTTCTTCATTCGTATGTAACCAACCAGGGTTATTATTATAACCCTCTGCTCCAACTACAACTTTTGTTTCTTCCATTTTGCTCCCACCCTTTTTTCATATTCCGACATAAAAATTCAACAAAGTAATATACATTCCCTTTATTTCAACAAAAGAAAAAGCCTTGCGCGCTCCCTAGACGCACAAGGCTTACTATACTTATATCCCTTTTAATTAAGCTTTTAATTAGCTTGTTCTAAATTATCCTGCGAACTTCCATCGTCTTTTAAATGACTATGTTTTTTCGAATAAACAAAGTATACAACTACTCCAATTGCTAACCAAGCACCGAAGTACATCCATGTTTTTAATGGTAGATTTACCATTAAGAATAGACAACATGCAATCGAAATAATCGGTAAGATCGGTACAAGTGGTACCATAAATCCACGTTGTAATTTTGGATGTGTTTTACGAAGAATAATAACTGACACACCAACCATCGCAAATGTTAACAACGCTCCAATATTCGCTAAATTCGACAATTCTTTTAAATCGATAAATCCAGCAATTAAAGCACTACCAATTCCTGTTAACCAAACTGTAAATGTTGGCGCTTCTGTCTTTTTATTAATTTTCGCGAAAGATTCTGGCAATAAACCGTCACGGCTCATCGCAAAGAATACACGTGTCGTTGCATAAATGTAAGCAAAAATTACTGCCATAATACCAATTACAGCTCCAATTGCGATTATACCAGCTACTTTATCTTGTCCTACAACTTCTAACACATACGCCATCGCTTCCGGTACATCTAGCTCTTTATATGAAACCATACCCGTCATAACGAGACAAACTACAACATAAATGATTGTACAAATGACTAACGAAGCGATAATACCAATCGGTAGATCACGTTGCGGATTTTTTACTTCTTCAGCAGAAGTTGCTAATGCATCAAATCCTAAGAAAGCAAAGAATACTGCTGCTCCCCCCGCGAAAACTCCACTTAAACCGTACGGTGCAAATGGTATCCAGTTTTCTGGTTTCACGTAGAATACACCAACTGCAATGAATAAAACAACGATACCAATTTTAATTAATACCATTATGTTATTCACTCGTTTACTTTCTTTCGTACCTCTTGATAATAACCAAGTTATAACTAATGTAACGATAACTGCTGGTAAATTCACTATACCACCTTGAGACGGAATCGTTAGCAGTGCTTTTGGAATTTCAAGCCCTAATCCACTCACTAAGTTATGGAAGTAACCAGTCCATCCGCCAGCTACTGCGGCAGTCGTTACAACATATACGGATAGTAATGTCCATCCCATTAAATGAGCTACAAACTCACCAATTGTTGCATATGAGTATGTGTACACACTACCTGAAACAGGAAGTGTAGATGCAACCTCTGCGTAACATAATGCTGCAAATCCACAAACGATGGCTGCAATCATGAATGAAAAAATAACTGCTGGACCAGCATCTCTTGCTGCTACTAATCCAGTTAATACTAGAACTCCTGTACCAATTATCGCACCAATCCCTAGCATTGTTAGGTCAAATGCCCCTAGCGTTTTCGTCAAAGTTTTACTTTTACTTTCCCCTAACAATTGCGTAACGGATTTCTTTTTAAATAGGTTGGCCACGATGTATGCCCCCTTTTGCCAAGAAGAGCTAAGAGATCTTCACTCTTAGCTCTTATCATGTTGTTTTATATATTGTTCGATTTTGTTTTGTATAATGCTTCTATTAGCAAGATACTGTTTCTGCTTCTAATAATTCTTTAGCACCTTTGTACTCTACACCGTGAGCTTCTGCAACTGCTTCGAATGTTACATAGCCATCTAATGTGTTAATACCTTTTAGTAATGCAGTGTTACCTAGGCAAGCTTCTTTGTAGCCTTTGTTAGCAATTTGTACTGCATATGGTACTGTTACGTTTGTTAATGCAAGAGTTGATGTACGTGGAACCGCACCTGGCATGTTTGCAACTGCATAATGAACAACGCCGTGTTTTTCGTAAGTTGGGTTATCATGAGTTGTAATACGGTCAGTTGTTTCGAAAATACCACCTTGGTCAATCGCGATATC
This sequence comes from Bacillus sp. FSL R5-0585, assembly GCF_038004545.1. Classification (NCBI taxonomy): domain Bacteria; kingdom Bacillati; phylum Bacillota; class Bacilli; order Caryophanales; family Bacillaceae; genus Bacillus; species Bacillus sp. FSL R5-0585. Next base: position 3,721,009 of record NZ_JBBORJ010000001.1, read on the forward strand.
TACAACAACAGAACCTGGTTCCATTGATTTAATCATTTCTTCTGTTACAAGTTTTGGAGCTTTTGCACCTGGGATTAATACTGCACCGATTACAAGATCAGACTCTTTAACAGCTTCTGCAATATTGTAAGGATTAGACATTAAAGTTTTTACTTGGTTTCCGAAAATGTCATCTAATTGACGAAGACGTTCTGCACTTAAGTCGATGATTGTTACATCCGCACCTAGTCCAACTGCAATTTTAGCAGCATTTGTACCAGCTTGTCCACCACCGATGATTGTTACTTTACCACGTTTAACCCCTGGAACACCTGCAAGTAAGATACCTTTACCGCCTTTGTTTTTCTCAAGGAATTGTGCACCAATTTGTGCAGCCATACGACCAGCTACTTCACTCATAGGCGCAAGTAATGGTAATGAACGGTTTTCTAATTGTACTGTTTCATACGCGATAGAAACAACTTTTTTCTCGATTAAAGCTTTTGTTAATTCTGGCTCTGGAGCTAAGTGTAAGTATGTGAACAAGATTAAGCCTTCACTGAAGTGTTTGTATTCGCTTTCAATTGGTTCCTTAACTTTCATAACCATTTCCATATTCCAAGCTTCTTCAGCTGTATCAACAATTTTTGCTCCCGCTTCAACATACTGAGCATCTGTGAAACCAGACCCTAAACCTGCACCCTTTTGAATGAATACTTCGTGATTGTTACGAATTAAATGTACAACACCTGCTGGTGTCATTGCCACACGGTTTTCGTTGTTTTTAATTTCTGCTGGTACCCCAATACGCATAATGAAATGCCCCCTTATAATTAACAGAAAAAAGAGATTCTTTTTTCTTTTTGTAATAATTAATAACTTATGTCCTTATTCTAGCATAACTTAAAAGTTATGAAAACGCTAACATATCATTTTCCTAAAGTTTTTATATTTAGAATAGTGTAAATATATAAAACATTGATTCTATTAGGGGTTTCGTGTCATTCCATTATCTTTCACTCTATTTTTATTATACTGCTTCAAAATAAACAGCAATCATTTATTATTTGACAATAATGTAACAATGTAAGAAACCTAAGCGATAACGTATACATATACAGTTATTACTTTACTCAATACTTTAGAGATATATTCTTTTTACAAAAAAACAGCTGCTAGCATTTAGCTAGCAGCTGGGTAACTTATAAATAACTTAGAAAATAAATCATCTGTCGTTTCAGTAATTTTATCAAACAGATCACTTTCTTCCGCTTCTTGCTCTTTTAACATCTTAATTGTTTCACGTGCATCTTCAGGGTAATCGGTTATAATACCATCTACGTTTAACTTATAATATGCCTTTAAATTTTCCATATCATTTACTGTCCATACGTAAATTGGTTTGTTTAACTTCCTTGCTTCTTTTACTAATTTCTTATTTAACATATATTCTTCTGCTACGTAAAAGTCAGCCTTCACATTCTTTAAGTTAGCTCTACTTGCATACAGTATATACCCTACTTTTATATCTGGATTTGCACGCTTAAACTCTTTAATAAGTGGATAGTGTAACGTTTGAATTACACATTGCTTCTCAAATTCATTATCTTTAATCGCTTTTAAGACTTTGTTTACAAAATCTTTTTCGCCCCCATGAAGCTTCACTTCTATATTAAGTTTGATTTTGCCATTTGCTAGCTTAATGATTTCATCAAGTGTACTTATTTGTCCTGAAAGTCCATCTTGACTAAGGGTAAGCTGCCTTAACTCCGCCATCGTTAAATCTGACACATGCACATTGGCATTTGCGAGACGTTTCAGCTTCAAATCATGTATAACCGCTAGTTCACCGTCTTTCGTTTGTAATACATCTATTTCAGCGTAGTCTGCTTTTGCATCAATAGCACCTTGCACAGCTTCTTTCGTATTTTCTACGCCTTTTGATATATACCCGCGGTGCGCCATAATAATCGGTTCTTTATACGAATTTGAAATAAACGTTACAATGAAGGCAACGACCATTCCCGCAGTAATAATTCCTACAATGTATACGCCAATGAATTTCCAACGATGTTTTTGGAAGAAACATTTATCTGCTTTCGTTTTCGAATAATCTAATCCTTCTTCTAATAAAACATCCTCAACTGGAACCTTTTGTAAGTATAATCGCGTAATCGCCATAATATAAAATGGCGTCACGATAAAGCTGAATAAATACAATGTACTCGTTAAAAATACAGAAATCGTTGATTCAGCTAATAATGCAAATGTTCCTTTCGGGTTTGTAAATTCATAAACACCCCATAGGCACAATAAATACATTCCCAAAAACACGACATATACAATTCCAATTGAGATAAAAAATCCTACTAAAAAGAATAGTACTTTAAAAAAGCTTTCCTTTACTAAAGTTGCACTTTTACGTGCTGCCACGCGAAATGGTTTTTGCTCTAAAACAACAATAGGTAGAACGAAAATCCATCGAAGATTCAAATACGCGACTACAGCAAAGAACGTGTAATAACCAACTTGTCCCATCGTTGTCTTAAACAGTTCTCCTGTAATAAAGTTAGGAATTTGAATTTGCGGGATTAATGCCGTTTCATATCCCATATTTAAAAGAGGCAACAATACGACAGCATATAAAATAAATCCTGGTAAGCAATATGTGAAAAGAGTAGGTAAATACGTTACCGTTTTATATAAAATCGGACGTAATTTCACCTTCTGTCTTTTATGAGCGAAATACGAAATAATAATAAGCACCGCAAATTCTGTAAAGATAAGAAACAGTGCTAACAATGATAAAATTACGATTGCTAAGATGCCATAAGGCGTCTTTAAAAACGCTAATAATTCATCATTTGTCGCATTTGCATAACCACCAAAATACAATAACTTATTAAAAATAATTCCAAATAGTGGAACAAACACAATCGCTGCTAATAATTTATAAGCAAGTTGAAAAGTTAATACATTCCAAAAAGCAAATTTAACTGTTTGAAAGGAATGTCTCATTACTCCTGGTATAGATAGTTTTTTACGGTGTTGCATATATTCCTCCAAATTCTAAAACGGTATTTGAGATGGATTCCATATTTCCAGTCCTAATCCATCTTTTTAATAATAATATATTCCGCTTAACATGAACACTCTTATACATATAATGAAAAAAGTGATGGCTACTTCCCATCACTTTTTCATTTATTCTATTTTTTCTCTAGCCCTTGTCCAAATGCTTTCAAGAAGCTAAAACCGAATGTAATAGCTCTATTGATATCTGGATCTTTTAATACTTTAAAGAAATCCATCACTTTTGTTTTTTTACCACTATTTAATTCATCTGTTGCAAATTGCAATCCTGTAACTAAACTTGACGTAATTTGCTTCGTTATTTCTGGGTCAACTGAAGATAACGCTTCTCCTGCCCCCATCATATTGTTGAGTGCATTTTTAACTGGTTCACGATTTAGTTGCTCCACAGCGATTTTTGAAACATCTTCCTTCGCAGCAAGTAAACTAATTGCCGCATCTAATATACCAGCCTTCTGCAACTGTGCTAAAAGCTGCATCGTTTCTTCTACTGCTTCACGATTATTAGATAGCTCATTTAGAAGTTCATCTGCTACTTGCTGTTTCTGTTCTTCCTCTGTTACAACTTTCTTTTTAATTACAGTAATTTCTTTCGCCACTATCTCCGCCCCCTAGTCCACAAGTGATACGTATTGTTTTCTTTGCCACTTTTGCTCGATTTCAACACCGTTTTGCGGATTACGCTTTTTATCTCTCGGGTTTGAAGATGGTAACGGACGATTCCCTTTTTCACGTAATACACGCATCTTTACCATCGTTTGTTTGTACGCTGGTGTACACGTATAAAGATCTGTCGCCGTTCCAGTTAAAATATTGATTGCCTCTTCATTTACCGTTGCATGCATCGGTAAATATAGCTCTTTCCCCGTTACACGATCTGTAACAAGTGCCTGTACTTTAATTTTCCCAAATGGTGATGCTAATTCTACAAGGCCACCATCTTTCACATTGCGCTCTAGGGCAAGTTCAGGCGAGATTTCAACGAACACTTCAGATACTTTAGATAAAATACCAGCCGATTTATTCGTCATATTCCCTTCGTGGAAATGTTCTAACATACGACCATTATTTAAAAGTAAATCATACTCATCTGGCGCTACAACTGGTGGTACCCATTCATCTAATGATAGACGAGCTAGTTTATCCTGGAAGTTAAATCCGTCCACATATAATAGCGGTGTATCGCTACCATCATGGCTACCCCAACATAAACTATTCCATCCTTCTAAACGATCGTATGTTGCCTGAGAATATAAAGGTGCAAGCGATGCAATTTCATCCATGATTTCACTTGGACTTTCATAATTCCAGTCCCCGCCAAGCGCACGAGCTACTTTTTGTAAAATCCACCAGTCTGGCTTTGAATCACCAAGCGGCTTCAATACTTCATATAATCTTTGAATACGGCGCTCTGTATTCGTAAATGTTCCCTCTTTTTCTAAGCTTGGTGCTGCCGGTAAAATAACATCAGCAAAACGAGCTGTTTTCGATAAGAACATATCTTGAACAACAAGGAAATCTAAATTCGCTAAAATATGTTGTACATGGTTGGCATTCGAATCTACTAAAGCCATTTCTTCACCCATAACATACATACCACGCAGTTTTCCTTCATCTGCTGCCAGTAACATTGCAATATTATTTAAGCCTGGTGCTTTCGGAATTGTAGTACCGTATGCTTTTTCAAATTTCGCACGGAGCGCATCATCTGAAACCGCTTGGTAACCTGGAAGCCAGTTTGGTAATGTTGCCATATCACAAGCGCCTTGTACGTTATTATGTCCGCGTAATGGGTATGCTCCTGCACCAGGACGACGATAGTTACCTGTAACAAGCAATAGATTTGAAATTGCTGCTGAAGTTGTACTTCCTCCAGTATTTTGAGTTACACCCATTCCCCAAAGTACACAAGTACCATCTGCTTCATATACCATACGTGCCATTTCTTTCAGATTTTCTTTCGAAATCCCCGTAATTTCTTCTGTATAATCAAGCGTATACTTTTCTACCATTTTGCTATATTCATCAAAATTCTTCACATTTTCAGCTATGAACTTTTTATCGTGCCAATCTTGATCAATAATATATTTCGTAATACCAGCGAGCCATACGTAATCAGTTCCTTGGCGCGGATGAATGAATAAATCCGCACGCTCTGCCATTTCATGTTTACGAAGATCCGCCACAATTAATTTTTGGTCATGTAATTTATGAGCACGTTTTACACGCGTTGCAAGTACAGGATGTCCTTCTGTCGGATTTGCTCCAACGATAATGACAAGGCCTGCTTCCGCAATATCTTTCACTGTTCCAGCGTCCCCGCCCATACCGACAGTTTTAAATAAACCGTCTGTTGCTGGAGATTGACAATAACGGGAACAGTTGTCTACATTATTCGTTCCATATATTTGACGGGCTAGTTTTTGCATAAGATAATTTTCTTCATTCGTTACTTTCGAAGAAGAAATAAAACCAAATGCATCACTTCCATATTCTGATTTAATATGCTGCATATTGGATGCAACAACTTCAAGAGCCTCTTCCCATGAAGCTTCAACAAACATATCTCCTTGGCGAATTAATGGCTTTGTAATACGATCTTCACTGTTTACAAAATCCCATCCAAATTTGCCTTTTACACATGTTGAAATACCGTTAACCGGCGCATCTGAAACAGGCTGTACTTTCAAAATGTGGCGGTCTTTCGTCCATACTTCAAATGAACAACCTACACCACAAAATGTACAAACTGTTTTTGTTTTATTCACTTTCGTCTTACGCATCGCAGCCTCTACTTCTGAAACTGCTAAAATACTACTATATCCAGGCTCTACATCCTTTACAAAATCAATCATCGGATCTAACACATCTGGTTTCAATCCAGTCATGAATCCGGCTTCACCCAGCATTGTTTTTTCCATTAACGCATTACATGGACATACTGTTACACATTGCCCGCAACTTACACAAGATGAGTCATTTATACTTACACCATTGTCCCATATAACACGTGGACGGTCTAAGCTCCAATCAATCGATATAGTTTCATTCACTTGTAAGTTTTGACATACTTCTACACACTGCCCACAAGCAATACATTGATTTGGATCATATCGATAAAATGGATGTGACATATCCACTTCACACGCACTTACTTTTGGCTCATACGGATATTTCTGTTCCTCAATTCCCATCATATGTACTGTATTGTGGACTTTACAGTTACCATTATTGTTATCACAAACGGTACAATACAGTAGATGATTCTCTAATATTCGATCCATTGCCTCAGTCTGTGCCTCTTTTGCACGCTGGGACTGCCTTTCGATATGCATACCGTTCTCTAATTTCGTTGAACAAGCACGCAATAACTTTCCATTTACTTCTACAATACACGTATCACAAGTTTGAATTGGATCTACTTCTGGTACATGACAAATTTGAGGATGTTCCAAATTACTCTCGTTAAATAATTGTAGTATCGTCTTTTCACCTGATGCAGAAAATTCTTTACCATCGACGGTTACACGGACTGTCTGTTCTGCCATAGTTTCCCCTCTCCTTACAACCAACTGTACAACACAATCATGAATCCGTTTTCAAAATCGCATTACTGTACATATTTTTGAAACGCTCTACCCAAATACTTTCTTATGAAGTGGATTCTAGATGTTATAAGGTATAACTACGAAAGCTTGAAAATATCACTATTCTACAGTTCTATTATATCGTACATATACAATAATAACCAAAATAATCTGTGATCTTCTTGTTAATAGGTGTTTTTATTTTTCCCATTGTTTTATGATAAATGTGGGAGAGAAATACATATAAAAGGGGAATTAAATATGGGGCCTACGCAAGAGACTTATACAATTGTACGTTATCAATCTGGTACATTTTCAAAACAACTTGATGAGATTGTTACAGAATCTCCTATTACTATTAAATTGAATGGTGAAGAATATGTAACAGTCGTATGCACACCAAATTATATTGAAGATATGGTAATTGGTTTTTTAATTTCTGAGGGGATTATTTCTTCCTATAACGATGTTGAAGAACTATGGGTTCAAAAAGATAACGGAATTGTCCATGTAAAATCCTCAAAAGTGAATCCGCTCTATCAAACTTTATATAATAAACGATACGTCACTTCTTGCTGCGGAAAAGGTAGACAAGGTTTTATTTTCGTAAACGATGCGGCAAAAGCAAAAGACTTACATGATATACATGTAAAAATTACTCCTGAAGAATGTTTTTACTTAATGAATACTTTACAACAATCTTCCACTACCTTTCGCCAAACTGGTGGTGTTCACAATACCGCGCTATGTGATCGAAATAATATCCTTCTATCAAGAATGGATATCGGAAGACATAATGCATTAGACAAAATATACGGTCATTGTTTACGCAATGATATATCTGTTAAAGGAAAAATTATCGCATTTAGCGGACGTATTTCATCTGAAATTTTACTCAAAGTTTCAAAAATCGGATGTGAAATTGTTCTATCTAAATCTGCCCCAACAAAATTAGCATTGCAACTTGCCCATGATTTAGGCATTACAGTCGTAGGGTTTATTAGAAATGACTCTTGTAATATTTACACACATCCAAAACGAATTGATGGCTATCAATCCAATGTTTAAAAAATAACTCCTCAATCGAGGAGTTATTTTAGTTATAAAAATGTAACATATTAAACACTTGAATAGTTAATAAAGTTAATATATAATTTCATTACATAATTAAAACAAAACATTGTAGCATATATCTTTTCATTCTTTTACAAATTAAAAGAGACTGCTAACAAAACACATACACACTCTTATAAAAGTAATGGATTTATTTTATTTGAAATCGACCAAGGAGGTTACAACTATGGAAATTCGCTTATTAACGACAGAGGACGCAGAAATATATTTAAAAGTTTGTATGGAAGGTTTAACGAAGAACCCGGAAGCTTTTAGCTCTTCCTATGAAGATGTTTTGAAACATGAGGATCCTGTAGCTGCTATGGCAAAACGATTAAGCAATCCGGATAAGTATACTCTAGGGGTCTTCAAAGATAACGATTTAATTGGTATCGCTACTTTAGAAACAAAGCCTTTCATTAAACAAGAACATAAAGCAAAAATTGGCTCCGTTTTTGTTTCCCCAAAAGCGCGTGGCCTTGGAGCAGGACGAGCTCTAATTAAAGCAATTATTGAAAATGCCGATAAATTACATGTAGAACAACTTATGCTCGATGTTGTAGTTGGTAACGATGCAGCAAAAAAATTATATGAGTCATTAGGTTTCCAAACTTACGGCGTACAAGAGCGTTCATTAAAACATAACGGTCAATATTGGGACGAGGAACATATGGTTCTGTTCTTAAATGATTAATACTTCAATATAGTTTTCCAAAAGCATCTTTTTATTAAGAAAGATGCTTTTTTCATTACAACAATGTAATCTTCATGTCACCTTTATCGATCGTACCAAACCTTTCCATTCATTATACTAAAAATATAAAGTGAAACTTTACTCAGTGAGGAACTACATCCCACGCTGATCGCATGTACTTGATATGTAGAGGAGAATGTGACATGAAACAAAACAAACGAGCTATGCTTTTAATATTTACTACAGCAATTGTAACTTCTGGATTAGCAATTTTACCTTGGTTTATTATATGAACACTCCCCCTAACAATGAAAAAAGCTGATTGCTTCTTAAGAAGCAATCAGCTTTTTTTATATTATAAAATCCCCAAAATTTTATTTACGCAACTTATAATAATAACCATAGATACGGCAACGCACATGACAACCGTATTACGATCTTGCTTTTCTTTTTTTGAAATTTCTTCTTTTGAATTCATGTGTATGATCTCCTTTTAAAAAAAGTGTGAGATAGGAAATTTTTCTTATCCGATGCGAGGTGAATACGAAAACCCTCTCTATCTCACATACACAATAGAATGGAATTGTCATTTTATAAATAAAATGACATGACGTTATGTCGCAACATAGGGTATTTTGTGTCGCTACGTTTTCTATTATAAAAAATAGTTGTGCAAAACTAGTGCATTTTTTATGTCAATTACTCTGAGCGAAAAAATCAGCCCTCCATTCAATCACATAAAAAGAGTTTTTTATTATTTTCATGTAAACTATACAAGTAGAATGAACAGTTTGGGGTGCACAAGATTATGGTAAAAATTTTATTAGTAGACGATGAAGAACGTATGTTACGATTATTAGATCTGTTCTTAAGCCCTCGCGGCTATTTTTGTATGAAAGCTACCTCTGGCCTTGAAGCACTAAAATTAATCGAACAAAAAGAATTCGATATTATTTTATTAGATGTTATGATGCCAAGTATGGATGGATGGGATACTTGCTATCAAATTCGTCAAATTTCCAACGTTCCTATCATTATGTTAACAGCTCGCAACCAAAACTACGATATGGTGAAAGGCCTCACGATGGGCGCAGATGATTATATTACAAAACCATTTGATGAGCATGTATTAGTCGCACGAATCGAGGCTATATTACGCCGTACAAAAAAAGATGGCTTTGTTAGTTTCAATGGTATTGAGTGGGATAAAACGAAACATACTGTCACAGTTTATGATGAAAAAATCTCATTAACTCCTATCGAATTTTCGTTACTCGGACTATTTTTACAAAATACAAACCGTGCTTATAGCCGAGATGATTTAATCGAAAAAATTTGGGGCTATGAAACAGATATCGAATATAGAACAATTGATTCACACATTCGTAATATCCGTGATAAACTACGCAAAAAAGGATTTCCTATTGAAGATTACCTAGAAACGGTCTATAAAGTCGGATATAAATGGAAAAGTGAATAATTACTTCGGTCAGTGGGAAATCGTATACCACTGACTCTTTATTATGAATAAGGTATGGTGAAAAAATGAGTAAACTTTCCCTTAAAATTGGGACATACTTTTTAATATTAGCTTTATGTATTGAAACAATTGCCTTCGTATCTTTTTATAAAAGCCTTTCAAAAATGCGTATTGTAGAGGAAACAGATGCTCTTTTAGAGAAAGGTAATCGCTATAGTAAAAAAATTAAAAGCCGCGAGAGACGGGATGAATATTATAAAGAAATGAAACACGCTGAACATAATAAAAATCCTAAACGTCCTGTGTACCCTGAGTTCGATATTACGAATGAGGCTGCACACTTAGTTGAATCGGAATCAATTTCTAACTCCGATATAGCTATCATTATTACTGACCATAACGGCAAAATTATTTCCACCTCAGAACCCGTAACAAAAGATATGCAAAAACAACTTACTTGTAAAACAGAAACTGTCCCAGACGGCGGATTGGTCGTTGAAAGGAACTGGAAAAAATCAAAGTTCATCACAACAGTAAGCCCACTTAACACAACAAAGTTTCAAGGAAAGCTATATATGTTATTAAAAACATCTTTCCTAGAAAATATGTTACTTAAACTCATGAACCAATTTCTTATCATTAGCGTTTTAACAATTATTTTAACAACAATTTCTGTCTTTGTTTTTTCACGCGTTATTACAGAACCACTTGTAAAAATGAAGAGAGCGACAGAAAAAATGTCAAAATTAAACAAGCCAATTCAATTAGGTATTAAACGAAATGATGAACTCGGAAGTTTAGCAAAAACAATTGAAGATTTATCGAGTGAACTTACGTATATGAAAAAAGAGCGCAATGAATTTCTCGCTAGTGTCGCTCATGAACTATTAACTCCATTGACCTATATGAAAGGTTATGCGAAGGTAGCAAAGAGAGACTCTTTAACAAAAGAGGAGCGAGAAGAATACTTACAAATTATTGAGGATGAAACGGATAGTGTAACCGATCTCGTCCAAGATTTATTTATGCTTGTACAATTAGAACAACACCAATTTGTTATAAAAAAACAAAAAGTGCTTCTTCAGCCATTTTTAGAACGAATGGTTGAAAAAACAAAAACAACATTAACAAATAAGCAAATGCAACTTCATGTATATTGCAAAGATGATTTAGAAGTTTGCATAGACGAAAGACGTATGGAACAAGTTATGTTAAATTTATTACACAACGCTTATCAACATTCGCCAGAAAACACATCTATTACGATACGTGTACTCATGGAAACAGATTCTTTTACAATAAGTGTACAAGATGAAGGTGAAGGTATTCCTGAAGAAGATATCCCGCATATTTTTGACCGTTTTTATCGTGTTGATAAATCCAGAACACGAGCTACAGGCGGAAAAGGCATCGGGCTAGCTGTTGCAAAAGAAATTGTAGAATTGCATAACGGTTCTATTCTAGTAACAAGCCAATTAGGAGCGGGAACAAACTTTATAATTGAGCTACCTTTTGAATAATATGCGTGTGAAAACACCAGTAGTAGTAAACACTACTGGTGTTATTTTGTTCATAACAACAGCTCATATAAGCTAAGCTTTTGAAATTATTCTTATTTCAATATAAAATAAAGGTACATTTGCAAAGATTTGGAGGGTGATATAATTGGATATCCATGTATTAACAAAAGACGAAGCAGAAATTTACTTAGAACTTCGCGTAGAAGGATTAAAGCAAAACCCTGAAGCATTCAGCTCTTCTTATGAAGATATTATTAATAAAGAGTGTGCGATTGAATATAAAGCACAAAAATTAGCACAAGACGAAAACTATACGCTAGGTGCATTTAAAGATGGAAAATTAATCGGGGTTGCAACACTGGAAACGAAACCATATGTAAAACAAGAACATAAAGCTAAAATCGGTTCTGTATATGTATCTCCAAAAGCACGCGGACTTGGAGCAGGAAAAGCACTTATTAAAGAATGTCTTGAGCTTGCTAAATCTTTAGAAGTAGAACAAGTTATGCTTGATGTTGTTGTTGGCAACGATGGAGCGAAAAAACTTTATGAATCATTAGGTTTTAAAACATTCGGTGTACAAGAACGTTCATTAAAATATAACGGACAATATTGGGACGAAGAGCATATGGTCTTATTCTTAGATGAAAATAAATAATAAAAAACATCCTCATGTTTGGAGGATGTTTTTTACTTTCTTGTAAACCATGCCGTGTGTAATAATTGAATCGCTTTCGCAATCTCACCCTCTGATAATATCGCAAACCCAAGTAAAACTACATTCTCAGGCGCCGTACCGTCTTTATAGTACGTAGACACAGGATATATTTTGATACTATGTTTCGCAGCTTCTTGAATTAATTCTTCTTCCCGCATTCCATTATGCACTTTTAATAAAATGTGTAATCCCGAATCTTCTCCTATCACTTCAACACGATTAGAGAAATACTTCTCTATTTCAAAAACAAGTCGATCTCTCTTCTTTCGGTAGACGACACGCATTTTATGAATATGTTTTTCCCAATAGCCTTCATTTAAAAATCTTCTAATCACTTCTTGGTCCATTCTTGAAACACTTTGTGTATAAAATAAATATTGCTGTTGATACTTTTTAATTAATTTCTTCGGCAACACCATATAGCTCATCCGTAGCGATGGCAATAATGCTTTAGATAGCGTCCCCATATAAATAACTTTCCCCTCTGTATCTAACCCTTGCAGCGCCGGTATAGGCTTTCCAGAATAGCGAAATTCACTATCGTAATCATCTTCAATAATATACCTGCTCTCTTCTTTCTTTGCCCATTGTAAAAGCTGCATCCTTCTCGTAATAGGCATAATCATTCCATATGGAAACTGATGGGAAGGTGTAACAAATACAACATTCGCATTGCTATTTTCTAAATCTGCAATACAAATTCCATCTCTATCTAAAGATAACATTTGGACTCTTGCTTCTCCCTGTTCAAAAACAACCATCTTTCTATGATACCCTGGGTTTTCAACTGCATAATTGCTTCCCTTTAACAATTGAAACAATAGTTTCACTAATATTTGTGTTCCCGCTCCTAATACAATTTGACTAGCTGAACAACGTACACCTCTAGATTCATACAAATAATTCGTAATCTCTTCTCTTAAGCTCGCTTCTCCTTGAGGGTGTCCTAGAAAGAGAAGTTCGTTATTATGCGGCTGCCATATTTCATTTACAATTTTCCGATACATATTGAATGGAAAAGCATTTGTATCAATTCCTGTTTGTGTAAAATCAAATTTATAACTCTTCTCCTGAAACGGTACTTCTTCTATTCTATCTCCGCTATCCTCTATATGAACCATTTGCTCAATCTTACATACAAAATAACCTTTTCTCGATATCGACTCAATATAACCTTCTGCAAGTAATTGTTCGTACGCTGCCTCTACTGTATTTTTACTTACTTGTAAATGTATCGCTAACTTTCGCTTAGCCGGTAATTTCGTAAAAGGGACAATTGATCCATCTTTAATCTCTTTTTTTATATACTCATACAATTGCACATATAATGCCTTTTTACTATTCATATTTAAATTAGGCGTTAATTCTAACATAGCATCTGACCCCTTAATAAAACTAAAATCTGATACTTTTTACAGTACCAGAAGTTATATATAATTCCTTTTATCATGTCACACATAAAAAATCAAATACTGGAGAGGAGAAACATGATAATGAACAATGGTAGACGTATCGGACTCATTATGATTATTACAGGGGCTACATTATGGGGATTATCTGGTCCAATGATTCAGTGGCTATTTCAACATACTAATGTATCCTCAATTGATTTTTTAACAATTCGATTGTTGCTTGCAGGAATATTTATTTTGTCTTTCTTACTTATAAAGAAACAAAACATATTTCAAATTTGGAAACACCCTAGATATTCTATACAACTTATTATTTTCTCTATTCTCGGCATGCTCGGTGCGCAATACGCCTTTATCGAAACGGTTCATATTAGTAATGCAGTCACAGCAACGCTATTTCAATTTCTAGGTCCTGTTCTTATTACCATGTATGTTGCATTTGAACAAAGAAAATTCCCTGCTTCCATGCAACTATTCGCAATTATAGCCGCGCTAATAGGAACATACTTTATTATTACAAATGGCTCAATTGAAAATATTGTTTTATCCAAAGAAGCTATTATTTTTGGACTATTAACAGCAATCGGATTTGCATTTTATACCCTTCATCCGGCTTCTCTCATTAAAGAATGCGGGACAACTGTAGTAATTGGTTGGGGGATGTTAATCGGAGGAATTGCACTACTTATTTATAATCGTTCATTCGGGTGGAATCAATTTTCACAAACCCTTACACTAAAAACTTTTTCTACGCTTATTCTTATCATTATTAGTGGTACCCTTTCTTTCCTTCTATATATCGGTAGTCTTAAATATTTAGCAGCAACAGAAACAAGCATTTTATCTAGCATTGAACCCCTTGTAGCTGCCATCGTTTCAATCACTTGGCTAAATGAATCTTTTGGAACATATCAATTATTAGGCGGCGTATGTATCGTTCTGTCCGTTATTTTTTTGACGCTGCCTCAAAAAGAAACCGAACCAACCTATACAACGGAACAAATATAAAATGAAACTTTAATTAGTGGGGACTATCTCCCACTAATTATTAACCTACACCAATCGGGCTTTTACGTGATAAAAATGTCAAAAGAGGTCGTACAAAACTTACGACCTCTTTTTATACTTTAAAGGAATTGTCCCGCCTTCTAGCAAATACAATTACACTAACAATAAAAACTAGGAGTGTGGCACCATGAAAAAAATCGGAACTATGCTACTTCTCTCCTTCCTCATCACTGGATGCACACAAACGCAACCGGATTCAAAAGAACAAAAAAAAGACGTAATAGCAACGTCATCCACTCAAGTGAACGCACCTTCCTTCTTTCACCTTAGTGTTTTAAAAGATGTAAATTGGGAAGAAACACCTTCTTTCGTAGAAGGAAAAATGCCTTTAAAAGGCATCGAAGGTAAAGTCGCAATGGCTGATAGTCCTATTATCGCAAATGAACAAAATGAAATAATGTGGCACTTTCTAGATTCTGAAATACCGACTGGAAAATTGTCTATTATTGCGCTAAAACAAGGATCTGTAACTCCGACACAAGTACTCTTTCAAAAAGAAACTTCCAAACAAACTTGGACTACTTCAAATACAATCGATTCTACTACAAACGAACTCCCTCTCACTATGTCACTACCTTCATCTGGATTATGGTTATTAAATATATATGTGAATGAAAAATATTATGATCAGTTTGTAATCACCGCTGAGTAAAGTGACAAATATAAGCCACTTTCTTACAACAATGTAATTTCTACGTCATGTACTTCGATAGTTGAATTATCTCTCTTCTCTTATACTTAAAGTAAGAAATGAAACGAGGAGAGATGAGAGATGAAAAAAATGATAGAAGTGATCGTAGCAGTAACTGAGGTTTTAGTGAATGGTAAACAAGTTGCAATGGAATTAAATAAATAGTGAAGAAACATAAATAATTCTACACTTCTTCATTATTTTGATTTCTCATCTCAAAAAAGCAGTGCCTTTTAGGCACTGCTTTTCGCTATTAATAACGTGGTATTTTCGTAATTTGTGCCACGCCTGAATCAATAGCTGCTTTCGCTACTGCTTCTGCAACACTTGGAACAACTCTTTTATCTAATGGATTCGGAATTACATAATTCGCATTACGTTCTTCATCAGTAATGATGTTAGCGATCCCATATGCTGCCGCTAATTTCATCTCTTCTGTAATATCAGTTGCGCGCACATCTAACGCACCGCGGAATATTCCGGGAAACGCCAATACATTATTTACTTGATTCGCATAATCCGAGCGTCCAGTTCCTACTACAGCTGCCCCAGCCTCTAATGCATCCTCAGGGAAGATTTCTGGAATTGGATTAGCCATTGCAAACACAATTGCTTTCTCATTCATCGTCTGTACAAGTTCTTTCGTTAATACGTTAGGAGCAGATACGCCAATAAAAATATCAGCTTGGTGAATTGCTTCTTTTAACGTTCCACGCACATGTTCACGATTTGTCTTTTTTGAAACTTCAATTTGTGCTTCGTTCATCCATGTTTCACCTTCACAAACAATACCTTCTAGGCTAACTAGCGTAATGTGCTTTGCACCAGCCTTTAATAATAATTTTCCAATTGCAATTCCTGCCGAACCCGCACCGTTAATAACGATTTTCACATTATCCATTTGTTTGCTAACAACTTTTAATGCATTAATAACAGCTGCTAAAACGACAATAGCTGTTCCATGTTGATCATCATGGAATACAGGAATATTCGTTTCTTCTTTTAATCGTTTTTCAATTTCAAAACAACGCGGTGCTGCAATATCTTCTAAATTAATCCCTGCAAATGTAGGCTCTAAATTTTTTACAAGGGTAACGATTTCATCTACATCCGTTGTGCCTAAACATAATGGGAAAGCATCTACATTCGCAAACTTCTTAAACAAAATACTTTTTCCTTCCATAACAGGCATAGCGGCTTTCGGTCCAATGTTTCCTAAACCGAGTACCGCTGTTCCATCTGAAACAACTGCCACCATATTGCCACGTGCTGTATAGTCATACACTGTTTCTTCATCTGCCGCAATCGCTTTACACGACTCCGCTACACCTGGTGTATACGTCAGGCTTAAATCATCCGCTGAATTTACCTCCACTTTACTTGTAATTTCAATTTTCCCTACTAATTCTTTATGCAATAACAATGATCTTTCATTAATTTGATTTGCTAACATACTTATAATCTCCCCTTAATTTGACAAGCTAGCTATACGAATATAGCTAGCTTGTTTGATCATGAAAACATTTTTAATAATATTGTCGCCGTTACAACCATTGCCGCCCCGCCTAAACGAGTTGAAATTTGCGCGAACGGCATTAATTCCATACGATTTGAAGCCGATAAAATAGCAACATCTCCAGTTCCGCCTAAACCGCTATGACATCCAGTTACAATCGCCGATTCAACTGGATACATCTTCATCACTTTCCCTACAAGAAAACCTGATGCTACCATTGTAAGAACAACCGATGCGCACACAACAACATATCCTACTGAAAGAACTGCTGCTACGTCTTTTAACGGAATATATAGCAATCCTAATCCAACCATTAAAGGCCAAGTTAAATTCTTCGAAATAAATTTATATAAATGGAATGCTCCTTGCTCCATTTTTGCTGGCATTAATTTAAAGTATTTCACAAGTGCTGCTGAAAAAATCATAATGATTGCCCCAGGAATACCGATGAACTTAGAAGCAAATCCTCCGAAGATGAAGAACGTACACGCAATTAATAAACCTGCTCCCATTAATGAGAAGTCAATTGGCTTCTCTGTATTTTGTTCTTTTAATAATTCTGCTTGATTGTCTGTTTTCACTAATACACCGTTACCACTAAGCTCCGGTTTCTTCTCACCTAAACGCTTCATATACCCTGCACTTACAATTGCGAACATATTTCCAATAATAGCTGCTGGAATAAGCTGTGATACAAACGTCGCTGATGATTCATTTAAAATATCACTATAAGCTAGCGACAATGGTAAAATCCCTTCCCCGATACCACCACTCACAATTGGTACGATGATAAAGAAGAATGTGTGCTTCATTTCAAATCCAAATAATGAACCGACCAATAATCCTACTGCTACAGAAGCTAATGTCCCTACTACTAAAGGAATAAACATGCGAACGAAACCTTGTACTAACACTTTACGGTTCATTCCTAAAATACTTCCGACTACTAAACAAGAAATATATAAATATAAAAAGTTCGATTTTTTCATTAACATAGTCGCAGCTTCCATTGAAGCTGGATTCATCCAGTTAAAAAATACAAGTAATGATGGAATAAATAACGAAAGTATTGCTGGACCGCCGATATTTTTTAAAATTGGAATTCTCATCCCAATATCGCCTAAGAAAATCCCCATGATCATAATAACTGCAAATCCACCAATCATATCTGCTGGCAATTTATTATATACAGATGCCCCATAAATAATAGCAGCCAATACTACATATAACGGTAAAGGTATAACACCGATTTTTACATTCATAATTTTAGAAGCGAAAGATTCTCTTTGTACTTCATTTCCTTCAGAAAATGATACCGCTTCCACATTCTTTTGAATTCCCATATGGCACCCCCTCGTTTTCTTAATAACAATATTAAAACGCTTTCAATAGTAAAAATAGTTTTTGTAAGTTTTGTAATTGATTTTGTAATTAAAAAAAGTATAAGCGACTTATATTAAGTCGCTTATACGTAAAACTCTATTTTCTTTTGATCAACACATCTTAATTTACTTACAGGTCTGCCCACATGTTGGTACATCATTTCGTTTTCTAACACCCCAATGTCAGTCAAAAACATTACATATTTTCGAATAGAAACTCTTGAAATTCCAACTAATTGTGCCATTTCATCTGTTGTAAACACTCTTCCATTCAACGACTCGATCTTCTGCCAAATTAATTGCAACGTTTGCTTCGTTAACCCTTTCGGAAGCTCTTTCGTGACAGTAGGCTCCCTTTTTTCTTTTTGTAAAATTAACGAATCTAATTCCGATTGACTAATTTTTTGTTGTTCTTTCATAAAAGTAAGTTTTTCTCGATATATAGTTAATGCCTCTTTAAATCGTTCAAATGTAAATGGTTTAATTAAATAATCTACTACACCATATTGTAATGCTTTTTTAATACTTCCCATATCATGTACAGCTGAAATCATTATAATATCGATTTCTTTTTCTTGGTTCCGGATATACATTAAAAGCTCAAAACCAGTCTCTTCAGGCATAAAAATATCAAGTAATACTAAATCTACTCGTGATTTCTCTAATATTTCGATCGCCGACTTTACTGAGTTAACTGCTTGAACAAGTTCAAATCCTCCTACTTGCTCTAAATAATGCGTATTTAGCATTGCTACCATCGGGTCATCTTCTACAATTAAAACTTTAATCATATTTGCCTCTCATCCCTACCTTTAGGTATTTCAATTGTTATCGTTGTTCCCTTACCTACTAATGAATGCATATGAATTTCCCCATTTATTCGCTGTATACTTTCTTTTACAAGATACAAACCATAACCGCGGTTATCTCCCTTTGTGGAATAACCTTTCGTAAATAATTCCTCTATTTCTTTTTCTTGTATACCTTTTCCCGTATCTTGTACTGTAATAGTTAGTATATCCCCATGTTGTATCTTAACTTCAACTCGCTTCTTTTCACAATTCGTAACTGCCTCTAATGCATTATCAATTAAATTTCCGACAATCGTAATAAGTTCATGAGTAATACTTTCATCATCTATTTCCGGCATATAAGAATCTTCACTTATAATTAATTTTATATTTTTCTCTCTAGCATAGCTGAGCTTACCTAGTAAAAAACCAGCAAATACTGGACTTTTTATTCTTTTCATAACTCCACCAATTTCATATTGATGCTCTGATACCATGCCGCTTATATACTTCTGTAATTCTTCATACTGCTTCATATGTGTAAGCCCTAATACGACATGCATCTTATTCATAAACTCATGAGATTGTGCCCGTAATGCTTCTGCATATAGTCTAATACCAGTTAGTTCCTCTGCTAGTTTTCTAATCTCTGTTTTATCACGAAATGTTGCAATTGCACCAACTATTTCTCCTTTTACATATAAAGGAACTCGATTCGTCACAATCGTAATTCCATAAATATTTTGTTCTTCGTTTAATTGTACTTCTCCCGTTTGCAATACTTCTTTTATACGTGAATTTGGCATATACAACTCAACATCTTTACCGATAAAATCTTCTTCAAGTCCGCTTTTTTTAAATAGACGTTTCGCTTCATTATTAATTAATGTTACTCTAGCCTCTTTATCTACAGCAATAATACCTTCCTTTACAGATTGTAGCATCGTATTTCTTTCTTCAAGAATTTTTGCTATCCTGTGCGGCTCAAGACCGAATAAACTTTTCTTTATATGTCTAGCTAGCAATATTGCTCCTATAATTCCGACTAATACACCAACTCCGACACCAATATAAATGATATGTCTACTTTCCTTAACTCTCTCTTTTACATTATCTGCTGAAATACCAACAGCCACAGCTCCAAGTTGTTCACCTGTTTCAGAAAATATTGGTACAAACACTCGCATGGAAATACCTAAAGTTCCTTCTGCTAACGATACATGTTCTTTTCCTTTCAATGCAGGCCCTTCATCTCCCCCAATAAAATGATGCCCTATTTTTTGAGGATTTGGATGTGACTTTCTTATTCCATTCATGTCCATAACTACAATAAACTGAACACCTGTGTTTTGTAATATTCTATTTGTATACGTTTGGATTGCAGAGGTATCTGCTTTCCCAACCAAACCATCGATTACAATCGAATCATTCGCCACAATGTGTGCAATTGTTTTTGCCTTCTCTGCTTGGCTATCTTCCGTCGTCCGTTCTACATTATGACTAATTAATATATCTGTCACAAGTAAAGAAAAAATTACAACTGTACAAACTAACAATGTAATCGTTTTCCATAAATTCCATAGTCTTCTTCTTTTTTTCATCCCGTTAATGACTCCCCTAATTGCTGAATAGAAAAATAAGTAAGGTGATATTATTTTCACCTTACTTATCTGCTGTTATTATACTTTAAATTTACTAGTCATCGCTTGTAGTTCTTCTGCCATCTCAGCTAAGTTTTGCGAAGCTGAACTAATTTCCTCCATGGAATTAACCTGTTCTTCTGTTGAAGCTGCAACACTTTGCATACTAGCTGTATTTTCTTCTGCAGCAGCTGCAATTTCATCAATAGCATTTGTCACTTCATTTGCATCTCCAGCAATTCTCTTCGTTGTTTCTACCATTTGATTAACTTGAGAAACAATATGTGTAGTAGAACTTAAAATTTCCGTAAAACTTACTTTCGTTTTTGTTACAACATCAAGGCCCTGTTGAACTTCTCCATTCACATTATCCATCGCCTTAACAGTATGTTCAATATCCGCCTTAATTTCTGCAATTAAATTTGCAATCTCTCCAGATGACTCTCCTGATTGCTCTGCTAATTTTCTAACCTCATCTGCTACAATAGCAAATCCTCGTCCCTGTTCACCTGCTCTTGCTGCTTCAATAGCCGCATTTAAAGCTAATAAGTTTGTTTGAGTTGCGATGTTTTGAATTGCTTCAGAAATAGCTCCTACTTGCTTTGATTTCTCATCAAGCAGTTTAATAATAGCATCTGACTCGGATACCGACCTAGAAATAGACTGCATTTGTTTTGCAGTTTGTTCAACTAAATCTTCTCCCTCTTCAGCTCTTTCTCGCGCATGTAATGAGGAAATAGAAATTGACTCTGCGCTTCCAGTTACATCTTGAATTGCTGTATTTACTTGTTGCAATGTAGCCGCACCTTCTTCAACACCTTGACTTTGTGATTCAGCCCCACCTGATACTTGTTCCATTGCAATTGTAATTTGATCTGTCGCATCATTTGCTTGCTGTACGCTCGCTGTTAACTCTTCTGCCGATGCTGCAACATGTTCTGCTGAAAAGCTAATTTGGGTAATAACATCTTGTAAAGACGTAGACATTTTATTAAATGAATTCCCTAATTTCCCTATGTCATCCTTGGAATGGATTGTAATTTTCTCTGTTAAATCTCCCTTACTAATTTTATATGCCGATTCAGCTATTTTTCGTAATGGCCTTGTAATAGACTTTGTAATGAAATAAATTAATATACTACCAAATGCAATAGCGATAGCAATGACAATCAAAGTCTTATAAAACACTGGACTGGCAGCTTGGGTAATTTCTTCATCGAACATAACGCCAACTACTTTCCAGCCCGTTTTCTCATTTGTTGCAAAGATTAAATTCTTTTTATCATCTTGTTCTGTATAAGACACATTTCCTTGTTTATCTTCATAAATTGGTTTAATCCAAGGATCAGTAACTTTTGCACCTGGTTTTCTAGATGGATGACTAACAATTTGCTTATTTTGATCTAAAATAACTGCATAACCTTTTTCACCAATGTTAATCATTTTGGAAATTTTTAAGATGTTATCTAAGTTTAAATTAATTCCTATAACACCTTTACCATCTTTTACTTCTTTTGCAATTGTCACTACCATATTTTTTGTAGATGCTGACTGATATGGTGCAGTAACAATTACTTTTCCTTTATTTTCATGTGCTTCTTTATACCAAGATCTATCTGTTGGATTATACCCATCAGCCATCTGGATAAATGGTTCTCTTATAAACTTTCCCGTCTCTGTTCCAATATAAATACCTTCTACTTCTGGATGAAGCTTTATATATTGCGCTAACTTCGTTCTTACTATTTCTTCTTGTCCGTTTGGATATGTATCCTCTGTTAAGATGTCTGCAAAGTACGTCGCATCAACAAATTTCTCTTCTATATTTTGAGAAATAACAGTATTTAAAATCGAAATATTCTCCTTTGCTTTAGCTGTCATTTGATGTTCAAAATTTGTTTTGGCAGTTTGATATGAAACACCACCGATAATAATTCCTGGTATAGTTAAAATAATAAAAAATGAAATGATTAATTTTTTATTGATACTCATACATTTAACCCAGTTAAATATTTTTTGCATAATAAGCCTCCTTTATGTAATGTGGATACTTGTGTCATTTTATACAATTAACATATATAAAACAATATATAATGATAACATGTAATTTTTTCGTCAATTATGCATTTTTGCATATTCACTCCTTATACGTATTTTAATCATAAAAATAAGAGAACTTTAGCATTATATATGCTAAAGTTCTCTTATTTCTTAACAGCTTATACTCTATAAAACTTCTCTTATAATCCTCAAATCTTTATCCTTCGCCTTATAGTCATATTACTAAAACTCTTCGTCCTAATTTATTTGACGCTCTTTACATAACTAATTGCCTGACTTCCCATTTGCGCCCATGCCTGTTCAAAGGTTTCTCTCGGTACTTTTACATCTAAGCTACCCTCAAGTGGATCTCGAATATATACAGATTCCTGATCATACCCGATAAGTACAATACAATGTTCATTATACGTAATAGAAACATCTCCACTATTTGTTTCCCATGTAGTAAATTCATCTGCATCTAATGGTGCAAATGTTGCATTTGTGATCATGACTACAGGTTGCCCTGCTTTTATACTCTTATAAATTTCTTCTATATTCTTCCCTGTTAAGTCTACAGCTTTATTAGGTAAATATTTTTCCGCTAACTGAAAAAGTGGCCCATGATATACACCATATCCCGATTCAGAAAATGTATAAATATTACCTACAAATCCTTCATTTGGATTCCCGCGCACACCATCGTCTATAAAATCAACTTTTTTTATTTCATTTGCTAATGTCATCTTATCCACTGAAACACCAGCGTATTGTAACATCATCGCTAAACTCGTCACTTCACAGCCTCTATCCAATTCTGGTAACTGCTGAATTAAGGGAACATTTGATAAGATGACTTTTTCATCGTTATTACTAAACTCCGTTTCTTTTCCTCTTTGTATATTTGAGAATGTTAACTTCTCTACATACTTTGGAATTCCATTTGTATATACACTCCATATTGCTGCACCTAGTAAAGCTGTACATATATACCACTTCAATTTTCTTATCGCTTTCACACCCTTATTAATTCGTTAAATAAGAATAAAATGCGTCAGCATCCGTTCGTACCATCGGTACAAAATTTAGTTCTTTTCCTTTTTCAGGCTGATCTTTTTTTATCTTTTCCGCTAACTCTTGAATATTCATATTCATTTTATCCATATTAAGCTCATCTGCCATTTGTAGCACCTTTTGTTCATTAATTTCTCTTAATATTTGATATATATCTTTACCATACAAATCAATATGATGTTTTTTTGCTTCTTCTTGTACTTTTTGTTCGTACACTTCTTGTGCTAACTCTTCAATTTCTTTTCCTTTTTGAGAAATGTCTAGCTTTTCTGCTTCTTCTCTTACTTTCTTTCCGTAGATTTCTTCCGCGATGTCTTCGATTTCTTTTCCATCTGTCGAAATACCTAATTTATCTGCTTCATCTTTAATTTTAATCGCATTAATTTGAGTAATTAAATCTACAATTGATGTATTCTCTATAGATATACCTAGCTTTAACGCTTCTTGCTTTACTTTTGTTTCATAGATTTCTTCTGACAGCGTCCCAACATCTTTTCCTTCAATCGATATGCCTAACTGCTCTGCTTCCCTTCCTACTTCTGTTTCATGAATTTCTTTTTCTAGTGTAATTTGTTCTTTTCCTTCCGTTTCAATACCTAGTTTCTCTGCTTTTTCTTCTGTATGCACTGCATGTATCTTACCATTGTTCAATTGTTCTTTACTGCGCTGCGTGTAATCTGTCTTTCCTTTTTGTGTTTCAGAAGGAGAGGCACCCCCTAATATACTTAAACTCATTACTCCAATAGTGAATACCGTCATCATTTTCTTTTTCAAAATTAATTCCTCCCTCTTATACTTTCTTTCCCATCATTCCCCTAGTTTTTTTAATACTATACATACATCTCATCGCTGCTTGAGATAACATTATGATTGATAACCCCCACTCACATACACCTAGTCTCTTCTTCATGTAACGAACTTTCTTTATGCCATACATAATATAAATAGTTTCTTAACTTTACCTTAAAAAAAGACGACCCTGTAAAAACAAGGTCGTCTTCTTACTTATATTTTTTGGTTTTTAGGGAAAATCACTTCAAAACAAGTGCCATCTCCCCATTTGCTCTCTACTGATATTTTTCCGTAATGCTTTTCTACAATCCAATTTGCGATTGAAAGACCTAATCCAGCTCCTTCTGACGTACTTCTTGCTTTATCCCCTTGATAAAAACGATCAAATAATTTCGGAATATCTTCTTCTTTCACTCCTATCCCGTCATCTTTCACCTGTATGCGAATTGAACTACTCGTTTGCGTGCAATCAATTTGAATATGCCCACCTTCGTTTGTATACTTCATCGCATTATCTAACAGTATGACCATCATTTGATGAATCCGCTCTCTATCAGCCATAAAAGATACACCACGTTCTACTTTTAGCATCATTTCTTTTTCTTGAT
Source organism: Bacillus sp. FSL R5-0585 (assembly GCF_038004545.1). NCBI lineage: Bacteria > Bacillati > Bacillota > Bacilli > Caryophanales > Bacillaceae > Bacillus > Bacillus sp. FSL R5-0585. Next base: position 3,746,207 of record NZ_JBBORJ010000001.1, read on the forward strand.
AAGAAGCAATCTCTTTATATGGAGCTACTATTTCTTCTAACAATTTATCAAGTTCAAATGTTTTCTTATCCATCTCAATTTGATTAGAATCAGAACGTGCTAGCAATAATAAATTACTAACGAGTTTCGATAACCGCCTACATTCTTTTGAAATTGTAGAAATATCCATCGCTTTTTCTTCTATCGTAGCGGATGGTGACTGGAATAAAACATCCGTTTTTGATTGAATAACTGCAAGTGGTGTCCTGAGTTCATGTGATGCATCAGAAACGAATTGTTGCTGTTTCTCCCATGAACTTTGAATAGGTACAAGTGCTCTACCAGCTAGGAAAAAGCCAATACCTATCGCACAGAGGCTTCCTATGCTACAACCTATAACGAGAATTAAAAATAAAGTATTTAACATTCCTTCTTCCGCTGTTATATCTCGCACGATTTGAACTATTTCTCCATCTTTTTGAAGCGAAAATGCTCTAAAATATCGTCCTTGTATTTCAATATCTTGTAACTCCTCTAATTTTTCGGGAGAAAAACTTTCCAAATTCTCTTCAAAAATAGAACGGAATTTACGGTTATCGCCCTCTATTTTCACTATTTTTCCATTCCAAGTTATTCTAGTCACTCGCGGATCTCCAATTTGGATATTCTCCATGCGTTTTCTTGGTGGTATTTTAACATCTAATTTTTCTCTATACTGAGCCATCATTTTTATAGATTGATCCACTTCATTATAAATACGCTTATATGTGTATGAATAAATAATACTACCTAATATACCTATTAATAGAATAAATACTAATGAGTTCACTATAGTCAAACGAATGCGTGTTTTTTGAAACATACTTCCTTTTTTCATTGTTCTTTTAATATATATCCAATACCTCGAACGGTTTGAATATCTTTCTGATAACCGAATGGTTCTAATTTTTTACGCAAATGATGCACATATACTTCTACAATCGCTACTGTAGTATCTGAATCAAATCCCCAAACACGATCAAAAATTTGTTCACGCATTAAAATCTTCCCGCTATTTTGAATGAGATACTCTAGTAGCTCATATTGTTTCAATGTCAACTTAATACTTTGTCCATCTACTTGAACGTCTTTATCTTTTCCGAACAATTCAATCCCTTTATAACGAATTGTTTGCTGCGTTGTTAAACTACCACTTCTGCGTAGTAAAGCACGAATTCTCGCTTTTAATTCAGGGGCCTGAAATGGCTTAACAATATAGTCATCTCCACCAAAGTCCAATCCCTTCACCCGATCTTCTAAAGAATCTCTCGCTGTCAAAAACAGGACTGGTGTTTCAATCTTTTCATCTCGTATTTTTTGAATCACTTCAAATCCGTCCATCCCTGGCATCATCACATCCAGCAAAATTGCATCATATATATTTTGAAGAGCTAAAAACAATCCATCTTCTCCATTTATTGCCGTATCTACTTCAAATTCATCACGTAAAATTTGTACGATAGACTCTAATAACGAAGCATTATCTTCTACTACAAGTAAACGCATGCTCTCACCTTCCATCAAATAGTTCAATTCTATTTATTATTACATTTCTTCTCTTTATAACAAAAGAATGTAGTTACATTACGTAATTTCATTTTTAACTATTTCCTTCTAAAATTTTGAAGTTTTATTATAAAAACTTTGTCTTAAATTTAGCTTAATAAAAAATTGAAAGAAATAAGATTCCTCTTATCTCTTTCAATTTTTTATTACATATACCTTTTTACTCGGCAACTCTAAACAATTTAGCTGACCGCCATACACAGCCCCGCCATCAATCCCAATAATACGATTACTACCAAAATACACTCCGCAATCCTCACTACCATGAAGCGTTTTTGTTTCCGTATGCCCAAATACAACAACCTTTTCACCGCTATATCCATTATGAAATTCATTACGGATCCACATTAATGTATATGGTTCAGATTCAGAAACTCGTTTCATCGGTTCAACCCCAGCATGTACAAATATATACTCTTCTGTTTCAATGTAATGATCTAATTCTTGAATAAACTTTATATGTTCCTCTAATACACGAGAGTGTAAAATCGGTTTTTGGAAGTCTTTCTCATTAACCGCAATATCTTCTTCTACAAATCCATAGCTATATAATGTCTTATCTCCACCATTTCTTTTTACCCAATGGTTCCATGAACGTTCCTCATTTGTCGTTAACGCCTTAATCATCATATCTTCATGATTTCCTTTTAAAATGAGTGCTCCCTCTTTTTTCAATTCTCTTACCTTTTCAATTACAGCACGCGCATTTGGACCACGATCTACATAATCTCCCAGTAAGATTAATTGATCCTGTTTCGCATCATATTGAGCTTCTTCCAATAACTGTTCGAACTTTTCTATCTCTCCATGAATATCACTAATAACAAGAATTCTTTTCATATTATCCCCCCTCTTTCTAATTATAGTTCAAAACGACAGAAAGTTCAGAATTGAAATCCCGCATTAACGGGCAGTAAGCCCCCCACTGATTACAGTTTCACTTTATTACAAACTAAACTATTATCCTTACAACAATGTAAGTCTCTTGTCATCCAATTCGATAGTTGTAATTACTGTATTTCCTTATACTGAGAGTAAGAAATGAAACAAAAAATAAGGAGAGATGAGAGATGAAAAAAGTAATGGAAGTTGTAGTAGCGGTAGTAGAGGTTTTCGTAAATGGTAAACAAGTCGCAATGGAGTTAAATAAATAATGAAAAGGACAACATTCACTCTAGACCCTTTACTCATATAAAAGAGATAAGACTTCATCATTTCTTTGATCCCTTATCTCCCTATAAAGAAAGCCGTATCCCTTTTAAGGATACGGCTTTCTCTTATTTTTGACTCGTACGAGCTGAAATGCTAATTGCTCTATCTGTTGCTTTGGCAGCTTCATCTAACGCTTCTTTACTATTCTTCCCGTCATACATCGCTTCTAATGCTTTTACAACTGCATCTCGTGATTCTGGGAATACACTAATTAAAGCCCCTTGTGTTGCTGGAGATTGCTTCGTCGCTTGCAATTGATCTACTGTTACTTTCAACTGTGGATATTTTTCATATTGCTCTTTTACTAATGGCTCATTATATGCATCTGGATTAATTGAGAAATAACCTGTTGCAGTATGCCATTTTGCTTGTACGTCTGGCTTCGTTAAATATTTCATAAAGTCCCAAGCACCTTGTTGCGTTTCTTCTGAAACCATATTCGTCATCCATAATGATGCTCCACCAATAACAACACCATTTTGTTTCGAATCCTCTGGATACGGAATATATGAAACACCTACATTAAACTTAGATGCATCGATTAAATCACGAACACCTGCTGAAGAATCTAAATACATAGCAACTTGTCCAGACTGGAACGCGGCACGAATATCATCCCAACTTGCTCCATACTTTCCAAGGGCGCCAGCTTTATTTAAATCATCTAACATTCCAAATACTTTCTGTCCTTCTTTACCGTTGAATACCGCCTTCTTTGCAGCATCTTTACGGCCGTTTTCGTTATCTACATATAAAGCACCTTGTGTCGCTAACAATTCTTCAAAGAACCAACCGTAGTTAAGCATGGAGAATCCATATTGTTTTACATTTCCGCCTTCTTTAATCGTTAACTTTTTCGCTGCTTCTTGTAATTCCGCATATGTTTTTGGAGCTTTCTCTGGATCTAAGCCCGCCTTTGCGAAAGCATCTTTATTATAAATTAATACTGGTGTAGATGAATTAAATGGCATAGAATACATTTTTCCATCAACTGAATAATAATTTGTAATTGCTTTTTCTAATTTTGACGTATCGTACTTATCTTTTTTTATCCAGCTATCAATTGGTGTGATTTTTTTACTATCAATCATATATTTCGTTGTAATTTCACTCGATTGAACAAGAGCTGGCGCTTCTTTCGTTGCAGACATCGTTCTAAATTTCGTTAAAGACTCTTCATATGTCCCTTGGAACTCTGCCTTTATCTCATATTTATTTTGCGACTTATTATAGTCTGCAACAAGACCATCTAATACTCCTTGTGTTTTTCCACCCATCGCATGCCAGAAGCGAATTACAGTTTTATCACCATTTTTTTCAACTGGTGCTACTTTTGCCTGTGCTTCAGGTTTTCCCTCTGTTTTACTATTTGAACAAGCTGCACTAGATAATGCCATTGTTGCTACCATTAATAGAGCAGCACCTTTTTTAACTAGACTCATTTAAATCCCACCTTCTCTTAGTTATTTAATTGCACCTTTTGTTAATCCTTGTTGTAATTGCTTTTGCCCTAAAAATAGTAAAATCAATGTTGGAATAACGATAACCGTAACACCGGCCATTACGCTTCCCCAATCAGTTGCAACTTCTTGAGACTGAAGCTGCTTTACACCGATTTGCACTGTTCTTACTTTTTCATCAGTGGTCACTAAAAGTGGCCATAAATACATATTCCATGTTGTTAAAAAGCTATATACTCCAAGCGTAATAAAACTCGTTTTACAATACGGTATTACAACGCTGAATAAAAATCTTATATTTCCAATCCCTTCAATAAAAGCAGCTTCTTTCAGTTCATTCGGGAGTGTCATAAAATGTTGGCGTAACAAGAAAATACCGAAAGCTGTTGCAAAAAACGGCACTGTCATCCCGGCGAAACTATTGATCCAGCCAAAGTTTTGAATCGTTAAAAAGTTAGGCACCATCGTTGCTTCCCACGGAATAAGCATCGTTGAAACAAACAGGAAGAAAATTAAGTTTCTCCCTTTAAACTGAAGAAAAACAAAAGCATAAGCTGCTAAACTTGATACGATAAGTTGTCCAATCATAACGACTGTCGATACAATTAAACTGTTATATAAGTATGTAAAAAGCGGTACTTTTTGAAAAATATTAATGAAATTATCAAAAGTAAACTGGGTCGGAAATAACCTTCTCATTTGAATATCGTCTGGTGTCATAAAGCTTATTAAAAATGCATACAGTACAGGAAAAAATACCATCACTGCACTAATAATGAGTAGCATGTATAATAGGAAATTTTGTTTCCACTGTTTAACAATCATTTATAATGCACCTTTCTCTCAGCAAACTTAAATTGAAGTAATGTAGCAACGAAAATGAAAACAAATAATACCATCGCTTGTGCACTTGCTGTTCCAAATTGATGATTCACAAACGCCTCTTTGTAAATCGAGTACACAATTAAATTCGTTGCATCATTTGGTCCACCGTGCGTTAAAATATCAATTTGTCCAAAGCTTTGGAACGCACTAATTAATGTTACTGTTACAATAAAGAATAAAGTTGGTGATAGCATCGGTAATGTAACACGGCGAAGCTTATATAAATAACTAGCGCCATCTATAGATGCACTCTCATATAAAGACGTATCAATATTTTGTAAACCACCTAATATAACTAAAAATGCAAAACCTGTATTCACCCAAACTGTTGTAACTGATACAGAGAATAGTGCCCAGTCCGGACTCGTTAACCATGCGATTGCAGGAAGGTTCATAGAGGCTAATATATTATTAAATAATCCTACACTTGGATGAAATAAAAATAGCCAAATCACTGCACTAGCAGCTACTGATATTCCCATCGTCGAAGAAAACAGAACTCGGAATAACCCAATACCTCTTACCTTTCCATTTGCAATCAATGCAAGAAACAAAGCAAATATAATACTCGTAGGAACTGTATATAAAACAAATAATAAAGTTGATTTTATACTTTTGTAGAAGGCTGGATCAGAGAATAAATATTGATAATTTTCTAAGCCAACGAAAAGATTAGCTTCTCCATGTATATCGGTTAAATAAAAACTATAATAAATCGTCCTAAACAATGGATAGAACAGAAAAATCGAAAATAGCAAAATAGATGGCGCCAAAAACAATAATCCTATTCTTAAATCTTTCGTTCTCTCCCATAATTTTTTCTTTTTTGACACCTTTGTTTGAACTGGTAACTTACTTACTTCGATCATTATTTCGCCACCACTTTCAACTCTTCTTCAGCTACCACTTTTAAGCGTTCATTCGTGTTTTCGTTAAAGAAGCATAACTTTTCTTGCGGGAATAATAATTTTACTTTGTCACCTTTGTTCAGGAGTAACTGTCCGATAACTTTCGCACTCCAAGTTGTTCCATTTACCGCAAAGTTCAATATAGATTCATTCCCTAATACTTCTACAGATTGCAACGTCACTTCTTGTCCCTCCTCAGACAGTGCAATATGCTCAGGGCGCATGCCTATGCGAATTGTTCCTTCTGGTAATTGCTTTAACTGTCTAATAGATAATGGAATTTGCAATTGTCCTATATGTAATACACCTTTTTCTTTATTTACTTCCCCATCATTTATATTCATAGAAGGAGAACCTATAAAGCTTGCAACAAATTCGTTTGCTGGTTCGTTATATATGTTAAGTGGTGTTCCAACTTGCTGTATACTTCCTTTATTTAAAACCATGATACGATCACCCATAGTCATCGCTTCTATTTGATCGTGGGTAACGTAAATCATCGTAATTCCTAATCGCTGCTGAATTTCTCTAATTTCAATTCTCATTTGCGCACGTAATTTCGCATCCAAATTCGAAAGTGGTTCATCCATTAAACAGATTGGCGCTTGACTCACAATTGCCCTGGCAAGTGCAACACGCTGTCTTTGTCCGCCTGATAATTGGCCTGGTTTCATTTTCACATACTCTTTCAGTCCTACCATTTCAATAGCTTCCATTAATCGCTTTTGTCGCTCTTCTTTTTGTACTTTTCTTACCTTAAGTCCAAATAAAATATTTTCTTCTACAGATAAGTGTGGATATAATGCATAATTTTGAAATACCATTGATAGATTACGGTCTTTCGGCTCTAGATCATTTGCAACACGTTCATTAATAATTAAATCTCCTGAAGAAATCTCTTCTAAGCCAGCGATCATTCGTAATAATGTGCTTTTCCCGCATCCCGAAGGTCCAACTAAAACAAAAAATTCACCCTTCTTAATATGAACCGATACGCCTTTAACCGCTGTCTCTTCTGCATTTTTATATACCTTTGAAACATTTTTCAATTCAATCACAAGGTTGCACTCCTTTTTTCTTCTTGTATCCATACTTCATAATGACTTGTTGAAATCGCACTTGCTCCTGCACGAATTGCAATTTCCGCATCTTCTCGCGTTTGAATCAGCCCTCCTGCAATAATAGGAAACTCTATTTCCTCTACTAGTTGCTTAATAATAGAAGGCATAATCCCCGGCATAATCTCTACTGCATTTGGTTTAGTCGTTTTACAATTTTCAATTGATTTAGTAAGAGATAAAGTATCTACAATAAAAATACGTTGAATTGTTTTCAATCCAATTTTATTAGCATTTCGAATTGTTGAACCCTTTGTTGAAATAATACCTTGTGCCCCGATAACATCTTGAATATACAAAAGCGCTTCCTCTGTATTCGTATTTAAGCCTTGTATAAAATCACAATGAAGAAATACATCATGTCCATGTTTCTGCAATTCATATACACGCTCTGGTAATTCCAGCATTGAACCAGTCATAAGAAAAACTGTTTTCGGCAATTTTTTGTATGCTTTGTATCCTTTCCAATCCTTTATCATCGTAATATAAGGTTCTTTAAACATTTATTCCACCTAACTGTTCTATTTTTATCCAAACTAAAAACACCTACTTACATAGAACGCCTTTCTCCTTATTTGAACTCTAGGGAATAGAGCACACCTAAGAAAGTGGCACATTATATGTAAGTGGGTGTTCTCAAATGTTCTCTACCCTAGTTATTTTGTTACCTTTACTATATTACGCATTTATTAAGTCAGTTTTGATAGATTGTTAATTAGGTGTTAATCAAATGTTAATATTCACCATATCATTATTTACATTAATCTAGATATTAAAATATAAATAAATAGAACGAAACAATACTTAAAATTCAATCAATATGTAAATTCATTCCATAGTTAATGATTTTTAGTTTGCTTGCCACTGCTTGCAAACTAAAGTTATCCCAAGCAGTACTATAAAGTGGAATGCGCCTTTTCTCTTGTATTGATATGGCCTAGGCTGTAACAACATCAGTACCATATCCGTTCCCTTGAAACTCAGCTAAAGTTTCCACACTTGCCTCAGCAGCTACGGGCGTACTTCTGGCACTGCAACAAACAGAAACTACTTTTTCATTTTTTACAATTGCCAAATAAGGTTGCCTCCTTATTTACTCCATTTACCATCCATTCATAATCTATTTTTCATGTTCAAAATAAAAATCCCATTCAAATACACATTACTGAATCCATCATACTAACTGATTTCTTCATTCTGTCTATCTAAATGGGATTATTTTCCGTTTTTTACTCTACTGGTTGTTGTGGCTGTACTACTTCATTCGCTCCAGCTACCCTCAACATATTTACAATATCTTTAAAACCTCTTTTTTCAGCGTATTGCAGTGGTGTCAGATGTTCCTTGTTAGCCATGTTTACATCTGCACCGTGATCAATAAGTAATTGAATTACTTTCTTATGGTTTTCACTACCATTTCCTAATACAATTGCTTCTAATAACGCTGTTCCACCACGTTCATTTTTATAATTCACATCAATATCTGTATGCTCTAATAATTCTTTAACAACCTCTACATGGCCACGCTCAGATGCAGAAATAAGTGCTGTCCCACCTGACCTAGTCGTTTCTTTCGTATTAACTCCTGCATTAATTAATACTTTTACAATATCCGTATATCCTTCTCTACTTGCATAAAGAAGTGGATTACTTTTTTTCTCATCTTTAATTTCAATATTAGCACCTGCACCAATTAATGCTTTAACTGTCTCTACATGATTTTGGTACGTCGCTGCAAGGACAGGCGTTTCTCCGTTGTCACCTTCTACGTTTATATTCGCTCCATCCTGAATCAACTTCATAGCTGTCTCTGTGTCTCCAAGAGTAGCTGAAAGTAACAACTGTTTGTCCATTAAATTTATACTTTTCTCTTCTTTAGATTCTTCCTGTTCTTTATGCTTCTCTTTTTTCTTCTCATTTTTCACATGAACCGGTTTCGATTCTGGTTCTTCTTGCTTATCGCAAGCCACTACCGTCATTAAAAGTCCTAATAAAATACATAATAAAATTTTTTGTTTTCTCACAACTACAGCTCCTATGAAAGATAATGTTTTCTTAACCATTCCTCCATCACATACAATAACTCTTCTTGAGTACATTTATCCATAAGCCCTTTAGATTCCTTCTTTAATCGGATTATCTTAAGCTTATACTATGTTTCTCAACCTATTGAAATGATACGCCTGATGGCCCCATCATTAACATTATGAAGCAATTAGTTTAGCACGTTTTTACCGCATTTGTATACATTTCTAAAAAGTACATAAAGTGAAACTTTAATTAGTGGGGGTTTTGTTCATCCACCACTAATTATTAGCCCACACCAGTTGGGCTTTTACGGGCAGCCCGACTCCACCTAACTTCTTTGCTTTCACTAAATTTTGAGGTGGGGATCTTACCGCCCGTTAATGCGGGATAAATGATTGCTTTAGGTTACTATATTCCATTGTAACCGTTCTTCTAAAAATTTTACACCTTTTCTATATTTGCACCTGAGTAATAATAGAAAAAGACAACTATATAGTTGTCTTTTTCTATTATTAATGATGTCCACCATGATTTCCTGCCTTCGGTTTCCCCATCATCTCTTTATTCATTTCCCATTTATGCTCTGCTAGCTCTTTATACGAAAGAACTTTCCCCTTATAGTTAGATACAAAGCTCTCTGCATCTTTTTTATTTTTAAATGAAATGACATTATAAGCCATCGGTGTCGTTATTGTTTTATCATATACGTAAGTAGCCTCTTCTAACGAAATCCAATCTTTCGAATCATAATCTCGGACAAATTTCTCTTTCGTCTTTTCACCTGAATTGATCTCCATCCATTTATACATACAACCGATATCATCAAACTTTAACGCTTTTCCATTTTCTAAAATAATTTCTGTTGCAAATTGATTATCTGTTACCCCAATTTGGCAAATATCACATTTATCATGTTTCTCATCAATGGCAACAGCTGCTGTTTCCTTTTTCCCACACCCGACTACCGTAAATACGAAACATAAACATATAGCAAGTACGACATATTTTACTTTCATCAATATTCCTCCCTAGAAACCGTATACTCCACGAAAAGAATACCAAAAGGTTGTGTGAGATTTGTGAAAAAACAATGTGCTTTTTGTAATATAGGAAACAAAAAAAGATGTGTAGTTATTTCTACACATCTCTCATCACTCGCAACCTGTAATTAATAAATCATCTTCTAACTTAACTAATAATGTATCCGCACTAATTTCCTGTCCAACTTCTACATTTACCAATCTTATATTTCCACTAATACCGACTGCGATTTTTTTAAGCTCACCGTCATTTTTTCGAATCATCAATAATTTTTCCCATTCATATACGTAAGAAGATTCATTAATAAAAATCTCCTCTACTTTTCCTTCATAAGAGCTATAAATCTCTTCAATTCTCGTTTTCATATAACATCTACTCCCTATTTCACACTTCACTATTTTCATCTTATTCTACCATTCTTACGAGGAGCAGCTTACTTTTTAAAAATTCAAATTAACTACCGTGAACAAAATGAACAAAATAAAAATTATGCTTCTAATGATGTTATTTTTCAAATTATTTACCATTTGAATAGATGCTTTTATTATAAATAAAAAACCTTTTTCTGAATTTTTATTCTATTTTGAAAGCGCAATCATTCTTTTGAGGGGGAAATTACATGTTAGCACTACTTGGATTTGCGATGGTATTTGTCTTTATGTTTTTAATTATGACGAAACGTATGTCAGCGCTAGTAGCATTAATATTAATTCCGAGTGTTTTTGCATTAATTGGCGGATTCTATGCCAATATGGGGCCTATGATGTTAGAGGGGATTCAAAAGTTAGCACCTACTGGTATTATGCTTATGTTCGCTATTTTATATTTTGGGATTATGATTGATAGCGGTTTATTCGATCCTGTCATTAGTAAGATTTTAAAATTTGTAAAAGGAGATCCTTTAAAAATCGTTGTCGGAACGGCTATATTGACTATTATCGTCTCTCTAGATGGTGACGGTACAACAACATACATGATTACAGTTTCCGCAATGTATCCACTATATAAGCGCCTTGGAATGAACCCCCTCATATTAGCTGGAATTGTTATGTTAGGGGCGGGGGTAACAAATCTTACACCTTGGGGTGGACCCACAGCTCGTGTTATGAGCGCACTTGGACTTGAGGCTTCTGAATTATTTACACCTCTTATTCCAGGAATGATTGCTGGTGCAATTTGGGTTGTTTTCGTTGCCTACTATCTTGGAAAAAAAGAAAGAAAACGTTTAGGAATTATGGATGTACAGTATTTAAAACAAATGCAAACAATGGATGAGCAAGCTGCAACTGTCGAAGCCGCAGTGCATAAACGTCCTAAACTTCTATGGATTAACTTTTTATTAACCGCTACATTACTTGTCTGTCTCATACTAGAAGTTATGCCGTTACCTGTTTTATTTACAGTCGCTTTTGCTATCGCTGTTATGATTAACTATCCAAACTTAGAGCAACAGAAAGAACGTATTGCTTCTCATGCTGGGAATGTATTAGCAGTTGTTTCTCTCGTATTTGCTGCCGGTATTTTCACTGGTATTTTATCTGGAACAAAAATGGTAGATGCAATGGCTAACAGTGTAGTAACTCTTATACCAGATGCACTTGGACCACAATTGCCAATTATTACAGCACTTCTCAGTATGCCATTCACATTTTTCATGTCTAATGATGCATTTTACTTCGGGGTATTACCTATTTTGACGAAAGCTGCTGCGACTTACGGAATTAGTGCAGCTGAAATGGGGCGTGCTTCCTTACTTGGGCAACCCGTTCACTTATTAAGTCCTCTTGTCGCTTCCACTTATTTATTGGTCGGAATGGCAAAAGTTGATTTCGGTGAACATCAACGCTTCACTTTATTATGGGCCGTTGGAACGACAATGGTTATGTTAATTACCGGAATTGTAATTGGGATTATTCCAATATAAGATGCAAAAAAAAACAGTAGAAGGAATAAAATCCTCTACTGTTTTTTATTATGAAGAAACAAGAAAATAACGTCTCTCCGGTCTCCCAACACTTCCATATATTAGCTCTGCGTGGACTTTCTTCCCAGATATCAAATACTCTAAATAACGCCTTGCAGTTGATCGGCTTACGCCTACCATTGAACTTAGCACCTCTGCTGTAATCCCTTCTTCATTAACTGTTAACATATGCTTTTTTATTTTCGCTAAAGTTAAAGGATCTATCCCTTTCGGGGCATATTCTATTTGATCTCCCTTCACCCCTCTTTGAGACCATAAATATTCAATTTGCTCCGTAGATAATTGATTATTTTTCTTTAACTGTATAATCTTTTTTTGATAGCCTTCCAGACTTGCTTTAAATCGGTCAAACATTAGTGGCTTTACGATATAATCTGTTACTCCGCCCCGCAGGGCGTGCCTCACTACATCTGTTTCCGATGCCGCTGTAATCATAATAATATCTGTATCGTGCAAATGATGCCTAATATATGTGACAAGTTCCGTTCCTTGCATATCAGGTAAGTACACATCTAATAAAACAAGCTGTGGCTTCACAAGCTCTAGCCATTCTTTCGCTTGTTCTCCAGTCGTTGCCGTTCCAATTACTTTAAATCCCTCAATTTTCTCAGTAAAACGACGATGAATGTCAGCAATCCGAATATCATCTTCTACAATTAATACTTCAATCTCCTCACCCATTACTATTCGCCTCTCTCTTTCGGTAGTGCAATAATAAATAACGCACCACCTAAATCCCCTTTTTCAATTGCAATACTTCCATTTAAATCTTCTACTAACTCTTTCACTTTTGCTAATCCATATCCTCGCTCTCCTCCTTCTTTCGTCGAAAAGCCTTTATAGAATATGCTAGTAATTATTTCATCATGAATCCCTTGTCCTGAATCTTCCACTTCAATTAATATTTCTTCTCCAATATCAGTTACAAACATCCTTACTTTCTTATCATTCTCTTCATTTTTTTCAATTGCTTCAAATGCATTCATAATTAAATTTCCTAAAATAGAAACGACATAATTACTCTCAATATGTGGACTTAATTTTTCTAAACCACTTTCTCTATCTAGCATAAAATCAATCTTCAACTCTCGTGCTCTATTATAAAATCCAATTAAAATTCCACCTAGCCATGGATTTTGAATCCGCTTCATAATAAATTGAACAAAATCTTGATATACCGCTGTTTCCTTATGAATAAGCTCTAAAGCATCTTCGTATGATTCTAATTGAATAAGACCTGAAAGCGTATACAATAAATTGTTATATTCGTGCGCTTGCGCTCGTAATGCCTCTGTATATTGCTTCGTCTGAGATAATTCTGCTGTTAACTGATCCATTTCAGATTTCAAACGTAAGCTCGATACAACGCCAGTTACTTTATTCTTTACTTTAATAGGTAGACGGTTCGCAATAACAGCCTGTCCTTTTATATTTAATTGGCGATCAAACTGTTCTTCACCAGTTTGAAGTACATCTAGTATCGTTGAATTAGGAATTACATTTAAAATAAATTCCCCAATAATATTTTGTTGTTTATCTAGCGAAAGAATATCATAAGCTGCTTGATTGACTAAACTAATCATGCCATTTTTATCGATTACAATAATCCCTTCACGTACAGATTGAATCACTGTACTATGCTCTTCATATAAAGATGAAATTTCTTCTGGTTCCATCCCGAACATCATTCTTTTTATACTTGCCGCTAAATATATAGAGCCGATTACTCCAATTAATAGCCCTATTATTGTAATCCAAAATACACGCTTTCCATACACTTCTACCGCTCCATGAATATCAGCCATTGAAAATCCAACAGACACCACACCAATGATTTCATTTTCCTGATTACGGATTGGAACTTTTCCGCGTAATGAAGGGCCTAATGATCCAGTTGCTTTCGAAACATATGATTTTCCTTCTAATAAAACGCCTTTATTATCTCCGCCAACCATTTTTTCTCCTATTTTATCTCGCTCAGGATGCGCATAACGAATCCCCTCTTTGTTTCCAACTACAATGAAGTCAGCCTCTGTATCCATTCGAATTTTTTCTGCGATTGGCTGAATAATAGAAGCTGGATTTTCTTTTTGAAAAGCTTCCTGAATTTCTGGTATCGCGGCAACTGTTTTCGCAACATGCAAAGCCCGTTTCCCAATTTGCTCTTCTACCGTTTCAGATAATATGTAATAAAATAAATAACTCGTTAGCAGAAGTACTACTAAAATAAGTGTACTAATAGTTAATGTAATTCTCGGTTGGAGTTTTAATTTTTTTAATTTCAAAACCATTCCCCTAACATGATTAAAGATAGAATTTAAAGAATATACAGTCTCTTTAATTATACTTAATCATAACACGGTTACTCTATATTTCTTTCTTTTTCTCTTCATAAAAAAAGAAACGAAGTAAAATTACTACCTCGTTTCTTAACATTCGTTATTACACTTTAAACTTACTAATCATCTCTTGTAATTCTTCTGCCATTTGTGATAAATGGACTGCTGCTGCATTTATTTCATCTACTGAAGCTAATTGTTCCTCAGAGGAACCAGCAATATTTTGAACGCTTGCTGCATTTTCTTCAATTGTGGCTGCAATTTCATTAATAGATGCACTTACTTGTTTTGCATCTACCGTCATTTGTTTTGCTACATCTACCATGCTATCAATTTGTACAACTGTATCATTTGTAGACTTCAATATTTCGGCAAAGCTTTGCTTCGTTTCATTTGCAACTACAAGTCCTGATTGTACTTCTGCTCCAACTTGATTCATAGAGCTTACTGTTTCTTTTATATCAAATTGAATCTCTTTCACTAGTTTCCCAATTTCCGTAGAAGACTGTCCTGATTGTTCTGCTAGCTTTCGCACTTCATCTGCTACAATTGCAAATCCTCTTCCTTGCTCTCCAGCTCTCGCAGCCTCAATTGCCGCATTTAACGCTAATAAATTTGTCTGTTCTGCAATATGTTGAATCACTTCAAGGATTGCTCCAATTTGTTTCGACTTATCGTCTAACAAACCAATGATTTTGTCTGACTGTGAAACAGACTCATGAATTAATTGCATTTGATTCACAGTTTGTTCAACTAACTTCCCACCATTTTCAGCTTTTTTCTTCGTATACATAGAGGCTGTAGATACTAATGAAGAACTATCTGCAACACGCTGAATTCCTTCTGTAACTTCTTCTAACAATGTTGCTCCTTCTTCAACTTCTTTCGTTTGTATTTCTGCACCACTTGATACTTGCTCTATCGCCTGTGTAATTTGTTCCGTCGCTTCGCTTGTCTGCTTCATACTAGCTGTTAATTCTTCTGAAGATGCCGCTACATGACTTGCTGAAGTGTTTATATTGGAAATGACACTTTGTAACGATGCAGCCATCTCGTTAAAACTTTCTCCTAGCCGTCCAATTTCATCTTTAGAATGAACTGTAATTGATTCTGTTAAATCACCTTCACTAATCTTCTTCGATGATATGACAAGTTGTTTTAACGGTTTAATAATAGACGCAATTATGAAGTAAATTACAATCCCACCGATTATTAGTGAAATTCCAAGAACAGTTACTGTTTTATAGAAAATAGGTTCAGCCGCTTCAATAATTTCTTTGGAAGGCATAATTCCTGCTATTTTCCACCCAGTTTTCTTATTCGTTTTAAAAGTGATATTGCGATCTTCACCATCTAATGAATAATGAAAATCCCCAGCTTCCTGTTTATACAATTCTTTACTAAGTTTCTCTTCTAATTTCTCTCCTGGCTTCATTTTCGGGTGCGCTACTACATTTTTATCTTGATCAAATATCGCTACATATCCTTCCTTACCGATATTAACCATCTTGGAAGTAGTAACAATATTATTAATGATTAAGTCAATCCCAAGAACTCCACTTTTATCCTCGTTTTGTTTTGCTAGTGTAATAACAATATTCCCTGTCGTTTTTGACTTATATGGAGCAGTTACAATTACCTCTCCACTTTTCTTCACGGCCTCTTTATACCAATCTCTTTCTGTAGGATTATATCCATCTGGCATCTGAATAGCTGGTGATTGAATGAACTGTCCATTACTAGATCCTGTATAGATTGCTTCCATTTCTGGATGCAGTTTATTGTATTCTTCTAGTTTATTTTGTATGTTTTGAATTTGATCTGCTTGGTAACTTGATTGTGTGAATAATTTCGTAAAATAAGTTGCATCTACTTTTTTACTATCCAATTCTTTATTAATTACATTATCCAAAATTTTTATATTATCTTTCGCCGAGTTTAAAATCGTTTCATTAAAATTCGTCTTCGCCTGTTGATAAGACGTCCAACCAATTACAATACTTGGAAGAACTAAAATAATAATAAATGATACAAGTAACTTTGTTTTTAAACTACTACTCCTTAATTTCCCTTGAAACATACTTCTACCCCTCCATACCGTTTTAAATGTAATTAATTAACATTTAATCTTTCTATAAAAATAATACGATTTAAATGTATCGATGAGACTCTCTATCTTTTTCTACATCATAAAGAATTGATACATATCTTTTTCATTCTATATAAATTAAATAATTAAAACAATATATAAAAATGTATATTATTCGAAATATTATAATTCACAGAAGAACCTCTAGTATTTCACTTACTAGAGGTTCTTTCCACCTTATTATTCTTTATCTTTTTCTACTTCTTTTTTCTCATCTTCTACTACAGATACAACAGGTTTATCACTTGATAATTGTTGTACTGCTCCTTTTCCTGCAAATCCTTCTAATAGCTCTTTTAAGTCAATTCCAGAAGAAGCCTTTAACGTTTCTTGCATCGTTGCCATTAAATCAGTCGCATAGCCCGCAACTTTTCCGGCCCCGCTATTTTTACCACCGCCGCCTGTATCGACAACTGTGATTTTATCAATATTACTAAGCGGACTTGCAACTTCCTTCGCATAACTTGGAAGCATTTTAAGTACCATATCCATAATTGCCGCTTGGCCATATAACTCAAATGCCTCTGCAATTTTTTGTTTCGCTTCTGCTTCTGCTAAACCTTTTAACCTAATAACATCGGCTTCTGCCGTACCTTGTGCTTTTTGTACTTCCGCTTTTGCTTGACCTTGCGCTTTTTCGATTTCCGCCTTCGCTAAACCTTCCACACGTACTTCTTCCGCACGCGCTCTCGCTTCAGCCTCAATCTTATATTGATCCGCATCTGCCTTTTTAATTTGTTTTACTTTTTCTGCTTCCGCTGATTGCTCAACAGCATAGCGATCTGCATCTGCTTTTTTCTTTACTTCTGCATCGTATTGCTTTTCACGACGCGCAATCTCTTTTTCTTCTAATTCAATTTGTTTCTCACGCTCAATGATTTTAACGCGCATTTGCTCTTCTGTAACACCTTGTTGCGCTTTCGCTTGTTGTAATTCGTAAGAAAGATCCGCATCTGCACGCGCTTGCTCTTGTTCTCTCTTATAGGACTGTACTTTTAATTCTTTATGTTTTTCAGCTTCAGCGATTTGTGCATCACGTTGATATTCTGCTTCTTTTGCCTCTTTTTCAGCACGTGCTTTTTCAATACGTGCTTCTTTTTCACGCTCTGCATTTGCAATTGTTGCATCACGCTTAACTGTCGCAATTTGCGGCTGACCAAGCGCATCTAAGTATCCGTTTTTATCCATTATTTCTTTAATTGTGAAAGAAACAATGCGAAGTCCCATCTTCTTTAAATCTGTAGAAGCTACTTCATGTACCTTTTGAGCAAATTGCTCTCTATTACTATACGCATCCTCTACTGTCATAGAAGATAAGATTGCACGTAAGTGACCTTCTAAAACCTCTTTTGCTTCTACTTTTAACTCTTCTGTTTCTTTTCCTAAATATTGCTCAGCTGCAGTAGATACTTCTTCAATTGTAGAACCTACTTTAATAATAGAAACACCATTTACTGTAACTGGAACACCTTGCTTCGTATACGTATCACGTGTACCAACTTCTAATTTGTAGTTTAATAGGCTTAAAGGCTCTGCTCTTTGCATAATTGGAACTACGAAAGTACCGCCCCCGCGGATAATCTTAATCTTCTTTCCATCATCAGTGGTAACAACATTCTTTCCTCCACCAAGCCAGTTCCCTGTAACAATTAACGCTTCATCTGGACCAACCGTACGATACTTCGTAATGAATACTAAAATGAGTAGAATTAAAATTGCCAGTAAAACTCCACCGATAATTAATGGAATCGTCATGTAAATTCCCCCTTATAATTTTGGTTTTTTTAAAGAATAAGCGATGTTTTGTACAAGTAAAACACCATCTTGGACTCCCTCGATAATAACCTCTGTTCCTTGCGAAATATCTTTTTTTCCAACAGTTTTAGCTGGGATTGCATTACTTCCAAATTGGGATAAAATTAATACTTCACCAAATCCTTCTGTAGGAATTGTCGTAATGACTTCTCCTTTGCAACCGATAAATTCATCCATACGTTGCATCGTATTTTGTTCTGCTTCTGCAATCGGTTTTAAAATTAGTATTTTCATGATGAAAACACCGATAAAAGATATAGCAAATGCAGCCCCGAAAATAGTAATACTATTAAAGGAAAATAAGTACTCTCCTATATAACTAAGCCCACATAACATGGCGAAGAAACTAAGTAATAAAGTAACAACGGATACAGATCCGCCCCCAAAACTAAATATCGATTCAAATATATCTCCAAAGAAGATATAAATAACAGTGAGTATAGTAGCAATAATAAATCCATATAAATAAATTGTTTCAAGTGGATAACCAAACAAGACCATTTCTTATCCCCCTTTCTTAAACAATCCCTTTTTTGTTATGTGTATGCCCCACCTCTTTCAAAGATTATAGTTCTTAATTTTCAGTTATTTACTCTTTAAAGAAAAGCCTGTAAAACAGGCCCCTAAAAAAGAACAGGAGAAACCTATTGTGACAGGCTCCTCCTAGAAAATAACCGATATATTATATATCTATATAATATACTATTTTCCACAAAAAGTAAAGTTAAACATACATTGGAAAAGTGCTTATTTTCCCCCGATTGGTGTGGGCTAATAATCATTGGAGGATGAATGATTAAAGTTTCACTTTACTGATAATGAGTACGTTCCATCGCCATTATCATATTTATATACATACAAGTAATACTTGCCTGGTTTTGCATTAAATTTCGCTTCTATATGATTCCCATTGGCTTGACCGTAAGCTGCATAATTTTGCATATCTGATTCATGGTGAAGTACCCATGTCATCCCAATTCCATACTCATTTAAAACAGAAATGTCGATATCTTTCGCTGATGCTACATTAAATGTATAAACATCAGTGTGGTCCCCGCCAATAAGATTACCTTTTATCGTACTATTTAGCCCGATACGATTTGCTTCCTCTGGACGATTATTTGGTTCTGATTCTGTTAAACTTCCATCTTTAATCGTAACAGTTGTTTCGCTTCTACTCTCTTTGCCTTTATCATCTTTTACTCTTAACGATACTTTATAAGAACCTTCTCTTTCATATACATGTACTGGATTCACTTCTACACTTGTGCTTCCATCTCCAAATTCCCATAAATAAGAAACAATTTTTCCATCTTCATCGTTTGAGCCATCACTTTTAAATTGAATTCCCTCTTTTACAAGACCACTATAAGGGCCATTTATATTAACCGTTGGAGCTTTATTTTCTCCATCATCTTTTGCGATTCCATGGAAGACTACATCATATTCAAATTCATTTGAGCTATTCACACGATAATTGACGAAGTATGCTGTAACAGTTTTGT
Source organism: Bacillus sp. FSL R5-0585 (assembly GCF_038004545.1). Classification (NCBI taxonomy): domain Bacteria; kingdom Bacillati; phylum Bacillota; class Bacilli; order Caryophanales; family Bacillaceae; genus Bacillus; species Bacillus sp. FSL R5-0585. The sequence continues at coordinate 3,766,235 of NZ_JBBORJ010000001.1, forward strand.
AGCCACTCCATTCTTTTTGCGCCAATTGTTCTAAAGATTCATTTACTCTTTTACTCATTGCTTTCCAATCTTCTGATTCACCTTTTGTGACACTACCTGTATACGTACCTTCTAATGTAAATGTATTAAAGAATTGAGAATTATGTTTTGTCATTTTTGTATCTTTCATAGGCAACGTATCACTAATTTCTTTTTTCACTTCAGTTAACGATTTCGGTGCATGTTCAGCTAAATAATCATCTGCTACTTCCGGTACATTATATTTATCTTGATTATCAATTAACTGCTGCATATACTCTTGATACTCTTTATTTAACTTAGGATCTTTACTTAGATTTTCACGATATGCATCATAATTTTTCACGTCATTCGCACGAATCAAATCTTGAATTTTATCAAATGTTTCAAACTGATGCGTATATAAGTAAGACTGCAATGCGAACGAGTAATTATAGAAATCCCAAGAACCGTATTTAGCAAATAGTGTACGCTCTGCTGTATAACGGCTTGCAGGATCAGATGATAATCCGCTAATTATACTCTTTCTTGGTACAACGTTATTCGTACGAGTAGATCCTGCGAAAAACTCTGCATTTCCTTCTTGGAACCAAGTTAGCCTTTCATTTTGATACATATCTCCTCTTCCAAATAAACCAGGAACTTCATATCTCCCTTGCAGATAATGAGTAAATTCATGACGGAATAACTCTTCTAAACTATAAATACTTTGCTCTGGTGTACGCTCATATGTAAAGAATGTACCTGTCTCTTCAATATAAATTCCACCGTTGTTTGTTTCATATCCATACAATTGTCTATTTAACTGATATTCATCTGGACTATTATAAATTACGATCGTTAATACATCATCCGCATTTCCTGGCTCTAACGCTTTGTCATTTCCAATTACACGGTGATACTGTGCCTTTACTTCCTTCGCAGCCCAATATAGTCTCTTAATTTTTTCTTCTGATACTTTATCTCCTGTTTTGAACACAATTGATCCATCGTCGAATGTATACGTTTTTGGTAGGTATTGCTCTTTTCCTTCTTTACGTATTTTCTCTAAATCTACTGTATTCCCGCTATAATCTTTACCATTATAATTTGTTGTAATTTGTTCTACCGCAACAAAATACGGTTCACTTAAGCGCGGGTACATATGCATTGCTTGTGTAACAACCTCTAATCCTTTATTTGGATTGCTATGAAACTTCCCTAAACGGCTAGCAAAATAAATGCCATTATTAACGAGCCATTTATTTTCTGGCGTTACTTCATTTAGAAGAGCAATACGATTTATTTCATTAATAAACCCATCTACTTTTCCATACCACATCGTTTCATTCGCTTCTTTACGAGCCTCAGTTAAGTACGACTGCATATCATAGTCAATACCTTGCATAATATCGTATATTGCTTGTCCCTTCATTCGATCATTTACATAAGTAGTATAATTATCATTGTATTGCTTTAAAATATTCGATGCATATTGAACCGTTTCAACATCGCTTGAAGCATTACTAATTAATTTACCGTACGCAGATACGACTGTATCTTGTTCAACTGTACCAAGCTTAAAGTTTGGATTTTTTGCGATTGCTTTTAAAGCAGGTAAACATTTATCCTGGAAGCTTCTTTCATTTAAGTCGCTTAATTCACTATTATAAAATGCAAGATAAAAAGCTGAACGCAGCACTTCAGTAAACGTTTGAATTCCTCTTGAATCATCTTTCGTAAATGTACTACCTCTATGAGCTAATTCATCTATAATGACTTGCATTTTTCCTTTATCTTTATAAAAAGCCTTTGCATCTTCATTAAACTGGAATAAGTCTGTAATTTGGTGCCATTTAATACTGCCTAACGTTTCAACTAATTCTTGGTCATTCATTTTGTTTAAATCAGCCATTGAATAGCTTTCTTTAACCTGCTTTACTGCAGTTTTCTTCGTAATAGATGCTGGTCGCTGTGAAAAATCTCCTACTTTTAAACGTTCTTGAAATGATAAAGTTTCATCAACTTTTGAAATATGTCCAACTTCATCTACCGACTTTTCAATTCCAACCGGTTTCGTTTTTAACACGTTATACGGTACTTTTTCTTCCGCTGCTGCATGAGTTTGAAGTGCGCCTAACGATAAAGCCATTGTACTAATGCTAAGCATCACTTTATTGATCTTTGATTTCTTGTTCATATCCTTGCCCCCTATTTTAATATTCCATTCAAGAATTTAACATAAAATCTGGATGTAACAATATAAAATGCAATATTTCATATTATTTCTTCCTATAATTTGTACATATCGTGAACGCATTGCTCTTTACCTCTCTAAAACAAATTGCATCCTTTCACATTATAAAAAGGGAATTTTTTGACAATTAAAAACTTAATTGTTATGATTATTATAATTGTTAACTTTATTAAATAAGGGTGGGATTCTATGATAAAAAAAGAAAATAGTGTATTTTATATCTCCTTCTTGCTAACAACATTATTCATTATATGGGGAATTACCCCAGCAAGTTGGATACAAGGCTACGATTTACAAAGTGTTACATCTTCTTTAAACTCATTTATCCTCAATAAATTTGGATGGTTTTACTCTCTACTTATGACTACAATGATTATTTTGGCTGCTTATTTAGCATTTTCCAAGTACGGTTCTATTCGTCTTGGTAAAGATGGAGAAAAGCCAAAATATAATTATCCATCTTGGCTATCCATGTTGTTTGGGGCAGGAATGGGAATTGGACTCCTCTTTTATGGAATCGCTGAACCGATTTCACATTTTACAGATCCGTTAACAGGAAAAGCAGGTACAGAAGAAAGCGCCAAACTCGCTATGCAATATTCATTTTTCCACTGGGGACTCTTTCCGTGGTCACTATACGCAATGGTCGCTTTAACAATTGCATATTTCACATTCCGCAAACAAAAAGGTAGCACTATCGGGGCTACAGTTACTCCATTATTTAATCGATCGAAAAATTCTCGTATTGGAAAAACAGTTGATATTCTAGCTGTTTTAGCCACAGTATTTGGCATTGTACCATCTGTTGGGATTGGTGCTCAACAAATTGCTGGAGGATTAAGCTATTTATTCCCTTCCATTCATAACACTTTACTTACTCAGCTCGTACTTATAGCTATATTCGCTGTTTTATATTTAACAAGTGCACAAACTGGCTTAGATCGTGGGATTAAATATTTGAGCAACTTGAATTTCTCTCTTGCAGGCATTTTACTCATCTCTTTCTTACTTTTAGGACCAACTGTATTTATTATGAAATATTTCACATCTACACTCGGTTCTTATATCGGCGCTTTACCTAGTATGGGATTAAATTTAGGAGCATTTAGTGAAAAATCTTCTTCTTGGATTGAAAACTGGACTATTTTCTATTGGGGGTGGTGGATCTCTTGGTCTCCATTCGTCGGCACATTTATCGCACGTATTTCTAAAGGACGCACAATAAAAGAATTTATTTTTGGAGTTGTATTAGTCCCAACTCTTATCTGTACATTTTGGTTTGCAGTATTTGGTGGTACCGCAATTCATATGGAAATGTTCCAATCGCTTGGAATAGCTGATGAAATTGCAAAAAATGGTACAGAGATTGGATTATTTGCTGTTATTTCACATCTACCATTCTCTACATTTTTAACGATTATCGGGTTAATTTTAGTAGCCACATTTTTCGTTACTTCTGCCGATTCAGCAACATTTGTTGTTTCAATGCAAACGAGTAACGGAAGCTTATCACCGAAAAATAGTTTAAAACTTATATGGGGATTAACAATCGCGATAATTGCCGCTATTTTATTACAAGCTGGAGGATTAAATGCACTACAAATCGCAGCTATAATTGCTGCGCTACCATTTTCTATTGTAGTCGTTCTTATGGTCACTTCTCTTTTTAAAGAGCTAAAAAAAGAAGATGTTAATTCGCAAACGAAAGAAATCCCGAAAAAAATAAAAAAGGTTATGTAACGATTATCACCTCTTATACAAGAAGAATTCGGCCCTCAAATTAGTCCTGAATCTGTTATTACCGAGGGCGGCAAAGTAAATGAAATAAAACCCATTCGTATGAAATATAATCTTCATACGAATGGGTTTTTACTCTATTATATAGTGTTGTAAACATGCCTTCTCCTCAAACCCTACTTTCTTGTACAACTCCATCGCACGATCATTATTCGTATTCAAACATAGTTCTATCTCTTTCATCTCTTGGAAGGAGAAAATATACTGAATTGCCCCTTGTAATAACTGCTCTCCGACACCTTTTCTTCTACTATTTTCAGCGGTTGCAATAAATTCGATATTCGCTTCTTGAAACTCCGGATTTACTTCAACATATACGTAACCCTCTAATTTACCATTCTTCATACTTACAAATAATTTATTCGTATCACTTAAATGTTCGATAATTTCATTTCCTTGATAATATGCATTAGGAAAAGTATGATTGTGTAAAGAGATAAACTGCTCGAATACTTTTGGTAAAGCCTCTTCTACATTGCATATACTACGTTCTTCCACAATATTATGACTTAAACTGAAAATACTATGTTGATCTTGTTCTTTTGCATATAAATTCTTCATTAAACGGGCACAATTATTATTTTCTACATGATAAAAACCATAAAATTTTTCAATATGAAAAGGCCCCTTTTCTATAAGTTCCTTCCACATATGTAAAGCAACTTCTTCCCAATTCTCTGCTTTAATAAACGGCCCCCAAATTTCTGCACATCTCTTTACTTCATCCACATCAAACCCTAATACGCCAATTATTTTATTGTCCTCATAAGTAACAACGAAAGATTTCTCCCAGCCTATATCAGAAAAATCATGAAGAATCGTATGTAACACCTCCTTTTTCTCATCTCCGCAATAACCAACATGATGAATAGCATCTTTATTCATATTCGCAATAAATGATGCTGCGTCTTCAACTTTTGAAATTGAACTAACATACATAATCTCTCCTCCTTCTCTAATATATTCACACCTTTTCCATTTATCTCCTTCTAAAAAAGACATCACCATAAGCATATTTCAAAATGAAATCGCCATGATAATGTCTTCTCAAAAACTCATATAATCATCTTACGTTATAATAAGATAAAACGTTTTTTATTTCTTAAATAATCTCTTTCTAAATACAAGCATAATCATCGCTGAAAGAACTAACGCTATGCCTGAAAGTAATATTGATGTATTCTCTTGTCCACCTGTTGCTCCTAATGCTTTCTTATTTTCTTCTTGCTTATTAACAGCTGGTTTATTTTCTTTCACAACTTGATTATTCACGTTTTGTTCTTGGACTACTGCTGATTGATTTACCGCGTCTTTTGAACCTTCAATTTCTTTTCCTGTTTCTTTTACCTTCGCTTTCGATCCTTCAACTCCTGTTGTTGGCTCTTTTACTTCTTCTTTCTCTTCTTCAACTCCTGTTGTTGGCTCTTTTACTTCTTCTTTCTCTTCTTCAACTTCTTTTGTTGGCTCTTTTACTTCTTCTTTCTCTTCTTCGACTTCTTTTGTTGGCTCTTTTACTTCTTCTTTCTCTTCTTTAACTTCTTTTGTTGGTTCTTTTACTTCTTCTTTCTCTTCTTCAACTTCTTTTGTTGGCTCTTTTACTTCTTCTTTCTCTTCTTCAACTTCTTTTGTTGGCTCTTTTACTTCTTCTTTCTCTTCTTCAACTTCTTTTGTTGGCTCTTTTACTTCTTCTTTCTCTTCTTCAACTTCTTTTGTTGGCTCTTTTACTTCTTCTTTCTCTTCTTCAACTTCTTTTGTTGGCTCTTTTACTTCTTCTTTCTCTTCTTCAACTTCTTTTGTTGGCTCTTTTACTTCTTCTTTCTCTTCTTCAACTTTTTTTGTTGGCTCTTTTACTTCTTCTTTTGGTATTAATTTTTCTACTATATTCTGCATTACAATGCCACTATATAATATGCCAGTCTCATAATGATCTGCATCTAAATCAAATTCATATATTTTTTCTCCTAAAGTACGCCAAATGATTCCCTCATCAGTAAGCGTTCCACCTTCACTCTTTAGTGTAATCTTTTCAATTGGCTCTCCCTCTAAATCATATACAGAAATTTTCACTTCTTTATTTATTTCTGCATCATCCAAAATGACCTTTTGTCTTCTAACATCAATTGTTATCCACTGACCTAATTGTATTAATGGCCTTACATCACGAATCTCATTTTCAGCTAATTTTAAACTAAGTAAGTTTAGCATGGAACCAATAACCGTTACATCTTTAATATGATTGTCCGCAAGATTTAACCACTGTAAATTTTCCAATGAAGATAGTGGTGTTATATCTTCAATTTGATTATGAGATACATTCACATTATTCAATTGTTTCAAGTTTGAGATGAACTCAATATTTCTCAGGCCTACTCCTTCTAAAGTGAGGTTTTCTAAGTTCGTCATGTACTCTAAACCTGTTATATTTTTTATCTCATTTCCTTTTTCTTTAAGTATCTCTAGTTTTTTAATCTGTAATAAATCTTCTTTTGTGATAGGAGCGTTTACATTCTCTCTACCTAAATTCTCTTTATTAATATGTTGTTGTAAAGTTTTATCGAGAATTACATTTTCCTTTTGTTCATTATCCTCTTTTATTGTTTCCTTGATTTCGTCTAATCTTTCAACAACATTTTGAATTACTGTTCCATTAAACTTAATACGATTCTCTTCTGGCTTTATATCCAACTTAAATTCGTATATTTTTTCACCAGTAGTCCCCCATTTAACAGAACCATTATTAACTATCCCATCTTCACTCTTCAATTGAATAGTATCAATTGGCTCTCCTTGTAAATTATAGATAGGTATTTTAACTTCCTTATCTTTTTCTACATTATCTAAAAAGATTTTTTGTCTTTGAATATCGATATATATTCTTTTTCCTAGCTCTTGAACAGGTCTAACATCACGAATTTCATTTGAACCTAGCTTTAAATCATATAAGTCTGTTAAGTGACTAAGTGGCGTTATATCTGAAATATAGTTTTCTTCTAAATTAAGTGATTGTACAGTAGATAATCTTGATAAAGGTTCGATGTTTTCTAGTTCATTTTTAGCAAGATCTAACTCTACTAATTTTTTCATTGATGTAATATGTTCAATATTCGTAAGTCCATTGTTACTTAAAGATAAGTTTTTTACATTTTTCAATTGCTCAATTCCAGCAAGGTTATCATTACTAATTTGATTATTTGCTACAGTCAAAGTCCTTAAAGATTTCACTGTAAATAATGGTTTAATATCTTTTATATAATTACTATTTAAATCTAGCATTTTAATCTTCTTCATTTGGCTTAATGGGCTTAAATCTGAGATTTTATTGTTTCTCAAAGTTAAAAACTCAATATGCTCTAACTTAGCCAAAGGCCCAATATCTTCAAGTTCACCATAGGTTATACTTAATGATTTCAATTGTCTCAAGTCCGAGATAAATTTTATATTTTTTAACTTAACTTCTTCCAACGTTAAGTTTTCTAAGTTCGTCATATATTCTAGACCACTTACGTCTTTTATTCCTTTACTTTTAGCTTCAACGACTATTAAGGATTTAACTTTTAATAAATCTTCCTTAGTTATTGGAGTATCTAGATTCTCTCTATTCAAGTTATATTTATTAATATGCCTTTGTAATTGCTTATCTACTATTACATTCGCATCTTGTTGATCCACTTTATCCTCTTTATTTTCCTTTTGTGCTTCTGGAACATCTTTATCTAAATTCAATGTATTTACTTCAAACTGTACTTGGTACTTATTGTCATAGGCCATTGTTGGAATATAAATATGCATTCGCATATTATACCTTTTTCCTAATTCCCCTACTTCAAACTGAATCACTTTCGTTCCATTTTTCTTTTTGTCTTCTGATATTACTTTCACATCATGAAACACACCTGGAGTATGAATATCCTCTGTTTTCAAGTATTGAAAGAAATCACTATCACTTAATGTTGCTGTTACAATTTTCTTTCCATTCTCAATTGTTAATTTCGGATCCTTTATATAAACAGCTGCCATAGACTCTTCATTCGTTTTATCTTTATACGCTTTAATAACAGCGTCATATGTACCATCTTCTAAACCTTGTCCAGTTTTATTCGCCTCAATTGCTACTGCCGCTAAAGCAGGTGTTGAATACACAGCAAACGGAAGTGATAACGCCGCCGCTATAATCATTGCATTTATACGTTTTCTTTTATTTTGTTTCAACTTTACATCTCCTCCGAAATATATAATTCGAAATGTAATCATTTCTCGAATAAATGATAATGATTTTCATTATCATTGTCAACTGAAAAAATAAAAAGTTTACAAAAAAAGAACCTCTTTAAAAGAGGTTATGCCATTTTCTCACCTGATTCTTCTCTAAAAAAGCTTTTCATCGCATGAAATACGTCTGCTTTTTGCTTTAAAATATAATATCTGAAATTATCATCTTTAATATTTTTATAGGCTGACATGAGTGTACTATGGCGGTTATACTGGTTCACTTCCCCATACCCAAACATATTACACTTCTTCATTAGCTCTTCAACAAGCTTTACACATCTAGCATTATCTGATGTTAAATTATCACCATCTGAAAAATGGAATGGATAAATATTATAGCGGTCTGGTGAATATTTATTATCGATAAGTTCTAATGCTTTTTTATATACGGAGGAACATATTGTTCCGCCACTTTCTCCTTTTGAGAAAAATTCTTCTTCTGTAACGACTTTCGCTTCTGTATGATGAGCAATAAATTCAATATCAACTGTTTCATACTTTGTGCGTAAAAATCTTGTCATCCAGAAAAAGAAGCTACGTGCCATATATTTCTCCCATATTCCCATCGATCCACTCGTATCCATCATCGCTAATACAACAGCTTTTGAATCTGGCTTTAATACTTCATTCCAAGTGCGGAACTTTAAGTCTTCTTGATGAATTGGATGAAAAGATGCTTTACCACTCATTGCATTTCGTTTATATGCGGATATCATTGTTCGTTTCTTATCGATATTTCCCCATAATCCTGTTTTTCTAATGTCATTAAATTCAACATGTTCAATCCGGTTTTCATCCATTTCTTTTCTCTTTAAATTAGGCAGTTCTAACTCTCTGAAAAACGCTTGCTCTAATTCTAAAATAGAGACTTCAGCTTCATAGTAATCTTCCCCAGCTGCATCTCCTGCTCCTTGCCCTTTTCCTGGCCCTTTTTGTTTTTGACCACCTGATCCATCTCTCGCAACGACATCACCAACTTTGCTGTCACCGTTTCCTTGCCCAACATGTTTATTTTTATCATAATTGTATCTAATCTTATATTCATCTAGAGAACGAATTGGTATTTTTACAACATCCTTGCCATTAGACATAACTATACTTTCTTCTGTTACAAGATCGGGTAAATTATTCTTAATTGCCTCTTGTACTTTTTCTTGATGGCGCTGTTGGTCGTCATATCCTTTGCGATGGAGGGACCAGTTTTCCTGTGAAATCGTATAATTTGGTTGATTTTCTTCGCCCATTCCTTTCCCTCCTTACTGTAATTGTCTTCCTGTATGAACAGCAATCTATAAATTTTGTTCTGTAATGTGCAAGCTAGAATGTTTGAAAGGTAACTGCCCACAGAAAATCATCCCATAAACATTTATAACGTTTTTCATACAATACCCCGAGCATCCTAAACAAAATTTTGCCACTCACATAATAGAAAGAAATATTCAGCCACTGATAAGAAAGAAACACAATGCATTGTTGCACATATTTTTACTTTGCAACATATTGTATTGTGTTGGCTTTTTTCGTATGAATGGTTGGTTACTCTATCATATGCATATTGTAAAAATAATTGACAATAAATTCATAAAATTGCATCTTAATTTATTACATTTGGACAAGGTATGACACTTTATACACATATGAACGGATAATAAAACGCTGTCCCGCAAAATACAAGAGACAGCGTTTTGTTATCAAACTATCTGTTTAACAAGCTACCTACATAGCGTAGTAATTCATTTGCTGAAGAAGAATTATAGCCATGCTCATCAATTAAACGCGCAACAACATCATTGATTTTCTTAAGCTGATTTTCGTCCGGCGTTTTCGTTGACGTTGTAATTTTCACTATATCTTTTAAATCAGCAAATAGTTTTTTCTGAATCGCTTCACGAAGACGTTCATGTGAATTATAATCAAAACGTTTTCCTTTACGGGCATAAGCAGAAATGCGAATTAAAATCTCTTCACGGAACGCTTTCTTAGCATTTTCTGAAATTCCAATTTGCTCTTCAATTGAGCGCATTAATTTTTCATCTGGACTCATTTCTTCTCCTGTTAACGGATCACGTAATTTCGATTTATTGCAGTACGCCTCGACGTTATCTAAGTAATTATCCATAAGCGTCTTAGCTGATTCTTCATATGAATAAACAAACGCTTTTTGTACTTCTTTCTTCGCGATTTCATCGTATTCTTTTCTCGCTAATGAGATGAAGTTCATGTAACGTTCACGGTCTTCATTACTAATGGATGGATGCTGATCTAGCCCATCTTTTAAAGATCTAAGTACATCTAACGCGTTAATAGATGGTACCTCTTTTCGAATGATTGTAGACGAAATTCGGTTAATGACATAACGAGGATCAATACCCTTCATACCTTCATCTTGATATTCGCGTTGTAATTCTTCTACATCAATCGCATTATAACCTTCTACCGTTTCTCCATCATACAAACGCATTTTTTTAATTAAATCAATATCCGGACGCTTCGGATCTTTTAAACGAGTTAAAATGGTGAACATTGCTGCAACGCGAAGTGTGTGTGGTGCAATGTGAACATTCGATACATCACTTTCACGAATCATTTTTTCATAAATATGTTCTTCTTCACTTACTCGTAAATTATAAGGAACTGGCATTACAATAATTCTTGAGTGCAATGCTTCATTTTTCTTATTTGCTATAAATGAGCGATACTCTGTTTCATTCGTATGCGCTACAATTAATTCATCTGCTGAAATAAGCGCAAATCTTCCCGCTTTGAAATTCCCTTCTTGCGTAAGCGATAATAAGTGCCATAAAAACTTCTCATCGCATTTTAACATCTCTTGGAACTCCATCATTCCTCGGTTTGCCTTATTTAATTCTCCATCAAATCGATACGCACGCGGATCTGATTCTGAACCATATTCTGCAATCGTAGAAAAGTCCAGACTACCTGTTAAATCTGCAATATCTTGTGATTTTGGATCAGACGGGCTAAATGTACCAATCCCTGTACGACGATCTTCAGAGAAGAAAATACGCTCTACAACTACATCCTCAATTCTTGATCCGTATTCTTGCTCTAAACGCATGACATTTAGTGGTGATAAATTCCCTTCAATTCTAACCCCATACTCATCAAAGAAATCATCTCGTAAATGATGTGGAATTAAATGCAGTGGATCCTCGTGCATTGGGCATCCTTTAATTGCAAAAATTGCTCCGCGATCTGTTCTTGAATATGTTTCTAATCCTCGTTTCAACATTGTAACTAACGTTGATTTCCCTCCACTAACAGGACCCATTAATAATAAAATTCTTTTTCTAACATCTAATCGTTTTGCAGATGGATGAAAATATTCCTCTACAAGACGTTCTAGAGCATCCTCTAATCCAAAGAGCTGATTACTAAAGAAGTTATACTTTCTTCTACCATCAACTTCTTCAATTCCAGCATCTTTTATCATATTGTAAATGCGAGAGTGTGCTGTTTGAGCCACCCATGGTCTTTCTTTCACAAGCTCCAAATACTCCGCAAACGTACCTTCCCATTGTAAACGTTCTTCTGCTGCTCGATGCTGTTCAATCTTTTTTAGAATATCCATTATAGCTCCTCCCCCATCTCCTTGTTCAATCGGATTATTATAAAAGGTATGCTAGGATGTCCTTAAACATTCTTTAAATCAAAACGAAATATATAATAGCACACTAAAATTCTCTCCAAAATTCAAAGAAAATTCTGTATAATATAGGTATTAACGTTTTTACACTGCTATTCATTATAAATAAATTCTTTTCTTCTAAGAACCTTACATACATTTTGGGTAATAAATAAAACTCATGAACCGAAAAAAGTAAGGAGGATATTAGTATGAAATTATTATTAATTTTAGGTGTATCACTCACATTTCTTACAGCTATTTTTACATCCGGTTACAATGACAAACCAGGTACACATAAAAAATGATGTGCTTTTAGCACATCATTTTTTTTATTTATAATACATATTTTCCATATCATATTTGGATAGTGGTCGGCTATAATAATAACCTTGTACAAGCTTCACATTCTTTTCTTTCAAAAACTGTATTTGCTCCTTTTTTTCTACTCCTTCTGCAATTACATTTAATTCTAAAGTATGAGCTAAATGAATAATTGCAGCTGTAATATTCGTATCACGTTCATCTATATGTATACCTTCCATAAAAGAACGATCAATTTTTAAAGTATCAATTGGATATGTTTTTAAATAACTTAAAGATGAATAGCCCGTTCCAAAATCATCTAAATGAATCTTTAAATTTTGCTCTTTTAATTGTAGTAACACTCTCTTCGATATATCTTTATGTATAAGAGCTCCTTCTGTAACCTCTATCGCTAATAAATGAGTTGGTACATTGTACTTATTTAAAGCCCGTGTAATCATCTCTATTAATGTAATAGAACGAAAGTGTCTAGCTGAAATATTAACTGCAATTGGGACCACATCATACCCTTTATTTAACCATTCGCGCAATTGCTGACACACTTGATTTACTACCCATTCATCCAGCTTAATAATAAATCCTGTTCTTTCTGCCAACGGAATAAATTGGTTTGGAGAAACAAATCCTAATTCCTTATTCTCCCACCTTATTAAAGCTTCCATACTAGCTATTTTTTTCGTTTCAATATTAATTTGTGGCTGATAATATAAGAAAAATTCATTTTTTTCTATAGCACGATGTAATTGATTTTCTATTATAAACCTTTGTTCACGCTCACAGTCTAATCCACTACAATAAAAATGATAATGTCCTTTTCCTTTTTCTTTTGCTTTTTCTAAAGCAGCATCGACTCTCTGAAATAGTATTTTTTCATCTTCTCCATCTGCTGGAGCCATTACAATTCCAATTGACGCGCTTAAATATACATCTTCTTCTTCGATTACAAAATATTCACTAATGTTTTTTAATATGCTTTTTGCAACTTCCTCTACATATTCTTTCGTTATATTTTCTATCAACATAACAAATTGATCATCGTGTTCTCTAAATAAGTGCATATCTTCTATTTTTAGATTGCTTAAACATTCTGTAACTTTTTGTAATACTTTATCTCCCTCTTTATGACCAAATGTATCATTAATACGATGAAACTCATCTAAATCTATAAATACAAGTGCAAAATTTACACTCTCATTTAAAAAAGTATTTAACTTATTTGTACATGAAATTCTATTCATTAATCCCGTTAACTGGTCATAGTAAGCTAAATATTCTGTTCGCATTTCGTTTAATACTTGCCTTGTAACATCTCTTGTAACAATATAAATCCCAACAATTTCACCGTTCACAATAATCGGGATAGTTCTCAAAGAAATATATAGCTCGTACCCTTCTTTATGAACATATTTCTTTGAAACAATTTGTTTTGCTTTTCCTTGCATCGATCCCTTAAATATAATTTGAAAATCTTTTTCATATTCTTTATTAATGAATTCAAAAATAAATTTATTATTTAATTCCTCATACCGGTATCCAAATATTTCATACGTTGCCGGATTTGCATATGTAACTCTCCCTATAGAATCTATAGATATAATTGAGTCATTATTATATTCCAGTAACGACTTAAATAACATTTGTTTTTCCTCTATCTCTGTCTTCTCCTCAATTTGAGCTGTAATATCTCTTGTAATACAAATAACAAATTGACATATTCCTTCTTCGTCGCAGACAGGATTAAGTGAAGATTCATAGTGTATCTCACCTTTTGGTAAATTGACTACATCACAAAAGGTGTGTGCTTTCGCTTCTCTCACTACTTTTGCATATTGCCTTTGCAATATCCCCGCTATATCTTTTGGTAATACTTCTGCAAAGGTTTTTCCATAGCACTCTTCGCTTAACCTAGCATAATCCATTCCTATTTTATTCACATACATATATTGAAACGTTTCATTATCAATAACTTTCAATATGAATACTAAATCTTGAATAGCATGTAATAATCCTTGTCTAATTAAATCCATATCTATCATACTTAAAAAGGTATTTTGATTACTATATTCTTCCTTCATATTTATCTCAACCCGTCTTATCCATTTTTAATCATATATCCCATTCTATATGATTATGTCCCCTCTTTTAAATGTATGATTATATATTATTTTTATTTTATAAAAAAAAGTCGCCATATGGCGACTTTTAATAAACGATTTCTAAATCTAATCCAGGGTAATTTTGTTGACGGAACGCTTCATAAATTAAAATTGCTGCTGTATTAGATAAATTTAATGAACGTACTTTATCTGTCATTGGAATACGTAAACAATGATCAAAGTTTTCTTCGATTACATTAGCTGGTAAGCCGTTTGTTTCTCTTCCAAATACAAAATAGTAATCCTTCTCGCGCTTGCTATAGTCAAACGCTGTATGAGCTTTCTCGCCATACTTTGTTAAATAGAAGAATTCACCGTCTTTATTTTTTTCATAAAATTCTTCAATTGAATCATAGTACGTAATTTTTACGTGCTGCCAATAATCTAATCCTGCACGCTTTAACATTTTATCATCCGTTGAAAATCCAAGCGGTCTAATCAAATGTAATTCTGTTCCAGTTGCTGCACAAGTACGAGCAATATTCCCTGTATTTGCTGGAATTTCTGGCTGATATAAAACAACATGTACTCCCACGCGATATTCACCTCTGTTTTTTGTCTACTACGTATTATACCACTTGAGCGAAAAATCTCTACCCATTAATAATATGAAAGAATTTATATTTCATTTGTGGTGTATATTTACTAGAGTCTTCATAGTTCCAATAACGTCGACGGCTATTCGCTGAATGTGCATTTACAAGCGGCATACCATCTGCATCTTTTGCTACTACAATCGTCGTATGATTCCATCTTCCGTCATCCTCGAAATCATAAGCAATGACATCTCCAAGAATAAGTTCTTCTGGCCTCTCTACCGCCTCTGCTCGAAGTCCTGTTGTAGCACCTGACAAATACCAATAAAAAGAATGTGCAACAGCCCAGCTCCAGCTCCACTGATTCTCCCTTTGCCACCATCCTTTACGAATATTAGGATATCCGCTCATAGGTACTTCTCCAGTATGAAGACATTGAGAAATGAAATTCGTACAATTATCAGGGAAATTACGATACATAGGATTTCGGTCATCCCACCAACGCTCTGCATATTTCACTGCCTCTAAACGATTATACTGATAAGAACCGTACTTCTCTTTCGTAATTTCCCTTTCTAATGTCTCACCCATTCTAATTTCTTCTGACACTTCAATAGCATAATCGCCTATAATCCGACTATTATTTAAACAAACTCTTCGTTTTAATTGTTCCTCTTCAATATAAAATAATTCTTTATGCTTAATTAAATATTTAAAATGTATTTGATAATCAATTTCTTGATGGTCATTACTATTTAATTGTCTAATGAAAGAAACATCCGCAGTTGCTTTCACTATATGTGCACTACGTCTTTGAAACAATTGTTTCTTTCTCATTGCCATTTGTAGTAAATCCTCAGCAATACCATCCACATTCGTTCTTTTCTCCGTTATATATGCTAAAAATTGTTGTACTTGGTTTTCAATCTTCGTTTTTACAACCATTCTGTCTCCCTCCCATATTACAATATGAAAAAGGGAAATATTATCTACTCTTTTTTCTGTGCTAACAATTCAAGCCCGCGATTCATTTCATGAAGCACTTCTTCATCTTTCTCACGTTCCATCGCTTTCTCAATCGCTTCGCCTACTCCATCTCCGCCAATTTTCCCAAGTGCCCATGCTGCCGTTCCGCGTAGTACTGGTCTTGGGTCATCTTTCATAACACCAATTAAATCAGGAATTGCCGATGTTTCTTTAAAATGTGCTAATGCTAAAATCGCATTTCTTTGCAGTGGCTTTTTCCCTCTCCATGACCCTGACATAATCCCATATTTCTCTTTAAAATCACGATTACTAATTGTTAAAAGTGGCGTTAATAATGGTTTAACTAGCTCAGGATCCGGCTCCATCTCAGGATGATTATGAAAATCCATTCCTTTGTTTTTCGGGCAAACAGTCTGACACGTATCACATCCATATATACGATTTCCTATTTTATCGCGATATTCTTCAGGTAGGAATCCTTTCGTCTGTGTTAAAAACGCAATGCACTTCTTCGAATCTAACTGTCCCCCCTGTATTAAAGCACCGGTAGGACAAATATCGATACATTTCGTACAGCCCCCGCATTGATCTTCTATCGGCTTATCTGGCGGGAATGGAACATTTGTAATCATTTCCCCTAAGTATACGTACGAACCAAATTCAGGTGTAATAATAGAGCAGTTTTTACCGCTCCATCCAATGCCTGCACGCTCTGATACAGCTCGATCACTTAATTCACCTGTATCAACCATGGACTTCACTTCTATATCCGGAAGTTTTTCAATTAAATATGCTTCTAATTTTTGCAAACGATCTCGTAAAACAAGATGATAATCTTGTCCCCAAGAAGCACGACAAAAAATCCCACGGCGTTCTCCACGCTTACTTAATGGTGCATTTTTTAATTTTGAAGGATATGCTAAAGCAATCGCAATAATTGATTTAGCACCCGGTAATAACAGTTGCGGATTCGTTCTCTTCTCTATATCAGGCTCTTCAAATCCAGATTGATAATTTAATTGTTGTTGCTGGATTAAGCGCTGCTTTAATTCCTCAAAAGGAGAAGCACTCGCAAAGCCTATTTTATCTATACCAATTGTTTTACTATACGCAATTACATCTTGCTTTAATTGTTCAAAATCCACTCTTAATCGCCTCCTCAGATGAATCCATCCCTTATGTAACGACTCTATTGGTTAGTAATTCACTTTTGGAATACTATTATTTACTTCTATTTTCGCATGTAATTAGGTTTTTCAAACATTAAAAAACGCAATGCCTCGTTTATCTCGGAAACGAAACACTGCGTTGATCACAATTTATAGAAAAACATTTAATAAAATTTGGAGCGGGTGAAGAGAATCGAACTCTCGACCAGAGCTTGGAAGGCTCTTGTTTTACCACTAAACTACACCCGCAAATATGAATTACATATAAGATATTAGAATAACTTATGTAAAGTAGTATAGCATGTAAAAAAAGTAGAGGCAAGAATTTTATCGAAAAAAGTCGAAAAAGTGATGAGAGACCTCATCACTTTTTCAATTCTTTATCAATTGCCTTCTTCATACTATCGAAATCAGGGTTTGCAAGATTTCCGTTTATATATACAGAAGGAGCACCTTGAACTTTTAATTTTTGAGCACGATCTGAATCTTTACGTACTTTTTCTTTAATGTCTTTACTGTGTAAATCTTTCTTAAATTGCTCTACATCAACTTTTGGAAGTTTCTCTTTCACAATGCTAAGAAGCAAATCTTCTGTAATCCATTCTTCCGTATCTTTCTTTTGATTTTGATAAATCTCATCATAGAAAATCCAGAATGAATCTTTATCTTGTTTATAAATTGCTTCACCAGCTGCTGCACCTAAATCCGAGTCTTTTCCGATAAATGGGAAGTTAATAAAATATAACTGCACTTTGCCTTTATCAATATACTCTTCTTTTAATCGAGGTAATACTGTTACATCCCAAGTACGACAAGCAGGACATTTAAAGTCTCCAAATTCAACTACCTTAACTGGAGCATCATCTTTCCCTAAAGATTGTTGCGTAGAATAAGCAAACATCTCATTCCCTTTATCTTTTTTGTCATTTATGATGCTATACGCAATTGTTCCAATTACAATCAATACTGCGATAGAAAAAACTATACCAAGAGCCATGAGTTTATTTGATTTCATATACATTCCTCTTTAAATTCATATTCTGTATACAGCATTGTACACAATACACATAATATCAACACTTATATACGTCACGCAATGAACACGCTCACATAAATTACAAAAACACAATAATTGTGACGATATTGTGTCACAATTTGTCACAATTTATTCAAAAAAAAGAAGCTCCTCTGTAGGAACTTCTCTTAACTTACTGCTTTTTTACGCGCGCTATTTAACATCGACTGCTCTATTTTTATATCATGACGAATTACTAATTTCTCACTAACTGCTTGAACATACTCATCATGGCTTATATAGCCTTCTTTCTCCATTAGTCTCAAAACGACATTTCGTCTCTCTACTGCTTTATCATAGTTTTGGGCAGGTGAGTAATAAGCAGGTGCTTTTACTACAGCAGCCATCATTGCACTTTCAGCCAACGTTAATTGGTTCACCTTTTTACCGAAGTAAAGGTTTGCTGCTTTTTCAATTCCCCACGCTCCTTCTCCATAATAAATATTACTTACATATAATTTTAAAATTTCATCCTTCGTAAATGTGCGTTCAATTTTTTTCGTATAAAAAATCTCTTTCCACTTACGAGAAAATGTACGTTCATTTGTTAAAAAGGCATTTTTAGATAGCTGTTGTGTAATCGTGCTTCCTCCTTGCACGACACCACCAGCCTTTATATTCTCAACTGAGGCTCTAATAATTGCTATATAATCTAAACCGTTATGATGATAAAATCTTTTATCTTCTGTCGCAATAAATGCATGTGTTAATGATTCTGGCACCTCTAACTTAGCCGGTACATGTAATTTACTAATATCACTTTTCTCAATCATTACATTTCCAATGAATAATAACGTACAACTTAACAATAATAATAATATAATGGCTTTATAAAAAAGTTTAGTCATTGGATTTAATGCAACTTTTTGATGATAGTTCACCCTAGATAATACTCGTTCTTTCATCTTGAACACCTCTTTTCCACACAGCATATAACTCTTACTTTAAGAATACATTGTTGTAAAAAAATATCCCATCGATTTCTCTTACACGTACCTTACATCATTGTAAGGTATAAAGTGAAACTTTAATGAGCCCTCATCAATCAGGCTTACTGCCCAGCAAATAGTGGGATAAAAAAGTATTGTATCACAGTATTTTTTTATCTACTATTCATCTGAAATATTGAATATAGGTTATGTTAAAGCACGAATAACCAATAAAAGAGAAACCCTTAAGACTATTATATTTTCACTTTACACTTTAATTATATCATCTACAAATATATATACTTTTGACTATCTAGTAATCTAAATGTATATAACATATAGATTTATTATACAGAACAAGCGTTCTACAAATCAATACTAGTGCTATTATTATTTTGACCTTTTTCTTAAACAGTATACAAAAAAAGAGTAGTGATTCGAATGTATCTCAAATCGGCTACTCTTTTCTTTACAATCTTCCTATTAAATTATAAGGCTGTACTTCCCACGTTTCATACGGAATAAACTGTGTTGCTCTCATTGCATCAAGCGTTCTAGATTTCATATGAGGACGCGTTATATACTCATCTATGTTTTCTTCATTTAAATCAACAAATTTAGCCTCTTGTATTTCTTCAGGTTGAATTTTTATTTCACCACTTATATATGCTACTTTAAAAACAACAGCTAGAATATGCATAGAAGTATTATAATAAACGCCTGTAATTCCGATAGGCTTCACCGTTAACCCTGTTTCCTCTTTTATTTCCCTACAGACAGCTTGATCGAGCGCTTCGCCTTCTTCTACCTGTCCTCCTGGCAACTCCCACGTATCAGCTCGCCAGTGCACTTTTGTTAATAACACTTCATTTTTTTCATTTGTTAAATAACCTGCTACAGCAACGATATGCTTTGGTGTCTTATGTTCCATATTAAGCCTCCTAGAGATAATGAATATTTTATATATCCCTATAATCATATTCCCTACCTACAACAAAATACCTTTAATACTTCATCACCTTAATTAACTTCATAAAAAAGACCCTATCCGCTAAGCGAAAAGGGTCATCTATCGTATTACTCTCCTAAGTCTACGTTGTGATAAACTTGTTGAACATCTTCTAAATCTTCTAATGCATCAACCATTTTCTCAAATTGTGCTTGAGCATCTTCAGGAAGTGTTACATCACTTTGTGCAAGCATTGTTAATTCTGCAACTGTAAACTCCTCAACGCCAGCACCTTTAAGTGCAGATTGTACTGCATGGAATTGATCTGGTTCAGCATACACGATAACAGAATCTTCTTCTTCTAGAATGTCACGTGCATCTACATCTGCTTCCATTAAAATTTCAAGAACTTCATCTGATGTTTTACCTTCAAGGCCGATAACAGCTGTCGCATCAAACATGTAAGCTACAGAACCGTTCACACCCATATTACCACTGTTTTTGCTAAATGCAGCTCGTACATCTGCTGCAGTACGGTTTACGTTATTTGTAAGTGTATCTACAATAACCATAGCTCCATTTGGTCCGAATCCTTCATAACGAAGCTCGTCATAATTTTCTTCTGAACCGCCTTTTGCTTTTTCAACTGCACGATCAATAATTGTTCTTGGAACATTGTATGTTTTCGCACGCTCTAATACAACTCTTAGTGCTTGGTTTGATTCTGGATCTGGCTCGCCTTGTTTTGCTGCCACATAAATTTCACGCCCAAATTTCGCGTATATACGGCTTGTATTTGCATCTTTTGATGCTTTTTTGTCTTTAATATTGTTCCATTTACGGCCCATACTTTCCACTCTCTTTCCCGTTTTAAATCTACATAAAAATATTAATATGAAATATATTGTGTGTTCAACACATTTTTAAAAGAAATATAAAAAGTTCATTTTTGATTCATATTACAGACATAATATAAATCACTATCATTTTGTTCTTTCGACAAGTTATATTATACATGAATTCCTACGTTTATTACGAATTTTAGAAGCACATAGTATAATTTAACAAAAAGACTCTAACATTTCTGTTAGAGTCTTTTTATATTGCCAATAACGATTTCCATATTATTCCCATAATTGTTTTCTATTGTTGTATAATAAAAACAGGAAAAAATTTAAAGAAAAGATGGAGGGTGAATTATGACACATTCAAAAGACAAAAAATCACATGCTTTTAAAGGAATTAGAGAAAAATTAAACCCAACTATCTATCAAGTGAGATTCATGAAATTAGATGAACCAATTCGATTTGAGTCGTTTTCTGAATTAAAGGAATTAGGAGACTGGTTGAGTACTTCAACGCACATGTGGTCATGCCACTCAACTATGTACAAATACAACAGAGAAGAGTTTGAAAAGAAGTTCTTAGAAATTACGAAATTAACAGCTGATCATGTACTAATATCTACTGGTGGCGTCGGATTTAACTTCATGTCACCAGGTTGGAGAAATTCTCTATAAAATAATGAAATTATATAAAGGGATAAAAATTTATCCCTTTATTGTTTTGTAGTTTTCCCCAACTGTATCGCATGTACTAAATGAATAGTTTACCTTAATCATTTATAACCATTTCACCAACACACCATTTTTGCTTATTTTATAGTGTGATGAAAACATAAAAAGACTCTACACATTTGGTGTAGAGTCTTTTATTACGCCGTTCATGATACCGATGGTCGGGGTCGAACCGACACTCCCGAAGGAACACGATTTTGAGTCGTGCGCGTCTGCCAATTCCGCCACATCGGCACAAAAGAAAAGGCGGCAACCGGATTTGAACCGGTGATAAAGGTTTTGCAGACCTCTGCCTTACCACTTGGCTATGCCGCCATATTAAATTTTATTGGAGCGGAAGACGGGATTCGAACCCGCGACCCCAACCTTGGCAAGGTTGTATTCTACCACTGAACTACTTCCGCAAAAATGGCTGGGCTAGCTGGATTCGAACCAGCGCATGACGGAGTCAAAGTCCGTTGCCTTACCGCTTGGCTATAGCCCATCGAATTCTTACTTAATTATATGTAAGTATCCATTAGATTATTTGTAATTTTTAAAATAAAAATGGGGCGACTGATGGGAATCGAACCCACGAATGCCGGAGCCACAATCCGGTGCGTTAACCACTTCGCCACAACCGCCATGTTTTGTAAATATATTTGGCAGGGGCAGTAGGAATCGAACCCACACTGGAGGTTTTGGAGACCTCAGTTCTACCTTTAAACTATGCCCCTATGTAAATGGTGGAGGGGGGCAGATTCGAACTGCCGAACCCGAAGGAGCGGATTTACAGTCCGCCGCGTTTAGCCACTTCGCTACCCCTCCGAAACTTACATGGTGCCGGCTAGAGGACTTGAACCCCCAACCTACTGATTACAAGTCAGTTGCTCTACCAATTGAGCTAAGCCGGCGTATTTTATTAAAATAAATGGTGGCTCGGGACGGAATCGAACCGCCGACACGAGGATTTTCAGTCCTCTGCTCTACCGACTGAGCTACCGAGCCTTATTAAAATGGCGGTCCCGACCGGGGTCGAACCGGCGATCTCCTGCGTGACAGGCAGGCATGTTAACCACTACACCACGGGACCATTTGGTTGCGGGGACAGGATTTGAACCTGCGACCTTCGGGTTATGAGCCCGACGAGCTACCGTGCTGCTCCACCCCGCGATAATACTATTCATATAAAATTTATATGGTGGAGGATGACGGGATCGAACCGCCGACCCCCTGCTTGTAAGGCAGGTGCTCTCCCAGCTGAGCTAATCCTCCAAAGTGGTGACCCGTACGGGATTCGAACCCGTGTTACCGCCGTGAAAGGGCGGTGTCTTAACCACTTGACCAACGGGCCAAATATTATAAATCCTATGGCGGAGAGCAAGGGATTCGAACCCTTGATACGCTTGTGACGTATACACGATTTCCAATCGTGCTCCTTCGGCCAACTCGGACAGCTCTCCAATGGCTCCGCAGGTAGGAATCGAACCTACGACCGATCGGTTAACAGCCGATAGCTCTACCGCTGAGCTACTGCGGAATAATATTGCCTGGCAACGTCCTACTCTCACAGGGACAAGGTCCCAACTACCATCGGCGCTAGAGAGCTTAACTTCCGTGTTCGGTATGGGAACGGGTGTGACCTCTCTGCCATCATTACCAGACATTATTCTTTTGAGACAATCATTATTATAACTCATTTACTTTAAAAGTCAATAAGTTTTTTATGTTCTCTCAAAACTAGATAACATTGCTACATATTATATGGTTAAGTCCTCGATCTATTAGTATTCGTCAGCTCCACATGTCACCATGCTTCCACCTCGAACCTATCAACCTGATCATCTTTCAGGGATCTTACTAGCTTACGCTATGGGAAATCTCATCTTGAGGGGGGCTTCATGCTTAGATGCTTTCAGCACTTATCCCTTCCGCACATAGCTACCCAGCTATGCCCTTGGCAGAACAACTGGTACACCAGCGGTGCGTCCATCCCGGTCCTCTCGTACTAAGGACAGCTCCTCTCAAATTTCCTACGCCCACGACGGATAGGGACCGAACTGTCTCACGACGTTCTGAACCCAGCTCGCGTACCGCTTTAATGGGCGAACAGCCC
>NZ_JBBORJ010000001.1:3795000-4010000 GCF_038004545.1 Bacillus sp. FSL R5-0585
AATAAGAGGAGTTATAAATCATAAGTATCAAGGGAAATACGAATTTGCAACACTACAAACGTTTCAACTCATTAAAAAGTTGATTTCTTAAAAAATCAACTTTTTAATTATTTTATTAAATTTATTACACCTATTTTTTCGAAATAACAGCAAACATCCCTGTCATATTAGGCGAATAATCTTTAAAATCATATTTTTCGTAGAATGATGTTTTACCTTGCGACGCAAACAAACCAATGAATGCTTTATCTGGAGCATTCCCATTTAAGTATTCTACTAAAGTATTCATTATTTTCTTTCCAATGCCATTCTTTTGATACTCTGGATGAACCACTATATCTTGAATATAGAAATAGATAGCCCCATCACCAACAATTCTCCCCATGCCGATGATTTGATTATTATCCTTGACTGTTATACAGTAAATCGAATTTTGAAGTGATATTTCCGCCACCTCAAAGTTCATATAGTTAGTCCATCCCACAGAATCACATAAATATTTATATTCTTCCAATGTTGGAATGTTATTTTTAATCTCATATTTCTTCAAAATGTCCCCTCCAAGAATTCATTTCCACCAATACAAAGTAAATTCGACAAACTTTTATCTAACCCTTCTTACTAACTTAGCACTGTAAATCCCGATTAACCTCACGCTAATCCTTATATAATAAAGAAAGAGGCTGACGTATAGCCGTCAGCCTCTTTCTTTATTATATATTACGCCTTATGACACTCTGGACAAACGCCATAAATTTCTAAGCGATGACTATTGATAACGAAGCCTGTCGTTTTCGCAGCTTCCTCTTCCAGCTTTTCCAAGCCTCCATAAGGAAAATCAACAATCTTACCACATTTTTCGCAAATCACATGATAATGTTGACTTGTAACATAATCAAATCTACTTGAAGCGTCTCCATAAGTTAATTCCTTTACAAGTCCAACCTCTTTAAACACACGTAAGTTATTATAGACAGTTGCAACACTCATATTTGGAAACTTACCTTCTAATGCTTTATAAATATCATCCGCTGTTGGGTGCGTCATTGATTCCACAAGGTACTCTAAAATAGCATGACGCTGTGGAGTAATGCGTACACCCGTATTTTTCAGCATTTCTAGCGCTTCTTTTAATTCTTCTTTGACCACCGTCATGCACCCCGATTCTATACGGATTATTATTTTATAATTCTTATAAAGAGTGTACTCCTTTTCTTATAAATCGTCAATATTTCTACTATAAGTATGTAGTTTATTTTTATATTCAGGACTTGTTTTTATGTATCTTTCCCTTTTTTCTTCATATATTCCATAGAAAAAAGTGCGACATAATCGCACTTGGAATACTATCATCTGAGGAGGTATGCCCTACACTTCCACTTTATGTAAGGCAGTAAAATATGTATAGACACTTGCCTTGTTTCTGCATATTTTATCTCCAATGTAGATTTATTTTATATAAGAAAGAACATCCTCAATATGTCCTTTCACTTTCACTTTACGCCACTCTTTTACAAGTTCACCGTCTTTATTAATAAGGAATGTAGAACGCTCGATTCCCATATACTCTTTCCCAAAGTTCTTTTTTAACTTCCAAACATCGTATAACTCTGCTACTTTATGATCTTCATCTACTAAAAGTGTAAATGGCAATTCATGTTTCTCAATGAATTTCAAATGTCTATTCGCTGAATCAGGACTTACTCCAAGAATAACCGTATCCTTCTCTTGAAATACTCCATACGCATCACGAAAATCACATGCTTCAGTTGTACACCCTGGCGTCATATCTTTCGGATAAAAATAGAGAACTACATTTTTACCGCGGAAATCAGCTAGGCGAACTTCTTCTCCGTTACTTCCCTCTAATGTGAATTCTGGTGCCATTTCTCCTACTGTAATCATAGTTATCACTCCTACTCTTTTCCTTTACTATAACAAATGCTTCCTTATTTTTCATTGTCTATTACAGACCTCATCACAAAAGCAAAAGGGAGTGTATATCCAATTAGCGCTTCTGCGATTGCAATCCATCGCCCCATTCCAATCGGAGATATGTCACCATATCCAACAGACAATAAAGTAACTGCGCTAAAATATAAACAAACTTCGACGAGTTGAAAAGAATGAGCGTTCAAACTTTCTCCGTCCTCTTTCAAAACTGCGAAACCCATTTCCTCTAATACAACGTAACTTAATCCAAATGCGATTAGTACTGTTGTATAGATTAAAAATAATGTGGCCAAATTATAGAGCGAAAAAAAACGCGTTGAATCCGAATAGGAACTCCATAATAATTGGACACTTTTCAAAATAGCGATTGCTGCAATTAATAGAATAAATCCCCATAACATGTCCTCCACCTCATTTTATATGTATGAGGTGGAGAACTGATTTATCCCTTAGAAACGAACAAGCTTCTATAATTAATTACCCGCGCCACGATACCTTTTTACTCCTTGGTTCCAGAGGGTGATTGCAATCGTAAAACAGATAACACCAACAATTGGCGTCGCAAATGCATAACTATTCCATTCTGTTTTTCTTAAAAAGTATGCCGCTGGATATACTCCAACAAACGCAAACGGTAAAACAAACGTTAAAATGAAACGAATTACACGATTATAAATATTAACAGGATAGCGCCCGTAATTACCTATGTTATACATAAGAGGCATAATTGAACTTTTCGCATCCGACCAAAAACCAAGGCTCGCCAGCGTAACAAATATACCTCCATATACAAGTGCTCCTCCTCCTACCATCAATATAAATAAGAAGAAATCATACCAGTAAAAAGATAATTGTAACTCCACAGCTGCATATCCCATTACAACAATCCCTGTAATAGCTCCAATTAAAGATTCAAGTTCCATTCTTTCTAATATAATTTGAAATAGGCTATGGATCGGCCGCGTTAATACACGATCCATCTCCCCTTTAATAATGTATCGATCATTAAAATCCCATATATTAAAGAAAGCTGAAAAGATGGCAAATGGTACTAAAAAGAAACCATAAATAAAGATTACTTCTTCTCGACTCCATCCCTTCAATGCTTGTGTATGCCCAAATACAACGAGAATAAATATTAAATTAACTGCTTGAAGCGATAAATCAGAAAGTAAACCAACGATAAAATCGCCTCGATACTCCAATTTTGTTTTTATATATTGACTTGCATATTGTAAAAATAAGTTTATATATAGCATCTCATCATCCCCCTTGTACAATTAGACGTTTTCTCGCCGTTCTCCACATGAGTACAATTGGAATAATAAGTACAATCGCCCAAATCACTTGAAATACTAAAGCCTCATACAACTTACTCCCCTGTATACCTTCAGAAAAAATCATACTTGGAATATAACTAATAGCCTGAAACGGTAAAAACATCATTGCTTTTTGGGCCCATAGCGGATAAAAACTAATTGGTAATAATAGACCTGAAAATAAATCAATAACAACGCGTTTTGCATACATAATCCCACTATTATTAAATAGGAAAAACGTAAGCATTCCCGTCATTAAATTAATTTGTGTATTAATAATAAAACTAAATATTAAAGATAAGAAGAAATATAACCACGTTTGAAAATTTGTTGTAATTTGCAACGAAAATAATAACGTAACGATAACCATGCCTGGAATGGAAAAGAAGGCAAAACGGAATATTCCCTCGCCAAGACCTTGCATAACTTTCATTCCCAAATAGTTATACGGACGAATTAATTCTACAGCCACACGTCCTTCTTGAATCTCCATCGCAATTTCCCTATCTATATTATTAAAATAGAAGGCACGTGCCATCCACGCGATTGCGATATACGTGGTCATTTGCGAAATAGATAAACTTTCAATATTCTCTTTTCCGCTATAAATTGCTTGCCATAAAAAATAGTAAGCACCGATATTAATCGTATAAATTAAAATCCCGCTATAGTAATTTGTACGATACGCAAGCATCATTAAAAAGCGAATTCGAATCATTTCAATATACTTACCCATGCGTAATACCTTCTTCATAAATGTTACGAATAATTTCCTCTGTAGACACTTCGTTAATTTTTAAATCTTTAATTTGAAAGGCTTGTACTACTTTAGAAATAAGCATTGAAATAATAACTTCTTCATTCGGAATTTTTGCAACCCATGCATTTTCCTCTTTTGCTTTCGACCAAACGACATGATTATCTGGCATAACCATTGATAAAGCCTGATAGGAAACTGGTGCAACAAACTGAAAGTGAATTTCCTTCTCCGCTCCCCACTGCGTACGAAGATTATTTAAAGAACCGTCATACATAATATTTCCTTCATCCAGCATGATAACGCGCTCACATAAAGCTTCAATATCAGTAATATCGTGTGTTGTTAATAAAATTGTTGTTTTATAACGTTCATTCATTTCTTTTAAAAATTCACGTATTTTCAATTTCACAAGTACATCTAACCCAATTGTTGGCTCATCTAAAAATAATAACGGTGGATTATGAATTAAGGCTGCCGCTAATTCACAACGCATCCTTTGACCAAGAGATAATTTTCGAACTGGTTTATCTAATAAGGGCCCTATATCTAACGTTTCAATTACGTGTTCCATATGCTCCTTATACTGAGCGTCTGATACACCATACACTTTCTTTAATAAACGAAACGATTCTTGTACTGCAATATCCCACCAAAGTTGCGAACGCTGTCCAAAAACAACACCAATTGTTCTTACAAATTCTTCTCTTTGTTTATGTGGGTTCATTCCATTTACTGTGATTTGCCCTGATGTCGGAGTTAAAATCCCCGTAAGCATTTTAATTGTTGTTGATTTACCAGCACCGTTCTCACCGATATAACCAACCATTTCACCTTGCTTTACAGCAAAAGATACATCATTTACTGCTGGTACTATTTTATAATTACGGTTTAATAAATCGCGAAATGCACCCTTTAAGCCCGGACGACTTGAATAGGCTGTAAACTCTTTACGTAACCCTTGTACCTCAATTACCGATTTCATAATCGGACCCCCCTCCTAAATGTCACAACGAATAGTTTACCCAACTGCCTTCGCTATCACAAACAATACGTCTTTTCGAAAAACATGTTAGAATAATACATAGATTTTTGTAAGGAGATGAATTGTAGTGAATTTCACAAAGTCAGAAGCATTACATAAAGAAGCTTTAGAGCATATCGTTGGCGGTGTTAACAGTCCTTCTCGTTCTTTTAAAGCAGTTGGCGGCGGCGCTCCTGTTGCTATGGAACGTGGGAAAGGCGCTTATTTCTGGGATGTAGACGGAAATAAATATATCGATTATTTAGCAGCATACGGCCCTATTATTACTGGACATGCTCATCCGCATATAACAAAAGCAATTACAACAGCTGCTGAAAATGGGGTACTTTATGGAACACCAACAGCGCTAGAGGTAAAATTCGCAAAAATGTTAAAAGAAGCAATGCCTGCATTAGATAAAGTCCGTTTCGTAAACTCTGGTACAGAAGCAGTGATGACAACGATTCGTGTTGCTCGTGCTTATACAGGTCGCACAAAAATCATGAAATTTGCTGGTTGTTACCACGGTCATTCTGATTTAGTACTTGTGGCAGCTGGATCTGGCCCTTCTACTTTAGGAACTCCTGACTCAGCTGGCGTACCACAAAGTATCGCACAAGAAGTTATTACCGTTCCATTTAACAATGTAGAAACTTTAAAAGAAGCTTTAGATAAATGGGGTCATGAAGTAGCAGCTATCCTTGTAGAACCGATCGTTGGAAACTTCGGTATTGTAGAGCCTAAACCTGGATTCCTTGAAAAAGTGAATGAACTTGTTCACGAAGCTGGCGCACTAGTAATTTATGATGAAGTTATTACTGCTTTCCGCTTTATGTACGGCGGTGCTCAAGACTTACTTGGTGTTACACCCGACTTAACAGCGCTTGGTAAAGTTATTGGCGGCGGCTTACCAATCGGTGCTTACGGTGGTAAGAAAGAAATTATGGAACAAGTTGCTCCGCTTGGACCTGCATACCAAGCTGGTACAATGGCAGGAAACCCTGCTTCTATGGCATCAGGTATCGCTTGTCTAGAAGTACTTCAACAAGAAGGGCTTTATGAGAAATTAGATGAACTTGGTGCAATGCTTGAAAAAGGAATTTTAGAGCAAGCAGCGAAACATAATATCGACATTACATTAAATCGTCTAAAAGGGGCTTTAACTGTATACTTCACAACTAATACAATTGAAGATTACGATGCCGCACAAGATACAGACGGTGAAATGTTCGGTAAATTCTTCAAGCTTATGCTTCAAGAAGGAGTTAACTTAGCACCTTCTAAATACGAGGCATGGTTCTTAACTACAGAACATACAAAAGAAGATATTGAATATACAATCGAAGCTGTCGGCAGAGCATTTGCTGCCCTAGCAGACAATAAATAATCCCTTCATTAAAAGGAAAAAAGAAAGCTCACCTTTCTTTTTTCCTTTTTTCTATTTCATAAATCACGCATTAATAGTATAATTATTCATAATTATCTGTTTTATATTCTTTTACAGCATTACTATCTCTGTGTACAAGGTGATTTGCACCTTAAATAGTAAGATTATTCTAACTTTTACAAGAGGGGGGATTGACGGATGCTCAATAAAAAAAATACATGGACACCGTCTTTATTTCGAGATTATAGAAATGCAGAACATGATGCGTGTGGAATCGTTTCCGTTATGGAGAAACGAAAAATTGCTACAAAAGAAAACATTGACCTTTGCATACAATCACTCGTCAAAATGAATCATAGAGCTGGTTTCATTAATGGCGAGGGCGATGGCATCGGCATTCACATTGATATACCAAAAACGCTTTGGAATGAAAAACTAAAAAGTAGCGGATATAATCCAACGATTGTGGATCATCCCCACTTTATCGTTGGACATTTTTTTCTAAATAAAAAAGAAAACATTACTGCCTTAAAAGATTATATTCGTACGCAATTAAACAACAAAAACTTTGCAATCATTTTCGAAAGTGATGATGCAACAAACTCAGATGCGCTCGGTCCACTTGGTAAACAAGAAGAACCTTTATTTTGGCAAGTTGCCCTTATCGCAGAAAACGAAATTACAAATATTGAGCAAACATTATTTTCTGTCACAATAAAAATAGAGGAAAACGAAGCAATTCATGTTGCTTCATTAAGTCATGATCATGTTGTATATAAAGTTCTAGGTGCTGGTGATACGCTTGTTGCCTACTATAATGATTTACAACATCCGCTTATCGCTTCAACTATGACATTAGGACATAACCGCTACTCTACTAATACATTATCTAATTTTTTTCGTGTACAACCATTTAGCATTCTCGGACATAATGGTGAAATTAACACAATTGCGAAATTACGCGATCAAGCTGAAATGATTGATGTACCACTTACTGCAGGAGGCAGTGACTCTCAAGATTTAAACCGCACCTTAGAAACCCTACTTGTTCAATACGGCTACAGCTTATTTGAAGCAATGGAAATTCTATTCCCACCAATTATTAATGAAATTAAACTTTATGAAACACCTTTACAAGATTTATATACGTATATACGTGAAGCATGGGGACATTTTGCACAAGGACCAGCTGGCATCATTTCCCGTTTTAAAGATGAAGCTGTTTTCAGCGTTGATTCCCTTGGATTACGCCCAGTATGGAAAGTAGAGACAGAGAGCTCTTATATTTTCTCCTCTGAACCTGGAGTTGTATCACCAACTAAATATGTAGCAGAACCAAAACCACTCGCTCCTGGAGAAAAAGTCGGATTAAAATGGAATGAACAAGATGAACTTGTTCTTTATGAATATGACAAATATCAAATCCAAGTATATAACCGTTTTAAAAAGCGAATTGATACTACCAATTACCATTTAAATTTATCTATCCCTGAAACGAAAAAAATCCAAGGGCTATGTGATTCTGTTCAAGTTGAAACGAAACAATACGTCGCTTTCGGATGGGACCGAGAACATATTCAACTTCTTGAACAGATGGCAACAAAAGGCGTTGAGCCAATACGCTCACTTGGGCATGACTCACCACTTGCCGCACTCGATACTGATAGACGAAATATCGCTGACTTTATTAAAGAAAGTGTAGCTGTTGTTACAAACCCTGCAATTGATCGTGACCGTGAAATTGAACACTTCTCTACACGTACTGTACTTGGAGAGCGTCCAAGTTTATTAAGCGGCGCAAAACGGCCATTTGTAGTTGAAATGCTTTCACCAATTATTTTAGAAGGCAGCGTGGCACAACCTATTGCAGAGGAATTACACACAATTACGTACGAACAACTCATAGAGCTATTTAAGACTCATAACTCTATCGCCACAATCTCTGCTACATTCAGCTCGTCAGAAACTCTGCAATGCGCATTAAGCCGCATTAGTTCTGAAGCGATAGCTGCTGTTAACAATGGCGCTTCCCTACTAGTATTAGATGACGCAAAAGCCCATCTAAATGAACGATTGTGGATTGATCCACATTTAGTTACTGCTAAAGTACATCAAGCATTAAGTGAAAATAAATTACGCCGCAATTGTTCTCTCGTTATACGTTCTGGTGCTCTTCGCTCCTTACATGACATTGTCACGCTATATGGATTAGGAGCAGATGGTATTAATCCATATTTATTATTCGCGACTGTAAATGATGGAACAAAAACACCAATTACGAATCTATATAATGCACTTAATAAAGGATTAGAAAAAGTCATTTCAACAATTGGAATTCATGAGTTACGTGGTTACGGACGTCTCTATTCATCTATTGGGTTACATGAAGAAATCGCAAATATATTACAGATTACAAATTTCTTCGGTTCAAATGATTTAGCCTTTTCACTTGAATCACTTGTTGAAGATGCAAAAATACGAGCAGAGGATTATAACAATCCTAAAATTAGAATGCGAAAATCATTTCATATATTCCCGCGAATTTGGAAAGCAATCGGCGATGTTGCAAAAGGAAATTCTTATGATGATTACCGTGACAAGTTAAGTGAACTAGAAGAGAATAATCCAATTGCAATCAGACACCTTGTTCAAACGAAACAAACAAAACATGTCGTTCCAACTGAAGAAGTATCTATCGGCATCAAAAATCATAATTTACCATTTATTATTAGTTCTATGTCATTTGGTTCTCAAAACGAAATTGCCTTTCGCGCATATGCAGAAGCAGCCGATCAGCTAAATATGATTAGCTTGAACGGTGAAGGCGGCGAAATTAAAGATATGATTGGAAAATATCCACATACACGTGGACAACAAGTGGCATCTGGGCGATTTGGAGTAAATGCCGAACTACTAAACTCATCAAACTTAATTGAAATCAAAATCGGTCAAGGCGCAAAGCCTGGGGAAGGTGGGCATTTACCTGGTTCAAAAGTGACAGCCAAAATCGCTGAAGCACGTAATGCGACAATCGGCTCAGATTTAATTTCACCTTCTAATAACCATGATATTTATTCAATTGAAGATTTAGCTCAAATGATTACAGAAATTAAAACAGCTAATCAACTTGCCAAAGTAGCCGTGAAAGTCCCTGTTGTTCCTAATATCGGAACAATTGCTGTCGGTATCGCCAAAGCTGGCGCTGATTTTATTAACATTAGCGGATTCGATGGCGGAACAGGCGCTGCACGTATTCACGCATTGCAGCATGTAGGTCTCCCTGTAGAAATTGGTGTTAAAGCCGCTCACAACGCTTTATTAGAAGCAAGCATGAGACATAAAGTAGAGATTTGGGCAGATGGTGGTATTCGAAGTGTAAATGATGCCTTGAAAATCATGCTCCTCGGAGCAAACCGTATTGGATTTGGCACACTATCAATGATTGCAATCGGCTGTACTACTTGCCGTGGGTGCCATCTAGATACTTGCCATGTTGGAATTGCGACACAAATCGAGTCTGAAGCACAAGCAAAAGAACATGGGTTACGCCGCTTCGTCCCACGCGAATTAGAAAGCGCAGTTGCTGGCCTGCTAAATTTATTCACCTCTTTCGGTGTAGAACTAAAACGATTAACAGGACAGCTTGGTTATACAAATTTACAAGCAATTGTTGGGCGTTCTGATTTATTAGAGCAAGTTCGAGGCGAAAATTTATTAAACTTACGTAATTTACTACAAATAATAGAACATCCATCTGTTACAACAACAGAAGGCGTACCGGAAAAACAATTTAAGACAGTTCATTCCGCTGACTCAAAAGAATTGGTAGGCGTTGGTGTAGAGCAACGCGTTATGGGTGGTCTAGAATCATGTTATCGCGTTCGCAGTAAACTATATGAAGCTACTCAACTTGAACCACTTACATTAAAGTATACGAATGGTTCTATTCCCGGAAATGGGTTAGGTGCTTACAATAGTGAAAATTTATTTATACACGTAAATGGCGGCGCACAAGATGGCATTGGTAAAACTTCCTTTGGTGGTGGGATTTATATAACGAAATCAAAAGGAAAAGACGGAGTATATTATAACGGTTCTGTCGGAAAAGGATTTGGATATGGTGCACAAAAAGGGGCACTATACGTGCAAGGGAACGCTGATGCTCGCGCTGGCATTCGCCTTTCTGGGGCAGACATGATAATTGGAGGTAGAATAACAAAACCACTCCGTGAAAAAGAGCAAGGAAATATAGGTGCATACTCCAATATTAAAGGTTTTGCTTTTGAATATATGACAAATGGGCGAGCGCTTGTTTTAGGTGACCCTGGTCCATGGATTTGCGCTGGCATGACTGGCGGTGTTGTTTATTTGCGCCGTGATTCAAACTTAGGCTTAACAGAACAGGCCTTAAAAAGAAGAATCGCAAAAGGCGCAAATGTTACATTACAACCAATTAGTAAAAATGGTTTGAAAGATGTAACTGAATTATTGCTAGACTATATTCGTGTACTAAACGAGCACGAGCAATATGAGGAAGTTGCTTTGTTAACACCATTATTAGATGATATACAGAACAAGTTTTTTGAGATTATCCCGAAAAAAGAACAGGCAGATCCATCTATCTCAACAGAGTAAAATGAGTAATTTTCATTATTAAGAAAAAATTGACGAAGTACGCTTCTCATAGTAATCTATAGTAACAATTTGAGACCTGCTGAAATTCAGCAGGTTTTTTTACTAAAAACTGATGTTTAAAAGGAATTAGGAAAAATTATAAAGTGAAACTTTAATTAGCCTACACCAATCGGACGTTTACCGGCATCCAGCTTCTGAATTTTGAGGCGTGAATCTTACTACTCACAATTAGCGGGATAAAATGAACACTAATTTCTTTTAACGTCACTAAAATATCACTTGCTAACATATTGTAATGAATGTATAGTATCATGTTGTACATTCATTATGACAAGAGAAAGGATCTTATTAAGGGTATGAAACTTGGTGCTCGCATTTTAAAAACGGGTATTGCCATCACGTTAGCTTTATTTGCTTGTATTTTACTTCAATTACCGAGTCCGGTATTTGCGGGAATTTCAGCTATCTTTGCTGTCCAACCGTCTGTATACCGTTCTTATTTAACAGCACTTGAACAAATTCAAGCAAATGTAATTGGTGCGATATTTGCTATCGCATTTGCTACTGCTTTTGGACATAATCCTTTTATTATTGGATTAACATGTATATTAGTAATTGCTCTTACATTACAATTACGATTAGAAAACACAATATCAATTGCTTTAGTAACAGTTATCGCCATTATGGAGTATCAAGGCGAAGATTTCTTTAGTTTTGCCTTACTTCGATTTGCGACGATTATGATTGGTATTATTGCGGCTTCACTTGTAAATTTAGTATTTATGCCGCCAAAATATGAAACAAAACTTTATCATCGTATCGTTGATAATACAGAAGAAATTGTAAAATGGATTCGAATGAATAGCAGGCAGGCTTCTGATTTTACAACGCTAAAAACTGATATTGATCGTATGAAAGAAAAAATGATCAAACTAAACCATTACTATTTGCTGTATAAAGAAGAAAGAAGCTACACGAAAAAAGTAAAGTTCGCAAAAATTCGTAAGCTCGTTTTATTCAGACAAATGTTAGCGACAACAAGCCGTGCTTTAAGTACGTTAAAATCATTACACCGTACTGAAAATGAACTGCGCTATATGCCGGAAGAATTTCAGGAATCTATCCAAAACGAACTTGACTCATTAACGCATTATCATGAACAAGTTTTATTAAAATTTATTGGTAAAGCAAAAAAACAACAATCAGTTGAAATGCTTGATGAAGTTGAAACAGGTAAACAAGAATTAATTGATATCTTTATGGAATATCAAAATAAAGACGATGAAGAAGCATATAAAACATGGTTACATCTCTTCCCTCTTATTTCTTCCATCATTAACTATAGTGAAGAAGTAGAGCATTTAGATTTGCTTGTAGATAGCTTCTACACATACCATAAACCAGAAAAAGAACTCCAAATCGATGATAAAAAAGAAGACGAATAAAAAACAGCTCCTTTTATGCTAAAGGAGCTGTTTCTGTTATATGTTGAAGTTGATATAAATTGTAATAAAATCCTCTTTTTCGCATTAACTCTTCATGAGAACCAGTCTCTTTAATCTCACCGTCTTCAATGTAAATAATCGTATCAACATGCGTAATCGTCGCTAATCGATGTGCAATTATAATCGTTGTCCGGTCAGCAGCTAACGTCTGAAGCGCCTCTTGAATATACCTTTCATTTTCTAAATCTAATGCTGAAGTTGCTTCATCTAATATAAGTACCGAAGGATTCTTTAGAAACACTCGTGCAATTGCCACGCGTTGTCTTTGCCCGCCCGATAGCTTCACACCACGTTCTCCAACGACAGTATTATAACCATCTGGTAAGTCTATAATAAAATCATGAATTTGCGCAGCTTTAGCAGCTGCAATCACCTCTTTCTCTGTAGCCTTCGGATTTCCATATAAAATATTAGCTCCAATTGTATCGCTAAACAATAAATTATCTTGCAGTACAATTCCAATATGACTACGCAAATTTCTCATATTATACTTTCTTACATCTATGCCATCTACATAAACCGTGCCTTCAGAAACATCATAGAAACGCGGGATCAAACTAGCAAGAGATGACTTTCCTCCCCCACTCGCTCCTACAAGCGCTACTTTCTCTCCAGGTTGCATAGTTAATGACAAGTTGTGTAATATCTCTTTTTCATCTGCATTATAACGAAAAGAAACATTGTCAAATACAATTTCTCCATTTAATTTTTTCGTTTGTACAGCATTTGGTACATTAACAATATCGTATTTTTCATCTAACAGTTCAAACACACGGTCCATCGATGCAAAAGATTGTGTTAATGTTGTAGATGAATTAACAAGGCGGCGAAGCGGACTATATAAACTATCCATATATCCAACAAAAGCTACCATCGTTCCTAGCGTTAACTGCCCTTGAATTACTTCATATGCTGCAAAACCAATCACAAGTAACGGACCTAAATCGGTTAACGTGTTTACTGCCGAAAATGTTCTTGCCGTCCAACTTGTATGGGTTAATGCTTTCGTTAAAAATTCATTATTTCTTTTTTCAAACTGCTTCCCCTCATACTCTTCTAACGCAAAGCTACGTGTCACTTGCATTCCTTGAATACGTTCATGCAAATACCCTTGCATCGTCGCTAACGCTTGTGAACGCTCTTTCGTCAATTTCCGAAGACGTCCGAAAAAATATTTCACTGCAATTACATAAATAGGTAAAATCAATAACGCAACAAATGTTAATTTTATATTCATAGAAAACATAACAATGATAGCAATAGCAATTGTTGCAGTATCTAACCAGACGTTCATCAAACCAGTAATTACAAAATCTTTCGTTTGTTCTACATCATGGATGACACGCGAAATAATCTCCCCTGTTTTTGTATTGGAGTAATAACGTAAACTTAACTTTTGTAAGTGACCGAAAATATGCTTCCGCAAATCATACAGTATTGTATTTGCGATACGTTGGGCGAAATATTGACGATAATATTCAATCGGTGGTCTTAATACCGCAAAAATAAAGAAAGCAATTCCAATCGCTGTTATTAATTGAGATGTTTTATCTTGAAGTGAGCCAGCGCCTTGAATTACATCATCGATAATATACTTTAATAACCACGGCATAATAAGTGGGATACCGAACTTAACTAGTCCAATAATAATTGTAATAGCAATAAGCCATCGATATGGTTTAACAAATTGTAAATATCTTTTTATGCCTTGCACATAATCCCCCCTCTAATAGGACAAACCTGCCGGGAAGCCCCCTGCAGGTTTGTTTTAATTTCTGTACATTAAATATCGTTCATACCACATATCTACGAAATCTGGTGCAAATGGACCTTTTCTTTGATGAATCCACTGTGTTAAATGTGCTACATTTCGTTTTAAAATTGTATCAATAACAGGTGGATACTGCATAATTTCACTATGTTTTTCATACTCATCTTCATCTAGAAGCGTATATGTCATATCTGGATATACTTTAATATCTAAATCATAATCAATATACTTTAATGCTTCAGGATCATACGCAAAAGGTGAGCTTAAATTACAATAATAATATACGCCATCTTCCCTAAGCATCCCAATCACATTAAACCAATAGTTGGCATGAAAATAACAAATTGCTGGTTCACGAGTAATCCATGTTCGGCCATCCGATTCTGTAACTACTGTACGATCATTCGCTCCGATTACAAGACTCTGTGTCCCTTTTAAAATTGTTGTTTCTTCCCACATTCTATGAATGGAGCCATTATGTTTATAACTATGTATTTGTACTTTTTCTCCTTCTTTGGGAAATCCCATATATGCTCCCTTCTTTCAACTGCAAATGCCCTTTGAACGGCATTCACTTTTTTTCTATTATAACTTTTTTGTCGAAATTTTAAAACTAAAGGGATAAGACTCTATTTTTCAAACTGAATATGCAGGAGGTTTATCGTTGAATACTATGCCCCAACTCTTCTTAAGAGATAGGGATTGTACTGCATTATTTATAAGCGAGGACATGTAATAGAAAAAGCCCTTCTCTATTTCCATACAAAGAAGGACTTTTCACCTGAAGATAACAATATATCTTATCCTAAATTTGAAATCATTTTTTCAGTTGCAAAAGATTGAATTACACTATTCGTTTGTTCTTCAAATTTCTCATGTAACATCTTCAAAGCTACTTCTGTTCTATATATTTCCTGGCGGATAAAATGCAGTTCTTTTTTATCGCACGTATCTTTTTCATTCATTTCGATTTGTTGATACTTCTCTAGATGTGCTTGTAACTTTAACAACTCATCCATCGTCTCTAATTGCTCCCCTACCAACTTATCAAAATCGTTCATTACTTGCCCCCTTTTGGACTTATTCATCAGTTATTATTCCTAATTACATAATTCTAATTGTTAACTTCCTTCTCCTTTGACTACATTTGTTGACTTATTAGAAGTTATGTCGTTCGCTTTCTTTTCATTACAACGATCCACGCAAAAAGAAAACACTTCTCCCGAATTAGAGAAGTGTTTTTCTTTCATTACTGATTTGAGCTAGAAGATTGTGATTGTTTTGCAGCTGACTTAGCATTTTGTTTTTTCACAGCATGCACGTCTGTTTCAGTTGCAAATTCTGTACCATAACTAGCGTTTGCACTTTGTGCGCCAGAAGCTTGTGCTTTCTTTGCTTCTGATTGTGCGT
Source organism: Bacillus sp. FSL R5-0585 (assembly GCF_038004545.1). NCBI lineage: Bacteria > Bacillati > Bacillota > Bacilli > Caryophanales > Bacillaceae > Bacillus > Bacillus sp. FSL R5-0585. Next base: position 3,810,762 of record NZ_JBBORJ010000001.1, read on the forward strand.
TTGCTTGTTTTACTGCTTGTACATTTGTTTCAGTCGCAAACTCTGTACCATAACTAGCATTTGTACTTTGAATGCTAGCACCAGAAGTTGCCTTGTTATAACCTTGTTGTTTTTTACTCATCTTTCTCACCTCCACAATCAATAATGTAACCAATTCACTTAGAAGCTATCCGTAATTTTCTTTTGAATAATTTCCGCATATATCTTTTGTTACTTATTCAAACTATAAGAAATGGAGGTGGAAATATGTATATAGGACGCGATATGACTGAACTAACGATGATTTCAAAAAATGAATGGAAAGAAGATGAATTAGCTTATTTTCATCACTCACTACAACAGGTTCTGCCTTATTTAAATGTAGAAGGGCAAAGTATTTACAAAGAAATTGTAGTAGAAATCGAATCAAGAGGCGGCTTACAAGAAGGTGAAGCTAGTTGGACTCATGGGACAAAAATTTCTTACGATTAAAAAAGTGTTCCCTAGATTGGGAACACTTTTTTATTTATTGCATTGTAATTTTCTCCACACAATTTTCATAAATAGTACGGTGTGATTTTGAGAAAGGTAATTGCTCAAATACCTCTTTCGATACAAATTTTAATGTATCTGTATCAACAATATTACCAGTTACTTTTCCGTAAAATACAAATATATCCCAAGTACGATGTGTAAACGTATGTTGTACATTCATTGCGTATTCATCAATAGAAACCTCGAGCTCAAATTTTTCTTTCATATAATCTATAAGCTGTTCCTTCTGATTTCGAATACCTTCTCCAAGTTCAGCATTAGGAAACTCCCACATGTTAGCTAACAAACCTGTACTTGGACGTTTATTAATAACGTAACGACCGTCTTCAGTTTGAAGTACGCCTGCAACAATAGGTACCATTTTAGGAGCTTTCGCTTTACTTTTTACTGGTAATTCTTTTTGAACACCTTCAGCATATCCTCTGCAATGCTCACGCACAGGACAAAGTAAGCACGATGGATTTTTAGGAATACAAATCAATGCACCTAATTCCATCAATCCTTGATTAAAATAAGATGGGTTTTCTACTGAAATAATTTCACGCACAATCTCTTCAAAAACTTTTCGAGTCTTTGGTTTTGCAATATCATCCCATACTGATAAAATACGAGATAACACACGCATAACATTTCCATCAACTGCCGGCTCTGGTATGCCATATGCGATACTTAAAATAGCACCTTTTGTATATGGTCCTACTCCTTTTAACTTTTCAATTTTCTTTACATCACTTGGTACAACCCCGCCGTATACTTCTTTTACCTCTTTTACTGCCGCATGTAAATTACGTGCTCTAGAATAATATCCTAAACCTTCCCATGCTTTTAATACTTCTTCATCATCTGCGTTCGCTAACGCTTCAAGTGTAGGAAACTTCCCCATAAAATTTGCGTAATATGGTTTTACAGCTTCTACTCTTGTTTGCTGCAACATAATTTCAGAAACCCAAACGCGGTATGGATCTTTATTCTTTCTCCACGGTAAGTCACGCTGTTCTTCTTCAAACCAACCAATTAAATCATTTTGAAACTGCTCTATATTAAAATTGTTTAGTATTTCAAGTGTCAAACTTGATCCCCCTCATTTTTTTGCATATAAGTACTATTATAAAGATTTTAGGAAAAAATTTAAGTAAGATGACATAGGAAATAGAAGGCAAAGGACTTGAGGTATCGAATAAAAAGAGTTACATTAATAAAAAAAACGGAGGTGGATTTCTATGGACACAGCCACTCACCTTGTTATGGGTATCACTTTAGGTAGCTTAGCAACATTAGATCCAGCCATAGCACAAAGTGATATTGGCCCCCAAGCTGTTATGCTTGCTACAATTGCTGGTTCCAACATTCCTGACATTGACACAGTTTTAAAATTGCGTAATAACGCTAAATATATAAGAAATCATCGTGGGATTACTCATTCTATTCCCGCGGTAATTCTTTGGTCATTCCTTATAAGTGGCATCTCTTTCGCCTTCTTTTCAGAAGCTCCATATCTTCATCTACTACTTTGGTCATTTATTGCCGTCTTTCTTCACGTCTTTGTAGATATTTTCAACGCCTATGGTACACAAGCATTACGACCTTTCACAAAAAAATGGGTCGCACTTGGCATAATTAATACATTCGATACCGTAATTTTCTTTATCCATATACTTGCAATTGCTTGCATGCTCGTCGGTTCTCATAAGGGATATACAGCTTTAGCGGCATATATATTAATGATTGTTTACTATATCGGACGGATTATGATGCACAGAAATATAAGAAGCGTTGTACACAAACGTTTCAAAAATGTCGAAAAGATTATCATTTCTCCTTCTTACCGATTTTACCATTACCATTTAGCAATCGTTACGGCTGATTATTACTACGTTGCGAGATGGCACCGTGGTAACATCATGATATATGATAAGTTCGATCGGGTACCGTTCCCAGACAATAATATTATGCGAGCAGCTAAACAAGATGAAAACATCTCGGCCTTTCTATCTTTCTCTCCTGTATATCGCTGGGATATTTTTGATCATGACCATTATTATGAAGTACGATTCATTGATTTACGATATCGAAGTAAAGATTATTATCCATTTGTTGCAATCGTTCAGCTCGACCACAATTTAAATATTATTAGTTCCTATACAGGATGGATCTTTAGTGAAGAAAAGCTTCGAAAAAAACTGGAATTACTTCCACATTAAAAAAAGCGACTTAAGTCGCTTTTTTTAATGTTTCAAATGATCTTCTTGATTAATTAAATGACTATACTTCGGATTATTTGTACGCATTTCATGAAGGCGTACACCATGATTATTAATCCATGATCGTACCACTTGTTCCGTCATTTCATCGCCTTGATAACGACCTGATTTTGCATAAGTTGTTTGAAAATCTTCCCATAGTAACTCAACCCACGCACGAGCTTGTGCGTAAGAAAGCTTGTCATTCTTGTCTAATAATTCTTTCGTTAATGTTTCATAAATATCATTCATATTATAATCTCCTTTTACCTATTTATCCCTTCATTTCTAAAGGATAGTTTCTTCAATTTTGCACATTCTATAATTGATACTTCTTAAAGAGGTATCAACCGATAATGAGGAGGGCGTTCGTAATGGGTAAACAAGCCGAATTTTGGTCTGAGTCAAAAAACAACAGCAAAATCGACGGTCAACCGAAAGCGAAATCACGCTTCGCTTCGAAACGACCTAACGGCACAATTAACACGCACCCACAAGAACGTATGCGTGCTGCAAATCAGCAGGAAGAGTAGTACAAATTAAATTAACTTCCTACACGAGGTGATAAAGATGAGCTACCGTGATCGCTTAGATAGTCGTTCTGAATTATTTAACCATACGTGGACTCGTCCAAAACATGCGAAAGCGCAAGTTAACGGACAGACGCAACAAACCCAGTCTCTCATTATATTGGCAAATGAATGTAAAAAACGCCAATTTTAGAATCTCCTATCTCCTTTAACGCCTACCAAAGATGAAAACCAGAGAGATATATGCTCTCTGGTTTTTATTTTTCTTGCAATAAGGAAATTGGTATGCCAATCTCTTCATTATCATTTTGCTTATATCCCCAAGCAAATACCCCATTGAAATACGTAATTTTAAATAATACACCAGGTTCTTCTACTAATTCATATGTTTCACCAATACGGAATTTGTTTATATCCGTCATATAAGCACGAGCCATTGCCATTTTTCTCATTAATACATCAAATTCATTGACAATCCCAAGCTGCTCCGCTTTTACTGCTTGCTCCTTCAAAGCGCCAATTTCTTCTCTTAGCTCATGCGGTGTCATTTCACTGTAGCGTTTTGGCATATTCATCTTATTCTCCTCATTCCTCTTCGCGTTTCATTTGCAAAAATATCTCGATTTCATCAATAGAGAATCCTTTTCGATATAACGCTTGTTTCATCTTGTTTTCAAATGTCCATCCATCATGCTTCTTATATTTCTCATAATATTTATTCCCATGATAGTGTAACGCTTCTTGTTGCTTTTCGTCATCTTTTTCGTCTTTCAATTCTTCCAAACAAATTTGAATTACTTCTCTAGAATATCCTTTTCGAACAAGCATCTCATCTAACTTTAGTTTCATTTGTAAAAAAGAATGTTTTTGATAAGATTTTTTCTTCTTCTCTATGAGAAACAAGGCATTCTCAATTTGCTTTTCCTTCGGATATTCTTGTAAACTATGTGTAATAATTAAATCCTGAACACCTTTATTTAATAACTCTCTTTTAATAACAGTTGGACCTTTTCGATTCACATTACTTTGCGTTCGCGTATATAAAACAGCATACTCTTTATCATTAATATATCGGTCATGTAATAATTTCGAAACGACTTCAGAGATGATGGCCTGTCCCGCTTCTTTTTTTCGTAAAAAATCTTCTATTTCTTGTTTTGTTCTCATTTGATAGGATAAATAGGAGATTGCTTGTAAATATGCTTTTTGCACTTCTTCATTGTACAAAATATTTCCTAACTCGATTTCATCAATTTCTAAGCCTTTTTGTAATCCATGTTTTATTAAGATTACTTGATCCACACTAAATCCGTACTCTTCGCCTTGACCTTTATCAATATAAATATTAAATCGTTCTTTCGATCGTTTTTGTACTTCTATTTTTGTAATGACAGCCATACTCTCACCTCTCTATTATTTTAACATAGTCGAGGAACATTTTTTCTTTTCAAGAATATATATAATGAGGAGGAAATACTTGTGAAAATCGCAATTTCTGGTGGTACAGGCTTTATCGGTAAATCCCTTTCTACTTTTTTTATTCAAAAAGGATATACTGTTTACATTCTCACACGAAAAAAAACTACTGAAACTTCCGATCCTAACCTTCAGTACGTTCAATGGACACCAGATTTACAAACCTTCCCCCTCTCTTCTATTGATGTAGTTATTAATCTAGCGGGAGAGTCTATTAATAGTAGATGGGCAAAGCAACAAAAGAAAGCCATTTTAAACAGTAGAATTCAAACAACAAAAGGACTCATTAAACAATTGCAGGGACTCCATACAAAGCCACACACATTTATTAACGCAAGTGCTATTGGATACTATGGAACGTCTGAAATAGAGTCTTTTACAGAACAGCATGAGACTCCTGGAAATGACTTTTTAGCAAATACAGTATATTCATGGGAACAAGAAGCATCTAAAGCACGTTCTCTCGGAATACGAACAATCTACGCAAGATTTGGAGTTGTATTAGGTGCAAATGAAGGAGCTCTTCCAAAAATGCTACTTCCCTATCAATTCTATATCGGCGGCACCATTGGTTCTGGGAAGCAATGGTTATCATGGATTCATATAGACGATGTCGTTCGTATGATGGATTTCATCATACACAAAAAAGAAATTGATGGTCCTCTTAATATGACAGCACCAACACCTATAAGAATGAAGGAATTTGGAGAAACCATTGCAACTATAATGAAAAAGCCCCATTGGTTGCCTGTACCTTCTTTTATCATTCAAACTTTATTAGGTGAAATGAGCATACTTGTACTAGAAGGGCAACGTGTATTACCCATTAAAGCAATTGAACATGGATACCAATACACATTTCCAGAAATAGACCATGCATTACAAAATATACTTTCGCATACAATGTAGTACTTCTAAAACACAATTTTACATGGGCTCTTTCAAAACTTTCATTTTCTAGGATCCGAAGCATTACCACACAAATAACCTTTCAGTTACTTTCCCTTAACTTCCATTAGCATTATAAAGTAACAGAAATGAGGTACCTATGAAAATATTGCTCAAACAAGCCATTGTATACCCTATTACATCTCAAAAGTTTCAAGGAGATGTACTCGTTACAGGAGAGCGAATTACCGAGGTCAAACCTTTTATTCCACCTACTCAAGATATGACCGTTATAGATGCACGAGCACTCCATCTCTTACCTGGCTTTATTGATGTCCATACTCACCTTGGTCTCTATGATGAAGGTACTGGTTGGGCTGGAAATGATGCCAATGAAACATCTGAAGTTTCAACACCACATATTCGTTCTTTAGATGGAATCCATCCTTTCGATATTGCCTTTCAAGACGCTGTACAAAACGGAATTACAACCGTTCACGTTATGCCTGGCAGTCAAAATATTATCGGGGGTACTACTTGTGTAATAAAAACAGCTGGAACTTGTATTGATCATATGATTATTCAAGAACCTGCTGGTTTAAAGATTGCCTTTGGAGAAAATCCTAAAAAAGTCCATAGTAATGGAACAAAAGAATCCATTACACGTATGGGAATTATGGGGTTACTTCGGGAATCATTCTATGAAGCACAACATTACGGGCACGAAGCTGATTTTCGAATGCTTCCTATTCTAAAAGCATTACGTCGTGAAATACCCGTACGTATCCACGCTCACCGAGCAGATGATATTAGTTCTGCTCTACGCTTTGCAACAGAATTCAATCTCGATTTACGTATTGAACATTGCACAGAAGGACACTTTATTGTTGAAGAACTTTCAAAACACAATTTGAAGGTTTCAGTTGGTCCCACTCTGACACGCCGTTCTAAAATCGAACTAAAAAATAAAACATGGGATACTTACCATATATTATCAAAAAATGGTGTGGAAGTTTCTATCACAACAGATCATCCTTATACACCCATTCAATATTTAAATGTTTGCGCTGCTGTTGCAGTAAGAGAAGGGTTAGACGAGAAAACAGCACTAGAAGGAATCACCATATTCCCAGCACGAAATTTGCGTTTAGAGGATAGAATTGGAAGCATCGAGGTTGGAAAAGACGCCGATCTCGTGCTATGGACTCATCATCCTTTCCATTATTTAGCCAAGCCTGTACTAACTATGATTGATGGAAAAATAATTTACAAAAAAAATAAAAAAAACTAGTTTATTTTTTTGACTAGATAAAGTATTATACGATTATAAACTGAATGAAACCATAATCAATTTGTGTCGTGATTATCATTTTCAAATTGATGAATGGGGAAGGCAAATGGTGCGCCACCAGCGTTAGAAACTGGTTCTAGTGGGTTCGATTCCCACCCCGAAATTTTTTAAAGATTGATATAAAAATTTCGAGGGTGGGGTGTTTTTTCGTCATGCTACCCTCGTGTGAGGAGGAGTTAGTATGTTGAAAAAACGCGACTTACACGACAGCCACGTTCTATACGAGTTAATGGTGGATCCAGCTGTCTTCCCTTTTGTGCGTCAAAAGGCTTATTCTTATGAAGAATATTTATTCTTAACGAAACAAACGATTGAAGCTGAAGAGCGTGGTGAATTAATTTCACGCACAATTTTAGATGAATGGGGTAACCCTATCGGAACAATCACTTTATTTGATGTGCAAGAAAAAGCTGGATTTCTCGGGACATGGCTTGGCAAACCATATCATGGAAAAGGCTATAACAAATTGGCAAAAGATTCATTTTTTAGTGAACTTTTCTATGAATTAGATATTGAAACAATTTTCATGCGTATTCGTAAAATAAATATTCGTTCTATTAAAGCTGCAGAAAAACTGCAATATGTGAATCTAGCAAACGAAACAAGAAAAGCCGTATATGATGAAATTAACGCAAACGAAGAAGTGTATAACTTATATGAAATTCCAAAAGATCAATACACACTTGCTACAATGCGAGATACAACCTTCCAAGATGCTCATCAATTAAAAGAAGCGTAATCTAAATTTTCTGAAATGATAATCAATCGTTAACATTTTCCATATGCGTATATCCCCTCATGTCTTTGGAAACGATAAATAGTAACTTTAAGACACGAGGTGATTTGTAATGGATAAAAAGAAACGTGATAAAGCAAAAAACACATTATCTAGTACACAAGAAGTTCTCTATCAACGCGAATTTCAAAAAGCAGATCGTGCAGCAGGATATCGCTCGAAAAGCATTTAAAGTGAAAATGAATAATTAGAAGTTTCCCCCCTAATTATTCATTTTCATTACATAATTTTCTCGACTGATAGAAGTAAGCAAAAAAGCCCCTTATACATAAGGGACTTTTTTGCTGTGGACAACTTTATCCACAAAACCGATGAAATTGTTAGTAATTTTCAAAAACATTTAATATTTTTCTATATTAAAGCATATATCAGCTGTTTTAATTGTGGATATTTTTCTAAAAATTGTGGACAATGTGGATATAGTTGTTAATATTCCGACTTTACTGTTTAATGAAAGCGCAATCCTTTTGTGGATAACTCACTAAATTTTCTTTAAAAATAATAAAGAACCCTCTTTACATATACAAAGAGGGTTTCATATTAAGTAAAAGATTGTGCAAGAGCAGGTGATTTAATAGGTATATGACGCGGTTCTGCATGATTTTCCGCCAAAATTGCATCTACAATATGGCCAGCTGGCTCTGGAAGATAGATGCTTTTCATTGCTTCTTTCATTTGAAGAAGCTTCACATCATCTTGTAATAATGCCTCTGTTTTTGCAAAAACCTCACTATCATCGCGAATGACAACTGCTGCTCCCTTTCTTTCAAAGTACATCGCATTTTCATTTTCTTGTCCTGGAACAGGCTTATATAAAATGACAGGTACTTGCAACGCTGCTGCTTCACTTAATGTTATTCCGCCTGGCTTCGTAATCATACAAGAAGTAACACGGAATAATTCATCAATATTTTCAACATACCCAAACACTTTTAATGCATCGGAATTTTGCTTCTGTAAACTTAATAAATCCTGTTTTAAAGCTTCATTTTTCCCACAAACGACAACTACTTGTAAATTAGGCACTGACATAAATGATTGGCATAGTTCTTTTACATTTCCTAATACCCCATGAGCACCTGCTACAATTAGTAAAATCTTTTTATTCTTACATAACTGATATTTAGTATATATGATTTCTGGATTTACCTTTAACTCAAAACTACTCCGAATTGGAATTCCTGTTTCAACAATTTGTTCCGCAGGTACACCGATATCAACCATCAATTCTTTCACATGATCCGTTGCAACAAAATAACGATCTACTTCTCGATGAATCCATATTTTGTGCACGCAAAAATCCGTTAATACGTTATAGACAGGAATTGAAATACCTGTTTGTTTCTTTAATTCTGGTACAGCGATAATTGGAAATGTATTAATTACAATATCTGGTTTCTCCACCTGTAAAAGTGTTTTCAAACGTTTCCTTCCAAAGTTCGCATACCAAGATGCTATTTTCTTATCATAAATTTTTTCTACCCCGTAATAAAACAAACGATATAATTCTTTTCCTATTGTATAACTTTTTAAATATAGATATTTTGTAATGTCAGTTATAAATGGATGTGATTCTCCAAACAAGTCGCATACAATAACATCTTCAATTCCTTTTTGGCGAAATGTTTGTTCTAATGTTTTTGCTACTTGCACATGACCATTACCGTAATGTGCAGTTAATATTAAAACCTTGGGGTTTTTTATCAAACAAATCCACTCCTAGCTTTTTGTTTCTCCATATTGCATATACGACAATAGGAAAAACATTTTCCTTAAAAATTACATAAACAGATTCTAATAATTCCCTTTCAGCTATGTACCTGTCGTGGATATGCAAAGCATATAAGATTGACCCCTTAATCCTATCTGTGCTCATATCTTTACATTATACTTTCCTATAAGAGCTTTCGCAATAACTTACAAATGTTCTCTATTCCATGATACTCACTCTTTTACTTCTTAATTCTTTTTACTATTTTGATTTCCCTTTACAATTATGTAAATTTCTCCATTTATTCCGTACAAAATTATGGATATTCTATTTTCAGTATACTCTTTTATCAATATATACTCTAGATTTTATTGTAAAGAAAGCAAAAAGCCTAATCCAATATTTGGATTAGACCGCTTGTAAAATATATTTAGCATGTTCTACATTTTTCTCAGTAGGTGGTTCTACATTTGCGAGTGGATACTTGTGTCCAAGCGCCTCCCATTTATATACACCAAGCTTATGATATGGTAACACTTCAACTTTTTGAACATTAGACAGACTTTGAATAAAGCTAGATAGTTTTTGTAGATCCTCTTCATTATCCGTAACACCAGGAACTAATACGTGTCGTACCCAAATCGGTTTATTCTTATCCGATAAATAACGAGCAAATTGTAAAATATGTTCATTTGGTTTCCCTGTTAATTTACGATGCTTTTTGGAATCGATATGTTTCAGATCCAATAAAACTAAATCTGTATAATCCATTAAAATATCTAGCTTATTTTGGAATTCTGGTTCCTCAGAATAACAACCACCAGAAGAGTCGATTGTTGTATGGATACCAGCCTCTTTACACTTTTTAAACAACTCAATTAAAAAGTCTAGCTGTAATAATGGCTCTCCACCGCTAACTGTTATACCGCCTCCGGAAGCTTCAATAAATGGAAGGTAACATGTCACATCCTGCATCACTTCTTCAACTGTTATTTCTTTACCTTTACCGATTTCCCACGTATCAGCATTATGACAATATTGACAACGTAATAAACACCCTTGTGTAAATATGACATAACGAATCCCTGGGCCATCAACAGTACCACAAGACTCTACAGAATGTATTCTTCCTTTTACCATGTTACTTCCTCCTTTATTGAAACAGCCTCCCTTCGCTATATTAAGAGCGAAGGGACACTTTTTTCATTTACATGCTTTCATGCATTGTACGGTTAATTACATCAATTTGTTGTTCACGAGTTAATTTAATAAAGTTTACAGCGTAACCAGATACGCGAATTGTTAATTGTGGATATTTCTCAGGATGTTCCATTGCATCCATTAATGTTTCACGGTTAAATACGTTAATATTTAAGTGGTGCCCTTCTTTTACTGCATAACCATCAAGCATTGATACTAAGTTACGTACTTGTACATCATCTTCTTTACCAAGTGCTTTCGGAATAATAGAGAACGTATTAGAAATACCATCTTGTGCATCTTCATATGGTAATTTAGCCACAGATAATAATGAAGCTAATGCACCTTTTGTATCACGTCCATGCATTGGGTTCGCACCTGGTGCAAATGGTTCTCCAGTACGGCGGCCATCTGGAGTATTACCAGTTTTCTTACCGTATACAACGTTAGATGTGATTGTTAAGATTGACATTGTATGAACAGAATTTCTGTATGTTTTATGTTTACGAAGTTTATTCATAAATGTTTTTACAAGATTTACAGCAATCTCATCTACACGATCATCATTGTTACCGTATTTAGGGAAATCTCCTTCAATCTCGAAGTCAACTGCAATACCATTTTCATCACGAATTGGTTTTACTTTTGCGTATTTAATTGCACTTAATGAATCTGCTACTACAGATAGACCAGCGATACCTGTTGCCATTGTACGAAGAACGTTTGTATCATGAAGTGCCATTTCAATACGTTCATAGCTATATTTATCATGCATGTAATGGATAACATTTAATGTGTTTAAATATAGAGCCGCTAACCATTCCATTGTCATATCAAACTTATGCATAACTTCTTCATAATTTAATACTTCAGAAGTAATTGGTGCGTACTCAGGACCAACTTGTGCTTTTGACTTTTCATCTTTACCACCGTTAATCGCATATAATAATGCTTTGGCTAAGTTTGCACGAGCTCCGAAGAACTGCATTTGTTTACCGATTCTCATTGCAGATACGCAACATGCAATACCGTAATCATCGCCGTATTCAGGACGCATAATGTCATCATTCTCATATTGAATTGCTGATGTTTTAATAGACATTTTCGCACAGTAGTTTTTAAAGTTCTCTGGTAATTGTTTAGACCAAAGAACAGTTAAGTTTGGTTCTGGAGCTGGTCCTAAATTATCTAATGTATGCAAGAAACGGAATGAGTTCTTTGTTACTAATGGACGACCATCTAATGCCATACCACCGATAGATTCAGTTACCCAAGTTGGGTCACCAGAGAATAATTCATTATAATCAGGTGTTCTTGCGAATTTCACAAGACGTAATTTCATAATGAAGTGATCGACAATTTCTTGTACTTCTTCTTCTGTTAAAGTACCATTTGCTAAATCTCTTTCAATGTAAATATCTAAGAATGTAGAAGTACGTCCAAGACTCATTGCAGCTCCGTTTTGTTCTTTAATCGCTGCAAGATACGCGAAGTATAACCATTGGAATGCTTCTTGCGCATTTGTTGCTGGCTTAGAAATATCGAATCCATGAGAAGCAGCCATTTCTTTTAACTCTTGAAGTGCACGCATTTGCTCAGATAACTCTTCGCGTAAACGCATTGTATCTTCGCTCATTACACCGCCAGTTAAATTTAAATCTGCTTTTTTCGCTTCAATTAAATGATCCACTCCATATAATGCTACGCGGCGGTAGTCACCGATAATACGTCCACGTCCGTATGCATCTGGAAGACCAGTAATAACACCTGACTTACGAGCAGCTCTCATTTCTGGTGTATAAGCATCAAATACACCTTGGTTATGAGTCTTTCTCCAATCTCTAAAAATACGACTAAGTTCTTTATCCATTTCGTATCCATAAGATTCACAAGCTTGTTCTGCCATACGAATACCACCATATGGTTGTAAAGAACGTTTAAATGGTTTATCAGTTTGGAAACCGACTACTTTTTCAATATCTTTATTTAAGTATCCAGGGTCATGTGATGTAATAGAAGAAACAATTTTTGTATCCATATCAAGAACGCCACCGTTTTCACGTTCTTTCGTTGTTAAATCCATTACTTGATCCCAAAGTTGTTTCGTTGCTTCAGTTGCTTCTGCTAAGAAAGATTCGTCCCCTTCGAAAACGTTTACATTATTTAAAATGAAATCGCGAACATCAATCTCTGCTTTCCATTTTTCACCTTTAAAGTTTTCCCATGCGTTTTTAACATTTTCTAATACTTGAGTCATCCTAATCTCCTCCATTTTTGATTAGTACAGGACTAAGATTTTTTATATAACAGCTTACACACTTAGAATACTACTTTTTTACGAAAGTGAACGAAATAGTTGTGACATGTTTGTGAAACATTGAGCAAACTACTATATATATAGTGTTAACTTCATTTAAAAGTCTTTAAAATTAACCCTTTCCTTAATTGTATTTTTTTGGTATCCTTATATACGAGTCCTATTTTGTAATACAAGAACAATACCCATTGTAGAGCTGTAATACTCTTATCTCCTAATCTGTTATAGTTTTTATAACAGAACAAAAAAGTGTACACATGTTGTACACTTTTTTTGTTACTTCTATAAAACATCTCTTTTTCTATTGCCATCATAGAATCCGCCACGATTGTCTGTTAATGCAATTATTTGATCTAGTCCTTCTATATGATCACCTATAATTCGAAGTACAGCTGGTGGATGACCTATTTTAGCAAAATGTTCACTGGGACGAATACGGTTCATCTTATCGACCTCAACACGACTTACACATGCAACTTCAAATCCTGAAAGAATAGCTTTCACTTGGGCTACACACGGCGCCAGTAAAGATCTATACCCAATTTCTTTCAAACACTTACGGCTAAACGCATTCGGTACAGCGATAAGAGAGCCTACGCCTAGATCTTTTCTATCACAAGCTAAATTTAATGCATATTTAAATGCAGTTACAAGATGAAGCGGTACTCTTAAATCTAAATAATGATTTAGATCATTTAATGCAACATCTGTTCCATCTGCAATAGCTTTCGCAAAAGGATATAGCTCACTCGCTGGAATAACAAAATCGCCATCTATAAATAACACAATTTCTCCTTTTGCAAAATACGTTCCAAGTGAGCGCCCCACATCATTTCCGAGCGCTTCTTTATATACAATTGTCGTTGCCCCTTTGTCTTTTGCAATTTTTTTCGTTTTATCTGACGAACCATTTACGACAACGATAATTTCGAAGGGTTCAATTTTGCGAAGTTCTTCTATAACCTTTCCAATTGTTTTCTCTTCATCTTGTACGGGAATAACAACCGATAGTTGCTTTCCTTTATACAAATCAGATGTGGCGCCCCACCCTTGATAAAACTCTTCAAAACTTAAAGTATGATAGACACTATCCCTTTTCCTATTTCCATCATAATATCCTCCGCGCTCATCACTGCTTAATATCCGTTCTGCTACTGCTTCTATATGATCACCTATCATTCTTTTTTCAGATTGGGAAAGATTTGGCCCATATGCAGCATGCTGGAATGGACGAAATTTATTCGGCGTAATAACGTCAATGGCACAATGACGACTAATTCTCCATTTACTTTGAACTAGGCGTAAATGAGCCACAATAGGATTAACAAAACATTCATATCCGATGCTTTGAACGACTTCTTTCGTCAGCGCATGAGGTACATCTAATAAAGAATTCATTTTTAATTCTTCACACTCTAACATTGCATTTAATATTTGGCGCCATACTGTAATAGAAGTGGTTTTTTGCCTTTTTAAAAATAATGCATCCAAATTATTTAAAACTACATCTGCGTGATCGTATAAAATCGGATTAAGGAATAATTTTAATTTTGAAGTTGGAATAGCAAAATCACCATCTATAAATAGTAATACATCACCTATCGCATGTTTTGCGCCGACTGCACGTCCAACATCGTTCCCTAGTAGCTCTGTATGCTTGATTACTTTACACCCTAAACGATCTGCAACATCTTCTGTTCCATCATTACAACCGTTTGCTACTACAATGATTTCTACTGGATTTAATGGTCTTACCGATTGAATAACGTCTGAAATCGTATCGACCTCATTACATGCAGGAATAATAACAGATAATGACTTAGCCATTGTTTTGTTCACGAAACCACTTAATTGTTTCCTTCAATCCGTTTTCCCACGTTACTTTCGCCTGAAATTGAACAAGCTCTTTTAATTTTGTTACATCTGGTCTTCTATTTGGAATTTCTTCAAAACCATGAGGATATACTTCTTCAAAAGGCACTTGTACAATCTTCGAAGAAGAATTCGTTAATTTTTTAATTACTTCTGCTACTTCTTTTATGCTCTTTTCATTCTCAGAACCTATATTAATAATCTCACCATTTACCTTCTCATCCATTGCCCGAATCGTTGCCTCTACCGCATCACTTACATACGTAAAACAACGTGTCTGCTTTCCATCTCCATATACGAGAATGTCTTCTCCTTGCAGTGCCGCGCGGATAAATCGCGGGATTACTCCTGCATATGGACCATCTTTCGCTCTTGGACCATAAATATTAAAGTATCGAACAATCGTTACCGGTAAACCTTCTAATGCGTACCCTAAACATAATGTCTCTTCCAACGTTTTACAAACTGCATAACTCCAACGAATTTTAGAAGTTGCCCCGTACAATCGATCTCCCTCTTCAGAGAAAGGCGGCTTGGCCTTACCATATACTTCTGAAGTAGAAGCAAAAACTACTTTCTTCTTTCCTTTTAACGCTGCTTGTAAAACATTTCTCGTCCCATCAAAATTCGTTTCTATGAGCTCTATACTTTTTTCCATTGTTGTTTTCACACCTAAAATTGCTGCTAAATGAAACACCACATCATGCTGATCTACTAATTCATAAATAGAATTTTTATCTAAAACACTTATTGGAATAACACGCATTTCTTTCATTAACTCTTTATGGTACTTATTTTTACCTTTATAAAAGTTATCCACAACAGTGACCTCATAACCTCTTCTCATCAACTCTTCAGCTAAATGCGACCCGATAAATCCGGCCCCACCTGTAATTAAACATTTCTTACTCATTTACTCACCTTCTTTACAATCCCGCGTGTATCTATTACTCGGTCCATTCCTTTAAAAAGCTTCCAATCAATATTAGAATGATCCGTTAAAATTAAAATACAATCCGCTTTTTTAACTTTTTCTTCATCTAAAGAAACAGATTGGTACACCTTATCTCCAATTTCCGCGGAAGAAATATAAGGATCATGATATTCTATCTCGTATCCTTGATTTCTTAATAATTGAATAATCGGTAACGCTGGTGATTCTCTCAAATCATTTACATCTTTTTTATACGCAATCCCTACAATTAACACCGTTGCAGGTAATTGCACCACACTTTTTACTTTCCGGACCATTTTCTCTGGCATTTCTTCATTAATTATATGTGCAGCCTCAATTAATTGACTAATTGCCCCATTCTTTTTTATTCTCCATTGAAAATATAAAGGGTCTACGGGAATACAGTGTCCCCCTATCCCTGGCCCTGGCCAATACGGAGTAAACCCAAATGGTTTTGTAGATGCCGCTTCAATGGCCTCATAAAAATCAATGCCTAAACTTTCACATAGTGTGTTTAGTTCATTTACTAAAGAAATGTTAACTAAGCGCTGAATATTTTCAAATAGCTTGCACATCTCTGCTACTTTCGGAGAGCTAACAGGTACAACTTCGTCAAAAATGGTACTATATAAATCCTGTACCTTTTGTTTACACTTTTCTGTTTGTCCACTAATAACTTTTGGAATAGCTTGAACTGAATATTGACTATTTGCTGGATCAATTCTCTCAGGGGAATATCCGATATAGAAATCTTCCCCTACCTTTTTACCATTTTGAGAAATAATAGGTAGGATGACTTCTTCAAGTGTGCCTGGATATGTGGAGCTTTCAAAAATGAAGGTTTGTCCTTTTTGAAGGTTTTGTTGTATATAATGCGAAGCTGAAATGAGGGCACTTAAGTCTGGTTCTCTTTGTTCATTAATTGGAGTCGGGACAGTGACAATAACATAATCACTATTTTGAAAATCAGCAATGCCTTGATCCGGTGTATTTACTGTTAATTTTTTTTTCGTCAATAAACTTTGTAACTCTTTAGAAGAAACATCCGGAATATAACTTTCTCCTTTTATAATTGAGTCTATTTTTCTAATATCTTTATCTAATCCAAGTACTGTATGCCCTCTTTCTGCAAAATGGACTGCTAAAGGAAGGCCAACATACCCTAGCCCAATAATAGCTACTTTACTACTATTCATTTGTATTCTCTTCTTCCCTTCTCAATTGTTGAATTACATCTCTATCTCTATCTCCATCTGTAAAACCACCACGTTCGTCCGTACATTGTAATAAATACGCAACCGCTTCAAGTTGATCACCGAAAATACGATCAAACGCTGAAATACGCCCATTTACAAATTCGTGTTGCTCTGGACGTACTCGATTTGTTTTTATAACATCTACTAACTCTACTGTTGTAATAGAGAATCCTTCTAAAATAGCTTTCACTTGTGCTAATGGCGGAATGATAAGGGAATCATATCCTATTTTCTCTATTACCTTCTTATGAATGGCATGTGGTACAGCAGTTAGTGAGTTATTCCATAAATCTGGTCTTTTCGCTACCAAATTCAAAAAGTATTTTCCCATACTAATTGGATCTGCTGGATGAAACATATCTAATAAGCATTGTAAATCATTTAGCACCACGTCATTTCCATCTTCAACAGCATGTAAAAATGGAGTGAGTTTTTTTGCTGGAATAACAAAATCACTATCAACGAATAAACAAATATCTGCCGTAGCATGCATGGCCCCTATTGCTCGTGCTACATTATGTCCAAGCGCCTTCGTAAATTCAACAACAATAACATTCTCTAGCTTTGCCTGTTTAACAGTCTCAACATCTGCTCCATTCGCGACAACTATAATTTCATCTACACCTGCTTCTTTCACTTCTTGTATAACAGACCTTATAGTTGTTTTCTCTTCTGATACCGGGATAATGGCACTATATTTCGCTTTTTTCTTTTGTAATAAAACTGGTTTATACTTTCCTACAAACTCTCTATCTCTATTGTCCTCTGAAAAATCACCGCGATTACCGTATGTTTCAATTACGTATTGTAAAGCACGCAAATGATCACCCATAATACGACTAGTCGCTTTCGGATAAGGAGAGCCAGGTGATGTGCCCGTATGGACAGGACGAACTTTATTTGTGTAAATGACATCAACTGAAGCCATATCAGAAATATCTACTCCTCTAGACATCGCCATCGCTTGAAATAGTGCTGGATCCGCTAAATTCCACCATCCTAGTTTTTCAATCACTTCACGACTTATCGCATGTGGTATCGCAATTAAAGATCCTACAACAAACTCTTTTTTGTTCAAATAACGGTTTAACATATATTTTCCAACCGTCGTATAATGCGGTCTCATCTTCAAATAAACGGACCATGTTAAATTATTTAAAACAATCTCATGTCCTTGCTGTATTCCTTTAATAAAATTGTATAATTCTTCACTTTTCATGACGATATCGCCATCTAAAAATAAAACAATTTCACCTTTTGCTTCTCTAGCACCAATTGCCCGTCCCACATCATTACCAAGGGAATATCTATAATAAATCACACGGCAATTATGCTGTAATGCTATTTCTTTCGTACCATCTGTCGATCCATTATCTACTATGATAATTTCATATGGTTCGAGCTTTCTTACTTCTATTAAAACTTTTGATAAAGTACTTGCTTCATTATGCACTGGAATCACAACTGACACTCTCATACTTGCATCACTCTTACCCTTCCAAGCGAACATAAGCAATAATAGGAATACGTACAACTACATCTTCTGGTGGTCCATAAGAAGGAGAAGTACGAACAATTACTGCCCCATCCGTCACAGATAAAAGAACGCCTGCAATGATTTCTACAGCTGTCACAACTTGCACTAGTTCCCCAACATGGTTACGTAATTCATCAGTAAATAACATATATAACTCTCCTTTCTTACGCTTCTTTAATTGATATAATACTTGTAAATGGTAATAAAACTTCTGTTCCTATTCCTTCTCGCAGTGTTAAGAAATCATCTCCAACCGCTACAATCACACCCGTTAACTGTCCAACTGTCACAGTAATTTCTACGTTTTTACCCAAATACTGCTCTGCAATTTCTTTAAATGGTGATGTATTACATTCTTTTAAAATGTTACAAATAATAGATTGAAATCTACTTGATTCAATAAATTCCTCTGTAGCTTGCTTAGAATTTCTTTGAATAAATCTCGCGAAGTTTTGTGAAAATAAAAGTCTTTCCACAGCAGGTAATAACTTATTATCTAAAAAATAATCTAATTGCCTATTAAACAATCTCGATAATTTATGCCAATATTTTCTGAACAGACACATACACTTCTCCTCCTATTATTTTTAGATTATAAAATTTCACATCCATACATCTTAATGTATACAAAATAGATATTTTTGTGATAGGTAAGACATACATTTTCTAAAAGAAATATTTGGTTCAAGGCATAAAAAAAACTATCCAAAAGGATAGTTTCTTACACTTCAATATTCCGCAATATCGAATAAATGTCGTTATTCACTTTACCAAATGATTTAATGTTATTTTGAATGTTAGATAATAAAACAACATATACACTACCATTTTTACTAAATCCGTTTAAGCAATTCCATCCTGGCATTACACCGTGATTCGAATAGCTTCCTGGGTCTACGTACCATCCAAACCCGTAATCCTTTTTTCCACCCGTAAACATTTGATCGTAACTCTCTTTTGAAATTAATTTACCAGAGAATAGTGCTTCGTTAAATAAATATAAATCATGCGCACTTGTGTATATATCACCACAACCATATAGTTGTGACATGCTCGGAATATTAGGTGTTGTCATATTATTATTTACTATTTTATAACCCGTTGATGGGAATCTTGTTTGTTCTAATGCTGTGCCAAAACCAGAATGTTTCATACCCGCAATAGCAAAAATATGTTGTTTAATATATTCTTCGAGCGACTGTCCACTTACCTTCTCGGCAATGTATGCAAGTATAGAGTAATTCGAATCAGAATACTTCCACTTCTCTCCTGGACCACCAATACGCTTTTGATTTCCTATCCGCTTTATCAGTTCTTCATGAGAAATATCTTCTTTTCCCTGCTCATATTCGGGAATCCCTGATGTATGTGTTAATAGATGTTTTAGCTGAATACTATTACCTTGAGGAAAGTCTGGAATATACTTTGCAACAGTATCTTCTACTTGTAATTTATTTTGATCTTTCAACTGCATAATAGCGGTTGCCACAAACGCCTTTGAAATAGAGCCAATATAAAAAGTTGTCTCTGAATTATTTGGTACTTGCTGCTCTTTATTTGCCATGCCGTACCCTTTATTTAAAAGAACTTTTCCATTCTTCACAATAACAGCCGTACCACTAAATCCTGCGTTTTGTAAATACTGGTCCAATTGAGCGTTTTCATTAATTTCTTGAGGTGGTCCCTCGGTAAGCTTCTCCACAGCTTGCGCTTGCTTCACTTGTTCTTCCTGCTCTTTTTGTTTTTGTTGTTTTTGTTCTTCTTGCTTCTTTTTTTCTTCTTCTTTCTTTTTTAGCTCTTCTTGTTTCTTCATTTCTGCTGCCGCTTTTAAAGTTTCTTCTTTCTTATTATGCGCAACAATTTTTGTATACATGAAATATACAAGTGATAGTAGTAAGACGAAAATAATTGTTCTTTTTATGTATACAATCGGCCGACGTGCTTCCCTATTCGCATTATTTTTTTCCTGATCCATAATTGCTTTTTTCCCCTTACTCAACAATAATTTAATTCATCTACTAAAGAATTATTTTAGTAGATTATGGATAATCCATTCTATATCATCCCTACTTTATCACGCACTGCACATATTACCAACCTATATGTACAAAAAAGAAAAAGAAAATTTACAAAAGTAAGATTCCCTTTAAATTATTAACAAAAAAGAGGATATCCTCTAAAAAATTGATGTCATCAATCTTTTCGGATATCCTCTTATCGTATTAGTTATACGTGTTTTTTCATATCATCGGCAACAGATTCAACATTTGTACCTACGATAACTTGGACACTCGTGTTACTTAATTTCATAACACCTTTCGCACCAGCACGTTTTAACGCTGCTTCGTTTACTTGACCAGCATCTTTTACTTGTAAGCGTAGACGTGTTGCACAGTTATCAATAACAGTTAAGTTTTCTTTTCCACCTAAAGCTGCTACGTAAGTTTCACCAATTGAACCTGCAACTGGTGCATCACCATCTTCAACTAACTCATCATCATCTTCACGACCAGGAGTTTTTAAATCGAACTTCTTAATTAAGAAGTAGAATACTATGAAATAAATTGCTGCGTAAATTAAACCGATACCTGCTAGTAAGACTGGTTTTGTTGCAATACCGAAGTTTAAAGCGTAATCGATTGCACCGGCACTAAATGAGAAACCATCATGAATGCCAAGTGATGTTGTAATAAATAAAGAAAGACCTGTTAGTACAGCATGAATACCATATAATACTGGTGATAAGAACATGAATGAGAATTCAATAGGCTCTGTAATACCAGTTAAGAATGAAGTTAATGCTAGACCAGCTAACATACCAGTAACTGCTTTACGCTTTTCTGGTTTAGCAGCTGCAATCATCGCGAAACATGCTGCTGGTAAACCGAACATCATAACTGGGAAGAAACCAGTCATAAACATACCCGCTGTTTTATCTCCGGCAAGGAAACGAGCAATATCACCATTAACAACATTACCTGCTGCATTTGTAAAGTCCCCAAATACAAACCAGAAGTATGTGTTCATTACGTGGTGTAAACCAATTGGGATTAATAAACGGTTTAATAAACCAAACAATCCTGAACCAATTGCACCTAAATTAACAATTCCATGAGCTAATGCATCAATACCATTTTGAATTGTTGGCCAAATTTGTGCAAATAGAATTCCTAATATCAGCATCACAACTGATGTAACAATTGGGACGAAACGTTTTCCAGCAAAGAAACCTAACCATTCTGGAAGTTTAATCTTATGGAATTTATTATAAAGAAGTCCCGCTATAACACCGACAATAATACCACCTAAAACCTTCATATCTACTTTAGTCGATAATTCAGCAGCCTTAGATACTTGTGTCATTGTATCCGCAAGCTTAGATGGATCTACATTTGCGCTATTACCTATTAAATCTTGGACTTTACCCAATTTATCTTGTAATTCAGCAGTTGAATACCCTTTGCTAAGCGCATCAATACTATTTTTCATAACAAGATAACCAATTGCACCTGCAAGACCTGCTGCACCACTACCATCCACTGAAAGACCGATTGCAATACCAATTGCAAAAATAAGTGCTAAGTTATCAAAAACTGCTGCGCCGGCCTGTGCCATAACAGGAATATCAAATACATCTGGTTGCCCTAAACGAAGCAATAATCCTGCTGCTGGTAGTACTGCGATCGGAAGCATTAAAGCTTTACCAATACGTTGTAAAAACTGCAACATTTTAATTCCCCCTAATCAAATTTATGAAATCGTTATCATTATAAGTACGCTTTAGAAAACGCTTTCTATTACATAACCATAATAACATATAGTTGTATAGATGTGTAGTTTTTATTTCTGAACTTTTTATGGATAAATCTCCTATTTCCAAACTGTTATATAAAAGGAAAATTCTCCTTTTTAAAATACAGAATACTCGAAACGAAAGACCTATTATAGCACATTGAACTTTCGTTTTATCATTCCACTTTTTCATGTTATTATTTATTTCCGAGCATATCGGGAAAAGTAAACTTAGTTAATTCAAAATAGGAGCGTTGGTACTATGCAGTGCATTGAAACAAACAACTTACAACAGTTGTTAGAACAAGTAAAACCATATACGAAAAAAGGAAAACTTGCTACTTATATCCCCGAACTAGGAAATGCAAATCCAGACGATTTAGGGATTGCCATTTTCCATAAAGAAACAGAATATATCCATGCAGGCAACTCACAAACACTATTTACTCTTCAAAGTATTTCCAAAGTAATTACACTTGCCCTTGCCCTTTTAGACCGTGGTGAAGAATATGTATTTTCTAAAGTTGGAATGGAACCAACGGGTGACCCATTTAATTCTATTATTAAGTTAGAAACGACAAGTCCGTCCAAACCCCTTAATCCAATGATAAATGCAGGAGCTTTAGCTATTACAAGCATGTTAGCAGGAAAAGATAACGAGGAAAAAATGGAACGTATTCTTCATTTTGTACGTGAAATAACAGATAATCCTACTATTAATTATTCCTCTAAAGTTGCCGATTCAGAACTAGAGACAGCTTACCTAAACCGTTCACTTTGTTATTATATGAAACAAAACGGAATTATCGATTGTGATATTGAAGAACTTATGGATTTATATACTCGTCAATGCGCAGTTGAAGTAAACTGCATCGATTTAGCACGTATCGGCTTAATTTTTGCAATGGATGGATATGATCCATATAAGAAAAAACAAATTATCCCTAAGCATATTACAAAAATTTGCAAAACATTTATGGTCACATGTGGTATGTATAACGAATCTGGTGAATTTGCAATTCGTGTTGGTATTCCTGCAAAAAGTGGTGTAGCCGGTGGTATTTTTGGCTGCGTAAAAGGAGACATGGGAATCGGTATTTTCGGACCAGCTTTAGATGCAAACGGAAATAGTATTGCCGGTTTTAAAATTCTTGAACTTCTTTCTGCTCAAGAAGGTTGGAGCATTTTTTAATCGCGAGTTATCCTGCTATACCAGCAGGATTTTTTATTTCGCCAAAACCTCACTTTTGTCAGTTATCAATCCTCTTACAAAAACAGTGCTGAAAGTTTCTCTATATCATGCATATTTGTTCCCCCCTCCTGAATAATATAGTACAACCTAGCGCTATATGTGGAGGTGTGAAAGATGAAACTAATATTTCAAATGGGAAAACAACCTGTTCTTGAAAAAACAATCCTTCTTTTTATATTGAGTATTGTAGAAAGCTTGAAGTTAAAAGTTGTTTCACTCGACGAAGCTCACCGATACATATTCAATTTAGAAGTACTTGAATTATTAATGGATCGGAACATCGATGATCAAGTACTTGAACTTATTCATTTCGGGATGGGACTTGAAGACATTTATCATGTGCTTCCTGAAGAACTTGAGCATACGATTGAGGAATTAAAGTGGCTTTGCATTCAAGTATTAAGTGAGTACAGTATGCATGAAGAATCCGAACAATTAATTGAAGATATACGGTAAAAAAGCACCTATGTAGGTGCTTTTAATGTTTTTTTAAACTATTTTTATACGCCTCAATATTTACTGGTAGCTCTTCCTCTTCCAAAGTATGTTCATTTACATCTTTATGAATGAACGCACCTTTAGGTGGTTGATGATCATGCCCTTTTTTCTTATGATCAAATGCTTTCCCGCGTCCCATACAAATCCCCCTTTCTTAAAAGAAATCCGTATTAGTATGGAGAAAAGTACGTCGATATATGCAATCTCTTGCTGTATTTCCAAGGAAATACTCGAACCTTGTTTTCTACTCTCCTTACAACAACTGATCGATCCCAATAAGAATTAATAATAGTCCTGCGATAACTGTCGCCCATTTCCCTAAGTATTCTGCTAAAAATCGTTTTCCTACATACGCAAAACCACTAATACAAATAAAACTAAACACCCCAGAAATAGTCGCTGTAAGCCAAAGATTTAAATTTGTTACCCCTGCATCAAATCCACCTGCAATATTATTAATAGACAACGCAACTCCTAAAACAATTGCTTCTGAGAAACTAATTGTTTTAGAACCATCAAAATCTGCTTTTTCCGGATTACGTAAAATGCCCATAAGTACATTACCATCTTTAGAACCTGCAGTATTTTTTTGACCCAAGAAAGGCTGGCACAAAATAAACACACCGATTACCCCTAAAACGATTGCTCCAATCAGATTTGCTGTAAACTCTGAAATAAATAACGCAATCCAGTTTCCAAAAAATCCAGCTAGTAAAGTAAATAAAAATCCAAAGAATGCGATGATAAAATTGTTAAACCACGAAATACGAATTTTACGAATGCCATATGCAATTCCAACACCTGCATTATCTAAATTAGAAGCGATCCCGATTAAAAAAATTGAAAATAAGCCTACTGTACTCATAAATAGTCACCCCTTTTTCTCACTTTTCAATGCATATTATGAAAATGTTGAGCAACTGTGCCTGTCTGTTTCATATACTTGTAATAAATGCTCAATATTTTTTCAATACTAAAAAAGGAGTGCCTACACTATGGCTAATGAAAACCCGAATGATCGGCTTGGCAAATTAATAAAAAAACTTTTAAAAGAACGCGCCTTATCTATGCGCCAACTAGGAATACTTACAAATATTGATCCTGCAACAGTCTCAAGAATTATTAATGGCAAACAACCGCCAAAACAAAAACATCTACAAAAATTTGCAGAATGTCTTCAAGTTCCACCCCAATTGTTATTTGATGAAATGTACCCTGATTCTCCTCACATAAATAAAGAAAAAACAGATATGTACACATCTCTTGATACCATTCAGCAAACGCTGCAATCCTCTAACTTATTCGATTTCGATTACACTACAACTCGCGTAAAACAAGAACTCGAAAATTACGAACGCTATGCCCAGACAACAGAAGGCGAAAAACGTATTCATGACAGTTTCGCAAGTAAATTAGAGCAAATTGATAGTGCTGGTCCTTTTATTGAACAATTAACAGATATGTATCAACAATTTTGCAATGAAACCATTTCAAAAGAAGAACGTGCAGTTCTTGGGAGCGCATTACTGTATTTCATTTTATCGACAGATATTATTCCCGACTATCTCTTTCCAATTGGCTATTTAGATGATGCGATCGCCGTTGAATTAGCAAAAGAGAAATTAATGGAACTAAAACGAAAGACCTAGAAAAATAAAGAACTATTTCAGTTGTTTCTATTTAACTCTGAAATAGTTCACTAAAAAATCGTACAAGTATACATACCTGTACGATTTCAACATACTAATCTATTTTTTCATATGACACCATTCATATATAAATGCTGTTATTACTTTTGTAAATTCAATTAACTGCTCTACTTCTACTTTCTCATTTATTGAATGAGCTTCCTCTAATGTGCCTGGTCCGTAAATAACAGCCGGAATATGAAATTCACTAAACCAACCACCATCCGTTACCGTTGCAGACATATCTAAAATTGCGTTTTTAGAAAGAATTGATTCATGTACTGAGCTAAGCGTTTTTACAGCTGTATGTTCAATATCTATTTCTAAAGAAGGGAAAATTTCGCCACGATCCACAATCATTGATTCTCCGCCCCACTTAAATTGTGGTGGATTTTCACTTAGCCATGGATCGGCAGCTGCTACTTTACCGATATACTCTTCAATTTCTTTTATTATTTGTTCATGTGTTTCATTCGGATAAAAGTGCACTGTTATCCATAACCGGCACTCATCCGCAATAAAAGCTGCATGTCTTCCACCCTCAATAACAGCTGGATTAATTGTTGTTGTTCCAGACGGATAGCCTTCATATGTTTTCATAACTGCCCAATGACGCTCTAATTCTTGTAAACTTTGCACAATTTTCATCATTTTTTCAATTGCACTCGCTCCAAATAAACGTCCTCCAGCATGAATCATTTGCCTACGCGTTGCATCATGAAACGTTTGAGGGCTTTTCACAGTAATCCAGCCAGTAATTACGCCGCCCTGTCCTTGCATATGTAAATTACTCGTATCCACTACGACTGCAAAATCAGCATCATAACCTCTTTTGCAGCATTGAAGTGTACCAGCTTCTCCAACTTCTTCTCCAATTACGGATTGAAAGATTAAATCTCCAGGTAATTCAATACCAGCTTCTTGTAATAGCTGAATAGCAAATAGCGCTCCAGCTAGTCCCCCTTTCATATCAGCTGCACCACGTCCAACTAACCAACCATCTTTTATAAATGGCTCAAACGGATTTGTTTCCCACGCCTCATCTGCCGATACTTCAGCTACATCCATATGACCATTAATGATAAGACTTTTATATGAATCACTTTTTATTCCTTTTTTAACCCCAACAACGTTTGGGTCATTCGGATATACATCCCATTTATCAATACTAAAATTTCGTTTTCTTAGAAACTCTGCAACAAATTCTTGCGCTTCATTTGTATTTCTCGCTGGCGGTGCTGGTGTTTCAAAACGAATTAATGTTTTTGTAAGTTCTAACAATTCCTCTTTCCTTGAATCTATTTGTTTTAATAACTGCGAAACTTCTGGATTCATCGCTAATTCCCCTTTGCATACATAGTATGTTTCCAGCTTTATTTTCACAAAAAAAGAGACTGTTTACAATTTTACAGTCTCCTAATTAATCACTATTATAAACTCTCTACTTCCGTTGTATTTGTCTTTTCAATATGCTCTACATTACTTCCCTTATTTCTTGTAGCACGATAAAACAGTAAACAAACAATCGTAAATGGAATACCACAATATAATGCCATTCTTTGTTCTGGAATAAAGGCCATTCCAACGATTACTGTTAAATTTAATACTAACGCAAGAAGTGGTACAAATGGATACAATGGTGTTTTAAATTTCAAGTCCTTCACATCCCCGCCCTGCTTTATGTATGACCTTCTAGCTAATAAGTTAGATAGAGCAATAGATGCCCAAACTAGTATCGCTCCAAATCCAGCGATAGAAAGCAGCCATAAATAAACTGTATCTTCCGCATAAATACCTGATAATAATGAGAGACAACCTACAATTGTGCTTACGATTAATGCATAAATAGGAACACCGTTTTTAGATAACTTTCCAAAAATTGGACTAATCATTCCTTGATTAGACATAGACCATAGCATACGCGAAGTTGCATATAATCCTGAATTCGCAACGGATAGTACTGCTGTAATAATAACGAAATTTATAATATCTGCTGCATAAGGAATACCAATTTTATCAAATACAACTACGAATGGACTTTCTATTACTCCTGCTTGCTGCCAAGGGAATAGTCCAGCAAGAATAAAAATAGATAGTACAAAGAAAACAAGTATACGCCAAACTGTATTGTTAATTGCCTTCGGGATCGTTTTCTCTGGATTTTCACTCTCACCTGCTGCAATACCAACTAATTCTGTTCCTTGGAAAGAAAAATTAACTGCAATCATTGTAATTAAAATGGCTGATAATCCATTTGGAAACAATCCACCATAATCAGTAAAGCTAGAGAACATTGGCGCTGGTTCATTCCCTTTCATATCTAGAAACCCAAACATTGCTGCCCCGCCCAAAATAATAAATGCAATAATTGTAATTACTTTAATACTTGCAAACCAAAATTCCACTTCCGCAAAACTTCTTGAAGATAACGCATTAATAGCAAAGAGCAGTACCGCGAACACTACACACCAAATCCATGACGGTACATCAGGAAACCAACGTTTCATCAAAATACTAACTGCAATTAATTCAATACCTATCGTAGCAGACCAGTTTAACCACGACATCCATCCCACTACATAACCTGCTGCAGGAGAAATATGCTTTGTCGCATACGTTTGATAAGACCCTGCGTCAGGCATCGCAACTGCTAACTCTCCAAGACAGAGCATCGTTAAATACATTACAAATCCACCGACAAGATACGCTACAATTGCTCCTCCAGGTCCAGCTTCATGAATCGTATAACCTGATCCTAAAAAAAGTCCTGTACCAATAACTCCACCGAGTGCAATCATAAATATGTGCCTGCTTTTCAATTCTCTTTTTAATCCTTGGTTTTGATCCATCATATAAATCCCCCCCTTTTCACTTTGCCAATCCATTTAATGTAAGCGTTTTTAAAATTCTTCACCGTAAAAATAATGATTTAAAAGAGCAAAAATACACATCACTTACATTAATCACTGCCTGTTACTAAAAGGTCATCCCTTACTGTTATTAATAACTTTTGATCAGCAATAGCTTGTCCTTCTACTACTTCTAATGATTCAATATAACCACTGATCCCTATCTTAATTTCTACTTTCTGTTTATCTATTGTTTCAATTAATGCTAATTTCTCCCACTCGTATACGTAAGAACTTTCTGTAACAAATAACTTCTCTACTTTCCCGTAACAAGGACTATACACGCATTCTATAACCGTCTTCACTTTATACACTCCTCCTTCTTATTAGTTGGTACTGAAACGTTGCATATCCCTCCTTTAGATATATCAATTATTATTTATGCAAAATGCGTACCAATCTCCAATTCCTATTTAAAATGAAGGTTTCTCAAAAAAAAAAACTTCATAACCGCAAAATTTTTCTATCATTTCAGAGATTTTAAAAGGAAAATAGCAAAAAATTTTTGCGATTTTATAAGAATTTTAATAAAATTATAAAAAGTCAGTCTTCATAGGGTGGAATGAGGAGAAGATAATCTATGCGTACAGAAGAAATTAATTTAAAACAGATCATTGAAATGAATATGCTATATGAAACTTTACTCAATGAACTCGACATCGGAATTCATATTATTAATGAGGAAAGTAAGACGATTATCTATAACCGCAAAATGATGGAAATTGAATCAATGGAGCGCTCAGATGTGCTATATAAAAGTCCTTTAGAAGTATTCGCATTTGAAGAAAATAAAAATAGTACTCTTATAGAGGCATTAAAATTTGGAAAAACAAAGAAAAATATAAAACAAACGTATTTTAACAATAAAGGACAAGAAATTACAACGATTAACGATACTTTTCCTATAATAGAAAATGGAAAAATTAAAGGCGCTATTGAAATATCAAAAGAAATTAGTAACTTAAAGCAAACAATAAGAATGGGCCCTTCTCGAAAACAAAGTACTAAATTTACCTTTGATCACATAATTGGTGATTCTGAAGCTATTCAATCAATCATTGCTGAAGGAAAAAGAGTAATTCGTACATCTTCCTCCATACTTCTAGTAGGAGAAACAGGCACTGGGAAAGAACTATTTGCACAAAGCATCCATAATGAAAGTCAGCGTTCAACAAAACCCTTTATTTCACAGAACTGTGCCGCTATACCTGATACACTCATGGAAAGCTTATTATTCGGTACAAACCGAGGTGCATTTACAGGAGCTATCGATAAAGCTGGTTTATTTGAAGAAGCGAACGGAGGAACTTTGTTATTAGATGAAATCAACTCATTAAGTCCAGCACTTCAAGCGAAGTTACTACGAGCTATACAAGAAAAAACAATACGAAGAATCGGAGGCACACACGAAAAAGAAATTGATGTTCGTATTATAGCAACTATCAATGAAGATCCTTTCGAAGCCATCGCACATAATCGATTAAGAGAAGACTTATATTACCGATTAAGCGTCGTTACTTTATGTCTTCCGCCTTTACGTGAAAGAAAAGAAGATATTCTAGCTCTTGTTCAGCACTTTATTGAAAAATATAATACTCAATTTGGGCTCAACGTAACCGATGTAGATGTAAATGTAAGAGAATTTTTCTATGCATACGATTGGCCTGGAAACGTACGGGAGTTGGAACATATAATTGAAGGTTCCATGAACTTGATAGAAGATGAAACCATCATTACAGCGTTTCATCTGCCTACTCGCTTTCGTGAACGAATAAAAACAGAATTCAATATGCAGCATGCACTAACTAATCACAATACTGATGCACCTAAAACTTTAAAACACACAATAGAAAAAATGGAAAAGAACTACATTAATCAAATTCTTAAAGAGAATCATGGCAACATTTCACAAGCTGCAAAATTTTTAGGATTAAGTAGGCAAAACTTACAATATCGAATTAAAAAACTGCATTTACACATATGAAATGAACATGTCTCCAAGTGCAAAAACAACTTGGTAAAATATGTTATAATAAACATATAACATGCTAGAAAGGGGCTATATATATGAGTAATGATAAAAAATTAAAGTTATTACAATACTTATACTTTTTCCCTGCCATGCTCTGTATGATGTTATTCATTAATGCCGATGTAAGCAGCTCTCCTTATGCAAAGCTATTAGGAACAATTTTTGGCTCCTTTGCAGCTATTATGCTTGCTGCTTTTTGGAATTTAAAGCTACGAAAAATGAAAAATCTTCGTAATACTAAAAAAATCGAGCTACTTAGCCCGATTTTTTTATTTGCCATTAAAACTCAACATTCTCTAAATACAACCCACTTGCCTCAGCAAGACAATTAATTTGATTGCGCTGCTTTTCTTCTAAAATGTTTGAAATTGCTTCAGCGTCTAATTGTCCTAATCCAACTTCAATTAATGCCCCGACAATTTTTCTTACCATATTATGAAGGAAGCCGTTACCACTTACTCTAATTTGTACAAACCCTGCCTCTTCCATCACATCAAGTGTATATACTTCTCGAACCATAGATTTTTTCTTTGATTTCGCATTTGAAAAAGCAGTAAAGTCATGTGAACCAACTAAATGTTTCGCAGCTGCTTTCATGCTTTTCACATTTAATTTTTTATTCACATGCATGCTGTATTTACGCATAAATGGATTTGTATGCTCTTCATTCCAAATTTTATACAGATATGTTTTTGCTTTAGAATTGTAACGAGCATGGAAACGATCATGTACTTCTTCCACATTCGTAATGCTAATATCATTAGGTAAATATTGATTTAAATATTTTTTCACTTTATGTTCCACTAACTTCTCATCACTTTGAAAGTTAGCAACTTGATTCAAAGCATGTACACCAGCGTCTGTTCTACTACAACCGATAATTTCAATTTCTTTTCCGATCATTTCAGATATGACACTTTCGATTTTTCCTTGAATCGTATTATCGTTATTACCAAGACGTTGCCATCCTTTAAAACGTGCACCATCGTACTGAATTGTTAATTTATAATTATGCATAATATTCTCCTTCATAGAAAATATTCCCTCATACCATGAGGGAATATTAATAAACTTTACTTTCTAACAAGCTTCACTACATTTTCTACGTGAGCTGTATGCGGGAACATATCAACTGGTTGCACATACTCCACTTCATAGCTCTTCATTAATGCTTGTACATCACGTGCTAATGAAGAAGGATTACAAGACACGTACACAACTTGTTTCGGCTTCACTTTTAAAATTGTTTCCAGTAATTTATCATCGCAACCTGTACGTGGTGGGTCGACAACAATTACATCTGGATGCCATCCTTCTTTTACCCATTTCGGTAACCATTGTTCAGCTTTACCTGCTTCATATTTCGTATTTGTAAATCCGTGACGCTTTGCATTTTTTCTTGCATCTGCAATCGCTTCTGGAATTACATCCATACCACGTACTTCCGCTGCATCATTTGCAAGCCAAAGACCGATTGTACCAACACCACAGTACGCATCCACAATCTTCTCGTTTCCTGTTAACGCAGCTGCTTTTTTCGCTTCATTATACAAAACAACTGTTTGCTCTGGATTCAACTGGAAGAATGCACGTGCTGATAATTCAAATGATAAATCGCCAAGTGTTTCTTGAATGACTTCTTTTCCAGCTAATTTAAATGTTTTGTCGCCAAAAATAACAGATGTTTTACGCCAGTTTACATTTTGCATAATTGATTTAACCGCTGGCATCTGTTTTTGTACTTCTGCAATAAATTGTTCTTTATTTGGTAATTCTTCTTTTGTTGTAATAAGTGTAACTTGTACTTCCCCTGTTTGAACTGCAGTACGTGTTACAATTGTGCGTACTAAACCTTTTTGTTTTTTCTCATTGTAAATAGAAACATTTAATTTTTCTAAAATACGTCTTACAACTTTTGTCGCTTCATTCGTTGCTTTATGTTGAATCATACAGTGAGCGATATCAATTAACTGATGTGAGTTTTGTTTATACAGCCCTGTAATAACCTTTTCGTCTTTACGCCCCACTTGTAATTGACTCTTATTACGATAATGCCATGGATTTTCCATGCCAAGCGTTGGGCGAATTTTCTCTTCCATACTATTTTTCATGTACTTCTCAAATGCTTGTACAACGATATCACGCTTTTGATTCAATTGTTCTTTATAATCTAAATGTTGCAGCTGACAACCGCCACACTCCTCATATACTGGACACGGTGCTTTCACACGATGCGGTGAAGCTTTACGAACTTTTTTCACTTTCGCTTCAGCGAAGCCACGCTGAATTTTCGTTGTTTCTGCAACAACTTCTTCTCCTGGTAATGCCCCTGGAATGAAAACAACTTGTCTCTTAAAATAACCAACGCCTTCTCCGTTAATCCCAAGACGTTTAATTGTCACAGGAAACGTTTGACCAACTTCCAACTTACTCTCATGTTGCTTTTGTATCATTATTACACCTCTACTCTATACTTTTCCATAAATATAACGCTGCATAACTGCAGTATGGTTCACACTCTTGTTTCACTTTTTCTAAAAATGCATCATCAGGTTTATCATCTAATTGAAATATACCTTGCACTGCACGTTGAATCCCAATGTCTGCTTTCGGGAACATATTTTTCCGTCCAAGCCCAAACATTAAAAAGTTTTGCACTGTCCATGCACCAATTCCCCTAATTGGCAACAATTGTGCTGAAATGTCTTCTTCCGTCCCATTTTCTATACTCGCTAAATTTAATGTACCACTGACAATACTTCGACCTAATCCTACTATATATTCAGCCTTTCGCTGACTAAACTTCTGCTCTCTCAATTCTTCTATTGAAATATTTGCTACTATTTCCGGAGTGGGGAAAAAGAATACACCGTTCTTCTCTGTTCCATACCGTTTCACAAATTGTTCTGTTAACACAGTAGCAAATTTCAAATTTATTTGTTGATGAATGATACAGCGAAGAAGACAAGCAAAATAATCAAATTCTAAAATAATTGGAGTATAAGCATATGTTTCAAATAGTGGACGTAATGATGTGTTTAAAAAATGATTTTGTATATCTTGAAACGGTTCATTCCAATGAAAAATGGCCCTCATTCGTTTCATGACTTTCTCTGGGTCTCCTGTCTGACTAGAAATCCAAAACTGTGGATTTTGAACAGTACCAATCCCTTGTAAGCGAACAACAACCTGTTCCTCGTCTATACAAAGCGGGATATAAATAACTTTCTCATCTAATTGAATGACGTTAAGAGGATCAAAAGATAAACGTTTTAATACTTCTTCAAAATGATACGGATACTCTAACGTAACATGCTCGCTCCACATACGTTTCCCCATCCTTTTTACACATCATTATAGCATGAGAAAACCGTAAGCATACATGCTTACGGTTGATTGCCTTTTACTAAGTCATCTAGACTTTTAAAATGATACCCTTTCTCGCGCAAATCATCAATGATTTTTGCAAGTGCTTCTGCATTATCTTTTGATATTGCATGAAGTAATAAAATAGATCCTGGATGAATCATCGTCATAACATTATTATGCGCATATTGCCATCCTCTTTGCTGATCTACTTTCCAATCCAAAAATGCAAGTGACCAAAATACATTATAGTAGCCCATTTCTTTCGTAAGAGCTAACGTTCTTTCACTAAATACGCCGCGCGGGGGACGTACATATTTCACTTCTTTTTGCCCGGTTACTTTCTTAATTTCTTCCGTTACACTTGTTAATTCTTGACGAAGTTTCTCATCGTTTACCGCTGTGAAATCAGGATGACTCCAAGAGTGGTTTCCAATAATGTGTCCTTCATCCTTCATTCTTAACAATAAATCTTTTTGCGTTTTAATGTAATGCCCCGTTACAAAGAAAGTTGCTGGTACTTTTTTCTCTTTTAATACATCTAATATTTTCCCTGTGTATCCATTCTCATATCCATTATCAAATGTTAAATAAATATCTTTTTTCTTCGTATCTCCTAAATAAAACCCGCCATTTTTTTGTAGTAAATCTGTATATAACTTTCCTGCATCTGGTACTGTTTCATTTTTAGGACGCGGGATTCCCCAGTTATGTGGAGTATTTGTATAAGCCAGTGCTGAAACTGGAACAAGTGCCATCATAATTGAAAAAATGAGACCGATATATAACCATTTATATTTCATAAATAGTCTCCTTTCCATATATAATCGTACTTGTAGTTTCTGTTGCTACGCATTCTTTCATGCTAAACATGTTTTTCTATATATACCAAAAAAATGCATCTCGAATCATTCGAGATGCATTTTTTATTTACTTAAATACTGGCTCTTTAAAGCTAGCTAATTTTTCAAGTGATGTTTTATCAACATCTGCATGTAAGCTATTACCATGAGAGTCCATCGTTACAACTGCTTTAAACCCGTCGATACGTAAATGCCACATTGCTTCTGGAATACCAAATTGTAAGAAATCAACATCTTTCACTTCTTTAATACATTCAGCATAATATTGCGCTGCACCACCGATTGCGTTTAAATATACACCGCCGTGTTCTTCTAAAGCCGCTAATGTTTTCGCACCCATACCGCCTTTTCCAATGACAGCGCGAATACCGAATTTCTTCATAATATCGCCTTGATACGGTTCTTCACGAATACTTGTCGTTGGACCTGCCGCTTTAATTTGCCAATTGTCATTTTCATCTTTCACAACAACTGGACCACAGTGGTAAATAATTTGTCCATTTAAATCTACTGGACAATCATTATCCATTAAATGCTTATGGATTGCATCACGACCTGTATACATCATGCCATTAATTGTTACAACATCACCAACGCGAAGTTCACGAATTTGCTCTTCTGTAATTGGTGCTTGTAATACAATCTCACGTTGCTCTGTTTTTTCTTGTACTTCATGCTGAAGTGTATCTTCACCTTCTTGATATAGCCAATCCATAATGTCTCCTGTTTCAGGATGGATTTTCACACCAAGGCGACGATATGCCCAGCAATTATACGCAACAGATACATAGAAACTAGCTGGCAAACGATTATAGACGCCAATTTTACAACCAAGTAAAGTTGTTTCTCCGCCAAATCCCATCGTACCAATGCCAAGCTTATTCGCATTTTCTAATACGTACTCTTCAAGATGTTGTAACTCTGGTACTGGATTGACATCATCTAATGTACGGAATAATTGATTTTTTGCTAATTCATAACCTGATGTGCGGTCTCCCCCGATACCAACACCAATTACACCTGCACTACATCCTTGCCCTTGCGCTTGATATACTGCATGAAGAAGGCATTTACGAATCCCTTCTAAATCACGGCCAGCTCGTCCAAGCCCTTCTAGTTCACACGGTAAGCTATATTGAATATTTTTATTCTCACAGCCACCACCTTTTAGGATTAAACGTGCATCAATATAATCTTTTTCCCATTGTTCAAACTTAATCACCGGTGTACCTGGTCCTAAATTATTTCCACTATTATCTCCAAAAAGAGAATCAACAGAATTGGGACGAAGTTTACCATCTTTTGTCGCCCGCTCAAGCGCATTATAGATAGCTTCCTTCAACTTTAATTGATTCACACCAACTGGTGTATAAATTTTAAACGTTGGCATCCCTGTATCTTGGCAAATCGGCGAGATGTTATCATCAGCCATTTTAATATTATTTGTAATTGTGCCAAGTGCCATCGCAGAACGAGTCCCTGCATTTTCTCGCTCTTTCGCTTGTTGAATCGCACGACGAACATCTTTCGGTAAGTTCGTTGACGTTTCAACAATTAGTTGATACATGCTTTCTTGAAGCTTTTCCATTGTTACTTCCCCCTCAATTGTGAACGCTACCAAAACGTTATGAGCTGAAAATTCAATTGTTATGCTCTTTAGCTATTTATTTGTTTCACGCTATTAGAGCATAAATGAAATTTTTCACAACTTGATTATACCTCTTTTTCTATCGTCCTTCTATTACCCGAACAGAAAAAGGCTACCAAATTGGAATTGGTAGCCTTTTTAATATATTATTCGTCTTTTTTAAATTGCTCACATTTTAATTCTAATTCATCTAACATTGCAAGAAGACGATCTACATCTTCTAATTCTACTTCTTCAGGTTCAATTGTATCAATTACTTCAATGAACATATTTAAACGTTCTTTTAAATATACTAATTGTGTATCTTTATCTTGAATTGCTTTTCCCATGAAGGCACTCTCCTTTTAATTCGAGTTGCTTTTATTATACCGCAAAAACGATTGCTATGGGCATGAAATTTCATCAATTTTGTCACAGTCATCCACTATAATGTAAGCCCTCTCTCTTTTCATGCTAAAAAGTTTCACTTTATAAAAAGCACATATTCTTCTATTATAGAGAATGGACAAATTGTTATTTCAATAGTCAAAGGAGTATTTCATATGACGATATCACAAAAAATGAAGCCGATTACTCCTTCTTACGATCCATGGGAAGCGTATATGGACCTTGAAGAGTACGGCAAACTACTATTAACAAATGTTGAATTTACAACGACGACGTTATGCAATATGCGCTGTGAGCATTGCGCTGTTGGTTACACGTTACAGCCGAAAGACCCAAATCCGCTTCCGATGGATCTTTTATTAAAACGATTAGATGAGATTCCTCATTTACGTTCTTTAAGTATTACTGGCGGAGAACCTATGCTTTCAAAAAAATCCGTCGACAACTATGTAACACCACTCTTAAAATACGCCCATGAACGAGGCGTTCGCACTCAAATCAACTCTAACTTAACTATAGATTTAGCACGTTACGAACAAATTATTCCTTATTTAGACGTATTGCATATCTCTCATAACTGGGGAACAATCGATGACTTCGTTGAAGGCGGATTTGCAATGATGGAGCGTAAACCTACTTACGAACAACGTGCAAAATTATTCGAAAGAATGATTACAAATAGTAAGGCTCTATCAGATGCAGGTGTACTTGTATCTGCCGAAACAATGTTAAACAAAAGAACTCTACCACATATTGAACATATTCACCGCCAAATCGTCGAAGAGATGGGCTGTAAACGTCATGAAGTTCATCCAATGTATCCAAGTGACTTCGCGAGTAATCTAGAGATTTTAACAAAAGCTGAAATTCGTGATGCGATTGAGCATTTACTAGAAATTCGCGATGAAAATGTATGGATGTTATTTGGAACTTTACCTTTCTATGCTTGTAGCGATGACGAGCGAGACATTGCCACATTTAAAAAGTTACAAGAGAGCAAAAATGTAACTGTTCGTAACGATCCAGATGGTCGTTCACGCTTAAATGTAAATATTTTTGATGGCAATATTATCGTTACTGATTTTGGTGATGTTCCACTTCTAGGAAACATACAAACAAACACATTACAAGAAGCGTATGAAAAATGGAGCGCTTCAAAAACTGCAAAATCATTAAGCTGTCACTGTCCTGCAGTAAAATGTCTTGGACCAAATGTTCTTGTAAAAAACAGCTACTATCCGACAGAAGATTTCTTATCAAAAACAGCAAACATTACATTATAAAAAAACGTCAGCTTATAAGCTGACGTTTTTTCATGTTATTGCGAGTGAGAAGAAGAAATGAATTTAAAATACAAATGATCATGAATTGGAATAGCAGCTCCAATTCCTTGAGAAGTAATATTTTTCACAACAAGTCTTTTTTGATTTCCCTTTAATACAAGATACACTTCTCCAAATGTTACTTTTCCTTTTTCATTTACTGCTGGTGTATAAGCGTATAAATATCCAAGTTGACTCGGACTAATATTATACACACGCTCATGTCCAGTACCATAACCAATGGTCGTTTTAAACGAAAGGGGTAATTGTACTTTTTCAAGTGCTTTGAGAAGCATCATTTTTTTCACATCTGCAGCATCTTTCATATCTGCTGTTAAATCGCCTTCAACCGTCTTTTGTGTTTCTTGCTTATAGCGAAGTGGATATAAACGGTCTCCTCCGCGATTATCATACACATTTCGATTCACTTGTTTATATTCCCAATTAATCGATGTGTCTACTGATTCATAATGTAAAGCCCATTGACCCAAATAAATTTTTGCCCGATACCCTACTGCAAGCGGCGCATTTGAAATTGTCGTTTCATTAAACATCCGAATTAAGTCTGGATTTTCAATTTTAATATTAGCCGTTTTCAATAGCTCTTGAGCAAATTTACTTGGTTGTAAACGCGGCAAATCTTGCGCATCATTTGGAAATGTATTGTCTTTTGAAATATTTAAAACAGATGAAGGCATTTTTGTTCCTACTGTTGTCTTTGCAAAACTCATGTTAGGAAATAATAAAATAAACGAGACCATAGTTGAAAGACATATGCTGTATACTCGTTTCACCTGTCTGGCTCCTTCCTATGTAGGTATATATACTACTTCGTTTATTGTTTTCTCTGAGCGCAATTGTTATGCCTATTTTTCATAATAAATAAAAACCAATTCCCATAATGACATACGCCGCTAGTAAAGTGCCACCTTCAAACCAGTTTGTATCTCCATCATTGGAAATCGCAATCGTTAAGAAAACGGCTGTAATCATAGACACAAGTTCTGGTATGGTAAATACTAAAGGCATCCTTTGCGCGAAGAACATAGATAGCAATACTAATACAGGAGCAACAAACATGGCGATTTGTAATGTAGAGCCTATTGCAATTTCGACTGCAATATTTACTTTATTTTTATAGGCCATAATAATTGCAGACGCATGTTCCGCTGCATTCCCAACAATTGCAACGATAATAACCCCTATAAATAACTCTGACCAGCCAAATGACTTTGCGACAGTTTCAAAAGTATGTACGAGTGCCTCTGACACATAAGCTACTGCCAGTGTTGCTATCGCTAAAATAAGGAGCGCCTTCCCTTTCGACCACTCTGGCTCTTCTTCATGCGCTACTTCGTCACTTTTATGTTGATATACACCACGGTGCGTAACTAACTTAAATAGTAATGCAGCAAGGTACATGATAATCATAATAATAGAAACACCTATACTTAATTGATACGTCTTGCCAGCGTCCATCTTCATTGAAAAGATCTCTGGAATAACAAAGGCCACAACAACAGCAAATATTAATAAAGCTGAATTATGCCTTGCATCATATACATTAAAACTTTGTCTTTTGTATTTAAGACCTCCAACAAAGAAAGATAACCCTCCTACCAATAATAAATTTCCAAGGACAGAACCGGTTAAAGAAGCTAACACCACTTCAATTAACCCTGCTTGGAGTGCAAAAATTGAAATGATAAGTTCAACAGCATTACCGAAAGTAGCATTTAATAACCCGCCTATTCTAGGACCAGAAACAATTGCTAAACTCTCTGTTGCTCTTCCCATAAAACCAGCTAATGCGATAATCGTAATACAATACACAGCGAACATAAGTGTTTCTGGCCAATGAAGTGTTTTTCCAAGTACAGATAGTGGTACACCTATAAGTGCTACTATAAGAAATATTTTATTAAACATGCTTTTCATCCTTCCATCGTATGTATTTCTCCTCAATATTATTATTATTCTTCTCCTAACTTGTCCGATTTCATCACAATTACGTTTAAAAAATCGACTTGAAGAAAACAGTATGAAAGATATTTAAATTATCTTGTTTAAACAGAGAAAATATAAATTAGGAAAAGAGGTAAAGAATATGCACTTAAAAGAGAAAATTGCAACTATTATCCAAGGACAACGTACCGGTGTATTATCTACAGTACGTAACGAGAAACCGCATAGTGCCTTTATGATGTTTTTCCATGAAGATTTTGTACTATATGTTGCAACAGATCGACAATCAAAAAAGATAACAGATATTGAAAACAATCCTAATGTCCATGTATTACTCGGACGAGAAGGGAAAAAATTAGATGAAGATTATATTGAAGTTGAAGGGTTAGCTTCAATTGAGGAAGACTCGACATTAAAAAACAAGTTTTGGAATAATAGCTTAAAACGTTGGTTACTCGGTCCTGAAGACCCTAATTACGTATTGATAAAAATCAATCCCGACACAATTTATTACATCGATGGTGCCGGTACGACGGAGCCTGAGTTTTTACGACTATAAAATAAAACAAGCCCCCCTTAGGTGGGCTTGTTTTGTCGAAAAGTTCTTTTGAAAAAAACAATAAAATAGGTGGAACTTTCCAAAGAATCTGTTATATAATAGAAGTAACTTAAAAAAACTGTATTAAAACAGATTGAGAGGAGAAATAAAATTGATGAAGAGAGAAGAACGCAAAAACATGATTGAGTTTATTGAAAAGAAAAAAGGGATTGAGCGTGACGAATTACTGTTTATGACAGACGATGAAGTAGAACATATTTATAATGTAACGTACTTTTTATATGAGGAAATTGCAGAGTAGTATAATAATCCCCACCTTATTAAAAATATAAGGTGGGGATTATTTCGTTATTTAGCCCACTATTTGCAGGCAGTAAAACTCCCACCTTAAAATTCAGGTGGAGCAAGAAGTTAAGTTGAAGTCGCGCTTTCTATAAAGCTCAATTGCTTCAACTTTATACATGAGAATCATTTTCATGTATAATACTGTAAGATTGGAGGGATTTTACTATGAGTTCGTGGCTCTTATTTGCACTATTATCAGCAATTGCTGCTGCCCTTGTATCGATTTTTGGAAAGTTTGGTTTAGACGGCATCGATGCAAACGTTGCAACAACAATTCGATCTATTATTATGACATTATTTATGATAGGCGTTATTATCATACAAGGTAAATTTCAAAATATCGGCGACGTGCTGCTAAATAAAAAAGCACTGCTATTTATCACATTAAGTGGGATTGCAGGTGCTTCTTCATGGCTATTTTATTTTCTTGCCCTCAAAACAGGAAAGGTTTCACAAGTAGCTCCTGTCGATAAATTAAGCGTCGTATTTTCTATCATTCTCGCTATGATTATCCTCGGTGAAAAGTTAAACTTTATGACCGGCGTTGGTGTAGTCTTTATTACAGCTGGTGTATTATTTATTGCTTTCAGCTAAAAAAACCGCTATTAGCGGTTTTTCTTTATGTACAACCATACAACACATGTAACAACTGCTGAAATTAATAAAATCCATATTCCATAATGATGTAAACTATACTCAACGAAGCGCCACTTCTCGCCTAACTTCCAGCCAAGCCCAATAAAAACACTTATCCAAATGAGCGCACCACCGTAAGCGTACAAACAAAAACGCCAAAGTGTCAAATTTGATACCCCAGCAAAATATGCCGTTAAATGACGTACTCCCGGTATAAAATAACCAATCATTAAAAGAAATGGCCCATATTTTTCAAATAAAATATGTGTTTTTTCAATGTGATGTTCTTTAATTCTAATTTTCGGCCCATATTTCTTTAAAACAGGGAGCCCAAGTTTTAAACCTAATATGTAGCTTAACGTGATCCCTAACATCGCACCAGCCATCCCACTTAAAAAAGCAGCAGTTCCTGACATAACTCCTTTTGAAACATTATAACCAACAAAGGTCAATAAAAACTCGTCTGGTATCGGTAATCCGACAATCCCACCAGCCAAAGCTATAACAATTCCAAAATAGCCATAATGCGCGATTAACTCGCCAATATGTTGTTCCATTCGGAAGACACATCCTATGCACGATCGTTATTCCACATTGTACCCTTTCTATCTTTAAGGCAAACATGGTATACATATTCACTATACATTGTTTTTATAATGAACTCTACTTCTATTCTTTCCTTTAACAGAGATAAAGTGAAACTTTAATCAGTGGGAGTTTTGTTCATCCTCTACTAATTATTAACCTATGCCAATCTTGCTTCTACAGACATCCCGACTCCCACATAACTTACTTACATTCAACAATTTTGAGATTAGATTCTTACTGCCTGCAAATGACCCGATAAAAAATAAAAATTCATATGCGTGTTTTTTTGTTACAATAAAGGAAAGTTACTTTTCGCAACGGTTTAACTCTCAAGAAAAATGATATATCTAGCAAAAACATAGTTTGGTCTATATAATGCAACTTCTACCTATTAAAAGAACATACACCCTTTTACATACAACATCATTTTTCTAAATTATACAGGGGGGAACGAACATGACCATTGAAAATCAATTTATTCAAAAAGTTTACTATAAAACATTTTTAACAGAAGAAACTTCTACTCCTGCATCGGAAGTACTCGGTGAAGCATATATAAATGAATCTAAAAATGAATTCTCTAACATTTCTAATATTCGATTTGCTCAAGGTGAATTTTATTATCAAAATAAAGATTTTGAAGCAGCTATATTTAAATGGGAAAAAGTAAATAATGCTCTTGCACTTTGGGCGACAAAAAATATTGCAGATGCTTATTTTGAACTAGGATTCTTACCAAAGGCAGAAGAAATTTATCAATCTATTCAAACGGAAGATACAACTCTTACGATGGAGGTTTCCTTACAACTTCTTTCTCTTTATATCGAACAAGATCGTTTAGGACTCGCTTTTAAGACGATTAGTGAAGCTGTTGCATTCCAACCGGATTATCCAAATATTACTGCAATTGCACGTTCTTTCTATGAAAAACAAGAAGATTGGAACAACGCTATCGAACTAGCTGTTCAAGAAGGTATTCGAACACAATCTTTACACTGGTTTGATACATTAATAAATTACATAAACAAAGGATTTACAAAAAATATTAAGCCTGAATATTTCTATGAGTCTTTAAAAGCTCTATATGCTGTTGATCAAGCTCAATTTAAAGAACTTGTTATTGCTCTTTGGAATAGCTATCAACATGAATCCTTATACCTTCCTTGGATTCAAAGTATTAATCATTTATTCTTGCATATTGAAACAGACAATAATGACAATTGGAATGAAATTTCTACTCGCTATCAAGAAACATACTTTGCATTAATTACCGGAAATCACTTTATGCATGAATTAAACGGACTTGTACCAAATTTATTAACAAATTGGTTCAGTTTAACGAAAGCAAAAGATTCTCTAGTTGTCTCTGCAGCAGTGTTAGCATGGAATGAAGTCTCACCTGCAACTTTAGAATCATTACTCGTAAAAAGTGCTGGATCCTTACTTTCTAATACATCAGCTGAAGCAGATGTAAATATGGAAACAGTTTCTCATTTATTCGAAACAATCGCTGTATGGGCTGAGAAAAATGATGTAGATTTAAGTCATCAATTTACGCTACTCGTCCATGAACTATGTGATTTAAATGTCACACCACTACTAATAGCTGGAACTAGTGACCATGATAAAACATCATTTGTTAATTCAATATTGGGAGAGAACATCTTAACTGAAACTTTAACAACTCCTATTCTATTTAAAGACGCTAGTCAAACTGAAATAACAGAATTTACCGAGTTAGATATACGAAATATCCCTAACCTTGATGAATTCCATCAAATAACGGCTACATCTGCTCAGTCAGAACTTGAGAAAAAATGTATAGAAATTAAGCTACCAAGTAGGTTTTTAAGAAAAAATAAGTTTACATTTCTTCTTACACCATCCATTCAAGAGCAATTGGATAAAAACAATGCATACTTTGAATACTTACAAGCAGCAGATAGTCTTGTTTACGTATTAAATTCTTCTTCACCATTGCATAGTAAAGAAATTGATACATTAATTTATTTACGTGAACAAGTACCAAACTTACAAATTCACTTCGTATTACACACAAATAATACGACTACTAATGAAAAACTAATTAGTAAACTTAAAGTACATTTTCCAGATGCACAACTCTTCCCATACTCTCCTTCGCAAGAGAGTAGCCAGCAACTTGGAGATGTAACAGAATCTATTCTCTCTAATCTTGCAAAGCGCGATATAGAAAAAGAACGTATAGA
This sequence comes from Bacillus sp. FSL R5-0585, assembly GCF_038004545.1. Classification (NCBI taxonomy): domain Bacteria; kingdom Bacillati; phylum Bacillota; class Bacilli; order Caryophanales; family Bacillaceae; genus Bacillus; species Bacillus sp. FSL R5-0585. The sequence goes on from NZ_JBBORJ010000001.1 coordinate 3,855,503, forward strand.
AAAGCTAATATGGTTTACACAAAAGACAATTGCTTATCTCATAAATGAACGTGTGGAATTAGAAAATACATTAGTAAAATCCGTACGCTGGAATAAACACATCTCAGTGAAACTTACTGGATTTATTAATAACCTTACTGCTCTTGAAAAAGATAAAATTCGCTCTATTACCGAATCCTATCTTTTAACGAAAGAAGAAATTACACGAGATATACATTCTCAAATTCCTGAATTATTACAGAGTTGCTCTGATCTTGTTCAAGAAGATAGTGATTTCAAACTAGTTCATGAAGAATTAAATGCTGCAATGAATGAACGTGTTCAAAAGCATGTACAACAGGTACTTCTTCCTAAATTTACTGGGTCTATTCAAGAATGGATTGAAACCGCACATAATGAATTTATTCAAGCTCAAGCTTATTTAGATGAAATGAGTGAAACGTTTAATAAATTATATAAAGAAGAACGTATGAAACTTCCTTGCGATTTCAAATTATTAGATGATTGGAATCGAGATGTTGCACGAATGACAAATCGAATTACAGTAACGAACATCAATATTTTATTACGCTTTACACCGACACAGTTTTTCTTAAAAAGTGCCGGAAAATTATTTGGTAACATGCAAAAAAACCAATCTATGCTCGCCAACAAATATAAACAATATATTGAAACAGAAGACTATACAGAAATTGCTCACACAATTTCCAAACAATTCTTCCTTCAATTTGAAGTATTTGAAGGTGCATTAGAACGTGATATCATGATGTTCTTCAAAGATCCACTTAATATATTGAAACAAAATGTAGATGCAGCTCAACTTGAGATAAAGGAAGACGAGCAAACATTAGCAACGCTAAGAAGCAATCCAGAAACATATCATGATCCTTTGGCGTTATTTAAACTACAATTACTACAACATAAATTTGTTTTAAGTACTACAAAGAAACATGAAAATATCTTTGTATCAAACGAATCTCCTACTGTTTAAAAAAAAACCAAGCAAACTAAAATTTGCTTGGTTTTTTTACTTTATTATTTTCATATGTTCAAACGGATAATAAATGCCTGCTAACTTTCCTAACACATCTTCTCTATCAATAAAACCTAAACCATTTCTACTATCCTTACTTATTAAGCGATTATCTCCCATAACAAAAATCTTATTTTTAGGAACTGTAATCGGTCCAAAGTCCTCTGTTAAATTCATAAGTTTTTTTTCTGCTTGTTTTTTATTACTATCCAAATACTCTTCATCTTTCACTTCAGAATTTACGTATAATTGATCATTTCTCATCTCAATTATATCTCCAGGCAATCCAATCACTCTTTTGACATAAAAATTATCTGTTTTCACAACAATAATATCTTCTCTCCCATAGCTTTCAAATTGTTTTGCTAACTTATTAACAATTACCTTATCTCCATCTTGCAACGTTGGCCTCATAGATGCTCCTTTTACAGTCGTCGGAAAAAACACAAAAATTTTCGCCAAAAACACCAATAAACATGCAATTGCAATAGTTCCAAAGAATTCACGCCAACGTTTTTTCTTTTGCATCATTTCACCAACTCATCATCTTTTTACTTTTATTATAAATAATACGACCGATGATTTTCTACAAAATTCTGAATTATAAAATTATAATATTAGAAATTTTAAAATAAAAATACTAATCAAATTAACAAGCAAAAAATATACTCTCAAAATAGTCTATCCACTATTTTTGAGAGTATATTTTTATAATCCCACATATATAATACACATTTGAGCAGCTACATATGTAAACCAAATCCAAAGTGGCTCATACTTCAATTTACGCCCTCCGATATCTGTCACGCCAATAATGAAATCAGAAATTACAAACAGTAAGCCACCAAACGCTGGTATCCACCATATTCCTGTATTTTCATAATATAAGGCGAATGCAAAGCAAGCCATTCCTCCAACCCACAATCCGTAAATTAGAGCTCCTATCGTAAACAATTTATCCTGTTTATCATTTCGGATAAAGAAGAACCATCCTACAATTAGAAAGAGCCCATATACGAGTAAGCCAATCCAAAAACCATTCCACGAAATTCCTGTTTGCAAAAATGCTTTTACATAAAAACAATGAGCAAGAGCGAAAGTAACCATCCCTCCAATTAACCTGTGACCAATTGGAATCAGCCCAGCCATAAACAAATCTCCCACAGTCGATAAAGTCATACCAAGTGCAACCCACGTACTATACTCTACAGATGGATCTTGTAACCATATCCAAATTGCACTACCTGTTAAAGAAAAACTAAGAATAAGACGGATTGCTAAAGGTAACGGCATATTATCTTTCGTTCTTTTTGTCTGCCGCATTGCATAAATTGCACCAATTAAAAAAAGAAGTATTTGCCCAATTAACACCACGTAAAGTAGATTCATAATATGTTCTCCTCAATAAATGCTTTTTGTATCTTTTTTCGTTACACTTAGTCTATTATCCTTTTTCTATAAAAAAAGAAGAACAGTACTGTTCTTCCATTGTAATCGCTTTTCTGCTTTCTATGCTACTTGTTTTTCTTCCTCTATTTTTTGCTTAGCTGGCGTCCGATTTACCACAATAATTCCCGCGGCTACACATGCTAAACCGAGTAGCACAAATGAATGAATTGCTTCACCTAAAATCATGCTCGATAATAACACACCAAATACGGGTATAAAGAACATATACATAGATACTTTTCCAACCTTGTTGTACTTCATAATTGTATTCCAAATGCAAAAACCAGCTGCAGATAAGAAAGATAAATAAATCAGCATAAGTAGTGCATGTAGACTAAATGTAAATGGCATGACTCCAACTTGTAAAGCCCCTATACATAATAATCCTATAGAACCAAACATCATTTGGTATGCTGTCATATAGCCAACATCTAATGTTTTACTACCTTCTTTTGCTAATATGTTTCCATATGAATACAGCATTGCTGCACTAAGAAGTAATAAGCTTCCGATTCCAAAATGAAATGATAAGCTACCATCACTCGGCACATTTACTAAAACGACGCCACAAAAACCAATCGATACCCCAATTAATTTTCTTATATTGAGAGCATCATCTTTATATAAAAAATGGGCGAGTAAAATTTGAAAGAATGATGATGTCCCTGAAATGATAGCTCCTTCAATTCCCGAACTATAACTCATTCCAATATAAAAACAGATATATTGAAGAAACGTTTGGAATAAACCAATTTGTATTAACTGTTTCCCCGTTCCTTTTTTGAAGCTCATATCTTTTCCTAACACTTTAAAGAATAATAAGAGCATGAATCCAGATAAAAAGAAACGATAACCGGCAAATAATATTTGCTCTCCAACTTCTTGTGGTTGAATTCCAAGTTCAACATAACTTAATTTAATAAAAGGAAATGCGCTTCCCCATAAAAAAGTTGCTACTATTGCAGCAATAAATACGCCAATCGGATGGGTAAAAAATTTCTCTGTCTTCACTTGTTGTCTTCCTTTCCGACCTTTTTATGAACAATATTCATATATACCAAAGGAATTGCGAAAACACAAGTTTTCCGTTTATACTTGAAACAAAACCGTACCATCTCATAAAAACATATGATATACTATAGAATAATTACAACATAAGAACGATTAAAAACAGATTCAACAGAAATGCTGCTATCCATTATGGATGGCAGCTTTCGTCGTTTTATAAGGGTTTCGATTTTGATTATTTTTCTCAATAAGAATTCGGAAGGAGCGAGTAGTAATGAACTCAGAAGTAAAAACGTTACACGCAAAAGAAGCAATTTCTCATCCCTCTTTATGGGACACATTAAAAAAACATTATGAACTTGTATTTGCATTGGCATCTGGTATTTTTATTTTAGCTGGCTGGCTATTCACAAAGAACGATGCAATGAATGCAGGTATTACTTGCTATATCCTTGCTTATATAGTTGGTGGATATGCAAAAGCGAAAGAAGGAATTGAAGATACGATTGAAGAAAAAGAGCTAAATGTTGAAATGCTAATGCTCTTTGCAGCTATCGGTGCTGCAATTATTGGCTACTGGGCAGAAGGGGCTATTTTAATCTTCATCTTTGCGCTCAGCGGTGCTATGGAATCTTATACATTAAGTAAGAGCCAAAAAGAAATTTCCGCTCTTCTTGACTTACAACCCGAAGAAGCATTACGCATTTCCAACGGAACAGAGGAACGTATTCCTGTTGGAGAGTTACAAATTAACGACATTATTTTAATTAAACCAGGTGAACGTGTTCCTGCTGACGGTACGATTCATAACGGTGAAACAAATATCGATGAAGCAGCAATCACGGGAGAACCTATTCCAAATGAGAAAAGACATGGCGATGAAGTATTTGCAGGTACTGTAAATTTACGTGGTGCTATCGAAGTTAAAATTACGAAGCCGAGCGATCAAACATTATTCCAAAAGATTATCCGTCTCGTACAAAGTGCACAAAGTGAAAAATCACCATCACAACTATTCATCGAAAAGTTTGAAGGAACATACGTAAAAGGTGTACTACTCGTTGTTGCGCTTATGATGTTCGTTCCTCATTTCTTACTTGACTGGAGCTGGAATGAAACGTTTTATCGCGCTATGATCTTACTTGTAGTCGCATCTCCTTGTGCGCTCGTTGCTGCCATTACACCAGCAACGTTATCTGCAATTTCTAACGGAGCAAGAAATGGAATTCTCTTTAAAGGTGGCATACATTTAGAACGCCTCGCTTCAGTAAGAGCAATCGCCTTTGATAAAACAGGAACATTAACAGAAGGAAAACCTACCGTAACAGATGTATATGTTCGAGAAAATATGACAGAAAAAGAAGTACTTTCTATTACAGCATCCATTGAAAGTCACTCTACACATCCTTTGGCTGCATCTATTGTTAAATATGCACAACATGCGTACGACATTACATTAAAAAAACCTGAAAAGGTTGAAGATGTAACTGGTTTTGGGCTAAAAGGAATATTCGAAAACAACGCTTATAAAATAGGTAAAGCTGATTTTATCGGTGAAGAAACAAAAACATTTCATAATGGTATTTCTGCCTCACTTGAAAAGGAAGGTAAAACTGTCGTTTATATTAGTGATGAGGGAGGCATTCTTGGACTTATCGCTTTAAAAGATACGCTTCGCCAAGAAACAATAGCTGCTATTCGTGAATTACAAAGCATTGGTGTCGAAGCAATTATGATTACTGGAGATAATGAAGAAACGGCAAAAGCAATTGCCTCTGAAAGTAATATAAAGGAATATTACGCATCATGCTTACCAGAAACAAAAGTTGAAACGATTAAAAAGTTAAAAGAAAAATACGGTACAGTAGCAATGGTCGGAGACGGTATAAATGATGCACCTGCACTAGCTACTGCTAGCATTGGTGTCGCAATGGGAGAAGGAACAGATGTAGCTTTAGAAACTGCGGATGTTGTACTGATGAAGAACGAACTATCTCGTCTTTCCCAAGCAATTCGTTTATCAAAACGAATGAACCGTATTGTGAAGCAAAACGTAATCTTTTCGCTAGCCGTTATTGCCATGCTAATTTGTTCAAACTTCTTGCAATTTTTAGCTCTTCCATTCGGTGTTATTGGCCATGAAGGAAGTACGATTCTTGTCATTTTGAATGGCTTACGATTATTAAAAGGAAGCAAATAAAACGGGTCCCTCATAGAGGACCCGTTTTTTTTAATGATAGCTATTATGACCGTTCGCACTGCTACTCGTTTTATGCTTTGGATGCGAACTGCTCTTTTGTTTATTATTACTTTTATTATTATGGTTCTTTTTATTATTACTCATGAAATATCCCCCCTGTTCCTTTTTATTATGGAACAAGAGCTCATTATTCATTACGGGAATTATTGTCACCGGTTCTATAATGGTGGAGTAAACCATTAATTTCACCGCCAAGTAAAATTACCCATCCAGTTAAGTAAAACCATAACATTAAAATAATGATACCACCGAGACCACCATATGTATTGGCGTAATTCGCAAACTTATCTACATAATAAGCAAATGAGTACGATACCACAATCCATCCTACAGTAGCAAATAACGCCCCTGAAATAACTTCTCTTCTTTTTAACTTTCGATCTGGGGCAAATGTATATAAGAAACTAAACAAAGCAAATAGCACGAAGAAACTCGCTACTAATCGTGTAATGCTCCATACGAAAGAAAAACTATCTGATAAACCGAGTGCTTTAAACACTGCTGCTCCAATAACTTGTCCGAATACCGGAACAATTAACGCAAAGACAATCATAAAAATAATAGCTAATGTAAACACAATTGATAACGCTCTTGTTGTAATAAAAGAACGTGTTTCCTTCACGTCATAAGCGCGGTTAAAAGCATTCATAACCGCATTAACACCATTTGAGGCAAACCATAACATGGATAATAAACCAAATGATAATAAACCACCATTTTGCTGGTTTACAACTTTATCTACATTTACCTCAATTAAGTTCATTGCATCATCTGGTACATAAACCTCTAATAAACTAAGCACATCCTCTGTTTGAATGGGAATAAATCCAAGAAGCGTAATTAAGAAAACGAGCCCAGGAAAAATCGCAAGCAAGAAGAAATAAGCGAGCTGTGCTGCCAAGCCCGCTACATCATCGCGCATCGTCCGGTCATATAAATCTTTACCAAACGAATAAGTACGATTTCTTCTCACCTTTTCTAAAATTTTTCTCATATATGTTTAAACGCTTTTCTTCTCTTCTTTATCTTGCTTTAACTCAATGTACGCTTCAGTTTTTTTTTCCACTGCATTTGAGTCTTTCATAAATAATTCACGCGCTTCTTTCATACCACCATCTTCAGCAACTATTGGCTCTTCTTCTACTTTCAACTCATCTACCTTTGGAGATACAGCTTGAATTTCAATCGTTTCTGGCTTTTCTTCTGGCTCAACTTTTTTCTTACTAAAAATTTCTTTCGTTTCTTTTAACGTCTCTACAACAGATGGCGTTAATTTTTTAATTTCTGCTACTTTCGCTTTTACCACATTGAAATCAGCAAGTTCGCGTCCTTTATCTGTAACAGTTTGCACTTTTTCTTTGATCTTTGCATTTTCACCAATTTCAATCATCTTTGTTTTTGCTTTTTCTGCTGTATTTTTTACTTTTTCACGGTTTTCTTTCTTTAACATGGATACAGCTACACCTGCCGCTACACCAATCGCAATGTTTCGAGCAATATTATTTTTCTTTGCCATATTCCTTCACCCTTTCATTTCTTATGTTAGAAAGTATTTCTTTCTAAGCTTCCTCATATTCCTTGTTCATTTCGAATGAAAGCTAATAGCTTTGCACACCCTTCTGTTACAAGGTCATATACTTCTTGGAAATTCCCTGTATAGTAAGGGTCAGGAACGTCTGTCCAGCCACCGTCTGGAACAAAGTCGGACAGCCTACCAATATAGCCTCCAGTTTTACCTAAACTTTTTAAATCTGCTATATTCTTGTTGTCCATGGCAATAATATAATCAAACTTTGTTAAGTCTTCTTTTTCTACTTGCCTTGCTTTAATTCCTTCAAAAGTGACTGCATTTTCTTTTAAAATTTTTTGTGTTCCTTTATGTGGCGGATGGCCAACATGCCAATCTCCAGTTCCTGCAGAATCAATGACAATTTTCTCTTCAAGTCCCTCTTTTACGACAAGATTTCGAAAAATCGCTTCTGCCATCGGAGAACGGCAAATGTTCCCAAGACAAACAAACAATACTTGAACCATATTTTTGTTTCTTCCTTTCTTGGTGCATTTGTTTATATATACTTATAGTATAAACAACCAATTAGTGAATATAAAGGAAATCCCTACTAATTTAATGGGATTGAAAAGATTCATTAACGAAAATGATAAAAAATGTTAAGATAGCCTTATGTTATTTTAAAGGGGGACACTTCGGTGGATTTATCCGTAAAGTCAGAAGAAAACGTTGAATATATGGTCGAAGCTATTAAAGAAAAATTACGTATGGTTAATGCTGGAGCGATGAGAGCTGCTAGTTTTAACGAAGAAATGTACGAAGATTTACGTGACATTTATGATCATGTTATGAAACGTGAAACATTCAGCATTAGTGAAATGCAAGCTATTACAGAAGAATTAGGTACATTAATTAAAAAGTAAAAAAGCCTCTCTTATATGAGGCTCTTTTTTATTTCCAACAAATTCATGACAACTCATCTCTTTCCCTCAACCAACTGTAAAATATTGTACAATAGAAGTAGAACCTCATCTTAGATTTTTTCTCCATACATACTACTCACAAATAATAGCAACACTACCATTGCTAACTGTTTTTACTGGAGGTGCTTACTTATGAGCAATTGGTACAGTAAGACGAAAAATCAAACATTAATTGACCTAGAAACAAACGAACAACACGGTTTAACAGATGAGATTGTAAGTGAACGTTTAAAGCAATACGGTTCTAATGAATTAGCTACAAAACAAAAACGCACTTTATGGCAGCGTATTTTCGCCCAAATTAATGACGTCCTCGTATATGTCCTTATTATTGCTGCCCTTATTTCTGCCTTTGTAGGTGAATGGGCGGATGCCAGTATTATCGCGCTCGTTGTAGTTTTAAATGCTGTTATCGGTGTTGTCCAAGAATCGAAAGCAGAACAAGCTTTAGAGGCATTGAAAAAGATGGCAACACCTAAAGCTATCGTCAAGAGAAATGGTGAACTAAAAGAAATTCCATCTGAGCACGTCGTTCCAGGGGATATCGTTATGCTCGACGCCGGACGATATATCCCATGCGATTTACGCCTTATCGAAACCGCAAATTTAAAAGTTGAAGAATCTGCTCTAACTGGTGAATCTGTCCCTGTTGATAAAGATGCAATCTACCACCCTTCCATGCAAAGTGATGAGCAAGTACCACTCGGCGATCAAAAAAACATGGCCTTTATGTCCACTCTTGTAACATACGGAAGAGGCGTCGGTGTTGCTGTTGAAACTGGGATGAACTCACAAATTGGTAAGATTGCTACCCTTTTACATGAAGCAGACGATGATATGACACCACTTCAAAAAAGCTTAGCACAAGTTGGAAAATATTTAGGCTTTGTCGCTGTAGCTATTTGTATCGTTATGTTTCTCATCGGTTTTTTACAAGGCCGGGATACATTAGAAATGTTTATGACTGCTATTAGTTTAGCTGTTGCAGCTATTCCAGAAGGCTTGCCAGCTATCGTTTCCATCGTTCTTGCAATTGGTGTGCAACGTATGATTAAACAAAACGTTATCATTCGGAAACTACCAGCTGTTGAAGCCCTCGGTTCTGTCACAATTATTTGTTCAGATAAAACAGGTACGTTAACGCAAAATAAAATGACCGTTACTCACTTTTATAGTGATAACACATACGATCGCTTAGAAAGTTTAAATGTAAATAATGATGCGCAACGTCTATTGTTAGAAAATATGGTGCTATGTAATGATGCGTCTTACAATAACGAATCACAAACGGGAGACCCGACTGAAATTGCACTTCTCGTTGCTGGAACCACTTTTAACATGCAAAAAGATCATTTAGAAAAAATACATGAACGTGTTAACGAAGTACCTTTTGATTCAGATCGTAAAATGATGTCAACCGTACATATGTACAATGAAAGTTACTATAGCATGACGAAAGGCGCTATTGATAAACTCTTACCTCGATGTACCCATATTTTTAAAAACGGCAAAATCGAGATTTTAACTGATTCTGATAAAAATCAAATATTAGAAGCTGCCGGATCAATGTCTCAAGAAGCTTTAAGAGTGCTTTCATTCGCATTTAAACAATACAATTCAAGCAATGTGGATATAGATCATCTCGAAGAAAACCTCACCTTTATTGGCCTTGTCGGTATGATTGATCCACCGCGAACTGAAGTAAAAGATTCCATTACAGAATGTAAAAAAGCCGGTATTCGCACAGTTATGATTACTGGAGACCATAAAGATACCGCCTTTGCGATTGCCAAAGAACTTGGTATTGCTGAAGAAATATCTGAAATTATGATTGGAACTGAATTAGATAACATTTCTGATACAGAACTAGCTAACAAAATTAATCATTTAAATGTATTCGCTAGAGTCTCTCCAGAGCATAAAGTGAAAATTGTAAAGGCATTACGCGCAAAAGGAAATATCGTTTCTATGACTGGTGATGGTGTCAATGATGCACCATCTTTAAAGCAAGCTGATGTTGGCGTAGCGATGGGCATTACAGGAACAGACGTTGCAAAAGGGGCAGCAGATGTCGTGTTAACAGATGATAATTTCTCATCTATCGTGAAAGCCGTTGAAGAAGGTAGAAATATTTATCGTAACATAAAAAAATCAATTCTCTTCCTACTCTCTTGTAACTTCGGAGAAATTATCGCTTTATTTTTAGCGATTTTACTCGGCTGGGCAACACCACTACGACCTATTCATATTTTGTGGGTGAATTTAATTACAGATACACTGCCTGCATTATCACTTGGGGTTGATCCTGAAGATCCAGATGTGATGAAGGAAAAACCACGACATGCGAAAGAAAGCTTATTTAGTGGCAGCGTTCCTTTCCTGATTTTCAATGGAGTTATCATTGGACTTTTAACGCTAATAGCTTTTATCGCCGGAGCAAAATTCTATACTGGAGATACAAATTTATTCCCTCTTTTCCCAGAGCGAATTGATGACGATGCTCTATTACACGCTCAAACGATGGCATTTGTCGTTCTTAGTTTTTCTCAGCTCGTTCATTCATTTAACTTGCGTTCAAGAACGAAATCAATTTTTTCAATTGGGATCTTTACGAATAAATATTTAGTTTTCTCCCTTCTTATCGGTGTTCTTATGCAAGTTTGTATCATCTCCATCCCGCCCCTTGCAAATATATTCGGTGTACATGCATTAACGATGCGAGATTGGGGATTTGTTCTCTTATTAAGTATCATTCCGCTTGTTGTGAATGAAATTATTAAATTAGTGAAGAGAAACTAAAAGGCAATGAGGAATAGTCCTCATTGCCTTTTCATTTATCCTTGTAATTCTTTTTTGATGTTCTCTGTTAATGTAGCCATACGTTTGCGGCTTTCTTCACGCTCACGTTTGTTTTGCTCTTCAATTTGTTGTGTTTCTTGCATACCTCTTGAAATAATGTTCCAGGTTTCCTCAAGTGTCTCCATCTTAATACTAGAAGAACCTGATAATCTCGCTACTTCTACACTTTGCGTCGCGATATTTTGTGCATTTTTCTTAAGTAATTCATTTGTACGGCGATCCAGTTCAGCCATAGAATCTGCAACAAGCTTTTGACGCTTGGCATTTACCGCTTGAATGATACCATTTTTAAAGATAGGAATCGTTGTAATAAATGCTGTATTGATTTTACCAATTAATTTATTATTACCACGTTGAATCATACGAATTTGTGGTGCTGTAAGTAACGCAACCATACGTGCTTTTTCTAAATCGTCAATTCGCTGTTCTAAAATTTCAACAGAGTTTTTAAGCGACTCTAATTCAATACCTGCTAATTGATCATTATTACGTACACGCTCTTCATACATCGGAACTAACTCTGTATTTAAACGCTCTAATAACATTTCTCCTGCTACTACGTATTTTTCTAAGTCTAAATAATATTTTAAGTTTTGCTCATACAAGCCATCTAACGTACCAATTGATTTTTTCATCTCATCTTGGTACTTCGTAATTTCCACATAAACTTTATCAATTTCCCGGCCCATCGTTTGATATTTACTAAAGATTTGTTCTATCATTTTATCCGCTTTTTTGAACATGCGTGAGAAGAAACCACTTTTTTCTTCCGCAAAGTCTTTACTATCAAATCGGTCCATAATTTTACCAAGCTGTTTTAATAATTCACCAGAATCTTCTATCTTTGATAATGACATTGTATGTAAAATTTGATCAGCAAAACGTGAAATCTCCATAGAAGGTTCTTTTCCAAGTTCAATTAATTCTAATTGATCTTTAATATCTACCGCATTATAAATACGTTGTACATCCGCATCTTGTCTAAGTTGTAAGCGAACATCTTGTGCTGTTTGTTCATTTAATTCTGTTTTCGGATCTAGTACGACTGGGTTATTCATATGGTATTCTCCCTTTCCTTATAAAAATGGACGAAATAGTCCTTTTATTGTTTGTGATAAATTTTTATAGGCTGATGAACCATGAAACTCAAGATCGAAATTAACCTCTTCAAGCCAATGTGAATCAAATGCCCCCGCTTCAATATACGGTTCAATATCGTTTCTTCCCGTTGGATTGAAATGGAATACATCTACTCCAATTTGATTCAAAAATAGTAATAAAACAGCATCAGAACGAGTTAACTCTCCACTCTTCTCATTATTAAATATAACAATTTTCGGTACATCTTGTGAATAATCAAATTTCTCAAGCTGTTCTAAAATATTCGGTGGTATTTGAGAAAGTTGCGCGAAAACATATAGCGCTACATCTTGTTTCGTCTCTTTCGCAATTGGTTTACACATTTCACTTTCACACGTATGGATAATCGCTTCTGCAATTCCATGCTGTAAACCTTCCGGTAAACGCTTATGCGGCCACCAATGGCTATTCATAATTAGATCTGGATGCAATTTCCCAGCTCGGTCCAATGCATCTCGATAATGATATTGGAAGTTTGCTTTTTGTTCTTTCGTAAATGGGAATGTATTAATTAGTAAACTGTTATCAAATGATGTAACAGCCTTTAATCGTTGAAAATATTCTTTATCATTCTTTGAAACGCCTGATATTTTCGCAAATAAAGAAGGGATATAAATGTGTTTATTTTCAACAAAGAATGTCGGGCGTACAAACGCCTTTTCTTTCGTAATTAAAAAGAGTTCATCATATGTTGTTTTTAGTGTACGAGCTACAGGCGTATAGGAACGGAATTGCCACGGCTTGTACAGCAGTGAATTATCGTGGTGAAGTACTTGTTCAATTTCTTTCGAAGCTTGATACGCTACTGTTGCAACACGCTCACGGCGACGATCAGGGAATGGTTCAAGCGAAATACGACTTGAATGAGATACAACAAAAGTTCTTCCCTCTTCATCAATATTTTCAAATCCATCTCTTCCTTCTGGGTGATAATAAAGCACATCACAACCGAGCATAATAAGAAAGTATAAGAAATATATACGGCTTTCCTGTGCATCACCGTACCAAATGATACGCGGCATTTGTTTCTTATAGTTAATCGTAGAAAACCACTTCGCTACGTAATTTTCGCTTAGTTTAATTATGTCGATTAAGAAACGACGGAAGCCTTCTGTCTTTAACGACTGATTATGTTGCTTCTCATATAATTTCAATAGTGAAATAAACGTCGTATGTATGTAATGCTGTAAATCAGGATTGTCTACTTTCGGTAAAAGTTGTTTCCCAGATAAGTGTGCAACTAGCCTATTTACTGTCAGACCATTTGGTGCTTCTTGATGTAATCCGAACACTTCTTGAATATGACGAAGCTTTTCCGAATCAATCACTTTGTTTAAATTTTGTTCGTGTAAAACTTCGATTCCTTTCGCTTCACTATAATCAAACAGTTCATTAAAATATTCATCTACATCATTAGGAACGCCAAGGATTCGACATGCTATATAACTAAATTTCATCTCATTCTCTGTCAGCTCATATTGTGGGCGTTTTTCTAAAAGCGTTTCAAATTGCTTTAAATCTGATTCATCTTTTAATGCATATGGTTGAAGTGTAAAACGTGAAAACACAACAGTTCACCTCCAAAAACATTTACGTTTTTCTAAGTCCTTCTTATATTATAAACTATTTTTGGTTATAAAAAATGGGCGCTCGCAAAACGAGCAAACCCATTTCAATTATTTATTGTCTTCTTTAGTAGCTGCAACTTCTTCTTTAGCTTGTCCAGAATTCTTCATGTAGTGAATTATAAATGTTGCTCCAAATGCTACAACTAAAATAATGAAGAACAGTGTATGACTAATATGAATATCAATTAGAGACAATAGCATTTTCGATGCGATAATTAAGATTAAAATATATGCTGTTGTTTCAAGCTCTGGAATACGCTCTAACAATTTTAAGAATACACCAGCGATACCACGCATCATTAAAATACCGAGCATTCCGCCTAATAATAGAATCCAAACTTCATTAGATACACCAAATGCAGCAAGTACGCTATCTACAGAGAACGCGATATCCATTAATTCAACCATCGCAACTGTTCCCCAGAAGACACCGAACATTCTAAAGAGAATACTATTTTGATTCATACCGTGAGCTTCGTCTTCTTCACTTGCACCTTTACGCTTATCAATAAAGTATTTTACTGATAACCAAGCAAGGTAAAGTGCACCAAGAAGTTTTACCCACCATAATTTAATTAAGAACATCCCGATTCCAATCGCAATAAAGCGGAATACATAAGCTCCAATAAGTCCATAGAATAATGCTTTTTTACGTTTCTCTTCCGGAAGGTGTTTTACCATTACTGCTAATACAAGTGCGTTATCAGCAGATAACAACCCTTCAAGTACAACAAGTGTACCAATTAATCCCCAAGATACTGGATCCTGCAACACTTTAATCCACATGTCCAAGTCAAAAAACTGAGCATACGTATCAAGGATTCCTTGCAAAATACTCATCTTACCTATATCCCCTATTCTTTGCTAGATTTATAGAAAGGTCAAAAAAAGGAAACGAATGTCGTTTCCTTTCTATGCATCCAAGCCATACGCTCTTACAAGCGCACCTAAACCACCTTGGAATCCACTTCCTACTGCATTAAACTTCCACTGTCCATTATGACGGTATAATTCACAAAAGACAACTGCTGTTTCGATGGAGAAATCTTCCCCTAAATCAAAACGAAGAACTTCTTCATTCGTTTCTTCATTCGCTAAACGAACGAACGCATTTCCTACTTGTCCAAAGTTTTGACTACGGCCTTCTGCATCATAAATCGTAACTGTAATAGCAATTTTGTGCACATCTGCTGGAACTTTCTTCAAATCTACAACAAGTTGCTCATCGTCACCTTCACCTTCACCTGTGCGGTTATCTCCTGTATGTAGAACAGATCCACAAGGAGACTGTAAATTATTATAGAAGATAAAATCAGTTTCCTTCGTACATTTTCCGTTCGCATCTAATAGGAATGCTGATGCATCTAAATCGAAATCTGATCCACCGTCGTAAGATTTAATATCCCACCCAAGACCAATTACTGCTTTTGTTAAACCAGGGCTTGTCTTACCTAAATCAATCTTCTGTCCTTTTTGCAATTGAATAACCATTTATATTCACCTCTATATTTTAATCTTAAAAAATATATCCATCAGTAAACATCTGTTTTATCGATGGATATATCAATCTATTACTCTACATCTAAACCGAAATTATTACATAGAGACGCTAATCCACCTTGGAATCCACTTCCGATTGCATTGAACTTCCATTCACCTGCATGACGGTATAGTTCACCTACTACTACCGCTGTTTCAATAGAGAAATCTTCTCCTAAATCGTAACGAATTAATTCTGCATTCTTTTCTTCATCTAAAATACGTACGAAAGAGTTAGAAACTTGTCCGAAGTTTTGGCTGCGTCCTTCTCCATCGTAAATTGTGATTGTGAAGCAAATACGTTCGATATGTGCAGGTACATTTTTTAAATCTACTTTAATCGATTCGTCATCGCCTTCACCTTCGCCAGTTCGGTTATCTCCTAAATGCTCGACAGCACCATTCGCACCTTTTGGGTTATTATAGAAGACGAAATCCTCTGCACCTGAAACTTTACCGTTAGCACCTACTAAGAAAATACTAACATCTAAATCGAAATCATTTTGTCCATCATAACGATTCGTATCCCAACCAAGTCCTACAAGAACTTTTGAAAGACCTGGATTCGTTTTTGTTAAGTCTACCTTTTGTCCTTTTTTCAATGAAATTGATGCCATATACAATTCCTCCTCGGTTTATTTTATTGATAACGTGATACAATCTCACTTAAGTTTTTATCTTGTGTTCCTTCTCCAACTGCTGAGAATTTCCATTCACTTCCGTGACGATACATTTCACCTGCAATTAGAGTCGTTTTGCCAGCATAATTATCCGATAAATTATAGCGCGCTAATTCTTCACCAGTTTGCGGATTTTGAATACGAATATATGCATTACGAATCATCCCGAAATCTTGACGACGATTTACACAGTCATAAATATTTACAACGAATACTAAACGATTAATACGGCTCGGAACTTTATGTAATTCTACGAAAATTGTTTCGTCATCACCAGCGCCTTCGCCTGTTAAATTATCTCCTGAATGAATAATACTACCACAAGTAGAAAGTTTATTTCCGAAGTAAACTAAATCATTTTTGTTTAAAAAACGATCTCCTTCTAACATAACAACAGATGCATCACAATCTACATTTGGTTTACTTCCAAATAATGAAGACAGAAATCCACCTGATTGCCCAATTGGATCCCAGCCTAAGCCAACCTGTAGTTTTGCTACTTTTGGTTGTCCTTTCGTTAAATCGATCTTTTGACCTTTTTCTAAAATAATAGGCATGAAGTTTCTCCCTCTCTACAAAGCATTTTCCAAATCGGAAAATATTGTATTCTTCTCTTATATTGTAGCATTATTTACCTAGCGATAAAAAGGATAAATTCTCAGTTATATGAAAACATTCATATAATTTACTTATGATGATGTAAGAAGTGGTAAATAGCACCAATCATTCCTGCACAATTACCGTTTTGTGCAAGTTCAATCTCACAATTATTATAAATCTCTTGATTTAAGTATTTACTGACCTCTTCTTTTACTTCTTTTAAAAACTTATTTCCTCTATCGGTAATTCCTCCACCAATAATAATCGTTTCTGGATTGAAAATATAAGCAAGATTACTAATTCCGATTGCCAAATGTCTAAAGAAAATCCCAACTGCTTGAGCAACTTCTCTATCTCCTTTATCATACAACTCAAAAATTGTTCTCCCATTCCACTCACCTTTGCCTTTATACTTTCTGACAAGACGAATTAATCCTGAAATCGAGGCAACCTCTTCAAACGTTTTTCCTTCTATTAACATATTCCCCCATTCACCAGCACTAAATGAATTTCCTCGGTACAATTCTCCATCTATAAAAATCGCTCCCCCAATCCCTGTTCCGAGGGTGAGCATAATAAAATTCTCTTTCTCTCTTCCACTACCATTCCATTTTTCTCCAAACGCTGCACAATTCACATCATTGTCAATCGATACTGAAACTTTTAATATCTCTTGCAATCTATCAATAATAAGAATAGTACTATATCCCGGGATATGATCCGCACCTCCCGTCACAATTCCTTTATTAATATCAACAATTCCCGCAGTGCTAATACCAATTCCTACAATAGTATGTTCATTCATTATTTTTTTGGATACATATATAAGTTTTTGAATAATTTGTTCTCCACCTAAATGAATTTCTGTTGGAACTGTTTGATGCTTTCGTACTGTTCCTGTTTCTGAAACAATCCCATATTTAATTTGTGTACCACCAACATCAAATGCAATATATTCTTTCATCTGTTGTCACTTCCTCTATTGTAATGAGTCTGAAACTCCCCACGCTCTACTTATTATAAAAAATTTACACTAACTCTTTTCTCTCTTTAGAAATACTCCACCTTTTTCTATATATAGTTTTTTTTGCATAAAACTCTTTTTCCTAAGAAATATTACAAAGGGATGTATTTTAGATGGAATATTAATTGCTTAGGAGGAAAACCATGACGAAAATCTTCATTTTAGCATCAACACTCTCTTTATCTTTTTTTAGCGGTTTAAATATCGGTAATGCTGCAACTGAAAACTTCCAACCATTAACAAACGCTATTGTACAAAATAGCGATCATTTTGCCGAAGGAAATTTAAAGGATAATAATAAACCTCCAGGAAATAACGGTTCTCAGGACGATAGTGGCTCTGGCGGCAACGGTTCCGGCGGTAACGGTTCTGGTGGTAGCGGCTCTGACGGCAGTGGTTCTGGTGGCAACGGTTCCGGCGGTAACGGTTCTGGTGGTAGCGGCTCTGACGGCAGTGGTTCTGGTGGCAACGGTTCTGGCGGTAACGGTTCTGGTGGTAGCGGCTCTGACGGCAGTGGTTCTGGTGGCAACGGTTCCGGCGGCAATGGTTCTGGCGGCAATGGTTCCGGTGGCAATGGTTCTGGCGGCAACGGCTCTGGCGGCAATGGTTCTGGCGGCAATGGTTCTGGCGACAGTGGCTCTGGCGACAGTGGCTCTGGCGGCAATGGTTCCGGTGGCAATGGTTCTGGCGGCAATGGTTCTGGCGACAGTGGCTCTGGCGGCAACGGTTCCGGCGGTAACGGTTCTGGTGGCAATGGCTCTGGCGGCAATGGCTCTGGCGGCAATGGCTCTGGCGGCAATGGCTCTGGCGGCAATGGCTCTGGCGGCAATGGCTCTGGTGGCAGTGACTCACACGGTGGTAATGGCTCTCAAGGTGGCAATCGTGTTAAAGGTGATAGCAGTTCTCAAGGCAGTAACGGCTCTCAAGGCGACAATCGTGTTAAAGGCGATAGCAATTCTCAGAAGGGCAACGGTTCTCAAGGTGGTAATGTAAAAGATAATACAAAAAAACAAGGCGATAAATTACCTAATACTGCAACGCATTACCCTATATCTATTTTAATGGGTCTTTCAACATTCCTAATTGGTATGTTACTGTTTATTCGTCGTAAAAACGTAAAATAAGAACAACATCCTTCCATCTAAAGAATACATGAAATACTGTATAAAACTAAAAAGGACTTTGGATTACATTTTATTATGCAGCCCAAAGTCCTTTTATCACCTATCAGAAAAAGTATTAATACGCTTTTCCCCAATACACCATTTGTTTAGCTTCTTTACCACAACAAATGCATTCTTCAGCTAAATGCTCTTGCTCAAAAGGCATACAACGTGAAGATACGCCAACTTCTTCTTTTAGTTTTTCTTCACAAGCTAATTCCCCGCACCACATTGCCTTAATAAAGCCTTGCTTTTCGTCAGCTATTTTTTTCATCTCTTCGAAATTTGTCGCAACATACGTATTCTCATCGCGAAATGCTTTTGCTTTATTAAATAAAGCAATATGAATTTCTTCAAGTAATGCTGGAATACGTTCTTCTAATTGATCCATTGGTACAAACTCTTTTTCCTTCGTATCTCTTCTTACAAGTACAACTTGATTCTTTTCAATATCTTTAGGGCCAACTTCTAATCGAATTGGAATCCCCTTCATTTCATACTCATTAAATTTCCAGCCTGGTGTTTTATTACTAGCATCTATTTTTACTCGTGCAACTTTTTGAATATGTGCTTGTAACTCTGTTGCTTTTGCTAAAACTCCTTCTTTATGCTGAGCAATTGGCACAATAACAACTTGCACTGGAGCGACTTTTGGTGGCATTACAAGTCCATTATTATCACTATGAACCATTATTAGCCCGCCTATCATTCTTGTTGATACACCCCAAGATGTTTGGTGCACATATTGCCACTTACCGTTACGATCTAAAAACTTAATATCAAATGCTTCTGAGAAATTCGTCCCAAAGTTATGAGAGGTTCCTGTTTGAAGTGCTTTTCCATCATGCATTAAACTTTCAATTGTATAAGTTGCCTTTGCTCCAGCAAACTTCTCTTTTTCTGTTTTTTGTCCTTTAATAACTGGTATTGCTAAATAATCCTCACAGAAAGAAGCATATAAGTTTAAAATATTTAATGTTTCAGTCTGCGATTCTTCTGCTGTTTCATGGATTGTATGACCCTCTTGCCATAAAAATTCAGTCGTACGAAGAAACGGCCTAGTTGTCTTCTCCCAACGAACTACTGAACACCACTGATTATATAACTTTGGCAAATCATTATAGGATTGCACAATTTTTGAAAAGTGCTCACAGAATAAAGTTTCAGATGTAGGACGTACACAAAGTCTTTCCGCTAACTTTTCATCTCCACCATGCGTAACCCATGCTACTTCAGGAGCAAATCCTTCAACATGATCCTTCTCTTTTTGCAATAAACTCTCTGGGATAAACATTGGCATATATACATTTTCATGGCCAGTTTCTTTTAACTTCTCATCCATCACCTTCTGCATATTCTCCCATAAGGCATAACCATACGGACGTAAAATCATGCACCCTTTTACACTTGAATAATCAACAAGTTCGGCTTTTTTTACAATATCGGTATACCACTGCGCAAAGTCCTCTTCCATCTTCGTAATGGCTTGCACTTGTTCTTTTGCCATAGTCAATCTTCCTCCTTCTAGAAAATACAAAAAAGCCCGCGTCCCTAAATAGGGACCGAGCTTTGCCGGCGTTACCACCCTGATTCATGCACAAAAATTGCGCATGCTCTCTTTTTGATAACGGGAAATTCCCGCTGCATATGCAGAACTCAAAGGCAGGTTCCATATTGCCTTTTTAAGAATCTTTCAGCCTGGCGGATTCTCTCTCTGCTAAAAAGGTTGAACATGTACTAGTCCTTTTTCATCGTTATAACGAAATAAATTTGTTGATTATCATAATACAAATTCTTTTTTAAAACAATAGCTAATTTTCTTATTATTATATATTCTTTTCATTTTTTACAGTTTTATACGTAGCTTTTCCGCGTAATTTTCACAAGTTGATGTGCAATCATACCGATAAGTGTACCAAGTAGGACAAAGAAACCAATAAATCCATATCCCATTCCTTCCCACCCACCAATAACCATCATTGTAACGGGAAAGGACGCTAAGCAAAGAAGTATTAAACTAAGTGCAAATATAATATCGAACTGTTTGTCTGGAAACCGTTTCTTTAGTAAATATGAAATAGCAAATACAAGGATAATCGTAATTCCACCAATGATGTAAAAGATACCAAATCCATCTAACCAATCCATAGTGTTTCCTCCTTCCATAGATTCCCTTATACTTAATTATATGTTTAATTTTTCTGAAAATAAATAATCAATTTTCACCTAAAAATATATTTTTATTACTAGGTATTAATAGTAATATATAAGAATAGGTTTTATATAATCAGGAGGGAACTTTATGGATAAAGCATTAACAAACCATGTCATTATTTTATCATTCGACTGTTTATCAGCTTTAGATTTTCCTATACTAGAAAAACTACCTCATTTCCAATCTCTAATAAAAAAGGGCACGGTTGTCGAAAAAGTAGAACCAATTTATCCTTCTGTAACATATCCAAGCCACTCAACAATCGTAACCGGTAATTACCCTAACAAGCACGGTGTTGTTAGCAATACGTTACTTCAACCAGGGCGTGAATCACCTGATTGGCATTGGTATCGAAAATCAATAAAAGGAACAACATTGTATGATGAAGCGCGCAAAGCAAATTTAACGACAGCCGCCCTTCTATGGCCTGTTACTGGAAGAGCGAACATCGATTACAATTTACCAGAAATTTTCCCCAATAGACCTTGGCAAAATCAAGTGTTAGTTTCCTTATTTAGCGGTAGCCCACTATACCAATTAGATTTAAATCGTCGTTTCGGCCATATAAGAAATGGTTTATCACAACCAGAGCTGGATGATTTCGTCCTCGCCTCTGCTGTGCATACAATCCAGACGAAAAAGCCTAATGTCATGTTCGTACATTTCACCGATCTAGACACCCAAAGACACTATCACGGCTTTGAATCTAACGAAACAATAGCTGCTATCCAGAGACATGACGACCGTCTAGGGAAAATTATTCAAGCACTAAAAGAAAGTGACCTATACGAAGAAAGTACAATTATTGCCCTTGGTGATCATAGCGCTTTAAGTGAAAACAAATCCATCCAATTAAATGTGCTATTCCATCAAAGAGGACTTATATCTCTTAATAAAAAAGGAAAATTAGTAGACTGGAAAGCCTATTGCCAAAGTTGCGACGGCTCTGCCTATGTATATGTAAAGGACAAAAATGATACGGATACAATTCGGGAGGTACAACTACTTCTTGAAGAACTACTTCAAAATAAACAAAACGGAATTGAATTTATACTTCATGATGAAGCTGCCAAAGACTGCGGTGCAGACAGTAATTGTTTATTCATGTTAGAAGCACGAGAAGGGTATTATTTCACTGAAAGCTATACAGGAGATTTTATAAAAGAAATTACTGAAAAAGATGTTACGCCTAGTAAAAAATATACATTTGGTACGCATGGATACTCTCCAACAAAACCTAACTATGAAACAATTTTTATCGCTGCTGGGAAAGGAATAAAAAGCGGCATTACCATACCGTATATGAGACTTATTGATGAAGGTCCAACTATCGCTAGACTACTCGGTTTACACTTAGGTGAAACAGACGGAGCAATTGTAGAGGATTTACTCCAATTGTAAAGAACTGTGTATATATGTAAAAGTTATGTAAAATTCATCACTGTTTCTCTTTTTATAATTTTTATTTTTGTACACTGTTAGTAAAACAAATTTAAGGGGGAACATTATATGAAAAAAATGTCCAGACAAGAAAAAAGCTGGATATTATACGATTGGGCGAACTCTGTATACTCGCTCGTCATTACAACTGCATTATTTCCAATTTACTTTAAAGCAGCTGCAAAAGAAGCTGGACTATCTGGGGCAACTTCAACAGCATATTGGGGATATGCAAACTCATTCGCAACACTTTTAATTTCTATACTTGCTCCTATTCTTGGCACAGTTGCTGATTATAAAGGATTTAAAAAACGTTTTTTCACATTCTTCTTTGGACTCGGTATCGTATTTACAAGTATGTTAGCAGTCGTTCCAACCTCTCAGTGGTACTTATTGCTAGGGTGCTATATGCTCGCCTTAATCGGCTTTGCTGGAGCAAACATTTTCTATGATGCATTTTTAGTGGACGTCACTTCTGAAGATAGAATGGACCGAATTTCTACAAGAGGATTTGCATTAGGTTATATCGGGAGTACAATTCCTTTTATCGGTTGTATCGCTCTTATTATTCTTTCTCAAAAAGGAACTATTCCCTTATCGGTCGGCATTGCTAGTCAAATTTCCTTTGCGATAACAGCTCTTTGGTGGGGGTTATTTACAATTCCAATGCTAAAAAACGTAGAGCAAACACACTATATTGAGCGTCATCCAAGACCTATTAGAATGAGCTTCAAACGTCTTGCTGATACTTTTAAAAATATTAAAGAATATAAAACTGTATTTATGTTTCTAATCGCTTACTTTTTCTATATTGACGGAGTCGATACAATTATTACTATGTCTACCGCTTACGGAACCGATCTCGGTATTAGTGCAACGAATCTATTAATCATATTATTTGTAACACAAATTGTCGCTTGTCCATTTGCTTTACTATACGGAAAACTATCTGAAACATTTACTGGTAAAAAAATGTTATATGTCGGTATCATTATTTATATCATTATTTGCACATATGCTTATTTCTTAAAAACGACACTTGATTTTTGGATTTTAGCAATGTTAGTTGCTACATCTCAAGGTGGTATTCAAGCACTAAGTCGTTCATACTTTGCAAAACTAGTACCTAAAGAATCTGCAAATGAATTCTTCGGATTTTATAATATATTTGGCAAGTTTGCCGCGATTATGGGTCCAGTATTAGTCGGTGTTACAACGCAATTAACAGGAAAAACAAACGCTGGTGTTCTTAGTATTATTGTTCTATTTATTATCGGAGGATTCTTACTAACTAGAGTTCCAGAAAATAATACATCCGTTACACCACCTAGTCCAAAGACTAAAACGCTATAAGAAAAGATCCTCTTCTCATAAGAAGAGGATCTTTTTTATTTTTAAAGGTGCGCCTTATAATGAACGACTCTACTGCTTGTACAAAAATAATTTATCAACAGTTGTTCCTAATACTTCAGCTAAACGGAATGCTAACGCTAAACTTGGATCATATTTATTATTCTCAATTGCATTTATCGTTTGTCTAGAAACCTTACATTTATCAGCTAATGCGCCTTGTGAAATATTATTTTCAGTGCGTAATTCATAGATTTGATTTTTCACACCATTGCTCCTAACCTGTAAAATCGTTTTTACAACATCAGTATATAATTGGCTCATATAGTTGTCAAAAGTTCCTCAAAGAAAAAGGGAGCAATATTGCTCCCTTACAATAGTTATTTCGAAGCTAACGAATTTGTTAGTGCCTCTTTATTAGCAACATCTTCTTTTTTTATTTGCATACGTAGAACTGGCCCTATCGCTAATAAAATAAGTGCCATTGCTATACAAAACACAGTAACTAGTGAAGTTAGTTCCTTTAATCCTCCAGCTAGTGCAGTTCCAATTAGCATTGCCCCCATAAAAAGTGGTAAAATCGTCCCATTTACTCTTCCAACCATATTTTCTGGTACAAGTTGAATCATAAGCGTACCGACAACAATATTAACACAAGCTAAACAAATACCTGTTCCAAACCTCATGAAACTAGTAATCCAAAATGATGTAGATAGCCCTTCTACTAAAAATGACATTGCTAATATGCCCATACCGAATACAAACATCTTTTTCGGATTCACTTTTGAAGCGAAAATTGCAGCAACAATACCACCAATTAACATACCTATTCCATCAGCTGCAGCTAAATATTGAACTGCTTCCTTTTCCATTCCAAGGCGCTCTATTACAAGAAATACCTCTAATGGAGTTGTTAATCCAACAGCTAAGCCTATAATGGTGAAAGTGATCGTAATCATACGTAAATTTTTCGTATGAAGAACATACTTCCAACCTTCTTTTATATCATTTTTTAATGAATCTCTCGCCACTTGCTCTTTTTCAACCCATTTTGGTAAAAATGAAAGGGCGATAGCAGATAACAAAAATAAAATGATTAAGCTATATAGTGACGTAAATAAACCAAGTTGTGTATACACAAGCGATCCTACCACTGGTCCAAAAATCAGAAATAATGACTGTAATGTTTGGTTAAATGCAATCGCATTTGCTACCTCTTCTTCTTTTACATAGCGCTTAAATATACGCGAAGATGAGGGCTGAGAAAACTGACCTACAATCGCGGAAATGAGTGTTGCAAAAAATATAGCCTGCCAATAATCCAGCTTTAACAACAGGACAATTCCTATAATAGACAGTACACTCAACACATCTCCAGCGACCATTGTTCTTTTCGGATTCCAGCGATCAGCTAGCGCACCACCGATAAACGAGAAAATAAAAATAGGTGCATATTCCATAACTGATAACAAAGAAACAGAAACCGGATCATTATTCGTTCGCTCCATTATAAAATACAAAAGAGCCATATTTCTGATCCAAATTGCAAATTGTTGTAAAATATCAGACGCCATAACGAGCATAAATGCTCGGTTTTTAAATAAAGCGTTCATTTTCATTCCCCTTTCACAAACCGACCGTTCGGTCTAATTTATTTTGTAAGAAAAGCAACTGACCTATTATTCAGCTGCCATTCCTTTTAACAATACATCTATTGCCTTTTTATAAATACGCTTCAACTCTTTATAATCTAGCTCGTAGTAAAGTACTCCAAGCCCTGATAATAATCCATTCACAATATACATAAGATCACGAGTATTATCTTCACGGAACTCTCCAGACTGTATACCTACTTCAATTAATTTCTCAAACATAACATATGATTCTCTAGTTAAAGCTAACAGTTCATCCAGAATCTCTTTACTTACAACTTGGCTCATAGAGAATTCCTCTATTGCATTTGAAATTGGTTGCTGTATGTCCTCTACATGATATTCCGCGAGACCATATAGTTTTTCAGTACTAGTGCTATACAACTTCTCTTTTTCATTCCATTTTTCAATCCAATCATACGTATGCTGTTTCACTACAAATAAAAATAATTCTTCTTTACTTTTAAAGTGATAATAAATACTTCCTTTACTTCGCTCTGTAATTTCACAAATCTCTTCCATAGATGTAGCTGCGTAGCCCTTCTGTGAAAATAGACTTTCTGCTTTATATGCAATTTCTTTCTTTATCTCTTCTGCGCTTCTTCTCATATTCACACCTCTTTAAACCGACCGTTCAGTCTAATAATAACAAATCAAAAACCTCTATCACAAGAGGCTATATTCCTTATTTAAGAAAACGTACTTTCAAACCAAGTTCGAATCATATGTATGGTTCCAAATTTAAATGCTAATTTAACAAGAAATACGCCTCCCGCAGCTAATAAAAATAACACTACTTTCCCCTTATTTTTCACTTTCGGTTCCCTTTTCATTTCCATTCCCCTTAGTATGTTAAAAATATTAAACAAACGTTTGTTTAACTGTGTTTATGCATATGTAAGCTGACTAATCAAACGTTTGTTTAAAAAGAAATACGCCTATATAAGGCGCATTTTTATCAATCACCACCGCCACCACAGCTTCCTCCGCTATCTCCCCCAAAAGATCCTCCACAATCATGTGAGCCGCCATCATGCGAGCTATCATTATCAGATCCAGCAAAGAAAAATAATGGTGATGAGCTGTTAGATGAATTATGAATGTTATTTTGTTTTGTAAGATTTACCTTCTTTTTGTTCGATCGAACTGCTGTTACGATTGTTACAACTACAACAAATAATAGTATGACAATAATAAATTCCATTTAAAAGCCTCCCTTATTCCTCGAATAATTGAATGGTTCTCTCTAGATTTTCAAGTGAAATGAAGCGTGATTCACGAAGAATTTCTTTTCCATTATGAAATAATAAAATTGTTGGCCCTGTAAATACTCCATATCGACCCGCAATCTCCTGCATGTCTTGTAGTAATATCTCTATTTTCTCTACGTAATCATAATTCTCTAATACGCAATTTACTTTTCTTAGCATAACATCACAAACACCACAATTTTCCGTTTTAATAAACAGAAGTACCAATTGTTGTTCTTCGATATAGGTCGCTAATTCTTCTATCGTTTTAAATGTAGTCATCTTATCCCTCTTAGCGTAATTTACGAAATACTTTGTCTTGATACATACGAAAAGCTGAACTATCTTTAATCTTTCTCTTTTCCATTACCTGCTGAAAACGAAGAGTTTTTGCTGTTAACTTTTCTCGTAATTTCTTTCTCTCTTCTTCATCATAACAGCAAGCAATTAAATCCTCTATTTTTAATATATCTTTTTGTAGTTCCATTTCTGGTGGAATCATTCCCGCATTTTTTAAAATTTTATAACTCATTCTAAGTTCTGGAGGTACCATTGAAAGATCTTCTAATTGTAGTGGTTTTCCTTTTCCCGGAAGATAATCAAGATCACCATTCCGTATTGCTTGTCGAATTTTTTCTTCAGCAATGTTCAAAAACACATCCACACTATTCCCTCCTTTACATATTTTTACTATTATTTTACATGATATTTCCTTATCTTTCTACGTCTTTAATAATTGGCTCCATACAATTTTTTCTCAAATTTATTTATAATGAGCTTTTTCTTCCCATACCAATCTTTCGTTTTCATATATAGTTTGTATTCAAGCCTTTTTGTATTGAGAAAGTCTTTTTCAACTTAATAAAGCGTTTACACTAAATCTTACATTTGTTACGATTTAATCACCCCCAGCTCCCTTGTATAGACTTCGTGATGTCTGATCATTTTATCTAGACGTTTCATACGTCTAGATTCATTTTGGTTTATTGGCGTATGCCTTTAAATATATCTTTTATTTTGAAAGGAGAAATGGCTATGAGGTCTCAAAAATTCACACTGCTATTACTATCTCTACTACTTTTCTTACCTCTTTTTCTCATAAATTTTATTACTCCAAATCTCGCATTAGCAGATTCACCAAAGCAAAGTCAAAAAATTGTTGGGTACTTTCCTTCGTGGGGCGTTTACGGACGTAATTATCAAGTTGCTGACATTGATGCATCAAAGCTTACTCACCTTAACTATGCTTTCGCGGATATTTGTTGGAATGGAAAACATGGAAACCCTTCTACTCATCCTGATAATCCAAATAAACAAACGTGGAACTGTAAAGAATCTGGTGTACCATTGCAAAATAAAGAGGTTCCTAATGGTACTCTCGTACTCGGTGAACCATGGGCTGATGTTACCAAATCGTATCCTGGCTCAGGGACAACTTGGGAAGATTGCGATAAATATGCCCGTTGCGGAAATTTCGGGGAACTAAAACGATTAAAAGCTAAATATCCTCACTTAAAAACAATTATTTCCGTTGGTGGCTGGACTTGGTCTAACCGCTTTTCTGATATGGCCGCTGATGAAAAAACAAGAAAAGTATTTGCTGAATCTACAGTAGCTTTTCTTCGCGCATATGGGTTTGATGGCGTAGATTTAGACTGGGAATATCCGGGCGTTGAAACGATTCCTGGTGGTAGTTATCGTCCTGAAGATAAACAAAATTTCACTCTCCTTCTTCAAGATGTCCGAAATGCTTTGAATAAAGCAGGTGCTGAAGATGGCAAACAATATTTACTAACAATCGCTTCAGGCGCAAGCCAACGCTACGCTGATCATACAGAGCTAAAGAAAATTTCTCAAATACTCGATTGGATTAATATTATGACATATGATTTCCACGGCGGATGGGAAGCTACTTCTAATCATAATGCAGCTCTATATAAGGATCCAAATGACCCAGCAGCAAATACGAATTTTTACGTAGATGGTGCTATAAATGTTTATACAAATGAAGGTGTTCCAGTCGATAAACTAGTATTAGGCGTACCCTTTTACGGACGTGGCTGGAAAAGTTGTGGCAAAGAAAATAACGGACAATATCAACCTTGCAAACCAGGTAGTGATGGGAAACTTGCTTCTAAAGGTACTTGGGATGATTATTCTACCGGTGACACAGGTGTGTATGATTACGGTGATTTAGCAGCCAATTACGTTAATAAAAATGGTTTTGTACGCTACTGGAATGACACAGCTAAAGTACCTTATTTATATAATGCAACTACAGGCACATTTATTAGCTACGATGACAATGAATCTATGAAATACAAAACAGACTATATAAAGACGAAAGGTTTAAGTGGAGCAATGTTTTGGGAACTAAGCGGAGATTGCCGTACAAGTCCAAAATATAGTTGCAGTGGTCCAAAATTACTTGATACGCTAGTAAAAGAATTACTTGGTGGACCTATTAGTCAAAAAGATACTGAGCCACCAACGAATGTTAAAAACGTTGTAGTTACGAATAAAAATTCAAACTCAGTTCAATTAAACTGGACTGCATCTACTGATAACGTAGGAGTTATGGAATATGAAATTACTGCTGGAGAAGAGAAATGGAGTACAACAACAAATAGCATTACAATTAAAAACTTAAAACCTAATACGGAATACACATTTTCAATAATTGCCAAAGATGCTGCTGGAAATAAATCACAACCTACCGCTCTTACTGTCAAAACGGATGAAGCTAATACGACACCTCCTGATGGAAATGGTACTGCTACATTTTCAGTCACTTCGAATTGGGGCAGCGGTTATAACTTCTCGATTATAATCAAAAATAATGGAACGACTCCTATTAAAAATTGGAAATTAGAATTTGATTATAGCGGTAATTTAACACAAGTTTGGGATTCTAAAATTAGTAGTAAAACAAATAATCATTATGTAATTACGAACGCAGGATGGAATGGTGAAATTCCTCCTGGTGGATCTATTACAATTGGCGGTGCAGGAACAGGTAATCCTGCCGAACTTTTAAATACCGTCATTAGCGAAAACTAGACGTAATATCCATTAATTAATTCACTAAAGTTTGAATTTAGGTTTGAGCAATACCTCCTAAATTCAAACTTTTAATTTTACGAAAAATCAAAAATATGATAATAACCTATTATAATTATATTTAATTTCTAATATGAAGTTTATATGAAGTTCATTTGAATTTTACATGAATTTCCTTTAATTTCTATTGTCTTCCTATAATATCCATATTATCCTTTACATAAAGGAATTATTTTCATTCCATTTTGAACTATCTATATATATAAAGAAAGATAGTCACCTGTTAGGGAAAGGCTTTCGTATTATAAATATAACAAAAGAAAAAGCACGCTTATAAGCGCACCATAAGAGTGCTTCTTCATACAATTCTCATGTAAGAGTTCTCGAAAATCATGTTAATCACAAAGAAAAGGCATTAGCTCCTAAAAGCTAATGCCTTTTCTTTATTCATATTGTTCAGTATTCCAATCTTCTATATTCCATACTTTTGTTATCCACGATTCATAGAAAGAAGGTTCATGTGAGACAATTAAAACCGTTCCTTTGTATTGTTGTAACGCTTCCTGTAAAGCCATCTTAGTTTCTACATCCAAATGATTAGTCCGTTCGTCTAAAATTAAAACATCAGCTTTTTCTATTTTTTCATATAAGGAGCTAACACACTTAAAATCTCTTCTTTATCCTTTTTTAATTCGAGTGATGTTAACATATCCATCGTTCTCGGCCTAGGTAATTTCACTTGTACCTCGCCAACTATTGACGCTGGTCTTTGAGATAAAATAAATACGCGATCTGAAAGCAAGATTGCCTCATCTAAGTCATGTGTCACCATAACGATTGTTTGCTTTTCTTGATGCCAAGAGTTTAAAAGCCAGCTATGTACTTCCATTTTTGTAAATGCATCTAATTTACCAAAAGGCTCATCCAGCAGCATAATTGGCTTTCCACATAAATATGTGCGCAGAAAACTAATTCTTTGACGCATACCACCAGATAATTCATCTGGATAATGGTCTGCATATTCATCTAGTTGGAACTGCTTTAATGCTTCCATTCCTTCTGTCAGCCTTTGTTTTTTCGGCTTTCCTTCAATTTCTAACGGAAGAACGATATTTTGCAAAGCTGATCGCCACGGTAGTAATAAATCTTGTTGTGGCATATAACTAACAACATCTTGCTCTTGTACTTGCTTATCGTTATACGTTACGTTCCCGCTTGTTGGTTTTTCAACATTTGCAATCATGTTTAATAATGTGCTTTTCCCGCAA
This sequence comes from Bacillus sp. FSL R5-0585, assembly GCF_038004545.1. Taxonomy (NCBI): domain Bacteria; kingdom Bacillati; phylum Bacillota; class Bacilli; order Caryophanales; family Bacillaceae; genus Bacillus; species Bacillus sp. FSL R5-0585. Next base: position 3,886,614 of record NZ_JBBORJ010000001.1, read on the forward strand.
CCACTCGGTCCTACAAAGGAAACAAACTCTCCCTCTTGTATAGAGGCACTAATATTCTCTAATACATTCTTTCCGTCAAAAGATTTCACTATATTTTTTATTTGTAATCCGCTCATTTTTCACTTGGAAGGAATTCATTTGTAAAAGCATCTTTTACATCGATTTTCTTTTTAATAACTTTGTTGTCATATAAGAAATTCATGTAATTCGTCCAAATTTCTTCCTTCTGTACTCCCCATGCTTTAGCATCATCTTGATACTTCGTACTTAACCATTTTTGGCTTTCTTGAACTAAATCTTTATTTACATCTGGAACAGCTTTAATTAAAATATCAGCAGCCTCTTTCGGTTCCTTAATTGCAAAATTATAACCTTCTGTCGTTGCACTCATAAACTTTTTCACAAAGTCTTTATCTTGCTTCGTATGTTTTTCACTCGTAATAATAACAGGACTATAGAAATCAAGCGCTGGATCTAAGTCCTTCACCATAATCGTATTTAACTCTTTTCCTTGGCGCTTCGCTTCAATACCATCCCAACCGTAATAAATCCATTCGAAATCTGCATCACGACCGATTGATTTAAAGAAATCTGTTTGTCCTAAGATGATTTTTTCAACTTTATTAAAATCAGCTTGATGTTTATCCATAATCGTCTTTAATGTCGCTTCTTCCGCTGGTCCTCCCCAGCCGCCGTAACGTTTACCTTCAAAATCTTTCGGTGACGTCATATTATCTTTCTTAAGCGATGCAAACGCTGAAGTGTTATGCTGAATAATCGCTCCTACAGATACAACAGGAATTCCTTCCACACGAGCTAACGTTACATTTTCTTGTGCGCTTATTGCGAAGTCTGCTTTTCCTGATGCTATCATTTGCTCTGCTGTTACATTGTCACCTGGTTGAATAATTTCTACATCTAATCCTTGCTTTTTGTAATAATCTTTCGTTTGCGCTACATACAAGCCAGTATGATTCGTATTTGGAAACCAATCTAATACTACTTTTACTTTTTGATCTTTACTTGCACTTTCTTCTTTCTTCGCCGGATTACATCCAGCCACACCTACCGCTACTAAGGCAGCTAACATAACTTTCAAACCTTTTTTCATTTTCTGCCGTCCTTTCTATATATCCATGGTGCTGTTATTCTTGCCATAAACTCTACGATAAAATACAGGCATAATGTCACCATAACGATGATTGCTGCAACACCAAATACTCGGGCAGTCAAAAAGGATTTTGTAGCCCTCGTAAGCATAACGCCTAATCCTTCACTTGCACCGAGCCATTCTCCGATAATTGCCCCCATTACGCTATATGTAACTGCAATTTTTAAACCTGAGAAAAAGTATGGAAGCACTGCTGGAAATTTTACTTTCTGGTAAACTTGCCATTTTGTCGCCTTCATTGTTTGTAACAGTTTCAACATGTTTTTATCTACTGTTTGAAAACCTTCTAAAATACTAAGCGCAATTGGGAAGAAACAAACAAGTATTACGACCATTACTTTCGGCAACATCCCATATCCAAACCAAATAATAAATAGCGGTGCAAGTACAACAATTGGAATTGTTTGCGAAATAACGAGCAATGGATTTATTAAAATACGAAATAACGGTATAACGTCCATAATAATTGCGATGCTCGTCCCCAATAAAATTGCAAAGAATAGTCCAATTATAACTTCCTGCAGTGTTTGCATCGTATTTGGTAATAGTAAATCTTTCATCCCAATTAATTCTTGAACAATGGCAGAAGGCTTTGGTAAAATCCACGGTTCGATTTTAAATAATGAAACAGATCCTTCCCATATCGCAATGAGAAGGATAAGCCAAATAGTTGTAATAAGTTTAGATTGCTTCTGGTTTTGCATATTCATCACGGTACTTCCAAACCTTTTCATCTATCGTTACACCAGTGCTTGGACGATAATGGATTTTAATAGAAGTAATCACTTCTTCTGCTCCAGCATCGACGCAAGCTTGTTGCGCACGTTTAACGACATCAAGAAGTACATCTAATTCTCCTTCCAAAGTTGTTTCCATTGCCCCTACTTCATAACGAACTCCCGATTGTTGCACAACTTCAATTGCTTTATCGACAACAGAATATACATCTTTCGTTTTTGCTTGTGGTACTACTGAAAATGACATTGTAACTTGTTGTGACATAATAAAATCCCCCTTATAAAAATAAATTTCAAAAATAAGAAAAGGCTTTCCTACTGCGTAGGAAAGCCTTGTATGCAAGTTATTACAGAATAACATATGCTACATCACTTTAAGTAACTCCCTACGCTGGCATTATCCAGATCAGGTTGAGGGTCGATGTTTACTTACATCCTCTCAGCCAATTGGCTCCCCGGTCCTTAATTCGTTTTCATTGTAGCATGATTTATTTTATTGAACAAACAAAAGCATGCATAATCATTTCATTATTTTTGGAAAATAACCAACTTTTTCACCATGAGCTAATAACTGCTGAATAAATTCTTTATTAATTGCTGGTACTATCAATTCTTTTTTCTTAATCCATTTATTCGTTCTACGCGTACCCATTACAATTTCAGATTGCTGCGCTCCATCTCCTGCAACTTGAGAAGCAATTAACTCTGCTATTACTTCATTTCCCTTCGCTAATGCAAGTCCGGTATTTACATATTCTGAAAGTGGAACCATTTCAAGATTGTATCCACACTCTCCAATTAGCTGTATAAATTGTTCAAACTCAATTTGATGTGGATGACAAATATGTAACGTCTCTCCTATAATTTGCGAATCTTGCAAATACGATACAATTGATTTACTAGCAAAATCAATTGGTGTGAAATCAACTTTCCACTTCACATTTGGTGCTTTCCCAATTAATAGCATTGTTTTAATAAGACGATAAAATGCGTTTCCTTCAATATTTTGTTGGAACGAACCTGTTTCTGAATGACATGCTAAATTACCTGCACGATAAATATTTCCACGCAAACCATTTTTCATTGCTTCACGAACAATGTTTTCCGCTTGTAGTTTACTATTTGAATATACATTCTCTAAGTCTACACTGTAATTAAAATCACCAGTTTTCATGTATGTATCCCATTGATCTACCGCTAATTCTAACGGGATACCAATTGTAGAAATAAAATGGAATGTAGCACCTTTCTCCGCTAATGTTAGCATACGGCTAGTTCCTTGGACATTTATATTTTCAAATTGTTTTACATCTCCAAAATGTCTTACATCTGCACCGCAATGAATTATCGTATCCATCTTAGAACTGATGAACATAAATTCTTCTTCGCTCATCCCAAGATACTCTTCTCCCAGATCACCAGCTACGGCCTGTATACGCTGTAACCATTCTTCACATACATCATTAAAGTAGCCTGTTAATGTATCTATAATTCTTTGCTGCACATCTTTAGTTGGTCTTACTAAACAATAAATAGTAGCAGCTGTATCTCTCAACAATTCATATAATATGTGTGATCCTAAATAACCAGTAGCTCCTGTTAAAAAGACATTTGAAATCTGGTTTTCTTCCAAAACGTTTGCATACGTGATAATATCTGGTTCGTGAATCACTTTATATTCACGAAATACTTCTTCTTTCTCTACTTTTACTTCTCGCTCAATTCGAGCTAATCCATATATCGTTCTTTCTTTAAAGAAATCTTGAATTGTTAAATGTGAGAAATCTTCTTTTAACAATGTTAAGACTCGTAATACCTTTAATGAATGTCCACCAATTGTAAAGAAATCATCATGCACTCCAACTTTTGAAATTCCTAATACTTCCGCCCAGGCGTTCGCTATTTGTTTTTCTGCTTTATTAGAAGGTGCAACATATTCTTGTAGACGAACCGGTTCATACTTTTCTTCTAACTGAGCTAACTTCTTAACATCAATCTTTTTATTAGGTGTAAGTGGTAATTCATTAATATAAATTAGTTTAGAGGGCACCATATAATCTGGTAATTGCTCTTGTAACTGATAAACTAATTCTGGTATTTCTTTTTTATTTAAAGTTGTATAGAACGCGATTAAATATTGGCTACCTTCCTTACTCTTCTTAGCAAAAACAGCATTTTCTTTTATATTATGATTTTGAGAAATTTTACTTTGGATTTCTCCTAGTTCAATACGATGTCCTCTAATTTTTACTTGATCATCTTTCCGATGTAAAAACTCTATATTTCCATCCTCTAGCAACTTAACGATATCACCTGTTTTATATATATTAACTATAGGATTAAAAGGGTTCGGAATAAAAGCTTCAATTGTTTTATTAGGCTTATTAAAATACCCTTTTGCTAATCCCACTGAATCTATATATAATTCACCAGGTACACCAATTGGACAAAGATTCATATTCTCATCCAAAATCATAACTTGATAATTAGCACATGGTTTACCAATGGGAATACTCGCAACATCCTCATTTAACTGACTAGGTATTTTATAGGTTGTCGTCACTACAGTACATTCTGTCGGTCCGTATACATTATGAATTTCAACATTTGTACCTATTCTTTCTCTCCACAATTTAATAACCTCTACAGGCAACATTTCACCGCCAATCGCAATTCTTTTTAGGGAAGCTAGCTTATATATATCTTCTTCTGCTAAATAAGTTGCTACTTGTCGAACAAAAATTGTTGCTAATGCCAAGATTGAAGTTGCTTTCACTTTATAGATTGCATTTGCAAATGCTTCTACAGACAATCGCTCTTCCTCTAATAGTACATATAAGTTTCCTCCACAGAATAAAGAAGCAAATGACTCCCATACAGAAGCATCGAAACTAAAGGAAGGAAATTGGGCAAATACATCCTCTTCTGTCAATTCATATTGCTTTTTCATCCAAGTATACAGATTAACAACGCCTCTATGTGCTAACATCGTTCCCTTTGGATTCCCTGTTGAACCAGATGTATAAATCATATAAGCTATATCATCACAATGAATAGACAACTTTACATCTGTATCTTCATAAGTTTCACTATCATACATTGAAACTGTTTGAACCCCATCACATGTTATAGGCGTCTCTTTCATCAATATAACTTTCGCTTGGCTATCTTGAATAATGTACTGTATTCTACTTTCCGGATAATCTGGATCAATCGGAACATACGCTGCACCAGCTTTTAATATAGCTACCATACTTACTACTGTGTCTATGCTACGTTTCATAAATATTCCAACATAGTCTCCTAATTGGACGCCGTTTTTAATTAACATATGAGCTATTTGATTACTTTTTTTATTTAGCTCCTCATAAGTTAAAGTACCTTCCCTTGAAGATAAAGCTATACGATTTGGAAATTGAGTAACAGTATTATAGAACATATCGACGATACTTTTCTCAGGATATACTGCTGTCGTATCATTCACTTGACTATAAAGTGCCATCTCGGCCTCTGTAATAACATTAAAATTATTTATATGATTATTATTATTTTGTGATTTATTAATTAAAACACCTTGTATTTGTTGTGCATAACGAGTAATTGTTGTCTCTTTCCAATTAACACTATTAAATATTATTTCTACACTTTGCATATTTTTACTAAATACAAATTGTAATGTATTCGTGTCTTTTAGCTCATAATATGTTTCACCAATAATAATAGGTGACATTTCAGATAACGTATTACCGTTTTGAAACTCTTCTATTTCTTCCTCATTCATTTCTTTAATTTGCTCCAGTTGCTCTTCAATTTGTAAATTTAAACTTTCATAGGAGAGAAAATTAGAAACTTCAATAGTAATCGGAAATAAACTTCCTCTTACATGATAAAGCACGACAATATGTTTTTCTTTAGAAATATGATATAACCACGTTGCAGTCGCTCCTATTAAATCTACAATGTGAGTCAAATTTGAAAACAGTTCCGTTTTCCTTTTTATCCTAAGTTCTGTTCCTTGCACATCTTTAGGTATTTTAATACTTCCTTCTACTTTTTCTAAAAATTCTTTTACCATCTCACTATAAGAAATTGCTAATTTCATATTTATGTAAATTCCTCTCTTAAATATAATAAAGGTGTGAAAATTCACACCTTTTTTATCCCTTATTAAAGGGCAGATTCGTTCAATTCATAATCAGTAGCGGAGATACCCCCTTGATTAGAATTGAACTTTCTCCTTATTCGCTTTTAAACTCACCAATAAGCTCTTGTAATTCCTGAGAGAGCCAACTTAAAGAAGTCGCTAATTCTGCAATATCTTGTACTGATATTTCTTGCTCTTTCATGCTTTCTTCAACATTACTACTGCTGTTGGCATAAGTATTTGCAATATGTGATAATTCATTTACGACTTGAACAATATTCTGGCTATTTTGTAAAATATCACTCGAATTACCAGAAACAGCTTTTACTTGATCTGTAACAGATTGCGCTGATTTTGAGATTTTTTCAAAGAAATCTCCGCTACTTTGAACAAGCGAAATTCCAGTTTCTACTTCTTTTGAACCTTTTTGCATGGAAACTACAGCATCTTCTGTCTCAGCTTGTGTTTCACCAATTAATTTCGCTATATCTTTAGCAGACGCTTCCGTCTGTTCTGCTAATTTTCGTACTTCATCAGCAACAACTGCAAACCCTCTTCCAGCTGCTCCAGCACGTGAAGCCTCAATAGAAGCATTTAAAGCTAATAAATTTGTTTGATTTGAAATACCTGTAATTACAGTTACGATATCACTAATTTCTTTTGACCTTGTTTCTAACGAATAAATGATGGAAGACAAATCTTGTACTGCATTTTGGATTAAACTCATTTGATTAATAATTTGTCCAATCACTTCATTACCTTCAATTGAATGTTGTTCCATACCTTCAGAAGCAACCGCAACTTGTTTCGCAGCCCCAGTTATCTCTTCTACCTTATCTTCCATTCCATGTACAATCCCTAAACATTGTTGTACTGAAGTTTTTTGAGACTGTGCCCCTACTCTTAAACCTTCAATAGAGCTTGCAATCTCTTGAACTGCCATGCTGTTTTCCTCTGTACTCGCCGACAATTCTTGTGAAGAAGAAGAAACTTGCTCAGCAGTTTGCCTTACTTTATCTATAATCCCTTTAAACTTTTCAATCGTGTTATTGAAATAAACATTAATAATTCCAATATCATCTGGTCTTTCTTTTAATTTAATACTCAAGTCACCTTCACCAATTTTACGTAACCCTTCTCGTAAATCTTTTAATGGAGCTAGCGAGTGACGCACGATAAAGAATTGAGTAATAGTCGCAATTGCTAATGAAATAATGATAAAGAGTAAGCCCTGTATCATAAACTTCTCTTTTGTAATAGGAACAATGGAAGCATCTAAGTCAGCCGCAATAATTGCAACAATATTGTTTTCTCCATCTGTAATTGGTTCTAATATTGTCACCCACGAACCTATTTCATCTTCATATACTTCTGTCATTTGAGCCTTTTTCGTATCAATCACTTTATCGTATGCCTTCATCCAATGAGCGGGTTGTTCATAATAATCTCCCGGCTTTATAGGAAACGCATTTGTTAACTCTGTAGTCAAACCAACGAGTTGTAATTCTCGCTTTTCATTCGGCTTTGCTCCTGTAACATACGTTTGTCCAACACTTTTCAATTCTTTTGACACTTCATCTAATTTCTCTGTTAACTTTTCTTTTTTCACTTTTTCGGCTGTAGGATCTTTCGCCATGTCTCTAACCAATTCTACATCCAATTTTTTCAATACTATTTCTCCTGTTTCAATAGACTGCCTTTCAAATAAAGACATCATACTATTTTGAAACATGTTGAAACTTAACGCACCCATACTTCCAACAAGTGTCAAAATAACTAATACGGTTAATAAGACGTTCTTTTGAAGGAACGATAACTTATGCCAATATTTTTTCATTAATATCCACCTTCCTTAATCAACATAAACAAAAAAAACAAAATATATGAATATTTTGTTTGAAAATGTTTCTCAATATGTTCGAGAATAAAAAAAAGCCAATGTAAAAGCATTGGCCAAGACCAACCCTATCCGTCCGGTAACTGGCTAGCGTAGCCTTTCGACCTTAGCTCCTGTAGTTTTGCGTCCTCATGTTTCCATCAGTTTGCCTTTCTCGCTGAACGAGTTGAACGATATGGGAGTTCTATGAGAATTAATTTATTCTCTTTCAAAGATTACAACATATAAATCAAAATGTCTACTTATTTAGAGATATAAATACAAATTTTTAATGTATTGCTTTTTCAAAATAATTTCAAAAAGTACGTGAATGTTACTTTTTTTGTGTTATATAATAAAAAATGTATAAATAACAAGGATTTCTTCGGGTATTTATTTAATTTTCATTTAAATTAAACTATTCGAATATATCTTAACTAATGAATTTCGGAGGTAGTTTATCATGTTTTGGCTACAATTTCTTACCTTGTTACTCTGTATTTTTATTGGTGCACGCCTAGGCGGAGTTGGTTTAGGAGTAATGGGTGGAGTTGGTATGGCAATACTCGTTTTTGTCTTCCACTTACAACCAACGGCGCCTCCTATCGATGTAATGCTTATGATTTTGGCAGTAATTACAGCTGCTGGTGCACTCCAAGCCGCTGGAGGAATGGACTACCTTGTTCATCTAGCTGAAAAGGCATTACGAAAAAATCCAAAGCGTATTACTTTTTTTGCTCCAATTGTTACTTATTTATTCACACTATGTGCAGGTACTGGTCACGTTGCCTATTCTGTACTTCCTGTTATTGCAGAAGTCTCTCGTGAATCAGGGATTAGACCGGAACGCCCAATGTCGATTGCCGTAATCGCTTCTCAACAAGCAATTACAGCTAGTCCAATTTCAGCTGCCACAGTTGCTCTTTTAGCAATGTTAGCTGACTATAAAATCACTTTATTAGATATTTTAAAAGTGAGTATTCCTTCCACTTTCATTGCTTGTATGTTAGCAGCATTCGTTGCTAGTAAGATGGGAAAAGAATTAAATGAAGACCCTGAATACTTAAAACGATTAAAAGAAGGAATGATTCCTAAGCTTGAAGAGAAAAAAGAATTTGTAGGTGTAAAGGGCGCAAAATTATCAGTTATCCTTTTCCTTGTAGGAACCTTCCTTGTTGTACTTCTTGGTTCATTTGAAGCACTTCGTCCAGGATGGATAGTTGATGGGAAGTTAGCCCGTCTTTCCATGCCGAATACAATTGAGATGGTTATGTTAACTATCGCGGCTCTTATTATTATTTTCTGTAAACCAAATGTAGAAAGCATTGTGTCTGGTAACGTCTTTAAAGCGGGGGCAACAGCAGTTGTTGCTATTTTCGGTATCGCTTGGATGGGAGATACTTTCTTTAATGGAAACTTAAATATGATTCAAGGATCCATTCAGCATTTAGTAACAAGTGCACCTTGGCTATTTGCCATCGCACTATTCATTCTATCTATTCTACTGTACAGCCAAGCAGCAACTGTTCGTGCCTTAATGCCACTTGGACTATCCCTTGGTATTCCACCAGCGCTACTGATTGCTATGTTCCCTGCAGTAAATGGATATTTCTTCATTCCAAACTATGGAACAATCGTTGCTGCTATTAACTTTGACCGTACTGGTACAACAGGTATCGGTAAATACGTATTAAATCATAGTTTTATGATTCCTGGCCTAATTGCAACATTTACTTCTATCGGAATTGGAATGCTCTTAATTTCAATTATGTTTTAAAGAAAAAGCACAAACCTTTATTTAAAAAGGTTTGTGCTTTTTTAATCAAATGTTTGTTTAAATTTTGGGGCAGTCTATTTCTCCATGTAGCACTTAAAATACTACACGTCCTTCCCTACAAACTTCTCTTTACTTCTTCAGCTAATTTTCTCGTACTTTCATACGCAGATTCAGCTAAACTAATTGCTGAAATAACTGAAACACCGACCGCACCCGCTTCTATAACTGCCGCTGTATTTTCAATTGTAATCCCACCAATACCAACGATTGGCACTGTAATTCCTTGTTCTCTAAAATAGGCTAATCCTTTCGTTCCTTGAACCGCTTTCGTATCTTTTTTCGTACTCGTTGGGAAAATAGGTCCAACGCCTAAATAATCTGCTCCATTTTCGATTGCAAAGCGTGCTTCTTCAATTGTATGAGCAGATACGCCGATAATTTTATCTCCCATTTTTTCACGAACAGATGTAATTCCTTCATCATCTTGTCCTACATGAACACCATCTGCATCTAATTCAATGGCTAATTCTACATCATCATTTACAATGAAAGGAACACTATATTCCTTACAAAGCGTCTGCAATTCTTTTGCAAAGCGCACTCTATCTTCTCCGATTAAAGAACCTTCCCCCTTCTCGCGAAACTGAAAAATTGTCACTCCACCATCTAACGCTTCTTTCAATACAGCTAAAGGATCCCTCGTGCAGTTATTACTTCCCATAATAAAATACACTTGCAATAGCTTAGACATTTTATCTATTTCAATGCGTGCCATTTCTTTCACTCCCTCTTACTCTAACTCCTCAATCTTTCCATACTTCTCAATATCACTAGAAGTAGTATTCGCTAACTGATTTAAAAATTCAATTTGGAAACTACCAGGTCCCTTTTCCACGGTCTTAGCAGCTGCCAGTTCCGAAGCTACACCATAAAACGTTAATGCTGCTACTGCTGCTTTTACATAATCTTTTTCCACTGCTACAAATGCTCCTATTACAGAAGTTAGTAAACAACCTGTTCCCGTAACTTTCGTTAAAATAGGGTGACCATTTCGAATAACAATAGTTCTCTCTCCATCTGTAACAACATCTTCTTTTCCAGTAATGACCGCAACTGTATTTAGTTCATCTGCTGCCTGCCTTGCAATACTTACAACATTGCCATTTCCAGTACCAGCGTCTACCCCTTTAATTTCCCATTTCTCATTAATAACATTTGCTATTTCAGCTGCATTTCCGCGGATAATTGCTAACTCAATTTCAGCCGGAATATGTCTCGCAACTTCTGTTCGATACGAAGTTGCTCCTGCACCAACTGGATCAAATAGTACTGGCACATTGTTCGCATTTGCTGATTTACCCGCGAGTAACATCGCTTCTACTTCTTCAGGACGAAGTGTCCCCATATTTAATACTAACGCTCCAGCAATGCTAGCCATTTCTGCTACTTCTTCTTTCGCATACGCCATTACAGGCGATGCCCCAAGTGCCAACAAACCGTTAGCAGTAAAATTTGTTACAACAACATTTGTAATATTATGAACGAGCGGATTAGATTCTCTCACCAAATCCACTACTTTACTAATTTCTTTCATATTCATCCTTTTCATCTCCTAACTATAATGATGGGAGATACACAAAAAGACACTTTGCGCGTACGCAAAGTGCCTGAATATGTGCTTTTACACTCTCCCTACGCTGGCATTATCCAACAGGTTCAAATGGTCAATGACGGACTAGTAGCCATACTCTCAGTTTGTATCCACAAACTCCCATGTGTTTCTTATTCATCTACTTCAAAGTCTACTCTTATTCTAGTAAAATAACAAGTTCTTTACTTTTCTATTTGATATAGAGGCAACTGATAAAGTGAAACTTTAATCAGTTGGGATTTTGTTAACTCCATTAAAAACAGCTGAAATATGGAGCGAAACTGAATCTCAAGAAGATGTATGCTATATTTAACTTATGGAAATTTGAAAGGATGTTTTTAATATGTCAAAAAGCGTTGTAATCGCTGAAAAACCTTCCGTTGCACGAGATATTGCTCGTGTACTGAAGTGTGATAAAAAAGGAAACGGCTATCTTGAAGGTAGTAAATATATTGTAACTTGGGCTTTAGGTCATCTCGTTACATTAGCAGATCCAGAAAGTTATGATGTGAAATATAAAAAGTGGAATTTAGAAGATTTACCGATGCTACCTGAGCGTTTGAAATTAACGGTTATTAAACAAACTGGTAAACAATTTAATGCTGTAAAAAGTCAGCTACTTAGAAAAGATGTAAATGAAATTATTGTAGCAACAGACGCTGGACGTGAAGGGGAATTAGTCGCACGCTGGATTATCGATAAAGTTAAGCTAAATAAACCAATCAAACGTTTATGGATTTCTTCTGTAACCGATAAAGCAATTAAAGATGGTTTTGCAAATTTAAAACCAGGTAAAGCCTATGACAATTTATACGCTTCAGCAGTTGCGCGTTCAGAAGCTGACTGGTATATCGGTCTTAATGCAACTCGTGCTTTAACGACTCGCTTTAATGCCCAGTTAAATTGCGGCCGTGTACAAACCCCTACTGTTGCTATGATTGCTAGTCGTGAGGATGAAATAAAGAACTTCAAAGCACAAACTTACTACGGCATCGAAGCTCAAACAATGGAGAAGCTCAAACTTACTTGGCAAGATGCAAATGGCAATAGCCGTAGTTTTAATAAAGAAAAAATCGATGGTATTGTAAAACGTTTAGATAAACAAAATGCTACTGTTGTGGAAATTGATAAGAAACAGAAGAAGTCATTCTCTCCTGGTCTTTACGATTTAACTGAATTGCAACGTGATGCGAATAAAAAGTTCGGTTACTCTGCTAAAGAAACATTAAATATTATGCAAAAATTGTATGAACAGCATAAAGTACTAACGTACCCTCGTACAGATTCACGCTACATTTCATCTGATATCGTTGGAACACTTCCAGAACGTCTAAAAGCATGTGGTGTTGGAGAATACCGTCCCTTCGCACATAAAGTATTACAAAAGCCTATCAAACCTAACAAATCATTTGTTGATGATAGTAAAGTAAGCGATCATCATGCGATTATTCCAACAGAAGGATACGTTAACTTCTCAGCATTCACAGATAAAGAACGCAAAATTTATGATTTAGTTGTAAAACGTTTCTTAGCTGTGTTATTCCCGGCATTCGAATATGAGCAACTAACGTTACGCACAAAGGTTGGCAATGAAACGTTCATTGCGCGCGGAAAAACAATTCTACATGCCGGTTGGAAAGAAGTATATGAAAATCGCTTTGAAGATGATGATGTAACTGATGACGTAAAAGAGCAACTTCTACCTCACATTGAGAAAGGCGATACATTAGCTGTAAAGTTAATTATGCAAACATCAGGTCAAACAAAAGCACCTGCACGATTTAACGAAGCGACTTTACTTTCAGCAATGGAGAATCCTACAAAATATATGGATACGCAAAATAAACAACTTGCTGATACGTTAAAATCGACTGGTGGATTAGGTACTGTAGCGACACGTGCAGACATTATCGACAAGCTATTCAATTCATTCTTAATTGAAAAACGCGGTAAAGATATTCACATTACTTCAAAAGGTCGCCAGTTACTTGATTTAGTACCAGAAGAATTAAAATCTCCTACACTAACTGGTGAATGGGAACAAAAACTTGAGGCTATCGCAAAAGGTAAATTGAAAAAAGAAGTATTCATTTCTGAAATGAAGAACTATACGAAAGAAATCGTTTCTGAAATTAAATCAAGCGATAAAAAATATAAACATGACAACATTTCAACGAAGTCTTGTCCAGATTGCGGTAAACCAATGCTAGAAGTAAACGGCAAAAAGGGAAAAATGCTCGTATGCCAAGATCGTGAATGTGGTCATCGTAAAAATGTATCTCGTACAACAAACGCTCGCTGTCCGCAATGTAAGAAGAAACTAGAATTACGTGGTGAAGGTGCAGGACAAATCTTTGCATGTAAATGTGGCTATCGCGAGAAATTATCAACATTCCAAGAAAGACGTAAAAAAGAATCTGGAAACAAAGCCGATAAACGCGACGTTCAAAAATATATGAAACAACAGAAAAAAGAAGAAGAACCATTAAATAACCCATTCGCGGAAGCATTAAAAAAATTAAAATTTGATTAAACAAAAAGGTTCCTACCTCTATCGGTAGGAACCTTTTATTTTAGTGAATGATTTTACTTCCTTTTGCATTCTCAACAAATTTTTCACTTGATTTGTTAATTGGTGTTTTCAGTAATAACGCAGCAACAATCATAACTACTACGAAAACACTTAACACAAGTAAATCTCTTATTACGATATCCCAAAGCATTCCGCCTACCGTTTCACGAATTGCACTAATTGCGTATGTGAACGGTAAGAACGGATAAATCGCTTGGAAGAATTTCGGTGTCATTTGAATTGGGAATGTTCCGCCCGACCCCGCTACTTGTAGTACAAGTAAAATGATCGCCATCGATTTCCCAACGTTTCCGAAAATAGAAACGAGTGAGTATACGATACAAACGAAGACTCCACCAATAAATAAACTAAATAATACAAACCAGAACTTATCGACTACGTACGTACCGAGTAAGAATATATCTCCCATCGATACGATAAACGCTTGTGAAAGACCTATAGTTAAGAATGTTAATAAACGTCCGAAGTAAATTTCATGGCTCTTATAATTCGCGCCCTCTTCGTGTACTTCTACCGTTAATAATGAAACCATTAATAATGCGCCTACCCATAATGCAAGCACTGTATAGAATGGTGACATCGCTGAACCGTAGTTCGGCATCGCAAATAATTTATTTTCTTTTAAATTTACTGGATTCGCAAAGTAATCACTTTGCTTTTCAACATCATTTTTCAATAAGCGTATAATGTCTTTTAAATCCTCTTCAGATTCAAAATCACGAATTTTATCTGCTAATTCTTTAATCTTTTTCTCAGTAGCTGGCATTTCAGCTTTAATGTCTGCTAATTTCTTTTTACCATCTACTAAACCTTTTGATGAATCTTCTAGTAATTTTTTAACATCTGGAAGCTTTTTGTCTGCCTCTTTTAAAATTTGAGATGTGTTTTTAGACATCTCTTTTGTGCGAGCAATTGCCGCATTGAAATTTGGAGTGATTTCTGAGTCATATTTAGCTAAAATGTCACCAATTTGGCCCGAAACACTTTTAGACACTTGATTAATACTTTCAATAACATCAGCTGCTGGTTTTTGACCTTTATTAATAGCGTCAATTCCTTTATCAGTTAAATCCATTCCTTTTTGCAAACCATCTTTTGCTTTATTTAACTTAGAAATTGTACCATTAAGGTTTTTATCACTATTCACATCAGCTAACACTTTATTTGTACTTTCCAGAACTGGAATCATGTCATTAACTAAATTCCAACTTGCTTTGAACTGCCCATTCAAATCATTTAAGGCTACTTTTGTAGAATCTAATCCGTTAACACCTTTGTTACTTAAGTCTTCTCTTGCTTTTTCAAGCTCTGTTTTTAATCTGCTGTAATCATTTACAGCTTTATCATATTTCTCTCTACCATTGTCTAACGCTTCATTTGTTTGGTTTACTAACTCATTTGCCTTTTTGATATCTTGATTTAAATTACCTCTTAGTTGCTGCGCATCTTCTTTTACATTCTCAGCTTTGTTTGTCAATTGCTCAGCTGTGCTTACTGCTTTTTCGAAATCTGCTACAAACGTCGCATTATAATCTGCTTCTGCTTGATTTACCAAGTTATTTATTGTATCCAATTTTTTATTAGCAGCATCTCTTACATCTTGCTTCACTTCTTGCCCTGTACCAATAATATTGGCAATATCTTTAACGCCACCATTTGCATTTTCAATAGCTGATTTAAGATTTGTTAATCTTTCTATTCTCTTTTGGAAGAATTCTTTTCCAAAATCAGTTGATGCAGACTCTTTAAATTTAGTAAAGACATCAATTAAATATGAAACACTATCTGCTCGACCTTGCAGCGTCTCAGAAACCTTATTAAGATCTTGTTTCGCTTTTTCTGGATCAAAATTACCATTTTGCAACCCATTTATAACGCCTTGTGCATAAGTTGTTCCGACACGTATTGAACTAAAAACATTATTTACAGTTTGATTAATATTTTTAGCAATGTTTTTATACCCCTCACCATTCACTTGCGGTAACGCTGGAATTTCTGGTATTTGTGGTACTTGCGGAATAGTTATATTAGGCAACACTGGGAATTTAGCTGGATCTGGAAGTGCCAGATTGAAATCCAATGATGGATTCTTTAAGAAATCCGTAATTGCCGCCGCACCATCTAAACCTTTTTGCATTACCATTAAATTATTCTTAATAGTTCCTGGGGCACGTTGCAATGTTTCATCATTTCTCGCAAAGAATTTATCTAAATTCCCTAACGCTTCTTGCCCATCATTCATAATACTCTCTACAACTGGCAACTCTTTTTGCGCTACTTTCACAACATCTTCTGCTCGAGTTGCATCATCTAACGCCTTATCCATAAGTGTATTCATTTCTGGGAACTGCGCTTCTAACTTAAATACAAGATCTTTTACTTTTTCGATACTTGGTAAGTTTGTTTCTAAATCGATTCCAAGATCATTGAAAATTTTAAAAATCTCACCGTTTGCTGTTTTAACAAAGTTTTTACTAATTTCTTCTGTAATACCTGATGCACCTTTTGCTGTAATCTTCGGTGCAATCGCGTTTACTTTTTCATTCACATAGTAATCCAGTTCTGGTTTTTTCGGATTTTCATCCAGAACAGTTGCGATTTTTTCAGAGAAGTCTTTTGGAATCGTAATACTTGCATAATAATCCCCACGCTCAACTCCGTAAATTGCTTGTTTTTCATCTACAAATTTCCACCCAAGATTTTTGTTTTTCTTAAGGGAGTCTACAATCTCTTTCCCGATATTAATATCTTTCCCTCTTAAATTAGAACCTGCATCTTGGTTAGAAACTGCAATGGGAACCTCTTTTGTATTTCCATACGGATCCCAAGAAGCTTTAATGTTAAACCATGCATATAACGATGGTAAAATCATTAATCCTAAAACAATAACAATTGCAGCCCAATGTTTGGCTACATTCCGTAAATCTGTCTTATAAATACGCCAAATCTGTTTCATAGAAGTTATCACCTAATTATATATTTTTCCTTCTTTAGAAAATGATACATGCATTTTGCAATTATATCACTTTCTACATCGTGTATTAACCAAAAACGTACTATTTTTTCCCATTAACTTTCACTTACTTCATTATATAACGAAGTGAGTCAAAGTATGAATACAAAATGACCAAATCGGTTTTACATTCAATAATAACAAATATATATGAAATGTCATAAAAAATACAAGTATTTTCTCTTGGAAATACTTGTATTCCTAAAAAAAATCCTCACAGCTTTTATTCTCTGTGAGGATTTCTTCTATTATATATCCAATTGAACCTCTACACCGAAATGATCTGAAATTACATTTCTGTTTGTACCATTAAAAATAACTTTTGAAGAATGAACTTTTTTACTTTGGTTACACAATATTAGATCGATTCGCAAATTATGTTTATTTTCATCCCAACCAGCAATCTCACCTTGGACAGTCGTTCCTTCATCCTTCTCTATTGCTAATTCATATGTGTCATACAACCCTTTTTGCATCATATACTCATAACCTTCGCCTTCCAACCGAGCATTGTTATTAAAATCCCCCATTAAGAAGGCGAGCTTATTGCTATCTACATCTACACGCTCCATCAAACGATCAACTTGACCTTTGAATGACTCTTCTTCATCATTCCACCAACCGAGATGGCAAGAGTAAAACGTTATATCCTTACCATTATAAGCAATTGTTGTACTTACAATTTTACGTGTTTTCCAATACGTTGTATCCTCGTTCTCTGAAATGAAGAACGTATCTTCTTTTATAATATTATGCTTCGTTATAATCGCTAATCCTTCTTCATACACGTCATAACCAATATGAGAGAAATCCCAAGTAATATTGTAATCTTTTACATGTAGCGCTTTTAACTCTTCTAATAGTAAAAGTCCAAAATTATCTTCTTTCTTGTTACCGCATACATTTTCAGCTTGTATGGACTGACTTACTTCTTGCAATGCGATGACATCGTACTCTTCTTCTTGAATTACTTTAGCAAGGTATTGTATCTTTTCTATTTGATTCTCTTCTTGCCAAGAATGACAGTTTAAAGTTAGCAATTTCATATTATTACGCACCTAACATATCTTGAATGTCTGACTTTAATACGTCAGCTTTCGGACCATATACCGCTTGTACACCTTTATCTTTTACAATAAGCCCTAAAGCACCATTTTGTTTCCACTGTGCTTCTGGTGCAACAACATCTAAATCTTTTACTGTTACACGTAAGCGTGTCATACAAGCATCTACGTCAGCAATATTTTCTTTTCCACCTAATAAATCGATAACTTTTGTTGCTAATGAACCGTCTTGTACATTTCCTGTTCCTTCTGATGCCTCATCTTCATTATCAATATAGTTACCTGCACGCCCTGGTGTTGGTAAATTGAATTTTTTAATTAAGAAATTAAATAGTGTAAAGTTAAGACCGAAGAACACTAATGAAACAATAACAAAGTTGATTAAGTCTCTTGTTAAACCTGCGTTAACCATCATTGGTGTACGAGTAATTAACTCAATAAATCCAAATGCATGAACACGTAAGTTAATTAAATCAGCTAACGCGAATGCAAGTCCTGTTGTAATAGCATATACAACATATAATACTGGAGCAATAAACATGAACATGAATTCAATTGGTTCTGTTACACCTGTTAAGAATACTGCTAATGCTGCTGATAAAAACATTGGTTTATATTTTGCACGCTTTTCTTTATCAACGTTACGGAACATCGCAAATGCAATCCCCATTAACGCTGCTGTTGAGCCGATAACTTGTCCAGCTTTGAAACGAGCTGGTACAACGTTATTTAATAAATCGTTATATGCCTTCGTATCTCCATTTGCCAATAAATTATTTAAATCTGTAATCCATGCAAGCCATAATGGATCTTGTCCTGCTACAACTTGTCCAACTTTTGAACCAGTTAGCATCGTATATGTTCCGCCTAGCTCTGTATAGTTCATCGGAATCGTTAACATATGGTGTAAACCAAATGGTAATAATAAACGCTCTAACGTTCCATATACAAACGGTGCAACAACTGGTGCACTATCTTTTGAAGCTGCAATCCAGCGACCAAATTCATTTAACCCACTTTGGATGAATGGCCATAGAAGTGATAATACAATCGCAGTAACTGTAGACCAAAGAATTACAACGAATGGTACAAATCGTTTTCCATTAAAGAATGCTAATGCCTGTGGCAGTTTATTATAGTTATAATATTTGTTATATAAAGTAGCTCCTAAGAAACCTGTGATGATCCCTACGAACACTCCCATGTTTAATGCAGGTGCACCAAGTACAGAAGTAAAGTAATCTTTTACAATTAAATCTCCCGCTATTACTGAAGAAACTTTCGCTTTTGAATCCGCTAACATTTCAGCGTTTACCCCAAATATAGCTCCTGTAATTCGGTTTGTTAAGACGAATGCTAATAGCGCTGCAAATGCACCACCCGCGCGATCTTTCGCCCAAGATCCCCCAATTGCTACTGCGAATAAGATGTGTAGATTTGTAATGATTGCCCAACCGATGTCTTCCATTACGCGAGCAATTGTATGAACTGCGTTAACATCCCCAGCAGACATACCAATTAACTTACCGATGGAAATCATTAAACCAGCTGCTGGCATTACGGCTACAACAACTAATAACGCTTTCCCGAACTTTTGCCAAAAATCAAAAGACGTAATTTTCATCTGTTCTTCCTCCCCTTTATTTATAACAACATGATGATTTAAATTATAATTTCTGTTCCCTTTATGAAAACGATTCCTTATGTTACTTTATTTTTATCTTTACGCAACCGTTTTCATAAATCTATTTTAATAAAAGCGTTTTCACTTTGCAATAGAAATTTATTTTTTTTCATAAAAAAAGATGCTCAAAGAGCATCCTTTTTTATTATGAAATGCGATAAACCCTTGTTTCATAAGGTTTTAAAGCAATTGTTGTTACTTCTTCATGTTCCGCAACTTCATAGTTATTTAAAAGCAAACGTTTGCGTTCTAGTGCAAATAAATCCTCATTATACACTGCTTCCTCTTTTGAGATATTACTAATTACAATGACTTTTTCATCCTGTAACGTACGTGTATATGCATAAATTTGTGGATCGTCTTCTAAAAGTAAATCGTACGTACCATAGTTCAGTACATCGTGCTCTTTTTTCAGGGCAATCATTTTCTTATAGAAATTGAAAATAGACTTTTCTTCATTTTTTTGCTTTTCAACATTAATTTCTTTGTAATTTGGATTCATGCTAAACCAAGGTGTACTTGTTGTGAAACCAGCATTCATCTCATCATTCCACTGCATAGGTGTACGTGAATTATCGCGGCAAGAAGCCCATATAATCTCCATCATATCTTGATGTGGTACGCCCTCTGCGATTTTCTCGCGATATAAATTTTTAATTGCAACATCATCGTAATCTTCAATATTTGGTAACTGAACATTTGTCATACCAATTTCTTGTCCTTGATAAATAAACGGTGTACCGTGCATAAAGAAATACATCGCTCCTAGAGCTGTTGCACTTTCACGCCAATATTGTTTATCATCTCCCCATGTTGAAACGATACGTGGTTTATCGTGATTTTCAATATATAAAGCGTTCCATCCTTTATTCTCTAATCCTTTTTGCCATTTCGTTAATACTTTTTTCAATCCTACAACATCAAGGTCTTTCTTCTTCTCTGCATCCCATAAACTTAAATGTTCAAACTGGAATACCATATTGAACTTACCTTGCTCTTCTCCAACCCAAAGCTCAGCATCTTCAATCTTAACGCCATTTGCTTCACCAACAGTCATAATATCGTACTTAGAGAATGTATTTTCTTTTAGCTCTTCTAATAAAGGTTGAATACCTTTCACATTCATATGTTTATCAAAAGATGGCACATATTTTAACTCTTTTGGATTTGGCATATCCTTAAGGCCTTCTTCTTTTTTAATATGACTGATCGCATCAACGCGGAAACCATCAATACCTTTATCAAGCCACCAATTAACCGTATCATATAGTACTTCGCGAACTTCTTTATTCTCCCAGTTCAAATCTGGTTGTTTACGTGAGAATAGATGTAAATAATATTGTTCTGTTTCTTCATCATATTCCCATGCCGAACCATTAAAAATACTTTCCCAGTTGTTTGGCTCCGCACCATCTTTACCATCATGCCAAATATACCAATCACGCTTCGGATTATCTTTAGATGAACGTGATTCAATAAACCATGGATGTTCATCACTCGTATGATTAATAACTAAATCAATAATAAGCTTCATATCACGCTTATGAACTTCATCTAGTAAAGCATCAAAGTCTGCCATTGTACCAAACTCATCCATAATATCTTGATAATCACTAATATCATAACCATTATCATCATTAGGTGACTTATACATTGGACAAATCCAAATTACATCTATACCTAAATCTTTTAAATAATCCAGTTTTGCAATAATACCTTGTAAATCTCCAATACCATCACCATTTGAATCCATAAAGCTTCGTGGATAAATTTGATAAGCAACCGCTTCTTTCCACCATGTCTTATTCATAGTCATTCTCTCCTTTTGCATCCCATCGGAATTTTATGCAAACGTTTTCGTAACACTATCATAACAAAATATGAACAGTTTGCAACTGTTTTCATTGAACTCTATGTAGATTCTTTATTCTTATGCTTTATTTATTTCTCACAAAGGTAAATCTCATTCTCCACCTCTTCTTGAAACTGGTAGCCCCTCTCTCTTTATAGAAGAAGTTCCTTATATAAAGGCTGTTGAATTTTTTAATGGCGATAACATCCCTGAAAATTTCAAGCGCTCTGGTTCCTATGTCTATAAACCTATTCCCCTTAAAGGCATTCAAATCATGCAATACTTTCTTTCTCATGCACCAAATAAAGATGCTAGTATTTGGCATCAATCGCTCATAGGTGCTATTGAAAATATTTCGCCGAATGAAACGGCTTATTTTCATCGTAAAGCAATTATTGCTCAAGAATACATTACCTCTTGGAAATGCGATGATGAAGAAAATCGAAATATACGCTGGGTTAAAGGTTTACGAGAAAGCTTAGATCCTTATACACTAGGTGACTATGTGAACTGGCCCGATATCGACATTAAAAATTGGCAAACTAGTTATTATGGCTCTAACTTTCACAGATTACGTAAAGTAAAAACCATGTATGATCCTTGTGATGTTTTTCATTTCCAACAAAGTATTCCTCCTTTTCATACATGAAAAAAGGGGATAACATAAAAAAATCATCCAATATACCGTTACCTCGCAGTATGTTGGATGATTCAAGTTGATTTTCTATATCGTTTCAAATTCTTGCTCCTACTCATAAACTTTTACTTACAGATTAATTGTATTTCGTATCATTTTCATGCAATGAATGTAATTTAATATTTGGTACTTTATCTTTTTCAATACCTCTTTTATAAGAAACAGGAACTTGAAATTCGAATTGCTTTGTCTCATGTTTTTGTAAATAGACTGGTTTCGGTACTGGATAGCTTTTTGAATTCTCGTTTGCATTATCATATAAAACAACTTTTAATGCTTGTGAATGATTACGATAATTTTTTAAAGTAACAATGCACTTCGGTTGGATATTCTCTCCATTTTTCTCCATTCTACACTGGCTATCTTCTTTTTTATATTCTATTGCTTCTACCCCTGTTTTTCCTGCGTAGTACCATGTTTTATTCAATGTCTGGAGGATTGTATTTAAAATAAACGGCATCATTACAATCAAAATACTAATGCCTACTACTTTTATCTTATTCGTTTTTCTAAATGTACTAGACTCCTTTTTTCCTAGCCATTTTAAAAATAATATAAATGTAATTACATGTAGTATGAAAGAAACAATCAATATATTTGAGACTTTATAATCCATATAAACATACGTATGTATCGGAACCTTATAGACATTGAATAGTTTTTCCCCAATTAATTCATTATCATTTGGAATTTTTAATAATAACAAAACCCCTATACTGTAACAAATAGCTACTAATCGATCATACTCAATACGAATCATTCTTTCTCCCCTTCACTTTGTTTTTTATTATCGATTTTAGCTATTATTACCATACTATACAATCTTTTTATAGAGGATAACGTAAAAAAGTTCCTTATAAATATATAAAGAACCTTATTAATATACATTATGAATTAAAAAATCAATATACAATTTTCACATAGAGATTTCTTCAAAATATGTTGGATTGTGTATTGTAATTTTTTTATCTAAAATTGTAACAATGCTATCATTTTTTAATTGTTTTAATACGCTGCTAACTGTCTCTCGAGATGTTCCAGATATTTTGGATATTTCAATTGTTGTAAGTGGACATGAAATTACAATCTTTTCTCCACTCTGTTCTCCTAAATCCTGCATTAAATAATTTAACGTTTGGATAACACGATCTTGTGCATTAGGAATTGTAATATTTTGCACTCGATTTTCGTTCAATTTTAATATAGATGATAATTGCTGAACAACGTACATCAATTGCGTTCTGCTGGACTTTACCATATCTTCAAAGATTACCGTTGGAATATAATATACCTCCACATCCGTCATTGCTTCTGCTGTATAGTTATATCCTCTGTCTGTAAACATACCACCATAAGGAAAAATAGAATATCGCTTTACATAGTCATCGTATAATAAGTTCCCATTTTGATTAACCCGCTCTAACTTTACAAAACCATCTAACATGAAGTAAATTCTTTCTCTTGAATCCCCTTCTAAAAATAAAAATTGACCTTTTTTATAAGTTCGCCAATAAACAAACTCTGTTAAGCCTTTCAATTTTTTTTCTGTTAAATGAGCAAATAATTCGAACTGCTTTAAGTCTTTCACTACGTTCCGTCTATTCATAAAATTCCCTCTCTCTTGCTGTATGTTGGAGCGAAAAAATCAAGAAAGCGTATTCAATTTGAATTTTATCATAATTAACTTACATATTCAGATTTCATCATGAAAACTTTATGAACAATGAGTACAAAAAATATTAATAAATAAAAAGAATGAAGTTACTAACTCCATTCTTTTTTACTACTAAGTAGCGTACATAATAATTTAAACATACATGCATACATTCTGTTTTGAAATAATAGTACCGGCTTTTTCTTCTAGTGCTTCATATACTTTTTCTAAAGACGTAATAATCGTTTTTCTTTTTGGATTTGTATTAACAAAATTAATAGCAGCTTCGATTTTTGGAAGCATGCTTCCCGCAGCAAATTGTTGTTCTTCAATATATTCTTCTAATTGATTCACTGTGACATGCTCTAATTTTTTTTGATTCGGTTGATTATAATTTACATACACATAATCAACTGCAGTTAAAATAACGAGCGTATCAGCATCTACTAATTCTGCTAATTTCTGCGCAGCGAAATCTTTATCGATAACCGCTTCAGTTCCTTTTAACCCTTCTTCAGAATCAATTACTGGAATTCCACCTCCGCCCACAGCTATCACTATGTTTCCATCTTCGACCAAAGAATTAATCACTTTATGTTCATGAATACTTACAGGCTTCGGTGATGGAACAACACGTCTCCATCCTCTACCAGCATCTTCTTTAAACACTGCTTTTGTTTCATCCATTAATTTTCTGGCCTCTTCTTCTGTATAAAAAGGACCAATTGGTTTAGTTGGATTTTTAAATGCCTCATCTTTTTTATCCACAACAACACGTGTTATAACCGTTGCTACATCTTTGTTTATATTCCGTTTTTTCAATGCCTTTTCAATTGCATTTTCCATCCAATATCCAATCATCCCTTGGCTCATTGCCCCACAAGTATCTAATGGCATTGCAGGTGTCTTTTCCGTTTCTGCAGCTTTTTGCTGTAATAAAATATTCCCCACTTGTGGGCCATTTCCATGCGCAATTACTATATCCACATCATTTTCCATTATTTTCACAAGTTGTTCTGCCGTTTTTTCCAACGCTTCTTGCTGCGCTCCCGCAGTAGCTTCTCCAGACTGTATCGCATTTCCCCCTAGTGCAACTACAATTTTTCTTCGTGCCATATTCCAGCCCTCCAGTTGATTTCGCTTTCACAGCGCTTTATAAAGTAATACTGCCTGTAATTAATCCATAAATCGCAAAGAATGCTAAAGCACCAATTGCTACGGATGATGCTAATTCCACTCGAGTAAATATTTGCTTCGAACTCTTTTGCTTTTGAACATTGTAAAAAATAAAAATACCTGGCGCATATAAAGTCATTGTTAATAATAAATACTCTAAACCGGCTGCATAAACTAACCACACTCCATAAATACTTGCGATCAAGCCAATTATTATATTTTTATTTCGATCTGCTTCTTCAGACTTTAAGCTATGCTTCAGTTGATAAAATGCTGAAAAAGCATATGGGATTAAAATAGCTGAAGATGCTAAAGAGAATGCAAAGTTATACGCCTGATCAGAAACGACGAATGTTAACAAGAATATTTGTATTAAACCATTTGTTATCCATAATGAATTTACTGGAGCCTTATTTTTATTTTCTTTTGCGAACCATTTTGGAAATACTCCATCTTTAGCCGCTAAATATGGAATTTCAGAAGCGAGCAAAGTCCAACCTAACCAAGCACCTAATACAGAGATGACTAAACCTAAATTAATAAAGATAGCACCCCATTTTCCAACAACACTTTCAAACAAATAAGCCATAGCCGGATTTTTCAAACCTGCAATGTCTGCTTGCTGCATAAGTCCAAGAGACAATAATGTGATTAAAATGTAAATGATGAGTGTACCAATTAAGCCAATAACGGTTGCTTTCCCTACATCACTTCTATTTTTTGCTCGACTGGATAAAACAACAGCCCCTTCTACCCCAATAAATACCCATAAAGTTACAAGCATTGTACTTTTAACTTGGCTGCCAACTGCTCCCCATGAAAAAGAACCAGTTTGCCCCCAAAATCCATCTAAGAACGTATCAATATGAAACGCAAAGATTCCTATGACAATAAATATAAATACAGGTACTAATTTTGCGATTGTAGTTACTAAATTCACAAGGGCTGCTGATTGAACTCCACGTAAAATTAACATGTGAACACACCATAATAATACGCTTGCACCAATAATGGATTCTACATTTTGACCGCCTTCAAAGATCGGGAAGAAATATCCTAATGAAGAAAACAATAATGTACCGTAAGCTACATTCCCAAGCCAAGCAGATAGCCAGTATCCCCACGCACTATTAAACCCCATAAAATTACCAAACCCTGCTTTTGCATAGCTAAAAATACCACCATCTAAATCTGGCCGTTTTACAGTTAGATTTTGAAAAGATAATCCGAGTGCGATCATCCCAATTCCTGTTATAACCCAGCCAATAATAATGGCTCCAGCACCAGCACCTTTTGCCATATCACTCGCTAAATTAAAGGCTCCACCGCCAATCATAGACCCAACTACAAGAGCCGTTAGTGTAAACAACCCTAATTTCTTATCTTCACCCATTCCACTCACCTCTCTTTAATTGCAATAACAATACAAAAGCAATAGTGAATGATCGTGTCTAAAGGAGGAGAAAGAAGAAAGGAAGACTCCCTTTCTTCTTTACTCCATGTTTCCTAAAGTAGCTGCCATAACCGCTTTAATTGTATGCATTCTAT
The DNA here is from genome assembly GCF_038004545.1 of Bacillus sp. FSL R5-0585. NCBI lineage: Bacteria > Bacillati > Bacillota > Bacilli > Caryophanales > Bacillaceae > Bacillus > Bacillus sp. FSL R5-0585. The sequence continues at coordinate 3,913,251 of NZ_JBBORJ010000001.1, forward strand.
TTTCAGCTTGATCAAATACTTTTGAATGTTTACTGCGGAATACTTCGTCAGTTACCTCCATTTCTTTCAACCCATATTTCTCATAAACTTCTTCGCCATACATCGTTTCAACATCATGAAATGCAGGTAAACAATGTAAGAAAATCACGTTTTCATTCCCTGTTGCTTTAATCATTTTCATATTTACTTGATAAGGTTTCAATAACTCGACACGTTCAGCAAATTTTTCTTCTTCCCCCATAGACACCCATACATCTGTATAAATTACATCTGCATTCGCAACAGCTTCTTCCACATTACTTGTTATCATTACTTGTTCATTATATTTTTTTGCTAAATCAATTACTTCTTGTGCAGGCCATAAAGATTCCGGTGTACAAATACGTACATCCATTCCAACGATTGCTCCACCAACTAGTAAGCTATTAGCAACATTATTTCGCCCATCGCCAACGTAAACGAGCTTCACATTTTTCAATTTCCCTATATGTTCTCTAATTGTTAATAAATCTGCTAGTGTTTGTGTTGGATGCCACATATCTGTTAATCCATTCCAAACTGGCACACCAGAATTTTGTGCTAAAGATTCTACAGTTTCATGATTAAATCCACGAAACTCAATTCCGTCAAACATACGCCCTAACACTTTTGCTGTATCCTCTACAGATTCTTTTTTCCCAAGTTGAATATCACCTTTCCCTAAATATTCAGGATTTGCCCCTAAATCTGTACATGCTACTGTAAATGCACAACGCGTACGAGTAGAAGTTTTTTCAAATAAGAGCGCTACATTTTTACCTTCTAAATAATGATGCGGGATACCATTTTTCTTTTTCTCTTTTAATTCTGCTGCCAAATCTAGAAAATATAAAAATTCTTCTTGTGTAAAATCTTTTTCTGCTAGAAAGCTTCTTCCTTTTAAATTTGGTCTAGTCATTAACATAATTCATCCCTACTTTCTCCGTTATTTATACTAAATATCTTTACGAACAATTGGCATACTCATGCAACGTGGACCCCCACGACCACGAGATAATTCCGAACTTAGCACCTCAATCACTTCTATACCGTGTTCACGTAATAACGTATTAGATACATAGTTGCGATCATATGTAACAACTACACCTGGCGCAATTGCTAATGTGTTCGAGCCATCATTCCATTGTTCACGAGCAGAAGCAATTACATCTCCTCCTCCACATGGAATAAGAACTAATTCACTTAAGCCTAATACCTCTTTTAATGCTTCCATTAAAGAAGTACGATGTGTAATTTTAAGAGTTTCCTCATCTGATCCTTTTTCTAAAATATAAATATTCATATTCCCTTTTGGCCCTTGAATGGCTGGGTGAATTGTAAACTTGTCATAATCAACCATTGTAAATACTGTATCTAAATGCATAAATGCTCGACATTTTGGAATTTCTATTGCTAACACTTTCTTAATTTTATTTTGTCGGCTAAAGAGATTTTTAGCTAAACGTTCAATTGCTTTAGCTGAAGTACGAGCAGATACTCCAATCGCAATTGTTTCTTCATTTAAAATTAGCTCGTCGCCACCTTCAATTGGAAATTTATAATCACGATCTAACCAGATTGGTACATTATGTTTTGCAAATCTTGGATGATATTTAATGATGTACTCCATGAATAATGATTCACGTCTACGCGCTGGTTCTCTCATCTTATTTATCGTTAAGCCATCGCCCACGCTAGCTGCTGGATCACGAGTAAAATATAAATTAGGCATTGGATCTAAGTAAAACGGATAGTGATCTTCCATTAATTCATATAAATGTGTCTTCTTACTTGTTTCAATTTCGTTTTTCCGTACACCGCCCATAATTTTTTGAATTAATTCTTCATTTGAAAAGGAAAGTAAATATTCTTTTAAAGTTTGATGTGCAACATTTACGTCGGCCTGTCCTTCTTTTAAAATACGATCAACAAATTCTTCTCGAAGTTTTTTATCTACTAACGCCTCAGCGGCTAGTTTTTCTAAATAAAGAACTTCAACACCCCGATTGCGTAACGTTTGTGCAAAATAATCATGCTCTTTTTGAATAATTGGTAAGTATGGAATATCGTCAAATAATAATTGCTGCAAATAATCTGGCGTCAAGTTTTCCACTTCTTTACCCGGTCGTTTTAATAAAACCGTTTGTAATTCCCCAATTTCTGAAGTAACATGTATCGGATGTTTCATTTGTTGTACCTCCTTTTAAATATGTTTGATGTCTTACAAGTACATAATAAATGCTCTGCACTTTCATCTTTGTGAAAGTATCCACATTATCATTGTGAAATATTAAACAAGTTATTTTTTTAAAATCATACGAATATGTATTTTTATAACAAACTATCTCGCTTTCTCAATAAAAAATACATATATTACGCATATATGTTGAATATTTAACTTCCGTATTTAAACAAAAATCCTGTTTTTAATTTTATTAAAAACAGGATTTTTGCATCTAAATAATTAAATTTAATCTTTCTTCTATAATCTCCCTATCTGATTTCGACTGTGAAATTATAAGGCATGTATCATTTCCACATATACATCCTATTTTTTCTTTCCAATCTAACTCATCAAATAAAACACCAATAACATGTGCATTACCAGGTAATGTTTTAATAACCATTAATTGATCTACACAATCAATTTTTACAACAACTTCTCGTAATTTTTTCTTTAACTTTATATCAGTTTGTACATGCTCTTCTGAGAAAACTTTATATATCATTAATCCTTCTTGAGAAGGTACCTTCGTTAAGTTTAACTCACGAATATCGCGAGAAACCGTAGCTTGTGTTACTAATACATCTTTTTTTGCTAACAATTCTACTAATCTTTCTTGCTTATCTATTTCATACTCCTTTACAAATTGTTTAATTAACCGTTGTCTTTTTTCTTTTTTCATAAAAGACACCCCTTTTAATATTATAGCTCGCTATAATTTTCATCCGAAAGGGACAGAAAAGAATGTTGCGGAAACGTTCATAGTTTAACTGTAAATATTAAATCAAGCTAAATAAAAAAGAGAAGAACAGCATTCTGTTCTTCCTTTTACATTGAAAATCGTTCAATTGTTTGTTTCAAATCAGTTGCTTGCTTCTCTAAATCCTTTAATAATTGATCGATTACTATCATATTTTTAGACTGTTGTAGCGTCACACGCGCCACTTCTTGCGAACCAGCTGACGTTTCTTCAGCAATTGCTGCTACAGCTTTTGTTTGTGCTCCTGTTTGATGAATGTGGCTCACTTGTTCATTCATATAACTACTAATTTGCTGAGTTGCATCGGCTACTTCCATAACACTTGATGACATTTCTTTTAAAATTAATTCCGTAGCTTCCCCACGTTTCGCCTCTTCTTTAGCTATTTTCACTTGTTCTGTCATTTTCATTGCAACTTGTTGTACTTCATCTTGCATATTCCGTAATAACTGCGATATGTTTCTTGCAGAATGATCACTTTCATCAGCAAGTTTACGTACTTCTTCCGCAACAACCGCAAAGCCTCTTCCATGCTCTCCTGCGCGAGCTGCCTCAATAGAAGCATTTAGTGCTAATAAATTCGTTTGGCTAGCAATCGCACTCACAACAGACACAATATGTTCTACTTGTTTCATTCGTTCTTCTAACTTCTGTACATTTTGCATTGAATCTTCATTTTCTTTTGCCAATATTTGAATACCTTGAATTAAAGACGTAAAGACACGAGTACTATGCCCTAAAGCTTCAACCATTTCTGAAGACAATGTATCAGACTGCTTCGCTTTTTCTTCTACTTCACTTGCAATAGAAGTCGTTGTATCAACAGCAGAAACAATTGCTTGAATTGATGCCGCTGATTGCTCAGCGCCTGAAGAAATTTCTGCAAGTGTCTCAGATACACCTTGCGCTTGTCTCGTTGCTTCGCCTGTTTGTTTTCTAATCTGCTGTACTTGATTATTTGTATACGAAAATGTTGTATCAATATTTTTTACCATGCCCCTTAAGTTTCCTAACATCATATTAAATGCAACACTTAAAGATTTAATTTCATCATCTGTCTTCGGTAATGGAACATCTTCACGAATATCACCCTCAGCTGCTTTTCTTGCCGCTTCCTCTAACTTGCGAAGCGGTTTAATTAAAAATACGGCTGCTCCATATGCTAAAATTCCAGACCATACTACCCCTAATAACATAACGATAATATTATATACAGTTTGACTTACATAACTTTGAAAATAATCGTATATCACGTAAATAAAAAATATACTTGTTGAATATGTAATGAAAGCTAAAACTGTAGTGAATAGCATAAGTTGTGTACGTAATCCAAAAGAAAATGTTTTTCTTTCTTTTTCCATCTTCCCTTTCCCCCTTTTTATAAGCAATATAAATACTACCTATATATTATTATCCATATTTTCATTATAGAAGGATATAGAGATTTTAAAAATCATTATTTCTTTGAATATCAAATTGCACGAAAAAAATAAAGGATTCTGACAATTTATGACTAATAACAGAAATACAGGGCAACATTTGTAAAATATATTTTTAACTGGGGGTTTTGTATGATTCAAGTTCGAAATCTAGTAAAATCATTCGGTTCACTTGATGTGTTAAAAGGAATTGATTTAGAAGTAAAAGAAAAAGAAGTTGTTGTTTTAATTGGTGCCAGTGGTTCTGGTAAAAGTACATTACTTCGCTGTCTTAACTTTTTAGAAATGTACGATGAAGGCGAAATTCACTTACAAGGTGAGCGAATTGATCCAAAGCATTCAAATTTAAATAAAGTCCGTGAAAATGTCGGTATGGTTTTTCAGCACTTTAACCTCTTTCCTCATATGACCTCACTAGAAAACATCATAGAAGCACCTATTCACGTAAAAAAATTAGAGAAAGCAAATGCACAGGATATTGGAAATCAACTTCTCCAAAAAGTCGGCCTTCAAGATAAAGCGGATGTAACTCCTCATCTTCTTTCAGGTGGTCAAAAACAGCGCATTGCCATTGCACGAGCTCTTGCAATGAGCCCTAAGATTATGCTATTTGATGAGCCTACCTCAGCTTTAGACCCTGAACTTGTTGGAGAAGTATTGCAAGTTATGAAAGAACTTGCTGAAGAAGGGATGACCATGGTTATTGTTACTCATGAAATGAATTTCGCAAAAGATGTAGCTGATCGCGTCATCTTTATGGACGATGGAAAGATTGTAGAAGATGCTCCGCCAGTACAATTCTTTTCAGCTCCATCACATGAACGGGCAAAACAATTTTTACGCAACGTTTTATAATGTAACTTTTGTTTCAAACGAAAAGGAATACATTCATACGGTGCACAACTAATCATCCAAATAAAATATTTCAATAACATACTAAAAAACCATCCGTATGATCAATATATAGGAGGGGTTTTATGAAAAGAAAACTATTAACCATTGTTGCGAGCATTACACTATGTACATCCTTCATACTAGGAGCTTGTAGCAAAGAAAGCTCTACTACTTCATCAAATAGTGAAAAAGAATTTCGCTATGCGATGAGTGGATTATACAAACCTTTTAACTATAAAGAAAATGACGGCAAACTTGTCGGCTTTGATGTAGAAATCGGTGAAGCTCTTGCTAAAAAGATGAACATGAAGGCTACGCCCGTTACAAACCCATGGGAAACGCTGATTCAAGGTCTTCAAGCGAAGAAATATGATGTAATACTGGGTAGTATGGCAATTACAGAGGAGCGCTTAAAAGCTGTTAGTTTCTCAAATCCGTACTATCGCTCTGGGGCCCAAATTTTTGTGGCTAAAAAGAATACCGCTATCTCTTCTCCAGAAGATTTAAAAGGTAAGAAAATTGGTGTTGTAAAAGCTAGCACCTTTAAAAATCTTGTTGCAAAATATACAGATCAAATCACAGAATATGACAGCGATATTACTGCTCTTATGGACTTAGAGCCTGGGCGTGTTGACGCAGTAATTACGGATCAAATGGTTGGTCTACGTATGATAAAAGAAGGAAAATCGAAGATAAAAGAAGCCGGAAAACCATTAAATCTTGATGAAATGGGAATTGCTATTCGCAAAGATGATAAAGAAATGGTTGAGAAAGTAAATAAAGCGTTAGATGAAATCATTAAAGATGGTACGTATGAAAAGATCAGTAAAAAATGGTTCGGGCGTAATATTCTCGGTGAAGAGGAAAAAACGAAGTAAGTTAGCCATTCAAAAGATTCATAAACAATGCCCCACTGATTAAATATTCATTTTATGTGGGGCATTTCATTCTCTACTAAAATCTATACAATATGAGGTGAAACGCATGTTTGAAATTTTTATCGCTTCCTATCCCACACTCTTAAAGGCTACTATTGTCACATTACAATTAACATTAACTTCCCTAGTACTCGGTTCATTAATTGGATTATTATTCGCTTTCTTTCGAATCTCTAACAATAAAGTTTTAAATAGTATCGCTAATGTCTATATTGCTATTATTCGTGGTACACCTTTAATTGTTCAAATTGCCATTCTCTATTTTGGAATTACATCCGTTGTTGTTTTCACCCCTTTTTGGGCAGGTGCAATCGCTTTAGCAATTCATAACGGAGCATATATTACGGAAATTTTCCGTGGATCTATTCAATCCGTTGACCGGGGACAATTAGAAGCAGCTCGCTCTTTAGGCATGCCTTATCCTTTAGCTATGCGACGAATTATATTACCACAAGCATTTCGTCTGTCTCTTCCTCCTCTAGGAAACCAATTTATTATCGGATTAAAAGATTCTTCACTTGTTGCTTATGTAGGAATGTCCGAATTATGGGGTTCAGGTTTATCAATTGCAGCAGGTAACTTCCAACAATTAGATACTTACATAATCGTTGGTGTATACTATCTCGTACTTGTTCTTCTATTTACTTATTTTGTTAATCTCTTAGAAAAACGACTACAACGAAAAGAAACTAACTCCGTCCAATTCCATAAAAAGAACAAAAAGGAAGTTTCTTTATAAGAAAAAGCAAGCCTGAGATGGCTTGCTTTTTCATTGCAAAAATATATTAATTTTTACTGATTTACTTTTTTAATACTCTTTTCTTCCTCTATATGTTCCTCACGATATGAAATATTATGAGGATCTAGTCCATTTCCTAAAGAACCATAGAAATGCTCTCTATGCGGATCCACTAATTCACTTCCTTGATAATACACACGTGGTGTATTCCATAGCGCTGCCAAAGCTTTTGTCATCGGCATCTCATGATAGCGTTCCGGCCACATTTCTTTAATCTTCTCTTTTACTAACGGATAGTATTTAGAACTCATAGCAGGAAACAGATGGTGTTCTGTATGATATGAGAAATTGAAATGTAAAACGTCTACCCAGCGCGGCACTGTTACTGACAAACAGTTTGCTAACGGATCATTTACTGGAACAATTGGATTTAAGCGGTGATTTGTTGCGATATATGCCATTACAATAAAGTTAGCAATTAACAACGGAATGACATATGCAAATAACCATTTTCCAGGTCCCATAATAAACAATAAACTAATCCAAACTGTCCAAGGCAAAAGAAGTTGAAGCCATACAGATTTTTGATTGGATGACTTGAACTCTTTTATAAAATGAAAGAACATTCGAGTCGAATGCAATGTAAATTGAATTGTTAGTGACAGAAAACTAAAGAATGAACGTACATGTAAAGGCATACGATATACCCAACTCAAAAACTTACTCTTCTTAAGTTTCTCAAGTGTCGGCCATGCATCTGGATCATTCTCTTCATGCTGTGTATGAACATGATGCGTTGCATTATGCCACTTTCTCCAAAGCTTTGGCCCTGTTGATAATGGCATAAATGCAATCGCGCCTAAGAAGTCACGAAGCCATGCCTTTCTTACAACAGTTCCATGTAAAATTTCATGCCCTAAAAATCCTAGTGAAGCAAAACATAATCCAAGAACAATCGCAATTCCTAGATTCGCCCACACATTCAATTCAAATACACCAATCGATATTAATCCCGCCAATGCCACAAGCAAATAAGCCAGTCCACCAAATAAACGAGTAGGCACTGGTTTAAATGCTTTTTTCGGCAAATGTGGTGATACACGTGCTGCATACCACCCAAACGTATGAAGCTCCTTCATCCTTTTGCTCCTTTCTTATGCCGCGCCTTGCGCAACTTACATATATCAATTCTTGCTTCCAGATTGATTTTACTAGATGATCCAAAAAGCATCTATTATAAGGAAAATATACTCACTCTATCGTCACTTATTTTTCGCTTTTATTATCAATGAAAAACATTTCTCTTTTTACTCTCTATCAACCTTTCCACATGATGAATCATAACAATAGAATTTCTATATTGTCAACACCTTTTATGACCTAGTAATAAAAGGTGGTTATATTTTTATAATCATACTTTATTTCACTAAAGAAAATGTATAGATTTCATAAGGATTTACCCACTATATATAGACATTTTCTTAAACGCCATAGACTCTATCTCATTCAATAACTCCCTATGTAATCAACAAACAGAATCACTTGAATTTAGTTTTATATAAATCCTACTACATCATAATGCCCCACCTAATTAATTATATTAAAATAATTTATAACCTCTTTTAATAAAAATAGACTACTTCTAAAACAACACACATGAATTTCATATAATATGGAAATATTAAAAGGAAAATTGTTCTAAAATCAGGAGGTTTCCGCAATGACAAGTGATACATTTCCACAACTGCCGCTATCTTATTGGATTGAATCTACTCAGTTTCCTACTTTCCCTCGTTTATCCGAAAATATAAAGACGAAAGTTGCTATTATCGGTGCTGGTATTACAGGTATTACTACTGCCTATTTACTTGCAAAAGAAGGCATCGATGTTGTTTTAATTGATTCTGGTCGTATTTTAAATGGAACGACTGGGCATACAACAGCGAAAGTAACAGCACAACATGATCTTATTTATGATGAATTAATAAATCATTTCGGTGTAGAAAAGGCCCGGCTTTACTATGAATCAAATAATCAGGCTCTACAATTCATAAATAAAACTGTTCAAACATATAAAATCGACTGTAATTTCTCAAATGAAGATTCATATTTATATACAACTACTGATAACGGATTAAGAAATTTATCGAAAGAATATGAAGCTTATCAAAAATTAAATATACCTTGTGACTATGTTCAATCTCTATCGATTCCTATTCCAGTACAATCTGCGCTTGTAATGAAAAATCAAGCACAATTCCATCCCCTTCTTTATTTAAAAACACTTTTAGAAAAGTTTGTGGAGATGGGCGGAAAGGTCTACGAACAAACAACAGCTATGGATGTGGAAAAGGGCGATTATTCACAAATAATTACAAAAGAGGGCCATCATATCACTTGTGAATATGTCGTCTCTTGTTCACATTTTCCTTTTTATGATGCGAATAGCTTTTTCTTTACGCGAATGTACGCAGAACGCTCCTACGCTCTTGCAATAAAAGCAAAAACGGAGTATCCAGGTGGCATGTATTTAAGTATTGATGATCCAAAGCGCTCCTTACGCTATATAACAAACAATGGAGAAAAATTAATTTTGATTGGCGGAGAGAGTCATAAAACAGGTCAGGGAATAAATACGATGCTTCATTATGAAGCACTCTATTCTTTTGCTGAAGCCACTTTTGGAATAGATGAAGTTCCTTATAGATGGTCAGCACAAGATTTAATTACTCTAGATAAGCTTCCTTATATCGGACATATTAACGAAAGAAATCCAAATATATTTGTTGCAACTGGATATCGCAAATGGGGGATGACAACTGGAACTGCTGCCGCTCACCTACTGAAGGACTCCATCCTAAAAGTTCACAGTCCCTATAAAGAACTGTATGCACCATCACGCTTCCATGCAAATCCAGATATAAAAACGTTCCTCTCCCAAAACATTGATGTTGCGAAACATTTAATTGCAGGAAAGATTGAAACCGCATTACGTAAGCCAGAAGATCTCGAAGTTGGTGAAGGATCTGTCGTACATGTTAACGGTAAACGAGCAGGTGCTTATAAGGACAAAGAAGGAAAATTACATATCGTCGATACAACTTGTACACATCTCGGCTGTGAAGTTGAATGGAATAATGGTGATTGTACTTGGGATTGCCCTTGCCATGGTTCTCGTTTTTCAATTGAGGGAGACGTTCTTGAAGGCCCAGCAGATCAACCGTTAAAACGAGTTGATAATGAGTAAACAAATAAAGAAGTTCAACAAAATTACTGTTGAACTTCTTTATTTGTTATAAACCCTTTTCAGATAAAATTCGACACAAGGAGGAAAATATTAACATTAAATAAAATAATATATTCATCTACAAATTAAAAGGGGTGAATATTATGCAACCTTCAGCTCCACCTCATCTAGAATCTACAGAAACTATCTTTCCAAGCTCTATTACAAAACTTGTTGTTTTTATTTGTTGGCTAGCCATTTTAGCTGATGGATATGATTTAGGTATTTACGGTGCCGTTCTACCAAAGCTCCTAGAAGACAAAAGCTGGGCGCTATCACCAGCGCATGCTGGTACAATTGCAAGCTATGCTTTATTTGGGATGTTTATTGGGGCTATTCTAGTTGGAACGATTACAGATCTAATTGGGCGTAAATGGACGCTTATATGCTGTTTAGCACTTTTTTCTATCACAATGGGTTTAGCGGCTATCGCTCCTTCTCCTGAGTTATTTGGATTATCTCGATTTATAGGAGGAATCGGATTAGGCGGTGTTATCCCAACAGCTTCAGCACTTACTGTTGAATATTCACCAAAAAAAAGGCAATCTTTTATTTATGCTCTTATGTTTACTGGCTATCCTTTAGGTATCGTGTTAGGTGCTATTTTGTCCATGCTTATGTTAGAAGATTTCGGATGGAGAATTATGTTTGGTATCGGAATGATTCCACTACTCCTCATTCCTTTCATTATTCGCTATTTACCCGAGTCCATTCAATTTTTATTATCACGTAATCGCCAAGAAGAAGTGAACCAAATTCTTAATCGTTTTCAAATTGAATTTCATGTAAAAGATAAAACTCATCAAGACCCATCTACTATACGAAAGAAAAATGGATTTTTTACTTTATTCTCAAAAGAATACATAAAAGCAACGCTACTTTTTTGGATCACTTATATAATGGGAATGTTTTTAATATATGGCTTAAACACTTGGTTACCACAGATGATGCGCCAGGCAGGATATCCTCTTGGGTCTAGTCTGTCATTTCTACTTATGCTAAATATTACCGCAGCTATCGGCGCACTATTCGCTGGAGCAATTGCTGATCGTATAGGAGCAAAAATTGTTATTAGCATCTCTTATCTTATGGCAGCCATATGTATCGGACTATTAACAATCAAACCATCTGTTACAATCATTTATCTTTTAATTGGCCTTGCTGGTATTGGATCAGTCGGTATTACTCAAATATTAAATGCATATGTAACACAATACTTCCCATCACATATCCGAGCTACCTCCTTAGGCTGGGGACTGGGGCTTGGTCGAGTTGGTGCAATTGCTGGCCCAATTCTCGTCGGTATTATTATGACAATGCAATATGACTTAGCATGGAATTTTTACTTATTCTCCTTTGCAGGTCTTATCGCAGCTATATCTGTTTTCTTCATTCCTACAAAATAAAAAGAGCACAAACTTATGAACTGCACCCCAATTGTTAGACACAGTCTAACAATTGGAGGTGCAGTTTTTCTATGGCTAAATTTACAGCTGATGAAAAAATACAAATCGTTCTACGTTATTTGAACGGAAATGAAAGTTATCGAGAAATGGGTAAATCGGTTGGTATAAGTGACACAATTATTTTGAATTGGGTAAACCAATATAAACAGAATGGTATGGAAGCTTTTCTAAAACGATGTACAAATTACACACAACAATTTAAACTAGACGTACTAAACTTTATGATTGAAAACGGTATGTCCTTATTTGAGACGGCAGCTATCTTTAACATTCCTGCCCCTTCAACGATTTCTGTTTGGAAAAAACAGCTCGAAACACAAGGAATTGATGCCCTTCAATCTAAGAAAAAGGGGCGTCCATCCATGAAAAAAGATTCAAATAAACAAGTAAAACAAGCTTTAGCTGAAGGGTCAGTCGAAGCACTTGAAGCACGTATTCAACAGCTTGAAATGGAAAATGAGTACTTAAAAAAGTTGAATGCCTTAGTTCAAAACAAGGAAAAATCACGAAACAAGACAAGGCACAAGTAGTCTATGAATTAAGGCATAAATATTCGGTGAAGGCACTCGTGGAGCTAGCTGGTATTCCACGGAGTACGTATTATGATTTAGTAAAGAAAATGAATCGTCCGGATCAAGATGCCGATTTGAAAGCTGAAATTAAAGCAATTTATGAGGAAAATGAAGGTCGTTATGGCTACCGTCGCATTCGTGATGAGTTAACGAATCGTGATCAGAAAGTGAATCACAAGAAGGTTCAGCGCATTATGAAAGAGCTTGGATTAAAGTGTGTTGTGCGTATGAGGAAATATAAATCCTATAAAGGGAAAGTCGGTAAAATTGCACCTAATATTTTAGAGCGTAATTTTTATACAGATGCCCCGAATCAAAAATGGGTAACGGACATCACAGAGTTTAAATTGTTTGGAAAGAAACTGTATGTATCACCTGTATTAGACTTGTATAATGGTGAAATTATTACCTATACAATTGGTTCTAGACCGACGTATTCACTTGTTTCAGAGATGTTAGAGAAAGCATTAGAACGCTTACCTGAAAATCACCAGCTACTAATGCATTCGGATCAAGGATGGCATTATCAAATGAGACAATACGTCCGTACACTTGGATCAAGGGGTATAGTACAGAGTATGTCTCGAAAAGGCAACTGTTACGACAACGTAGTAATAGAGAATTTCTTTAGGATTATAAAGTGGGAGTTCCTCTACATAAAAGAATTTAAAAGTGTAGAGCATTTTAAAATAGAATTAGAAAAATATATAGATTATTATAATACGAAACGGATTAAGGCAAAATTAAAAATGAGTCCGGTACAATACCGAACTCATTTTTATCAAGCTGCCTAATGAAATAACCGTGTCTAACTTTTAGGGGTCACTTCACTTACTTGTGCTCTTTTTCATATGCTTCAAACAACATATCTCGAAACAATCTATTTAAACTCTCAATATCGATTCCTGATCCCTTTTCAATTCCTTTTACATATTGCCCATAGTAATGAATTTGTTCTTCTAAAAATTGATTTAGCACCTTAATTTTCAATCCAACATCTAATTCAGTACCTGCTTTTTTCTTTATTAACAACTTTTCAATTTCATCTAATACGCTACGTTCTAATGATAATTCTGTAATTAATCGATCAAATTCTACAGGAGGTAAAGTCGTTTTCTCTTCTAGCCACTTACAAGCTAAAATGGGACGTAATACATAAAAGTACTTTTTCAGCTTTACATTCTCACCTTGCAAAAATTCACGATAATTTTTCGACGCCATATGTAAATAATGATATATCGTTGCTTTTGGATCAAAATTCTTCTCACTCATCTGTTGAAGTAGTTCTGGAAAATTAGAGTTTTTCGAATAAAAAATTGGTGATCGAATCCACTCAAGTAAAGCAGGATTCGACTTCGCGAATAGTTGCAACGCCTTTTTAATATCCCAACCACTTATATCTAAATCATCACTAATTGGATATTCAATTACATCTCGTTTGTCATGAATTGATAAATACCATTCTACCGGATGTATATAAACAAACCTAACATCATAATCGCTATCTTTCGATGGAAACCCCCAAGCACGACTCCCTGATTCCACCGCAAATAAAATTTTTACATCATTCTCTTTTTCAATTCTTTCTAACTCCAACTCGATTTTCTCTCTCATTTCATAACATCTCCATTTTTTGATTATTTCCTTGGAAATTCGACAATACACTATTAATTTTACTACATACTAAAAAAACTGTCAGAAATTACTGACAGCCTAATGAAACGTCTATTGTTGCTTTTCAATTACAGTAGCAGCAATTCGTTCAAACTCTTTTTGAATCTCCTCTTTATATGCATCTACTATTGAAAAATCCATAGCAGCAATATAAATTCGTTCTAATTTATCACGAACCGATTTTGCTTTCGCTAAGAAAGACATCGCCTCATTCATTTTTGCTTTATATTGAATGGAGACATCACGAATTTCCTTCGCATACTTCTCATCCGTCCCTGGCGTAACAATAAGGGCATACATATCAATAATTTCATCACCCTCGCGACTTGGAAAATATTCATGTGGTGCGGTGCTATCAAAAATTGCAAATCCTAATTCTCTTACGATAACCATATCAAGACTATTCGGGTCAAATCCGCAATGATATACTTCAACTTCAAACCCTTTTTCTTCAGCTGCCTTAGCTAACTTTTTGAGCATCGTTGATTTTCCAGAGCCTGGGCGCCCTTTTATAAAATAACGATGTGGTAACCCTTCTGTTAAATTAGGAACAAAATCAACTGCTCCTTTCGGTGTAGCAGCTCCTAAAAAACGATTTTTTACAAGCGATTGTCTCCCGCTTTTATCTGCAAATAATTTCTGGATTAGCTGATTGGTTAGTTCATTTGCTTTATTAAAATCTATATTATCAATATATATCTTCTCCCACTCATCATGTATAACCAATGCCTCTTTAAAACGTGCGTAAGCAGACTGAAAAGCTTTGCTTGCTTCTGAAACAAATCTTTCAATTTCTAACTTCTGCTTTCTTAGTTTATCTGAGTCCCAAGCAATTCCTAAATTTATATACTCTTCAACAACTCCTGGCATTTTGGGCTCAATAACATGCGGTGATGTCCCATCAACAATTCCTGCTTTTAATTGTGGGATAATTACACCATCAACCGATTTATTGTCAGAAGAACAATGTAAAAATTCAATATCATATCCTTTTCCAACCCATTCACGACCTATTGCCTTTATTAAAGAAGATTTTCCCGTTCCTGGGCCACCCTTTAAGATAAATAATCTGTCTAATCCTTTTAAATTCTCTTCGTATAAATTGTGAAATCCCCTAGCTGTATTACCACCAGCATAATAATTCAATACATTTCCTGTCACTGCACTCACTCCTTCGCAGCATTGTATTTACATAAGCTACAATATGCGAGCGGCTTTATTTGGGTGAATACCTATTTTGTATTGCACACAAAAAGGAAATGAATTACAATTTAACTATCGGAAAATTCCGATTTTAAAAACTGAATACTTCTTTATCAAGAGAGGCAGAGGGACCGGCCCTTTGAAGCCCAGCAACCTCAGTTTATACAAACTGAATAGGTGCTAATTCCTGCAAAATGCATTGCATTTTGGAAGATAAAACTCAACTAGCATGTAAAGCTCATCTTTCTTGATACTGAAGGATGAGCTTTTTATTATTTGAAAAACATATATTGGAGGTATGTAAAATGAAAGTAATTGATCTATCGCAAACATTTGAAAATAATATGTCTCAATTTCCTGGAACACCTAAAATACAACTAGAAGCTGTTACAAGTGTTGAAGAATCAGGATATCAAGTTACAGATTTTCATTCTGTCGTTCACGTTGGCACGCATTGTGATGCCCCTGCGCATTTTATTTCAGGCGCAACGACCATCGATCAATTACCGCTGGATCAATTTGTAGGCGAAGCTGTTCTTATAGATGTAACACATATTCAAGAGCGAAAATTACCTAAGGCAGTATTGCATAATACTGACATAAAAGAGGGTGATATTGTTATTTTCCATTCTAATCTATCTACTAAATGGAACACGGAGGCGTATGAGAAAGAAGCTTTTTATCTTTCTGAAGAATTAGCCGAGGAACTAGTACAATTAAAAGTAAAATCTGTCGGTTTAGATTTTATTTCTCCTGATGAGGTAACGACAGAAACATCACCAATTCATCACATACTACTTAGGAATAATATTTATTTAATCGAAAACTTAACAAACTTAGATGCCATTCACACGAAACGTTTCTTCTTCTCAGCAGCACCTTTAAAAATTAAAGATAGTGACGGTGCTTTCGCAAGAGCATTTGCAGTTATTTTTTAAACATAGCCTATAAAAAAAGCAAAGGCCACTACTGGTCTTTGCTTCTATATTTTCTATTTAA
This sequence comes from Bacillus sp. FSL R5-0585, assembly GCF_038004545.1. Taxonomy (NCBI): domain Bacteria; kingdom Bacillati; phylum Bacillota; class Bacilli; order Caryophanales; family Bacillaceae; genus Bacillus; species Bacillus sp. FSL R5-0585. Next base: position 3,929,463 of record NZ_JBBORJ010000001.1, read on the forward strand.
ATTAAGAAAGAATTGTTCTACACGAGGACGCACCCAAGCTAAACAATCTATCTCTTTCTTCTTTGTGCAAGCTATCTCTTCTCCATCTACCATTTCAACAAGTTCTAGTTCTAACAGTTGCCTCGTGAATGCTAACATATTCACTTCTTCGGATGGATACTCTTCTTTTAATTTCTCCTCAATTTCCCCCAATAAAAAACCGTCACGCATCATTGCCAATGCATCAATCCAAAGTGGCGGCATTTCATATTTTTCTCCTGTAATTGTATCTTTTACAATATAATTCTTTTGCTCTTTTCGAAATTGAATCGTGTGTAAACATACAGTCGAATTTAATGTTAATTCCATCATACCACCTCTTTCATAATATCTGCATAGAAAAAAGGATGCGTGTGCACCCCTTCTTATCTTTTCATAACACTACTGAACCGCTACATGAGCAATCAATCTCATGTCGATATTTTCCTCCATTATAAACGAAGTATTTTATAAAAAAAACCCTTCTTGAAACATTTTATAAAATGTTTATATTTACACAACAAGAACACTTTTCTGAAAAATCTTTTCTCCCAATACATTAAAAGGTCGGCAAAAAAATTTCTACTTTCGTTCCTACTCCTACACTACTTTGGATCGTGATACTCCCTTGATGTTCCTTAATAATTTTATATGTAATCATTAATCCAAGTCCTGTACCAGTCTCCTTTGTTGTGTAAAACGCCTTGCCAATTTTTTCTAACTTCTCATTCTCTATACCAAATCCTTGGTCTTCAACAGAAATACACAAATGTCCTTGCGTTTTTTGATATGCACGGATATGAATTTCTCCACCCTCTGGCATTGATTCTATTCCATTTTTAATGATATTTAATAACACTTGTTTTAATTGCTTATCATCACCGTTTATAGCCGGTAAATTCCCATCTACTTGTAAATGACATTTAACTCTATATTGCGTTGCATAACTTTCCATTAGATGCACAACATATAGAAGGATGTCTCGTATATTACACCTTTCATAATTTGTTGGCTTTGGTTTTCCTAACAACATCAATTCACTAACAAATCCATTGACTCTTTCAATTTCTTGTAGCATAATGTCGTAGCTCATCGTATCAGTTGGATTTCTTTCTTTTTGCATTTGCGTAAACCCTTTTAACGCTGTTAACGGATTTCGAATTTCATGAGCAATTGTTGTAGACATAGTCCCAATCACAGCTAAATTTTCCGTCTCTTTCATATTGTTCATCATTTTAACCACTGTTCTTACATAAGATTGAAATCGTTTTAATAAAGAATGTGAAATAATGAAATAAAATACACATAAAACAAGTGGAATTATCACTTTTAAATCTTGTAATAGCAATGTGAAAAATACGTACTTTCCAATTACACTAAAGGACACTAAATAAAAGTATTTTCTATTCACGAAAACTGGGGCAAATAAAATTAATAACATTTCTACCATACTGCCATGTTCAAAAGGTCTATCCGTTCGCAAATAAATCATTAAATTATTCACAAGATTGATAAACATGTACCCAAATAAAAATAAATATTTTACAGAATATACATACCCTCTTTTTTGAAGATATATAGAAATAGGAAATAATGCTATTACAAATATAGGCACACCTATCCCAAGACTACCTTCTGGCCAACCTACCGCTGTTCCACTAATATTCATAGCAGGATATACAAAATAATATATAGCGTCATATAAAAAGAATATAATATAAAATAATAATATAAATACCTTTAAGGCTCTTCTTTCTTCATAAATCAAGCTCTTGTATTTATTCATATAAAAACTCCCCTTGATCGATACAAAAAACTTTCATTGTTATCTCCTTAAAGTATAAGTATGAAATTGCTTTCAGGGCAATATTTAACCTTATAATACTGAAAGGAAGGAGATCTCTCCTTCCTTTTGGTAACAACTTACATCCATCTTACCCTGTCATGTAACAATCCATCCGTAAAATTATTATGCCCCATTACAAAATCTTTCATATATAAATTTAAATACTCACCGTACTTACTTTCTGTATTTAATAGCAACTCCTCGACGTAATAAGCACCTTGTTCAAATTGATCTAAAAGTAAACTGGACAAGCCCGCATAAATCCCGCACCCTACCTGAAAATACGTTGCATTCGTTTTATATTTACGAAAAACTTGGCTACTATTCATCACATTATACATATATGTCTCACTATTTTCATAAACGAGTAACACACCGACCAAGTCCTCTCCAGCAACCTCTTCTTCCGCTGGATTAAACACTTTACGATTCCAGTTCCATAAATCTTCTACTTGATCTAAGTTCTGTCTAATTATATTTGTTGTATACTCATTAATTCGATAAAGAAAACCAACTTCCATATTGAAGTTTTTCCCTAAAATTAATACTTCCTCATGTGGCATTAAACAACCATAGAATTCTTTTTCTCCTAACTTCACTTTATACTCTGAAGCATATACATCTTCATAAAAGTAAAGAGGACGATGATGACTCATATACATCGGATAACTCCAGATCGCTTCATCTAAAAATCGCTCTACTGCCCATGAAGCATAAAGTGTATGTGGCTTTATAAGTGCTGTATCATTCAAAAATGATGTGTCATGTTCTACAATATAACATGCTCTTGGCCTTTCATTTGGTCGTTCCTTCATAAGCTCAACAACCATCCATTGAACAACACCTGGATTCATACCTGAACCTATAATCGCTTTTGTATTTGTAAATTTCTCTTTCTCCTTCTCAAACCTTGTATATCTTTCCGTAAGCTGAAAGCCGATTAAGCTATCGTCCTGATCTACTGCCTCATTTTCCAAGGCTGAGTTAATATAACAAATTCCTAGTTCATTACAGCAGCTTAATACTCTAATTGTATCTGCCCCTGAAACATCAATCACAACACTCGTTCTTTTTTCTTTTAAATGTTGTTTAAATTCCACTACATTTTGAAGATTTATTTCATATAAATATAATTGACTTTTCAAATTCGAAAACAACTCATCATAATAAGTCCTATCTTTTTGTTTTATATCCACCAAATGAAATTTGGCATTCTTTAATACTTCATAAATTGGATCTTTTTCATTTGCTATCGCTTGATTTAAAATTGCTAAAACTGCTTTTGCTGCTCCACCAGCACTACCAAGCAATGTAATTGATAACGAATTCGGAAACTGCTCCACAAACAAAACCCCTTTAATAAATTAGTTGAGCAGCTCCTCCTCAAAAAATAAATTGAATACATAAAAAGATAGCTCGTACACATTTCTTTATAAATTAGTACAAATTCTTCAAAACAAGATTCCACTATAATATATTTATATTCAATTCATTTTCCCCTCATATTCAAATCGGGCTAAACAAATAGGCTCGACCTTTTCTTCTGCATATAAAAGAAAAAGCCAGCCCTTTTAACTAGCTTACGGACAATGGACAGATTTTACATGTTGAATATTCACATACATTTTTGCATCACGTGCTTTTGATATTTCAATATGACCTTCATCAATTTTCGCCATTTTTCCAATTTTATTGGACTCCTCACCTAAATCGAACACCATAATTTTCCCTGTCATTTTAATAAGCTGTTCTTCAAACGTTCTAGCTAACGTAATATTTAACGGATTTACGGGGAGTTCATTTTTATTGAGGGCATACGGTACTTGGTTTTCTTTATACGGAATTAACCATTTTAAATGCTTTAAAGATATATATACCGTTTTATAAACCGGACTATAAAAAACAATATAATCGTTCATCACACTTGTAACATAACCATGTATTGGAGCATTTCCTGCTACATAAACTTCTGTAAAAATCCCTTTAGAAGTACTTAATACTTTTCTCAAAGAAATTGAAGGGGATTCCCTCTTAATTACAGAATCAACATCTGGTTTTAATATTTCTTCGTCATATGGTCTTAAAAATTTATAGTATTGTACATGGTATAAAGATATATATACGTAATCTTGTCCATTGTAAAGAACAACGATATCATTTCCTACATCAATTAATACACCTTTAAACCTTTTTTCACCGATTAATTTAACATATATATTTTCTCCAATACTTTTGTTTAACTCATTCATCTATATCCTCCTTCCTATGAATTTCTTCTTACCTGTCTTCCATTTCAAAAAAAATAATCAGGGCAAAGTTCTGTTTTAATAGTAAGTAATTCCTTTTCATACTATCGAAATAAGAAATTGTTCTTCTCTTTCCCTCATAATGCCCCTCTTATTTATTAAACATTATTCATCTTCATTCTTTTTACATTTAACTACTTGACTCACACTCTTAATATGAGACTTAATTACATAAATAACTTCATCGCCGTTTACTAGTGTAATACAGCCATGGTGTACCTCACTTAATAAACCTTCCACACACTCTGGACCGCCACGATTAATTTTTACCCACTTATACTTCAAGTCTTTTAATATATCTAGAAAAGTATCCTCATCAGAGCAGAAACATGAACTATAGCAATCGCCACATTTACTTTCTTTCACTTTCTTCACTAGACTCTTCACGTGTTTCAACTGATAATATACTAATTCACCATGAGGTAGTTGTAATGTAAGATAGTCTCTTCCTAACGATACCAGTGTCCCTACTCGACTTTCCGGTCCGCGAAGATTTACTTTTACATTCTCACCAACTAAACATTTAATTTGGTCACAGCATAATACGTTCTCCAATTTCGTATCCCCCTTTCTTATTATCTTCCTCTACTTGATTGTCTTTGTGCACGAGCGCGACCTGAGTTATCGCTACTACTTTCCTTACTGTTACTATCGTCGCTCTCATCGCTCTCTCCGCATGCTAATGCATTATAGTTAACACTTTTAATATGCTTTATTGCAATTAATATAACTTCTTCTTTTACAATTAATGTAACGAAGTCACAAGAAACATCTTGCAAAATGCCTTCCACTTTCTCTGGACCACCGCGATTAATTTTCACCCAGCAATATTTGAAGCTTAGAAGTAGTGCTTCAAAGTCGTCTGCACATTCGCAATCTTCCCACTCACCATCAATTGATCCACAGTCTTTCGCATTTTTTGTAATACTTTTTAGATGACTAAGTTGATAGTAATAAAGCTCACCTTTTTCATTCTGCAATACAAAGTAGTCCGGACATACTGATATTATTGTTCCTTTTTGAGATTCTGGACCACCCCTGTTTACTCTCACAAAAGATCCAATTAAGCCTTTCAAAAAATCACAATGAAATAAACTCACGAGAAAACCCCTTCCATTAATTTATAAGCTTTTGCACTGATAGTATATGTATCTGTACAGGTTACGTTCTCTATGTTTGTCCTAGCTAGAAAAAAATATGCTTTTAACATGGTAGACTACTACCTATCAAAATTTGAAGAAAGGCTAAGAACTCCTTATGTTTTTGATATCTTCAAACAAAAAATCCCTTATGAAGATACATTTCTGCATATCTTCATAAGGGATTTCCCATAGTTTAATCTTCGTCTTTAACATCCATATCTTCTGGAATTGGTTCGTTCAATATTTCTTCCACTAATTGCTTATATTTCTCCATTTGTTCTAAATGCGTATTGAATTGTTCTTTATTTACTAAATATTGCTCTCCATCGAATAGCGCACGAATTTTCTTTTGCTGAATTAACTCTTCAATATACGATTTTGGTAAATTCAAATACTCCGCAGTCTCTTCTATTGTTATATACAATGCCTTCATTCCTTTATTATTTTTTCATCTATACTGTATCTTACTTTACTTTATTTTTGTAAACAAATAAAAAAGATTTTGTAAATGCAGTTCAAAAAGCAGGTAGATGCATTCCATATATTGTATAGTATTATATAGTAAGAATTTTTTAAATATAGAATGGTATTACCCATTTACACAAAGGAGAGTTAACATATGGCTACTCGTCACATCATTACAATGTTAGAAAAAACACTACAAGTTGAAACAGAAAACACAATTTCTCATCTGAATGTATCTTTATCTGATCGTTTTCTTTCTCAAAGCACAGCAATACATGAAAACAATTGTTATCATACAATTGGTGAATGGTACAAAAATCATTTCTTATTCCAACAAGATGATTTCCTTTGGGCTAAATATGCCTTCTATGACGCATATTGTGAAGCCATCAAAAAACAAGGTCATCTTACAAAACGTGTTCGCCAAATATTAGAATCATTAGCTCGAATGCATGGAAAACAGTATATTGCTTCTATACTAAATATGCCATTTCCTAATGAACGCGCTAAAGGGACCGCGTAATTTAGCCATGTTCTGCGTAAGCAAAACATAGTTAAATTGTTTTCTAGGATGCTTTACCAATAAAATGTTCATATCATATGAACTGATGAAACCGGTGTCATTATAATGATAGAAAATATAGTAAACAGGAAAACCCCCACGTACATCTCTCATTCACTTGAATAGAGAAATACGTGGGGGTATACTTGTTCCTTATTATTTCATCATCTGCTTAATCAGTTCGCGATTTCTCTTCTTAAATACTTCATTATGAGAAGAAACCATTCCGTACTCACTTGCATCTGGTTGGATAAATTGTTTTGCTTTATTCACAGCATTTCCAGCATCTTGGAATGCACCTGCAATTAAGTGTAGTTTCCCTTCGTGCTTTAAAATATCTCCAGCAGCATATAATCCATCTACTGAAGACTCACTATTTGCATTACCTGCAATATAATAATTATCTATAATTGCAACGTCTAACTCACTATTTTCTAATAATGTAATGTCGCGTTCATATCCATGATTAATAATAACTTCATCAATAGGTAAATGAGAAACCTCACCTGTTTCATGATTTGTTAATTCTACATATTCGATCGCTTCATGATTATCACCGGCAATTAATTTTGTAATCGATGTATTAAAGAAACACTCCGCTGAGCTGTTCATAAGTTGTTTTACTTGTGCTTCATGACCAGATAATTCTTCTTTTCTATAAGTTACATACACTTTTTTCGCAATTGGTTCCAATTCATTTGCCCAATCAACAGCAGAATTGCCTCCACCGGAAATAATAACTGTTTTACCTTTGAAACGCTTTAAAGATTTAACTGTATAATTTAAATTCGATACTTCAAATCGCTCAGCACCTTCAATAGATAACTTTTGCGGTTTCAATATACCACTTCCTGTTGCGACGATAACTGTTTTTGAAAAGTGTTCTTCGCCAGTACTTGTTTTTAATGTAAAAGTACCATCTTGATTACGAATAATCGATTCTACTTTTGTATCTAATACAACTTCCGGCTTAAATGTTAACCCTTGCTGTACAAGTTGTTCAATTAACTTATCACCTGTAACTGGCAATAGTCCTCCTACATCCCAAATCATTTTTTCCGGATACACATGTATTTTTCCACCTAAATGTGGTTGAAATTCTATTATTTTCGTTCTCATTTCTCTGAGTCCACTATAAAAAGCTGAATAAAGCCCTGCAGGTCCTCCGCCTATCACGGTTACATCAAACAATTCTTCTCGATTCATTCGTGCTCACTCCTCAGCTATTAATCGTTGATTATCATTCTCAATAAAATATAACCTGTTTCCGCAAAATTTACAATCAAAATTACTATTGACAATACACCTATATAAAATTATATTATTTAAAGAATCAATAGTGATAATCATTATCATTTTGTTAATAATTAGCAAATTTGAGATTACATCTTCTTTCATTAATATGGTTATTACTATATTATAAAATCTCATATTCAAGATTTTTAATAAATTATTTTGCATTACCACTACTATTTCAAAAAGATTGCAGTTAAACAAATTATTGTATACACATATCATCTATGTTAAAGGAGAAAGACGATGAAAAAGTTATTTATTTCACTAACAGTCCTTTTCGTTCTTGTTATGAGCGCTTGTAGCAATAGCTCTACAGACAAAAAGAACGATGCAAAAGGTAGCAAATCAGAAACAATTACATACCAATCTGAAGATGGTAAAAAAGTAGAAGTTCCTGCAAATCCAAAACGCGTTGTTGTATTATCATCATTCGCTGGTAACGTAATGTCATTAGGTGTAAATCTTGTTGGGGTAGATTCATGGTCTAAACAAAACCCACGTTTTGATAGCAAACTTAAAGATGTTGCTGAAGTATCTGATGAAAATGTTGAAAAAATCGCTGAACTAAATCCAGATTTAATCATCGGTTTATCAAATGTTAAAAATGTCGATAAGTTAAAGAAAATCGCGCCTACTGTAACATACACTTACGGAAAAGTTGATTACTTAACACAGCATTTAGAAATCGGTAAGTTATTAAATAAAGAAAAAGAAGCAAAAACTTGGGTTGATGACTTCAAGAAACGTGCACAAGAAGCTGGTAAAGAAATTAAAGCAAAAATCGGTGAAGATGCAACAGTTTCTGTTGTAGAAAACTTCAACAAACAGCTTTATGTATACGGCGAGAACTGGGGCCGTGGAACAGAAATCCTGTACCAAGAAATGAAATTAAAAATGCCTGAAAAAGTAAAAGAAAAAGCATTAAAAGAAGGTTACTACGCATTATCTACTGAGGTATTACCTGAATTTGCTGGTGATTACTTAATCGTAAGTAAAAACAAAGATACTGATAACTCATTCCAAGAGACAGAATCATATAAAAACATCCCAGCAGTAAAAAATAATCGCGTATATGAAGCAAACATGATGGAATTCTATTTCAATGATCCACTTACATTAGATTTCCAACTAGACTTCTTCAAGAAGAGCTTTCTTGGTAAATAATACAAACATGAGGAATTCTTAATTTAAGAATTCCTCTTCCTTTATTCTATGAACAGAAAAGATGTGAAACGAATGACAAAAGATCATGACAATCCACGTTCTATAGCTTTTACATACAAACTAATTTTAAGCTTAATTGCATTCTTTCTTATTTTTATGGTTGCAATGGTATTAGGTGCTGCAGATACTTCGATAAAAGATGTATGGTTAGCACTCACTTCCTCCGCTAAAGGAGACAAAATATCTATTATTCGAGAAATACGTTTACCACGTGAAGTTGCTGCTATTTTTGTAGGAGCTGGATTAGCCGTTTCTGGGGCAATTATGCAAGGATTAACACGAAATCCACTTGCGGATCCTGGATTATTAGGGCTATCTGGTGGAGCAAATGCTGCGCTTGCACTGACACTTGCTTTCAACCCTTCCATCAGCTATCTTTACTTAACATTAGCTTGCTTTATCGGTGCTGCAATTGGCGCAATTATGGTATTTGGAATTGGTATGGTGAAAAAAGGCGGCCTTTCTCCTCTTCGAATTGTATTAGCGGGCGCTGCAGTTTCAGCATTTCTACTCGCAATTTCAGAAGGAATCGGCATTTACTTTAAAATTTCACAAGATGTATCACTTTGGACTGCTGGGGGCGTAATTGGAACAACTTGGAGCCAATTAAAAATTATTATTCCAGTCATTTCAATTAGTATCTTTATCGCTATCTTACTAGCAAAAAAATTGACAGTTCTTAGTTTCAGTGAAGAAGTGGCTATTGGACTAGGTCAAAAAATTATTGTTATTAAAACTATTTTATTTATCATTATTATCTTACTTGCAGGTGCATCTGTAGCGCTTGTTGGAAATATGGCATTTATCGGCTTAATGGTACCTCACATGGTACGCCCAATTGTCGGTCCAGATTACCGATTTGTTATACCGATGTCAGCAATTGCTGGAGCTTCCTTTATGCTACTTGCAGATACAATCGGACGTACTATTAACGCTCCATACGAAACACCAGTTGCGGCAATTGTTGCGATTGTAGGGTTACCATTCTTCCTATTCATTGTACGTAAAGGAGGAAAAACATTCTCATGATGCAATCTATTTTAAGAAAACAGCGTCTCATTATACTCACTTTACTTATAGTAATCATCACAACCATTGTAGTTGGAATGGGACTTGGTTCAGCGTCTTTATCTTATGATCGACTACTCCCAACATTAATGGGGCAAGGGACTTTTAAAGAGGAGTTCGTTTTATACTCTTTAAGACTACCTAGAATTGTCATTACATTATTAGCTGGTATGGCTCTCGCTTTATCAGGGGCTATTCTGCAAGGAATTACTCGAAATGATTTAGCTGAACCTGGTATTCTTGGTATTAACTCTGGGGCCGGTGTTGCTGTTGCTATTTTCTTTTTATACTTTCCAATAGATGTAGGTTCATTTCTTTACTTACTACCTGTAGTTGGATTTATCGGAGCATTTCTGACAGCTGTTCTAATTTACGTATTTTCATATAGTAAATCAACTGGACTTCAACCAATCCGATTAACATTAACCGGTATCGGTTTTGCATTTGCACTATCTGGAACGATGATTGTCCTTATTTCATCCGCGGATCGTATGAAAGTAGACTTTATTTCAAAATGGATTGCCGGAAATATTTGGGGAGATGACTGGATCTTCGTTTTAGCAATGCTCCCATGGTTAATCGTATTCATTCCGTTTATTTTCTATAAAGCAAATCGATTAAACATTTTAGCATTAAACGAACCAGTCGCAATTGGCGTTGGAATTGAAATTGAAAAAGAACGCAGGTACTTATTAGTTGCAGCCGTTGCACTTGCAGCCGCAGCTGTTTCCGTAACAGGAGGAATTAGCTTTATCGGATTAATGGCTCCTCATATCGCGAAATCTTTAGTAGGTCCAAGACATCAAATCTTCATGCCTATCGCCCTTTTAATCGGCGGATGGCTATTATTATTAGCAGATACAATCGGACGAAATATCGTTGATCCTAATGGCATTCCAGCAGGTATTGTCGTTGCTTTAATTGGGGCTCCTTACTTTATGTATTTGTTGCTTAAAAAAGCTTAAAAAACACCCTCAAGATTTCTTGAGGGTGTCTTTGTTTCATTCTACTGCTGCCCATACCCTTCAAACTTCTTCGCCAAATTCTCCATCTCATCTTCTGGCAATAGCTTTGGTTCCCCAATGCTTTTCGTTTGATAATAAATTTGAGCACAAAACTCAATCTCTTCTGCAACAGTAAACGCCATTTTTATATTATTTGCACCAGCAATTAAACCGTGATTTGCAAGTAAAACAGCACGGCGATCAATCATGCCTTCAAAAGCAGCCTCCGCTAATTGCTTCGTACCAAATGTTTCATACGGTGCACAGCGCACATTCGGTCCTGCGAAAGCAATTAAATACGATACAGCAGGAAGCTCCCATCCTAATGATGCAATCGTCTTCGCGTAAGGAGAGTGTGTATGCACAAGCGCATTTATATCTTCACGCTTCCTATAGTAAATAAGGTGCATATCTAATTCACTTGATGGTTTTCTCTCTCCTTCTACTACTTCACCATCTAGGTTTAATATAACTACATCTTCAGGCTTTGTTTCATAATACTCTAAACCACTTGGGCTAATCGCAACAAGACCTTGTTCACGATTAAAGATACTAATATTACCGCCCGTTCCCTTTGTTAAACCACTAGAAATCATTTTCTTTCCATACGCTACAATTTCTTCTCTTTCTTTTTGTAATAACATATACATCCCCCTAAGTATGAAGCTTATGATGACTGACTTTTATATTTATCTACTTATTGAAATAGCTTTTTTAAATTCTCCGTAAATGGTGCCTTTACAATCCCTTTTTCTGTAATAATCGCTGTTACATTTTCATGTGGAGTAACATCAAATGCTGGATTATATACTTTACTTTCTTTCGGAGCAGAATATTGTCCGAAGCGATTAATCACTTCAGAAGCATCTCTTTCCTCGATGGGAATTTCTTTTCCTGTCGGTGTTTTTAAGTCGATTGTCGGCGTTGGCGCTGCTACATAAAACGGAATGTTGTAGTATTTCGCTAAAATAGATACGCCTAATGTTCCAATTTTATTTGCTATATCACCGTTCGCTGCTACACGGTCACATCCAACAATTACCGCATCAATCTTCCCTTGTGACATGACCATAGCTGCCATATTATCTGTAATAACAGTAACGTCAATGCCTGCTCGCTGCAGTTCTAATGCTGTTAACGTTGAACCTTGTAATCTAGGACGCGTTTCATCCGAAAAGATTTTTAAATTCCATCCTTTTTCTTTCGCTAAATACATTGGAGCCGTCGCAGTACCATACTTAGTTGTCGCTAACGCACCAGCATTACAATGTGTTAATATTCCCATTCCATCATGGAATAATGTTAATGCATGTTCTCCAATTTGACGGTTAATTTCTTCATCTTCTCTATGAATCTCTTTTGCCTCTTCTAGTAATCTATTTTTCAGCTGTGAGATTGATAAGTGAGCATTATCTGTCGCTACGCTTTCCATTCTTTCAAGTGCCCAAAATAAATTTACTGCAGTCGGTCTTGATGTCGCCAAGTATGTACATACTTTTCTTACTTCATCCATAAATCCTTCTTCCGTATTTTCAGCAAATTCCTTTATCCCTAAATACACTCCATAAGCTGCTGAAACACCAATCGCTGGTGCACCTCGTACTTTCATTACTTGAATGGCATCCCACACACTTTCAGCTGTTTTAAAAGATTCATAAACAATTTCATTCGGTAATAACGTTTGATCTAACAAAACTAAAGCATCATCTTCCCACTGAATTGGTATTAATTGCTCTTCCATCATATTCCCCCCTTACTCCGCGTAGTGCATTGACTGTTCTTTTAACGTTTCTACAAAACTTGTACCCGTTCTATATTGATTCGCTCGTAAAATAAAACTCTTCGCTACTTGAAGACAAATTCGCTCCGCTCTAGCACGTGCTTCCTCATTCTCAATACAAGTAATATCTTTTACTTTCGCTAATCCAACAATACGGCGGATTAATTCAAGACCTGTCACTGCAGCTGTATCCTCTAATACAGATTGTAAATAGGCTTTGTTAAAGCCTTCTTCCTTCGCCATAATCTCGGTCACATGAATATCCCAAGCATCTAAAAACTTCTTCTTAAATAAATCAATTACCTCTACCATCGTAGTTTGTAACCAATCCATATACGTATCTTTCTCAGCTCCAGGTAGCATCGTTGCATCTGCATTCACCCAAGCAAACATTAAATTCGCCATTACATTCCCGACGTCATATCCCATAGGTCCATAAAAAGCAAACTCAGGATCAATAATCTTTGTAGAATCATCTCTTACAAAAACAGAACCAGTATGTAAATCACCATGAATAAGCGCCTGTGCATTCGTCATAAAAGAAAATTTACGTTTCGCTACTTCCATACGAAGCTCTTTATCACTATAAATATGCTCCCTAATCCATCCCTCATTTAAAGGAAATAACTCATTACGCTTATTATGATTTGTAAATGGTTCTGAATATACGAGGTCCTCTGTAATCTCACATAATTCAGGATTTATATAATTCTTCACAAGTTCCTTCTTCTCTTTATGATTCATTACAACATCCGATGTTAATAAAAGTGTATTTACCATAAAAGTAGTTAAGTCGTCAGCAAGCCGCGGAAATATTTGATGATTTATAAGTGCTGTACGTAATATTGTGTGATCCGATAAATCTTCCATTACGCAACAATTCATCACACTATCAAATAAATACACCTTAGGAACAAGTCCAGGTGCTAACTCATCCTCTAACTGCAAAACATCTGATTCTATACGAATACGATTCGTCGACAACTTAAACTCATCTGAAATGCGAGCTGTATCCCCAGCTTGCTTTACGATGACAGACATGTTCTCTTTTTCATCCCAAACGCGGAACACATAATTTAAATTGCCATCACCTATTTCTTTACACTGTAACCCCTTTGCATTTTCAAACTTAGATAATTTCTCTTTCACATATGCAATCACATCTTTAGCTTCCATTAAAAAATACTTCGTGAACTTAGACATGGTTTCCCCTCCACACTAATTGTAAGCGTTTTCTAAAAGCTATAAAAAATAATAGGTTGAATTTTTTCATCCTATAAATATGTATTCTTCTTTTTGAAAGGTATATCTAGGTTTTATTATATCTTGTTAATATCTTGAGTCAACGTTTCTATATCATTGCAATATGCTTCCTAATTATATATTTGAGAGGACAAAAATTGTTCAAAAAATTTCCGATTCATTTTATTTTATTTATCACACAATTCTTTGTAAAATAGAAATACGCAGTTCCTTTTCAAAAAGACAACTTCTAAGAAATATTTCCTTCCTAAGAATTTATACTTACATCATATCTCTAACATACACACTACTCTTTCAAGCACTCATTGAAAATTTATAAACTTAAAATTACCTTTCCATTCCCTGTTATCCTTAATTGAGAATAAATATTAATTAAATTGATATAAAGTTCGTCTATTCGCTTGACAAAATAACCACTTCTATATGATAATTAATATCGAATTAGAATTATTATAGTTAATTAAAAAATATATTTTATGAGCACACTATTTTTTGATGCTCAAAACCAACATTTAGGAGGAATTTTAATATGTTATTAATCGGCACAGAAGTAAAACCGTTTAAAGCTAACGCTTACCATAATGGAGAATTTATCCAAGTTACTGACGAAAGTTTAAAAGGAAAATGGAGTGTAGTTTGTTTCTACCCAGCTGACTTCACATTCGTTTGCCCAACTGAACTTGAAGACTTACAAAACCAATATGCAACTCTTAAAGAGTTAGGCGTTGAAGTATACTCTGTATCTACAGACACTCACTTCACTCACAAAGCATGGCATGATAGCTCAGAAACTATCGGTAAAATCGAGTACATCATGATTGGTGACCCAACTCGTACAATCACTACAAACTTCAACGTTTTAATGGAAGAAGAAGGTCTTGCTGCTCGTGGTACATTCATCATCGATCCAGACGGCGTTATCCAATCTATGGAAATCAATGCTGACGGTATCGGCCGTGACGCAAGCATTCTTGTTAACAAAATTAAAGCAGCTCAATACGTACGTAACAACCCAGGTGAAGTTTGCCCAGCTAAATGGCAAGAGGGTTCTGCAACACTTAAACCAAGCCTTGACCTTGTAGGCAAAATCTAAGGAGTTCGATCAAAATGATACTAGATGCAGATATAAAAACACAACTATCCCAATACCTTCAATTAATGGAGAACGATATTTTACTTAAAGTAAGCGCAGGAGACGATAACGTATCTAAAGATATGTTAGCTCTAGTAGACGAATTAGCTACTATGTCATCTAAGATTACAGTAGAAAAAGTTGAATTAGAGAGAACACCAAGCTTTAGCGTAAACCGCCCTGGTGAAAACACTGGTGTCGTATTCGCTGGTATTCCATTAGGACACGAATTTACATCATTAGTGTTAGCTTTACTACAAGTAAGTGGACGCGCTCCAAAAGTTGAACAAAAATTAATCGATCAAATTAAAAACATTCAAGGCGAATATCATTTTGAATCTTATATCAGCCTAAGTTGTCATAACTGTCCTGATGTTGTACAAGCTCTTAACGTAATGAGCGTTCTTAACCCTGGTATTACACATACTATGATTGATGGCGCTGCATTCAAAGAGGAAGTAGAAAGCAAAGACATTATGGCAGTACCAACTGTTTACCTAAACGGCGAATCTTTCGGAAGCGGTCGTATGACACTTGAAGAAATTTTAGCTAAAATGGGTAACGGTCCAGATGCATCAGAGCTTTCTGATAAAGATCCATACGATGTTCTTGTTGTTGGTGGCGGCCCTGCTGGTGCAAGTGCAGCAATTTACGCAGCACGTAAAGGCATCCGCACTGGTATCGTTGCTGAGCGCTTCGGTGGTCAAGTAATGGATACTATGGGCATTGAGAACTTCATCAGCGTAAAAAAGACTGAAGGTCCTAAGCTAGTAGCAAGCCTTGAAGAACACGTAAAAGAATACGACATCGATGTAATGAATCTACAACGTGCGAAACGTTTAGAGAAAAAAGAACTTATTGAAGTGGAACTTGAAAACGGCGCTATTCTGAAAAGTAAGAGCGTAATCGTTTCTACAGGTGCTCGCTGGCGTAATGTTGGCGTACCAGGTGAAGCTGAGTTCAAAAATAAAGGTGTAGCATATTGCCCACACTGTGACGGTCCATTATTCACTGGAAAAGACGTAGCAGTTATCGGTGGAGGTAACTCTGGTATTGAAGCAGCTATCGACTTAGCAGGTATCGTTAAGCACGTAACTGTTCTTGAATTCATGCCAGAATTAAAAGCTGATGCTGTATTACAAGAGCGTCTTAACAGCTTACCAAACGTAACTGTTCTGAAAAACGTTCAAACGAAAGAAATCACTGGTACTGATAAAGTAAACGGTATTTCTTACATCGATCGTGAAACTGAAGAAGTTCATCACGTTGAGTTACAAGGTGTATTCGTACAAATCGGTCTTGTGCCAAACACAGACTGGTTAGGCGAAACAGTTGAACGCGTTCGCGGTGAAATCGTAACAGACAAGCACGGCGCTACAAACGTACCAGGAGTGTTTGCTGCAGGTGACTGTACAAATAATCCGTACAAACAAATCATCATCTCTATGGGTTCAGGTGCAAACGCAGCTTTAGGTGCATTTGATTACTTAATCCGTAACTAATATATTTTAAAAGACACTGTACTACTTAATCACTAGTACAGTGTCTTTCTTTGTTAAGTTATGTATAGTTTAATTATATTTTCACAAAACCATTATTCAAACCATTGAAACAATTACCCAGCTATTATAATCATTCTTTTATATTTTAACCCGGTTAGTATTTTAGATAGTAAAAATTAATTAATAAAATTCTATGAAGTGTCCTCTTTTTAAAATTTCATCATTCATTATAAATAATTTTAACCAAGTAATTCATAAGCATTTATCACTTAAATTTCCCTACCGTTCAAATTAAAAATATAAAATATTCCACTTAAATACATACAAAAAAAAAGCGCTTTTTTAGTAAAATTGAGGTAGTACTCAAAATCTGTTGCAAGTAGTTCATCTTCGCACTCTCTTACAATAAGTGTTAAAAAAGATTATTTATTTTTATAAAGGGGACAATATTATGGAAATAATAAAACACAGCTTAGTCTTTATAGTCACATCTATTATTGAATTAATTTATTCTGTATTTACTTTTATTAAATTAGAGTTTTCTTATACTATTCTATGCGTTATTCTACAATATGTATTTTTATTTTCTACAATCATACTTATTTTAGGCATGTTCCAATTCTTCACCGATGTAATAAGAACCAAAATATTAGAAAATCTATATCATAAATCTATTCGAAACAAAAATTTAAAAATTATAAGATTAGTAACCGAATTATATTATCTTTCAGATAAATTTTTATACTTTATCTCTCCAAGAGTCCTTCATACATCATATCTTGATAGAGATAATTCATTTGACAAAACTAAACCATTTAGCCCTATTCATTGGTACAATTCTCTTAAGTCATTTATAAGTACAATGTTCCAAATTTCATTTGTGAATATTTTAATATGGTTTGTTATTTTATTCTTTTATCAACCTACTTTAATACAAAATATTACTGAAATTTTAAATTGGAATAATTTTTCTAATACAATAAAACATTTAGATTATAAAGCAATTAATGCTATAACAGGATGCTTAACGCTTCTTATATCCACGTTAACATTGCTATTATTTAGAACAACACTATTAAAATCAAAAGCGAAAAAAAAGTTATACGATGAAAGATATGAACAAGTTATTAAATCCCAATTAAAAATTTCTACATCATTAAGTAAATGTTTATACAAATCCAAACAAAATATTAATACTTTAGAACGGCAATTAGACTTTATAGCAAATCAATTTTGTAAGAAATTAACTCATTCTGAAAGTTATATTTTTTCTAATGGAAAATTACAGTACGATCCTAGAATAAAATACTATCGTCCCCTTAATACTATAGAATTATTTACATGTTATAATCCATTAAAAAAAGAAGTAAAAGAGATACTAGACTCCTTAATGGAAATCAATAATAACTCAATTTACAACATATACTTTAAATTAAATAAACACTCTAAATATGAAATTGAACAATTAGGAATTAATCCTTTAAATACATCTTTAAACTTAGATGCATTTCTTCTTAGTCAAGAATTTTTATCCAATACCTTTACTAACATGCTCAATCACTATGAATATTTAAATACTCGCTTTATCAAAATTAAAGAACTACGATCGGGCTTTTTATCCGAAGAACAGTTTATGAAAGAGTATATATACTTCTCAAAATCCATGGAAGATATAATTTCCATGGAAGAAAATTATTTACAAGAAGCAGTAATTGATTTTCGAAATTCACTCATCAACAAGTTGGAGGAATCTATTTACTACTATGTAATTACCCAACAATACGTTAATAACTCATACAAAAAATCTCGTTTAAGTCTTTCTGATTTATTTTTTGGAAAATAATAACTTTATAGTTGCAGAAGAAAGTAAGGTATCTAAATTCTTTCCTTACTTTTTTCTGCAACTATTAACACTCCAATCTATAAACTAAAAACCTCTCATTCCCATTCTTCTCATAAGCACCTGGCAATCTAACTTCTTTCTTCAGCTCAAACGCAGTCTGATTTTCTAAGAAGAAAATATAGTCCTCAGAAGGATAATATAAAATAATATCCACTTCTCTCCCCGTGTTTTCTACTGAAAGCAAAATGTTATTTACTACATTCATAAACACTTGTATAGAAAATGGATTAAAGAAATAAAACCTATTATCATGTGGATCAATCTCATATTCCTGCGCTAAACAACATTGGAATTGAATTTTCCCCTTACTGTTTCGTGCCTTTCGTGCATAACGATCTCGATTATCCATCGCTTCTTTATAAAACTCTTCATTCATTTCAATTCCAACTGCTGAAGCACCACATTTATGATGCATATAAAAGTTTAATCGCCCT
This sequence comes from Bacillus sp. FSL R5-0585, assembly GCF_038004545.1. NCBI lineage: Bacteria > Bacillati > Bacillota > Bacilli > Caryophanales > Bacillaceae > Bacillus > Bacillus sp. FSL R5-0585. Next base: position 3,948,408 of record NZ_JBBORJ010000001.1, read on the forward strand.
TTTCCGCACCCAAAGTCTACAATTCGGTCGCTACTTCGTATTTCATATTGATTCAATAACTCATCTAACCCGCTATACGGTGTCGGTTCATAGCGATGATAATGCATAGACTTGTTAAACCCTTTTTGCTCACCGACTGTTTTTATATGTAAAACTGCATCGTAATATTGTTCGTTCATTCGTTTTCTCCTATTAAAAAATGGTACTTATTATTATACACCATGTACTGGAGGCTCATTTTTCATCAAATTAATAGGTACGTGAAATTATATTAACGATTTTCTCAATATATCTATCATAACTCAAAATATATCAACGATTTTTCAAATATATCGATTTGCCGACAATTCACGACAAAAAAACAGGAGCTCTCTAGCCCCTGTCTTCTAACACTTTCAATACAGTTTGTTTCAATATTTCTACCCCATCCATAATACAACTATGATCAAACCTCATATACGGATGGTGTAATCCAGGTTGTAGGTCCGCTCCTAGTCCAAGCATGACAGCTTTTAAATGTGGTCTTTTCACTGTATAGTAATGGAAATCATCGCTTCCTGTCGTATAGAGAGGCCCTGTGCATCTCTCTTCCCCATACACTTCGAGAATACCTTTACGCATAAAGCGCTCTGCTTCTTCGGAAACCTCTGCTCCTGGTGCAAGATCCATCCATTCGTATGAAGTTTTCGACCCCATCGATGCAGCTGATTCTATTACATGCTCAATCTTTTTCTTTAATTCTTCTAATAGTATATTACTCTCTGCTCTTACATCTAAACTGAAATGACCATTTCCCGGAATAATATTTAAATTATCACCACCAGCTTGGCATCTCGTCATTTTTACTGAATAAGAACTTTGCGGTGGCAGCCAAATATTTTTCAAACCGATATTAATCATGGAAATGACATCAATTGCATTCACACCTTGGTGTGGTCTTGCCCCGTGTGCATCCTCCCCATGAATCATACCCTCTAAAAATCCTGCTGCTCCATGACGAATAGATGGGGCTGCTTGTTTCAAAGATAGTTCTTCAATCGGTCTTAGATGAACGCCAAATAAGAAATCAGCATCATCTACAGCACCTTTCTCCACCATCTTCAAAGCACCATTACCCTTCTCTTCTGCCGGCTGAAAAATAAATCTAACCGTACCACTTTTCCATCTCATATTTTTCAATTGTAAAATAAGTCCCATTACAATGGTCATATGAGCATCATGGCCACATGAATGGTTCGCTTTAAATTCTCCATTTACTTCTTGCCAAAGTGCATCCATATCAGCACGAATCGCAATAACTGGATTCCCGCCTCCAATCTCAGCAATTACACCTGGACAATCATCAAATGTTCTATATGAAATTCCTTCTTCTTTTAAAAAGTCAGTAATATACGCTGTCGTTTCATATTCTTTCCAACTTACTTCAGGGTTTTCGTGTAAATGCTGAAAAATCTCCGTTAAGCGCTCTTGTAGTTCTAATGTTTTCAACGTTCCAGTCTCCTTCCCACATTACAAACGATTCGGGTTAATTATACTTATGAAAAACAGATGTTTTTATGAACATATTGAATTTTAAGAAAAAAGTCAATTGTTTATTTTTAAATACTTAAAAAGCTTACTCTGCACTTATATTACAAACTAAACAAACAACTAGAACATTCCTTATTTTCTGTTTTTTATGTTGACGCTTACATAAACTTTTAGTTATCATAACCTAATAAACGTCTATTTTACGACAATTCTAAAAATACAAACAAACATACGTAACAAGGAGGAACTTTATGAAAAAAGAAATACCTTTTGGAATAGCGATTATCCCTATTATCATTACCGTTGCAGTTATGATGGTTACAATTGTTGTATTAAAACAAACCCCTCACGTTCCACTTATTATTGGTACAACCGTTGCTTCTATTGTCGCTTGGCGTTACGGTTACAAATGGAATGATCTTGAAGAAGCAATGTATAAAGGGATTCGTCTTGCATTACCCGCTATCGTCATTATTATTCTTGTTGGCTTAACAATTGGTGCTTGGATTGGCGGTGGAATCGTCGCAACGATGATTTATTACGGTTTAAAACTTTTAACTCCATCACTATTTTTAGTTTCCATTACCGTCATTTGTTCTATCGTAGCATTAGCAATTGGTAGCTCTTGGTCTACAATGGGCACAATTGGTGTTGCTGGAATGGGAATTGGCCTAAGTATGGGAATTCCAGCTCCAATGGTTGCTGGTGCCATTATTTCAGGCTCTTATTTTGGCGATAAAATGTCACCGCTTTCAGACACAACTAACTTAGCCGCAGGATTAACAAATACAGATTTATTCGCACACATTCGTCATATGTTATTTACTACAGTTCCAGGTTTAATTATTACTCTTATCGTCTACGCGGTCTTAGGAAGAAGCTTCGGCGCTAACAATATTGATGCGAAGAGCATCGATCAAACGTTACAAGTATTGCAACAAAACTTTGTTATCTCACCTTTCCTACTCATTATACCCGTAGTCGTTATGGTATTGGTCGCTAAAAAGGTCCCTGCTATACCAGCGATTCTCGTCGGTATTATTTTAGGATTTTTATCACAAGTCTTTATTCAAGGTGGTTCTGTCTCAGCATCTGTCGGTGCACTCCAAGCTGGATTTGTTATAGACACTGGAAACAAGCTAGTAGACGAACTATTTAACCGCGGTGGCTTAGATTCGATGATGAATACAGTCTCGATGACAATTGTCGCTATGACTTTCGGAGGAGTATTAGAACATACAGGTATTCTTCGCTCAATTGTAAATCAAATTTTAAAGTTAGCGAAATCAGCAAAAGGGCTTATCGCTTCTACTATCGCATCTTGTTTTGCAACAAACCTTACTTGCTCTGAACAATATATTTCAATTGTTGTTCCTTCAAGAATGTACGCAAATGCCTACACGGAAAAAGGACTACATTCAAAAAACTTATCCAGAGCATTAGAAGATGGTGGAACATTAACTTCTGTCTTCGTTCCTTGGAATACGTGCGGTGTATTTATTCTCGCTACACTTGGCGTAGGTGCATTTGAATATGCCCCTTATGCTATTTTGAATTTCATCGTACCTATTATCTCAATCATTTATGGTATAACAGGTTTCACAATTGTAAAACTATCAGACATTGAAAAAGCAGAATTGCTAAAGAAACAAAAAGCTCAACTAGAAGCTTAAAAATAGCGGTAAATTCAGTTCATATAGTGCGCGAGGTCGCCCTTGTTGATAGGGCATTTCCTCGCCGCAAATATGAGCATACCCGTAATCAACTAATTTTTTTAACAACCTTTCTGTCGATCTTCGAGTCACTTGTAAGTACTCAGAAAGATCAGCTGCTGTAAACTTCAATGACGGATGCGATTGACTAAATTGAATGATTTTTGACAAGTTGGCCGGACTAAGCTTCGTTTCCTTCGCTATTTTCATTAGTTCCGGATTATCATTTTTCAAACTTTGTACTCTCTGTTCTTTCGGGAACGGACCAAACAAATCTTTATCACTTGTTAGTATATAAAAACAACGATCTATTGGATTATTCTTTGCAAAACTTTGAGCAATTTTTGCATTTTGCTCCGCTTCTTTCACGGTTTTCCCATAACCAAATCCAATAGCTATCGTTCCTTCTACGCTCGCAAACAAGTTATCTATCGCATTTGTTTTAATAATTGATTCGATATCACCACGAGTTGTATACAAAATGCATGTCATTTCATCCACTTGTTTAAATGAACCACGTAGTTCTTTTGAAATGACATCTAGTTTTTCAAGCAAACTCGTTCGTAATTCTAAGGAAGAAATAATACAAGCACCAACAGTAGCTAAATAGCTTTTTGCTAACTCAGCTTTTATTTTTGCATCTTTTAGCCCATGTATAATGGATTGTGTTGGATCAATCATACGCTCTGAAGGAACACCTATTTTTTGAAGCTCGTCGTAAACAGCGTGAATACTAGTTAAAGCTAAATGAGCCTCTCCAGATTGATATTTAGCTACATGAAAATCGATAACTCTATTTATCTCATCTTTACTCCACAGCATATTTTCATAATCCAACACTTGCGGACTTTCTTTTATACCGATATCATGGAACACATTTGTAATAAAAGAGCGGTCTACTAAATCGATGGAAATGTTATGTGGTTGAACACTTTGATGATACATGATAGAAAGAATTGAAGATGCGACAGTTGTCTCGTCTTGCTGTAAGTATGTACTTGGAATTCGTAATTGTTCTCTTATTTCTTTTGCCATATAATAAGGTAAAGCACCTGAGAAAAAGATGACATCACAAGGCTTTAAACACTTTAATAGTTCAGAAGATTCCGCCGGATGAAGGTAAATATATGGATCAATTTCTATTCCTTCTAATTTTTGAGCAATAGGAAAAAGGTTGTCCATAAATTCCTTTGAACCGACAACTGCAATTTTTATCATCATTTTCTCTAACTCCTTATCATTAATTAACGACTATTTAACGTCAACTATATCAAATGTATAAAACTATTGTAAACAGGAAGGGGTTTCTATTCAATGAAAATTACAGCTATTCATCTTTACGCAATTCGTTTACCGCTTCGCAATCCGTTTGTTATTAGTTATGGCTCTTATTCTGATATGCCCTCTATTATCGTCAAAATGGAAACAGATGAAGGTATTATTGGTTACGGTGAAGGCGTTGCTGATGATCACGTCACAGGTGAATCGTGGGAAAGTACTTTCCATACTTTAAAACATACGCTAGCCCCTGCTCTAATTGGGCAAAATCCAATGAATATCGAAAAAATACACGACATGATGGACAATACAATTTACGGTGTTCCAACAGCGAAAGCCACAATTGATATTGCTTGTTTTGATATAATGGGCAAAAAACTAAATCAACCTGTATATCAATTAATTGGCGGGCGCTACCATGAAGAATTCCCTGTCACTCACGTTTTAAGTATTGCCGATCCAGAAAACATGGCTGAAGAAGCTGCTTCTATGATTCAAAAAGGTTACCAATCTTTCAAAATGAAAGTTGGTACGAATGTAAAAGAAGATGTGAAACGTATTGAAGCTGTACGAGAACGTGTAGGAAATGACATCGCTATTCGCGTTGATGTAAACCAAGGCTGGAAAAATAGCGCAAACACATTAACAGCACTTCGTTCATTAGGACATTTAAACATTGACTGGATTGAACAACCTGTTATCGCGAACGATATTGATGCCATGGCTCATATCCGTTCTAAGACAGACCTCCCGCTTATGATTGATGAAGGCTTAAAAAGTTCTCGTGAAATGCGCCAAATTATTAAATTAGAAGCTGCTGATAAAGTAAATATAAAACTAATGAAATGCGGCGGCATATATCCAGCTGTAAAGCTCGCTCATCAAGCAGAAATGGCAGGCATTGAATGCCAAGTGGGATCAATGGTCGAATCATCTGTTGCCTCTTCCGCAGGATTCCATGTCGCTTTCTCAAAAAAAATTATTACGAGCGTAGAGCTAACAGGACCATTAAAATTCACGAAAGACATTGGAAACTTACATTACGATGTACCATTCATTCGCTTAAACGAAAAGCCTGGACTCGGCATTGAAATAAACGAAGATACACTACAAGAACTAACCGTCTTTCAAGACGTTGTACGCTAAAGGAGGACTATCATATGACGGTTCTATACGAAGGAACATTAAAACAAAATAACGAATCATTTCACGTTACATTACTATCACTAGAGCACATCGAACAAATTTTATCACTACAAAACATCGTAGTTGAAGCACTAGAAGATAAAAGTCGTTTACAACCACTCTCACAAGAAGAATTTCAATACATTCTAGAAGGAAACGGCATGATGATCGGTGCTTTTATCGAAAACGAACTCATCGCATTTCGCGCTCTACTCGTCCCTCCTATCGACGATGAACATTTAGGGCTTGATATTGGTCTATCAGAAAGTGAACTGCACCGCGTCATCTATCAAGAAATCTCAAACGTTCATCCGAACTGCCGAGGAAATGGGATGCAAAAAATATTAGCAAACGTCATCATGGACGAATTGCAAAAAGAAGACAGCAAATATGATTACGTATGCTGCACGGTCGCACCTTTTAACATCCCGAGTTTGAAGGATAAGTTTGCGCAAGGGATGGCGATTGCTGCGCTGAAGGAGAAGTATGGTGGTAGTCTGCGGTATGTTTTTGTGAAGAAATTGCGCGGAGATAAAGAAAGAGATTGGACGGATATTCAAAGTATTCTAATGAGTGATGCTAGTGGACAGCAGGCTTTGCTTTCGGAGGGGTATCTTGGGTATGAGATGGAGAAAGTGGATGGGGATTTTGTTGTGATGTTTGGACGCTAATCTATATACTCGAAAAGAGGAGATGTCTGCTGTGACCTCTTTTCTTTTCGATTTGTTGAACAATCCTGTAGTAAATGAAATTATATCAACGATTTTTCGAATATATCTATCATAACTTACAATATATCAACGATTTTTAAAATATATCTATCAAAACTCACAATATATCAACGATTCGACAAGAAATATCGATTTACAGACAAAAATCGATATCCCTTCCTAAACCGTCATCTTCCAACTAGATAACGCTAACCAATTCTCCATTTCTTTATAATCAGGCATTATCTTCCCGACAAGACGCCAAAAAGAGCGATCATGATTTAAATGAACCATATGACACATTTCATGAACGACTACATAGTCAATTACTCGCTGTGGTGCCATTGCTAGCTTCCAATTGAATGTTAGTTGTAAATTCGAATCGCAAGTACCCCAAGTACGACTACTATCTGTAATACGAATAGAACGTGGTTTTGTTTTGAAATTACTTTGATGCGCTTTAATACTCTTCTCTACTAAAGATTTACACTGCTTATAGTAAAATCGTTTTAAAGCTTGTTGTATTTTCTCATCCTTAAGCTCTTTCACATAAATATGTAACTTATCCCCTTCAAAAATCGCATTGTCTTGCTCAATGCTTGCATCTTGGGAAATCTGTATCGGATACGTATTCCCTAAATACAAAAAGCCCTCTCCTTGATCATAATCCTTTTCCTGTGGTCCATGCGCTCGCTCCGCCATTTCCTTACGTGTTGTCTGAATCCAATCCCACTTCTCCTCTAGCAACTGGACTAAGTATTCAACAGGTGTTCCTTTCGGAGCCTGCACTTCCACATTTCCATACGAATCCACAAAAAGACGCACGGACTTTTTCTTCTTATAAGTTATATGAAAATTAATTGTCTCACCTAAATATGTATGTACCATTTCATCACCTAGCATAGTATTTTTACAAATAAAAAAGAGTAGGATACGAACGTCCTACTCTACCTATTATATCATTTACCGCTTTAACGAACTCATTATCCTCTATACTTTACACCTAATCCCTTAATGAAATTCCTTGCGTATCTATCGCCGCACTCTTTGTAATTTTTATGACCTTTTTTTCTTAATAGAGCGCCTAACTCTCCTTTTGTTACCGTAACGCCTACGCTATCTAATATATCAAGTACATCCTCACTCGTTAAAGATAGTGCGATTTTCATTTTCTTTAGAAGAAGGTTATTGGCACTCTCCTTGCTCTGTACAGGTGCAGGCTGCCCTGGTTTCGGATCTTGCTTTCCTCTTTTTAAAGTAATAAATCCATTTAAAAATGCCTCTAACATCATCATATCGCATGTTAATACGTACTCATCTTCGATTACATCAGGGTTTTCAGGCTCGTGCTGAGGCTCTCTCTTTATTTTTGTAAGCATATCAACTACGTCTTCTTTCGTTACTTCCATCCCGCCAAGTTTAAAGATTTCCACCATATCTATATCTTTTATATCTAAAGCGTATCGTACTCTTTTTAATATATCGTTGTTGCTCATTGCCATTGGGTTTCCTCCTGAAATGTTGATTATTTATTCAGCGGTTAAAGTTTATGCTATAACCTACTTTAAATTATCATGTTTAATCTAACCTTTTAATTATTGTCCGCTAAATTAATACTTTAACATTTTAAAGATATGTTTTATAGTCTTACCCGAACTTTTCTCTATCATTGTATCTACAGCGCTCTTACATGTTTTTTATATGCCTATAAAAAGATTTCTCTCTTAACATTAACTAAAAGAAAAAAAACAGTGTTTTGATTTCTCAAATACACTGTTCTTTTCCAGCTCTGCACTTATTTTCAACTCACTCATGTCATGCACTACATATGAAATGATTTAACTGCTTAAAAGTTAAACCGTCTCACTATCCTGAGCCACACCAACACTATCCTCAAACTTATCCAACAAAGCACGCACCTCATCAGTCGATTTCGTACTCATCAATTGATTTCTCAATTCCGCAGCTCCTGGGAAGCCCTTCACATAAATTTTGAAGAAGCGGTGAAGCCCTGTGATTGAGCGTGGCAGTACTTCTGCATATTGATCTTGAAGATCAAGTTGTAGTCTTAAAAGATCTAGGTGCTCTTTACTGCTATGCTCTCTTGGCTCTTTTTCAAAAGCAAATGGATTTTTGAAGATGCCTCGTCCGATCATTACGCCATCAATGCCGTATTTTTCAGCAAGTTCCAGCCCCATTTTACGATCAAGGATGTCTCCATTGATTGTTATTAACGTATTTGGTGCGATACGGTCACGTAATTTTTTAATTTCCGGAATTAGTTCCCAATGCGCATCTACTTGGCTCATTTCTTCTCTTGTACGTAAGTGAATAGAAAGGTTTGCAATATCTTGTTTGAAAATGTGCGTTAACCAATCTTCCCACTCGCTTAACTCTTTAAAGCCAAGTCGTGTTTTTACGCTGACAGGTAGTCCGCCCGCTTTTGCTGCTTGGATAAGTTCTGCCGCAACGTCTGGACGTAGAATAAGGCCACTACCTTTTCCTCTTGATGCAACGTTCGGTACTGGGCAACCCATGTTAATATCGATGCCTTTAAATCCTAGTTCTGCCATACCGATACTCATTTGACGGAAGTATTCGGGATTGTCTCCCCAAATATGTGCCACCATCGGCTGTTCGTCTTCTGTAAAAATTAAACGGCCACGTACACTTTTCATACCTTCTGGATGACAATAGCTATCCGAGTTTGTAAACTCTGTGAAGAATACGTCCGGACGACCTGCTTCACTTACTACGTGACGGAAAACAACGTCTGTCACATCTTCCATTGGTGCAAGTACGAAAAATGGTCGTGGTAATTCACGCCAAAAATTATCTATCATTTCAAATTCAAATCCTCTCACTATGAATACAATTTCAAAATCTCAATTTATAATTTGTGAAAATCAGCAATATTTATTTTAACTAAAATCGCTTATGAATGGTATTTTTGTAAACCAAAAAGCAGGTGGTATAGATTTCCCCTATATCAACTGCTTTCCTATTATACCAACTTAAGCCAAGCCACACACTCCACATGCGTCGTATGCGGGAACATATCAACAGGCTGTACTTCCTGTGTTTTATATCCGCCTTCTTCTATTACTTTTAAATCACGTGCTAATGTTGCTGGGTTACACGATACGTATACGACGCGGTTTGGCTTCATGTCGATGATTGTATTTAGTAATGCTTCGTCACAGCCTTTACGCGGTGGGTCTACGACCATTGTGTCGGCGATTACGCCTTCTTTGTACCATTTTGGAATGACTACTTCTGCTTCTCCTACGCCAAATTCAGCGTTTGTCATGTTGTTTAGTGCTGCGTTTCGGTTTGCGTCTTCGATTGCTTCTGGGACGATTTCAACGCCGTACACTTTTTTCGCTTTTTGCGCTAGGAATAACGAGATTGATCCGATTCCGCAATAGGCATCGATTACTGTTTCGTTACCATTTAATTTTGCGTATTCTAACGTTTTATCGTAAAGCACTTTCGTTTGCTCTGGGTTTACTTGATAGAATGAACGTGCTGAAATCGCAAACTTAATGTCACCGATAAAGTCATAAATGTATTCTGATCCGTACAGTACTGTCGTTTTGTCTCCGAAAATTACATTCGTACGCTTCGTATTTACGTTTTGAACAATTGATTTTACTTCTGGGAATTTCGCTGCAATTTCTTCAATAATTGCTTTTTTGTTCGGCAATTCTGCTGTACGCGTAATGAAGACAAGCATAATTTCCCCTGTTACTTGTCCGTAACGAGCCATTACGTGACGAAGTGTTCCTTTGTTACGCTCTTCGTTGTACGCAGTGATACCGTGCTTTTCACAAATACGTTTTACTTCTTGGATTAATGTATCGTTTTCTTCTGCCTGAATTAAGCATGATTCCATATTGATGATGTCATGCGTTCCTTGGCGATAAAAACCAGCTACAAGTCCGCCTTCACGTTCTCCGATTGGTACTTGTGCTTTATTGCGATATACCCACGGATTTTCCATGCCAAGTACAGGATGAACAGGAACATCACCTAGTCCTCCGATACGCTGCATAACGTCACGTACTTGTTTTTCTTTCGCTTGTAATTGTCCTTCATAAGTTAAGTGCTGAAGCTGACAACCGCCGCACTGATTATATACTGGACATTCAGCATCTTTACGATATGGACTTTCTGTATGAAGCTTCATTAAACGACCAAATGCGAAGTTTTTCTTCACTTTAATAATTTTAATTTGCGCTTCTTCACCTGGTAATCCGTTTTTAACGAAAATAGGATAGCCCTTTACTTTCGCAACACCGGCACCATCATGTGTTAAATCTTCAAATACTACATCTATAAACTCGTTTTTCTCAACTGGTGGCGTCATTTTAGTACTCATTTTCCGACCTCTCTTTTTCATAACACTGCGTTACATTTTATCATACTTATATGGTCTTTTTCTATTGGAAGAAAAAAAGCTATTGACGATACTTCTCTGTTAATGTTACGCTACTACTAATTTAATACGCACGATGTTACCTCATATATACTTGATAATATGGATCGAGAGTTTCTACCCGGCAACCTTAAATTGCTGGACTATGGGGAAAACTAATGAATATTAGCCTATGCGCAAAAAAGGACTCATATTGATTAGCTTTCTCTCATAGATGAAAGTGAATCCATATGGGTCTTTTTTTATTTTTATTTTTCTAAAAGGTCAGACATCTTACGTATGACATAAAACCTCATTCCTTTATTTTTAGTAATATAACGAGCGTTTTATGTACAAACTTTATACGAACTTCTGAAAGGGGCAACTACATGCAATATGTAATGAGCATTATCGGTATTATTGCCGTGTTAGGTTTATGTTTTGCTTTGTCAAACAACAAAAGTAAAATCAACTTCCGTGCAATTGCAATTATGATTGGTTTCCAAATTTTAATCGGTTGGTTTATGTTTGCTACAAAGATTGGTCAACAAATCATTATTTTCATTAGTAAAGTTTTCAACAAACTAATTAAACTTGGTACGACAGGTGTCGATTTTCTCTTTAATGGAATTCACAGAGATTTTGTCTTTTTCTTAAACGTATTATTAATTATCGTATTTTTCTCAGCACTACTTTCAATCTTTAGTTATTTAGGTGTTTTACCATTCATCGTTCGCGTTGTCGGCGGTGCTATTTCAAAAATTACTGGTTTACCACGTGTTGAGTCATTCCACGCAGTAAACTCTGTATTCTTCGGTTCAAGTGAAGCGTTAATCGTTATTAAAAACGATTTACAGCATTTCAATAAAAACCGTATGTTTATCATTTGTTGTTCTGCGATGAGCTCCGTTTCTGCTTCTGTTACAGCATCATACGTAATGATGTTAGATGCAAAATACGTACTGGCAGCTCTTCCGCTAAACTTATTCTCAAGCTTAATCGTTTGTTCGTTATTAACACCAGTTGATACGAAGAAAGAAGATGAAGTGATTCAGAAATTTGATAGAACTCTATTCGGGGACAGCTTTATCGGCGCAATGATTAACGGTGCGCTTGATGGTTTAAAAGTAGCTGGTATCGTTGCCGCATTAATGATCGCCTTTATCGGTGTGATGGAAGTTGTAAACTACGTAATTAGTGCAGCTTCAGGCGCAATGGGACATGCTGTTACTTTACAACAAATCTTCGGTTACGTACTTTCTCCATTCGCATTCTTAATGGGTATTCCAACTCAAGATATTATCCCAGCTGGTGGTATTATGGGTACGAAGATTGTTTTAAATGAGTTTGTAGCAATCCTTGATTTAAAAGACACAGCTACAACATTAGCTCCACGTACAGTTGGAATCGTTACAGTATTCTTAATTAGCTTCGCAAGTATTAGCCAAATTGGTGCAATCGTTGGTACAATCCGTGCCCTTTCTGAAAAGCAAGGAAGCGTTGTTTCTAAATTTGGTTGGAAAATGCTATTTGCATCAACACTTGCTTCTATTTTATCTGCGACAATCGCTGGATTGTTTATTTAATAAAAAATCACCTTTGCTTAGACAGCAAGGTGATTTTTTTATTATCATCATTTAAGAAACTGAAGAAAACTCTAATGCCTCTTCCTTATTAATAATTTCCCCCTTATATTTACCTTTCACCGAAATATCAATAATTGATTTATTTTCTGCTTCCATTTTCCCTAAAGAAAATATATATATTAAATCATCTTTTTTTAACATCCATTGTTTTCCGTGCCAAGGACCAGTTAACTTCTGTTCTGGTGACGCCAGTATTTCTCCAAAATATTCACATTCGCCTAGAGATGTTTTTACTGTATTCTTCTTCGTATTAATAACTACATATTTAAGGAGCTTTATACTTTCACTTGAAAAAATCTCTACTTCATGATCATTTTTTTTCTTAAATTTCAGCTTTCCATCTTTTGTATTAACCAATTTACTTTGATCAATTGCATTTAGTACAAACTCATACTCTTCTTTTGTAACACCGAAATTAGGGTGATATGGAAAACTTTTTTTCTCTGCATGTTCTTCTACATATTTTAAATACCATTCCATATTACTCGCTAGATGCTCTCTCATTCTTTGACCAATACTCCCTACCTTTTTAAGAGTATCTGGTTCCATCTCTAGTGTCATAATATCCGCCGTCACTTCCGCATTCATAAGATGCGATGGAATATACTCTTCCACGCTATTCGCTTTACTCACTTCACTTTGACAACCAACTATAAATAGCGATATAAAAAGATATATATTATTTTTTTATATTTCATTTCTATTCTCCACTCCATACATTATTCTTACTTAGTTTTATAGCGGTTTTCATTATAGTATAAAATCTTTATATTTTAATAAAATACATATCCTTATGCAAAATTGCATATTAATATGTATTCTTCTTACTTTAAAATTAGCTTAAATCACTTTCCAAATTATACAAATAACAAGTTAAAAATGTTATAATTTTCAAAAAACCATTGGAGGATATTATGAAAGCCCACGCAATTTTCGATTTCTTACATTTACTAGTCTTAACGCTGAAAAGCTATTATGTATGGGGAATGCCTATCTATGTCTTCATTATTCCTCTTATCTTTGTAGTCGGTTATATTATTATTAATTTTAATAAGAAACAAAAAAATACATCTATTCAAAGTCACTAATCTATTACCTTAATAGCCTCCTAAAAATCATATTCCCCTCATTTTCTTCAAATGATATGATGAACAAGGGTAAATCCCCACCACTCTTATAGCGGTGGGGATTTTAATGTCAATATGCAACATACTACACAATAGAAGGTGATTTTTATGAGAAAATACGCAGCAATTGCTTTATGTACGTCTGCCATTCTAGCAGGCTGCAATACTAGCAATGTAAGCCAAGAACCTAAAAAAGAGAAAAAGGTTCAAGAAGTAGCTATACAAAAAGAGGCTCTACAAGAACAAGGTAAAATTTCTTATACTCCCATCACACACGAATCTACAAACACAAGTATTCATATTACAGACTTAAAAGATTCTTTAAATGAAGTACAATATAAAATTTGGCGCACAGCTGATGGAAAGGAACGTGTTAAATCTTTTTCTTCTAAAGAAAAGGAGAAACAATTTACAACTCCTTTTGACATAAAAGAATTTGAAGGAAAACGCGGTGAGTTCCAAATTGAAGCAACAGGAATGAAAGAAGATGGGAAAACAATCCCGCTTACGAAATCTACTATTACTTTCGAACAAAAGGTTCCTGTTCTTATGTATCACGCAATCGATGATTATCATGGTCAAGGTATTAAAGACTTATTCGTATCACCAGCTAACTTTGAAGCACAAATGAAACATTTAAAAGACAATGGTTATACGCTTTTAACGTTTGAACGCTGGGGTGATATAAATAAAGTAAATAAGCCGATTTTCGTTACATTTGATGACGGTATGAAAAATAATATGAATGCATTTCGCGTTTTACAAAAGCTAAAAGATGATACTTTTAAACCGGCAGCAACAGAATATATGATTGTTGATAACGTTGATGTAGAAGGAGCATTGTCTACTTCTGAAATAAAAGAAATGGTTGATTCCGGCATTTTCTCGGTGCAATCTCATACTGCAACACATGCAGACTTACCGAAAATTACAAACTATGAGGAAGAGTTAAAAGGTTCAAAAGAAAAACTAGAAAAAATAACAGGTAAGCCTGTTATCGCGATTGCTTATCCATTCGGTCATGTAGATGATAAGGTTGTTACAGAAACGAAGAAGTATTATCAATTTGCGACGACGACAAAGCCTGGGCAATTCATTACGAAGGGTGAACCTGATGAATTGTTAAAGATGAAGCGCGTTCGTATACACCATACAACGACTGTAGAGCAGTTTGCTTCTTCAATTAAGTAAATATAAGGGCTCAATACATTTTGAGCTCTCTTTTTACTTTATATTTATATATATTTTTAGAATTTTCTTGTATTATATATAGTAAGAAATCTTTCAAATTAAAGGAGATTATACATATGTCATTTGAACAAACGTTAGAGAAATATGCTGCTCTTGCAGTTAATGTTGGTGTTAATATTCAACCTGGACAAACTTTATCAATTAGTGCACCTCTTGAAGCTGTACAATTTGTACGCCTCGTTACAGAAAAAGCATATAAATCTGGTGCAAAACACGTATATGTAGATTGGAATGATGAGACGTTAACACGCTTAAAGTTCGATCTAGCTCCTGAAGAAGCTTTCGCTGAATTTCCATCTTGGAAAGCACATGCTCGTGAAGAATTAGCAAAAGAAGGCGCTGCATTTATGTCTATCTATGCAGAAAACCCTGATTTATTAAAAGGTGTAGAAGCATCGCGTATTGCAACAGCTCATAAAGTAGCTGGAGAAGCAATGAAAGTATACCGTGATTACGTACAAGCAGATAAAGTAAGTTGGTGTGTCATTTCTGTTCCTACGAAAGAATGGGCTGCGAAAGTATTCCCTGACGTAGCGCCAGAAGAACAAGAAGCAAAGTTATGGGATGCTATTTTCAAAGCTACTCGTGCTGATTTAGAAAATCCTGTAGAAGCATGGAAAGAACATGATGAAACATTACATACAAAAGTGGATTACTTAAACGAAAAGCATTATAAAGCTCTTCACTATACAGGTCCTGGAACAGATTTAACAATCGAACTTCCAGAAAAACATGTATGGGCTGGTGCTGGTAGCTTAAATGAAAAGAACGTACCATTTATGGCTAATATTCCAACTGAAGAAGTATTTACAATGCCACTTAAAACAGGTGTAAACGGCCAAGTTTCTAGTACAAAACCGTTAGTATTTGCAGGTAATATTATCGATAATTTCACGTTAACATTTGAAAACGGGCGTATCGTAGACTATAAAGCTGAAGCTGGTGAAGAAGCTTTAAAACATTTAGTAGAAACAGATGAAGGTTCTCACTTCTTAGGAGAAGTAGCTTTAGTACCTCATGACTCACCAATTTCAAACACAAATGTTTTATTCTACAATACACTATTTGACGAAAATGCATCTTGCCACCTTGCAATCGGAAATGCTTATGCATTTAACTTAGTTGGCGGAAAAACAATGTCTAAAGAAGAACTTGCTGAAAACGGCGCAAACGCTAGTATCACACACAACGACTTCATGATTGGATCAGCTGAGCTTGATATTGACGGTATTACTGCTGATGGCAGACATGAGCCTATCTTCCGTAAAGGTAACTGGGCGTTTTAAATTTATTACCATAAAGAAACACATTGGATAATCCAATGTGTTTCTTTATTTATTTGGTCTCAATTCAAATTTTATCGTTCTATTTTCATGCGTAAACTCCGGTCTATACTTAGCGATATACGTATTTTCTTTCGCTACATCAAATAGCATGATATCTTGAATTTTTTCATCTGGTGCTAACTTTTTACTAATAAAGCTATCAGGGTTATTATATTCTTTAAATCTTGTACCTTTCTTATCGGTAATCTCAAATTCATAAAATGCAAAAGGTATTTCCTTTTTACTATTATTTTCTACTTTGAAAATAATCCCCAAAATCTCCTCTTTCTTTTTATTCTCATCATAATCCGGATATCCTAATTTAACTGAATCGATAGTTACTTGCAAACCATCTACGTCTACTGTCTCCCCTATTTTATACACTTTATCTTGAACATCTTCTTGTTTACTTTCATTACTATCTTTAGTCTCAGTGCAAGCACTTAAACTAAAAGCTATGCCAAAAATTAAAACAATTTGACTTACCTTTTTTAACATACTTTTTCCTCCACATAAGACAATATTTCATATGTATCATAACAAAACGCTTTACTCTTTCTTGTCATATTTTGTCGTATTAATTGTTAACTGCACAAATAGAAAAAAGCTATCTTCTACAAAAGATAGCTTTCATGATGCCGATGAAACCTTAAGCCCAATGACACCCAAAACAATAAAAAGAATACAAAATGCTTGAAATAAACTAATATGCTCTTTAAAAAAGTACACACTAATGATTGTAATAAGTAATGTTCCAACGCCAGACCAAATAGCATAAGCAATACTTAAATGAATCTTTTTCACAACGATGGCAAACACGCTGAAACAAATCCCATAAAACACGAAAATCAATACACTTGGAACGAGCTTTGTTAAACCATTTGATAGTTTCATCGCAATTGTTCCAGCTACTTCAAAAATAATTGTAACAAGTAATAATAGCCAATATACCATACTAGAATCTCCTTCTCCGTTACCTTATAGAGATTCTAGTATACTACTTATAATCCCAATGAAATATATTTAATTTCTAAATATTCCTCGATGCCGAAATGGCCTCCTTCACGACCGATACCACTTTCTTTAAATCCACCAAATGGTGCTTGTGCAACTGATGGAAGACCATCGTTTAGACCGATAATACCGTACTCTAACGCTTCACTAATTTGGAATGCTTGGCTAATGTCTTTCGTGAAAATATACGCAGCTAAACCGTATGGTGTATTGTTTGCACGTTCGATTACTTCATCAACTGTTTTAAATTTCGCAACTGGTGCCACTGGCCCAAATGTTTCTTCATTCATACAAAGCATCGTATCATTTGCCAACCCAATTACAGTCGGTTGAATGAAATGTCCCTCTAACTCTGCGACCTTTTGACCACCATATAAAACTGTTCCACCTTTTTGAATAGCATCTTCAATATGTTCTTGTACTTTTGAAACTGCATTCTCATCAATAAGTGGCCCGACAGTCGTTCCGTCACCGAAACCGTCTCCTACTTTCAACTGCCCTACTGCCTTTTGGAACTTCTCTACAAATACTTCGTATACTTCTTCTTGAACGAATACTCGGTTTGTACATATACACGTTTGTCCTGCATTACGGAATTTCGAACCAATCACCGCTTCTACTGCTTTATCTAAATCTGCATCATTCATTACGATAAACGGAGCGTGTCCCCCTAACTCAAGCGAAACTTTTTTCATCGTTTGCGCCGCACTAGCCATTAACTCTTTCCCGATTTCCGTTGAACCTGTAAAGGACACTTTTCGAACGCGACCATCTTCCATCCATGTATCAGCAATTGCTTTTGCACTACCTGTTACGATATTGATTACGCCCTTTGGAATATCTGCTTCATGGGCTAATTCAGCTAATTTCAATGCAGTTAATGGCGTTTGACTTGCCGGTTTCACAACGGCTGTACAGCCTGCTGCAAGCGCTGGGGCTACCTTTCTCGTAATCATAGCAGCTGGGAAGTTCCAAGGTGTAATAGCGGCCATAACGCCAACTGGTTGCTTCATAACTAAAATACGCTTATTCGGATGAGCAGCAGGAATCATTTCACCATATACGCGTTTCCCCTCTTCTGCATACCATTCAACAAAACTGTTTGCATAATTTACTTCACCAAGCGCTTCTGCAAACGGCTTCCCTTGTTCCTTCGTCATAATCGCTGCGATCTCTTCTTTATTTTCATCAATAAGCATGAACCACTTTTTTAACTTCGTTGCACGATCTGCTGCCGTTAACTTAGACCACGTTTTAAAAGCTTCATGTGCAGCATCAACAGCTTGCTTTGCCTCTGTTACTCCGCCTTTTGGTACAGTTGCAAATATTTCCTTCGTCGCAGGATTATTTACTTCAATTTGTTCTTGTAGTGTAATCCACTCACCATTTATATACATCGCCTTTTTATCTATACTTACGAAAGTCGCCTTTTTATCCAATGTTTTCTTCCTCCTCTATGAACTTCTTAATTTTTCTAGTAGCAGCAGATTGACTAATTTGCAAAAACTCAGCCACTTTATAACTTGATCCATACGTTTTATACGCTTTAAGAATTATATTTCTCTCTACCTCTTCCAGCATTTTATAAAGGCTTTGCCCCGATTGTTCAACTGCAGCCTCTTGCATAGAGAGTGGCAAATCCTCTACCGTTACAACATCATCAACAGTAATAACAATTCTCTCAATTACATTCTCTATTTCTCTATTGTTCCCTTCCCACGGATATCCAACAAACATTTGTAACGTACTCGGCGCTAGTTTCACATCACGTCCGTACTTTTTATTAAAGTGCTGCAAGTAATGATAAATAAGCGGCAAAATATCTTCTGTTCTTTCCCTAAGCGGGGGAATTGCAATTGGAATGACATTCAAACGATAGTATAAATCTTTCCGAAATGTTCCTTGTTTCACCATCTCGCTTAAATCTCTATTTGTTGCCGCCACAATTCGAACATCTACTTTTTTTAATTCTCTTCCGCCTATAGGACGAAATGTTTTTTCTTGTAATACTTGCAAAAGCTTCGCTTGAATTTCAAGCGGCATTTCACCGATTTCATCTAAAAAAAGAGTTCCTTTATGCGCGGATTCTAATAGTCCCTTTTTCCCTTCACGATTCGCACCTGTAAAAGATCCACCTGAATATCCAAAAAGCTCCGATTCAATTAAATTAGTTGGTAATGCCGCACAATTAATTTCATAGAAACTTTCATGCTTACGGTGACTCACTTCATGTAAATGGCGTACTAATCGACTTTTTCCTACTCCAGTCTCGCCTAAAACGAGAACAGTACTATCCACTACAGATACTTTTTTGATTGTATCGACTATTTTTTGCATAGCTAGACTTTTAAAAATAAGTCCTTCATGCTCATATGTTTCTCTTAATTCTTTTTTATATGTTTTTAGCTGATTATCCATTTCCTCTACCTTTTGACGTAATTGATAGAGTTCAGTAAGGTCGCGAGAATAACTAATCACTCTTCTTAAATTTCCCTCATCATCAAAAACAGGCCTTGTACGAACGTGTAAATACTCTCCTGATTTTGTAGTTTGAACGAGTTCAATTGGCCTCTTTTTTTCAATCACTTCTAATGTCGCTGATGGATAAAAGATTCCATCCTTTTGTAGTTCTTTTACATGCTTACCAACTAACTCTTCTGCAGCTAGTTGGTAGTGCCTTTCACATGTACTATTTACACGTACAACGATCCCTTGCTCATCTGTAACAAAAATTTCGTCAAACGCATATTCAAATACATCTTTTAAATCCATTAACACTCGTTCCTTTTCTGCAACCATCCTAGCCACCCCTAACTTCAAATCCATCGATCCACTTCACTACCTTTATTATAAAGTGAATTTTCTGCATTTAATATAGATTCAGCTAGAATGTTTGCTATTTATACTTCAGTTTTTAAACGCGAGCGATGTTTGTTTGCTCATAACAAGCTTGCAATGATTCTTCAATTATTGTTAAACCTTCTTCAAGTTGCTCATCTGTAATAACTAAAGGCATTAACACACGGATAACATTTCCATATGTCCCTGCTGATAATAACAGTAACCCACGCTTATTTGCTTCTGCACATAGATTAGCCGTTAACGTTTTGTCAGGTGCTTTCGTCTTACGATCTTGAACGACCTCAAATGCACACATTGCGCCTAACCCACGCACATCACCGATGCAATGATATTTATTTTTCATCTCTTCGAATCGGTTCATTACGACTTTTCCTAATTCTATCGCTCTATCATTTAATTTCTCATTTTCTATTACATCGAGAACAGCTAATGCAGCCGCACATCCTAATGGACTTCCTGCATACGTTCCACCAAGTTCACCTGGTGCAGACTCATTCATAATTTCTTTACGTCCAATGACACCACTTATCGGTACACCAGCACCTAATGATTTAGACACTGTAATTAAATCTGGAACGACATCATAGTGATCAATTGCAAAATATTTTCCTGTACGACTAAAGCCTGTTTGTATTTCATCCGCTACAAATAAGATGCCGTTCTCTGAACAAATGCGGCGTACTTCTTGAACAAATTTCTTACTTGGGACGATAAATCCACCTTCCCCTTGAACAGGTTCCATTACAACAGCTGCAATTGTTTCTGGTGCTACTTCCGATATGAAGAAGTTCTTAAACTCTTCAATAATAAAATCATCATACTGCTCTTCCGTTAATCCCTCTGGGCGACGGTATTCGTATGGAAATGGCGCTTTATATACTTCTGGAGCAAAGGGACCAAACCCAAATTTATATGGCTTCACTTTACTTGTCATCGTCATTGTCATTAATGTACGCCCGTGGAAACCTTTAGAAAATGCGATAATACCAGGTCTCTTCGTATATTTACG
This sequence comes from Bacillus sp. FSL R5-0585, assembly GCF_038004545.1. NCBI lineage: Bacteria > Bacillati > Bacillota > Bacilli > Caryophanales > Bacillaceae > Bacillus > Bacillus sp. FSL R5-0585. Next base: position 3,969,474 of record NZ_JBBORJ010000001.1, read on the forward strand.
AGCGATTTTCACCGCGTTCTCAACTGCTTCTGCACCACTATTTAAAAACAGGACTTGCTTATCGAAACTTCCTGGTGCCAATGCCGCAAGCTTTTCTGCTAATTCAATATATGGCTCATACATCATGACGTTAAATCCAGTATGAATGTATTGATCGACTTGTTTATGGAGCGCTTCTTTAACCGTTGGATGACAATGCCCTACGTTAATTGTCCCGATTGCTCCTGCAAAATCAATGTACTGATTGCCATCAACATCTGTTACAAGAGCACCATTGGCAGATTGTACAAACGTTGGGATGCCGTTACTTACTCCTTTTGGTACTATATTTTGACGGCGTTCTAATAAAGATGCCGCTTTCGGTCCTGGAATTTGTTCATTTACTTTAGCAAATTTTTTTGTGTTCATTGCGTACCCCATCCTTTTCTTTACATTGTTTTCTCTTTTTATTGCAAAATATATGCCAACTTTCTTTTCTAGCATTTATCCTATATTCTTTGTATCCAGGCATAAAAAATAAGTCTATAAAGACTCATTAAGAGTCTTTATAGACTTATTTTCCTTACACATTAGACTTTTCTTTCTCCCAGAAAAACTCACCCGATTGAGAAATAAACTCTCCAACAGAATCTAACACTAAATCAGCAAGTGGTTCTAATGTTGGACGGTCTCCTGTACCAGATAGCACCCCAATTGCATAGCAATCGCCATTTTTAGCTAAATGTAAATCAGTTGGCGTATCTCCAACAACCGCAACCTCACATGATTCTAAATTAAATTTCTCACAAAACACTTCTATAATCTTTTTATCTGGTTTTTGCGCAGGGAATGTATCCGAGGCTATAATATAATCAAAAAAGTTCTCCAACTTATATTGTCTTAAAAATAATTCTGTTGGTGCGAAATCATCCGCCGTGACAACCCCTAATATAAATCCTTTATCTTTTAATGCCTGTAACACTTTCGGTAAGTCTGCTGTCATTTTCATATGCGAACGATGCTCATACATAAGGGAAAATAACTTCTCACTTACCCACTGATGCATCTCTTCTTCTCTAGCAGACTCAATATAATTACAAAGCCCCTTCGCTACATCAAGGCTTGTTCCAGCAGCTATTGCACTCCTTGGATTAACAAATGCTCCCTCTACACCAATCTCTTCTAATAAGGTCTGCCGCATTGTACTTGGTAAATGATATAAACTTATACATTCAGCTACAAGTTCTTCAGCTACTTTTATCCATATTGAATGAAAATCCATTAATGTCCCATCTTTATCAAATAGTATTGCTTTTACCTTCTCCATAGCATCCTACCTCTCGTTTCTTATCTCCTCCAGTGTATCAATAAAATATGGATGTAAAATAAAAGAATTGTAAAAATACCATAAAAATCAAACTAACTCCCAATTTACAATTCATTTTAACAAAGTAAAAAAGGATGCCTTTACAGGGCATCCTCTTGATGTTCAGGAACAAATAGTTCTAAACAATGATATATATTTTCGAATTCCATCGGTGCATCTCCACCATACTCACCATCTAAATTAATCATTAGTTTATCTGGTGAATGTACTTTAATTCGGTTCGCTTGTGTATATAACACTTTTGGATTATTAATATGTTCACCACGTTGTGCTTGTGTTGCTGCTTTAATTAAATCAGCGATAGAACCTTTTTTCAGTACTAATAGGTCAAATAACCCATCGTTAATAGATGCATACGGTGCTACCTTTTCAAATCCACCTACTGAACGAGTATTCGTAATTAAAAACATCGTAATTTCTTCTTGTAGTAACTTTCCATCATACTCAATTTCAACATATGTCGGATGCAATGATGGTAACATCTCGATACCTTTTAGGTAATAAGCAAGCTGCCCTAATACTGTCTTTAGCTTACTCGGTACTTCGTATGTTAATTCTGTAATACGACCGCCACCAGCGATGTTAATAAAATATGTATCGTTCGCTCTACCAAGGTCTAATGGCACTGTTTTTCCTTCGCAAATAATATCTGCTGCCTCTTCAATAGAACGAGGTACACCAATTGCACGTGCAAAGTCATTTGTCGTTCCAACTGGAATAATTCCAAATTTCGGACGGAATTCATGCCCAACTAAACCGTTTACTACTTCATTTAACGTACCGTCGCCACCAGCCGCAATAACAACATCAAACTTACGATCCGCAGCTTGCCTCGCCGCCACAGTAGCGTCTCCAGGACCCGTTGTCGCATGACAAGATGTCTCATAGCCAGCTTGTTCTAATTTTTGTAATACTTCTGGTAAGCTCTTCTTAAATAGCTCACGCCCAGAAGTAGGATTATAAATAATTCTTGCTCGCTTCATCATTTATTAGCACAGGAAATTTCTTTATGTATCGAAAAAGAACATACTGAACTTCTATTCAGTATTCCCATGCCTACCTCCTCTCATCTTGCTATCCTTCTTTTATCCCGCTCAAACAGGCAGTAAGAACCCGATTCGTGTAGTCCATCAAAAGTAAATATTCATTTCAATGGTTTTTTATTTGACCCCAAAATTTATCCCGCTATTTGCGGGCAGTAAATGCCCGATTGGTGAGGGCTAATAATCAGTGTTGGATGAACCTCCCACTGATTAAAGTTTCACTTTATTTCTATCCATTCTTCCATAAAAATTTACATATAACGAATAATAACTATCTATTATTTCATGAGATGAAAAAAACCTCTATGTTTAGATTTATCATTATTCCCACCTTTTTGCAACTATCATACCATAGTTGCTATACAAACATTTTTCCACTTTTGACAGTTAATCAAACGTTTGTTTAAACGATTTTGTCTCATTTAAACAAACGTTTGATTAACCTAGAAAAACACCCATGTACGGGTGTTTTTCTGCTTAATCTTTAAAAGTTACTACTATTATCGCTTATTAATCTCTTCAAGTAAGATTTTGTTAACAAGCGGTGGATTTGCTTGTCCTTTTGTAGCTTTCATAATTTGACCAACTAAGAAGCCAATTGCACGGTCTTTACCGTTTTTAAAGTCTTCGATAGATTGCTCATTATTATCAAGAATTTCTGTTACAACTTTACGAAGTGTACCCTCGTCAGAAATTTGAACAAGACCTTTCGCTTTAACGATTTCTTCTGGGTCTCCACCTTTTTCAATTAATTCATTAAATACTTTCTTCGCGATTTTAGAAGAAATTGTACCTTTTTCAATTAATTGAACCATTTTAGATAAACCAGCAGGCGTTAATGCAACGTCTTTTAATTCTTTTTGTTGTTTGTTTAAGTATGCAAGTACTTCACCCATTAACCAGTTCGATGTTAATTTCGCATCAGCACCGTCTGCAACAGTTGCTTCAAAGAAATCAGACATCTCTTTCGTTAATGTTAACACGTGTGCATCATAAGCTGGTAAGCCTAGTTCTGCAACGTAGCGAGCTTTACGTGCATCTGGAAGTTCTGGAATAGAAGCTCGAACTGCTTCTTTCCACTCATCATCAATGTAAAGTTCAACTAAGTCTGGCTCCGGGAAGTAACGGTAATCGTCAGATCCTTCTTTCACACGCATTAAGATTGTTTTCTTCGTTGCTTCATCATAACGACGTGTTTCTTGTTGGATGATACCACCAGATAACAGTTCTTTTTCTTGGCGCACTTGCTCGTGCTCAAGACCTTTTTGTACGTAAGTGAATGAGTTTAAGTTTTTCAGTTCCGCTTTTGTACCGAACTTCTCTTGTCCAACTGGACGAAGAGAAATGTTCGCATCACAACGTAAGGAACCTTCTTCCATCTTACAATCAGATACACCAGTGTATTGAATGATTGATTTTAACTTCTCTAAGTATGCATATGCTTCTTCTGGCGTACGCATATCTGGCTCAGATACGATCTCGATTAAAGGCATACCTTGACGGTTGTAGTCTACTAATGAACCATCAGCTGTATGCGTTGATTTACCAGCATCTTCTTCTAAATGAAGACGTGTAATACCGATACGTTTCTTTTTACCGTCTACTTCGATTTCAATCCAACCATTTTCACCAATTGGCTTATCAAATTGAGAGATTTGGTAAGCTTTCGGGTTATCTGGATAGAAATAGTTTTTACGGTCAAACTTCGTTTCCGTTGCGATTTCACAGTTTAATGCCATTGCAGCTTTCATCGCAAAGTTAACTGCTTCTTTATTTAAAGTAGGAAGTACCCCTGGGTATCCTAAGTCAATTACACTTGTTTGTGTATTTGGCTCCGCTCCGAATTCTGTTGGACTCGCAGAGAAAATTTTCGAATTTGTTTTTAACTCAACGTGAACCTCTAAACCAATAATTGTTTCTAAATTCATCTATGCTCGCCTCCTTACAGACTTGCTTTTTTTGTATGATAGTCTGTTGCTTGCTCAAACGCATGTGCAACGCGGTAAATTGTCGCTTCATCGAAGTGTTTACCAATGATTTGTAGACCAAGTGGCATGTTGTTAGCACCGAATCCACATGGAACTGAAATCGCTGGAACACCCGCTAAGTTTACTGGGATTGTTAAAATGTCATTTGCATACATTGTCATTGGATCGTCAACTTTTTCTCCCACTTTAAATGCCGGAGTTGGTGTTGTTGGTCCAATAATAACATCATAGTTAGCAAATACATTTTCAAAGTCGTTCTTAATTAATGTACGTACTTGTTGTGCTTTTTTGTAATATGCATCATAGTAACCAGAGCTAAGAGCAAATGTACCAAGCATAATACGACGTTTAACTTCATCACCGAAACCTTCACTACGTGTGTTTTTGTAAAGATCTAATAAGTTATTTACATTATCAGAACGAACACCATAACGCACGCCATCAAAGCGTGAAAGGTTAGCAGATGCTTCAGAAGAAGATAGTAAGTAATACGTTGCTAGAGCGTATTTAGAGTGTGGAAGAGATACTTCCTCCCAAGTTGCGCCCATACCTTCTAATACTTTTAAAGCAGCTAGTACTGACTCACGAGCTTCTTCGCCAACACCTTCGCCTAAGTATTCTTTCGGTACAGCAATGCGTAAACCTTTAACATCGCCTGTTAAACCAGCTAAATAGTTTCCAACTTCAACATTTGCAGAAGTTGCATCCATGCGGTCAATACCTGAAATAGCTTGTAATAAGTATGCATTGTCTTCTACTGTACGTGTAATCGGTCCGATTTGGTCAAGTGAAGATGCGAATGCTACTAATCCGTAACGAGATACGCGTCCGTAAGTTGGTTTTAAACCTACCACACCGCAATATGCAGCTGGCTGACGGATAGAACCACCCGTATCAGAACCTAGAGAGAATAGTACTTCTCCTGCTGCTACAGCTGCTGCAGAACCACCACTAGATCCGCCTGGAACGTAATCTAAGTTCCATGGGTTTTTCGTAGCGTAGAATCCTGAGTTTTCATTTGAAGAACCCATTGCGAACTCGTCCATGTTTAATTTACCGATTGTAATTGTGTCAGCAGCTTTTAGCTTTTGCACAACTGTCGCATCATAAATTGGATCGAAGTTTGCTAATATTTTGCTTGCACAAGTTGTACGAAGACCGTTAGTTACAATGTTATCTTTTACACCAATTGGCATACCGAATAATAAACCATTATCTTCAGCGCCGATTTTTGCATCTAATTCTTTCGCTTTTGCGCGTGCATTTTCTTCATCTAATGTAAGAAAAGCTTTTACGTTATCTTCAACATCCGCAATACGTTTGTAAGATTCTTCCACTAAATCCGTAACGGAAATTTCTTTGTTGTTTAACTTCTTATGTAACTCTGATACTGAATGATCAAATAATGACATCGAAATTCCCCTCCTCTATTCTAATACTGCTGGAACACGGATTTGATTATCTTTGTGATCCGGTGCATTTTTTAATACTTCTTCAACTGGTAAACCTTTTTCTGGTACATCTTCACGCATAACATTTTTCATAGTTAATACATGAGTTGTTGGTTTTACATCTGTTGTATCTAATTCATTTAACTGTTCTGCAAATGTAACAATTGCATCTAGTTGTTTTTGAAATTTTTCTGCTTCTTGATCAGTAATTGCAAGACGTGCTAAATGTGCTACGTGCTTTACATTCTCAACGGAAATTCTTGACACGGCTAGGCCACCTCCATAATATATCGTTCAATCTACAATACTATTGATGATACCAAATTTTCAGTACTTCAAGCAAGTCAACACAGAGTACTTACGCCATTTTTACATAAAAAAAGAAAGGCAAATGCCTTTCTTTACAATTTACTCTTTATCTAACGGTTTATTTTTTGGAAATCTCTCGTTATCTTCTTCATTATCACGAATTGTTTTTTGTAATACAAAACAAGACATCGTTAAAAATAATGTTCCAATTAAATAGTATCCTTTTACACTAAGCGTTTCATCTAACGTATAAATCCCAATTAGCATACCTGAAAGCGCACAAACAAATGAAGTCCATGCTAAAAATGTGAACGCTTGCGTATTACGTCTTCTCATCGTTCTCCCCCTCGTTAGCTGTATACCCATTATAGATAAGTATATTTACCATGATGGATTTTTATGTAAATTCTAGTTTTATATTTATAAATCTATCATAAAAGAATACTATTTTAAAGAAAGTTTTCTGTCTAATCTGAAAAAATAATTAAAACAATTGACAATTTTTTCTATTCTACATAAAATAAAAATAAATATTACGAACCTCGAAATATACGGGAGTGGAATTAATTGTTGCAATATGAACATTTTTTAGACTTACTGCTAGATAACGCCAAGAAACTTTTCTATCCTGAAGAATGGGTAAGCCTAGATTTAACACTTTCTAAAACAGAAGTATTTTGTTTACTTTGGATGGAACGAAATACAGATATTACAATGACGAAAATTGCTGACCTTCTTGATATACCGATGAGTACAACGACGGGCGTTGTAAATCGCCTTGTAAAAAAGGGATATATTGAGCGCTACCGTGATGAAAACGACCGACGTATTGTATTAATTCGGTTAACAGAAAACGGCGTAATGCTCGTTCAAGAAGTAAAACAAAATGCAGCCCACTACTTTAGCTTAGTGACAGAAGCATTGTCAGAAGAAGAAAAAGCATTCTTACTACAAATCTTCCAAAAGATTATGAATCACATTGCTACGTCACAGCAAAAAACAGAAGAAAAAGTTTCTACACCTAAAATGAAAAACATTCCGATTGAATAAAACCCTATCTGGGTTTTTATTCAATCATTTACTTCGACACTCGTAATATTCGATATTCGAAACAAAGGAGATATGAATGATGAGAATTATTTTGTATACAGGTAAAGGCGGCGTAGGAAAAACTAGCATTTCAGCAGCAACAGCAATTCAAAGCGCAAAACAAGGATTAAAAACTTTAGTCATGAGTACAGATCCCGCTCATAGTTTAGGAGATTCATTTGGTATAAAGCTATCTTCTGAGCCATTAGAAATTCGTGAAAATTTGTGGGCACAAGAAATTAATACGATTTATGAGATGGAAAAAGGATGGGGAAAATTACAGAAATATATTACACTACTCTTCACTTCCAAAGCAGCCGATGATATTACAACAGAAGAATTAACGATGTTTCCTGGTATGGAAGATTTAATTAGCTTACTTCGCGTACTCGATTATTATAAACAAAACACATATGATGTTATCATTATTGATTGTGCTCCAACAGGAGAAACATTAGCAATGCTAAGCTTTCCAGACATGCTCGGCTGGTGGATGGAAAAATTGTTTCCTATTAAAAGAAAAGTTTTAAAAGTCGTTCGTCCTGTAGCTCAACCACTCCTTGGTGTCCCTCTTCCAACCGATGATATTATGGACGAATTAACAAATACACTTGAACAGCTCGGAGAAATGAGAGATATTTTATCAAACCGAGAAGTAACAAGTATCCGCATCGTTGTAAATCCTGAAAAAATGGTCATTAAAGAAGCTCAGCGTAGCTTTACTTATTTAAATTTATACGATTATAACGTAGATGCCATTATGATTAATCGCGTCATCCCTAACACTGTCACCGATCCTTATTTTCAGGCATGGAAAGATACACAGAAGAAATATAAAACATTAATTCAAGATAGTTTTCAACCCCTTCCTATTTACGAAGCTCCAATGTTTGAACAAGAAGTTGTTGGTTTGTCTATGTTAGAACGTGTAGGAGATTCTTTATTTAAAACTGATCATTCCCCTACAGAAGTGAAATTTAACGGGCGCACTCAATATGTAAAAAAGGATGGCGATGAATATATTTTCGTTCTGTCCATTCCCTTCTCAAACAAAAGTGAACTTTCCTTAAATCAAAAAGGTGATGAACTTATTATTCGAGCGGGTTCTGTTAAACGGAACATCACGTTACCAAAAACATTAACACACCTTTCTATTCAAGGGGCAAAATTTGAAGAAGATATACTAAACATTCGGTTTGGAGGTGTAGTGCATGCATGAGGAACTACTACGAAGGGTAATTCGTACAAAAGTAAAAGTCGGGATGCATATATTAGAAGAGCTACCTAATCCAATCCAGCAATCAGCTAAGCAAATATTAAATATTTTGCAAGAGGAGCTAGCTGCTTATCCGAAAGAACGAGATCATCATGAAGTTAATTTAAAAAATATCATAATTGAATAACTATCTCTGTATAGAGGGCCTTTTTTAGGCTTTCTATACTTTATTGGAGTGATGTAAGTTGATGAAAAAGCATTCCACTACTATACTCTGGATCATTCCCTTATTATTTTTCATTCATAACCTTGAAGAAGCTTTCCAAATGCCACAATATCTTGCTAATCAATTTTCAATCCGTCTTATAACTAGCCAACAATTTTTCATTGCCATTTCCGTATTAACAATCTTTGTATTACTTATCGTCTTTCTATATCAACTTAACTTCTTGTCTTCTATATACTGGATTATTTTTATACAAGGGGCTATCTTCTTTAACTCTGTTCAACATATTATTTTGTTTTTCATTTATCGCTTCTATAACCCCGGCGTCATATCAGCATTTTTCATTACTCTCTTTTCTATTTTCTTTTTTTTATCAAAAAAACACTTAATTCATCAAAAGCAATTCGTAATTACAATCCTTTTCAGCTTATTTTCTTATCCCATTATAATTTGGATCACCTTACTGTTCGCTAGCTATTTTCATTCATAAAAAAAGACCAGGAAAACTCCTGGTCCATTACTCTACTTAACAAACATTGGATTCTACGTTATACAAAATTGGAAGGTACAGAATTAGGGTTTGTTTGTTAAGTTTATATGTTGAACGAACTAACAGCGGAGGGGTTCCTTCTGTTAGTCCATTAAACCCAATGATTATTTTACGATTTTTTCAAGCTCCTCAAGTGAAAGATCTACTGAAATTGAACCATCATTTGTTTCTTTCTTAATTGCATCTGTTACTTCTTTTGAATGGTATAATTCAATTACTTTTTTCAGTGTTGGATCATCTTTATCTTTCGTACGAGCTGCGAAAATATTAATATAAGGCTTCGCATTTTCATTCTTTGGATCTTCTAAGAAAATAGGATCCTTCGCTGGATCTAATCCAGCTTGACCAGCAACACCGTTATTAATAACTGATGCCGCTACATCTTTTAACACACGAGGTGTTTGCTGTGCGATAACCGGTGTAATTTTTAATTTCTTCGGATTTTCAGCAATACCACTTGGATCTCCAAATAGACCAAAATCCTTTTTCAGCTTTAATAATCCAGCTGCATCAAGAAGTTTTAATGCACGTGCTTGGTTCGTTGGATCGTTTGGAATTGCAATTTCTGAACCATCTGGGATTTCATTTGCTTTCTTATATTTTTCAGAGTATAAACCCATTGGCGCAATTTGCGTTGTACCAACAGCTGTAATATCTAACTTATGCTCTTTTTTAAATTGCTCTAAGAAAGCAATATGCTGGAATGAGTTTAATTCAATATCTCCATCAGCTAACGCTTTATTTGGCGTTGTGTAATCAGAGAACTCCACCAGTTTAATCTTAATCCCTTCTTTTTCAGCTTTTTTCTTCAAAATTTCCCAAGCGTTTCCATCCGTTCCAGTTACACCAATGCGAACTGTTTTCTCTTTTGCTCCTGCATCCGAGCAGCCACTTAACGCCGAAATCCCTACAATCGCTGATAATGCAAATGCTAAAATTTTCTTCATTTTCTTTTCCTCTCTTCCTTTTTATGATCTGCGTAACAAGACTTTCGCAAAGTAATTCCCTAAATTTTGAGCTATCTGTACGAGAATAATAAGTAAAACGACCGTTACGAACATAACTGATGTATCAAAACGTTGATAACCATATGTCATTGCTAAATCACCAAGACCGCCACCACCGACAAGCCCAGCAACTGCAGAAAATTCAATTAAACCAACTGTCATAAATGTGACACCTAAGATTAATGGCGCTAACGCTTCTGGTACAAGGATTTCAAAAACGATTCTAATTGGCGAGGCGCCCATTGCTTGTGCTGCCTCAATTACTCCTTTCGGAACGGAAACAAGGTTTGTTTCAACCATTCTAGCAATACCAATTGATGCGACTAACGTCATCGGGAAAATTGCCGCTGCTGTTCCAATCGTCGTTCCGATAACACTTCTTGTTAGTGGACTTAACGCTACTAAAAAGATAATGAATGGTACCGGGCGAATTGTATTAATTATGATGTTAAGAATAGAAAAGACCCATTTATTTTCTAAAAAGTTTCCTTTTCTCGTTACATATAAAAGTAAACCTAGCGGTATACCAAGAATTGTAGCAAATATAAGGGTTACAATTACCATTAAGAGGGTATCCCCCGTCGCATCTAGTATGCGCGGCCAAAATATACTCCAATCAACTCGCATGAACTTCTACCTCCTTCAGCTGCACTTGCAGTCTTAGATGTTGTAATGCTTTTTGAATTTCCCTCTGCTCCCCTTGCAACTCTACAAGAAGATTTCCAAATAGCACATTTTGAAGTTCAATAATATTTCCGTACAGTACATTTACATCGACGTTATAGTTTTTTGCGATATATGATAGTACCGGCTGTCCTGTCTCCTCACCAGTAAATGTTAGACGATAAATTTGACCACCATTTTGAATTTTCGCTAGAACACTTTCTGGTAAATGATCATTAATAACAGAACGTACAAAGTTTTGAGTCGTCTTTGTTTTTGGTTGTGTGAAAACATCGAACAGTTTTCCTTCTTCAATAACTTTTCCCTTCTCCATTACAGCTACACGGTGACAAATTTCTTTCACAACATGCATTTCATGTGTAATAAGAAGAATTGTTAAATTGTATTCTCGATTTACTTTCATTAATAAGTTTAGAATTTCTGTCGTCGTTTCTGGATCTAAGGCTGATGTTGCCTCATCACATATAAGAATATCTGGCGATGTCGCAAGTGCTCTAGCAATGCCCACACGCTGCTTTTGTCCACCTGATAGCTGCTCTGGGTAATAGTTTGCTTTATCTTCTAACCCTACAAACTTCAGCAGTTCATTTACTCTTTCTTTTATCTCATTCTTTGGCACTTTCGCTAACTTTAATGGATAAGCAATATTTCCAAATACTGTTCTTGAATTAAATAAATTAAAACTTTGAAAAATCATTCCAATTCTTTGTCTCAGTTTACGTAATTCTTTCGTCGATAATGATGTAATATCTTTATCATCTATTGAAATCGTTCCTGCCGTCGGTCTCTCTAACATATTTACTAAGCGTAATAACGTACTCTTTCCAGCGCCACTAAAACCAATAATGCCAAAAATTTCGCCTTTCTCAACTGATAATGTTACATCCTCCACCGCATGAACAGATTGCCCAGCTGATTCATACACTTTACTTACATTGTTAAAAGAAATCATTTTTTCCCCTCCTATATGCTGTAAAAACTTGAAGTAGAGCTTTCGAGGTAAAATAAAAAGTGCTCTCCTTCTTATCAACCATAAAGATAAGAAGGAGAGCACTTATATGTACTCGTTCACATCTTCTCATCTTCCAAGCCTTTATATGGCTTGCTGGAGTTAGCACGGTATTAAAAAAACCCGTTGCTGAGGTATCGTAGGGCCAGTCCCTCCACCTCTCTGGATAAGAATGTATCGATTTAATTGTCGTTTAATTAATTCTCATTATAGAACTCAGAATAATAAGAGTCAATACATTTTTTAGAAAAATATTAATTATTCCTTTATTAAAATTTTCAGATGAAAATTCATGAGAAAATAGTAACTTTCAAGGTTATTTAAAATTCTTCTTCCTCATATTTTTAAACAGGAGAATCCTCTCCACGAATTGAATAAATTTATTTGAATATGAAACTCGGAGGCAGATAAATATATGAAAACAGCTCTTTTACTCGTCGATATTCAAAACGATTATTTTCCAAATGGAAAGATGGAATTGCGTAATCCAGTAGAAGCAAGCGAATATGCTAATCAGTTATTACAATACTTTAGAACAAACAGCGAACCTATTTTTCATATCCAACACGTAGCTATAAAAGATGACGCTACTTTTTTCCTACCTAATACAGAAGGTGTACATATTCACGAAAGCGTACGTCCACTTAGAGAAGAAACAGTTATAGTCAAACATTATCCAAATAGCTTCCGAGAAACTAATCTTCTAGAGCAATTACAGCGTTTAGACATTGAACATGTCGTCGTATGCGGGATGATGACTCATATGTGTATTGATGCTACAGTAAGGGCTGCATTCGATTTTGGCTTTCAATGTACCGTTATACATGATGCTTGTGCTACAAAAGACCTTTCTTTTAAGAACGCTACTATACCAGCTGTTTATATTCATAATACAATTTTAGCCAGTTTAAATGGTGTATATGCAAATGTAATAAGCACAAAAGAATTTTTAGCTACATAAAAAAACACTCCTTTCAGTGAGCAAAACCGAAAGGAGTGTTCCTTGTCGAACCATAGATTTTCTTTCAAATTGTATTATACAGGAAATTCTCAAAATGAATACTAAAAAATATGACTAATAAGTCAACTTTTCTCATCATTTTATTTCTGTTCACATGTTTATCCCGCTATTAATAGGTTTTAGCTCATTCCCTTCGAACGATGGTAATATATAGGATTTTAATTTTAAAAGGAGCTCTTCACATTCTGTGAAGAGCTCCTCTACTATTTCTTATAAAGTTTCAGAAGTAGTTTTTGCTTGCATGTGAAGTGCTAAGTAATCAGGTCCACCAGCTTTAGAGTCTGTACCAGACATGTTAAAGCCACCGAATGGTTGGTAACCTACGATTGCACCAGTACATCCACGGTTGAAGTATAAGTTACCAACGTGGAAGTCTTCGCGTGCTTTTTCAATATGGTCACGGTTGTTAGTAATAACAGCACCTGTTAAACCGTATTCCGTATTATTTGCAATTGCAAGTGCATGATCGAAGTCTTTCGCTTTACAGAATGCTACTACTGGTCCGAAGATTTCTTCTTTCATTAAGCGAGCATCTTCTGCAACGTCAGCAACGATTGTTGGTTGGATGAACCAGCCTTTAGAATCGTCTCCTTCGCCACCTGCTAAGATTCTACCTTCTTCTTTACCAATTGCAACATAGCTCATTACTTTATCGAATGCAGCTTGGTCATTAACAGGACCCATGTTTGTACCTAATACTGCTGGGTTAGCAACTGTTAATTCTTTTGTTAATTCAACAGCACGATTTAATACATGATCATATACATCTTCATGGATTACTGCACGAGAACATGCAGAACATTTTTGTCCTGAGAATCCGAATGCTGATGCAACGATAGACTTAGCTGCTAATTCAAGATCTGCTTCTTTATCAACAACGATTGTATCTTTACCGCCCATTTCAGCGATAACGCGTTTTAACCAAATTTGTCCTGGGTTTACTTTCGCTGCACGCTCATAGATGCGGATACCTACATCACGAGATCCCGTGAAGCTTACGAAACGTGTACGAGGATGATCTACTAAGTAGTCACCAACTTCAGAACCGTTACCTGGAACGAAGTTTACTACGCCAGCTGGTAAGCCAGCTTCTTCTAATACTTCCATAAATTTCGCTGCTACTACAGGAGTTGTACTAGCTGGTTTTAGTAATACTGTGTTACCAGAAACTAAAGCAGCTGTTGTCATACCTGCCATAATTGCGAATGGGAAGTTCCAAGGAGAAATGATAACACCTACTCCTAATGGAATGTAAGAGAAACGATTATATTCAATTGGACGGCTTTCTACTGGAATACCGTCTTTTAATTTTAACATTTGACGACCATAATATTCCATAAAGTCGATTGCTTCTGCTGTATCAGCATCTGCCTCATTCCATGGCTTACCTGCTTCTTTTACAAGAATAGCAGAGAATTCATGTTTTCTGCGACGAACGATTGCTGCAGCACGGAATAAAATGTCTGCACGCATTTCTGGCTTTGATTTTCTCCAAGTTTGGAATGTTTCATCCGCTACTTGCATTGCTTTTTCAGCTAACTCACGGCTTGCTTTTGAAACACGACCAACAAGTTCCTCTTTATTTGCAGGGTTTACAGAAACAATTTTGTCTTCTGTAGTGATTTTTTCTCCCCCAATAATTAATGGATAGTCTTGTCCAAGATAAGATTCTACTTTCTTTAAACCTTCTTCAAACGCTAATTTGTTAGCCTCCACTGAAAAATCTGTAAATGGCTCATGTTTGTATGCTACTACCATTTTTTTTAGCCTCCCCTTAGAAAAACGTTTACATTTTACAACATTATTCTACACGATAATTTAGATTTATTCAAATATTCCTAGACTTATATTTTAAAAATTAATAAATTTTTAAAATATAATAAAAAAAAGAGATTCATACATGCGTATGAATCTACAAAATATGAGTATATTCCAAAACATTTTTCCCGATCAATAATATAGTAACCAATAAAAATAAAGTCCTTACATATCCAACACCTTTTTGAACCGCAAACTTCGATCCAAAATAAGCACCTAAGATCATTGATAATCCCATGATAATACCGTATTCAAAATGAATTATATCTAAAAATAAAAAAGTAATTAAAGATACAATATTACTAACAAAGTTCAAAAGTTTTCCAGATGCTGCCGCTTGAATAAAATCCAAGCCAATTAATAAAAATGCAAAAATTAAAAACGACCCTGTCCCTGGTCCAAAAAATCCATCATAAAATCCTATCATTAAAATAGCAAAGAAAAATATTAATGTTTTTCTTTGCGTCATCTTCTTATAGGTAGACACACTTCCCCAATTCTTTTTGAAATAATATAAATAGCAATAAATACCAACATTACAAGTACTAATGGGCGTAAAATATCCGATGGAATAAATTTTACTACTAAAGCACCTGCAACAGCTCCAACAATAGTTAACGGGATTAACTTTCCTACAATTTTAAAATCAACTTTTCCTGATCGAATGAAATACATCGCACTCGTAAACGTCCCCATTGTTGCCGCTAATTTATTCGTTGCAATTGCCGAAGCTGGCGATAAGCCAACAAACATAAGTGCAGGAAGCGAAATTAACCCTCCTCCTCCAACAACGGAATCAATAAAAGCTGCTAAAAAACCGAATGCAATTAATAAAATAATGACTTGAAAACTTAATTCTTCCATGAGCTTTACCCCTTACCCCTATTTTTTACAACATTTTAAATTATAACAAAATTACACAAGAAAAAAAGCTGTTCCATAGAGGAACAGCCTTCATATTTAATCTAAAATCTTCACAAGTGGTTCATCTTGTTTTGCTTCACGTATAATAATAGCTTCTGGGCGTTCTACAGATTTAATCGTTACTTGTACTTTCATATAATTCGGGAAGTATTCCATAACAAGCCCTGCCACATATTGTGTAAAACCAACTATTTCAGCTTTTCCATTAAACTGGACAGGAATATCAAGCTTCATTTCTCTTAATTCATCATCTCTATACATACCAGTACCAATAACAGCTGTATAGTCGCCTTGGAAATAATCGCTTAGTTTTGCCTTAAAGTTGGATACTCTTGCAAGGTCTTCACGTTTATTATCTGTTTTCGCTTGCTCTGATGGGAACAAATAATATTTTTCATTAATTTGTTTCCAATCTTCAACCGTTTCACTACCTTTTTCAACATTCGCATAAGAAACAAAGTTACCTGGCACAAGTGAAGCCTTCGGAGCCTGACGATAAATTGCAAATGTTATCGGAAGGTTTTTTGTTGCAGGATCTTTTTGATGCATAAACTTCAAGACTTCTTGCGCCATTTTTTTCCCTTCAGCTAACATTTTTTCATTCGAGATTGTAGCTTCACGCGGGTAACCATGTTCTTCATTATAATAATGAACTGAATTCATTGCTAATCCAACTACAATGCCGCTACGCTCATCTTTGTCGCCGTTTTTCACATAATAATCATGCTCTAAAATATTGGAAATATATATTGGATTTTTTTTGTTTTTTTCTTCTAGTATTTCAGATCCTTCGCCTAAAGCTGGATTTAATCCTATGTTTGGAAATTTAACTGCATCTTTTTTTAATGTGTCTTCTAGTTCTTTCTGTTCAGCATTTGTACGCTTTCTTTTGACAAGCATTTGTACATATTGAGCCTCTAGAGTATCTCCGCCTTTAAAGAAATAATCTTTCGTACTAAATGATTCCTTCGCAATACGCATTAATCCTGTTTCAAATTCATCTATATCAAGACGATTATTTACTCCTTGCACGACTAAACCACGTGCCTTTCCACCATCAAATGGAATAGTCGTCTTATAATATTCATCCGACATAGCGTATTTTGGAACAACTGATTGTTCTTTTGCTTTCCCCGATTTCTCAGCCACTTTTTCATCTTTGTCGGCACCTGCACTACACCCACTTACAAGTAGGCCAAGGCTTAATACCGCTAATGCTATTTTTTTCATGGTAAGTTTGCACCTCTTACTTATTTAGCTCTTGTAAGAACCTCTCTTCATTCCAAACCTCAACATTATGTTTCTCCGCTTGTGCTAATTTTGAACCAGCCGCTTCACCTGCAACAACTAAATCCGTACTCTTACTAACACTTCCCGTTACTTTTCCACCTAATGCCTCAATCTTCTTCTTCGCTTCACTTCGCCCCATAACTTCTAGCTTACCTGTTAAAACAACCGTTTTTCCTGCGAAGTAAGATTCAACATTTTGTAAATCTGCAATTTTTATACCTTTGTATGTCATATTCACGCCATACTCTTTAAACTGCTGTAATAACTCTAATACATCTTCATTATCAAAATATGTCACAACAGATTGAGCCATTTTTTCGCCAATTTCATTAATTGCTTTTAGTTCTTCTTCCGTTGCTTTTACAAGCTCATCCATCGTTTCAAAGTGCTCTGCAAATGTACGTGCTGCTTTCGCTCCAACGTGGCGAATTCCAAGACCAAATAATAATCGCTCTAACGAGTTTTCTTTAGAATTTTCAATTGCTTGTATTAAGTTTGTTGCTGATTTTTCACCAAAACGTTCTAACTGTAATAATTGCTCTTTCGTCAATGCATATAAATCAGCAAATGTACGAATGTAATCAGCATCAAAGAGTTGTGTAATGACACGTTCTCCAAGTCCATCAATATTCATTGCATTTCTTGAAACGAAATGGATTAACCCTTCTCGAATTTGAGCAGGACAAGTTGGATTTATACAACGAAGTGCTACTTCTTCTTCTAAACGAACAAGTTCACTCTCACATGCTGGACAATGAGTTGGCATGCGGTATTCTTCTTCCTCACCAGTACGCTTATCAAAAATAACGTTCACAACTTCAGGAATAATATCTCCAGCCTTCTTCACAACAACGTAGTCACCAATTCGAATGTCTTTTTCACGAATTAAATCTTCGTTATGTAAAGAAGCACGACGAACAATCGTACCAGCAACTCTCACTGGCTCTAGTTCTGCAGTCGGTGTTACAACTCCTGTTCGGCCAACACTTAATTCAATGCCTGTTAATCTCGTTACAACTTCTTCAGCCGGGAATTTATAAGCAATCGCCCATCTTGGACTCTTCGCTGTAGTTCCTAGACTTTCTTGAAGGGCAACATCATCTACTTTTATAACGATTCCATCAATCTCATAATCAAGATGCGGACGTTTTTCTTGCCATTCTTCTACATAAGCTATAACTTCTTCAATTGTTTCACATGTACGGCGATTTGGATTTGTCTTAAATCCAAGTTCACCTAAGAAATCAAGCGATTCACTATGTGATGGAATTGTTTTTTCTTCTACATTCGCAAGACCATACACAAACATAGATAAGTTACGCTTCGCTGCAATTTTCGGATCAAGTTGACGTATTGAACCTGCTGCTGCATTACGCGGATTCGCAAATACATCTTCTCCATTTTGCTCTTTTTCTTCATTTAGTTTAACGAATGAACGCTTCGGCATATAAGCTTCGCCTCGTGCTTCTAACGTTACTTCTTCATTTAAACGAAGTGGGATAGCTTTAATCGTTTTTAAATTTTGAGTAATATCTTCACCCGTTACACCATCACCACGTGTCGCCCCTTGAATGAAGCGTCCTTTTTCATAATGAAGCGAAACGGCAAGCCCGTCAATTTTTAATTCACATATATATCTTACATTCGCACCATCAATTCCTTGACGTACTCTTCTGTCGAAATCACGTAAATCTCCTTCGTTAAATGCATTTCCTAAACTTAACATTGGTGACTTATGTGTTACTTTTTCAAATATATCAAGAACAGTCCCCCCAACGCGCACGGAGGGAGAATCTTCACTCATAAACTCTGGGTTCTCTGCTTCTAATTTTATAAGCTCCTGCATATTACGGTCATATTCCGCATCAGAAACAGAAGGATTGTCTAATACGTGATATTGATAGTTAAATGTATTTAATAAATCACGCAGTTCTTCTATACGTTTTTTTGCTATCTCTTTTGACATATCCTCATTCCTTTCTATTGTTTCGTCACAGGTGCAAATTTTGCTAACAAACGTTTAACACCAATTGGGCTTGGGAATGCAATATCTAATTCTTTTGCATCACCTTCACCTTTTACACTTACAACTGTACCGACTCCCCATTTTTGGTGGGAAGCTTTATCTCCTACTGCCCAGCCAATTTGTTCGCCGCCTGTCGTCTTAGCTGCAGGGCGCGCGAAAGCTGAACGAGAGCGTGTTGTCGTTGTGATTGTCGTTTTGCCGCTACTTGCCGTTCTGCCTTTTGCACCAAACGATGTTTCACGCTTTGGCGCTGTTTCATTTAATGATTCCACTAGTTCTGTCGGGATTTCTGTAATGAATCGAGACGCAGCGTTCATACTTGTTCTACCAAATAAAGTACGCATTTGCGCGTTAGATAAATATAGCTCTTCTTCTGCACGGGTAATACCTACATAAGCAAGACGACGTTCTTCTTGCATTTCATCCTCTTCCATAAGAGAACGAGTATGAGGGAATATCCCTTCCTCTAAGCCAACAATAAAGACAACCGGGAACTCTAATCCTTTCGCTGAGTGCATCGTCATTAAAATAACTTCTTCACCAGCAGTTGGGTCTTCATCTACACGATCAATATCAGCAACAAGTGCTAAATCTGTTAAGAATGCAACAAGGCTCTTATCTTCGCTTTGAGATTCAAATGTTTGCGTAACAGATAAGAACTCGTCTAAGTTTTCTAAACGACCTTCCGCTTCTAAAGAACGTTCATTTTTCAACATATCGCGATAGCCTGTTTTTTCAATAACTTCTTCTACTAATTCTGTAACAGATAAATACTCTTGCATATTTACCCAGTTATTTAATAAATTCGCAAATTCTTTTACTGCCTTTGTAATTTTTGCACTTACTCCAACATGCTCAATTTCATCAAATACAGCAGTTAATGAAATTCCGTTTTGCACACCGTAATTAATAATTTTATCGATAGAAGTCGCACCAATACCACGCTTTGGCATGTTAATAATACGTGCAAAACTAATTTCATCATCTGGATTACCGATTAAACGTAAGTACGCCAAAATATCTTTAATCTCTTTACGATCGTAGAACTTCGTACCCCCGACAATTTTGTACGGAATGTTAGATTTAAGGAAAATCTCCTCGACCATACGAGACTGAGCATTCGTACGATATAACACTGCAAAATCAGTATATTTTCGTTTCCCCATTTGAATATCGTCACGAATTTTTTTCGCAACAAAATACGCTTCGTCCTTTTCAGTTGCAGCACGATAATACGAGATTTTACTTCCAACTTGATTGTCTGTCCATAATTTCTTCGGCTTACGATTCGTATTTTTTTCAATAACAGCATTCGCTGCATTTAAAATATTTTGTGACGAACGATAGTTTTGTTCTAACAAAATTACTTGTGCATTCTCATAGTCTTTTTCGAACGACAAAATGTTAGAAATATCTGCACCACGCCAGCGATAAATAGACTGGTCAGAGTCACCTACAACGCAAAGATTTTTAAAACGCGCTGCCAAATGTTTAACAAGAAGATATTGCGCTTTGTTCGTATCTTGATACTCATCAACGTGAATATATTGGAACTTACGCTGATAAAACTCTAATACTTCTGGAACACGTTCAAATAACTGAATCGTGGTCATAATTAAATCATCAAAGTCTAATGAATTATTTTTCAAAAGACGTTTTTGATACTCTGTGTATACATCGCTCGTCAATTTTTCATATGGATCAGCCATTGTAATTTTTTTTGCATATTTATCCGCAGATAACAGTTCATTTTTCGCATTACTAATACCCGCTAAAATAGAGCGCGGCTCAAATTTCTTCGGATCAATATTGCGCTCTTTCATAATTTTTTTGACTACAGTTAGCTGATCGCCTGAATCTAAGATTGTAAAGTTACGATTAATACCAATACGATCGATATCCCGTCGTAAAATACGTACACACATAGAGTGGAACGTCGAAATCCAAATATCTTCTGCTTCTGGTCCCACAAGTGTATCAATACGCTCACGCATTTCACGAGCTGCTTTATTTGTGAAGGTAATAGCTAGTACATTCCATGGTGCTACACCTTTTTCACCAAGTAAATACGCAATACGATGTGTTAACACACGTGTCTTACCACTACCTGCACCTGCCATTAATAGAAGTGGTCCATTCGTTGTTTGGACTGCTTTTTGTTGCTGTGGATTTAAACCGTTTAATAATCTATCTGTCATACTCATATACGCCTGCACCTACTCTCCTTTTACTGCTTTAACTGTTTTTAACGCCGATTTTATATCATCATAAATAATATTTCCAACAACTACTGTATCAGCATATTGTGCCATGTCTTTCGCCTGTTCTGCATTAGAAATACCACCGCCATAATATAACTTAGCTTGTTTCAATTCTGCTTTTACATTTTTAACAAGTTCAACATCTCCATACGTACCGCTATATTCTAAATAAAATATCGGTAAACGTAATAGCTTGTCTGCTAAACGAGCATATGCAATAACGTCATCTTCTGTTACATCACATTTCGCTTCTGTAAGCTGGGCTACTTTCGCTTCTGGATTTAAAACACAATACCCTTCCATAAAAATTTCGTCCCAGTCCATAATATCCCCAAATTCTTTCAATGCCTCATGATGAACACCTGTTACCCATTCTACTTTTCGGCTATTTAAAACACTTGGGATGTAATAAAAATCAAATCCTGGTGTAATTGCTTCTACATCAGAAACCTCTAATACACAAGGAACTGCATATCTACGAATGCTAACTAGCATGTGTAATACGTTATCAATTGTAACTCCATCACTTCCGCCTACAATAACCGCATCAGTTCCAGACTCACAAATCATTTCTAAATGTTCATCGCTTAACTCCTTATTTGGATCAAGCTTAAATACATGTTTCCATCCGGAAATATCGTACATGAAAACACCCTTCCTTTTCTCTAGTTATATATATTTCTGTTCAAAATAACAGTTTATTTTCATCATTATTGTTTTAACTTCATCTTAAATATTTGTTTAAAACGGAGAATTAAGTTTGGAATTACCTCTTCCATATTTTTTAAACTAGAGGATTTAATTTTGAAGTTCCTTTTATGCATTCTTTCATTATAACAAAAAAAGTTACTTACACACACGCACATTCCAACATCTTTTTCCACGTCAAATGTTGGATTACATATCCCAAAAATCAAACGGGATACTAATAAAAGAAATAGTATTATCTATTTCAACTTTCATAAAAAGGAGTGTTTTTCTAATGAAGCAAAATATCGGGACAATAAACGCTCTAATTCGAATTACACTTGGGCTTGTCCTCTTCGGATGTAGTGCAACTAAACTTGTACGCAAGCCGTGGTGCACTTGGTCTAACATTTTTCTATGGATTGGTGCAATGAAAGTTGCAGAAGGAATTGTTCGTTTCTGCCCTGTTGTTGAAATGTGGAAATTCGGAAAATACATGAATATGGGGGCATTTAAAATTCCTAGCATGAATTTTGCTGAAAAAGGACATGCTAAAGAAGAAGTGAATCAAACTTCCACTCATGACAAACCAAAGTCAAAAGGAAGTTATGACGCTTCTGACAAAGAGATTGAGTCAGCGATTGAAAATATAATCCTGGCAAAACCGCTTTGAATCATTTGTCACGATGCAAGATGCTCTCAAAGGGACTTAGCTGCTGCAGTGGGCGGTTAAGTCTTCTTTATTTTACCATAAAACAGAACGTACATTCTCTTTTTCGACCTTAAAATGTATATAAAAGATATCAATCAATAAAATTCAGAAAATTAGGTGCATACCTCTTGCTTAAAATGATATAAAAGTGATATCATTTTTATATCAGGAGGCGATCATATGAAAGAAAAACAAGTATTTTATGTAAATGGTTTTCTCGGTATTATTGGAATTTTGATTTTAGCTGCTATCGGTGTATTTTTCCTTGCAAAAGAAATTTTCATAGGAGCGGCACTAACTATTATATTAGCCGCAGTTCTCGCTACAGGTATCGGTATTGTTCAACCGAATCAAGCGAAGGTTATTACGTTCTTCGGTAATTATTTAGGAACAATTCGTCAAAACGGTTTATTTTTAACGATTCCGTTCGCATTCCGTCAAACTGTATCTTTACGTGTTGAAAACTTTAACAGTAAAAAATTAAAAGTAAATGACGTTGATGGAAATCCAATTGAAATTGCAGCTGTTATCGTATATAAAGTTGTTGATTCTGCAAAAGCAATGTTTGGTGTTGAACATTATGATCGATTTGTAGAAATTCAAAGCGAAACGGCAATCCGCCATGTTGCTACAAAATATCCTTATGACAATTTCCAAGATGAAACCTGCGTTACGTTACGCGGAAATACTGAAGAAATCTCTGAGGAATTAAAACGTGAGTTAGAGGCGCGTCTTGAAATTGCTGGTGTAGAAGTATTAGAAACTCGTTTAACGCACTTAGCTTACGCAACAGAAATTGCCCATGCAATGCTACAACGCCAGCAAGCAAAAGCAGTATTAGCTGCTAGAAAAGAAATTGTTGAAGGTGCTGTGAAGATGGCGAAAGATTCCATCCATATGTTAGATGAAGAAGGCGTACTAGAACTCGATGACGAGCGTAAAGCAAATATGGTAAACAACTTATTAGTTGCCATCGTTTCAGATAAAGGTGCGCAACCAGTTATTAATACAGGAAGCCTATACTAAGGGCTATAAGTAATTATGGCTAAAAAGAAAAGCTTTCCATTACGTATTGATCCTGAATTACACGCAGTCATCGAAAAATGGGCAAATGATGAATTTCGTAGCGTCAATGCACACATCGAGTATTTACTTCGAGAAATGGCAAAGCAAAAAGGGAAATTAAAAAAAGATAAAGATGCATAAAAAATCCCGCTGATTCCTCAGCGGGATTTTTACATATTAACTTTTCGTCATCTCATGCCCAATTGCACGATATCCTATATCACTTCGATAAAATAGACCATCACTCTCAATTTTACCGATTTCTTTATATACTTTATCTTTTGCTTCTTGTAAACTATTTGCCTTACAAGCAACAAATAATACACGGCCACCGTTCGTTACAAAGTCCCCATGTTTCATTGCTGTACCTGCATGGAAAACAATCACATCTTGCAGTGCATCTAGTCCGCTAATAATATCACCTTTTTTATATGCTTCTGGATATCCTTTAGAAGCAAGTACAACACCGATTACCGCTTCTTCTGACCATTGTAACGTTAGTTCACTTTCATCTAATACAGCGTTACATACATCAACTAAATCGTTTTCTAATCGAGGTAATACAACTTCTGTTTCAGGATCGCCGAAGCGTGCATTAAATTCAATTACCTTCGGACCATCATTTGTTAAAATAAGACCTGCGTATAAAATACCTGTAAACGAACGGTTTTCTTCAATCATCGCCTTAGCAGTTGGATGCAATACGGTTTGAATCGCTTCTTGAACTGCTGATTCTGGAATTTGTGGTACTGGAGAATATGCACCCATTCCGCCCGTATTTGGACCTTTATCACCATCAAAAGCTCTTTTATGATCTTGGGCGATTACCATTGGATGTACAGTTGTTCCATTCACGAATGCCATTAATGAAAATTCTTGTCCATCTAAAAACTCTTCAATAACGATCTTCTTACTTGCCGCGCCGAATTTCACATCTTGTAGCATTTCTTTCACAGCTTGTAATGCCTCTTCAAGCGTCATTGCTACCGTTACCCCTTTACCCGCAGCTAGGCCGTCAGCTTTAATAACGATTGGTGCACCAACTTTTTGAATGTACTGTACTGCTTCTTCATAATCTGTAAAAGTTTCGTACGCCGCAGTTGGAATATCATACTTTTTCATAAGCTCTTTTGTAAAAGCTTTACTACCTTCAATAACAGCAGCCGCTTTATTCGGGCCAAATACGCGAAGTCCCTCTTCTTTAAAACGATCAACAATTCCATTCATAAGCGGAATTTCTGGTCCAACGAAAGTTAACTCAACATTATTCTCTTTTGCAAATAAAACTAATGCATCAAAATCATTTTCATCAATATCAACTGGTGTTGCAACATCTCTCATACCTTCATTACCTGGTGCTACATATACCTTTTCTACTTTTTCAGATTGTGCAAACTTCCAAGCTAAAGCATGCTCACGCCCACCGCGGCCAATTACTAAAACATTCATATTTCATCCCCCAATAATTAAATAAGTACAAACTAGAAGCTATGCTCCTAGTTTGCTTTTTCATATCAATAAAAGGTTATCTCGACCGGACTTTTTAAACATCCATATCAATAAAGGTTTAAAAAGGAGGATTAAGAAAACCGAGCAGGTCTAGGCGCATTTGCCAGGAGGACACGGAGTGTAGCTTTCCTACATGAGTACCGCACTGGCGATGCAACGACGACATGCGAAGGTTATCTTAACCGGACTTTTTAAACATCCATATCAATAAAGGTTTAAAAAAGAGGATTAAGAGAAACGAGCAGGTCTAGGCGCATTTGCCAGGAGGACACGGAGTGTAGCTTTCCTACATGAGTACCGCACTGGCGATGCAACGACGACATGCGAAGGTTATCTTAACCGGACTTTTTAAACATCCTCTATTAGTGTTTGAAATGACGTACGCCAGTGAACACCATAGCAATCCCATAAGTATCTGCCACTTTAATAGAATCTTCATCACGGATTGATCCGCCCGGTTGAATGATTGCTGTAATTCCTGCTTTTGCTGCTTCTTCTAATGTATCTGGCATTGGGAAGAAAGCATCAGATGCAAGCGCGCTACCTTGTGCTTTTTCACCAGCTTGTGTAATTGCGATTTTTGCAGAACCTACACGGTTCATCTGTCCCGCACCAACACCAATTGTCATATCATCTTTCGCTAAAACAATTGCGTTTGATTTCACATGTTTTACAACTTTCCAAGCTAGTTTTAAATCTTTCCATTCTTGCTCTGAAGGTTCACGTTTCGTTGGAATTGAAATTGTACTTTCATCTAATGATAACGTATCTTCCTCTTGAACAAGAAGTCCACCTTGTATAGAAGTTAGTTTTTTGCTTGCACTTGTCGCTTTTTCAATATTTATAGTTAATAAACGTAAGTTCTTCTTACTTTGCAACACCTCTAAAGCTTCTTGTGAGAACGAAGGTGCGATAACAATTTCTAAGAAAATTTCATGTAACTTTTCTGCTGTAGCTTTATCAATTTCACGATTTGCTGCGATAATACCGCCGAAGATTGATACTGGATCTGCTTCATAAGCACGAGTATATGCTTCGTGAATATTAGTTCCTACTCCAACACCACATGGATTCATATGTTTTACTGCTACTACTGCTGGTTCTGTAAATTCTTTTACGATGCTAAGCGCTGCGTCTGCATCATTAATATTGTTATACGATAATTCCTTACCGTGTAATTGTTCTGCGTATGCAACAGAAGAAGTTGCTGCGAATGGCGCTTTATAGAAAGTTGCTTTTTGATGTGGGTTCTCGCCATAACGTAAGTCTTGCTTTTTCTCAAATGTCACAGTTAATGTTTCTGGACTTTCTTCACCCATTTGCTCTGTTAAGTAGTTAGAGATTAACGCATCATATGCCGCTGTATGACGGAATACTTTCGCTGCTAATTTACGTTTCGTTTCTTCTTTTACTTCACCGTCTTCTTTCAGTTCTGCTAATACAACATCGTAATCTACTGGATCTACAATTACCGATACAAATTTATGATTTTTCGCAGCAGAGCGAATCATTGTCGGGCCACCGATATCAATATTTTCAATTGCATCAGCAAATGTTACATCAGGCTTAGCGATTGTTTCTTTAAATGGGTATAAGTTAACAACAACAAAGTCAATTGGCTCTATACCTAACTCATTCATTTGTGTTACATGTGTTTCATTATCACGAACTGCTAATAGACCACCATGAATATTTGGATGTAATGTTTTCACACGGCCATCCATAATTTCAGGGAAACCAGTTACTTCAGAAATGCCGATTACTTGTAAGCCATTTTCTTCTAGTAACTTTTTCGTACCACCTGTTGAAATAACTTCAATCCCTTGTTCTAGTAACCCTTTAACAAATTCTACTACTCCTGTCTTATCTGAAACACTTACTAATGCACGCTTTTTCATTTATCCTTCACCCCTGGTTGTATGTTAGTTAACAGTTGATTCTTTCACAGACTGAACAATTTGATTCACTGTATTTACGTATAATTTATGTTCAACTTGTTGAATTTTCTTTTGTAAGCTTTCTCTCGTATCCCCTTCAGAAACAACCACTGCTTCTTGTGCAATAATTGGCCCTGTATCCATACCTGCATCTACATAATGAATTGTTACTCCAGTTACTTTCACACCTGCTTCTAACGCTTGACCGACAGCATCTTTACCCGGAAAGCTCGGTAGTAATGATGGATGAATATTAATAATCTTCCCGCCATATGCTTCTAGTAACGTCGGCCCGATTAAACGCATATATCCAGCTAAAATAACATAATCAATTTCATATTCTTCTAGCTTCTTTAATATCTCTTTTTCAAACGCTTCTTTTGACTCATATGCTTTCGCTGAAAAAGCAAAACACGGAATATGATGATAATTTGCCCGTCCAACAGCTCGTGCTTCTGGTTTATCACATACTAATAAACTAATTTCTGCACCCAATCTTTTTTCTTCTACCGCATTAACGAGAGATTGAAAGTTAGATCCACTTCCAGAAGCAAAAACTGCTAATCTACTCATAGTGCTGTGCCCCCATTAAAAGTAACGCCAGCTCCTTGTATAGTACGTCCAATAATACGAGCCATTTCTCCTTGCTCTTCAAGAAGACGAACAACATCTTTTGCATCTTCTTCCTTCACTGCTACTACCATACCAATACCCATGTTAAAAATATTGAACATTTCTTTCTCTTCCAGTTTTCCAACTTCTTGAAGCAAACTAAAGATCGGCTGAATTTCCCAAGATCCTAGTTCAATCTCAGCACCGATTCCTTCTGGCAACATGCGTGGAATATTTTCAATAAATCCACCACCTGTAATATGCGCCATACCGTATACTTCATGTTTCTTCAATAGTTCTAAAATAGGTTTGACATAAATTTTCGTTGGTTTTAATAATTCTTCACCAAGAGGTAGTTCTAAGCGGCCATAAATACGCTCTAAAGATAGTTCCCCATCTTCTAATAACACTTTTCGTACTAAAGAGTAACCATTGCTATGAATACCGCTAGATGCTAAGCCAATTAGCACGTGACCAGCTTCAATCTTTTCACCTGTTACAATTTTCTTTTTATCAACAATCCCAACTGTAAAACCAGCTAAATCATATTCTTCCGTAGAATACATTCCTGGCATTTCAGCTGTTTCTCCACCGATTAATGCACAACCAGCTTGGCGACAGCCCTCTGATATACCTTTGACGATGTTTTCAATTTTACTAGGTTCAGCTTTACCACAAGCAATATAATCAAGGAAGAAAAGCGGCTCTGCTCCTTGGACAACAATATCATTTACACACATTGCTACTGCATCAATACCAATTGTGTCATGTTTATCTGCCATAAAAGCGAGCATCAATTTCGTTCCCACGCCATCTGTTCCAGATACTA
Source organism: Bacillus sp. FSL R5-0585 (assembly GCF_038004545.1). NCBI lineage: Bacteria > Bacillati > Bacillota > Bacilli > Caryophanales > Bacillaceae > Bacillus > Bacillus sp. FSL R5-0585. The sequence goes on from NZ_JBBORJ010000001.1 coordinate 3,998,103, forward strand.
ATACAGGTTCTTCTAATGCAAATTTTGATAGATCAAACATACCTCCAAAACCGCCTAAACCGCCTAGTACTTCTTTTCTCATAGTTGTTTGTACGTGTTTTTTCATGCGAGATACCGCTTCATATCCAGCTTCAATATCTACTCCTGCTTGCTTATATGCATTCGCCATCGTTATTTACACCTCGTCTTTTAATTTCTCCCCATCCAGGGCGGGCTATTTTAAGAAAGGAGCTAGCTTCTACATCAAAAGAAGTAGAAGCTTGTTTCACTTTTCTTATTTCATACTTTCTAAAAGCTCTTGCTCATAATCATAAAGAGCTGTTGGATAGTCCCCATTAAAGTAAGCCATGCATAGGCCACCATATTTCCCTTCATATGGACGTCCAATTGCATCTACTAATCCATCTTCGCTTAAAAATGTTAAAGAATCTGCTCCGATCATTTCACGGATTTCTTCTACTGTATGATTTGCTGCAATTAATTCTTTTCTCGTTTGAATATCAATGCCATAGAAACATGGATATTTCAGAGGTGGTGAAGCAATTCTTACGTGAACTTCTGTCGCTCCAGCCTCACGAAGCATACGAACAATTCGTTTACTTGTCGTTCCTCTTACGATAGAGTCATCAATCATAACAACTCGTTTCCCTTCAACTACACCTCTTACTGCGGAAAGCTTCATCTTAACCCCTTGCTCGCGCAGTTCTTGAGAAGGTTGAATAAACGTACGTCCAACGTAACGATTTTTAATTAATCCTAACTCATATGGAATACCTGTCGCCTCCGCATAGCCAATCGCAGCTGAAATACTAGAGTCTGGTACACCAGTAACAACATCTGCTTCAATAGGAGCTTCTGCCGCTAAACGTTTGCCCATATTCTTACGTGCTGCATGAACATTAACGCCTGCAATATTAGAATCTGGTCGTGCAAAGTAAATATATTCCATACTACAAATTGCATGTTCTACATCGTTTGTGAAACGATCTACGTGAATTCCTTCATCATTAATGATAAGTAATTCACCCGGTTCTACATCACGAATGTATGTTGCACCTACTACATCAAAAGCACATGTTTCTGACGCTACAACGTAAGCATCCCCCATCTTTCCAATTGAAAGCGGACGGAACCCATTCGGATCTAATGCAACGATCATTTCATTTCCAGTTAGTAAAAGATACGCAAACGCACCTTTCACTTTATTTAAAGCCTCTTTTACACTTTCAATTAAAGAATCTTTCGTGCTACGTTTAATAAGATGTAAAAGTACTTCTGTATCTGAACTAGTTTGAAAAATACTGCCCTCTGCTTCTAATTCACGACGAAGCATTTTTGCGTTAATTAAATTTCCGTTATGAGCTAACGCCATACTATGATCGGAAAAACGGAACAACAATGGTTGAACGTTAGCAACTTCACTTCCACCAGCTGTTGCATATCGTACATGTCCGATTGCTGATTTTCCATTTAATCCTTCTAGCTCACCTCTTGAAAACACTTCTGATATTAAACCTAACCCCTTGTGACCGACGATTTTTTCCCCATTATTTACGACAATGCCTGCGCCTTCTTGCCCACGGTGCTGTAAACTGTGCAATCCGTAGTATGAAACTTGTGCTGCATTTTCATGCCCCCAAATTCCGAAAACGCCACATTCTTCGTTTAACCCCTTTATTTCAGCAAGCATGGGATTGCCCCTTTCCAAGCCTTTCTCATTTCATCTACATTTGCTGTAAGTAATACTTCATTTTCTTCATTATGAATTGTTACTTCATTTGTACTTGTTACTTCTCCAACTTGGATTGCTTCTACTGCTTTCTCAAACGCCTCTTTATTTTCACGTTTTACAGTTATCACGAAGCGAGACTGTGATTCAGCGAATAATGCTGCTGTTGCTTCTCCATCTAATTTCACAGTAGCACCTAAGCCTTTAGCACCAATTGCACTTTCTGAAATCGCAACTGCTAAACCACCTTCAGCAACATCATGTGCAGATTGAACAAGACCAGCTTGAATTGCTTCTAATACTTGTTTTTGGCGTTTTAATTCTACATCTAAATCGATACTTGGTGATTGACCGAAAATTTTGCCGTGAATCATTTTCTGTAATTCACTTCCGCCAAACTCAGCTTTCGTCTCACCAATTACATACACTAAATCACCAGCTTGCTTAAACTCTTGTGTTGTTACATGTTTTAAGTCATGCACAAGTCCGACCATCCCAACAGTTGGTGTTGGATATACAGCTTCACCACTACGCTCGTTATACATCGATACGTTTCCGCCGATAACTGGTGTTTGTAATGTGCGACAAGCTTCACTCATACCGTCTACTGATTTCTCAATCTGCCAGAAGATTTCTGGTTTTTCTGGGTTACCGAAGTTTAAGCAATCTGTAATTGCAAGTGGCTCTCCTCCAGAACATACGATATTACGCGCTGCCTCTGCTACTGCAATTTTACCGCCCATCTCTGGGTCTAGATAAATGTAGCGAGAGTTACAATCTGTCGTCATTGCTAATCCTTTTTCTGTACCGCGTACACGTACAACTGCAGCATCTGAACCTGGCGTAACAACTGTGCTTGTGCGAACTTGGTAATCGTATTGATCGTATACCCACTCTTTACTTGCAATTGTTGGTTGCTGTAATAAAGCGAATAACGTTTCTTTATAATTTTCTACTTTTGGCGTTTCCATTTTCATTGCTTGGAATTCAGCAAAGTATGCTGCTTCTTTTGATGGCTTATGATAAATTGGTGCTTCTTCTGCTAAAGCATCTGCTGGAACTTCAGCTACCTTTTCACCTTTATGGAATAAACGAAGCATTTTATCTTCCGTTACTTTCCCCATCGTAACCGCTGCAAGACCATACTTCTCAAATAAATCTACTATTTCTTGTTCTCTACCTTTTTTCACGACAATTAACATACGCTCTTGTGATTCAGATAGCATCATTTCATATGGTGTCATTCCTGTTTCACGCTGTGGTACATCATCTAAGTACATTTCAATACCCATTCCTGCTTTACTTGCCATTTCTGCAGAAGATGATGTTAAACCAGCCGCACCCATATCTTGAATTCCAACAAGTGCATCGGATTGAATTAATTCTAAACACGCTTCAATAAGAAGTTTTTCCATAAATGGATCCCCTACTTGAACCGCTGGACGTTTCGCTTCTGAGCTTTCAGATAGTTCTTCCGACGCGAATGTTGCACCGTGAATACCGTCACGACCAGTTGATGCTCCTACGTACATTACTGTGTTACCAGCACCGTGCGCTTGCCCTTTTTTAATGTCTTCGTGGTTAATCAAACCTACGCACATTGCATTTACAAGTGGATTTCCTTCATAACATGGATCAAATTGTACTTCGCCGCCAACAGTCGGAATACCGATGCAGTTACCGTATCCTGCAATTCCTGCTACTACTTCTTCGAATAAATATTTCACACGTGGTGACTGTAATTCACCGAAACGAAGTGAGTTTAATAGAGCTACCGGACGTGCTCCCATAGAGAATACGTCACGAATAATACCACCAACACCTGTTGCAGCTCCTTGATATGGTTCAATAGCTGAAGGATGGTTATGACTTTCCATTTTAAATACAACTGCTTGATTATCACCGATATCTACAATTCCAGCACCTTCCCCAGGCCCTTGTAGAACGCGCTCACCTGTAGTTGGAAACTTACGAAGAACTGGTTTCGAATTTTTATAACTACAATGTTCAGACCACATTACAGAGAACAACCCTGTTTCTGTATAATTTGGCAGACGACCTAAAATCTTTTCAACCATGGCAAACTCTTCGTCTGTTAGCCCCATTTCCGCATATATACGCTCTTCTTTAATTTGTGTTGGATTTGGTTCAAGCATTAACGACATATGTTTCCCTCCACTGTTTTAAGATAGATTGAAAGACTTTTAACCCTTCAGCACCGCCAAGTAATTCATCTACCGCACGCTCTGGGTGTGGCATCATACCAAGTACATTTCCTTTTTCATTTACAATACCAGCAATATCTGAAACGCTACCGTTAGGGTTTTCTACGTAACGGAATGCGATTTGATTGTTCTCTTCTAATTGTTTAAGCGTCGCTTCATCACAATAGTAATTCCCCTCACCATGCGCGATTGGAATATTAATTACTTCATCTTTTCCATATTGTGATGTAAACATCGTTTCATTATTTTCAACACGCAACTGAACAGTGCGACACATAAATTTTAAGTTTTCGTTTCTCATTAACGCTCCTGGTAGTAATCCTGATTCAACAAGAATCTGGAATCCATTACATACACCTAAAATCGGCTTTCCTTGCTCAGCAGCTTTTTGCACTGCTTTCATTGCATTAGCAAAGCGAGAGATAGCACCGCAGCGTAAGTAGTCACCATAAGAAAATCCACCTGGTAGTAGAATTGCATCATATTCATCTAAATTCTCTGTATCGTGCCAAACGTAATCTACTTCTTCGCCAAGCTCATCTTTAATTGCATGGAACATATCGACATCACAGTTCGAACCCGGAAATACTATTACGGCAAATTTCACTGTGCGACAACCTCCTCAACTTCATAACGGAAGTCTTCCATTACAACGTTCGCTAATAGTTTTTCACACATTTCCTTTACCTTGCTATCTAAATCAGATACAGATTTATCAATTGTTAGTTCCATGTACTTTCCGATTCGAACATCTTGTACTTCTGTGAATGAAAGACTATGAAGTGCTCCTTTTACTGCTGTTCCTTGTGGATCTAATACGCTTTCTCTTAATGTTACATATACCTTAACTTTATACATGTGAAATTCCCCCTAAACGTTTTAAAATCTCTTCATAAGCATCTGTTAAATTTCCAAGATCGCGACGGAATACGTCTTTATCAAACTTTTCATTGCTCGTTTCATCCCATAAACGGCAAGTATCCGGTGAAATTTCATCCGCTAAAATGATTTCTCCTTCTTCCGTTACACCAAACTCTAATTTGAAATCTACTAATCTTACACGACAGCTTGCGAAATGATCAATCAACACTTGATTGATTTGTAGAGCCATATCTCGTAATACACTTACTTGCTCTGGCGATGCAACGTTTAATACACGAATATGATCTTCCGTTACAAGCGGATCTCCTAAATCATCATCTTTGAAGTAAAATTCTACGATTGGTTCTGCAAGTACAGTTCCCTCTTCCATTCCTAATCGTTTTGAAAGACTTCCTGCAATTACATTTCTTGTGACAACTTCTAAAGGAATAATACTCACTTTTTTAACAAGTTGTTCTGTTTCAGATAACTTCTCAACAAAATGTGTTTTAATTCCCACTTCTTGTAACTTTCTGAACAATAAAGTTGTAATTTCATTGTTCAAACGACCTTTTCCTGTAATCGTCTCTTTTTTCTCCCCATTGAAAGCAGTCGCACTATCTTTGTACTCTACCCAAACCATATCTGCTGATTCTGTACGATAAATTCTTTTTGCCTTACCTTCATACAGCAATTCTAGCTTTTGCATTTCGCAAGCCCCCTGTAGTTTGAAAAATGTGAATAATATTTTTATAAAGAATGGCACAGAATGACTCTATTCTGTGCCATATGAAATTTTACGCTTCGTTTAATCCAAGGCGTTCAAAGATTGTATCAACGTGTTGCATATGATGCTCATAGTTGAAGCATTCATTAATCTCTTCTTGCGTTAACTTGCTTGTAATACGCTCATCAGCTTCTACAAGCTCTTTAAATTGTACTTGTGTTTCCCAAGCTTCCATCGCTTTAGGCTGTACAATATCATAAGCTTCTTCACGTACCATACCTTTGTCGATTAGTGTAAGCATTACGCGCTGAGAATAAATTAAGCCGTATGTTCTTGTCATATTACGTTTCATATTCTCTGGGTATACAGTTAAGTTTTTAACAATATTACCAAAGCGATTTAACATGTAATTTAATGCGATTGTAGCATCTGGTAAAATTACACGTTCTGCCGAAGAGTGAGAAATGTCACGCTCATGCCATAATGGAACATTTTCGTAAGCTGTCATCATATAACCGCGGATAACACGAGCTAAACCAGTCATATTTTCAGAACCAATTGGATTACGTTTATGTGGCATTGCAGAAGAACCTTTTTGACCTTTTGCGAAAGCTTCTTCAACTTCACGTGTTTCACTCTTTTGTAAACCACGAATCTCAACTGCCATCTTTTCGATAGATGTTGCAATTAGTGCAAGTGTTGACATGTAGTGTGCGTGACGATCACGTTGCAATGTTTGTGTTGAAATTGGTGCTGCTTCTAATCCTAAGTTTTCACAAACATATTTTTCTACGAATGGATCGATATTTGCATATGTACCAACCGCACCAGATAGTTTACCAACACGAACTGTATCAGCAGCTTGTTTGAAACGCTCTACGTTACGTTTCATTTCTTCATACCAAAGACCAAGTTTTAAACCAAATGTTGTTGGTTCTGCATGAACACCATGTGTTCTTCCCATCATGATTGTGTATTTATGCTCTTTCGCTTTGTTAGCTAAAATGCTTACAAAGTTTTCTAAGTCTTTTAATATGATTTCATTCGCTTGTTTTAAAATGTAAGATAACGCTGTATCTACTACGTCTGTAGATGTTAAACCGTAATGAACCCATTTACGTTCCTCACCTAATGCTGGCGTTTCGGATACAGCACGAGTGAATGCAACTACGTCATGACGTGTTTCTTTTTCAATTTCATAAATACGATCAATATCAAATGATGCATGCTCACGAATTTTCTTAACATCTTCTTTTGGAATATCGCCAAGCTCAGCCCATGCTTCACAAGCTAAAATCTCAACTTCTAACCATGCTTTAAATTTGTTCTCTTCCGTCCAAATTGCACCCATTTCTGGGCGTGTATAACGACTAATCATCTTTTTCCCTCCAACAGTTGTTCTTGATGGTCCCAAATATGCAAACTCTTCGCTTTTTCTAGAGCGACTTCAATATTATCATTTAAAATATTAACATGCCCCATTTTTCGCTGTGCTTTTGCTTCTTCTTTTCCATACAAGTGTAAATAGCACCCGGTTAATCTATTCACTTGTCTTAGGACCCCTTCTATATGTTCGCCTAAAATGTTTACCATGACAACTGGTTTTAACAAATTTGTTTCTCCTAGAGGTAAATTACAGATTGCTCGAATATGTTGACCAAATTGACTCGTCTCACATGCATCCTGTGTATAGTGTCCTGAATTGTGAGGTCTTGGCGCTAATTCATTAATATAAATCTCACCATTATCTGTAGCAAACATCTCTACAGCTAGTGTTCCCACAAGTTCTAATTCATCCGCAAGTACCTTTGCATAAGCAATTGCTTTTTGAGAAAGCTCTTCTGTAATGCGAGCTGGAACGATAGATTCATGTAAAATGTTATTTACATGAATATTTTCTGCTACTGGAAACACTTTTGTTTCACCACTTACACTACGAATCACAATAACTGATACTTCTTTTTCAAAAGGCACCCATTTCTCTAAAATACATTCTGCTTTATCCACAAGATTTCTTGCTGTCTCAACATCAGCTTCACTTCTTAAAACAACTTGTCCTTTCCCATCATATCCACCTGTCGTCGTTTTTAAGACGGAAGGGAATGATAACTCAGCAATTGCTTCTGTAAGCTGATCTTGATTTTGAACTAATCTATACGTTGCTACTGGTAACCCAGCCTTCTCAATCGCATTCTTTTCTGTAAAACGATTTTGCGTTGTATTTAACAACTGACTACCTTGTGGTAAGTACGCATGTTTTTCAAGCCATTGTAAACATCTATAATCAATATTCTCAAATTCATATGTGACAACATCACTTATCTCTGCTAAATGCTGAATTGCTTTTAAATCAGCATATGGTGCAACAATTTCAATATCAGCAACTTGTGCACATGGCGAATGCTTTGTAGGATCTAAAACAGCAATTTTATATCCCATCTCCTTAGCTGCCAATGCCATCATTCTTCCTAGCTGGCCGCCTCCAATAATGCCAATTGTTTTTCCAGGTAAAATGATTCTCGTCATACTAGCTCACTACCTTCACGCACATCTTTTTCAATCGCTTCTCGTCTCAATTCTAATGCATCATGTATATCATCATGGAATGATCCAAGTATTTGTGCGGCAAGTAATCCAGCATTCGTTGAACCGGCTTTACCAATTGCAACAGTTGCAACTGGAACACCTCCTGGCATTTGGACGATGGATAATAATGAATCTAAGCCGTTTAATGCTTTTGATTGAACTGGAACTCCAATTACAGGAAGATTTGTCTTCGCTGCAACCATTCCTGGTAAATGTGCTGCTCCACCAGCTCCAGCAATAATAACTTTCAATCCACGTTCACGAGCCGTCTCTGCATATTCAAACATATAATCCGGAGTCCGATGAGCGGATACAACTTTTTTCTCATACGGTATATTTAATTCATCTAAAATGTCACAAGCATATTTCATTGTTTCCCAGTCTGACGTACTTCCCATTATGACTCCAACTAGTGATTTCATATTAGAATCCCCCCGATTCAAATAAAAAAAGCCTGAAATAGAACAGTTTCTCTTTTACTATGAGAGAAAGCGCTCTACTCAGGCATACGTATCCCTTGTGAATAGAAAAATACCGAGTGACTTTCCCTCATAGTCTAACGAATAACGGTCGTTAGGTAGAGACTTGCAGGCCATATCCCCGCGATTATATGAGGTCTTATATTATTGTTTCTATGGCTATATTAACAATATTTCATAAACAATGTCAATAAATAATCGAATGTTTTTTTATTAGTAGTCAATAACGTTCGTGTTTTAGTTATATTCAAAAGAAGAATTGCAACTATATACAAGAAGAAAAGGGAATTAGAATATATATTTCTAGAGAATTATTTTATGTATTTATCGTTTAAATAGCACTTCAGTATGTTTTAAATCAAAATATATACACTCTTGTATTATTATAACGATTTAATTTCTAAAGAGGATAACTGTTAAAGAAAGAACTATGCTATTATCCTATTTATTTTTCTCTATTGCAGTAATTTCTGTAATTATTAAATACTTATTTATAGCATCTCATTATTTAAAATATATACTTATGATAGAAATAATGTGTCCTATTTTAAGTATTACTTTAGCAACATTAGGAAAATCAGGAACACAAACAATCATTACTATTATTTTAAAGAGTCTCTATTTCATTCTTTTTTCGTCTGTAGCTTTATTAAATTTATGGATTATAACATTCGGTAAATAAAAATAAAAATAAAAATAAACACAAAAAAACCTAAGTCAAAATGACTTAGGTTTTTGCTTGGCGACGTCCTACTCTCACAGGGACAAGGTCCCAACTACCATCGGCGCTAGAGAGCTTAACTTCCGTGTTCGGTATGGGAACGGGTGTGACCTCTCTGCCATCATCACCAAACTATGAAGGCATATTCCTTCAAAACTAGATAACATTTGCTACATATTATATGGTTAAGTCCTCGATCTATTAGTATTCGTCAGCTCCACATGTCACCATGCTTCCACCTCGAACCTATCAACCTGATCATCTTTCAGGGATCTTACTAGCTTACGCTATGGGAAATCTCATCTTGAGGGGGGCTTCATGCTTAGATGCTTTCAGCACTTATCCCTTCCGCACATAGCTACCCAGCTATGCCCTTGGCAGAACAACTGGTACACCAGCGGTGCGTCCATCCCGGTCCTCTCGTACTAAGGACAGCTCCTCTCAAATTTCCTACGCCCACGACGGATAGGGACCGAACTGTCTCACGACGTTCTGAACCCAGCTCGCGTACCGCTTTAATGGGCGAACAGCCCAACCCTTGGGACCGACTACAGCCCCAGGATGCGATGAGCCGACATCGAGGTGCCAAACCTCCCCGTCGATGTGGACTCTTGGGGGAGATAAGCCTGTTATCCCCGGGGTAGCTTTTATCCGTTGAGCGATGGCCCTTCCATGCGGAACCACCGGATCACTAAGCCCGACTTTCGTCCCTGCTCGACTTGTAGGTCTCGCAGTCAAGCTCCCTTATGCCTTTGCACTCTACGAATGATTTCCAACCATTCTGAGGGAACCTTTGGGCGCCTCCGTTACACTTTAGGAGGCGACCGCCCCAGTCAAACTGCCCACCTGACACTGTCTCCCGGGTCGATAAGACCCGTAGGTTAGAATTTCAATACAGTCAGGGCGGTATCCCACCAGCGCCTCCACCGAAGCTAGCGCTCCGGTTTCAATGGCTCCCGCCTATCCTGTACAAACTGTACCAAAATTCAATATCAGGCTACAGTAAAGCTCCACGGGGTCTTTCCGTCCTGTCGCGGGTAACCTGCATCTTCACAGGTACTATAATTTCACCGAGTCTCTGGTTGAGACAGTGCCCAAATCGTTACACCTTTCGTGCGGGTCGGAACTTACCCGACAAGGAATTTCGCTACCTTAGGACCGTTATAGTTACGGCCGCCGTTTACTGGGGCTTCAGTTCAGAGCTTCGCTTACGCTAACCCCTCTCCTTAACCTTCCAGCACCGGGCAGGTGTCACCCCCTATACTTCGCCTTACGGCTTCGCAGAGAGCTGTGTTTTTGCTAAACAGTCGCTTGGGCCTATTCACTGCGGCTTTCCGTTAAGAAAGCACCCCTTCTCCCGAAGTTACGGGGTCATTTTGCCGAGTTCCTTAACCAGAGTTCTCTCGCACACCTTAGGATTCTCTCCTCGCCTACCTGTGTCGGTTTGCGGTACAGGCACCTTTTATCTCGCTAGAAGCTTTTCTTGGCAGCGGGGAATCAAAGACTTCGCTCCATAAGGAGCTTCCCCATCACAGCTCAGCCTTCACGATAAGCGGATTTGCCTACTTATCAGCCTAACTGCTTGGACGTGCACAACCAATCGCACGCTTCTTCTATCCTTCTGCGTCCCTCCATTGCTCAAACGATAAAGAGGTGGTACAGGAATATCAACCTGTTGTCCATCGCCTACGCCTGTCGGCCTCGGCTTAGGTCCTGACTAACCCTGAGCGGACGAGCCTTCCTCAGGAAACCTTAGGCATTCGGTGGACGGGATTCTCACCCGTCTTTCGCTACTCATACCGGCATTCTCACTTCTAAGCACTCCACCAGTCCTTCCGGTCTGACTTCACTGTCCTTAGAACGCTCCCCTACCACTGATACCATTGGTATCAATCCGCAGCTTCGGTGGTGTATTTAGCCCCGGTACATTTTCGGCGCAGAGTCACTCGACTAGTGAGCTATTACGCACTCTTTAAATGGTGGCTGCTTCTAAGCCAACATCCTAGTTGTCTAAGCAACTCCACATCCTTTTCCACTTAATACACACTTTGGGACCTTAGCTGGCGGTCTGGGCTGTTTCCCTTTTGACTACGGATCTTATCACTCGCAGTCTGACTCCTAAGGATAAGTCATTGGCATTCGGAGTTTGACTGAATTCGGTAATCCGATGAGGACCCCTAGTCCAATCAGTGCTCTACCTCCAAGACTCTTACACTTAAGGCTAGCCCTAAAGCTATTTCGGGGAGAACCAGCTATCTCCAGGTTCGATTGGAATTTCTCCGCTACCCACACCTCATCCCCGCACTTTTCAACGTGCGTGGGTTCGGGCCTCCATTCAGTGTTACCTGAACTTCACCCTGGACATGGGTAGATCACCTGGTTTCGGGTCTACGACCACGTACTAAACGCCCTATTCAGACTCGCTTTCGCTGCGGCTCCGCCTCTTCAGCTTAACCTCGCACGGGATCGTAACTCGCCGGTTCATTCTACAAAAGGCACGCCATCACCCGTTAACGGGCTCTGACTATTTGTAGGCACACGGTTTCAGGATCTCTTTCACTCCCCTTCCG
>NZ_JBBORJ010000001.1:4012500-4015000 GCF_038004545.1 Bacillus sp. FSL R5-0585
ATTTCTCATACATATCAATAAGATAACTGAAAGGAGTGTAGAACTTGTTCAATCCTTCTTTATTACACATCATAAGCTCCCATTCAAGAAGCCCACACTATCATAGGAAGTTTCCAATCATTCTATTTTGGAGTCAAAAAAGCGGTTGTACTTCTCTTGCTAAGTGGTTCTTTTACCAGATTGATTTATTACAAACCGCTCTAAGTTATAGTCCTTTCATTCATAATTATGAATATGATATATACAAAAGTACACCTGCCTATAGTGTACGACTAGGAATAGCTCTACGAGAAAAACAAAAAGAAACTTTTAAACTTGTTCGTAACCCTTATAGGAGAGCAGTCAGTTCTTTCGTATCCTTAATTGGACCTCCTTATATGGAACATCCCGAATGGAAACCCATCCGAAAGTTTTTATATCAAGATGAAAATTCCTCCAAAGGAATCTCATTTAAACAATTTCTATACTATCTATTTATGAAAGGAGCTCACGCAAGTGATATTAACCCACATTTCACACAACAATATATAGCTGGTGAAGAAGAATATGTGACCAACTATATATACTTAGAAAACTTCGATCAGGAAATGAAAGAATTAGAAAAGCGTTTCGAATTAAAAACCGCACCAATAAATGAGTTCTCAACATCATGGCATCATCAAACTCCCGCCATGATTTATAAAGGGGATTTTAGCGAAGGCGATATTACTGATCCTTTATTTCCACGTCATCCAACTTTTGAAAGCTTTTATGATACTGAATGTATACAACTTGTCCAAACAATATTTCAAAATGATTTCGACACATATAAATACAGCAAAGAATATCCATACTAACTTTAGTCTATTATCTTTGCTAAATAAAAAAGATACCTCATATATAAGGTATCTTTTTAACATTTCAATTATATAAATCATACTGTTTAACAGTCTCTATTCTCCACCTTGTTACCTTTTAATAGATTACACAACTTTTGCTTATCCGCCCATCCTACTCCGATTAAAACTAAACTTGCTCCCATTATTACTCTCCATGTCAGAGATTCATTTAATAGAATAATTGAAGTAACAATACTTATTAATGGTAATGCATTTAAATATAATCCGCTTACTGATGCTGAAACTCTCTCTAGCGCTTTATTCCAAAACCAATATGCTAAAATTGTTGCTCCAATAACAAGGTATATTACACTAAGTCCCGTTTTCCAAGTTTCAACCTTTGGGAGACCGTAATAAAAAATTTCTACCAGTGCAAACGGTAAGAGAATAACAGCTCCAATAATTAAAGTTAATGTTGTAAAAACCTCGTTTGATAAATACTGTTCTTGTTTTGGTCGTTTTAGCAAAACTGTGTAGAAAGCAAATAGAAAAGTACTTAATAATATTAGTATATCTCCTATTAAGGACACTTCTTGATTAGCACTTTTAGATGGAATCGTAATAAAGAGTACTCCTATAGCACCCAATATAATTCCTATCCAATAATTCAATCGAATTTCCTCTTTTAAAAAGAGTGCTGAAAAAAGAATTGTAACCAATGGTAACGCAGCATCTATAATACTCACATGTAATCCACTTGTTAAAGAAATGCCGTAGGATGTAAACATAAAATAACCAGCTACACCGGTAAAAGCTAACAAACTCATTCTTTTCCATGGAACTTTTTTATGTACAACTGATTTTTGTAATTGCTTAAATGAGAATAGCATACAAATTCCACCTGCAAAGAAAAGACGAATAAATAACAAAGTAAACGGCTGAATAGATTCTAACGCCCATTTTGTTGGCGCAATGGCTGTGCCCCATAATATAACAGCCACTAATAACATGCATATTTCTTTCATAATCCCCCACACCCATCAAAAATATATGTTAACTACCTTAATTATAGATTTTTTCTAATGTAAAATCCTTTAAAAGCACAAAAGGTTATGTAAGATCACAAACATTCTTTTTACATCTGGACTATATTCTTGAAAAGGTAATTCTTACCTTTAAATTAAAAATAATAAAAATAAACACAAAGAACCTAAGTCAAAATGACTTAGGTTCTTGCTTGGCGACGTCCTACTCTCACAGGGACAAGGTCCCAACTACCATCGGCGCTAGAGAGCTTAACTTCCGTGTTCGGTATGGGAACGGGTGTGACCTCTCTGCCATCATCACCAAACTATTGAAGGCATATTCCTTCAAAACTAGATAACATTTGCTACATATTATATGGTTAAGTCCTCGATCTATTAGTATTCGTCAGCTCCACATGTCACCATGCTTCCACCTCGAACCTATCAACCTGATCATCTTTCAGGGATCTTACTAGCTTACGCTATGGGAAATCTCATCTTGAGGGGGGCTTCATGCTTAGATGCTTTCAGCACTTATCCCTTCCGCACATAGCTACCCAGCTATGCCCTTGGCAGAACAACTGGTACACCAGCGGTGCGTCCATCCCGGTCCTCTCGTACTAAGGACAGCTCCTCTCAAATTTCCTACGCCCACGA
>NZ_JBBORJ010000001.1:4020000-4025000 GCF_038004545.1 Bacillus sp. FSL R5-0585
CGGTATTTTAATTCCCGATTTTCAAAAGTACGGTCCTGTTTATTGTCTCGAGCAAGGTTATCAAACAGAAGAAAAGGTTGAATTATTAATAAAGGATTTATTATCGCAGAATTTTACCCTCGCCATATGTAGCACTGTCATAAGTGGCGATATCGTTGCATTACTAGCTAGACACAATATAAAAGTTGTTTCATTAATACATGAGTTACCGCATTTAATACAACAGTACTCCGCTGAAGGGAAAGCTAAAAACATCGCTGAATTTGCTTACAAAGTTGTCTTCCCTTCACAATACGTATATGAAAAATTTCGTACAATCACTGAATTGGATCCTCAAAAATGTCACATTCTCCCTCAAGGTTTGTTTAACCACAATCCTTATAAGAACAATATTACAAAAGCTAGAAATGAGTTACGTAAGAGGCTTAACCTGCCTCTAGATAGCAAAATCATCTTAGGTGTAGGCTTCGCAGATTATCGAAAAGGAATAGATCTATTCTCACTTATCTCTTACTCAGTACGAAAGACTCACAAGGATATTCATTTCATTTGGGTAGGGAGAACAGACGTTCAATTCCTGAATACACTGCCCCCTAAATATAAAGCACATTTCACATTAGTCGATCCTACTCCCGATATCGGATTATATAACGCCGGGGCTGACTTATACTTATTAACTTCAAGGGAAGATCCTTTTCCAAATGTTGTTTTAGAAGCATTAGATGCAAAACTTCCTGTTATAGGGTTTAAAAATGCTGGAGGTTTCGAGGATGTTGTTACAGAAAAAACTGGTGCCTTAGTAGATTTTTTAAATTTACCCAAAATGCTAGAGAAAATATATGAATTTATTCACGATGAGGGATTACGATTACAAAAGGGAAGCTTTGGCCAAGAACTTATCGAAAAAAACTTCAATTTTCTTAATTACATTTATCAATTACTAGATCTTCTCGAACATAATTACAAAAAGATAAGTGTAATCATACCGAACTATAATTATGAAAAATACTTACCTGCTCGAATCGAATCAATCTTAAACCAAACCTACCCTCTTTACGAACTAATTTTCTTAGACGATGCCTCCACTGATCATAGCGTATCAACTTTTAAAAAGCTGCTCTCAAAAGAAAATAAGCCCCACCTGAAGGTTCAACAGATTATTAATGATAAAAACTCTGGTTCTGTATTTAAACAATGGATAAAAGGAGTCTCTGCAGCAACTGGTGATTATATTTGGATCGCAGAGGCCGATGACTTATGCGATAAGACATTTTCACAAGAGGTGATACAGGGGTTTTATATAAATAACAATATTACCTTAAGTTACACACAATCAAAACAAATTGATGAACAAGGAAATGTATTGGCTAATCATTATTTAAATTACACAAATGATATCGATAAAGAAAAATGGAAAGGCCCCTATTTTCGAAAAGGCGTCGAAGAAATACAAGATACGTTACTTATCAAAAACACTATACCTAATGTTTCAAGTGTAGTTTTTAAAAATATAGATATGAAGAAAACAGAAAAACAGTTAGAGAAGTTCAAAATAGCTGGTGATTGGTTTTTCTATGTTTCTCTTCTTACAGAGGGAGATATTTACTTCAATCCAGCCCCCTTAAACTATCATAGACGACATTTAAATAGCGTAACGAGAACAGAAGATTCATACTCCCATTACAATGAAGTTTTACAAATGCAAAATTTCATTAAAGAAAGATTTACTATCGACGACATTTCTAAAATGAAAATGTATACATATAGAAAGTATCTTAAAACATACTTAAAAATTTAAACGTGTGCTTTCTATGCCATCAATATCTCTTGTAAGGCGCTACTATTATTTAAGGGGGAATACTCTTTGAAAGACTTTATAGAGGAACATAAAGATTTAATTTCTCAAATCGCACACAGCTATAATGTAAATGCAAGTATCCAATCCTGAGGATCATATCTTTCAGTTCACTGTCACTAATCCCATCTTCCCATCAAAAAAAAGAAGCGATAGATTACTACTTTAAAGATGGGCAAAACTCAGTACAAATACTCTTAAACTTAATTACTTCCCTTTATCCTCCTACAGGCAATCCAATTCAATTGTTAGAATTTGCATCCAGATACGGCTGCGTAACACGTCATTTATTAAATCTACAAGCGAATTTGAGTATAACCGATTGCGATATACACGAAGAGGCTATTTCCTTTATTGAAAACAAATTAAATAATTCTTCTATCATTATCTCATCCTGAGCCTGAACAGTTAAAATTGGACTCCTCTACGTACGATATCGTTTTTTGTCTATCCTTTTTCTCTCATATGCCTGATACAACTTGGTTTCGTTGGCTGCAAACATTGTATAACGCTGTTTCACCTGGTGGTTTATTCATTTTCAAAACCCATGGCTATCAAACTTCGGGTTTCCAAATTTAAATGAAAAGGGCTATTGGTTTCTCTCTTCTAGTGAACAATTCGATTTAGATGTGAATCAATACGGACAAACGATAGTTAGTCCCTCTTACGTGTGTGACAAAATTAAATTATTACCCCATAACCCAATTATCAAAAAATATATTGAAGGATTTTGGTGGGAACATCAAGACCTTTGGATAATAGAAAAAGAAGTAAAATAATAAACCACGCTCTGCTTATATACAAGTAGAGTGTGGTTTATTATTTTTTACTATATAAGAACTCTTCAATCCATAGCTTATTTAATCCATAGCTTATTTAATCTAATCCCATGTTTAAAATCTATTTTAGGTTCCCAATTTAATTCTTGTTTTACCTTATCAATATTTAAAATGATTTTTTGAACGTTCTCTTGTTTTTGTTTGTAACAGATAAAATCCACTTTTCTTTCTGTTATTTTCTCTAATTTCACTATAATTCGTTTTAAAGAAAGACCTTTTCCACTCCCTATGTTATATACGCAAGATTGCAATTGATTTAATTGTGCTAGTTGTATAGTAATTTCAACTAAATCATCAATATAAATATAATCTCTAATAATCTCCTCTGGATTCCCATATATATGAATCCTTTCATTACTGAGATGCTGGTACAAAAAACAATTTATCGCCCCAACTTTTTTTAAGGGGTTTTGGTATTTTCCATACGGATTAGAATATCTACATACAACATAATCTATTCCATATTTTTTCTTATAAAAATACAAATAATTCTCCAGCGAAACTTTTGTTATTCCATACGGGGAAAGTGGTCTTAATGGATGTTTCTCATCAATAGGCAAATATTCAGGTTCACCATATATTTAAGCAAGCAAATTCATCGGACTTACTCTTTTTATAACAGCGAGTTTTTATTTATTAACGCATGGAACGAGTGGGCGGAAGGAACTTACTTAGAGCCAGATAAAAAATATGGATTTTCTTATTTAGAAGGGGTTAAAAATGCAATTGATAGAGGTATGAAAGCATACAAAAAAGACGAGTCATTCTGACTCGTCTTAAAGTTGCTTGGCGACGTCCTACTCTCACAGGGACAAGGTCCCAACTACCATCGGCGCTAGAGAGCTTAACTTCCGTGTTCGGTATGGGAACGGGTGTGACCTCTCTGCCATCATCACCAAACTATGAAGGCATATTCCTTCAAAACTAGATAACATTTGCTACATATTATATGGTTAAGTCCTCGATCTATTAGTATTCGTCAGCTCCACATGTCACCATGCTTCCACCTCGAACCTATCAACCTGATCATCTTTCAGGGATCTTACTAGCTTACGCTATGGGAAATCTCATCTTGAGGGGGGCTTCATGCTTAGATGCTTTCAGCACTTATCCCTTCCGCACATAGCTACCCAGCTATGCCCTTGGCAGAACAACTGGTACACCAGCGGTGCGTCCATCCCGGTCCTCTCGTACTAAGGACAGCTCCTCTCAAATTTCCTACGCCCACGACGGATAGGGACCGAACTGTCTCACGACGTTCTGAACCCAGCTCGCGTACCGCTTTAATGGGCGAACAGCCCAACCCTTGGGACCGACTACAGCCCCAGGATGCGATGAGCCGACATCGAGGTGCCAAACCTCCCCGTCGATGTGGACTCTTGGGGGAGATAAGCCTGTTATCCCCGGGGTAGCTTTTATCCGTTGAGCGATGGCCCTTCCATGCGGAACCACCGGATCACTAAGCCCGACTTTCGTCCCTGCTCGACTTGTAGGTCTCGCAGTCAAGCTCCCTTATGCCTTTGCACTCTACGAATGATTTCCAACCATTCTGAGGGAACCTTTGGGCGCCTCCGTTACACTTTAGGAGGCGACCGCCCCAGTCAAACTGCCCACCTGACACTGTCTCCCGGGTCGATAAGACCCGTAGGTTAGAATTTCAATACAGTCAGGGCGGTATCCCACCAGCGCCTCCACCGAAGCTAGCGCTCCGGTTTCAATGGCTCCCGCCTATCCTGTACAAACTGTACCAAAATTCAATATCAGGCTACAGTAAAGCTCCACGGGGTCTTTCCGTCCTGTCGCGGGTAACCTGCATCTTCACAGGTACTATAATTTCACCGAGTCTCTGGTTGAGACAGTGCCCAAATCGTTACACCTTTCGTGCGGGTCGGAACTTACCCGACAAGGAATTTCGCTACCTTAGGACCGTTATAGTTACGGCCGCCGTTTACTGGGGCTTCAGTTCAGAGCTTCGCTTACGCTAACCCCTCTCCTTAACCTTCCAGCACCGGGCAGGTGTCACCCCCTATACTTCGCCTTACGGCTTCGCAGAGAGCTGTGTTTTTGCTAAACAGTCGCTTGGGCCTATTCACTGCGGCTTTCCGTTAAGAAAGCACCCCTTCTCCCGAAGTTACGGGGTCATTTTGCCGAGTTCCTTAACCAGAGTTCTCTCGCACACCTTAGGATTCTCTCCTCGCCTACCTGTGTCGGTTTGCGGTACAGGCACCTTTTATCTCGCTAGAAGCTTTTCTTGGCAGCGGGGAATCAAAGACTTCGCTCCATAAGGAGCTTCCCCATCACAGCTC
>NZ_JBBORJ010000001.1:4030000-4035000 GCF_038004545.1 Bacillus sp. FSL R5-0585
TCTGAAGTTACTAGAGAAGTTTTGATTGAATTTTTACCTGAGCTCTCAAAACATAACATCGAACTGCAAATTCGCATACCAGAGTCTACTTGTCCTATCATCGCAGATCATCTAAGCATTATGCGGATTATCGGTAATTTAATGAAAAATGCAATTTATTACGGAAAGGATGGGAAAACAATAGGAGTCGAATTGCTAGAAGCTGATGCAGAATACGAACTTCATATTTGGGATCAAGGCCCTGGTATTCCAAAACATGATTTACAAAACGTATTTGAGCGAATGTACCGAAGCGAACAATCAAGAAACTCTTCATTTGGTGGTAGCGGTCTCGGGCTTTCTATTTCCAAAGCGCTTGTTGAGAAAAACGGTGGACATATATGGGTTGAAAGTACTCCATGGAAACGAACTACTTTTGGCTTTTCTATTCCAAAGCACAATACTTTTAAGAAATAGTTAAGAAATGATTAATATGCAGTTAAGCCTTCCTTTTTATGATGTAAGTAAGATCTTATAGAAAGCAGGTGTCTCCTATAAATACAATTATAAAAACGACTAACCTTACTAAAGTATATGGCAATCAAAAATCAGTAGATAATTTAAATATTAATGTTCAACAAGGGGAGATTTATGGCTTCATAGGCCGCAACGGTGCTGGTAAAACAACAACCATTCGTATGCTACTTAGTCTTATAAAGCCTACAAGTGGAACGATTGAAATATTCGGAGAGAACTTATTCCAAAATCAAAAAGATATTTTAAGCAGAATTGGTTCTATAGTTGAAGTTCCAGGATTTTATGAAAACTTAACTGCAAAAGAAAACCTATTAATTAATGCAAAGATAATTGGGGTTCACAAAAAGAATGCTATCGAAGAAGCATTAGAAATAGTAGGCTTGCAGCATGAGACAAAAAAGTTAGTAGGAAAGTATTCTTTAGGAATGAAGCAACGCTTAGGAATTGCACGCGCTCTTCTCCATTATCCTGAGCTACTCATATTAGATGAACCAACTAACGGACTAGACCCTATTGGTATTAAAGAAATGCGAAAACTTATTCATTCTTTAGCTCAAGAAAGAAATATAACAATACTCATTTCTAGTCACATATTAGCCGAGGTAGAACAGTTAGTCGATCGTATCGGAATTATTCATGAAGGAAAGTTACTAGAAGAAGTTTCTCTTGATACGCTGCGCAAAGCAAACCGTAAGTACATAGAGTTTCAAGTGAATAATGACGATAAAGCTGTGATGTTATTAGAAAATCATCTTCAAATTTTTGATTATGAAGTACATGATGAAGGAAATATTCGTATTTACTCTCATTTTGGACAACAAGGATACATAAACAGAACGTTTGTTCTCAATGGTATTGAAGTATTAAAAATGATGATAAGCGAAGATAGACTAGAAGATTATTTCACCAAACTAGTTGGAGGTGGAACAATTGGTTAATCTACTCTATACAGAACTCTTAAAGCTAAAACGCTCTAATATGTTTTTAATTAGCATTATTGGTGCTGGTGTCGCACCTTTCTTAGTTGTAGTAGCCTCTTATATACATATAAAAACAAAACAGCCAACTCCAACTATTTGGTTCCATCAATTATTCACTGACGTTAACTTATATACTACTTTAGTTATAGGATTCCCCTTATATGGAGTAGTGGTTGCTTATTTGCTTACCCGCGAATATACAGAAGATACACTGAAAAATTTACTAACTATCCCCGTGTCGCGCATTAGCTTTATTATAAGTAAATTCATCATTCTCTTTCTTTGGATTATGATGCTAACTTTAGTCGCTTGGGCACTTACTTTAATATTAGGGCTATTGGGGAACTTCCCTGGTTTTAACATTTCTTTACTTTTAGGTTCTTTCCTAGAATTTTTAATATGTGGTGGACTTCTCTTTCTATTGTCTTCACCTATTGTGCTACTAACTCTTGTAATGAAGAGCTATGTACCACCCATTATATTAACAGTCATTATTACAATGACTAATCTTATGCTCGTAAACTCCAAGCATAAAGATTTATTTCCGTGGACCGCTACTCTAGATATCGCAAATAACGAATTACAACCGACATATCCACCAGAGTATTCTTATATCATCATTGCAGTAACGACAATTTCCGGATTTATTGCAACACTATTCTATTTTAAAAAAGTAGACATTCATTAATGTATAGGAGTGAAACTATGAGCGATATCATTATTGCCTTCATACTCGGTATTGTAGAAGGATTAGCTGAATTTTTACCTATATCTTCTACTGGCCACCTTATATTAGTCGGGCATTTATTAGGCTTTGAGGGAGAAAGAGCAAAAACGTTTGAAATTGTTATTCAGCTAGGCGCAATTTTAGCTATTGCAATTTTATATCATAAACGTCTCGTTTCTTTATGTAATATTAAACCTCTTATACAGAAAGAAAAAAAATTCAACGCGTTCCATGTATTTCTTGGCGTATTTCCGGCAGTGGTTGCTGGTTTGCTACTACATGATATTATTAAAACATACTTATTCCAGCCATACACTGTTGTGATTGGACTTGTAGCAGGGGCAATTCTTATGATCTTTGCAGAAGTAAAAAAGAAAGAGGCAGCAGCCTATTCACTGGACGATTTAACATACCGCCAAGCTTTAACAATCGGATTATTTCAGTGCTTAGCGGTATACCCTGGCTTCTCTAGAGCTGGCTCTACTATCTCTGGAGGTCTATTAGCCAAAGTAAATTATAAGACTGCATCTGAATTCTCTTTTCTAATAGCTCTTCCTGTAATGATTGGGGCGACAGGCTTAGACTTACTAAAAAGTTGGAAGTATTTAAGTGTCGATGACATCCCTATGTTTGCGGTAGGATTCATTACCTCTTTTATAGTAGCGATGCTAGCGGTAGTAACTTTTCTAAAGCTTTTAGAGAAGATAGGTTTAAAACCTTTTGCATACTATCGTATTTTGTTGGCTATCTTATTTACGCTTTTCGTATTGCTATAGATTCATATAAGTCACATATTATTAAACTGATATTCAATTTAGAATATCGGTTTTTTTATCTATTTCAACTCTAGTATTACTCACTTCAATATGGCATAGTGATAATAAACTACCATTCATAATCTGAACGTTCTTTAAGTAACTATGTCCTTTATCATAAAATGCAATTGGAAAATTAAAGATCCCATATATGTACAGAACATATTTACAAACTATATTCACTCCACATAGTATCTTTTTAATTTGCAAAACACTGATACAAATTAAAAATAAGTACAAAGGCATAACAAATAAATAAATTTCCTAGGAATTATAAAGAGATTAAATATTAATTAGAGTGAGGTGACGATAAAAATGAATCAATTAGCACAGACATATTGGGATACTTATTGGGGAAACAACAAAAAACCAGAATCTGTTACAGCTTGGCAATTTGGGGATGCCCCTAATTACCTTGCACAACTAGTAATTGACGGTATTAAAACAGCTACATGCTCCGGTCACATTTTTTATGAATTAGAAAATGAATCCCTACCGACTACTAATGATTATAGTATTATACTCAATAGTAATGATGAACCTGTAGCTATTATTAAGACAATAGAAGTAACTGTAACACCAATGAATGAAGTAAGCGAAGAATTCGCTATCGCTGAAGGCGAAGGAGATCGTACTTATAATTACTGGAGAGACACCCATGTTCGTTTTTTTACAAAGGAACTAAATGAGCTTGGTCTTAATTTCTCTGAAGATATGTTACTCATCTGTGAGCGTTTTGAACTTGTTGATGTGAACAATAAAGTGAAATTTTAATAAACTGAGATTTACCAGCCATTCTTATTTTTATAAAATACAAAAAAGACGAGTCATTCTGACTCGTCTTAAAGGTGCTTGGCGACGTCCTACTCTCACAGGGACAAGGTCCCAACTACCATCGGCGCTAGAGAGCTTAACTTCCGTGTTCGGTATGGGAACGGGTGTGACCTCTCTGCCATCATCACCAAACTATTGAAGGCATATTCCTTCAAAACTAGATAACATTTGCTACATATTATATGGTTAAGTCCTCGATCTATTAGTATTCGTCAGCTCCACATGTCACCATGCTTCCACCTCGAACCTATCAACCTGATCATCTTTCAGGGATCTTACTAGCTTACGCTATGGGAAATCTCATCTTGAGGGGGGCTTCATGCTTAGATGCTTTCAGCACTTATCCCTTCCGCACATAGCTACCCAGCTATGCCCTTGGCAGAACAACTGGTACACCAGCGGTGCGTCCATCCCGGTCCTCTCGTACTAAGGACAGCTCCTCTCAAATTTCCTACGCCCACGACGGATAGGGACCGAACTGTCTCACGACGTTCTGAACCCAGCTCGCGTACCGCTTTAATGGGCGAACAGCCCAACCCTTGGGACCGACTACAGCCCCAGGATGCGATGAGCCGACATCGAGGTGCCAAACCTCCCCGTCGATGTGGACTCTTGGGGGAGATAAGCCTGTTATCCCCGGGGTAGCTTTTATCCGTTGAGCGATGGCCCTTCCATGCGGAACCACCGGATCACTAAGCCCGACTTTCGTCCCTGCTCGACTTGTAGGTCTCGCAGTCAAGCTCCCTTATGCCTTTGCACTCTACGAATGATTTCCAACCATTCTGAGGGAACCTTTGGGCGCCTCCGTTACACTTTAGGAGGCGACCGCCCCAGTCAAACTGCCCACCTGACACTGTCTCCCGGGTCGATAAGACCCGTAGGTTAGAATTTCAATACAGTCAGGGCGGTATCCCACCAGCGCCTCCACCGAAGCTAGCGCTCCGGTTTCAATGGCTCCCGCCTATCCTGTACAAACTGTACCAAAATTCAATATCAGGCTACAGTAAAGCTCCACGGGGTCTTTCCGTCCTGTCGCGGGTAACCTGCATCTTCACAGGTACTATAATTTCACCGAGTCTCTGGTTGAGACAGTGCCCAAATCGTTACACCTTTCGTGCGGGTCGGAAC
>NZ_JBBORJ010000001.1:4040000-4042500 GCF_038004545.1 Bacillus sp. FSL R5-0585
TCCGCTTCTCCATGTCCAGCACCTGGAACAATTAATTTCTCTTTTTCTACTTTTGCAGCATTATATACTTCATCTAACATTTCAAAAGGAACGAATGTATCAGCATCCCCATGAATGAACAGCATAGGTGTTTTACTTTTCGCTACTTGTTTTACAGCTGAAGCCTCTTCTAAATCGTAACCAGCTCTTAATTTAGTAACCGTATTTGCCGCATTCATAACAGGAAACTTTGGTAAGTGGAATAAATCTTTTAGTTGATAAGTAAATTCATCAATAACAGTTGAATATCCACAATCTTCAATAATAACTTTAACATTAGAAGGTAAATCTTCTCCTGAAGTCATCATTACAGTTGCCCCGCCCATTGAAACACCAAATAGAGCTATTTCAGCATTAGGGTCTTTCTTCAAGATTTGTTGAATCCAAATTAACACATCTTTACGATCATGCCAGCCCATACCAACATAATCCCCTTCACTATTTCCGTGTCCACGAAGGTCTGGTGCTATGACATTATAGCCTTGTTCATAAAAGTTACGAACATATTTCGTCATTTCTGATGCTCTACCATTGTATCCATGAACTACAATTGCCCATTTATGACTGGATGGTTCATTCATATATTCATAACCTTTTAAATTTAATTTATCGAAAGAACGTATAGTTAATGTGTTAGGTTTATACTTCGATACGAAGTTTGCATTCTTTTCTTCATTTGCAGCCAATACATCTCCCGACGCATTTACCGTTTCTACTAAATGAGGATTATCTTGCAAAAATTCTTTTTCTTGTTTCGCATTTAACGCGTAGTTATAAAAATAATTCCCAACTAACATATACACGATTACTAGAAGGACTAAGACTACTATAGTAATTATACTTATCTTTTTCATATTATCTCCTTTTCTAACTTAAATCTTCTTATATTAAAGTACATCAAAAACAACTGTACTATTTTAACACACTGATGAATCCTATCTTTAAGAAATAAAATAGAAAATCTTAAATTACATATAAAGAATCACGAAAGAAATTGAATAAAACTTATATAGCTACGTACTCAAAAACCTTTTTAAAAAGCGAGAAGCACTTCAAAATATTTAGCTTTAAAAAGAAGTTATAAAACACAAAAAAGACGAGTCATTCTGACTCGTCTTAAAGGTGCTTGGCGACGTCCTACTCTCACAGGGACAAGGTCCCAACTACCATCGGCGCTAGAGAGCTTAACTTCCGTGTTCGGTATGGGAACGGGTGTGACCTCTCTGCCATCATCACCAAACTATTGAAGGCATATTCCTTCAAAACTAGATAACATTTGCTACATATTATATGGTTAAGTCCTCGATCTATTAGTATTCGTCAGCTCCACATGTCACCATGCTTCCACCTCGAACCTATCAACCTGATCATCTTTCAGGGATCTTACTAGCTTACGCTATGGGAAATCTCATCTTGAGGGGGGCTTCATGCTTAGATGCTTTCAGCACTTATCCCTTCCGCACATAGCTACCCAGCTATGCCCTTGGCAGAACAACTGGTACACCAGCGGTGCGTCCATCCCGGTCCTCTCGTACTAAGGACAGCTCCTCTCAAATTTCCTACGCCCACGACGGATAGGGACCGAACTGTCTCACGACGTTCTGAACCCAGCTCGCGTACCGCTTTAATGGGCGAACAGCCCAACCCTTGGGACCGACTACAGCCCCAGGATGCGATGAGCCGACATCGAGGTGCCAAACCTCCCCGTCGATGTGGACTCTTGGGGGAGATAAGCCTGTTATCCCCGGGGTAGCTTTTATCCGTTGAGCGATGGCCCTTCCATGCGGAACCACCGGATCACTAAGCCCGACTTTCGTCCCTGCTCGACTTGTAGGTCTCGCAGTCAAGCTCCCTTATGCCTTTGCACTCTACGAATGATTTCCAACCATTCTGAGGGAACCTTTGGGCGCCTCCGTTACACTTTAGGAGGCGACCGCCCCAGTCAAACTGCCCACCTGACACTGTCTCCCGGGTCGATAAGACCCGTAGGTTAGAATTTCAATACAGTCAGGGCGGTATCCCACCAGCGCCTCCACCGAAGCTAGCGCTCCGGTTTCAATGGCTCCCGCCTATCCTGTACAAACTGTACCAAAATTCAATATCAGGCTACAGTAAAGCTCCACGGGGTCTTTCCGTCCTGTCGCGGGTAACCTGCATCTTCACAGGTACTATAATTTCACCGAGTCTCTGGTTGAGACAGTGCCCAAATCGTTACACCTTTCGTGCGGGTCGGAACTTACCCGACAAGGAATTTCGCTACCTTAGGACCGTTATAGTTACGGCCGCCGTTTACTGGGGCTTCAGTTCAGAGCTTCGCTTACGCTAACCCCTCTCCTTAACCTTCCAGCACCGGGCAGGTGTCACCCCCTATACTTCGCCTTACGGCTTCGCAGAGAGCTGTGTTTTTGCTAAACAGTCGCTTGGGCCTATTCACTGCGGCTTTCCGTTAAGAAAGCACCCC
>NZ_JBBORJ010000001.1:4047500-4065000 GCF_038004545.1 Bacillus sp. FSL R5-0585
CTATTTGCCGCTCCTTGAGCTTGGTGATTAATTTGTTCCATACCAGCCCGATAATCGATAGTTGCTTGACGATTCGCATTCTCAAAAAACGGTGCTGCTGCCTTTGCTGACAAAACTCCTAATAACGCACAAGCAGCAAAAGTAGTAATCAATTGAATCCTTATACTCTTTCGTACGCTCTTTACTAATTTCTCAATTAATTGTCTTATTTTCCTTATATAAGTAAACGGATTAAATATCTTTTTCAATCTTATACCCCACTCCCCATACTGTTTTTATATATCTAGGTTTCCTTGGATTCTCCTCAATCTTTTCACGCACTTTTCGAATATGCACCATTACAGTATTATCAGACTGGAAAGATCGTTCGTTCCACACCTTTTCATAAATTTGCTCCGCACTAAACACCATACCTGGATTTCTAGCTAGCAATTCTAAAATTGAAAATTCCCTCGGAGTTAGTTTCACTTCTTCTCCCTCTACAATAACTTTATGGGTCGAGATGTTGATTTTCATCTCCCCAATTTCTAACTCGTCCTCATTTTGAATAGCGAAACCATTCATTTTCATATAACGGCGTAACTGAGATTTAATTCGTGCAATTAGCTCTAACGGATTAAACGGCTTCGTTACATAATCATCTGCCCCTGTTGTTAATCCTAAAATCTTATCCATATCTTGCGTTTTGGCAGAAAGCATAATAATAGGCATTTCTTTCGCTTCCCTTACCTTCATACACATATGAATACCATCCACTTTCGGCATCATAATATCTAATACGACTAGATGTACTTCATTTTCTTCCAATAGACGTAATCCTTCTTCTCCGTCTCCTGCTTGTAATACTTTATATCCTTCATTCTTTAAATAGATTGTAATTAAATTCCGAATTTCTTTTTCATCATCTACGACAAGTATTGTTTCGTGTGCCACAATATCTCCCCCATCACTTTTTTAATCCCTAACTTCTATTATAGGAAAACTTCTGAAGAAAAACGCTCGGAAATCCTTAAGATTTTCTGAAGACGCAAAAAAGGTCTAGACTCCCCTTAAGTCTAGACCTTTAAAAAACCCCTTTTATTTACGAACGTAGATGAAATATAGTACGAATAAAACTCCCATAACATACATAATCGGATGAACCTCTTTACGACGACCACTCACTACCATTGTAATTGGATAGAAGATAAATCCAATCGCAATCCCAGTTGCGATACTATACGTAAGTGGCATAGAGATAATTGTAAAGAATGCTGGCACTGCAATCTCGAATTTCTTCCAATCAATTTCCCCTAAGGAAGAAACCATCAAGATTCCTACAATAATTAAAGCCGGCGCCGTTACAGCTGGCGTTACAACACTTAGTAATGGCGAGAAGAATAGTGCCAGTAAAAAGAATCCTGCTGTTACAACTGCTGTAAATCCAGAACGTCCTCCTGCTGCTACCCCTGCAGACGATTCAATGTAAGACGTTGTTGTTGATGTACCAAGAATCGCACCAATTACAGTTGCAATCGCATCTGCAAATAACGCTTTTCCTGCACGTGGTAATTTATTGTTCTTCATTAATCCTGCTTGATTTGCAACCGCTACAAGCGTACCTGCTGTATCAAAGAAATCGATAAAGAAGAACGTTATAATAACAATCCCCATTTGAACTGTGAAAATATCTCCGAAGTGCGTTAACGCCACGCCGAACGTTGGTTCTAGACTCGGTATTGCTCCCACCACAGCTTTCGGAGTATCAATTAATCCTGTTGCTACTCCTAAGATCGCTGTAAGAATCATACCGTAAAATACTGCACCATTAATTTTCTTAATCATGAAGATGATCGTAGTAACAACCCCGAAGATTGCTAGTAACGTTGTACCCTTTGTTAAGTCCCCCAACCCAACAAGAACTGCATCATTTTTCACGATAATTCCGGCATTTTGGAATCCAAGAAATGCAATGAACAATCCGATACCTGCTGCTACTGCAAACTTTAACTCCGATGGAATTGCATTGATGATTTTTTCACGAATACCTGAAGCAGTAAGAATAATAAAGATAATACCTGACATTAATGTTCCGGCAATGGCCGTTTGCCACGGAATACCCATCGTTAACACTGCTGTATAAGCAAAGAACGCGTTAATTCCCATACCTGGCGCTAAAGCAATTGGATACTTCGCGAAAATACCCATAATTAACGAACCGATCGCTGCCGCTAATGCCGTAGCAACGAATACTGCACCTGGATCCATCCCTGTACCTGCTGGTAACCCTTTAACATTTCCAAGCGACAGCGTAGCAGGATTGACAAATAGTACGTAAGCCATAGATAGAAATGTCGTTAACCCTGCTATGAACTCAGTCTTATAATTCGTACCGAGCTCATCAAACTGAAAATAGCGTTTCATCCTACGTTTCCCCCGTTATATGATTACTCGCCGCATTTCTCCTAGCCCTCTTTTATCCCGAGAAACAAAAAAGGCTTCCATTGCATATATACATGGAAGCGTTCTATGAATAAAGATAAGATTCCCCTCACCTTTATAAAAACGCCTCGTAGTCAAGCCATTTACGGTAGCTAGGTAGAAACTTTCGGGCCATATCCCCGATATTATACGACGGCTATAATATTCACTTTTTGTTTGAATTACATAATCATATTAACTCGACGAAGTAGTTTTGTCAATTTAAAAACGAACGTTTTTGTAAACTTTTATAGTTTTGTTCGTATTAACACCAAAACAAAAAAGATCCACCTATGCATAAGCAATAGATGGACCTTTTTATAAATACTATTCCCACTCAATAGTTGCTGGTGGCTTACTCGTTACATCATACACGATACGGTTAACGTGTTTTACTTCGTTTACGATACGTACAGAGATTTTCTCTAATACGTCCCAAGGGATACGTGCCCAGTCAGCTGTCATACCGTCGATAGATGTTACCGCACGGATACCTACTGTGTAATCGTAAGTACGCTCGTCACCCATAACACCTACGCTACGCATACCAGGAAGCGCAGTGAAGTATTGCCAGATTTCACGGTCTAAGCCCGCTTTAATAATTTCTTCACGTAAAATCGCATCAGATTCACGAACGATTTCTAATTTCTCTTCTGTGATTTCACCTAATACACGAATACCAAGACCCGGTCCTGGGAATGGTTGACGCCATACGATTTCATCAGGAATTCCTAATTCAGATCCTAATACACGTACTTCATCTTTAAATAACGTGTTTAAAGGCTCAATTAATTTGAACTGCATGTCTTCTGGAAGTCCACCAACGTTATGGTGAGATTTAATTGTTTGCGCAGTTGCTGTACCACTCTCAACGATATCTGTGTAAAGTGTACCTTGTGCTAGGAAGTCCATACCTTGTAATTTAGATGCTTCATCATCAAATACGTAAATGAATTCGTTACCGATGATTTTACGTTTTTGTTCTGGATCTTCTACACCTTTTAACTTGTCCATGAAGCGGTCTCTTGCATCCACTTTAATAACGTTCATATGGAAGCCTTCGCTAAATGTTTTCATAACGCCTTCTGCTTCACCTTTACGAAGTAAACCGTGGTCAACGAAAATACATGTTAATTGATCACCAATTGCTTTATGAATTAATACTGCTACAACAGAAGAGTCTACACCGCCACTAAGTGCGCATAGTACTTTTTTGTCTCCAACAGTTTCACGAATCTTTTCTAATTCTACTTCAATAAAGTTCTCCATGTTCCATCCTTCAGAACAACCACATACGCCGAATACGAAGTTTTTAATTAAATCGTTACCGTGCTCAGAGTGACGTACTTCTGGGTGGAATTGTACACCGTATAAGTTTTTCGCTTCATTGCTCATACCAGCAATTGGGCAAGACTCACTTGTTGCATCTACTACGAATCCTTCAGGTAAACCAGTTACTAAGTCGCCATGGCTCATCCATACAACTTGCTCTTCTGGAAGGTTCGCATATAATTTTGATTCGTTCTCTACTTTAAGAACAGCCTTTCCGTACTCACGGTGATTTGCACGCTCTACTTTACCACCGAAGTGTTGCGTCATAAGCTGCATACCGTAACAAATACCGAAGATTGGTAAACCTAGTTCAAAGATTTTTTCATCACAATGTAATGCACCTTCACCGTATACACTATTTGGTCCACCAGAGAAAATAATCCCTTTTGGATTCATTGCTTTAATTTCTTCTGCAGTAATTGTATGTGGATGAAGTTCACTGTATACACCGAACTCACGAATTCGACGTGCTATTAACTGATTGTATTGACTTCCAAAATCTAAAACGATAATTGTATCGTGTTGTTTCTTCAAAATAATCACCCCAACGTTAGTTCTCGTATATAAATATTTTCACCAATTTGGCGAAAAGCATTACCAATATAATAAAAAAAGCCAGTCCTCCGCCTCTAGTCTCATAACAAAGAAAAGGCAGGGGTCTGGCTTTATAAAGAAAGATAGTCTCCGCTCTTTATAAATATAAGACACACTGCCTTCATAGTCAGGTTGTTTACGGTAACCCGGTAGAGACTCTCAAACCATATCATTGAGGATATATGAAGGATCGTTTTATATTATCTTCCTAGATTCTAACAATGAAGTATCAATATGGTCAAGAGAGAAAGCGACAAAATTCTACAGAAATTCATTTCCTTTTCTAAAAAACATAAAAAAACATCCATTTCTATATAGAAATGGATGTTTTTTAGGACAAACGGAATTACATCATTCCGCCCATACCGCCCATGCCCATGCCGCCCATGTCAGGCATTGCTGGTGCATTTGGAAAACAAAATACGTTCTTTCGTAATATATAATGTGCAATACTAAACTTTCAATTCACCGGTAAACAACAATCTTCCCTCACGAATTTATTGGTTTTCCTATAATGAAATGATGTCTATTTTTGTCCAAATATAACCCCTCTGATTTTATTTCTTACCCACCAAGTTTTTATATCTTTTCTCTTTTGGCTAAATTTTTTTCTTGTTTAATTTATTCCATCATTTAAAGAAAGACACTCTATGCAAAGATCACATTTAGCCGATTGAATTTCATATTAACTGATTACATTCGGGACAAGCATACAATCAACAGTAATTAAATCCAATATACTTATAGTAGTCTTAAAAGAAAGAAGGAATACACAATTAGTAGATTCAAATTGAAAGGACCTAAATTTAAAGCACCTAAAGGCTTAGGGCTTCCTAAGGGAAAAATAAAGGATCATTTAAAACTTCCAAAAGAAAAAATAAACAAAAGAAGTCCTAATCCATCAAATTATTTCGTAAATGTCTGCGTTTATATCCTACCAGGTGCCCAAATCGAGAATAATCGCATCTCTAAAGACTTCGCAACAGCTAAAAACATATGGGGATTTGAGTTTAGAACGGTCGTTCATGATTTAAGAACAAACCCTGATGGCACTCCAAATACAGACCCGCAGTTCCAAGTTGATACAACAGACTTAGAATGCTCAAACACCCTCCCAGATACCCCTAAAGAAACAGACTTAATCATCTTTGGCGCTCGTAATTGCGCCCGATCCAATCCATCTCATATTATTGTATTTTATACTGGCGCCCCTATTATTCAAGGTGATATTAGAGCTTGTACCAAATTTCGCGCCCTATTTAATATAATCTTTTTAAGTAATACCTTTGCACCTGATACACTCGCTCATGAATTTGGCCATACTTTTTTCAATGCTAATGCCTCCTTGGTTGGTAAAAATCCGTATAAACCACTACCATCCGATCCAGTTCACAGTTCAGACAACAGTAATATTATGGCCCCTGGAACTACTAGGAACGAAAAAACAACTGCTAATTTCAAATTACAAGTGACTAGCGCTATTGCCGCTAACAATCCACGTGTAGTCTTCCCTAAAAATTAACCTTTATAGCTTTTCAACAGCGCACAAAAAACCACTTTCTATTTTTCAGAAAGTGGTTTTTCTTATTAATTAACTATTTATACATTGAACAGCTTCACAGAGTGATGCTTATTACATCATTCCGCCCATACCGCCCATGCCCATGCCGCCCATGTCAGGCATTGCTGGTGCATTTGGTTCTGGCTTGTCAGCTACTACAGCTTCAGTTGTTAAGAACATAGCTGCAACAGATGCTGCGTTTTGAAGTGCAGAACGAGTTACTTTAGCTGGATCTACGATACCAGACTCAAGCATGTTAACCCATTCGCCAGTAGCTGCGTTGAAACCAACGCCTACTTTTTCGCCTTTTAGACGCTCTACAACTACAGATCCTTCTAGACCAGCGTTGATTGCGATTTGACGAACTGGCTCTTCTAGTGCGCGAAGTACGATGTTGATACCTGTTGCTTCGTCGCCTTCAGCTACGATAGAAGCTACTTTTGTGTATACGTTCATAAGTGAAGTACCACCACCTGCAACGATACCTTCTTCTACTGCTGCACGAGTTGAGTTAAGTGCATCTTCAATGCGAAGTTTGCGCTCTTTTAACTCAGTTTCAGTTGCTGCACCTACTTTAATTACTGCTACGCCACCTGCTAGTTTAGCAAGACGCTCTTGTAATTTTTCACGATCGAATTCAGAAGTTGTTTCTTCTAATTGCGCACGGATTTGACCGATGCGAGCTTCGATTTGTTCTGTGCTTCCTACACCTTCAACTACAGTTGTGTTTTCTTTTGTAACAACAACTTTACCAGCGCGTCCTAAAGATTCAACTGTAGCAGATTTTAAGTCACGACCTAATTCTTCAGTGATTACTTCGCCACCTGTTAAGATTGCGATATCTTCTAGCATTGCTTTACGACGGTCACCAAATCCAGGAGCTTTAACAGCTACTACGTTGAATGTACCACGAAGTTTGTTCACTACTAATGTAGCTAAAGCTTCGCCTTCTACATCTTCAGCAATGATAAGAAGTGGTTTACCTTGTTGTACCACTTGCTCTAATACTGGTAAGATTTCTTGAATGTTAGAAATCTTTTTATCAGTGATTAAGATGTATGGGTTATCAAGAACTGCTTCCATTTTGTCAGAATCAGTAATCATGTAAGGAGATGCATATCCACGATCAAATTGCATACCTTCTACTACGTCTAATTCTGTTGTGAAGCCTTTAGATTCTTCTAAAGTAATAACGCCGTCGTTACCAACGCGCTCCATTGCTTCAGCGATTAATTGACCTACTTCTTCGTCAGCAGCAGAAATTGCAGCTACTTGTGCGATAGAAGATTTGCCTTCGATTGGTTTAGAAATCGTTTTTAATTCTTCGATTGCAGCAGTAACAGCTTTTTCGATACCTTTACGAAGACCCATTGGGTTAGCACCAGCTGTTACGTTTTTAAGACCTTCACGAATCATAGCTTGCGCTAATACAGTTGCAGTTGTTGTTCCGTCACCAGCTACGTCATTTGTTTTGCTAGCAACTTCTGCTACTAATTTCGCACCCATGTTTTCGAATGCATCTTCTAATTCGATTTCTTTTGCGATTGTTACACCATCATTTGTAATAAGTGGTGAACCAAATTTTTTCTCAAGTACAACGTTACGACCTTTTGGTCCAAGCGTAACTTTTACTGCGTTTGCAAGAGTGTCGACACCGCGAAGCATCGAACGACGTGCTTCTTCACTAAATTTAATATCTTTTGCCATAATAATTGACCCCCTTGGATTTTTTAAGATTTATATAATTAACCGATAACTGCTAAAATGTCACTTTCACGTAAAATCAAGTAGTCTGTACCTTCATATTTCACTTCAGTACCTGCATATTTTGAGAAGATGATAAGATCACCTGCTGCTACCTCTAAAGCAACACGCTCACCATTCTCAAGCACTCGACCAGTACCTACTGCAACTACTTTACCCTCTTGTGGTTTTTCTTTTGCAGTATCTGGTAATACGATACCACTTGCTGTTTTTTCTTCTGCTTGAACAAGCTCAATTACAACGCGATCACCTAATGGCTTTAGCATGAACAATAACCTCCTCATTTTGTTATGTAAATTTCTTTTATTAGCACTCAAGTCATCCGAGTGCTAACACACTTATAATAATAAATAATCTCAATTTCTTTTGCAAGTAAAAAAATCATAATTTTTTCGCAAATCACTATATAAACTTTCTATATAGAATACTGCCTTTACTATATGAATCGTTGTTTCCACTGCTCGTATGTTACAATATGAAAGGACACCCTAAGTTGTTTTCGCTACACACACAACTTTCTCCTGTCTTCTATTATAATTTCAAATAAGGATTTACGAAAAAAACATAATTCAAGTGAGGTTTATATCGTAGGTAGCATATTTACATGTTATCCTAACTTATCTCATACACTATAGTTAGAAAGGATGGTTAAACCATTTGAAGAAACAATACTGGTGGATTATCGTTACATACATTTTAATGCAGTTATCCGGCGTTGTTGGATTACCACTTCTCCTAAAAACAGGACTCTACGATAATAGAGGATTTACCATTGAGGAAAAAGGACAAATCATAACGGGACACTGGGCAATTATTAGCTTCTTTGTTGCATTATGTATCGTACTTTGGTTACTTAGAACAGATATTCGTGACAGGCATTTAGATCCAATGCGCTCTTCTGTCCCAGCTACTATTGGATGGATTTTCATCGGGTTCTTCTTAGCAATCATCTCACAATCCATTGCAGGTATGATTGAAATGTATGTATTTGGGGTTCCACGTGGATCTGAGAATACAGACAGACTGATGGACATCGCAAGAACGATACCTTGGTTCCTTATTGTTGTATCTATAATTGGACCTATCTTAGAAGAAATCGTATTTAGAAAAATTCTATTCGGCACGCTTTATAAGAAGTTTAACTTCTTTATCGCAGCTATCATTAGTTCGCTTGTATTCGCAGCAATTCATTTTGATTTTACTCATTTATTGGTATACACTGCTATGGGGCTCGTATTCGCCTTCTTATATGTGAAGACGAAACGGATTATCGTTCCGATTGCAGCTCATGTTGCGATGAATACATTGGTCGCTATCGGGCAAATTTTTATGAGCAATGAACAAATTCAAGAAATGATTAAAGAAGCTGAAAAAATGCAAGGCTTTATCGGAGGATTTTTTGTATGAGAAACTCACCATTGTTCATGGCTGCACTATACTTCCTTCTTGGATGTATCTTTACACGCTTCGCCATTACGAACGTGACAGATACAATCTGGAATATGTGGACAATACTATTTGCAGTTATGGCAACAATTGATTTTAATTTGGCACTTCGCCTTATATTAGTTAAATTCATAAAGAAGAAACAATAATAAAACGCAGAGGTCGCTTCCTCTGCGTTTTATTGTGGATAGTTTTTCAAAAAGTAAACTAATGTTTGTAACTCTACAGCTAAGTCAATATGATGAATTCTAATATTCTCTGATACGTTTAATCGCGCTGGTGTGAAATTCAAAATACCGTGCACGCTCGTTTCAGCTAATCTATCTGCTACAGCTTGTGCTACTGTAGCCGGTACTGTTAATATTGCCACTTGTATATCATTTGATAATCTCTCTTCTAATTCATCTAAATGATATACAGGAATGCCCCCGATTTCTGTTCCAACTTTCTCTTCACTAACATCAAATGCCATTTCAATTTTTGTATTATTGTTTTTCGTGAAATTATAATGTAAGAAAGCGGTCCCTAAATTACCTACTCCAATAAGTGCTACACGTGTTATATCATCTTGATCAAGTGTTTCGCGGAAAAATGATAATAAATAATTTACGTTATATCCATATCCCTTTTTCCCTAACGCTCCAAAATACGAAAAATCTCTTCGTATTGTTGCGGAATCTACTTTTACTGCCTCACTCAATTCGGCCGATGAAACACGCTGCTTACCAGAAAGAGATAAGTTTTGGATAAATCGATAGTATAGAGGCAATCTTTTAGCAGTGGCTTGTGGAATCTTTTGCTGATCCATATGACCTCTCCTCTCTTCCTATCTTTATTCATATACTTTAATCAAATACAGAAGTTTAGCACTCATTAAATTCCTTGTATAATAAAGAGAAGAAGTATTCTCTCTTTATTTTAAACTATACACTATTTTTAGTATGATTGAGAAATATAAACATGGCAAAGTTAAGAAATTATTTGAGGTGAAAACATTGATTTTATTACAAGTAAACGCGCTTTCGAAATTATACGGTGCAGAAACAATTCTGGCAAACATAAAATTGGAAGTACAAACAAAAGATCGTATCGCATTAGTTGGAAGGAATGGAGCAGGTAAATCTACATTATTAAAAATTATCGCTGGTGAATTATCTCATGATGGTGGCGAAATTATAAAACCGAAAGATGTCTCAATCGGATATTTAGCTCAAAATACTGGACTAGAAACGTCTTTAACAATTTGGGATGAAATGCTAACCGTCTTTACCCATTTACAGCAAATGGAGACAAAACTCCGAAGGCTTGAGCAAGAAATGGGAAAAGAAGAAAACTTTTCAAACGAAGCTACATATGAAAGATTGTTAGCTGATTATGACCAATTACAACTCAATTATAAAGAGCAAGGTGGATATCAATATGAAGCGGATATTCGCTCCATTTTAAGCGGCCTTGGCTTCCCAGTTGAAACGCACCAGACGACAATCTCTACTTTAAGCGGCGGGCAAAAAACAAGATTAGCTCTCGGGAAATTATTATTAACAAAACCAGACTTACTTATTTTGGACGAGCCTACAAACCATTTAGACATCGAAACATTAACGTGGCTTGAGCAATATTTGCAAGGTTATCCTGGCGCAATATTAATCGTCTCACATGACCGTTATTTCTTAGACAAACTCGTTACACAAGTATATGAAATTTCGAATAAAGAAAGCAGGCGATTTGTTGGTAACTACAGTAAATATTTAGACTTAAAATCAGCATTATATGAGCAAGAAATGAAACGTTACGAAAAACAACAAGATGAAATCGCAAAACTTGAGGACTTCGTTCAAAAGAATATAGCTCGCGCTTCTACAACGAAACGTGCTCAAAGTCGCCGTAAACAACTAGACAGAATGGAATTATTAACGAGACCATTAGGGGATTCTAAGTCAGCATCATTCCACTTCGATATTGAAAAACAAAGTGGAAATGATGTTTTACAAGTAAATGATGCAACCATCGGCTATGATGAAAACCCTATAATTGAACATGTAACTATGCGCTTAACTCGCGGAGATAGTGTTGCTTTAGTTGGTCCAAACGGAATTGGGAAATCCACATTGTTAAAATCCATTGTGAATAAGTTACCACTATTAAATGGTGATGTTTCTTTCGGATCAAATGTATCTGTTGGTTATTATGATCAAGAACAAGCAAACTTAACATCTTCTAAACGGGTTTTAAATGAACTATGGGATGAATATCCACTGCAACCGGAAAAAGAAATCCGTACTATACTTGGGAATTTTTTATTCACAGGAGATGATGTACTGAAACCAGTATCTTCTCTTAGTGGTGGACAAAAAGCTCGATTAGCTCTTGCAAAACTTATGATGCAAAAGTCAAATTTGTTAATTCTAGATGAGCCTACGAACCACCTTGATTTAAATAGTAAAGAGATTTTGGAGAATGCTTTAATTGATTACCCAGGGACTCTTCTATTCGTCTCACATGACCGCTACTTTATTAACCGTGTAACAACGACTGTGGTTGAGTTATCAACAGAAGGTGCACAGGAATATTTAGGGGATTACGATTACTACGTTGAAAAGAAAAATGAAATGATTGAACGTGCAGAACTTGAACAGCAAGAAAGTGACGTTCCTGTTCAAAAGGTGATTGCACAAGAGAAATTAAATTATTTAGAAGAAAAAGAGCGTAAAAAACTAGAGCGTCAACGCACTAGAAAAATTGAAGAGCTAGAACAAAGTATAGTGGAATTAGAAGAAGAAATTGCTACGTTAGAAGATCAACTCTGCTTACCAGAAATATATGCAGATTATGAAAAAGCTAGTGAAATTACAACTAAAAAGCAAACGCTACAAGAACAACTTGAAACTTGTATGGCAGAATGGGAAGAGCTGCATGCATAAGCATATTTAAATAAGGAAGATGTCTCATAAGTCAGGATTTTTGACTATGTGACATCTTTTTTTAGTACTTAAACAATTTTTTGAGTATATCAATCGTAACTTAGAATATACTAACGATTTTTCAAATATATCTATTGTAACCCTATATATATTAACAATTCGACACGAAATATCGATTTAACGACAAAGATTGACAATATTAGCATCTTCTATAATAGGGGGATGTTTCAAAATGTTTTTCGGGGATATCTTCTTACTTTTTATTTCCCGAAAAAGAAGAAACTCAAAGGTCTGACATCATCCTATTTATCCACAAGTTTATACACATATCCACCTTTATAAAATAAACCTTAAAATAACTTTTCCACATTATCCACAATCAACAAAAAAGTTATCAACATTTTATATACACAATAAAACCCACATTATCAACAGACAATATGGGTTTTATCCACAACCTGTGGTTAATTATGTGTATAACTATGCTTCAATATCTAATCCTGGATTTGCATTTAAAGCTAATGTTGCACGCTTACCTTGTTCATAAGCAATTGTCCCTGCCGCTGCAATCATCGCTGCATTATCTGTGCATAAAGATAGCGGCGGAATAATTAATTCAATGTTTTCTTTTTGTGCAAATTCCTCTTCTAATCGCGCACGAAGTCCTTTATTAGCAGCTACTCCACCAGCAAGAAGTAATTGCTTTACATTATAAGCTTCTGCTGCACGAGCTGCTTTCGTTACAAGTACATCTATTACACTTTCTTGGAAACTTGCCGCTAAATCTTCTGGCGCAATTTCTATACCGCGTTGTTTTGCGTTATGCACAGTGTTGATAACTGCTGATTTCAATCCACTAAAGCTAAAATCATATGAATCCGGTTCTAGCCATGCACGAGGCAAATCAATTGTCGGTTCTCCTTCATGTGCAAGGCGATCAATATGAGGACCACCTGGATATGGCATAGATAACGTACGAGCTACTTTATCATATGCTTCTCCAGCTGCATCGTCTCGTGTTTCACCAATTACTTCGAATGAACCATGTTCTTTCATATAAACAAGTTCTGTATGCCCACCAGATACAACAAGTGATAATAACGGGAATTGAACTTCTTTTACTAAACGGTTCGCATAAATATGACCAGCAATATGATGAACACCGACTAACGGAATATCATGTGCAAACGCTACTGCCTTCGCTGCATTTACTCCAATTAGAAGTGCTCCTACTAAACCGGGACCTTCTGTTACAGCAATTGCATCAATATCATCAAATGTGATGTTTGCTTCCTTTAAAGCTTCTTCTAACACAACTGTAATTTCTTCTACATGATGACGTGATGCAATCTCTGGTACAACGCCGCCAAAACGTTTATGACTTTCAATTTGTGATGCAACGACATTCGCAATAATTTCCGTTCCATTTTTAACAACTGCTACTGCTGTTTCATCACAACTTGTTTCAATACCAAGTATAATCGTATTTTTTTCCATTATATATTCACCCACATTACGAGACCATCTTCCTGATTGTCTGCATAGTATCGTTTACGAATCCCACCATTTTGAAATCCGTATTTTCTGTATAACTGCTTTGCTACTTCATTTGATACACGTACTTCAAGTGTCATTGTTTTTACCCCTAGTTCTTTCGCTTCAGAAATAACTGCTTTCAATAGGGCATCTCCTAACTTTTGACCTCGGTATTCTGGCAAAATAGCTATATTTGTTATATGTGATTCATCAATAATTATCCACAATCCACAATACCCGACTACACGACCATCTTTTTCTAACACAATATAATGTGCATGTTCATTCATCGTTAATTCACGGTGAAAGGCATCTGCAGTCCAAGGAGTTGAAAAAGACGCTTCTTCAATAGCTACAATTTGAGCAATATCATCAAGCT
Organism: Bacillus sp. FSL R5-0585; assembly: GCF_038004545.1. Classification (NCBI taxonomy): domain Bacteria; kingdom Bacillati; phylum Bacillota; class Bacilli; order Caryophanales; family Bacillaceae; genus Bacillus; species Bacillus sp. FSL R5-0585. The sequence continues at coordinate 4,061,494 of NZ_JBBORJ010000001.1, forward strand.
CCATCTTTCTAAATATCATATCCATCTTCTGCAAGCTCCTACTTGTTTTGACTTTCTAACCACTTTGTTTCAGCTTCAGCTAAACGAAGATAGCTTGGAACAAACGTATGCACATCTTGTTCTTCTTTTTGTAATCCTAAGAATGCTAGCTCACTTGGTCTTGGGTTATTTTTAGTAAATGGAGCGAATACAGCTTGATCACCTAAATGTTCTATAATTGTTTCTTTATGCAATTTAACATCGTTACCGATAAATAAAACAGGCTGTCCTTTATCTTTTAACATTTGCAACCAGTCTACAATAAGAATAATTCGGTCTTCTTCTATTGAAGTTAACTGCTCTCCTTCATATGTATATAACCCAGTATAAATTTGCCCACGTCTTCCATCAAATAAAGGACAAATTAACCCGTTAAAGTTAGCACCGTTTGCAGCTACTACCTCTAAACTTGATACACCTACAATTGGTATTTGAAGTGACCAAGCTAATGTTTTCGCCGCTGTCACGCCTATACGAACACCTGTATAGGATCCAGGTCCAGCAGCTACAACGATTTTAGTTAATTCCTTCGGTTTTACGCCACACTCTTTTAACAGTTTCTCTACAGCTGGCATAAGACGTACAGAATGGTTTTTTGTTAAATTTGTAATGATTTCCCCAATTACGTTTTCTTCCTCAATAAGGGATACACCCATTACGTAATTTGAAGTATCAATTGCTAGTACTTTCATCTTGTAATAGCTCCTCACATAATCTAATATAGCGATCTCCAATTGGCTCGAGTATAATTTTTCTTGTGTCATCTCCAGCATGGAATAAACTAATTTGTAACTTTTCATTCGGTAAATATGCTTCTATTAAATGAGCCCATTCTACTACCGTAATTCCTTCACCGTAGAAATATTCATCAAAGCCTAAGTCCTCTTCACTTTCTGCTAAGCGATACACGTCCATATGATATAGCGGTAATCTTCCTTTATATTCTTTAATGATATTAAAGGTAGGACTATTTACAACTCTTTTCACTCCAAGACCTTTTGCTAGTCCCTTTGTAAAAGTCGTCTTACCAGCTCCAAGATCTCCTTCTAAAATAATTACGTCTTGTGCCTCTACGAGCTCACCTAGTTTCTCTGATAACCTTTGTGTTTCCTCAGAAGATTTTGTTGTTACTTCATATTTACTCACAGACTTCACCTACTTTACTCACAATGTTCTCTGCTCTTTATTATACAGGTTTTGAATATATAAAAAAGTCCTTAGGAGTTGTCCTAAGGATAGTTTGACTGTCTTTATTAGTTTTTTGTTAAAACAAATAAAAAAATACGAAACAACTTGTTTCGTTCTTTTCTTTATATGAAATGGCGGTCCCGACCGGGGTCGAACCGGCGATCTCCTGCGTGACAGGCAGGCATGTTAACCACTACACCACGGGACCATTTGGTTGCGGGGACAGGATTTGAACCTGCGACCTTCGGGTTATGAGCCCGACGAGCTACCGTGCTGCTCCACCCCGCGACAATATAAATAGCTTGGCGACGTCCTACTCTCACAGGGACAAGGTCCCAACTACCATCGGCGCTAGAGAGCTTAACTTCCGTGTTCGGTATGGGAACGGGTGTGACCTCTCTGCCATCATCACCAAACTATTGAAGGCATATTCCTTCAAAACTAGATAACATTTGCTACATATTATATGGTTAAGTCCTCGATCTATTAGTATTCGTCAGCTCCACATGTCACCATGCTTCCACCTCGAACCTATCAACCTGATCATCTTTCAGGGATCTTACTAGCTTACGCTATGGGAAATCTCATCTTGAGGGGGGCTTCATGCTTAGATGCTTTCAGCACTTATCCCTTCCGCACATAGCTACCCAGCTATGCCCTTGGCAGAACAACTGGTACACCAGCGGTGCGTCCATCCCGGTCCTCTCGTACTAAGGACAGCTCCTCTCAAATTTCCTACGCCCACGACGGATAGGGACCGAACTGTCTCACGACGTTCTGAACCCAGCTCGCGTACCGCTTTAATGGGCGAACAGCCCAACCCTTGGGACCGACTACAGCCCCAGGATGCGATGAGCCGACATCGAGGTGCCAAACCTCCCCGTCGATGTGGACTCTTGGGGGAGATAAGCCTGTTATCCCCGGGGTAGCTTTTATCCGTTGAGCGATGGCCCTTCCATGCGGAACCACCGGATCACTAAGCCCGACTTTCGTCCCTGCTCGACTTGTAGGTCTCGCAGTCAAGCTCCCTTATGCCTTTGCACTCTACGAATGATTTCCAACCATTCTGAGGGAACCTTTGGGCGCCTCCGTTACACTTTAGGAGGCGACCGCCCCAGTCAAACTGCCCACCTGACACTGTCTCCCGGGTCGATAAGACCCGTAGGTTAGAATTTCAATACAGTCAGGGCGGTATCCCACCAGCGCCTCCACCGAAGCTAGCGCTCCGGTTTCAATGGCTCCCGCCTATCCTGTACAAACTGTACCAAAATTCAATATCAGGCTACAGTAAAGCTCCACGGGGTCTTTCCGTCCTGTCGCGGGTAACCTGCATCTTCACAGGTACTATAATTTCACCGAGTCTCTGGTTGAGACAGTGCCCAAATCGTTACACCTTTCGTGCGGGTCGGAACTTACCCGACAAGGAATTTCGCTACCTTAGGACCGTTATAGTTACGGCCGCCGTTTACTGGGGCTTCAGTTCAGAGCTTCGCTTACGCTAACCCCTCTCCTTAACCTTCCAGCACCGGGCAGGTGTCACCCCCTATACTTCGCCTTACGGCTTCGCAGAGAGCTGTGTTTTTGCTAAACAGTCGCTTGGGCCTATTCACTGCGGCTTTCCGTTAAGAAAGCACCCCTTCTCCCGAAGTTACGGGGTCATTTTGCCGAGTTCCTTAACCAGAGTTCTCTCGCACACCTTAGGATTCTCTCCTCGCCTACCTGTGTCGGTTTGCGGTACAGGCACCTTTTATCTCGCTAGAAGCTTTTCTTGGCAGCGGGGAATCAAAGACTTCGCTCCATAAGGAGCTTCCCCATCACAGCTCAGCCTTCACGATAAGCGGATTTGCCTACTTATCAGCCTAACTGCTTGGACGTGCACAACCAATCGCACGCTTCTTCTATCCTTCTGCGTCCCTCCATTGCTCAAACGATAAAGAGGTGGTACAGGAATATCAACCTGTTGTCCATCGCCTACGCCTGTCGGCCTCGGCTTAGGTCCTGACTAACCCTGAGCGGACGAGCCTTCCTCAGGAAACCTTAGGCATTCGGTGGACGGGATTCTCACCCGTCTTTCGCTACTCATACCGGCATTCTCACTTCTAAGCACTCCACCAGTCCTTCCGGTCTGACTTCACTGTCCTTAGAACGCTCCCCTACCACTGATACCATTGGTATCAATCCGCAGCTTCGGTGGTGTATTTAGCCCCGGTACATTTTCGGCGCAGAGTCACTCGACTAGTGAGCTATTACGCACTCTTTAAATGGTGGCTGCTTCTAAGC
>NZ_JBBORJ010000001.1:4070000-4160000 GCF_038004545.1 Bacillus sp. FSL R5-0585
TATTCAATCGGCAACATAGATAGTGCAACGCGTCCTTTTTTTGTATCAATATCATCTACCCATACTTTTACAATTTGCCCTACTGATACAACATCTAACGGATGCTTTACAAACTGTTTGCTAAGTTTAGAAATATGTACTAAACCATCTTGCTTTACGCCAACATCAACAAAAGCACCAAAATCAACAACGTTACGAACTGTTCCTTCTAGTTCCATACCACGTTTTAAATCTTCTAATTTCAAAATCCCTTTTTTCAGAAGTGGTTTAGGCAACTCATCCCTCATATCTCTTTCTGGACTAATAAGCGCATCTATAATATCAACTAACGTCGGCTCCCCAACTCCTGTTTCTTGAGATAACTTAGAAATCTCTACTTCTTCCAATCTCTTTTGTAATTGCGGTTGTCCTACGTCATCTATCGATAACCCTAGACTCTTCAATAACAATTCAACATTTTTATATTGCTCTGGATGAATACCTGTTCGATCTAATGGATTCGCTCCTTCTAGTATACGTAAGAAACCTATACATTGTTCATACGTCTTTGCACCTAAACGCGGGATTTTCTTTAATTCCGTGCGCTTCGTGAATTTCCCATCTTCTTCTCTCTTTGCTACAATATTTTTCGCAACAGTTTTCGATAAACCTGAAACATATTGTAACAATGCAACCGAAGCCGTATTTACATTAACCCCAACTTGGTTAACAGCTGTTTCTACTACAAATGTTAATGACTCATTCAGTCTCTTTTGAGATACATCATGTTGGTATTGTCCAACCCCAACTGATTTAGGATCAATTTTCACAAGTTCAGCAAGTGGATCTTGCAGACGTCTCCCAATAGAAACGGCACTTCTCTCTTCAACTTGTAAATTTGGGAATTCCTCACGGGCTAAATCAGAAGCTGAATATACACTAGCACCCGCTTCATTTACAATAATATAAAAGACATCTCGGTTCACACTTTGTAATACATCTACTATAAACTCTTCTGTTTCTCTAGATGCTGTCCCATTACCAATTGCAATCATTTCAACTTGATATTTATCTATAATAGAAAGAACTTTCGTTTTTGCATCATCATATTTACGAACAGGTGGATGCGGATAAATAACATCGATATGTAGTACTTTCCCCGTATCATCTACTACAGACAATTTACAACCAGTTCTATATGCCGGATCTACCGCTAGCACGACTTTCCCTTTCATCGGAGGTTGTAATAATAAGTTACGTAAGTTCTCAGAGAAAATATGTATTGCTTGTTCTTCAGCTGTTTCTGTTAATTCTTTACGAATCTCTCTTTCGATTGAAGATTGAATTAATCGTTTATAACCATCTTCAATCGCTAATTGTACATAATGTGCACTTTTCGAATCGTTATCACGAATTACTTTCTTATTTAAGAAGGTTACTATCTCATCTACTGGCGGAACAACAGCAACTCTCAATATATCTTCTTTCTCGCCACGATTCATTGCTAATACACGATGTGGTACTACTTTTTGCAATGGTTCTTCATAACTGTAATACATTTCATATATATTCTTTTCATCTTTTTCTTCATCTTTCACGGAAGAAGACATAACACCTTTTCTAAAAGTAACATTTCGAATCCAACTACGATACGCAGCTTCATCTGAAACCATTTCTGCAATAATGTCTTGTGCACCTTGTAAAGCTTCTTCTGCAGATTGCACTTCTTTCTCTACATTAATAAATTCCACTGCCTTTTTAGCCGGATCTTCTTTCTTATATAACAATAACCATTCAGCTAATGGTTCTAATCCTTTTTCTTTAGCAACTGTCGCTTTCGTTCTTCTTTTCTCTTTATATGGACGATATAGATCTTCTACTTCTTGCAACTTTGTAGCTTTAACAATTTGCTGTCGTAGCTCTTCTGTCAGTTTCCCCTTCTCATCAATAAGACGAAGAACTTCTTCCTTCCTATCTTCAAGTTGCATCATATATTGCCATCTCTCTAAAATCTTACGAATTTGCACCTCATCTAAAGAGCCTGTCCATTCTTTTCGGTAACGAGCAATAAATGGAACTGTGTTACCTTCTTCTGTTAATTGAATAACATGACGAACTTGCTTTTCGGTAAAGCCTAATTCTTTCACTAACATTTTCATTAACGCTTGTCGATTATCTACCATTTCCATATACAACCGTAACCTCCTCTATAATAAAAAAAGTTGCCCTTCAAAGAGAGCAACTTAAACTGCCGATTTAAAAATCTATTAGTCCTAAACTAATTTGTAGCGCTTCATCTACACGAATCATCATCACTTCATCTAAGTGAGTGATTTTGTCCGTTAAGCGCTGCTTATCGATTGTTCGAATCTGCTCAAGTAAAATAACAGAATCTCTCTCAAAACCATACTTTTTCGCATCAATTTCCACATGAGTGGGTAATTTCGCTTTTTGAATCTGTGCAGTAATAGCCGCTACAATCACCGTTGGACTAAAACGATTTCCGATGTCATTTTGAATGACAAGAACCGGACGAACGCCTCCTTGCTCAGAACCAACAACTGGGGAAAGGTCTGCAAAATACACGTCGCCGCGTTTTACAATCAAAATATTACCCCCCGCTAACTAAGCGTTCTACTGTATGAGCTGCTTCATACTCTGCTAAGAAAGCTTCAGATGCAATACCAAGATTAATTTTTCCCATTTCAATGTACCCACGTCGCATTGATTCATGTTGGTAGCGTTTCTTCGTCTTATGTTGACGCAATAACAATTGTGTTGCCTGGCAAATTAGTTCATGGCGATTCTTATTCTCTTGTTTTCCAATTCCGTCCAATTCCGTTACCATTTGCTTTGGCAACCGAACCACGATTTCAGTAGTTACACTTGATTCGGACACAAAAATACACCTCCACCGTCAACTACACACCCAAATATATATGACACCTATTGTAATAATACCATTGTATGGAGCCTGTTGCAAAGACTTCCTTATTCCTTGCTTATGTTTTCCAATTCACAAACAAAACATTCATCTTCTTAAATTTTTTATCTCATAACTAACTAAAAACAATAGAACTCCTCTTCAAAACTTACGTGCAACTTATATAAAAAATGATTATAAGTAAAAAGCTTCTCATCAAAAAGAGCTTATTATCCAGCAATGAACAGTCACTCCAATGACAAGAAGCAATCATACTACCTTCTATATATTGTTCAAGTAATTAATTATCTCTACAACCTTACCATTCCGTATAAATATTCTTGGCACACGGAAACTGATCGTTGCAATAATTTCATAATTAATAGTCCCTGAGTATTCCGCAACCTCTGTAGCGCTAATATACTCATCTCCTTGCCTTCCAATAAGCGTAACTTTCGTACCAAGTGGCACTTCACAAGGAAGATGAATCATGAACTGATCCATTGTTACTCGCCCTACAATCGGTACCCTTTTACCATTTATAAGCACTTCAAATCCTTGTAACCTCCTAAGCCAACCATCTGCATAGCCAATCGCTACAGTCGCAATCCATTCTTCAGTTTTCGTTCGGTAGGTGACGTTATAACTAATTCCATCACCTTTAATTACCTGTTTAATATGAGCGACTTTCGTATGAAGTGATAGCGCCGGTTCTAATTCAAATGGTAAAAAAGGACGTATTTCTACAGAAGGAGATAATCCATACATTGCAATCCCAATTCGCACTGCATTAAATGTAATCCCTTGAAAACGTAACGTCGCAGCACTATTAGCTGTATGAACAAACTTAGGATCCACTCCGAATTCTTTCAACCAACTTAACTGCTCTAGGAACGTGTTATATTGCTTATCAAAATACGAAGTCTCAACCTCATCTGCCGTTGCAAAATGCGTGTATACTCCTTCTAACTCTAAAAACGGTGCACCCTCTAAACTCTTTAAAAATCCTTTTAGCTCTTTTCTTTCACGTATTCCAATTCTCCCCATACCACTATCAAAGTTAATATGGAATTTCATTACAGATGAACCATCCCAAAGTTTAATTGCTTCGTCCACCCATTCTTTTTGAAAAACAGTTAGCGCTACATCATTTTCAGCAGCTACATTTACATCACGCGGCGGCGAGGGACCTAACACTAAAATCGGCTCAGTAATACCAGCCCTCCGAAGCACTAAAGCTTCATCTAAAAAAGCAACAGCTAACCTTGTTGCACCTGCTTCTAATGCCGTTTTAGCCACCGGTACATAATCGTGCCCATATGCGTTTGCTTTAACTACAGCAAAAATCTCTACATTACTTGGGATGAACTCTTTAATATGTGTAACGTTGTTATAAATGGCATCTAAATCCACTTCCACCCAAGTGTCACGGTAAAATGGTGCTTCTTCCATAAATACACTTCCTTATACACGATATGCGAAGCTTATTCTTTTATATGCTTCTTTTATGAAATCCACCTTCAAACTAAGAAAAGACGTGGTGCACATATATCACCACGTCTAAGAAGTTTACTTCACCTGCTTCGCTGTAACTGAACGAGCAACCATTAACAGCTCCTTCGGCTCTAAACCTTTAGACACGAGCATATATTCTACTCCGTTATGCGACCACGTTACAGAGTCTTTCGTTAATGCACCAATCGTAAACCCAAGATCAACTGGTTCTCCACTTACACTTACCGCTGATGATGCCTCTGCAACTTTTGCCTTTTCTTGTATTAAAGTAAAGGATTTCTTATTTCCAGTGTATGTGAGTATCGCACGCTTGCCACTGTCTGTCTTCAACTCTTTTTCATCTTGCAGAGTCATACCTTGTGGTGTATCAAGTGGATACAAAATAGCAAACGGTTTGTCTTCTTTCGCTGTTGTTTGAACATCTACCTGCGCTCTAGACATATTTTGTTTCGTATCAAATGCACCTTTATCAAATTTCGCATCGAATTTCACTTTAGAGAAATCTACTTTCACAAGAACATTTTGATCATTATCCATTAACTTCACTGAAACTGGAGTCAAGTCGCTCTTATTCAATGTAATCTCTTGTCTCGGCAACATATTTTGATGTTGATAGTTTGTTTTTGTTTTAAAAATATAATACTTATCTGTTTTCTCAAAAGTAAGGTTTTTCTTGTCCTGCAAAATATCTCTTACAAGTGATTCATATAAATAAGCCTGGCTACTATTTTGCGGCCAATCACTTTGAAAACGGAAGCTCTTATTAAGTGCTGGCGTTAATACAAATACACCTTCTTCATTTCTCAAAATAATTTGGCTCTGATCTTTTTTTGCATTTTTTAAATTCACACGATAAAAAGACGGTTCCTTATGCCAAATCTCTACGTTATACTCTTGAGGCTCATTGCCTGTTTTAATAGATAATTTTGCCTCAGCTTGATAACTTTTCATCCCTTTTACTTTTGATTCTAAATCTCTCACGACATCATCTTGCTTCTTTTCCATACAACCCGCCAACACAAAAACGGTCAACAAACCGACAAGAACTAAAAACAGACGCCTTTTCATCAATTCAGCCCCTTTGCCCCTATAAATGAATGGAAGATGTACCTTCCTTATCGCTACCTCAAATATATGAGACAAAGATATAAAATATGCAGACTAGCGTGACGAGCTTTCTAAAACAACTTGAGCAACAGCAAATTCCTTACTATGACTAATTGATAAATGAACAATATACTCTGTACTTGTAATCAGAATTGGCTTACCTCTTTCATCATTTTTCACTTCAATATCTAAAAAACTCACTTCTTTTCCGATACCAGTACCTACAGCTTTTGAATACGCCTCTTTCGCTGCAAACCTTCCAGCTACAAACTCTGTAAGGCGACTTCCTTTCAGCTCCATAGCAACATTACGTTCATTTCCCGTTAAAATACGTTCCATAAATTTAAGCTTTCCATCTAGCATTTTTTCAATACGATTTAATTCAATAATATCAATACCAATCCCTATAATCATTTCAAAATCCCCTTCTTCTATTTAACTTTCTTCTTTCATATTGATAAGAATAACAGAGAATCTTTCTGATGCAAAAGGGGTGATAGTAACCGTATGCTAATAAGATCCACTCATATTTCTTTACAACCGACTATTCTTACCTTACTTCTTATTCATTTAGTCATGATGATATTAGGCGACTTTTTTCTCTTACCACTGGCAGCCTCTAATGAATATATCGCGAAAGGAGAATGGTGGCGTGTCATAACTTCTCTTCTCGTACACGTAGACTTACAACATTTTCTTTCTAATAGTATTTTTTTGTTTGCTCTTGGTTCTTCTATCGAAAAGCAACTCGGACACTTTTCTTTTTTTATTCTATTTTTTCTCTCTGGAATTTCCGGAAATATTTCTTCTTATATTATTATGCCGCTTGAATATATTCACGCAGGTGCATCAGGTGGTATTTTCGGACTATTAGGTGCACAGTTATTTTTATTGTACAATCGATACCGTTCTTCAAAACCAAAAGAAATTGCCATTTTCTCAATTATGATACTTCTATTACTACTATTTACTTTCTTTAACCCTTCTGCCAATCCGATCAGTCATTTAACAGGTTTAATAACCGGTGGCATTTTAACCCCTTTTTTAACAAAAAAAAACGATGGTGCAAAGCTTATTTAATATAAAAGCTTGCACCATCGATAATTTCTACATCTACTTGTTCACTTAAATCTCTCATTAATTGAAATAAAGACTCATCCTTCATCTTCGCCTCAATCATACAATCAATTTGCGGAACACTTCCCTTTATCCTTCTTAAAAAAGATAAAAATGCGTCTACATTAATATAATCTGCATGAGCTCTTGGATCTTTTCCCTCTCTAGGGCTAGAGATATGCATTTTAATCGGCAACAAAGACGTTTCCCACGTATGAACAACACGTGCCCAATCTTCATACCAATCTTCTTGCTCATTATTCATCATATGGTGATGCAAGTCAAATACGACGGGAATATCTAATTTTTCTCCTAAATATAATGTTTCCTCTAACGTAAAGGTTGTATCATCATTTTCTAATATAATCATTTCTTGAATACCCCTTGGGACATTCGACCAATTCTCTATAAAGCGCTCTAATGCAAGTTCTTTATCTTTATATCCTCCTCCAACATGCAGTACACATCGTTGCTTATGTTCAATCCCCATGCCTTTTAATAATTTTTTGTGCATCTGCAATGTTTTTACAGATTGTTTAAAAACACTCTCCTCAGGTGAATTTAGTACAACAAAATGATCTGGATGGAAATCAATTCTCATATTCATATGAACTGCATATTCACCTAGTTTTTTTAAATTTTCTTTTAACGGACGAATATAGTTCCACTCTAGCAATTCCTCATGATTCGCTAAAGGAATGAGCTTTGAACTGAGCCGAAAGAAAGATATGTCATGCCCTTTATTATGCTTTAATAAACGTAAACAATTTTCTAAATTGGAATTAGCAATTCTTTCAAGCTTACGAATTGCAGCATCACGATCATCTAATTTCTGAAACTGTGCATACGTCATCGTTTGAGATGGAGATGCATTCTTCAAATGTACACTCATCGCAACGTAACCAAGCCTTACAAGCATATAACAGCCCCTTTTCTATCATAACTATTATGTAGTATGCACAATTATAGAAATAAAAAAAGAGAATGCCCGCAAAGGGCATTCTCTTTTTTTTATTAAGCTTGTGGACGGCTATGATGTTTTCTTTCGCCGCGTCCATTTGAAGAACCAGGGCGACCTTGGCCTTCACCTCTACGACCACGACTACCACCATCACGATTACGATCGCGGTTACCATCACGATTGCGATCACGGTTTCCGTCACGATTACGTCCATCACGGTTACGGTCACGATTACGTCCATCGCCACCGCCGCGTCCATCACGACTACGATTACGGTTACCATCACGGTATCCGCCTCCGTTACCGCCGCGTTTTTTAGAACCGCCGCCTCTTGAAACAACAGGTGGTTCTGATGTTAAAGCGATCGGAGTTGTATCCGGCTCTTTAGTCATCATTTTTAAAGCAGCAGCTACTACTGTTACAGAGTCATTTTCTTCTAACATTTCTTCTGCAATACGCTTGTAGTATGCTAAGTTTTCATTTTCAATTGTGCTTTGAAGCTTTTCAGCGATTAAACGTTGTTGACCTTCTAATGCCTCGTCAAGTGTCGGTGCATCCATACGGTCCATTTTACGTTTTGTTGTACGCTCGATATTTTTTAATTGTCCTGATTCACGTGGTGTTACAAATAGCATTGCAATACCTTTTTTACCTGCACGACCAGTACGACCGATACGGTGAACGTATGATTCTGGATCTTGTGGAATATCGAAGTTATATACGTGCGTTACGCCTGAAATATCAAGACCACGCGCAGCAACGTCCGTTGCAACAAGAACTTCAATAGAACCTTCTTTAAATTTACGTAATACAGACATACGTTTCGCCTGAGTTAAATCACCGTGAATACCTTCTGCAGCATAACCACGTAAGTTTAATGCTTCTGATAATTCATCAACACGACGCTTTGTACGACCAAATACGATTGCAAGCTCTGGAGATTGAATATCTAATAAGCGTGTTAACACGTCAAACTTTTTCTTTTCTTGCACTTCTAAATAGAACTGCTGAATGTTTGGCATTGTTACTTCTTTTGCTTTTACTTTAATGTGTTGAGGCTCAGTCATGAAACGCTCAGCAATACGGCGGATTGGATCCGGCATTGTCGCTGAGAATAGTAATGTTTGATGTGTTTCTGGCACATCTGTTAAAATTGCTTCAATGTCTTCAATGAAGCCCATGTTTAACATTTCATCCGCTTCGTCAAGAACAACTGTCTCTACGTTTTGCAGACGAAGTGTTTTACGGTTAATATGATCTAAAATACGACCCGGCGTACCAACAATAATGTGTGGGTGTTTTTTTAGAGCACGAATTTGGCGGTTAATATCTTGACCACCATAAATCGGTAAAATACGAACGCGTTTATGCTTACCAATTTTGTATAATTCTTCTCCAACTTGAATTGCTAATTCACGCGTTGGCGCGATAACAATACCTTGAACCGATTCTTTATGTGTATCCACTTTATCTAATAGTGGTAATCCGAATGCTGCTGTTTTCCCTGTACCTGTTTGCGCTTGCCCAATAATATCTTTACCTTGCAATGCATGTGGAATTGTTTCAGCTTGAATTGGTGTAGCCTCTTCAAAGCCCATACTTTCAACAGATTGCAGTAAAGAATCACTTAATCCTAATTCTCGAAATGTTGTCAATGTTACTTCTCCTTTTCTATCCTATACTTATCATTTAAAAAAAGGCGTTTTCCGAATTTGCGGAAAAGCCCTTTTCCTGAATGCTCACGTATATAAACGGGCGTATATTCTTCACGAAAATACTTCTAAACGTTATTACACTTTATCAATTATAAGTTTTGTATGTGTAAAAAGCAAACCCAACTGTTACCTTATTTTCATATTCAGAGTTTTTTTCTTCACTTTTATTTTTTTATATTTACTGTAAGCGCTTATTATAAGTTTCTTCTATTTTCGCAACTATCATCCCTATTTATATACACCAATTATTTCAACATCGTAATTACTTCTTCTAATTTCATACCGCGAGATGCTTTTATTAATACAACATCTTTCACATCGACTACTGCTTGTAAATCTTTTACTAACTCTTCTTTATTATCATACGCCTTTACACGTTCATTAGGGAAATTAATTTTTGCTCCTTCAGCAATTTGAGCCCCTAATCTACCGTATGTGAATACATGTGAGATTTTTGCTGGATCGATTAATTTTCCTACCTCATAATGGAACTGTACTTCTTGATCTCCAAGTTCTAACATATCACCGAGCACAACGATTTTTTTAGCAAAACCATCTAAACCATTCATTAAATGGAATGCTGCTTCCATAGCCGTCGGGCTTGCATTATAAGCATCGTTGATAATTGTTAAACCACTATTTGTTTTCACAATTTCCATACGCATGCCCGTCATTTGAAGTGTTACTAAACCTTCTTTCATCTCTTCCCACGTTACACCAAAATGTTTCGCAATTGCCATTGAAGCAAGTGTATTATACACATTATGTTTTCCTAACACCGGTAAGTAGAATGAAATATTTTCATCTCTATTCATTTTGAAATGTGTCCCAGTTGCTTGTAATGTTACAGTCGTTGGATAATAATCGTTTGCTCTTGCATCACCAAACGTAACCGTTTCTGCTGCTAAATTCATTCCAGGAACACGATTCGTTAATAAAGGCTCATCTCCGTTATATACGAACACGCCACCTTCTTGTAATCCTGTAACAATTTCTAATTTCGCTTCAGCAATTGCCTCACGAGATCCTAAATCCATTAAATGTGCCTCACCAATATTTGTAATGATAGCTGCATTAGGACGAGCTAACTTAGATAAGAATTCAATTTCGCCTCGGCTTGACATACCCATCTCTAATACTGCTACTTCTGTATTTTCTTCTAAGTTTAAAATGGTAAGAGGTAATCCAATATGGTTATTGAAGTTCCCTTCTGTTTTTTGCACTTTGAATTTAGTCGCAAGAAGACTTGTTACAATATCTTTCGTAGATGTTTTACCGTTACTACCCGTTACACCTACAACTTTAACATCCAATTGATCGCGATAGTTTTTCGCTAACATTTGCAGTGCCGATAGCGTGTCTTCTACAAAAATAACCGGAAGATTCTCAGGTGGATTCGCTACATCTTTCATCCATAATGTAGCCACAGCTCCATTTTCAACAGCTTTATCTACAAAAGCATGTCCATCGAAGCGCTCCCCTTGAATCGGAACATACAAGTTTCCTTTTTCAATTTTTCTCGTATCAATAGACACGCCTTGAATAGTAATTCCCTCATATTGCTCTGCTAATTCAGTACCATTTACCATCTGTTCCACTTGCTTTAACATTCGCTTTATCATATAGAAACGCTCCTTACATAGAGGAAGCACTATTCCTATGAATAGTGCTTCCTCCTTTTTTGTTAGATTGTATATTTAATTTTTTGTTTTTCTTCGTGACGTTCAATCGCTAAACGAATTAGCTCTTCGATTAATTCTGGATACGGTAACCCAGTATGTTGCCATAATAGAGGGAACATACTGAACGGTGTAAATCCTGGCATTGTGTTTACTTCGTTAATATACACTTCTCCATCTTTCGTTAAGAAGAAATCAGCTCGCGTTAAACCTGCACCGTCTAATGATTGGAATGCAATAATCGCATCACGCTTAATTACATTAGATTCTTCTTCTGTCATTTCAGCTGGAATAATTAGCGCCGTATCACCATCGATATATTTCGACTTATAATCATAGAAGTCCTTTTTCGGAACGATTTCACCTACAACTGAACATTTCGGCTCATCATTACCTAGTACCCCAACTTCTACTTCACGACCTACAATATTTTCTTCTACAATAATTTTGCGATCAAATTGGAATGCCTCTACAAATGCATCCTCAAGTTCTTCACGATTTTTACACTTATTAATACCAACACTTGAACCAAGGTTCGCTGGTTTTACGAAGCAAGGATATCCTAACTTATCTTCTACTTTAGAATAAGCTTCCTCACGATTTTTTTCCCATGCACTACGAATGAAGGATGCATATTTTGCTTGTTTTAAACCAGCCTCTGCAAAGATGTTTTTCATAACAACTTTATCCATACCAGCAGATGATGCTAGAACACCATTTCCTACATAAGGGATATTCATTAATTCTAATAGTCCTTGAACCGTTCCATCTTCACCGTTTGGTCCATGTAGTAATGGGAAAATAACGTCAATAGCGTTCTCCTCAGAAGCTGCAGATGGGATAATTTCTGTACTTAATGATAACGGAGAAATCGCATTTTCTGCACCGCTCATTTTTAAAGCTTCAACATCTGTTACTTCGCCTTCAATACGCTCACCACGTACCCATTGACCTTGTTCTGTAATATAAATTGGATGAATCTCGAATTTATCTTGATTTAACGCTTTAATAGCAGCAAGAGCCGTCTGTAGCGAAACTTGATGCTCAGCTGATTTTCCACCATATAATAAACCTAATTTAATTTTCGTCAATGAAATCACCCTAACCAATTGTTTTCATTTTTCTATTTTAGCACTTTTTATAAAAATAGGTAGTTCCTATTTGAAATAAAATGTAACTTCCACAAATAATTAAATAACATCACTTATTGGTTTTTCATTTCATTTTCTATATAGCTACACAAAATAAAATGGCAATCTAATCTAGTTATGTACCTAAAATATGTAGAAATCCCCTTTTTTGTGTATGTCATCTATTCACTAAGAAGATTGTTTGGTTAGTGTGTCTTTTTGCCTTTGCTCAACAAGGCGATCTAAAGAAACATATACAATACCTGCAACTACACATCCTACAGCTAAAATTGTAAATAGAAAGTGACCAAGTAATCGATCTAATAAAAAACCGCCCAAAAGTGGACCAAATGCGCTTCCTGTAATCCACTGCAAACTTGCAGCTCCCATATAAGTCCCTCTCAAATGCTCAGGGGCCAAATTTGCTACAAATGTCATCTGTATAGGCGACATAATCATTTCACCTAACGTATATAAAGCATAAACGAACAGTAGTGTTATTAAAATAATTGTAGCATTTGTATTAAATTCTCCAAACCACTTCGGTAACCACCCTATAAAAAATAATCCAATCCCGAATAAACATGCACCATATAACATCGTCTTCCCAACTGGTTTATCCGTAGCCCATTTTGAAATTTGAAACTGGAATAAAACAACTAATAGTCCGTTTAACGCCATTAAATATGGATATGGATTGTTCGTTCCAAAAATACGCTTCATTTCATTATCAAAATGTAGTGGCAACATGCCTTCCGTTTGAGAAAACCCCATCGAAATGATAATACCTGCTAATAAGTAAATCATTAATGCCTTATCTCGCATTACAATTTTCCAAACTGCCCCAGATTCCTTTTCTTTATGTTCTTCCTTATCTGTCCTCTTTGGCATCGTCTCTTGAATAAGAAGTAATACAAGTAACGCATAAAATAGCATTGTAGAAGAGGCAATAATAAACACAAGGTTCTTTGACAACACAACTACTGATGCTCCCATTATCGGACCAATCGCAGCACCTATATTGTGTCCCATTCGTAATAAACCATATGCCTCTGTTCTTTTTTCTGGTGCCGTTACATCCGCGACCATAGCTGATGCAGCTGGGTGAAATAAAGAATTACTCAACCCTAAAAAAATAGATAAAATTGCATATGGAATAAACCCTTCTATAAATAGAAAACCGAGCATTAATAATGCATTACTTGCCATAGAAAATATCATAATAGGCTTTCTTCCATATATGTCAGCAATTCTCCCTCCTATAAGTGATCCAAAACTTGCAGCAATTGGAGAAAGCGCCATAATAACCCCAACTTCCAACAACGAATCTACCTTATCTTTTAAATATAATGCAAAAAAAGGCATTAACATCATCATTGCAATTCCATTTAACGTCTCTCCAATAAATCGAATCCATACGTTACGGTCCATCTCCCTTAACTCACGCCACGTATTTTTCATCATTTCACCCCTTTAGTTAGCCAACAATTATCTTATAATAAGTTCAGAAAAATGTAAATTTTCAAATAAAAAAATCCATTCTAACAGAATTAGAATGGATTTTTTCGCTTATAAATTTGCAACATCTTCTTCTTTTTTACTATTATTTAAAGCACTATGTTTTCGGCTATATAAGAAGTAAACCGCTATACCAATAACCATCCATATCCCAAAACTAATCCATGCTGTCCCCGATAATTGAAGCATTAAGTATAAACAGAAAATCACTGTTAATGCTGGTAAAAATGGTACAAGCGGAGCCTTAAATGCCCTTGGTAAGTCTGGATGTGTTCTTCTCATTACGATTACCGCAACAGCTACGAGTGCAAATGCTGACAATGTCCCCATATTTACAAGATGTGCTAAAACATTTAAATCTATTAATCCTGAAATCAGTGCCGCAATAATTCCCGTTGTCCATGTATTTAAAAATGGCGTTTTAAATTTCGGATGAACTTTAGCAAGACGCTTCGGCAGTAAACCATCTCGGCTCATCGCATAAGAAACACGAACTTGCCCATACATCATAACTAGCATTACTGTTGTAATTCCTGTAATTGCTCCTACTGAAATTACCCCCGCTAAACCATCTTGTCCAATAAATTGAAGTGCAAAAGCAACTGGATCTGATATATTTAGCTGTCCGTATGGAACAATTCCTGTCAAAATAAGCGAAACAACGATATAAAGAACTGTACAAATTAATAACGATGCAATAATACCAATTGGTAAATCACGTTGCGGACGTTTCACTTCTTCTGCCGCTGTTGAAACTGCATCAAATCCTATAAATGCGAAGAATACTGTAGCCGCTCCAGCCATTACACCATCTAAACCAAATGGCATAAAAGGCGTCCAGTTTTCAGGTTTCACATAATTAAAACCAGCAAAGATAAAAATAAGAACAACTGCTATTTTAATAAATACCATAATGTTATTTACTCGTGCACTTTCACGAACACCCCTAGATAAAAGAACTGTCATCACTAAAATAATTAGAACTGCAGGTAGATCAATTATTCCACCCTTACCTGTACCAGGAGCCGAGGAGAGAATAGTCGGAATATGAATTCCAAACCCCTTTAATAAAGATTGAAAATATGCAGACCAACCGTTCGCTACAGCAGATGTAGCAAGTAAATATTCCAGCATTAAGTCCCAGCCAATTAAAAATGCGAATACTTCTCCCATCGTCGCGTATGTATACGTATACACACTGCCCGAGACAGGAACTGAAGAAGCAAATTCAGCATAACAAAATGCAGCAAAGGCACAAGCTAGAGCGGCAATCGCAAATGATAATATAATAGCTGGCCCAGAATGTTTCGCTGCCACAACACCCGTTAGAACAAAAATACCAGTTCCAACAATTGCTCCGATTCCAAGCATAGTTAAATCTAGCGCGCCCAATGTTCTTGCTAACGTTTTTTGCTTACTTTCTTGCATTAACTTTGCAATTGGCTTCTTTTGAAAAATTTGCTTCATCTTTCACTCCTCCAAGTTTTAAATTTTCTGAAAATTTTTAATTCGCTTTTTTATTTTACTCATTACGCTTTTCCTAGTCAATACTTTTGTCGAAACAAGTAGAAATTCTTCTGAATATGCACAATCCTTATTATTCTTTCTATATATCTTTCCATTATTTTTTTGGTATTATTATACATGTCGATTCCTTGAAAAAGGCATGCCCCCTTATTGAGAGCATGCCTTTTTTACTTATTTCACAGTATATGAACCTTGTTCAATCCAGCTATACATATACTTTTCATCTTCTGTTTCATGTGCTTGTTTTACAATACGAAGCGGACGGAATGTGTCTATCATAACAGCTAATTCAAGCGTCTCTTTCTTCCCTATACTTGCCTCTGTTTTCCCCGGATGCGGTCCATGGGGAATCCCGCTCGGATGAAGTGTAATAGAACCTTCTTCCACACCTTTGCGACTCATAAAGTTTCCTTCTACATAGTAAAGAACTTCATCACTATTAACATTACTATGATAATATGGTGCCGGAATTGACTCTGGATGATAATCGTATAAACGTGGTACGAAAGAGCAAATAACAAAATTATGTCCTTCAAATGTTTGATGTACTGGCGGTGGCTGATGAATGCGCCCTGTAATTGGTTCAAAATCCTCTACATTAAATACCCACGGATATAAATAGCCATCCCATCCCACAACATCTAACGGGTGGTGTCCTAAAACATGTT
Source organism: Bacillus sp. FSL R5-0585 (assembly GCF_038004545.1). Taxonomy (NCBI): domain Bacteria; kingdom Bacillati; phylum Bacillota; class Bacilli; order Caryophanales; family Bacillaceae; genus Bacillus; species Bacillus sp. FSL R5-0585. The sequence goes on from NZ_JBBORJ010000001.1 coordinate 4,085,839, forward strand.
TATGCATATAGCCTCTTGATTTTGTCATTACGACAAACTCGCCTTTTTCATCATATGTCTCTAATTTTTCTGGACCACGAAGATCTCTTTCACAAAACGGACTATGCTCTAACAATTGTCCGTATTCATTTCGATAACGACGCGGCGTTGTAATTTGGCTATTCGCCTCTACAACAAGAAACTTAGTCTCTCCTTCATCTGGAATAACACGATAAATCGTTCCAATTGGAATCGTTACATAGTCGCCTTTTCTATAGTGAATCGTTCCAAACATCGTTTCAATTTTCCCTGTTCCATAATGAACAAATAACATTTCGTCGCCATCACCATTACGATAGAAATAATCCATTTTTTCTGTTGGACTCACTACTCCAATTAATAAATCTTCATTTCCAAGTATGAAATTCCGTCCACTTATTGCATCACCACTTTTTTTACTTTCTTTCGTTCGAAAGTGGCGATGAGAAAGAGCAACATCCTCTTCATACTGCAACTGACAAGAATGCGATAATGCAGAATGACCTACTTCTGTCGGCATATAATGATGATACAAAATAGACTGCGTACCAGAAAAACCTTTTGTTCCCATTACCTGTTCACGATAAAGCGATCCATCTTTTTTACGAAATTGTACATGTCGTTTATGAGGTAGTTCTCCCATGTGACGATAAAACATGCCCATCACCCGCTTCCTTTTCTTTTTTGATTGTATTACGTAGTGTACCTAAACCAGTAATCGACAGTTCTACAACATCTCCATCTTGTAGCCACTCTTCTGTACCCAGTTCTAAAATACATCCTGTTCCTACTGTCCCAGAACCAATCACATCTCCTGGATATAACGTAACGTCCTCTGAAGCACGTTCAATCATTTCAGCAAATGTATAGTAAATATCTTGGAAGTTTCCTTTTGATAATAGTTTTCCATTTACATGAGCAGTCATTTCTAAATTATATCGATCACCATTACGATAAACGTCTAATTCCTCTTTCGTAACAAGATGTGCTCCTAAAGAAGTTGCAAAGTCTTTTCCTTTCGCTGGACCGAGACCTACTTTCATTTCTGTTGCTTGTAAGTCTCTCGCACTCCAGTCGTTCATAATACAATAACCAAAAATATATTCCTCTGCTTGCTCACGAGAAATATTTCGCCCTTCTCTTCCTATTACGCAAGCAATCTCCAACTCATAATCAAGCTTTTTAGACTTTTTCGGACCAATTACAAAATCACTGGAACCAATTACAGCACGATGATTAGTAAAATAAAAAACCGGAATATCATACCATTCAGGCACAACATCTAATCCTCTTCGTCCGCGAGCTGTTTTTACATGTTGTTCAAATGCGTAAAAATCTCGAATACTACTCGGATTAGGAAGAGCAGCTGTCAATTGTACTTCTTCTAAAGCATATATACCCTTATTTGGATTCTTAATATTCCGCACTACTTCTACATACTCATCCGCTTTCTCTAAAAAAGCAATCATAGAAGAAGGGATTTTCCCTTCACTAGCAAGATTCATATCTATTACTTTGTCACCTTCAAGCCATCCAGCCCGTAGTTCTTTTGAAGGAAGACGAAATGTAACAAATTTCATCCTGATTCCTCCTTATAAAAATGAAATTTCCACCAGCAAAGGGACTTTTGCTGGTGGATACAAATCTTATAAGTTTCCGCGACGCTCTTGTTCTCTTTCAATTGATTCGAATAACGCTTTAAAGTTTCCTTCACCAAATCCACGAGAACCTTTACGTTGAATGATTTCAATAAATAAAGTCGGGCGATCTACAATTGGTTTCGTAAAGATTTGTAGTAAGTAACCTTCATCATCACGATCTACTAAAATCTTTAATTCTTTTAACTTATCAATTTCTTCATCGATTTTTCCAACTCGTGCAGTTAACTCATCATAATAAGTATCAGGTGTATCTAAAAACTCCACCCCATTTGCACGAAGCGCTTCAACTGTTTTAACAATATCACTTGTTAATAAAGCAAGATGTTGTACACCAGCTCCATTATAGAATTCTAGATACTCTTGAATTTGTGACTTTCTCTTTCCATCTGCTGGTTCGTTAATAGGAAACTTAATACGACTTCCATTCGTCATAACTTTCGACATTAACGCCGAATACTCTGTACTAATATCGTCATCATCAAAATGAATCATTTGTTTAAAGCCCATAACATTCTCGTAATAACTAACCCACTCTTCCATTTTTTCAACATTACCAACTACATGATCAACAGCAATTAAACCAGACTCTTCAAATGGAATATTAAATTCTACCTTTTGGAATCCTGGCATAAATGCCCCTTTATAATTTTTACGCTCTACAAGCGTATGAATTGTATCACCATACGTACCAATAACTGCTTTTTTCAATGTACCGTCCTCATCTGTTAATTCCTGCGGTGGAGCAATTGCGACGGCACCACGTTTCACTGCTTCTGAGTATGCTTTATCAACATCATCAACAAGTAGTGCCACATCCTTCACGCCATCACCATGAGTCTTTACAAACTCTGCAATACGATTTTCACTACTTAAAGCTCCAGACACAACGAAACGCATATTTTTTTGCACAAGAACATAAGATACCTTTTCACGGTTTCCAGTTTCTAATCCAGAGTAAGCCACAATTTTGAATCCGAACGCTCTCGCAAGATAATAACTCGATTGCTTTGCATTCCCTACGTAAAATTCCAAATGATCTACATCACGTACTGGAAAAAAGTCCTCCATTTGTGCAGCTAGCGTATCCATAGATTTTTGTTTCATAATATCTTCATCCCCCTGTAAATAGATTAAATGGTCCATACTTAAAACCAACCGAAAACGCTTCCAACGTTAATTAATAGAAATTAGTTAGCAAGCTAACAAATTCTGACCTTTAAAATTTTCTATCTTTTCTGTCAAATTCCTCTTTTTTTCTTACATATAAAATTCGACTTTTTTCTCTTTGAAATAAAGCGGGATTTTATTCAGTGGATTTTTGATTATTCGTTGAATCAAGTTTCAACCGCAACGTTTAATTAGCCATGCATGCTGGATAATGAGGTAACTTTAATACTTGAGGGGATATAAGAAGAATATAAAAAAGACTCCAACATATTAACTACTTACTAATACGTTAGAGTCTTTATTTTTTTTGAATGATTGTATTTATATATCTCATACTAATACATTTGCAAGGAATAGAATAAATGATGTTACTATTACCGCTCCACCTAAGGATCCTAATAAATCTGTTTTTGTTACTTGAAACACTTGTTCACTGTTCATATCCCTCATTCTCCTTCCTTTTTTGTTTGATTTAAAACTTCTATTATACTAATACACTTGATAAAAATACGATTAATGCTGTTAATACTACTGCTCCACTTGCTGATCCTACGAAGTCACCTTTTGTTACTTGTAATACTTGCTCTTTCATACCTTTCATTCTCCCTTCCTTTTCTTTTGTTACAAAGCTTCTATTATACTAATACGCTTGATAGAAATACGATTAATGCTGTTAATACTACCGCTCCACTTGCTGATCCTACGAAATCACCTTTTGTTACTTGTAATACTTGCTCTTTCATATCTTTCATTCTCCCTTCCTTTTCTTTTGTTACAAAGCTTCTATTATACTAATACGCTTGATAGAAATACGATTAATGCTGTTAATACTACCGCTCCACTTGCTGATCCTACGAAATCACCTTTTGTTACTTGTAATACTTGCTCTTTCATACCTTTCATTCTCCCTTCCTTTTCTTTTGTTACAAAGCTTCTATTATACTAATACGCTTGATAGAAATACGATTAATGCTGTTAATACTACCGCTCCACTTGCTGATCCTACGAAATCACCTTTTGTTACTTGTAATACTTGCTCTTTCATATCATTTATCCTCCCTTTTTATAAGTTATCTATATGTAATTTCTAAGAAATGTTTATTTCATAGTTTTTATGTTAACGTTACATTAAATTTGATAACGTAACGTTTGTAACATTAATGTAACATAACTATTATTACGTTGCAATATAATTACGTAAAATTTATTACACTTTTTTTACGTTTTTTTATAACACCCCTCAAAAACCTTTATTTAATGCGTTTTTCACTTAGTTCACGTTTGTAACATTCGTGTAACATTACAGTCATAAAGTGAAATGTCGTCATATTCCTCTCTATTTTTGTTACAAATCGTTTATTTAGTGACACTAAACTTATCTAATCTTTACTTACTTTTAATATGAAATAAAATACCGTCTTTCCAAGATAAGTTTATATGTTTCCTCTATATAACTATGTATAATAAAAACAAAGAGGTGGTCATTTTGAAATTAATCGCATTAGATATGGATGGTACACTACTATCATCTAATCTTGAAATCTCCAAAGAAAACCTACAAGCAATCCAAACTGCACAAGAAGCTGGTCATATTGTAATGATCTGTTCTGGTCGTGCGAAAGAGGATGCTTTAAAGCTATTGGAAGAATATAAATTATCTCTTCCAGTCGGAGCAAGCAATGGGGCTATTGTTTATGTGGATGGAAAATTAATTAACTCGCGTTGTATACAAAACGACAAAGTGTACAAACTTGCAAAATTACTAGAATCTGAAGGTTTCCCATATAAGCTATATACGAATAAAGGAGTTTATTCTCCATATACATGGCAAGATCAAGTGATGCAAGCATTCGAAGAAAATAAGCATGCGCTTGATGTTACATTAGAGGAACTTGAACGAATTACAGAAAAGCAAAAGAAATCGAACCTAATTACTGATTTCAAAAAAATAGAAGATGTTGTAAATAACCAAGAACTAGAAATATCTAAATTCTTCATTTTAACGTTTAATGCAGCGCATCGCGCACAACTATTAAGTATATTACAAGAAGATACTGATATTATGGTTACAGCATCGGCTCCTACTAACTTAGAAATTATGGATAAGAATGGACATAAAGGAAACGGGATACAGCAGATGGCAGCTCATTTTAATATCCCTATTGAAGATACAGTTGCTATTGGTGATAATTTTAATGATGTACCGATGTTAGAAGTAGCAGGCTTATCTGTTGCAATGGGCAACGCTGAAGAAGATGTAAAAAAGCTATGTGATGTTGTAACACTAACAAACAATGAACATGGTGTTGCTCACGCAATCGAGCAATTTGTATTGAAACAAACTTCATCTATTAAATAAAAAAAGGACTCTTTCAATTTGAAAGAGTCCTTTTTTATACGTGATGACAAGCAACAAAATGCTCTGCACCAACATTACGGAATTCTGGTACTATTTTTTTACAAACATCCGTCGCAAATGGGCAACGTGTATGAAAACGACAGCCCGAAGGTGGATTTGCTGGACTTGGAATATCCCCTTCTAGTATAATTCGCTCTCGCTTCACTGTTGGATCTGGTATTGGAACAGCTGATAACAATGCTTTCGTATAAGGATGTAGCGGATTGGTAAATAACTCATCACGCGATGCTGTCTCCACAATCGTACCTAAATACATAATTCCGATTTTCGTACATAAATGTTCTACTACACTTAAATCATGCGAAATGAATAAATAAGATAATCCCTTTTTCTCTTGTAACTCACTAAATAAATTAATAATTTGTGCTTGGATAGATACATCTAGTGCCGCCACAGGTTCATCAGCTACAATAAATTCCGGATTTAATACCATAGCTCTTGCGATTACGATACGCTGACGTTGTCCACCAGAAAACTCATGGGGATACCGGTCAATATGATAAGGAGCTAACCCACATAACTCCAATACTTCAATTACCTTTTCACGAACATTTTCTTTCGTCGCTAATCCGTGGGCCAACATTGGCTCTCCAAGCGCTTCTCCAATTCTCATTCTCGGATTTAATGAGCTAAATGGATCTTGGAAAACGAGCTGCATATTAGGGCGATGTTTTCTTAATTCATCCTTGGATAAAGAATGAACATCTTTCCCTTTAAACTTCACTTCTCCCTCCGTTTTTTGAACGAGGCGTAAAATTGTTTTTCCTATTGTTGTTTTTCCGCTCCCTGATTCGCCAACGAGACCAAACACTTCACCTTTATTAATAGTAAAACTTACTCCATCAACCGCTTTTACATGCCCAATTGTTCTACTAAATACGCCACCCTTAATTGGAAAATATGTCTTTAGATTTTTCACCTCTAATAATGGTTCACTCATTGTTCCGCACGCTCCTCATATAACCAGCAAGCTACTTTATGATTTTCATCATTTACATTTAGATTTGGGGCTTCTTTTTCACATATTTCCATACAATGCTCACAACGCCCACTAAAGTAGCAAAACTCACCTAAACCAACTAAATTCGGAACTTGCCCTGGAATAGAATATAGTTTATCTATTCGTTTTCCCATTACTGGTTTTGATTTCAATAATCCTTTCGTATAAGGATGTTTTGGATTTTGGAATATCTCTAGTACTGGGGCTTCTTCAATAACTTTCCCGCCATACATAACGACAACATAATCAGCCATTTCCGCTACGACACCTAAGTCATGTGTAATTAATAAAATCGACGTTTTAAATTCTTCTTTCACTTGTCTTAGTAGATCCAATATTTGAGCCTGAATAGTAACATCAAGAGCTGTTGTTGGTTCATCCGCAATTAATAACTTAGGATTACAACTAAGTGCAACAGCAATCATAATACGTTGTAACATCCCGCCGCTCAGTTCATGCGGATAAGAATGGACGATTTCATCAGCGCGGGCTATGCCAACTTTACGAATTAACTCAATTGCCTTCTTATATGCTTCATTTTTACTAAGTAATTCATGCTCCCTTAACGTTTCTACAATTTGCTCTCCTACAGTGAAGACGGGGTTTAGCGATGTCATCGGTTCTTGGAAAATCATCGCAATATCATTCCCTCGTAAACTACGAAGCTCTTTCTCTTTCATTCCTAAAAGACTTTTTCCTTCATATAAAATATCTCCACCTACTACACTGCCTGATTCAGCAATAAGTCCCATAATAGATAACGCCGTTACACTTTTTCCGCAACCAGATTCACCTACAACACAAACAGTTTCACCTTCTCGAACAGAAAAACTAACATGATTCACAGCTTTTACTGTCCCTTCTTCTGTCTGAAAGTATGTTTGTAAATCTTTCAGCTCTACTACCGCTTTACTCATATCTCCTCACCTACCGTCTCATCTTTGGATCTAATGCATCACGAAGTGCATCACCAAGTAAATTAATTGATACAACCGTTATAAAGATTGCAAAACCAGGCGGAATCCATAACCATGGACGCTTTTGGAAATCGATTAATGAGTTAGCTGCGCTAATCATGTTCCCCCATGATGGTGTAGGTGGAACGACTCCGAGACCTAAGTAACTTAGTGCGGATTCTCCCAAAATAGAACCTGCAACACCTAATGTAGATACGACAATTAAAATGGGTAAAACATTAGGTATTAAGTGATATATAATTTTCCGGTAATCTTTTATTCCTAACACATCCGCAGCTTGCATAAATGCTTGCTCCCTAAGTGATAAAATTTGCCCTCTTACAAGGCGTGCAAGCCCTGGCCAACCTACTAAACTTAAAATAATCATAATGACATACAAACGATAATCAGACGGTACTTTCCACTCTGATAAAATCGCACCCATTATAATAAGTAACGGTAATCCTGGCATCGACATTAAAATATCTGCAAGTCGCATAATAATATTGTCCACAATACCACGATAAAAACCTGCAATCGCTCCTAATAAAGCTCCAAGTATAACCGATAAAACCATTGAAGCTAAACCAATGGTTAATGAAATACGTCCCGCTTGCATAAGCCTTGTTAAAATATCTCTTCCTAATTGATCTGTACCAAGCCAATGAGAATAACTAGGTGGTTTGTTAATGAGCGCAACTTGTATTTTTCCTGATGCATATGGAGAAAAGAACGGACCGATAAAACAAAATAAAAACATAAAAATTAATGCATAAAACCCTACAAGTGCCATCTTATTTTTCTTTATCTTTTTAAAAGCTTGTCGCCATGGTGATGATTCATTTCTTCTCTTTTTTTCTTTTTTTTCTGTAATTACTGTAACAGTCTCCATTTCTTTCCCCCCTTACTTCAACCGAATTCTTGGATCAACAACTGCATATACGATATCTGCTAAAAAGTTTGAAACGATTGTTAAACAAGAAAGAAACATCGTAAATGCCATCAATACTGTATAGTCACGGAAATTTAATGCTTCTAATTGAATATTACCAATCCCTGGCCAGTTAAAAATTTGTTCAATAATAATTGCCCCAGAAAACAATCCAGGTAATTCAAATGCTAATAACGTAATTGCCGGTAAAATTGCATTTTTTAATGCATGCTTATAAATAACCGTCTTCTCCTTCAAACCTTTCGCTCTTGCTGTTCGTATGTAATCTTGTCTTACAACCTCTAACATACTTGTTCTAAAATAACGAGTTAGCGAGCCGACCCCAAGAAGTGTCAAAATAAATACTGGTAAAATCATATGTTTTGCAACTTCTATCACGTAAGCAAATCCTGTTGAATTACTGCCAACATCAATCATTCCACCTATCGGTAATAACTTAAAGTCAACCGCAAACACCTTAATTAAAAACAAACCGATAAAGAATGAAGGGAATGACATTGCTGCAAAAACACCGATTGTTACAAGTTTATCGAATAAAGAATGTTGCTTCGTCGCCGAGAATACACCGATAATAAGTGCAATTAGCCAAATAAAAAACAATGCAATAATTGCTACACTAAAAGAATTCCAAATAAATTTATTTAATAATGACGTTACAGGCTCTTGATATTGAAGCGAGAAGCCAAAGTCCCCTTGCAATGCATTACCTAACCAATGAAAATAACGCTCAACAATTGGTTTGTTCAACCCATATAACTCCCTCAGTTCAGCTGCTCTTTCCGGTGTAATTTTCGGGTTTGAATCAATATAATCCCCAGGAAGAAGTGCGAACAGGACGAAGATAATAATTGATGTACCAAGCAGTGTAGGAATCATTTGTAACAACCTACGAACAATATATGTTTTCACCCTTTTTCTCTCCAATCTTATGCTTAAAATAGAAGAACATTTTTTCAAAGCGGCACATTACTAACCGAATGAAAAAATGTCTTCTACTTATACATTCTTATCGTTATTTTTCAAATGATAATACTGGTAAGTTTGCACTAATACTGTTGTACTTTTCAGGATCAATTCCTTTTATATTCCCGTTATAACCAGTAATTGTTCTACGGTAGTTTAATAGAATTACTGGTGGATCATCACTTAATTCTTTATACAATTCTTTATAAATAGGTTTACGCTTTTCGATATCTACAGTTTCAATACCTTTTTGAATTAGCTCATCTACTTTTGCATTCTTATAACCAAGACTAGTTTCATTTGCAGTAGACAAATATTCACCAGCTGTTTCACTCGGATCACTTGTAATCGGTGTCGAAACAGAAGCTAAATCATAATCCCCTTTGTTTACCTTAGAAAGCATCGTATTAAAGTCCATAAATTCAGGATTAAACTCTACACCTATTTCTTTATAATTCTCTTTCGCAATCGGAATTAATAAATCACTATCTTTAGCCGAACTTGGACCGAAATAAGAAAGTTTTAATTTTTGACCATCTTTTTCACGAATTCCATCCGAACCAACTTTCCACCCTGCTTCATCTAATAATTTTTTCGCTTTTTCTTTATCGTATTCGTATTTATTAACTCCTTCTTCCGTATAAGCCCAAGAAGTTGGATGAATTGGTACATTGGCTACTGTACCGTATCCTTTTAACGCTGTATCAACATATTTTTTGCGGTCTAATCCGTAAATAAGTGCTTGGCGAACCTTTTTATCCTTTAAATAAGGCTTATTATTATTCATATAAATATAACTAAATGACGGTGCTGTTTCGATTTGGATATTGGCGAATTCTAAAGCCTTAGCCTGTTCAAGAACCTCATCACCAGTACCTAAGCCAGTATGGTCAACTTCTCCTGTTTGGAATAACTGAAGCTTCGTATCACCAGAAGTAATTTTATAAATGAAGTTTTGAATTTTTGGTTTACCCGCATAATAATTTTCGTTTGCTACAAAACGAACTTCTTGACCTGGAATATACTTTTCAAATTTATATGGACCCGCAGCTAATGGCTTTCCATATAAATCTTTTAAGTAATCTAAGCTTGTATTTTGCTTATAATCTTTTCCATAATAAGCTTTTGATAGTACTGTACCTCCTAAAACAAATATAGCTTGTGAATTCACTTTTTCAGTTGTAATTTTAATTGTTTGTGGATCAACAACTTGAATACCTTCAATTGAAGTTGCTTTTCCTCCCTTATATTCTTTACCACCTTTAACCGCATATTGAGAGATATCTACTTCACCTTCATATGCCTTATCATGTAAAAGCGTCAATGTGAAAGCTACATCATCCGCCGTTAATGGCGATCCATCACTAAATTTCAAATCTTTACGTAAATGGAATGTATATGTTAACTGATCAGAAGAAACGTCCCACTTCTCAGCTAATTCTGGAATTGGTTTCCCTTGTTTATCGGTTGATACGAGAGATGCAAAAATAACTGAAGTTACGTTTCCATCCCAACCATTTTGTTGGAAGTATGGCAAAAATACGCCGCCTGGCTTACTAATACCAACTACTAACGTATCTTTTCTATTCTTCGCTTTGTCTGGCACTTTCGTTTTATCTGTCGCAGCGATCTTTTCAATTTTCACATTTTTTAAATCCTGCTGTTTAACCGGCTCTGTAGAAGCCGCGTCCTCCTGTCCCCCACAAGCAGACAACACAAGCGAACTACTCATTAATACCGAAAATACACCAGCCCATTTTTTTGTCTTTTTCTTCATTGTCCCCACCCTAACTTTTTATGATTATACCCTCTGAACGAATTACCTTATGTATGCCTCCCACAGCAACATTTATAGCCAATCGGAAAAGTCGGTTTTAATCGTAAAAAAATAGATGTTTTTGAGGGGTAACAATCTTATTCCGACCTTTCCGGTAGACTTTATGGTTATTAGCTTATATCGTTCATTATGTTTTGTCAATTCTTTCTAAATAAATATTTTGAGAATTTTTCCAAAATTATCACTCTACATTTATACTTTAAGAAAACTCAGCTATAATTCGTATTAAAAAACTTAAAAATCTACTTCTATTCCTTCAACATGAAACATAGAATACTAATAACCAATTACCAAAAAGGGGGCGAAAATATGGACAACCTATTCCAATACGTCCTGCACTACGTATTATTAACAATTATGATAGTCGGAGCGCTATTACTATTCCCGTTCTTCCCAAAGTTCGTCCTCTTTTTAGCTTTTTTTATCATGCTCGGAATCGCTATTATAATTTCAACGAGAGAAGATGCCACGCAAAAAGAGAGCAGAGTTCAGCGGGTAAAGCTGTAACTTTGCTCTCTTTTCGTTTTCATTCACTAGTCTCTTTTATACATATTTATCCCGCTATTTGCCGGGCAGTAAGAACCCCACCTCAAAATTCAGCGAAAGCAAAAGAAGTTAGGTCGGGGTCGGGCTGCCCGTAAAAGCCCTCACTTTATCTCTCGGGAAATAATTAGCCTTTGTTTTTGTAATTACTCCTATCGAAAAGCCACTAATGACATTTCTTTTTCACCTTATCATTTTCATATGTTTCACAAACTATGCAAATTGAGGAACACGGATTTATCTAAGTTACTGTTTCACGTGAAACACACCGCTTCATTTAATCTTTAAAGCAAAATATCATTATGAAAAAAGCCACTTCCTCCAACAAAACTGAAAGGAAGTGGCTTTCTACTCTTTACTCCACAATATTCTCTAACTCACTATATAACTTCGCTCGTAACAACTCTTTCATCATTTTTTCCTCATATAATTTTTTAAGTCTTTCAACATCAGCTACATGTTCCATTTCACATTCTATTGCATATATATCTTCTTCTACATGCATTAACTCATTTTCAATCTCTTCAAGATTCCTAGCTTTTTTCTCTTTTACTGGAACCATTTCAACACTCTTTCTCCCTTGGCGTTTTTGCTTTATTACTTGCTTCTCAAGCTTTTCTTCCCATTTTTGACGAGCCCATGCATAGTTTCCTGCAAACTCAAATAATTTACATTCATCAATCCAGTACGTCTTTTCAAATAACTTATTTAAAAAATAACGATCATGTGAAACAGCTAGGATTGTTCCATTATATTGCTCAAGGGCTTCCTCTAAAACTTCCCTTGATTCAATATCAAGATGGTTTGTCGGCTCATCTAGAATTAGAAAATTGATGTCTTGATACATAAGTTGCGCAAGTCTTAACCTCATTTTTTCTCCACCGCTCAGTTGCGTTACTTTCTTAAATACTGCTGGACCATAAAATAAAAACTTAGCCAATATATGTCTTGCTTCTCCTTCTGTTACAGCTACATATTCTCTAAAAGCCTCTAATACATTACTCTTCATATTTCCGTACGTATGCTGTGATAAATAACCAATTTTGACACTACTACCAATTCGAATTTCACCAACGTCTGGATTTATTTCTTCTAATAGTAGTTTTAATAATGTAGTCTTTCCTGTACCATTACGACCAACGATAGCCGCACGCTCTTGAAAACGAACATGTAAATTCGCTTGTTCAAATAAAGGTCGTCCAGCAAAACCTTTACTCACTTCTTTCATTACAACAACATCTTTCCCGCTTCTCTCTTGCCCTTCAAACTGAAGACCCATCTGTTTTCGTTCTAAAATTGGCCTCTTTAATTTCTCTATACGTTCTAACGCACGTTCCATATTTCTCGCTCTTTTATGCAATCCTTCATTCGGAGGGTTCGCTTGATTTGCCCATTCACGTAGACGCTTAATTGCTTCTTTCATTTTCTTTATTTTCTTTTGCTGCTCCTGATAAGCTTGAAACTCTTGAAGTAATCTTTCTTCCTTCTCCTCAACGAACTGAGAATAATTCGTATGGTACACGTGAATCTCTCCATCTTCCAAATCAAAAATTTTCGTTACAACTTCATCAAGGAAATAGCGATCGTGTGAAATAACCATAACTGTTCCAGTATATTCTTTTAAAAATTTCTCTAACCATTCAACTGCAAACAAATCTAAATGATTTGTTGGTTCATCTAATAGAAGTAAATCTGGTTTCTGCAATAACATATATGCAAGGCTAACTTTCGTCTGTTCTCCTCCACTTAATTCCGTAAATACTCTTGGAAATAAGTCTGTTACTTGTAAGCCATTTGCTACCTTCATTATATTTGCCTCTATTTCATAACCACCGAGAAATGCAAATTTTTCTTGAATTATTCCGTACCTCTCCATTAGCTTTTGCAATGAAGATTGTTCCTGCTCCTCCGCCATATTTTTTTCTAAAGCATGCATTTCTTTTTCTAATTCCTTTTCTACTTTAAAAGCGGAACTCAATACATCATATACATTCATGACCTCATCAAACTTCGGAATTTGTGCGACATGACCAATACGTGTACCTTTCTTCATATGGATGGCTCCTGCATCCAAACTCTCCCTTCCCGTTAGAAGTCCAAAGATTGTTGTCTTCCCACTACCGTTACGACCAACTAACCCAACACGTTCACCATTCTTTATTTCAAGCGATATATTTTCAAATATGATGTTTCCACCAAAAGATTTCATTACATTATTTACACTACAAATAGTCATTTTCCGTACTCCTTTCAATATAAAAAACCATGAGAAAGAAACATTCCCCATGGTTTTCGGCATAGAAAAAGGAAGCCAAATAGCTCCCTTTTCACACGTTTATTAAAAATGGGTGAAGAGATTTCTATCGTTCAATAGTCACTATGCAATTGTTAAAAAAGGGCATACGTATCCCGTTAACAACTACATCATGAAAAATCGCACGACAAAAATAAATAAAATCTAAAAATTTGGCACGCGCAGCTAAAGAACGTTTCATCTCATTCACCCCTTTCGTACGGAATTTAATACTTACTTCTTTATTATACTTTCCAATTTCATGTTTGAATAGTCATTTTTCTGAAAATAATGAAGATAGACTAAACATTTCAATAAGTGACATCAAATCTTACAAAACTGTTATGTTCACGTAATGGAAAGCGATAGTACGAAAAGATGCCTCCCTATACAATAAAGATGTAAACAAGCGAGACAAACAAAAGGAGGAAACAAACATGATGAAAGAAATCGTAAAAGCAATCTTTGAGGTATTAGTGAACGGACAAGCAGTTGTAAAAGAACTAAATGAACTATAAAAAGGAGTGAAGAAATATGATGAACATGGTGAAAATGATTTTACACGCTTTAGTCGATGCAAAAGCAGTTAGCCAAGAATTAAACCAACAATAAAAAGGGGTATATGAATATGAAGAAAGCCATTATTATAATTGCAAGCACAGCAATTACCTTATACACAATAAAAAAGAGAAAAAAGAAAAATAATGAAAATGTTCTATATTATCCATACACACTATTAGAGAAAAAATAAAAGACAAGGTACCCTATCGTAATGAGGATATCTTGTCTTTTATTTTTCCCCTATTCCTTTAGAGGATTTCCTTCTCCTTTTCCCGAATGTATTAAGCGGGATTTTTACACATATTTTAAAGGGGCATATATACAAATGGATACACAACAACTATATTTTTTAAACGATATCGGTAAACAAAAACCAGAAAGTATTCGGAATAGAAGCGCTGCATGTCCATTTTGCGATAAAGAACAATTAACGGATATTTTAGCAACTGATGGTTCTATTATTTGGTTAAAAAATAAATTTCCTACATTACAAGATACATTTCAAACAGTGTTAATCGAAACCGATAATTGCGAAGATCATATCGCAACATATACAGAAGAACATATGAGAAAATTAATGCAATTTTCTATTCAACATTGGTTACACTTACAGAAGAACGAAGAGTTCGCATCTGTGATTTTATATAAAAATCACGGTCCATTTTCAGGTGGAAGTTTGCATCATGCACACATGCAAATTATCGGAATGAAATATGTAGATTATCTTAAAAATATTGAAGAAGAAAATTTCCAAGGGTTAATTGTTCAAAAAAATGAATGCATTGAGCTTAATATTTCAGAGCATCCCATTATTGGCTTCACTGAATTCAATATAATCATTGATAACATTTCATATATAGATGAAATGGCAAATTACATTCAGCAAACTGTACGTTACATACTGACAGATTTCCATAAAGGATGCAGTAGTTATAACTTATTCTTCTATTACTTAAATGGAAAAATCATTTGTAAAGTTGTACCTAGATTTGTCGTTTCACCATTGTATGTAGGATATAAAATACCGCAAGTTTCTACAAAACTAGAAGAGGTGAAAATACAACTCACGCAGTATTTCACGAAAGAAAAGGATGAAATTATTCATAAAAAAACAGAGTAGGTATAGAAAACCTACTCTTTAATTACACCTTTATTTCGATAGTACACATCTTCTAATCCGATGTTATACTTCATGTTATTATCCGTCCACTCTGGCCCTAAATTCCCTGGCCATCCAGATGTATTCGCTATATATTTCAGTAATGCAAAATCAGTCAAACCTTTTTGCACCCCACGCTTATATCCTTTCATTAAATGCGGCATTGCAATTTGCGCATTTGTACGTGGATCTTTCAGCTCATCATCAGTTAAATGCTCTGGTGCAAGCCCGCCGCCGCGGTGTAGTTGAAACAATCCGAATGAAGTTCCATTATCTCCAACACTTCTTGGATTTAATCGACTTTCATGCTCGGCAATTGCAAGAGGTATCCATTCTGGAAGATTTACTTTCTTCGCTTCCTCTATAATGATTTGTTTCATCTGTTTTGCTTCTTCTGAATCAACATAGCTTGTTCCATTCACTAGCTTATCCATTCCTTCAGACTTTCCTTGGAAATATAAATATACTCCAAGAACAACTAAAAATCCTACAAAGAATTTCTTCACTACCTCTACCTCTTTCTCCGCTGAAATTTGTCCCCTTTCAGCCTTCTTCCCTTTACAATTACCCACATTCTATCATTCTCTTACCCTTTTATCATAGCAAATAACTATGCGTATTATCATCATGCTTTAGACCGATTTTGTGAAAAAACAGCTGGTAAATACGTACAAAAACGTAACTTTCATAGACTATAACGCATTTATTGTATATAATTGTAAACTGAACTCTACATATAGAATAGGAGCATTCAAAATGAAAAAATGCCTAACACTCTTGTTCAGCATTTTACTACTCATCCCTACCTACACCTCTGCACAAACATCATCAAAACCAAAAGTACTTGTTTTGTATAGTACACAAGACGATAAAGTTTCAAATAATGTCCAAATCCTTAATACTCAATTAGGACATTTTACAAATGATATCACCGTAAAAAACTTAAAAGAAGCAACTTCAATTAATAACGTATCCTCCTATACACATATTGTTTATATCGGTGAAACAAAAGAAGTGTTTTCTGATGAAACGAAACAATTTCTAGAAAACTTCTCCGGCCCTATATTAGTATTAGGACAAAATGTTGAACAATTATCTAAGCGTTTTTCTTTCATTACATTGAAGAGTGACGATATACGAGTTAATAAAATTGAATATCCAGACAAGAAGCTAAAAAATACCTTAGAGGAGGAACGATTAATTCAATCATTTGATACGAATGGAACTGTGCTTGCTAACGCCTTAAGCTCAAATAACACTAACCCACTAATCGTTCAGCATGAAACATCTTATTATGTTGCAACACCTAACCTCTTTGACTGGATGTCTCATTACGTCGGTGAAATGTTATTTTCTTATTTCAGCCAAAAACCAACGAAAAATAAAGTTGAAGCTTATTTACGCCTTGAGGATGTTCACCCCGCAGCAGATATAAATCAATTGAAAGAAATTGCTGAATTACTAAAAGAGAAAAAGATGCCTTACATGATTACTGTTATTCCGGTATATAAAGATCCAGATACAGGAAAGATAATACATTTAAAAGATAAACCAGAACTAGTTGATCTTTTACGCTCTATGCAAGATGATGGTGCAGCAATTATTATGCATGGTTATACTCACCAATTTTATGACAGTGAAACAGGTGAAGGCTTTGAATTTTGGGATGTAAAAACAGATCAACCAATTCGCCAACCGAAGCATGAAAAACCGAAGACAAAAGATGAATTTCCAAATATAGAGGCATATAACCAATATGTAAAAAAAGGGGAAGAATTCGAGGAAAAATATACGAAAGATCATATCGAAAAAGGAATTCAAGAACTTGTAGATGCTAAACTATATCCTGTTGCCTTTGAAGCACCTCATTACACGATGTCTCAAAAAGGATATGAAATATTATCAAGGTACTTTTCAACTTATGTAGGACAACTACAGTTAAATGATACAACTTGGAAATCCATGCACTCACCATATTATACAAGTACTCCATCATTTTTACATGGAATGAAACTATTGCCTGAAACAGTCGGATTTATTGAAGAAGATACGCCACAAACTACTGCTAAAATGAAAGAGCGTGCTCTATCTGTTTCTAAATTATCCGATGGAGTTATTGGTGCATTCTATCATCCTTACTTAGGTGCGAAACCATTAAAAGAAGTATTAAAGGATCTAGAAAGTATTCCAAATATAGAATGGATTGATTTACAAAAGGAAAAGAATGAAGTAAAAATGAAAGATATTCATATTACGACGAATAAAGACGGCATTCACGTTGAAAAACCAACCAGTGCGAATGACATAATTGATTATATAAAGCAATATGGCTTCTTCCTTATACTGGGGTTCGTTATCATTGTCTTTCTTTTATTATTAAAACGTGCGAAAAAATTAGAATCCTAATACAAAACCACCGAGCGGAACGCTTGGTGGTTTTTTTCATATATCAAACCGTGGCATTTTACTAAATAAATTCAACTTTTACTTTTTCCGTTACATTATGAAAATTATAATTCTCCTATCCTTTCAAATAAAATCGACTTGTATTTCCATATATTGTTTTTGCGACCTTATCAATGGATAGGTTTTTTATAGAACTAATTTCCTTTAATACCTCTCGAATCATTCTTGGATGCGTTATAACACCCTCTTGAAATTCCCACGGTCCATCTGTTTCTACCATCATATATTCAAGCGGATAATACGAAACAATTTTTCTAATCTTCTCCTTATGTAAAACATCCGGTGTAATCGAAATATAATAACCATTCTTCATCATCCGTTTCATTGTTTCATCACTTCCTTTAAACCAATGGAAATGTGCACGTGAAACTTTATATTTCTCTAGCAAATCACATACAGTGTCAGCATCTTCATAAACTGCATGTAATATAATCGGCAAATTATACTTACTAGCTAGTTCTATAAATTTTTTCAATGTAGCTATGTATGGATCTACAGCAATTCTTTCATCCTCTTTCCTCAAATAATAGGGCAAACCTACTTCACCAATCGCAACAATTTCCTCTGCGTTCTGTTCAATAAGTTGATAAATCTGTTCACACTCTTCTTTATGAATCTGTTGCTCTGGATGAAACCCTATCGCTGGATATATAAAAGGATACTTCTTCGCTAAAGATAACGTTTCCTTACAAGATTGATAATTCATAGATACTGCAATAAGCCCCTTTATTTCATTACTATTTTCCACCTCTTTCAGCAATCTGCTCTTCTCTTCATCCTTATATTGATCAACATGTATATGACTATCAATCCATTTCATCTTTATGCCCCCATAAAAAAAACAAGAAAGGACTTCCTTTCTTGTTTTAGCATCTATATTATTTAACAATTAAGTTTGTTATGATATCAAATAATCCAATACACACTACGGCAACAGTAAAGTAGCTACAGAAATCTTTAATTGGTAACTTCACTACTTCTTCTTTACGCATCCCATTTTTCTCCCTTCTTACTAGATCCCTAATTATTTTTCTATCTGTATCTATTATGCAAAAAATATGACAAATTTACTATCGAATTAACTTACGTAAACCTTACAATGTTGTAAGGTTTAAAAAAGGATCCTCATCTTTATTCAGATGAGGATTATTAAAAATTAGTTGGTTTTTCATTCTTCATTACAAACAGAAAGTAATACATTGAGACTTTCTAGTTACACTATATGAAAATTACTATCTTTTAACTATCGAATTACATTACAGAAGGCTTACATGTTTGTAAGTTATGTGTAATGTAATTCGATAGTTCTCCTTACCTATATTTCGTACAATAAAGTTAGAAAGTAAGCCAAATAAGAAGAACAATCACATAACCAAATTACATTGCTAGTAGCTACTCTTCTTATACCTTTCACCCATGCTACTACAATGTACCCCCTTCCCCTTTATATAATAAAAAAGCCTTAGTCTATATGGACTAAGGCTTTTTTATTAATCTCAAAAATACCCTTACCCAGTATTTTTATTTTCGACAAAAAATAGCCGGGGGTATATTTCACTATCTCATCGTTAAAAGTTTGCTCTTCGCATTTATAGGAATATTTGCAACCTCAATCTCTTCAATCGATTCACCGTAACGTCCTTTTGCAAAAACCTTTAATGCTTCATCTCTCTTTAACATATGCTTAACCGTTTTCTTTATTTTCTGCTCTCTACCACGTTCATCGAATGCAATAAATTCATATTCATACCACTCATCACCAATATGCTGACCAATTGTATTCACAACCGTATAGTATTCTTTCGTCTTATAAAATGGATTATATTTATCGATAACCGGTCCAAGTTTCGTAGGCAGTAACATTACTACTATCACTATCATCGCTATTATAGTAGTGATCATTTTTTTCCTCATAATAAACATTCCTCCTCTGCAGGATATATATACATCCATTTTAAAAAGGGGGAATAAAATCTACTATTGAATCTCATTACATTACACTTACATTTTTGTAAGAATTAAAAAAGGTGAACGAATTTACTCGTTCACCTTTTAGCTTGCTTTAAAGCCACCGCCAAGTACATCACGTACATCATGTATAACAACGAAAGCATCTTCATCTACCCGGCTAATAACTTGTTTTAACTTAACAAGCTCTTGTTTATTAATAACAACATATAAAACTTCTTTATTTTTACCAGTATATCCGCCGCGCCCTTCTAATACAGTAACACCGCGTGTCATATTTTTCGTAATAGTTTCACGAATTAAGTCTGGTTGATTCGAAATAATCGTAACAGCCGTTTTTGTGTCCATTCCTTCTACAATGAAATCAATTACCTTTGCTCCAATGAACACAGCTACAAGTGTATACATTGCCTTTTCTTGCCCTATTATAAATACTGAACCAGCAATTACAACAATATCAATAATTAGTACACCTTTACCTACACTCCAACCTAAATATTGATTTGCTAACTGAGCTAAGATTGCCGATCCTCCCGATGTACCTCCAGCTTTGAACATACAGCCTAATCCAATACCCACAAATAAACCAGCAAATAAAGCTGCTAATAATGTATCACTATTTACATGATACTCAATATGTTCTGTAACGTATAAAAACAAAGATGTTTCTACAATCCCTAAAATTGTATAAATCATTGTTTTCTTATCAAAAAATTTATAACCAATAGCTAGTAAAATTGCATTTATAGCAAAATTCACAATCCCTGGTGACCAATCAAATAAGTAGTACGTAACAACCGTTAAACCAATAATTCCACCTTCCGATAAACGGTTTGGAATTGCAAAGTAATTAATACCAATTGCGAATAATAATGAACCAATTGTAATTAGTGTTATTTCCTTTATACGTTGATTAACCATAGTTCATACCCTCCCCCCATTTGACATTGTATCACTATCTCCTAGAGGTTTAGAAGTGGTTTTTATTCCGCATTTCCCCTCTTAAAAATTGAAATATTATGTTTAAACAGAGGGTTGATTAATTATTCATATTTGCTCTAACTACATGGACAAATCGCTCCACATTCCCTTTCTGAATATGCTTAGCTCTAACCGTTTCATGATTATAAGTAAACTCAAAGTACGAATGAAAATCTATGCTATCTATATGCAACTATGGGTACTCTTTAAATGTTGAAGGATAGTACGGAAATTTCCCGTAAAAAAGGAGACGTCTAGTAGTGGCAACAAAAATTCCATGTTGATAACATAACATGAAATTATTCTTCTCAAAGATCCCTACTACAAAGGCTAACATTTTTTCGTCATCCTCTATATACTTGTTCACACTTAATAAAAGTTCATTCATGCATATCCCTCCAAATACTATTCTTGAAAACAATCCATGGATTGTTACAAACCGGTTTAACTCCTTTATAAAGTATGAAACGCGTTTCCTGTCAAAGATATTTCAAAAAAATAATCCGTTATGCGATTATACACATAACGGATTAAAATTAAACTGTAGAGCGTTCCACAAGTTCGTATGGAATTTCCAGCTTTTCTTGTTTAGAACTCTCGTCATTCACTTTTCTATGCAACATTTCAAAAGCAGTTTTCCCTATCTCCTTTAAATTTTGATCAATAGTTGTCAATTGTAACACTTGCGAGATAGGTTGATTATCAAAGCCAATAATCGCTAAATCCTCAGGAACTTGAATCCCTAGTTTTTCAACCTCTGTCATAACCCCAATCGCAACTTCATCACCTGCTACTATTAATGCTTCAGGAAGATCCTGTATCTCTTTTAACTTATGAGCCACTTTTACACCATCTTCTAGTGTAAAACATTCTGTAAAAATCCATTCTTCATTAACCTCTTCGTCTATAGATTGCAATCGCTGTTTATAAACATCAAAACGCTTTTGACTACTCGGCCCTAATTTTCTTCCCGTACAATAACCAATTTTTTTATAACCTTTCTCAATCAAATAATCCATTCCTAATTGAAAGGCCGCTGAATGATTCGTATATACACTTGAGATGTTTGAAATATCATTATCTTCACAAGCAATTATTGTGCCGTAAGAAGCATACGGTTCTATCGTTTCCCAATCATTTGCACGTGAACAAATAATAAGACCATCCAATTGTTTTGTTTTTAACATATGTAAACTTTTCATTTCTTCTTTTTTATTATAATTCGTTTGGCAAAGTAACACTCTGTAATTATGAGTTAACGCAATCTCCATCATTCCGCTCACCATCGCATCAAAACACGGATGATTAATATACGGTAAAATCACACCAACAATATTCGTCTTTCCTTTTGATAAATGAACAGCATTTGCGTTTTGCGAGTAATTCAATTTCTCAACTATCTCTATAACCGCTTTCCTTTTTTCTTCACTTACATATGGGTGATCATTCAACACTCTCGAAACAGTCGTAACTGAAACTCCCGCTATCTTTGCTATATCTTTAATATTAGCCATACACTCACCTCTATCTTTAACTTAATGAATCTCATGAACATATGTCAAATCTTCTTATCATTACACCTTCATTCGTTTCTCTTACAAAAGTGTAATTTTTCTGTAAGCTAATTCGATAGTGACTTTCCGCAACATTTCATACAATTAAGTCAGAAACAAGGTAACAACCATTCGAAAAGGAGCGGATTAATATGATGAACAAAATGAAAACGAACAATTTCTTACATACAATGGGCATGGTATTTTCCGCTCTTATCGACGCAAAAGCTGTTGCTTCTACATTAAACAAGTAAGGAGAATATATTATAAATAACATCACTTTTAACAAATTAGATTTTTTAGGACTAGCTAGTGGCTCGCTTCTTCTTACTGCTTTTATTTACGCCGCTACGCTTGTATAACTTTGTGTCCCCTTTCCCCTTTATTATAAATAGTAATAGAAAAGACAACCGTCTATGCCCGGTCGTCTTTTCTTATTTTTAATTTGATTGCAAAGCTTCTTTTAACTCCTCAAACTTCTCATTTAATTGATCTGTCATCATTTTCATAGCGGTTTTTCGATCTATTTGTTCTCCAGCCTCAATTTGAATCGGATCTCCAAAAATCAATTGTGCCTTTTTCCCCTTTATTAATTCTTTTACACTTGATGGACCAACATAAGCTGCCGGCACTAAAGGTACATTAGAACGCATCGCAATTGTCACAGCACCCGCTTTTAATGAAACATCTTCCGCTGATCTCGTTCCACTCGGAAAAATCCCTACTACCTTTCCTTCTTTTAATAAACGTGATGGAATTTTAAGTGTACTCGGTCCCGGATTCGCGCGATCTACAGGGAATGCATTTACATTTTTAAAGAACCAATTTTTGAATTTCCCTTCAAATAATTCTTTTTTTGCCATGTAATGAATCTCTGTTGGGTACATCCCTGTAGCTAACATTAATACATCCATAAAACTTGTATGTGTACACGCAACAACATACGGACCACCTTCTGGTAGCTTTTCTCTTCCTTGCACTTCTACTTTCCCAGCTGTTTTAAATATATATTTCAACAAAAATGTAATTGGTTTATACATTTATTTCGTTCCTTTCTAAACATCCGAAGTATAATCATATTCTTACAACAATTATAACACTAAGTTTTAGGAGTTGGTAATAAAAATAAGTATGAATTGTTAAATTTCAATTCTTACAAAAGTGTAATTTTCTTGTAAGCTAATTCGATAGTTACTTCTCACTATATTTCATACAATTAAGTCAGAAACAGGGCAACAACTATTCGAAAAGGAGTCGATTGATATGATGAACAATATGAAAACGAACAATTTCTTACATACAATGAGCATGGTATTATCAGCTCTTTTCGACGCAAAAGCTGTTGCTTCTACATTAAACAAGTAAGGAGAACTCATTATGAATAACATCACTTTTAACAAATTAGACTTTTTAGGATTAGCTAGCGGCTCTCTTCTTCTTACTGCTTTTATTTACGCTGCTATGCTTGTATAACTTTGTGTCCCCTTTCCCCTTTATATAGAAAAAGACGACCGTCTATGCCCGGTCGTCTTTTTAATTTTTTCTTTCTTTCAATTCTTTTAAAAGCTGTATTAGCTCAGCTTGTTGTTTTATCTTTTTACGACCATTTCGATTAATTGCTGCAAGCTCACAGGCAACTCCGACGGCGAAGAAAAACAATAAACTTTCTAACATGTGAAATCCTCCATTTGCCTATTAAACAGCTTGACGTAATTGTTCTTCTTGTAAAACTCTCTTATTTATATTTTCTTCTTTTCTCTGGCAAACGTTATTGCGAATAAGCGCTGCAATAACAAGTACAGTCCCTATAATATCAAACATTGTGATCTGATACCCTTGCATCATCATAATAACTAAAGTCGTAATTGGTACAAAATTAATAAATAAAATCCCATTAATGGATGATAAAATTTTCACACCATAGTTCCAAGCAAGTAGCGCTACAATACCTGGCAATGTCATCATAAATAACAAATCATACTTCACAATAGAAATCGTTCCCATACTAGGAACTGAAACATATCCAAGCGACGTAATAATTACCGTTATAATTCCTGTAACAGTCGTACCGAATACACACGTCAACGTAGAATAACGTAATGTTGACCAATCACTACACGTTTGACCACCCATCGTATAAATAACCCAGCCTACAACACCAATAAATATAAATGCTAATGAGAACATATTATCTTTCAATGTTACAAAGAAACTCATGTCACCTTTTGTAATAACAAACACAGCTCCTACAAAAGCAATAACCATACTCGTTATCATATACTTCTTCGGTTTTATATGCTTATATCCCCATAAAATACAAATAGTAATCATCGGCATAAGTGATTCCATAATGGAAGCTACCATTACACCCGACTTACCCATTAACATTTGCCCTAAAAATATGAGGACATTATATACTGTAAATGCCATCGTTCCAAAAAAGACGAGTAACTTTCCTCTTCCCTCTAAACGAAATGCCTGTTTTCCTTCTTTCATTAACAACAATACAATCAGCATTATCGCCACTGCTCCATAGCGAATAAGCGAAAAATAAAATGGATCTATGTATTCTAGCGCATGATCAGCAACTGGAAACATCGCTCCCCATGACATACTCGCAATTAAACACGCCAAAGCCCCTATTATCATTTGACCTCTTCTCACCGCAATCCCCCGTTTCTTTCTATTTGCACAAAGAGAATTGTAAAAGAAAAAATATATCACGTAAAATGATTCAAAATGATGTTAACTATCATTTATAATGATAGTTAACATCAAGGGGGATTACAAAATGGAATTACGAGACTTACAAATCTTTAAAAGCGTTGCCGATCAGGGTAGTGTAAGTAGCGCAGCAAAGGAATTAAATTATGTACAATCAAATGTAACTGCACGTATTAAACAACTAGAAAACGAATTAAAAACCCCACTCTTTTACCGCCATAAACGAGGAATGACTTTAACAGCTGAAGGAAGAAAAATGCTCGTTTATGTTAGTAAAATTTTGCAAGATGTCGACGAACTAAAACAAGTATTTTTAGATAGCGAAACACCTTCTGGTATATTAAAAATCGGTACAGTCGAAACAGTAAGTACACTGCCTACCATTTTATCTTCTTACTATAAAAGTTATCCGAATGTCGATTTATCATTACAAGCAGGTCTAACAGAAGAATTAATTAGAGAAGTACTTGATCATCAATTAGATGGCGCCTTTATATCAGGTCCTATTAAACATCCACTAATCGAACAATACGATGTTAGTACAGAGAAATTAATGCTTATAACACAAAATAAAGCCTTTCATATAGAAGAATTTACAACAACGCCTCTACTTGTTTTTAACCAAGGATGTGGATACCGCTCCAAACTAGAACGTTGGCTTAAAGATGAAGGTTTGCTACCAAAAAGAATTATGGAATTCAATATATTAGAGACAATATTAAACAGTGTTGCACTCGGTCTCGGAATTACACTCGTACCACAGTCTGCTGTCCATCATCTTTCTAAAGCAGGTAAGGTACATTGTCATGCAATCCCTGAAAAATACGGCAGTATTTCAACGGTTTTCATACGCCGTAAAGATAGCTATATGACGAATTCAATGCGTAGTTTTTTAAAAACAATTGAAGACCATCATCATATCAATATGCTGTGAAAGACATTCTTACATGAATGTCTTTTTTTCTTACAAAAGTGTAAGTCTTTCGTAAGCTAATTCGATAGTTGCAAGTATCCATATTCCCTATAATTAAGACATAAGCAGGGCAACAACAATTCGAAAAGGAGCGGATACGCATGATGAACAATATGAAATCAAATAAATTTTTAAATACAATGGGCATGGTGCTATCCGCACTTGTCGATGCAAAAGCTGTTGCAACTACATTAAACAAATAAGGAGAGATTATAATGAACAACATTACTTTCAACAAATCAGACTTTATCGGACTTGCAAGTGGAGCTACTCTTCTTACGGCTTTCATTTATACACTTGCTCAAGGTCTTATTTAACACTTTGTTTCCCCAAACCCCTTTATATATAGAAAAAGCTGCTCGTCTTATAGACAAGCAGCTTTTTAGTTTGTCCCGCTTTAATGGGCAGTAAGACCCCCACTGATTAAAGTTTCACTTTATTTCATATACAATTTGACCTGTTTTCGTAATATCATATCCGCCAATCGCATTTAATTCATTATGAAATTCTTCCGATTGCAGAATGTCTTTCACAACTTCAATCAGCTCTTCATTTTCTTTATTCTTCAAAATTACTAAATCATACTGTTCTTTCATGATTGGAATAAAGTCCACATTTACAATTTGCGAAAACTTTTCTGAACCTACTCCTACATCAGCTTTTCCATTTGCAACTTGCGTGGCAACACCAAGATGATTCGACTCTTCCCATTCATATCCACTAAGATCAGCTTTATTTAATTTTTGGATTCGTAATTGTTCATCCACTAACACTCTAATACCAGAACCCTTTTCTCGATTCACAAACTTTATAGTGGACCCGGATATGTCAGCCCATGTCTTTATTTTCTTCGGATTTCCTTTTTGAACATAAAACCCTACATTTCTGGACAATAAATTAATCATAAGACATGGCTGTCCTACTAAAATACGTTTTACGTAAGGAATATTATATGTACCCGTTTCACCATCAAACAAATGCAAACTAACGATACTTCCTTCTCCTTGATACATTTTCACTAAACTCGTTAAGCTACCTTGATACGCTCTTAAAACATTAGAACTTGGCAAACGATTTTCTATACGTTTAGCTAACATATCTAACGTTATTTCTTGACCACTAATAATACACGTGTTCAAGATACTATTACCATCGTTTTTTACAGGATTAACTTGTACTTTTCCTGTTTTCATTTGCTTTATATATTGATCTAAATCTGCTGCATCAATGCGCATCTGTCTACCAACTCTATAAGAAGGAAGTTCTCCTTTTTTAATTAAGTCGTATACAGTTAATTTTGATACTTTTAATCGCTTTGCTACTTCTTCCGTTGTGTAGGAATGATGATCCATAGACGATTCCTCACTTTCTCCTTTCATTGTAACAAAGAAAAGAATATTTCTCCTATTTTTTAAAAATAGACATATGTTCAAATTATATTCAATTATAACTAGTTATATTTAGTTATAATTAGTTATAATTAGATGTGTCAAAATGAAAGGGGATTTTTTTATGAATAAATTTATATTACGTTCCATCGGGGCACTTATACTTTCTTTCCTTCTTATATTTAGCGCTGCTTGTACAAGTGGGGAAAAGCATACAAATTCAGCTGCTAAAGAGGACAAAACAGTTGAACTGACTATCTCAGCTGCTGCAAGCTTACAAGATGCATTAAAAGAAATCGAAAAACAATATAAAGAAAAAGAGCCAAATATCAAACTTTCTTTTAACTTCGGTGCTTCTGGAGCACTTCAACAACAAATTGAACAAGGTGCACCTGCTGATTTATTCTTCTCAGCAGCAGAAGATAAATTCCAAACCCTTGTAAAAAAAGGATTCATTAATGAAAAAGAAGGGAAAAATCTTCTTGGAAATGAACTAGTTCTAGTCATCCCTAAAGATAGTTCTCTTACAAAATTTCAAGATTTAAAAGATGAGAAAATCAAAAAAATTGCACTTGGTACACCTGAATCTGTACCTGCTGGCAAATATGCAAAGGCTTCTCTAACACACGAAAACCTTTGGAATGATGTTCAAAATAAAGTCGTATTTACAAAAGATGTTCGCCAAGTGTTAACATATGTAGAAACAGGGAATGTCGATGCTGGTATCGTATACAAAACAGATGCTCTCATTTCGGATAAAGTAAAGATTGGTGAGACAGCAGCAGCTACTTCTCATGAGCCAATCCACTATCCTTTAGGTGTTATAAAGGAATCTAAACACAAGAAAGAGGCGACTTCATTTTATGAGTATTTGCAGTCAAAAGATGCACAATCTATCTTTAAGAAATATGGATTTACAGTCCTGTCGTAATTACTATGAGCATTGATGCTATTTTATCGCCTGTCTTTCTATCTTTAAGAGTAGCTGCATGCGCCACTATTCTCGTTACAATTTTAGGGACGATTGTCGGGCGAGCACTAGCTCGCTCCTCATGGCGATATAAAGTACTATTAGAAACCATATTTTTATTACCAATGGTACTTCCACCAACTGTTATCGGCTTCTTTCTCATTATCATCTTTGGAAACAACAGCCCGATCGGAAAGTGGGTTGAATCATTATTTCAGCAGTCTATTATGTTCACATCTACTGCTGCGATCATTGCTTCTACAGTTGTTGCATTTCCGCTTATGTACCAATCAGCGAAAACGGGATTTTCTATCGCAAATGTACAAATTGAAGAAAGTGCTCGTGACCTTGGCGCAAGTGAATATCAAGTTTTTCTGCACGTTACACTTCCGCTCGCATTTCCTGCCTTACTAAGCGGGATGATTTTGAGCTTTGTCCGCGCGCTCGGTGAGTTTGGTGCTACACTTATGTTTGCCGGGAACATTCCTGGTAAAACACAGACAATCCCAACTGCAATTTACATGGCTATTGATGCAAGTAATATGCAACTCGCATGGACACTTGTAGCTATTACTATCGGTATGTCACTCGTATTTCTACTATGTATTCAACTTATTAATAA
The DNA here is from genome assembly GCF_038004545.1 of Bacillus sp. FSL R5-0585. Classification (NCBI taxonomy): domain Bacteria; kingdom Bacillati; phylum Bacillota; class Bacilli; order Caryophanales; family Bacillaceae; genus Bacillus; species Bacillus sp. FSL R5-0585. The sequence goes on from NZ_JBBORJ010000001.1 coordinate 4,115,013, forward strand.
AAGAATTACTAACTCTTAAAGCAGCTTTTTTCGAAGCTGCTTCTTTATTTCTTAGGAAATAAAATATACCACCGGGAAATAACTGAATTTTACCTCTTATTAAAATATACATTTTATTTGAATTCACTTTCTAAAATAGGCAATTTCCTGTTATTATATGGAGGTGTTTCAAAAAATGAAGAAATGAAAACGCATTTATATCGTGAATTCTTCATCCTGTTTTAGCGATCGGTAATCTTCTACTCTATTAGTGGGGCATTACCGATCGTTAGAACGATATGTAACTATATTGGTATAGCAAACCGAAGGGAGTCTTGTAATGGACATTTTATTAGCGCTTCTTCCTGCAATTGCATGGGGAAACATCTTATTAGTAAGCGTAAAAATGGGCGGTGGTGCATATAGCCAAACGGTAGGTATGACAATCGGTGCTCTATTCTTCGCAACAATTATGTATGTATTTACTCAACCAGCTTTAACAATGACAATCTTAATTGTTGGTTTTATTTCAGGTTTATTCTGGGCTTTAGGACAAGTAAACCAATTAAAAACAGTTGAAAAACTAGGTGTTTCAACTACTGTAACGATTTCTACTGGTATGCAACTTGTTGCAACTTCTATCTTTGGGGTTATCGCTTTCCGTGAGTGGACTACTACTACAACAATCATTCTGGGAACGATTGCAATCCTATTAATAGTAGTTGGTGTTGTATTCACATCATTAGATGATAAAGAAAATGCTCAGCCACCTGGACAATTGAAAAAAGGACTTCTTACTTTAATTGTTTCTACTTTCGGCTATCTTGTATATGTAATTATTATTCGTTGGTATAATATCGATGGTTGGTCTGCTATTTTACCACAAGCAGTTGGTATGTTTGTTGGTGCGGTTGTACTGACGTCTAAACATAAACCATTTAACAAATATGCAATCCGTAATGCTTTGTCTGGTTTACTATGGGGAACTGGAAACTTATTCTTACTTCTTTCATTACCACGTGTTGGAGTAGCAACAAGCTTCCCATTATCTCAAACTGGAATCGTTATCTCAACATTCGGTGCGATTGTATTCTTAGGTGAAAAGAAAACAAAACGTCAATTGATCTTTATTGCACTCGGTAGTGTTTTAATTATTGGCGGCGCTGTATTACTTGGTATGACAAAAGCATAATCTTATATTCTATTAGTAAACCCCTGGAGCATATGTGCTTCAGGGGTTTTTCAATTCTAATTATTTTCTAGATATAGTTATTTGTATGTTCTTGTCCCTTATAATTGCTCTTCCACTCTAGCAAACCAGCTACACATATAAAGAGATTAATAACAGCTAATATTAGCATGAATTTCCGCCTTCTCATTATCCATTCCATCTACGATAAGTCTTTTCTTTTTACAAAATTCTCTTAAAGATGATATCGTTTTTATAACATATCTCTACTAGAAAGGAATAAAGGATATGCTAACTAAACATCGAATTTTATTTATTGGTGCCGGTCGTATGGCAGAAGCTATATTTTCCGGATTACTTAAAACAAGCAAAGAGTACATCGAAGAAATTATCGTCTCTAACCGAAGCAACATAGAAAAGCTAAAACAGTTACAACATCGATATAATGTGTCTACTACAACAGATTGGAAACAGCATGTTACATCTGTTGATACGGTTGTTTTAGCAATGCCACCTTCTGCTCATGAAGAGTTATTAGCTGAGCTATCTCCGTTAATATCAAATCAACTAGTCGTAACAGTAGCAGCTGGCATTGGACCATCTTATTTAGAAGCTAGACTCCCAAAAGGCACGCCTGTTGCTTGGATTATGCCTAATACAGCTGCTGAAATTGGAAAGTCTATCTCCTTATATACAATGGGACAATCAGTAAACGAGATACATCAAGAAACCCTGCAACTACTTTTAAAAGGTATTGGTACTTCGCAACTTTGTACTGAGGAAGAAGTTCATCAGCTTACTGCAGTTACTGGAAGTGCACCAGCCTTCCTTTATTACTTTGCTGAAAGCTTAATTGAAGCAACAAAAAGTTATGGAGTTGATGAAGAAACTGCAAAACATCTTGTCATTCAAATGATTTCTGGCTCTGCTTCTATGCTTGAACAAACGCAAAATCCAGCTAACCTTCGCGAACAAGTAACAACGCCAGGTGGTTCCACAGCTGAGGGTCTCAAAACTTTATACGAATATAATTTTTCAGAGGCAATTCAAAAAGCAGTAGAAGCAACAAACAAAAAAGCTAGGGGGAAATAATATGATTTTAACAAGTTTAAAAGACTATACAACATTACATAACGGTGTAAAAATGCCTTGGTTTGGTTTAGGTGTTTTTAAAGTAGAAGATGGTTCAGAAGTAATTGATTCTGTAAAAGCAGCAATTAAAAATGGTTACCGCAGCATCGATACTGCAGCAATCTATCAAAATGAAGAAGGCGTTGGGCAAGCGATTCGTGAATCCGGTGTTTCACGTGAAGAATTATTTATTACCTCAAAAGTATGGAATAGCGATCAAGGATATGAAACAACACTTCAAGCATTTGAAACTACATTAGAGAAATTAGGTCTAGAATATTTAGATTTATATTTAGTACATTGGCCTGTAAAAGGGAAATATACTGAATCATGGAAAGCATTAGAAACACTTTATAAAGATGGCCGTGTTCGCGCTATCGGTGTGAGTAATTTCCACATTCACCACTTACAAGACGTATTTGAAATTGCTGAAATTAAGCCAATGGTCAACCAAGTGGAATACCACCCACGTTTAGCACAAGAAGAGTTACATGCATTCTGTAAAGAACATAATATCCAGCTTGAAGCTTGGTCACCATTAATGCAAGGACAACTACTAGATAATCCAACGTTACAAGAAATTGCGACAAAATATAATAAATCAACTGCGCAAATTATTTTACGTTGGGATTTACAAAACGAAGTTGTAACAATTCCCAAATCAATTAAAGAACATCGCATTATTGAAAATGCAAACATCTTCGATTTTGAATTAAGTGCTGATGATATGAAAGCAATTCAAGCTTTAAATGAAGATCGTCGCGTTGGTCCAGATCCAGATAACTTTAACTTCTAGTAGAAAAACCACTGCCATATGCAGTGGTTTTTTCATTTAATAAAACTGAAAATTTAAACTATATTTCATTTAGTTGACACTTCATTGTTCAAGGTGTAAGATTTTGAATTATCAAAGAAACACAAAAATTAATAAAATTTATTCGTTTACTCATTGTATCAAGAGAGGTGGAGGGACTGGCCCTTTGAAACCTCGGCAACAGGTTCATTTTGAATACTGTGCTACTTCCTGCAAGCTTTATGCTTGAAAGATAGAATGAGGGACTTCGTTTATATACGGGTGCATAACTTGTACGTAAAAATCCCTCTTTCTCAATATGAAAAGAGGGATTTTTTATTTTTCATTTCCCTCATCATCATCCAAACTTAATTATTTAGGAGGAAAATCAAATGAAAAAGAAGTTTGTACCCGGTATTGCATCAGTTGTAGGAGTAAGTATTTTATTAACTGGTTGCGGTAGTTATAAAAACGAAGCAAGCGGAGCAAATGCAAAAGACGAGGCACCTAGTAAACAGGTTTTAAACTTATCTTCACCTACTGAAATACGAACAATGGATACGGCTCGTGCTACAGATACTGATTCTGGTCAAGTAATGAGAAACGTATTTGAAGGTTTGTATAATCTTGGTGAAGGTAACAAACCTGTTCCTGGTGTTGCAAAATCTCATGAAGTAAGTGGCGATAAAACGAAATACACATTCCATTTGCGAGATTCAAAATGGTCAAACGGCACTCCTGTTACAGCTAAAGATTTTGTGTTCGCTTGGCAACGTGCCGTAGATCCAGCAACAGCCTCTGAATATGCATTTTTATTCTTTGATATTAAAAACGCAACAAAAATTAACAACAAAGAACTTCCAGCCGACCAACTTGGTGTAAAAGCAGTTGATGACCATACGTTTGAGGTAGAATTAGAGCGTCCTGTTCCTTATTTTATTAGCTTAACAGCGTTCCCAACATTTCTACCAATTAATGAGGAATTCTTTAAAGTACAAGGTGATAAGTACGCTTTAGAAGATAATACAATCTTGTACAATGGAGCTTTTACACTAAGCGATTGGAAGCACGAACAAAGCTTTAAATTTAAGAAGAACCCTACCTATTGGGATAAAGATACTGTCAAACTAGAAGAAATCAATTTTAATGTCGTAAAAGAAAAATCAACAGAAGTAAATTTATTCGAGTCAAAACAATTAGATCGTATAAAACTAACATCTGACTTCGTCGATAAATATAAAAAGGATGCTAACTTTAAAGAACGTCCAAACGTAGGCGTACAATTTTTACGTATGAATCAACAAAACAAAGTACTTCAAAACGTTTCTGCACGCCAAGCAATTGATCAAACAATTGATAGAAAATCCTTTGTAAATACGTTATTAAATGATGGCTCTACACCAACATTTGGTCTCGTTCCAAAAAACTTTGCAAAAGGACCTGAAGGAAAAGACTTCCGTACTGCAAACGGCGATTTAACAAAAGTTGATACAAAATCTGCACAAGAGTTATGGAAAAAAGCTAAACAAGAGCTTGGTTCTGAAAAGATAACATTAGAATTATTAACGAGTGATGCTGACCTTGATAAGAAAACTGGTGAATTCTTAAAAGGACAACTAGAAAAAAATTTAGATGGATTAACAGTAAATATAAAACCTCAGCCACGTAAGCAACAAGTTTCGCTTTTATTAAAAGGTGACTACGAAATCGGAATTGATGGCTGGAGCCCTGACTTTGCGGATCCAATTACATTCCTTGAGCTATTTACAACGAATAACCCTTATAACTTAGATCATTACTCTAATAAGGAATTCGATGAAACAATAGCAAAAGTGAAAACAACTTTAGCTGGTGATGAAAAAGCTCGCTGGGAAGCATTACTAGCATCCGAGAAAATATTATTTAAAGACTCTGTTATCGCTCCTCTTTACCAAAAAGGCGAATCTTATTTAGAACGTTCTTATGTGAAAGGAATTGTGCAAGTAGACTTTGCAGGTCAATTAAACTTCAAGTGGGCAAAAATTGAAAAATAAAGTGAAACTTTAATAAGTGGGGGTTTCTTCATCCCCACTTATTATTAGCCCACACCAATTGTTTTTTTAGCAAAATATATTAAAAATAGGTTCTCTCACACATGAGAATCTGCTTTTTTAATATATTATTCTAAGAAATTAACAATCTATTTTTATTATTGACATATAGTTCTTTTCAGTGTTAATATTCTAAATAATCAAAGAAACAAAATATTTAACCATCAAAATATAATGTCTACTACGTTGAAACATATAACGATAGATTATAGTTCAACATGTATATACATATAGAACACCTGATTACCTATAAACAAATATTTATAATAGGTTTTATCTCCTTCTATAGCTACTTCAAGACACGGACATTATGACGTTACGAACAACACATTTAGGGAGGAACGAACAATGAAGAAAAAAGTTGTACCTGTTGTTGCATCAGTTTTAGGGGCAAGTCTATTACTAACTGCTTGCGGGGGAAATAAAGATAATGCAAGCGGAGCGAAAGCAAACGATAAAGCACCTGATAAACAGGCAATTAACTTATCATTCGCTTCAGAAATTCCAACAATGGATGTTGCAAAAGCAACGGATGGGGAATCCATGAACGTAATGCGTAATGTTTTTGAAGGGCTATATGCAATGGGAGAAGATAATAAACCGGTTCCTGGTGTCGCTGAGTCGGTTGACATTAGTCCCGATAAAACAAAATATACATTCCATCTCCGTGATTCAAAATGGTCAAACGGTACTCCTGTTACAGCAAAGGACTTTGCCTTCGCTTGGCAACGTGCCGTAAATCCTGATACAGCAGCTGAATACGCATTCTTATTCTTCGATATAAAGAATGCGAAACAAATAAACCAAAAACAATTGCCAATTGATCAACTAGGGGTTAAAGCTGTTGATGATAAAACGTTAGAAGTACAACTAGACCGTCCTGTTCCCTACTTCTTAAGCTTAACTACATTCTCAACATTCTTACCAATTAATGAAGAGTACTTAAAGTCTCAAGGCGATAAATATGGTTTAGAAACAAATCATTTAATTTATAACGGTGCTTTCACATTAGATAACTGGAAACATGAACAAAGCTTCCAATTGAAGAAAAATCCTAACTATTGGGATGCTAAAACTGTAAAATTAGAAGAAATCAACTTCAATGTCGTTAAAGATAAGTCTACAGAAGTGAACTTATATGATTCAGGACAAATTGATCGTGTTGCTTTAACTGCAGAGTTTGTTGATAAATATAAGAGCGATCCAAACTTTAAAGAACGCGCTGAAGTCGGCATTCAATTCTTACGATTAAATCAGAAAAATGAAACATTAAAAAATCAACATGCACGCCTTGCTATTAACGGCGCAATGAATAAAAAAGCTTACGTAGAAACAATCTTAAATAACGGCGCTGTTCCAGCTGAAGGAATGGTTCCTGCGAAATTTGCAAAGAGCCCAGAAGGCAATGACTTCCGTAAAGAAAATGGAAATCTAGTCAAGGATGATGTGAAAACAGCGAAAGAAAACTGGAAAAAAGCAAAACAAGAACTTGGTACTGACAAAGTAACAATCGAACTATTAACAAGTGACAATGCTTTAGCTAAAAAGACTGGTGAATATTTAAAAGGTGAATTAGAAAAGAACCTAGATGGATTAACAGTGAATTTAAAACCACAACCACGTAAACAACAGCTAAAACTACTATTAAGTGGTGACTATGAAATTGGTATTGACGGCTGGGGCCCTGACTTCGCTGATCCAATTACATTCTTAGATTTATTTACAACAGATAGTGCTTATAACTTCGATAAATACTCTAACAAAGAGTACGATGAGCTAATTCATAAAGTGAAAACAGATTTAGCTGGCGATGAAAAAGCACGCTTTGAAGCAATGAAGCAAGCTGAAAAAATTCTATTACAAGACGGCGCTGTCGCTCCTTTATACCAACAAGGCCGTTCTTACTTACAACGCTCTTTCATTAAAGGACTTGTAACAACTGACTTCGGTGGTGAGTTTAACTACAAGTGGACAGAAGTTACAAAATAATAAGTGCTAATAAAAAGGTATCCATTGAGGATACCTTTTTATTTTATACTTCTTTAACTACAGAGCTTCTTCTTCCCTTTACCATTCCTTTTATAGCTAAAGTCATCACTGCTACTGATTGTGTAACCAATACAATAACTAATAATGAAATAATATTTCTCTCTAAACTAACTCCTCCAAATATTATTGTATAATAGCCATTCGCTGCATATGTTGCAGGAAATAATTCACTGATTGTTTGATATGTTTTAGAAAGCATTTCATGTGGCACAGTTACAACCATTTGTGTTAATGAAAGAAATGCGAAAAAGACTATTGTCAATAATCCTCTTTTCCTTCTTTTTGCATTGAACCAAAACTCATCATAAATATAAACACAAACATCAAATATGTTCTCCACGTCAAAGAAGGTATATGCCCTGACCAAAGATAGCTAACTAAATAATTAATTCCCATAATACAAGACGATATTACTAAACTAATACTTATTAGTTTTACATATTTGAGCATATCTTTTCTCCTTGTTTTTTATTTTTCTACTTCTTCAAATTGCAGATTCACCGGCTCTTCTAAAAGTGTTTCATAAAAGTTCTCTGCCAAATCTGTTGAAGGAATTTTTTCATCTACTTCATCAAAGCGAATACTATCTAGCCACACACAACCTTCTCCTGATAATAAAACACCAAATGCAATACCAAGTGCTTCTTCTTTTATATCTAATACAACCGAGTACGATTGCCAGTTATTCGTATTTTTAATGGGGCGATTTTGCATATTATCCATAGCGAGCGGTTCTGTATCTTTTCCATCTACTCGCATCCACAATCCTGCCCAATCTCTTACATTTTCACTCTTAACAAATGCTGTAAAACGTAATCTCTTCCCTACATATTTATCCGCTCTGAACATTTGCATTAATGTTGAAAATCCTCCGTTCGTAACATTCTCTTTTGCTTTTATGTATGCAGATACTTTTCCTTGATGGACAACTTCATAATCTAAACCCATCTCATATTCAGCAGGATGACTCCCACTTAAGATCCATCCTTTCGGTATACCTTTTTGCATTGAAACACCCTCTCTTTCTATATAAAATGACTGAAAGTACTTTCGATATTTCTTTGGTGGCAATTGAAACATTCTTTTAAAAGCTCTCGTAAATGCCTCTTGTGAGGAAAAACCGTATTGCACTGCAATATCAATAACAGCTCTCTCCGTTGACACTAAAACTTGCGCAGCATGAGTTAACCTTCTCTTTCGAATATAATCTGTTACACTCATCCCAACATATCTTTGAAAGATGCGATGAAAATGGTACATCGATACTGCACTGTGAGATGCCACTCTTTCTGTTGTAAGCTCCTCATGTAAGTGATTCTCTATATATTCAATTGATTTTTTTATTATCTCTTTATATTCTTCATGCATTTTAGCCCCTCCCTCACAACTTCAATTTACCATATACATACAAATCGTTTTTGATTTAAATTGCGGATTAGCCCTTGTGACTGCAGGATAATAATTTATTTTCAACACATACATAATTACATGTTTTTGGGAAAAACTTGTATAGAACGAATTTACATAAGGAGGAATTTATAATGAGAATTCTACTATCAGTTTTATTAGCTCTTATGCTAGTACCTGCATTAACAGGATGTAAAGCTCCTGCCAAAGAAGACACAACTTCTAATAAAAAGACGACTGAAGAAGCAAAAAATGAGGCTCCTGCAGATTTAAAACTTAATTTTAATGAATTTAGTTTAGATACAGACTATCAGGATACAAAGAAAGACTACGAAGCAGATTATAAAAATGTAGCGGCTGATAAGAAAATGGAAGCAAAAATTGAAGATCATAAAGCAGATGTAAATTTAACAGGAGACGAAGCTATCACAAAATTAAGCCCACTTCTACAAGAATTAAAATTTGATAAAGATACTCCTGACCAAGAAGTAGTTGATCAAGTAGTGAACGTGTTCAAACTTGATAAAGACTATCAAAAATTCGATTTAGAAGTTGTCTTCTCTGATGGAACGAAAAAAGAATACAAAAGAGAAATAAAATAAAGAAGTAGGCGGTTGCCTACTTCTTTATTTTTTAATTTTTGCATATCTTAGTTCTGGACTAGAACCGATAATAAATTGGACACCAGATACTGATGGTTTTTGTAAATAGGAAGCACTTGGGAAAATAATTGGGATTAATGGTGAATCTGTAAACATAATATCTTCCGCTTTATGCAATAAGTCAAAACGCTTATCTTCGTTTTGTTCAACTTTTGCTTCTTTTAATAAAGCGTCAAATTCTTTATTATGCCATTTTGCATAGTTATTGGGACCATCACCTGCATATAAATCTAGTTTAGTAATTGGATCTAATAAAGAGCCGCCCCATCCCATATAAGCTAATTGAAAATCACTTTGCTTGTATGTGTCGATGTAACTCTTCCACTCTTTATTTTCTAATTTAATATCTACCCCAAGATTTTTCTTAAACATTTCTTGCATTGCTTCTGCTACTTTTTTATGTTGTGTATCTGTAGTGAATTTTAATGTTACTTCAGGTAATGTAGACCATCCTTGTTCTTTCATACCTTCTTCTAATAATTTTTTCGCTTCTGCTGGATCAAATTTAACGTAATCACCTTTTTCTTTACGGAAATCACGCCCACTTTGTGTTTTTGCTCCTTCTGGAACGAATGCATATGCTTCTTGCGCATTATTTTTATACAATTTTTCAACGATAAATTTACGATCAACCGCTAATGAAAATGCTTTACGTACCTTCGCATTTGTAAACGGCTCTTTTTCTACGTTAAACGAATAAATATACGAAGAGAACCCTGCAACACGCTTATATTCTTTATTTCCTTTTTCTTTTTCAATCATCTCTTGTGGTAAACCACTTAGTAAATCTAATTCTTTTGATTTAAATAATTGATACGCTGTTTTAGAGTCTGGAATAATACGAAACTCAATTTCTTTTAATGTTACCTTTTTATCGTAGTATTCTTTATTTTTTTGTACTGTAATAGCCTGGTTATGCTTCCACTCTTTTAATGTGAATGGCCCATTCGTAATTAGCTCTTTTGGATCTGTTTTTAATTTATTATTATCATCAATCGACTTTTTAGCTAATGGAATAAATAGTGAGCTTGCTAATTTTTGTTTAATAGAAGCAACTGGGTGTTCAAGGGTTACCTTTAATGTTTGAGGATCAACAACTTGAATACCAACTTGTCCCTCTTCACCTTTTCCAGTATTATATGCCTCTGCCCCTTTAATAAAATACATTTCTGTCGCATTCATAGAACCCGTTTTTGGATTTAATAATCGCTTCCATGCAAATTCAAAATCATTTGCTGTAATAGGAGAACCATCTGACCATTTAATATCTTTCTTCAAATGGATTGTATATTCAGTTCCATCAGCATTTACTTCTTCTTTCTCCGCTAATTCATTTTGATATTTCCCATCACTATCTTGCGTATATAAACTTGAAAACAACTGCCCAATTATATAACCTGACGTGCTATCTGTTGCAATAGCAGAATCAAGTGTATATGGATCACTACTAATATTCGTTACTAATCGATCGCCTTCTCCCTTACCAGCACTCGCCTTTTGCGTTTCTTTCTTACCGCAAGCAACAGAAGTAATTGCTAAAACAGTCATAATGAAAAACAGTAAAAACTTCTTCATCCTACATTCTCCTTTAACCTGAAATTTTTGGTGTTGATGCTAATAATGTTTTTGTATAAGAATGTTGTGGATTCCGGAATACTTCGTTCGTATTTCCAAATTCAACAAGTTCTCCTTTGTATAAGACAGCTACTTTTTCACATAAATAGTGAACCATCGGTAAATCGTGAGCGATGAATAAATATGTATAACCTTGTTCTTTTTGGATTTTTTGCAGCAGATGTACAATTTGAATTTGCAATGAAACGTCTAATGCTGAAATTGGTTCATCAAGAATCAATACTTCTGGCTCACACAATAACGCTCTTGCAATAGCGATACGTTGACGTTGTCCTCCGCTAAATTCATGCGGATATCGATCAATATATCTTCTATCTAATCCAACACGCTTTAGCGCATCATCCGCTACTTTATCCTTCAATCCTTTATCACCGAGTCCGAATGAAATATAACCTTCCGTTACGCTATCGCGTACTTTCCAGCGCGGATTTAATGCAGCTGTAGAATCTTGAAAAATGAACTGTACTTTCTGTAAGAAATCACGCTTATGAGACGCCTTCAACTTGTGAACAACTTGACCGTTATAATCAATTTCACCAGACGTTGGACTCTCAATCCCCGCTATGAGCTTTCCAAGTGTTGTTTTTCCTGAACCACTTTCACCAATAATGCCAAGTTTTGTTCCCTTCGGGATAGAAAGTGATATGTCTTTTAACGCTGTGATTTCTTTACTTTTACTTCCATATGTTTTCGTTACTTGCTTTACAGTAATTAAATCTGTCGTCATGAGACATTCACCTTCTCTTTTGATTTCGCTTTATTATGCTCTAGAACATGCTGCCAGCAATGTGAACTATGCTCCTTAGAATATGTTGTTCTCTCTGGGAAACGATGAATACATTCTTTTATCGCTACTGGGCAACGATTGACAAAAGGACAACCAAAGCTATTTAATGTTTCAATGGAAGGTGTCGTTCCTTCTATAGCACGTAATACCTTTTCGGAATCATCCATATTCGGAATTGCTTGTAATAAGCTTTTCGTATATGGATGTTTAGGAGAACCTATTACCTCCTGTATCGTTCCTTTTTCAACGACACGTCCCCCGTACATAACAACTACTCGATCAGCTACTTCACGTACAAGTGCCAAATCATGTGTAATTAATAAAATACTCGTATTTTGTTTTTCCTTTCTTTCCTTTAATAACTCCATAATTTGCTTTTGAATTGTTACATCTAATGCTGTCGTAGGCTCATCCGCAATAACGAGTTTGGGGTGGCAGGCAAATGCGATTGCTAAACAAATACGTTGCCTCATGCCTCCGCTTAATTGATGTGGGTACTGTTCAAAGCGTTTCTCTGCTTCATGTATCCCTAAATCATTTAATAAGTTAATCGCAATTTCTTTTGCTTCTTTTTTCGATTTGTTCCCATGTTGCAAAATTACTTCTGTAATTTGTTTGCCTACCTTCATCGTTGGGTTTAAAGATGAAAGCGGATCTTGAAATATAAAGGAAATATCTTTTCCGCGAATTTGATTCCATTCTGACTCTTGTAAATTCGTTAATTCCTTTGCTTGGAAAGATATATTTCCATCATCGATATGAATGGATTCTTGATTCAAGCCGATAATGGATTGTGCTGTGACACTTTTTCCTGAACCACTTTCTCCTACAAGTGCAACTATTTCACCTTCGTTAATAGAAAAGGAAACATGTTTCACAATCGCTTGCTTACTATTCTCTTTTTCAACGGCTAACGTTACGTTTTCTAAAGATAAGATTTGTCCCATGTTTTTTCTCCTTTCGATTCCGTTTGACGATTTTTGGATCAATTGCATCTTGCAAACCATCACCAATTGCATTAAATGCGAACATAATGAGTGCAATCATGATTGCTGGGAAGAATAGCTGCCACCATTCTCCACTCAATAATGTCCCAAGTGCATCATTCGTCATCGTCCCCCAGCTTGCTGCCGGTGATTGCACTCCTAGTCCGATAAAGCTTAAAAATGATTCTGAGAAAATAGCTGCGGGAATTGTAAATGATAAATTTACGATAATAATGCCCGTTAAGTTCGGAATTAAATGCCCGTATATAATTTTCATATGGGATGTACCTAATCGCTCCGCTGCAATAACAAACTCTCTTTGTTTTAAAGATAAGACTTGCGCCCTAACGAGACGTGCCATACCAATCCATCCTGTTAATGCAAGGGCGATAATAATGGTAAAAAGACCTGGTTTCATAACAATTAATAGTAAAATAACAATTAATAAATACGGGATACCGTATAACACTTCGATTCCTCGTATAATCCACTCATCAATTAATGTCCCAAGGCGATTGCGCCCTCTCACGTATCCACTAAATCCACCAATCAGTACACCAAGCCCTATATCGAGGGCAGCTGCTACTAATCCCACTGTTAGTGAAATCTTCCCACCAGCCCAAGTACGTGTCCAAATATCTCTCCCTAAATCATCTGTTCCAAACCAATGTTCACTACTCGGCGGTAAATTTGTTGCCTCTTTTACTTGTTCGCTCGCAGTAAATGAAGTTAAACTTTCGCCAATAAGCGAGAAAACAATAATTAGCAATAACGTCACTGTTCCTAAAACTGCGATTGGATTCGATATAAACTTACGAAACACTTCTTTCTTTCTGCTAATCGTTTGCTGATTTTTATTTATCGTTAATTCTTTTTTCTCTTCTTTCGTTAATAACTGTTCATTAATTTCATAAGCTCCCATTTTAATATCCCCCCTCCTTATGTAATAGAACGAATACGCGGATCAACAATGCGGTGAATAATATCTGTAATGAAAATACAAGCAATTAGTAATGCACTATAAAAAATCGTTGTTCCCATAATCACCGGATAGTCTCGGTTAAAAATACTATCTACAAAATATTTTCCTAGGCCAGGAATTGAAAAGATTTTTTCAATAACGAAAGTCCCTGTTAAAAGTCCAGCCATTAACGGTCCCACAAATGTAAGTACTGGAACAATCGCATTTCGAAGAGCATGTCTTATAATAATCTTCTTAATTGGTATGCCTTTTGCTCTTGCTAGCTTAATATAATCACTCTGCAGTACTTCGATCATATTAGAACGAACAAACCTTGTAATAACTGCGATTGGCCCTAACGCTAATGCAAAGGATGGCAATACTGTATGTTCGAATGTTCCCCAAGAGGCTACTGGTAAGAGCTCGAATTGAATAGCGAATACTTGTATAAATAGTGGTGCTAAAATAAAGCTCGGAATAGAAATACCGAGGATGGCAAGTAAACTTACACCGTAATCAATTACCTTCCCATGATAGAGAGCAGCAAATGTACCTGCAGCAATTCCGACTAGCAATGAAATAATAAGTGCTTGTAAACCAATAATTGCTGATGGACCAAAACCAGTTGTTATAATTTCTGATACACCTTGGCCGGTTGATTGAACAGATTCGCCAAAATCAAAATGAACTACACCGTCTAAATAAGCAACATATTGATTCCATAACGGTTCATCAAGGTGATACTTCGCTCTCATGTTTTGGATCACTTCTTCAGGAAAGATTTTTGCATCTGATGAAAATGGATCCCCCGGAATAATATGCATAATTAGAAATGTCACTGTCGTAATAACCCATAGTGTGAACACCATAACCGATAACTTTTTAATTACATACACTTCAATAACCCCCTAAACACATGAATTTACTTTGTTTTATGAATGTACTTTTTCCATTACTCCCTTTTCTCTTTTTAGAATACAAAAAGCCTTGATCTTAAAAAATAAGATCAAGGCTTAATAAACAAAGGCCCATCACTTATCTTTCAAGACTTGCTTGCTGGAATTAGCACGGTGTTCTTATTACAGAACCCGCTGCTGAGGTGTCATAGGGCCAGTCCCTCTACCTCTCTGGATAAGTAAATTGCTATATTATTATTTGGTTCAAATTGTATATTTCGAATTATAATTCTGAAAAATTGAAAAGTCAATCAAATTGGATAAATTTAGAAAAATCAGTTTTTAATTCATTTATCGAAATTACAGTTTTCGGCTTATAATAAAAAGAAATGATGTTAAAGGAGTTATAAGATGGACGCCTTACTTCTTGCTACTATAGGATTACCCTTAACAATCGTTATACTTGTCATCATCGGCTTCTATAAACTCTTTATTAAAAAGAAACGCATTACTTCTTTTTATACTCCTTTCGATAATATTACCGGGCAAACTATTTCCGAATTTCACGAAGAACAGAAGGTATTAGTATCTGAGGATGAAGACGGAGATGGTAAGAAGAAAAAATAACCTTGCACAGGCAAGGTTATTTTTTCGTTTCTGCTTGAAAACGTTTATAGTATGTCGATGCTGTTGCAAAGTTAATTTCTATATCACGAATCAACGATGAATCTTCTTCTTTAGCTAACTTCTGTAATTTTTTCATCGCTTGTTCTGATTCATTCAAGAAACCAACATATACCTCATGTTCTTGCTCTTTCGATTTTGGAACACGAATTTCTTTACGTATATGATCAATATCTTCTAACATGCTCATTGTTACCTTTTGCACATCTTCTTTATATGTAGCATTCGTTATTTCCTTACCGCCCTTTTCTTTTGCCACTTCAAATAACTGCAGTGCTTTATTAATTTCTTTATTCATTTTTATATCGTATTTTTCATGTACTGCACGGTATTCTTTCATCTCTTCTGTTTGTTCAGTAGATTGCTCTACCTTTTCTTTCGTTTCTTTCGTATCTTTATTTCCATTACACCCTGCTAGAAGGAGCATACTTCCCATTACAGCAATACCCAAAACCTTCTTCATCTCTTCTTCTCCTTTTATCTACAGCTATTACTCAATATAGTTTCTTTTATCTCCACTTGTTATTATACCGAGAACATCCTACTTTTTACACTTAAGACGACATCGTAATATATATACCAACATGTTTGTCACAGTATCGTCACTTTATACAAATAACTTTTGCACTGCTTTACTACATCACCTTACAAAACTGTATGAGGTATTTCAAAGAAATGAAAAAAGAACTGATTCAAACATTCCCTTTGAATCAGTTCTTTTTTGTTAAGCCTCTAAATTTTGTTTTTGCTGCAGTTCAAACTGCTTCTCACTTCTTCTGGCCATAAATAGATAACATAACACTGCTCCTACTTCACAAAGCGCAATAACAACACCCATCGGTAATGCTGTATTACTTCCACCAATACCTACTAGCGGAGCGACAAGCGCTCCTGAAATAAACTGTAATAAACCTAATAAAGCTGACGCTGTTCCTGCAGCTTGCTTCTGATTTCTCATCGCTAATGAGAACCCAGTTGTTGATACAACCCCGACACTTGATACAACAAGGAATAACGAACATAAAACACCGATTAAACCTATTCCTAGTACGATTGTCAGTAGTAAAGATAGGCCACCAACAGCTGCGATAATAATACCAGCAACAAATAATGTCTTCTCATTCACTTTCCCCGCTAAACGACCCGTTACCTGACTAGCAATAATAATACCGATGCCGTTAATCGCAAAGAATAAACTAAATTGCTGTGGTGATGCTCCGTATATGTTCTGCAACACAAATGGTGAGCCCGAAATGTATGCAAACATTGCCGCTGTTACTAATCCTTGTGACAATGCATATCCCATAAACAGACGGTCCTTTAATAGTTTCCCGTACGTCGCCAAAGTCCCTGACAAACCACCCGTTTCTCTTTCTTCAGGAGGTAATGTTTCACGCAATACGAAAGTAGCTGAGATTAACATAAATACGCTAATTGCTCCAAGGACGATGAAAACACCGCGCCACGTTGTAAACTGTAATAATTGCCCCCCAATAATCGGTGCCAAAATAGGTGCTGCTCCGTTTACTAACATAAGCAGTGAGAAAAACTTCGTCATTTCAGAACCTGAGTACATATCACGTACCATGGCACGTGATATAACAATCCCGGCTGATCCTGAAGCTCCTTGTAGGAAGCGCAATAACACTAATGTCCAAATAGATGGCGCGACAGCACAAAGTAAAGAAGAAGCAACATAAATAATAAGAGCAATAATAAGTGGTTTGCGTCTTCCGTAAATATCACTAATTGAGCCAACAAATAATTGCCCTACTGACAGCCCAAGCAAACAAGCTGTTAATGTAAGCTGCGCGAGGGATGCACCTGTTTGCAAGTCATCCGTTAACTTCGGTAATGAAGGCAAATACATATCAATAGATAATGGCCCAATCGCCGTAAGTGTTCCTAATACAAGAATCATCCATAACCTGTTTGCCTTTACAGGTTTATATATTTCGTGATTAACTTCATTCACTTTTTCAATTCACCCTTTCCTATACAAACTGAATCGTAACAATTATAGTTACATCATAAACATACGTCAAGTACAGCGCATTTTCCTCTTTCATAATGTAAAAAAAGCGATAGAAATTCTATCGCTTTACTTTTTCACATTGCTATTCGTAAATTTAGATACTGAGGACATCATCTCTCCCGTATCTAAATATGTAATTTGAATTGGGTCTCCTACTTCTGTAAACATAGCATATGGGAATTTCTTCACCGGTATCATAAATACCTTTTGTTCATTCTCTAAAAGTACGTACACGATTGTATTTTCACCTGATTTTTCTTTATATACACGTTGTACAATACCTTCTTTTTGCGCTTCTTTTCCTGTTGAGGTTGGTCTAAATGTATCACCATTACCGCTCATTACGTTTTTATAATTCTCAAGCGCTTCTTTCTGCGAAGAACCTGTCGCAAATATTTTTGCATTAGCAGCATATACAACTGTATGTGCACGTACTAGGCCTCCATCATCAACAACCGGAATAATCCAAGCTGGTTTACCGTATACGTTATAAATGACAGGCATTGTCCCATGCCATTTCTCTCTCTTAAAGGAATTATCCACTACTTCTGTAGCTGCTGAACCATCCATAATTCCCTTTACTTCTTTTCCATTATAGTAATATAGCTTGCCTGTACGTGCATCTACTAATGAATAGCCTAGGGCTGAATCTACTCCTTCTTTTGGAGAAGTAAAGTCTGTAAAATAATACAGTGTTCCATCTTTACCAAAGATCGGGGTCACCCCTTCTTTCGTTCCCCACTCAGTCGGAATTTTCATATCTGTTTGCGAGAATTTCGTATTCCAAAATCCGTGAATATATTTACCAAAGTACGTATTTAACGTAGATGCAGTCTCATGATTTAATACACCATCAACAAATTTAGGTGCCTTTCCTTTATCATATCTTTTCACTTCACCTGTTTGTGCATCTACTACGACAACACCTTCTACCTCAAATCCAGATCTTCCTGAAATAAATTCACCATACGTCATTGTATAATATGGTTTTCCTTTATCATCAACCTCAAATTTAGGTTTTCCTTTAAAGATTAAATTTGGTTCTGCTTGCCTTACCACACGCTCTAAATTATTACCAAAAAACATGCTTGGCACATATTTCATTTTATAACCGAGGTGCAGTTTCGCTTCCGCATCAGGATTCGTACCTGACATCGTTACATACCCTGGAATTGTCTCAGCTTTACGCGCTTTAAAAAATCCTGAAACTTCAATCGGCGCTACATATAAAGCCTCGCCGTTTACCATTTGTGGCGTTAATTCTCCTAGCTCAAAATAAGCTACTTTTGGAATATCACCAAATACTTTTTTCATCTTATTCTCCGCTGTCTTTGGCGGCACTGTAAACGGCTGGTCATTTTCAGTAAATGGCTCTGAAATATCTTTCTCTACCTTAACAACAGAATCATATTTCTTTTGCGAGATTACTATATCGTGCAAATAACCAAAGTAGCCGTAACTTGCGAGTAAAATAAACATTAGAAGTCCTTTTAATGTACCTTCTAATTTCCCTATTTGATCTTGTGAAAATAAAACAAGCCCAATTAAAATTGCTACTGCAACAGAATAATGAGTAAGAATCGAGTCTACTCGATCATCAATTAGCCAAAAGTATTCATAGATTGCAATACCTATCCAAAATAAAACAGGAATAACTAAAATAGATGATTTCTTACCCTTTACAACCTTCTTATCTCCCCTCTTATCCACTGCTCGAAGCTTACTACTACTTCTTGTCCATGGAATCAAAAACAAAGTAAGAATAGCTAAAACTACAAATTTCATCAAAGGCACTGTCCCCTTTTCTTTTGTATTCCCTTTTAGTATAACAAATAAAGGGTATTAAGGTGAAAATAGGAATAGTTATATTTTTTTACTACCTAATACAATCCCGCTCACTACATATAGAATAGATGCAATATAAAAAATTGTACCAATCGTAAAGAAATCTACTAAATATCCCGTGGCAATAACCGCTACTGCTCCGCCAATGGATGTCCACACATGGTATTTTCCAATCTCATAACCAGCCTTTTCCTGCGCAACCTTTCGTGCTAATGAAGTCTTCTCAGTATTACGCTGCACAGCACCTAAAACTCCCATTACAATTTGAAGAATATACACATGCCATACTTCCGTGGCAATCGGAAAGCAAAGCATTAAGATTGCCATGGACCAAGCGTATATGATTAATAATTTTTTATCACCTACTTGATCAGATACCTTTCCCACTAGTGGATATACAAGCGCTGATGTTAAAGCAAATAAGCCATACGCCCAGCCAAATTGCGAGAAGCTATTTCCAACGTTTCGAAGTAATAATATATAAAAAGGAAATACCATACTTCCTGCCATCATGATAATACTTTGCGAAGCCACAAATCTTCTATATGTCATTTCGTATACTCCCTATAAAATAAATTAACAAATCGCTCTTCTGAATCTACTTCCTTCTTTTTCTTGAGAAATTCTTCAATACGAGGATATGCCCTCTTTAATTGCTCTTTCGTTGGATAAGAATAGTACGGCAAATAGTAACTACCGTTATGCTTTAAAGTAACATCAATCATCTTCCGAATGACATCCTCTGTTCTCTTTATCTCACTCTCTGAGCGTCCCTGGTTAATCAAAAGAACCAGCGCAAACATATCATCTTTCGCATAGGACAAAACTGCATTTTCATTCTTTTCCACGTAACGAATCGTAATGTTGAGTAAATTAAACTCTTCTTCATTTAATACGTTACGTAAATCATCTATATACTCTGTGAAAGCATCTATAGGCACAAAGTATTCTTGTAACACTTCGGTCCTATTTGGATTTTCATATTCCATAAAAGCACTATCTGATCTCATAACATTATTACGCGTCTCATACTTTCCATCTGTACGTTCAAAATAACCTCTTTGTATATCCCAAAATGTATTCTTTCCCCAATCACTATAACGTGATAACCCAAGTAAAAATTTCGGTGCAGCTATAATATTTTCTTCCTTTAATTCACTGTACTCTTCTCTCATATTTTGATTTTGTGCCAAAGTATAATCTGTCACATACATCTCTTTTAAAAATGAATTTGGAGCAACAGAAATACGCGCTAAGTGCATACGAACATTTTCATCTCTTTTCACTTTCTCTTTGAAATAAGATACGTATTCTTTATAATCTATCATTCTCGTGTGCATTTCATATAATTCATCATCTGTTAACTTCAGCGTCACATCTAAAATAACTCCAAATAAACCGTAACCCCCAATGACATACGAAAATAACTCTGCATTTTCTTCTCTACTTACATTACGTACCGTACCATCTGCCATTAACAATCTAAATGAATCTACTGTATCAATCAGTGCCTCATGACGAATATCACGCCCGTGTACATTTACACTCAATGAACCACCAACAGTAAAAATATTTTGAGACTGCATGACCTGTACCGCAAGGCCATATGGATTTATTTTCTTCTGAATATCATTCCACGTGACACCACTTTGAACTGTAATCTGCTTCTTCTCTGGATCAAATTCTAATATTTTATTATATCCTTTCATATCGAGCATCGTGCCATTCGGATAATATGTCTGTCCTCCTTGGCTATGTTGCATGCCTGCAATGGAAATTTTCTCTCCTGAAACTTTTGCATCTCGCACTAATTTTATTAACGAGCGCTCTTCCGTAGCACTTTCAACACGTTTTATTTTTGTCGGAAGCAATTTACCTACATCACTCATAATAGGATGATCAATTTGTTTTTTATACGTATGTACAGACGTTGCAAGCAAAACCGTATATGCAACAATGACCGCCGCTATCTTTCCTTTTTTCAAATGACACTCTCCTCTTCTACATCTTTTCCTCTTTATATTGTACCTATTTTCCTATGAAGAAAGAATACAAAAAAGAGGGACCTTATTTTAGGTCCCTCCTTATCAAAACTGTTACTTTGCTGCTGGCAATTGTATTGGGTCAAACTTTTCATACGACGTATATTTTGCGTTCGTAATAATGTGTGCTTTATCCTTGCCATTGCTACTCATAATCATGTCTATCTTTGCTGATTCATATTTAAAATCTTTTGTAATGATATATTCTGCATCCACTTCTTCTATCTTCGCATTTTGTGCTTGTAACATTTTCTTCTGCGTTTCATCCATGCTAGTTAACATACTTTCTGTTTCTTGCCCTTTTAATGTAAATTTCAGTTTATATTTATCTCCGCTTTTCTCCAGCTTCATTTTATCTAAAACTACTTCCGGTACTTCTAATTTATCTATAATATCTTGAGTCGCTTTCATTCCACCAGCGTTTAATTGCTCCTCTGGTACGGTTACAACTTCTCCTGTATTAGGGTTTTTTACCTCACCAGCAACTTTACCATCCACAGTATACACTACAACATCTGTACCGGAAATATTCATTTCAGAACGAGAATTCTTTGTCTTTGGCTCTAATTGCATCTTAGCCTTTAATATATCCATCTCTGTTCCCTCAGCTTTTACCCCTACACCATATGTCATCGTTACATGTTCTTCATTTTTAAAAGCTTCATTCGTTTTCTTGAAAACATCTTTCGCCGTTAATTCCTTTTCTTTTTGAACGGATTCTTTTTTCGGCTCATCCGTCTTTGCTGTTTTCTCATTACTACACCCTACCCCTAGACTGATTGCAAGTACTAAACTTGAAATTAAAATAATTTTTTTCATAACATCCCCTCCTCCCCAAAAATAATATCATCTCTTTTCCTATGAAATCCATATAATTCTTAATATTCCTCTTTAAATTTATTTTCTATATAGCAACATGTTTGAGAAAAACTTTAAATATGTTGTAAATAATAACAACTCATTTCAGGAGGTTATTATGAAGGCGATTATTTGTACAAAGTATGGACCACCTAATGTTCTCCAGCTTCAAAATGTAGAAAAGCCTAAACCTAAAAAAAATGAAGTATTAGTTAAAATTCACGCAACAAGTGTATCGACTGGAGATTGTAGAATACGTGGCTTTAATAGCCCCCTCTTATTTTGGATTCCTATGCGGATCATATTAGGTTTCAGAAAACCGAGAAAACCTATACTTGGCGTAGAATTATCCGGTGAAATCGAAGATATTGGAACAGATGTAACACAATTTAAAAAAGGAGATTCAGTTTTTGTATTAACAGAACTAAACCTTGGTGGTTATGCCGAATACACATGCGTGCATGAAAGTGGATTAATAGCATTAAAACCTACCAATGTGACATATGAAGAAGCTGCCGTTATTCCTTTTGGTGGAACTTCAGCATTGCACTTCCTTAGAAAAGGACAGATAAAAAAAGGGCAACAAGTACTTATATACGGCGCCTCTGGGTCAGTAGGGACAGCTGCCGTACAACTTGCTAAATACTTCGGGGCAACTGTCACAGCCATTTGTAGTAGTTCTAATTTCGAATTAGTAACAGCTTTAGGGGCAGACAACGTAATTGATTATATGAAAGAAGATTTTACTAAGCGGGGCGAGCACTACGATATTATATTTGATGCAGTTGGAAAATATAAAAAGTCCCTTTGTACAGATGCATTAATGCCTAATGGAAAATATGTATCTGTGAACGGAATGATGGCAAAGGTCAGTAAAGAAGATATGAACCTACTAAAACAACTAGCTGAAACAGAAAAGCTAAAACCTGTTATTGATAGAACTTACCGATTAGAAGAAATTACTGAAGCTCATATATATGTAGAAAAAGGACATAAAAAGGGGAACGTTTCGATTACCTTAAAATAAAATATATTCTGAAAATATCATTGACAATTCTTTTTGTACGATTTACTATTAGTACCATATTCAAAACTACATACACATACTCTTATCAAGAGTGGCGGAGGGACTGGCCCGATGATGCCCGGCAACCGAGCTTATGACGTATAAGCTAAGGTGCTAATTCCTGCAAAACGAGTTTTCGTTTTGGAAGATAAGAGAGGAACCTATTTCGTCTATTCGGCACCTCTCTTATTTTGAGAGGTGCTTTTTATTTTGGAACGTATATGAAGGGGGAATCATAGATGAAGAAAGTATTATTAAGCATTGTAAGCGGAGCGGTACTATTATTAGGCGCATGTAGCGCAGGTTCAGATAAACAAGTAAAAGCGTTAGATGAGAAAAAGATTACTGTCGGTGTAACAGGCGGGCCGCATGAGCAGATTTTTGAAAAGGTAAAAGAAGTGGCAGCGAAAGATGGTCTCGAAATTGATATAAAAGTATTTAATGATTATGTAGCACCAAACGTATCCCTCGATGAAAAAAGCCTTGATGTAAATAGCTATCAAACGAAATCATATTTAGACGTATTTAAAGCTGAACGTAATATGAAATTAACCGAAGTATTTTCAACAGTAACATTCCCTATGGGCGTCTATTCTAAAGACATAAAAGATGTAAAAGAATTAAAAGAGGGCGACGCAATCGCTGTCCCAAATGACCCAACGAATGAACTTCGTGCTTTAAAGTTATTTGAAAAAGCAGGGGTTTTAAAAGTGGATCCAAAAGCGACAGAAAAAGCGACTGCGAAAGATGTAATTGAAAATCCAAAAAAATTAAAGATTGTTGAGTTAGAGGCATCTCAATTACCAACACAACTAAGTGAAGTAAAAGCAGCTGCAATTAATACAAACTTTGCATTAGGTGCAAAATTAAGCCCTGCGAAAGATTCCATTTTCCGTGAAGGCAAAGATTCGCCTTATGTGAACTGGGTTGTTGTTCGTACTGAAAATAAAGATGATGTTGTTGTAAATAAATTAAAGAAAGCTTATCAATCTAAAGAAGTAAAAGAATTTATCGAGAAAAAATTTGATGGTTCTGTTTTACCGTCTTGGTAGGAGCTGACGATAATGATTGAATTAAAAAATGTATCCAAAGTATTTACAACAAAAAAGGGGAATGTGGAAGCTCTTAAGTCCACTTCCCTCCAAGTAAAAAAGGGCGAAGTATTTGGAATCATTGGATATAGTGGCGCTGGCAAAAGTACATTAATTCGCTGTGTAAATTTATTAGAAAAACCAACGACAGGAAATATTATTGTAAACGAGCAAGATTTAACAACACTGTCTACAAAAGAACTAGCAAAAGCGAGACAAAAAATCGGGATGATTTTTCAAGGATTCAATTTGCTCAAAACTGTTACCGTTTATGAAAATATCGCATTACCGTTACGCCTTGCTGGCGTTCCAAAATTAGAAATTGAAAAAAGGGTAGAAAAGTATTTACGTATTGTCGATCTTTTTAATCGAAAAGATGCCTATCCGAGTGAACTTTCTGGTGGCCAGAAACAACGTGTTGCCATTGCACGTGCACTATCACATGAACCGGAAGTGTTATTAAGCGACGAAGCAACGAGTGCTTTAGATCCAGAAACAACTGATTCTATTCTTGACCTATTATTAAAGATTAATGAGGAAATCGGGATTACAATTTTATTAATTACACATGAAATGAATGTCATCCAACGTATATGCGACCGAGTTGCTGTTATGGAACATGGAGCAGTAATTGAAAGCGGGACTGTGAAGGAGATCTTCACAAACCCACAACATGTAACAACGAAGAAATTTGTAAATAGTGCATTTGCAGCAAAAATCCCAGCTGAAGTACAAAAAGAACTACAAAGAACCGGAGAAATCGTAACACTTTCATTTATAGGAAATTCTTCTGGTGAACCAGCGTTAGCTATCGCTACAAAACGTTTCCAAGTGTATCCAAATATTTTATCCGGTAATATTACACAGTTAAAACATGAGGCATACGGGAAACTTGTCATTCATATGCAAGGGGAACAAAATGAAATCAACCACGCTTTATCATTTTTACAAGAGCAAGGAATCATCGTAGAAGGGGGTAGAACAGATTATGGGAAACAAGTCCTTTTTGGATGAATGGGGTAAAGTCATATGGGAAGCAACCATTCAAACATTTCAAATGACATCTATTTCACTATTCATCTCTATCCTTATTGCACTACCACTTGGTGTCACACTTGTTTTAACAAGACCTGGTGGGCAGCACGAAAATAAAATCATTTACCCAATTCTTAATACAATTATTAATATCATTCGCTCTCTTCCATTTATCATTCTATTATTCTTCATTTTACCTTTTACAAAGTTTCTAATGGGAACCTCCATTGGTGTACAAGGCGTAATCGTACCGCTTGTCGTATTCACGGCCCCTTATATTGCACGATTAATGGAAACTGCTTTATTAGAAGTAGATCGCGGCGTTATTGAAGCCTATCAAGCGATGGGCGTTTCTACTATAAAAATTATTTGGCACGTTATGGTGAAAGAAGCTCGTCCCTCCCTTGTACTTGGATTAACAATTGCAACGATTGGCTTAATCGGCGCAACAGCAATGGCTGGTCTTGTAGGCGCTGGTGGGCTAGGGGACTTAGCATATCGCTTCGGACATTTACGCTATGAACCTGAAGTAATGTATGCAACTGTCTTTATTTTAATTATCCTTGTTCAAGGATTACAGTCTTTAGGGAATGGTATTGCACGAAGGTTGAAGAAAGATTAAAAAAGAAGGTATCTCACTAAG
Organism: Bacillus sp. FSL R5-0585; assembly: GCF_038004545.1. Classification (NCBI taxonomy): domain Bacteria; kingdom Bacillati; phylum Bacillota; class Bacilli; order Caryophanales; family Bacillaceae; genus Bacillus; species Bacillus sp. FSL R5-0585. The sequence continues at coordinate 4,140,877 of NZ_JBBORJ010000001.1, forward strand.
GTGAGATACCTTCTTTTTTATCTTTTAAATCCACCTTCTGAATGAATAACTTGCCCAGTAATCCACTCAGCTTCTTCACTTACTAAAAATTTAATGAGTCTAGCTGCATCCTTTGGCTCACCAATTCTGCCAAAAGGAAACATCGGCTTTAACCCTTGTTTTATCTCTTCAGTCATCCATCCTGTATCAGTTGGTCCTGGATTAATTGCATTCACTGTTATTCCTAAATGAGCTACCTCTGCTGACAACGTACTAGTAAGAGCATCAATAGCTCCCTTCGTTGTTGCATACGCTAGTTCTCCTACCATAGGACCTTGAAATTGCCCCGAAGTCATATTCACAATTCTACCACCAGATTTTTTATCAAATCCTCGGGCAAATTGACTACTGAGCAATGTAGTCGCACGAATATTCACCATATAATGCTTATCTAATTCTTCAGCAGTCAACGTAGAGAAATCATTATTCGTAGAATATGCTGCATTATTAATTAATATATGAGGGTACCCTAATTGTTCAGTAACTTTATTTATAAGCTCTTTCGGTGCATCATTCTGAGTTAAATCTAACTCCATACTTGAGACTTTAACACCGTTTTTTAGTAACTCTTCTTTTAATTGTATTTGTTCATTTTTATCAACGCCCCAAGGCATCTCTTTATCGTAAGCTGTCCAATACGTAAAAAATATATCGTATCCTGATTCAGCTAATTCTTTACAAACCGCTGCGCCTATACCATCTAGACGACTTACCCCTGTAATAACTGCTACTTTATTTTTTAATTGGTTCATCATATACTCCTCCAAGTTTAAAGGACGCATATTTTATATAAGAGATATAAACTTTCCCACAAAAAAGACAGATACATAAAATAGGCACCTATCCTTATAAAAGGAATGTACAATCCAAATATGCATTCCTTGAATGATTTACAGATAACTAAATAACCCCTCGCTTATGAGAGCAAAATTCATCTATCTAGTTTCTAATCATTACAAGTTCATCCACATATCTAGTCTTTGCCTCCTTTTGATATATCTCTATTATTAGTCTATCAAAAAAGATGAAATGTTACAAAAAATAAAACAATTACTCAAAACATATATTCGTTCACATTTCCTTCATTGTGAATTTATTCACAATGAATATATAATAAACATGTAAATACAATATTGGAGGGATTTCAATGGTTATCAATTTTTTAAGAACTGATAAACGTGCTACTTTCATATTATTACTTTTACGGCTTTACATAGGGTATACATGGCTCGCTGCTGGGATAGGCAAAGTCTTCGGACAATCTTTTGATGCAAGTGGCTTTCTAAAGGGTGCTATTGCTCAAGCATCAGGTGACCATCCTGCAGTACAAAGTTGGTGGGCAGATTTTCTTCAACATTTTGTCCTTCCAAACGCAGACCTATTTAGCTTTTTAGTTCAATGGGGAGAAATTTTAGTAGGTCTAGGTTTGATTTTAGGCGGATTAACAAAAACAGCTGCATTTTTCGGAATCATAATGAATCTTTCATTTTTATTAAGTGGAACCGTTAGTGTAAACCCAAACCTGCTTATTTTGACTATGTTCATTTTAGTTGCAGGGCAGAACGCTGGACGTATTGGATTAGATGGCTCTGTTTTCCCTAAACTTTTCCGTAAAAACAACCACGGAACATATAAATTAAGTAAAACTGCGTAGTAACAGTTTACTTTTAAAATATAAATAAGAAAAAGAGCCTGAATATAGGCTCTTTTTCTTATTTATCCTAATTTAAACTTTTAACGAGCCACGAAAACCTCTGGCAGCATAGTAAGAGTCTGCTCCATTGTGGTACACGAAAACATGTCCAAAGCGATAATCGCAAAATAGAGCACCACCAAGCTCTCTAATATCTGAAGGTGTTTGTACCCAACTCGATGATTTCATATCAAAATCTCCAAGTTTTTGTAACTCTCGATATTGTTCTTCCGTTAATAACTCAATACCCATAGCGGCCGCCACATCAATAGCGTTATTTTCTGGTTTATGCTTTTTTCTTGATTCTAACGCTTCAAGGTCATAACAAAGACTTCTGCGGCCTTTAGGACTCTCCTTTGAACAATCATAGAAAGTATATTCGTCCTTTTCTTCATCATAACCAACAACATCCGGCTCACCACCAGTTACTTCCATTTCGTTAAGTGACCACAATTTTTCATTATTAGTAGTCAGCTTCGCTTCAACTTTAGCCCATTCAAGACCTTCATGGCGGTTCATGTTTTTCTCAAAACGAGCTTGCAATACTTTCAATAACTCTTCACGTTTTTCTACTAGTAAGTCATTTTTATTTCCTGTCATATTAGTCCTCCCTGATTTATGTACTGATAGTAGTTTCAGTATATATTTTATAATAAATCATCTCAATATGAAGACCGTTTCAACCTTATGTCTTGTACAAACATCCCTTACAAATTCCTAAAACCCTCCATACTCTCTCCAAGAATATAGTGTGAAAACCACATCAAGTTCTGCTTCATAATAGCCACATGAACTCCTGGTTGGTCAGAACTATATGCCATTCCTTTAAATATAATTAATTCTGTATCAACTTCCATATCCATTAATCCTTGATATAGATCATATGCATTTGTAATTGGAATTCTTGCATCCTTTTCCCCATGTTGAATTAAGGTAGGCGTACAAGCTGATTTAATATACGTCATAGGTGATGTCTTCGTATATATCTCTGGATCATTCCATGGAGTATTTCCTAAATACATTCTAATAAAGTAAGGTATATCTGTATTTACATAATGGGTACTCCAGTTAGTTATTCCACCGCCAACTGAAATAGCTTTAAACCGACTACTAAACGTAGAACAGAAAGCTGATACATATCCACCGTTACTCCATCCCATAACTCCTACTCTATCCTTGTCTACCATCCCTTTTTCTACTAGTTCATCCACTCCAGATATAACATCATCGTAGTCAGCAATCCCCTGTTTTCTATAGTTAGCTTTTAAAAATTCATTACCATAACCTGAACTTCCTCTGTAATTTGGTTCTAAAACGATAAAGCCTTTTTCAACAAACTGTTCAATCGGATATTTCTCATTGAAGCAGTCTGAAAATATCGGAAAAGATGCCCAAGCCGGACCGCCGTGAATTACTACTAATAAAGGATATTTTTTATTAGTGTCAAACTCTACTGGCGTTGATAAAACACCTTCTATTTCAAGACCATCGCTACTTTTCCATGAGATGATTTCCCTGTTACTTTTAAGTTTCCCTTTGAAAAAGCTATTTTCATCCGTTATTTTTTTATCGTCTAAATAGATTTCAAAGGTTTCATTTGTTATTGCCTTATTGTAGGATATATGTTTGCCATCCTTTGTTATAGAAGCATCTATTATAAAACCATCTACTTTTTCGCTTAATATTTCCACAGTGCCATCTTCGGCTAGCAATCCAATAAGATAATTCGTTTTATTCTGCCACCTAATTAAAACCCCTTTAGCTGTCCACTGTAATGGCATAACCGTACTATCAAAATCTGTTACAGGTTGAATTACCTCTCCGGTATTTATATCATATATCTCTAACGTACTATCTTGTATATGGTTTCTATAGTAACCCTTCTCTCTTATGCTTGCTGTGTAACATATTTCACTGCCGTCAGGAGAAAAGCAAACACTCCCTCCCAACAACTTATCCACATTCAGCTTTTGTAGCTCTCCAGCTTTAATATGGAGTATGTATAGATCTCCATTTATATAATCTGCCATATTTGAGCTTGGTGTCGCCATAAATACAACCTTTTTACCATCATTTGAAATATCAAATTCATGGATATGAAAATCCTTACCATCCGTTAATTGATAAACAACTCTGTTCTCGTGTTCATCTGTATCACTTTGTATCACCTTCTCTATTTCAATGTAATATAAACAATTATTCTGGTATTCCTTACCTATATGTTGAAAATCTCCATATAGGTCCTTACGTTTCTTTATCTCTTCACATTCTTTTGACTGCGTAACATAATAAAGACCCTTTCCAGTAGGACCCCATTTGAATGTACTGACTCCTTCTTTCTCATCAGTAATTTGAACCTCTCTATAACCATCTAGTGACTTAACAAATATCTGATTTTCCCCATCACCAACTGGACTAAGATATGCGATGCACCTAGCATCTGGAGACCATAATGGGTGTGTACTATCTATATCCCCATTTGATAATGGGTAACTCTGCTTCTTATCTTTTTCATATATCCATACATGATTCCTATATATATTGTCTTTCCAATCAGCCGTCTTCTTAACAAATGCTACGTTTTTACCATCATCACTTATGTTTGTACTTGATACGGTTGGTAATGAAATAATCTCTTCTATACTTAAATATGTTTTTTCATTCACTTTCATCAATATCCCCCCTTGAAATGTCCATAAATCTCTCGTCTCTTTTTGCCGTAATAAATGAAATTGTTCACGAATACTTAAAATGATAACGGAAAATTCAGATAAACAAAAGTGAAGTCGATAAAGTAAAACTTTAATCTATGGAGTTCTATCCACTTACCAATTCTAGATGTTCTTTTTCGACACAAAAACACCCCTTTTAGATACAAATTTGTAAATTTATTTTAAAGTTATAACTATATGTTGTTTTGGAATAAAATTTGATAAAAATGAAGTCACAAATCTTTATTTAACAACAAAAAAAATTCATTTTGAAAAAACGATTGATCAAAATAGAATTACTCTTTTTAACTAAGTATGAGATTTTTATAAAAAAATTTTAATCAAAGCTCACTTAGAATCTTTACTTGAAGAATAAAGCTTCGCATCTTTTTTGTGAACATCGTTAAACTAAGATAAATTTTGACCGAATCTGTAATTAATTGTAAAATATTATACATAGAAAGGTATTATAAAATAAATATAGAAGGGGTATGTTTTTTAGTTTTAAAGGGGCTAAAGCACATCTATTTTATGTTTTTAGAGGGAGAATTGAAAAATCATATGAAGAATTTCAAAAAGAGTACAGGTAAAATTTTACTAGCATCCGGATTAGTAGTTTCTATGTCAGCTTGTAGTGTAACTAGTTTATTTGGAGAAAAAGAAAAAACAAATGCTGAATCTGGTAAACAAGAAAGTAAAGAAACTAAGACAGAAGGTAAATCCTCTGAAACAAAGGAAAAATCAACTAACTCAAAAGAAGAAAGTAAAGATGTTAAGATGATTATGGTTTTACCTGAGGATTACCCACAACTTATGGTAGACATTGAAGAAGACTTATTAAGACGTCTAGATTACTATGATGCTTCTGTGAGGGATAATAAAAAGGGAAGTAAGTCAAATGAAGAGGTACGAGATAGTATTAAAGACTTAGATAAAGTATTTAATAAAATAGAGCGTATAGATGCACCAGGAAAATACAAGGAAGATCATAAGGAAATTGTAAAAGCTGTTCAAAAGTTAAAAGAATCTTTCAAAGAAGTATCGAAGTTATTTGATTACTCTAAAACACTTAAAGATACGGATGATGCAATCATAGATAAAGCAAACAATAAATTAGATGAAGCAAAACGCATTTGGAAACCTGTATTTGATAAGTTAAAAGCGGAAGCTAAGAGTAGTTCAACAACTACTTCTACAACAAGTGGTACTAGTTCTTCTAACTCACCGAGTTTATCTAGTGGTAATACAGTTAAAACATACAGTACCCAAAATAAAACTGGTATATTCAAAGGAAAAATTGATACACCAGACGAGGATTCGGCTAAGTTTAAGAATGTACAGAACAACTATAAAGACGGTACAGAGCTTGTAGGTAATTGGGGCATTGATTACGGAGATGGAGTCAAAACTACGTTAGTCCTAAAAGCAGATAAGACATTTGAAACATATGCAAATGGTTCTTATCCAAATAAAGATAATTACTTAACAGGAACATACCAAGCAGACGTTTCTTCCCATCAGTTAACGCTAATGGTGGAAAAAGGAACTCAAAATGGTCAAGAAGTGAAATTGGAAAGACCTATTTATTCATCATATGAGGTTAAAAATTTAGATGGTAAAGCATTACAGATTTTCCACATAGACGAACAAGTAACAATTTGTTATGTAAAACAATAAATAACTAAAAGAACTCTGTAAAATGATTTTTACAGAGTTCTTTTCTTAGTTTTAATTTATTATAAACGATCAGACTTTTTTATAAACTTTGATTAAAAATACCCCACAGACTCTTACTTTATGGTAAACAAGGAAAATTCATTTTGAAAAAAGTTTGATCAAAATGAATTCTTATCTAACAAATTTAAGTTTCGATATTATAAAAAGTTTGATCATTTTCTACCTTTACTCTTCAACAAACGCGCTCTTTTCTTAAACAACATACATCGTATTATAATTTAGACATATAGACAAAACCCTAAATTACGAAGTGTCTTGTAGCTCTTTGGATATCTATTCGCGAGATTGTGTTCATATACTACCGATTGATACGTTTCCGGATTAATTCTCAATAATGTCGTGTAACCTCTCAGCAAACTCTTTATGATGCACTGTGTTATAACCCACATGATGTCCTGGAAACTCTGCGAATTCTGTTCCGAGGTGTTCTGCTAAGTTGAATGCGCAATGGTAAGGAAAAGATTCTCGTGAAATACTTCCACCGGCTGGACGTACCTGAATCGATGCAGGTTTTAATAGGGGCTTTAATGCATCGATGTTTAAAGTATAGTTGAGAACTCCCGGGATTTCATACTCAGTGAAATAAATTGAATTGCCGAGTAGTCGCTCTGTTAGCATATCCTTCGATGGTCCGGAATTACTATCATCAATATTTGACAATAACTTCATGACCTCACTTTGATGATTCCCTTTAAGGTCTTCCATGAAATTTATAGCCTGCTTCAACTCATTTTCAGGTAAAAGTTGTAATAAAACCGGTTCGTGTGGGATTAGTAACTGTACCTGCTCAGGATGGCGTATGCACAAATCAAGTCCGATAACAGCACCAGAACTACTTCCGAATACATAAGCCGATTCATTGGTCAGATTGGATAGCAACCGGTGAGCGTCTTCGCTATGTGTGTGCACATGGTAATCCTCAGTTTTATTGACGAGATTGCTACGGGAATGACCACGACGATCGTAAGTAACAACGGTATACCATTTAGCAAGATGATCGGCGATATTATGGAACTTGTCGGCATCACCACCCCCACCATGAATCAAAAGAAGAATTGGCCCCGAGCCACGCACCTCATAATAGATGCTTGCTCCAATTACTTGCAATGTTCCGTTTTTTACTATACTCATTTGTACATTCTTCCTTTCTTTTGTCATCTCCCTTAACATTACATGATTGGTGAATGATATAAAATGCAGGAAATAACTAAGAAACAAATTCACCATAAGAAACACCAATGTGTAGCTTTAAAATAAAGTTTGATTAAAAATATTGTGTTAAACCATATTCTATGATGAATAAAAAGAAACCATTTTGAAAAAAGTTTAATCAAAATGGTTTCTTATCCAGCAGGTTTATGTTTATGTTTTATAAAAAAGTTTGATCATAGCTTATTTACAATTCTTTGATTAAAGAGATAAAGCATCGCGACTTTATTTCAAATCCACACTATATTTATTAACCTACCAATCTCCTACTCAACAGTAACAGACTTAGCTAAGTTACGTGGCTTATCAACGTCACACTCGCGGTGAAGCGCTGCGTAGTATGAGATAAGTTGTAATGGAATAACTGCTACTAGCGGTGCTAGTGCTTCGTGTACAGCTGGTAATACGAAGCTGTCACCTTCCATTTCTAAGCCTTTCATTGAAATGATACATGGGTTAGCCCCGCGTGCTACTACTTCTTTCACGTTACCACGAATTCCAAGGTTTACGTGCTCTTGTGTAGCAAGTGCGATAACTGGTGTACCATTTTCAATTAAAGCGATTGTACCGTGTTTTAACTCTCCTCCAGCGAATCCTTCTGCTTGGATGTAAGAGATTTCTTTTAGTTTTAACGCACCTTCTAATCCTACGTAGAAGTCTACGCTACGGCCGATGAAGAAACAGTTACGCGTTGTTGCTAAAAATTGTTTTGCTAATGCGTCCATTTCTTCTTTTTGATCACAAAGTTCTATCATTGCATTTGCTACAAGTCCTAGTTCGTGTGTTAAATCGAAATCAAGAACTTCACCTTTTGCTTTAGCAATATCAGCCGCTAAAATTGAAAGTACTGCAAGCTGTGCTGTGTAAGCTTTCGTTGATGCAACTGCAATTTCTGGTCCAGCGTATAACGGAAGTGTATAATCAGCTTCACGAGAAAGCGTAGAACCAGGCACGTTTGTAATTGTTAATGCTTTATGGCCCATTTCATTTGTTTGTACAAGTACTGCACGGCTATCAGCTGTTTCACCACTTTGTGAAATGTAAATGAAGAATGGTCTTTCTGTTAATAATGGCATGTTGTAAGAGAATTCACTTGCCACGTGTACTTCAACTGGCATTTTTGCAAACTTCTCGATAAATTGTTTTCCAACAAGACCTGCATGATAACTCGTTCCACATGCAATGATGTAAATACGATCGCTATCTAAAATCGCATTGCGGATGTCTTGATTTAATTCAATTTCGCCATTTTCATCTTGATACTTTTGAATTATATTACGGATTACAAGTGGTTGCTCATCGATTTCTTTAAGCATGAAATGAGGATATGTTCCTTTTTCAATATCACTTGCGTCTAATTCCGCTGTAAACGGTGCACGTTCAATCGTTTCACCTTGTAAGTTTTTAATTGTAATACTTTCTTTCGTTACGATTACGATTTCTTTATCCATTAACTCAATGAATTGATCTGTAACTTGTAACATCGCCATAGCGTCGCTTGCCACAACATTAAAGTTGTCACCAACACCTACTAATAGCGGGCTTTTGTTTTTAGCAACATAAATCATGTTTGGATTTTCAGCATCAAGTAATCCGATTGCATAAGAGCCATGTAAAAGAGATAGCGTATTACGGAACGCTTCTTCTACACTTAATCCTGTGCTCACTTGTTGTTCCATAAGCTGTACGATAACCTCTGTATCTGTTTCACTTACGAACGTTACATCTTGTAAATATTCCTTTTTCACTAATTCATAGTTTTCAATTACACCGTTATGAACTAATGTAAAGCGTTTTGATGTACTTTGATGCGGATGCGCGTTTACTTTACTTGGAACACCGTGTGTAGCCCAGCGTGTGTGTCCGATACCTACGCTTGCTGCTACGTTCTCATCTACGATTTCACGAAGTTTTGCGATACGGCCTTTTTCTTTGTATACAACAACACCGTTCTCTGCTTGTACTGCAATACCTGCTGAATCATATCCACGATATTCTAGCTTTTCTAAACCTTTTAATAAAATTTCCTTTGCATCTTGCTCTCCAATAAATCCTACGATTCCACACATGTTTAGTCGCCGTTACAAATGCTTACACTGCTCTGCGAACATGTAACGACATAGTCCGATACCATTTTTATTTATACTAAAAAACGGATTACATATTGCTAGCCCTGTAAGCTTGTAACGGCTTTCACCTTCCTCTCGATTGGGTTTAAGTCCGTATATACTTATACAGCTAGTTTTCATCCGTTCCTCTTCTCTCATCACACTTTCACCTTTGTCCACTAAGTCACCTTAATGATTTAAGTAAAAGCTTGCGGTTGTGATGAACAACCGGGAGTCATCCGCCGAAATCTCGATAAACCCCACCTCGTCAACTACACTATTTGTAGTTCTGGCGCTTTTATAATTTACAATATTTCCTTTGAGAAAAAGAACAAGACCATCTTATAACAAACATGGATAAACCGTCAATGAAATTTTTTTCATCGTCTATAAAACATATGAAAAAGGAGCACTTTTTGTGCTCCTTTTTCATATAAATTCAGCTAATTATTCAGCGCCAACTTCGGCTTTCACAACTTCTACAATGCGATGTACATATGCATCACAAACTTCTTGTGTTGGTGCTTCTGCCATTACACGAATAAGTGGCTCTGTTCCAGATGGGCGAACAAGAATACGGCCATCACCGTTCATTTCTTCCTCTACAACACGAATAATTTCTTTAATTTTTTCATTTTCTAATGCTAATTTTTTATCTGTTACACGAACGTTTACTAGCAATTGTGGGAATTTCGTCATTTCCCCTGCAAGCTCAGATAATGGCTTTTTCGTCATTTTCATGATGTTTACAAGTTGAAGTGCACTTAACATTCCATCACCAGTTGTAATGTAATCAAGTAAGATAATATGGCCTGATTGTTCTCCACCTAGGTTGTAACCTCCGCGCTTCATTTCTTCCATTACGTAGCGGTCACCAACTGCTGTTTTATCACTTGTAATATTATTTGCTTCAAGTGCCTTGTAGAAACCTAAGTTACTCATAACAGTTGAAACAACTGTATTATGTTTTAATTGACCAGTTTCTTTCATATATTTCGCACAAATGAACATAATTTGATCACCGTCAACGATGTTTCCTTTTTCGTCTACAGCAATTAAACGGTCGCCATCGCCATCAAAAGCAAGTCCGATATCCGCACCTTTTTCTTTTACCAATTCAGCTAAGCCTTCTGGATGTGTAGATCCTACACCCTCATTAATATTCATACCGTTTGGAGAAGTTCCCATTGTTGAAATATCAGCTTCTAGGTCTGCAAATAAGTATGGAGCTAGAGAAGAAGTTGCACCATGTGCACAATCTAAAGCGATATGTAGGCCAGAAAAATCTTCTTCAACAGTTTGTTTAATGTACTGTAAATATTTTTGTCCACCTTCAAAGTAATCGCTCACTTGTCCAAGATTAGTACCTGTCGGACGTGGTAGTTCATCAACTTCTTTGTCTAATAAAGCTTCAATCTCAGCTTCTTGCTCATCTGTTAATTTAAAGCCGTCTGAACCAAAGAATTTAATACCGTTATCTTGTACTGGATTATGAGATGCAGAAATCATAACACCCGCTTGTGCATCTAGTGCTTTTGTTAAATAAGCAACGCCCGGTGTAGAAATAACGCCAAGGCGCATTACTTCTGCTCCAGTTGATAATAGGCCTGCTACTAAAGCTCCTTCTAACATATGACCAGATACACGTGTATCACGACCGATAATTACTTTTGGACGATCTGTATCTTTTGTTAATACATAACCACCAAAACGTCCAATTTTGAAAGCTAATTCAGGTGTTAACTCCTTATTTGCAACTCCGCGTACTCCATCTGTACCAAAATATTTACCCATTATGATTCGCTCCTTTTTCTTGCTCTTTTTGATTATCTACTGTTGGTTCTTGACTCGTTTCTTTATCTTTATCTTGATTTTGATTTTGGTTTTGATTCTTTTCCTGTTCTTTTTCTGAATCAGGTTCAGGATTTTTTGGTTTCTCATTTTGATTTTCTTGATCCGTATTTGAATCGGGTTGTTGACCGTTACCCTGTACTTCTTTATCTGGTTTTTCTTTCTTCACAATAGTAACTTTAGCACTTTTTTGTTTTGGCTCTATTGAAATATTACCAGGACCGCTCACTTGAATGGAAATATCTTTCGTCCCTGAGGATACATTTTGCAGATTAATTACCGCTGTTATTTGAGCAGCTGTTATTTTATCTACTATACTTGCTTCTCCTGAAATATCAACACTTATCTTTCCATCTTGCGGCGAAAGTAGCTGAGCAGTAACATCTTTAGACAGTCCATTTTTCTGGATTGGGATACCATCAATCGTTTTTGTTTTCGTTTGTTTTGTTTTTTGCACTCCCACCGAAACCTTCACTTGATTCGGTTTTGCACTTGTTACACCCTTGGGTAATAAAACAGAGGCATCGAATGTTGTAGACTCTGTCAATTGACTAAGATCTACTTCGACCCCCTCTAGAGATTGTATATTATCCAAAATATCTTTTGGACCAGCTATCGTTACTTCTCTCGGTTCAACACTGATATTTGTAACCGCCAATCCTTCTGCTAAACTCCCCTTCTTCGTATACGTTACAGGAACAGTTTTTTCAGTATTATTGGCTGTAGTTTGCGTTGCCACATTCAACGTTACACTAATCTTAGATGGACTTGTTCTTACATTTAAACGTTTTCCTTCTTTATTGTATAATGTAACTTCGGGAGTTTTTGTAACAGTTTTATTAACACCTTTTAAATCAACATACGCTTTGGCAGATGAAATGCTTTCAATTTCTTCTTTCGTCCCAACTACCTCAACAGTATCCGGTTTAAGGCTTGATTTTTCTAGAGTAGCCCCCGCTGGCATCTGATCCTCATTTGATAATTTCAGATCTACATGAACATATTTTCTCGCCTTTTCATGAAGAGTAACTTTAATTGTTGATGGCTGAACTGTTCCTTTCACATCATCTGGAAGCCCGTTCGTTTTTAAAGAAATCTCATAAGTTCCTTTTGGACTATCTCGCAAATCAACCGGTATGTCAAATTGTTTTTTTGCTTTTGCTGTAGCAACTGATGCTTTTGGGCCTTCTAATTTTACTTTAACGCCCTCTGCCGGAATACCACTTACAATATATTTTTCCTCATCATACTTAAGATTAATAGCATAATTAGTTAATGTTTCTTTCGTATCATTTGCAAAAGGTAATATACCTGATGTCGTATTTTTTTCAGTTAACGTCGCTGACATAAAAAGCATACACGCCAATAGTAATGAGATCCCTTTTAAAAACCAATGATTCTCCATTAACTTATCCATGACGCTTTCTCCTCCAATTCCATAAAGACGAAGAAGTCGTTTTTTCGTTTCCACTAAATTCAGCTAATAACATATCTTTCAGCTGTTCTGTCTTCAAATCACGATGCAACTTACCATTTTTCGTTAAAGAAATTTGACCAGTTTCTTCAGACACAACTACTGTAATACTATCAGTAACTTCACTAACTCCCATTGCAGCACGATGTCTAGTTCCTAATTCTTTAGAAATAAACGGACTTTCTGATAATGGAAGATAGCATGCTGCTGCTTTAATTGTACTTCCTTGCATAATTACCGCTCCGTCATGAAGAGGTGTATTTGGAATAAAAATATTAATAAGTAATTCCGATGATACGTTTGCATTAAGCGGAATACCCGTTTCCACATAATCACCCATACCGGTCTCTTTTGACAAAGTAATTAATGCACCAATTCTACGTTTCCCCATATATTCGGTTGCTTTTGCTATCGCTGTTGCAACCATTTCAGGTTCATCATCCTCATGCGTTCCAACACGCGAAAATAAACTCCCGCGCCCTAGCTGCTCAAGTGCTCTTCGCAATTCTGGCTGAAAGATAATAATAACGGCTAAAAATCCCCACGTTAATACTTGTTCAGTCAGCCAAGATAGCGTACGCAATTCAAGGAAAATACTGATCATCTTAACGACGATAATAACTGTAATCCCTTTTAAAAGTTGAACAGCTTTCGTCCCTCGGATTATAAGAATTAGCTTATATATAATAAACCATACAATGGCAATATCTAATGCCGTACTAAGATATTTCAAAATGGTCGTATCTTCAAAAGGCATGCTATCCCTTCCTCCTACTTACGAGCAATTCTATCCATATATTGAAATATTGTTTTTATGCTCTATCTGTATGTATTTCCAACAACTAGTTAATTATACCATACATGAAACAAACGACAATTACAAACAACCCCCTTTAGCTCAAATTGGTAAGATGTCAAACATTTTTATTGTACAGTATAATATAAATCATTATTATACGCTTATTTTCAAATAAAAAAAGCAACTTCTCAGTTGCTTTTCTTACATTTATTTTAGTTTTTCACCGAATAAAGAACCCATTAAAGCAACTGCTGTTGTTGCCGTTCTATTTCTCTCATCTAAAATCGTATTTACCTCAACAAATTCAGCAGATGTGATAATATCAGCTTCTGCTAACATTTCCATCGCCAAATGACTTTCACGATAAGATAGACCACCAATTACAGGTGTTCCAACACCTGGTGCATCATGAGGATCAAGACCATCTAAATCTAATGATAAGTGTACACCATCGGTATGAGATAAATATGCGATTGTTTCTTCCATCACAGCCGTCATCCCCATACGATCAATTTCATGCATTGAGAATACTTTAATACCTTCATTGCGAATGAAATCTTTTTCTCCTTCATCCAATGCACGCGCACCGATAATTACGACATTCTCTTTTTTCACCTTTGGATATGCTCCGTATAAATCTACAAGTGAAGAATGTCCATAACCTAAACTTGCTGCAAGTGACATACCATGAATATTTCCAGATGGTGAAGTTTCCTCTGTATTTAAATCACCGTGCGCATCATACCAAATGACGCCTAAGTTTTTATAATGTTTTGCTACACCAGCTAATGTACCGATAGCAATACTATGGTCACCACCTAATACAAGTGGAAAACGACCTTCTTCTATAATATGATCCACCTTACTTGCTAATTCATTACATACAGTTGCAACTTGTGTAAGGTTTCTTAATTTTGTATTTTCATCTATCTCTTTTTCTCTCTCTATACATATATCTCCCATATCTTTAACGTCATATCCAATTTCTTCAATTCTTTCAATTACCCCTGCATAACGGATCGCGCTCGGTCCCATATCAACTCCACGACGCATCTGTCCTAAATCCATTGGAACTCCAATAACTGAGATTTCTTTTTTCATAGATAGTATCCCCCTTTTATGCCTTCACTAAATATTTTAAATCTTTTATATAGTCTGACTCAACTCGACATTTTTCTGTATGGATATACAATTTATTCACTTATATTCACGTTGAAAACCAAATTTTAAGACTATTCTATGTATAAAGTTAACTTAATGAAACAATCGCAATCACTATTATTAAATAATAATAATAATAAAACACTCCTATATTTAGAAGTGTTTTTCTGATGCTATTTTCCATACTGTTGCAATATTCTTCGTTGTCATTTCAATATTTTCTTCTGCTACTTTATATGCTTCTTCTAGTGTCATCGGTCTCGTTGTAATACTAAATACCGCATCTATTCCTTTCTCGTACACAGTTGAATAATCAGATGATACAGACCCTCCAATAGCAATTACAGGCACAGAAAAACGTTTTGCACGCCCCGCAACACCCACAGGAGCCTTTCCATATGCAGTTTGTTTATCTATTCTACCTTCACCAGTTATAATAAGATTTGCATCTTCTATATGTTTATCGAAATTTGTATAATCTAATACAATTTCAATGCCCCTACGCAAGTCTCCCTTTAACACTGAAATAACAGCCGCTCCCATTCCTCCCGCTGCCCCTGCACCAGGTATTTCAGATACATCAAAAGATACATATCGTTTAAGCATATTCGCATAATGTTGTAAATTTTCATCTAGCTCTTTCATCATCTCTATATTTGCACCCTTTTGTCTCCCAAATACGAAAGATGCTCCCTGCATTCCGACTAATGGATTATCCACATCACATGCCGCTTCTATCTTTACCCCCTTTAAGCGTGGGTCCATTCGTGAAAAATCAATAGTAACAATCGAGTGTAATGTGCCTCCAGATGGATCTATTACTTCACCCTTGCCATTTATAAACCTTACTCCTAAAGCCGCTAACATACCTGCCCCGCCATCATTTGTAGCACTTCCTCCAAGTCCTAAAATTATGTACTCCACTCCTTGATCTAGCGCATGTAATATAAGTTCTCCTGTTCCTTTTGTCGTTGTAATAAGAGGGTTGCGCTTTTCAACTGGAACGTGCTGTAATCCTGATGCTGCTGCCATTTCAATAAACGCTGTCTTTTTATCTTTAGAAATGCCATAAAAAGCTTGTATACCTTCTCTAAGCGGTCCTGTCACACTAATTGATATAATTCTCCCCCCTGTAGCATCAACAAGTGATTCAACCGTCCCTTCTCCTCCATCTCCAATTGGTATTTTCACATACTCTGCATTAGGAAAAATCGCTCTAAAACCTCTTTCAATAGCTCCACATACTTCTATAGCTTTTAGGCTTTCTTTATATGAATCAGATGCAATAACAACTTTCACAATTATCTCCCCATCCCTTATTTTTACGTTTTCTTCATTTTAAACGACAAGTATAAAAGTTGTCTTTTTAAACACAAAAAAAGCTTACATCGTATGATGTAAGCTTTTTTATTTAGATGGAGCCTAGCGGGATCGAACCGCTGACCTCCTGCGTGCAAGGCAGGCGCTCTCCCAGCTGAGCTAAGGCCCCTTATTAATTAAGCGGAAGACGGGATTCGAACCCGCGACCCCAACCTTGGCAAGGTTGTATTCTACCACTGAACTACTTCCGCAAAAATGATGAGCCATGAAGGACTCGAACCTTCGACCCTCTGATTAAAAGTCAGATGCTCTACCAACTGAGCTAATGGCTCGTAAATGGCTGGGCTAGCTGGATTCGAACCAGCGCATGACGGAGTCAAAGTCCGTTGCCTTACCGCTTGGCTATAGCCCATTAATATTTACTAGTATGGTTATCTTTTCAAAAAAATAAACCCTCTCAGGTTATTTTAAAGAAAATGGTGGAGGGGGGCAGATTCGAACTGCCGAACCCGAAGGAGCGGATTTACAGTCCGCCGCGTTTAGCCACTTCGCTACCCCTCCGACATTTTAAATATATATGGTGGAGGATGACGGGATCGAACCGCCGACCCCCTGCTTGTAAGGCAGGTGCTCTCCCAGCTGAGCTAATCCTCCAAAAGTGGTGACCCGTACGGGATTCGAACCCGTGTTACCGCCGTGAAAGGGCGGTGTCTTAACCACTTGACCAACGGGCCAAAAAAGTTTTAAACCTATTCCCAAGCTTCCAACCGGGCTTGAACCGGTGACCTCTTCCTTACCATGGAAGTGCTCTACCAGCTGAGCTATGGAAGCATAATGGCTCCGCAGGTAGGACTCGAACCTACGACCGATCGGTTAACAGCCGATAGCTCTACCACTGAGCTACTGCGGAATAATATTAGCCTGGCAACGTCCTACTCTCACAGGGACAAGGTCCCAACTACCATCGGCGCTAGAGAGCTTAACTTCCGTGTTCGGTATGGGAACGGGTGTGACCTCTCTGCCATCATTACCAGACTTTTATCATTATAAACATTTCTTTCGAAATGTCAAGAAGAAATTTTAATATATATTCCTTCAAAACTAGATAACATCGCTACATATTATATGGTTAAGTCCTCGATCTATTAGTATTCGTCAGCTCCACATGTCACCATGCTTCCACCTCGAACCTATCAACCTGATCATCTTTCAGGGATCTTACTAGCTTACGCTATGGGAAATCTCATCTTGAGGGGGGCTTCATGCTTAGATGCTTTCAGCACTTATCCCTTCCGCACATAGCTACCCAGCTATGCCCTTGGCAGAACAACTGGTACACCAGCGGTGCGTCCATCCCGGTCCTCTCGTACTAAGGACAGCTCCTCTCAAATTTCCTACGCCCACGACGGATAGGGACCGAACTGTCTCACGACGTTCTGAACCCAGCTCGCGTACCGCTTTAATGGGCGAACAGCCCAACCCTTGGGACCGACTACAGCCCCAGGATGCGATGAGCCGACATCGAGGTGCCAAACCTCCCCGTCGATGTGGACTCTTGGGGGAGATAAGCCTGTTATCCCCGGGGTAGCTTTTATCCGTTGAGCGATGGCCCTTCCATGCGGAACCACCGGATCACTAAGCCCGACTTTCGTCCCTGCTCGACTTGTAGGTCTCGCAGTCAAGCTCCCTTATGCCTTTGCACTCTACGAATGATTTCCAACCATTCTGAGGGAACCTTTGGGCGCCTCCGTTACACTTTAGGAGGCGACCGCCCCAGTCAAACTGCCCACCTGACACTGTCTCCCGGGTCGATAAGACCCGTAGGTTAGAATTTCAATACAGTCAGGGCGGTATCCCACCAGCGCCTCCACCGAAGCTAGCGCTCCGGTTTCAATGGCTCCCGCCTATCCTGTACAAACTGTACCAAAATTCAATATCAGGCTACAGTAAAGCTCCACGGGGTCTTTCCGTCCTGTCGCGGGTAACCTGCATCTTCACAGGTACTATAATTTCACCGAGTCTCTGGTTGAGACAGTGCCCAAATCGTTACACCTTTCGTGCGGGTCGGAACTTACCCGACAAGGAATTTCGCTACCTTAGGACCGTTATAGTTACGGCCGCCGTTTACTGGGGCTTCAGTTCAGAGCTTCGCTTACGCTAACCCCTCTCCTTAACCTTCCAGCACCGGGCAGGTGTCACCCCCTATACTTCGCCTTACGGCTTCGCAGAGAGCTGTGTTTTTGCTAAACAGTCGCTTGGGCCTATTCACTGCGGCTTTCCGTTAAGAAAGCACCCCTTCTCCCGAAGTTACGGGGTCATTTTGCCGAGTTCCTTAACCAGAGTTCTCTCGCACACCTTAGGATTCTCTCCTCGCCTACCTGTGTCGGTTTGCGGTACAGGCACCTTTTATCTCGCTAGAAGCTTTTCTTGGCAGCGGGGAATCAAAGACTTCGCTCCATAAGGAGCTTCCCCATCACAGCTCAGCCTTCACGATAAGCGGATTTGCCTACTTATCAGCCTAACTGCTTGGACGTGCACAACCAATCGCACGCTTCTTCTATCCTTCTGCGTCCCTCCATTGCTCAAACGATAAAGAGGTGGTACAGGAATATCAACCTGTTGTCCATCGCCTACGCCTGTCGGCCTCGGCTTAGGTCCTGACTAACCCTGAGCGGACGAGCCTTCCTCAGGAAACCTTAGGCATTCGGTGGACGGGATTCTCACCCGTCTTTCGCTACTCATACCGGCATTCTCACTTCTAAGCACTCCACCAGTCCTTCCGGTCTGACTTCACTGTCCTTAGAACGCTCCCCTACCACTGATACCATTGGTATCAATCCGCAGCTTCGGTGGTGTATTTAGCCCCGGTACATTTTCGGCGCAGAGTCACTCGACTAGTGAGCTATTACGCACTCTTTAAATGGTGGCTGCTTCTAAGCCAACATCCTAGTTGTCTAAGCAACTCCACATCCTTTTCCACTTAATACACACTTTGGGACCTTAGCTGGCGGTCTGGGCTGTT
>NZ_JBBORJ010000001.1:4162500-4222500 GCF_038004545.1 Bacillus sp. FSL R5-0585
GCCGAAGCCGCCTTTCAATTTCGAACCATGCGGTTCAAAATGTTATCCGGTATTAGCCCCGGTTTCCCGGAGTTATCCCAGTCTTATGGGCAGGTTACCCACGTGTTACTCACCCGTCCGCCGCTAACTTCATAAGAGCAAGCTCTTAATCCATTCGCTCGACTTGCATGTATTAGGCACGCCGCCAGCGTTCATCCTGAGCCAGGATCAAACTCTCCAATAAAGTTAGTTTGTCTAGCATCTAAAATAAAAATTGACGTTTCACGTTGTTTGTTTCGTTCAGTTTTCAAAGAACTACTTGGTCGCTCATTTGCGACTTCCTTATGTTAACATCTTCGTTAGTTAATGTCAACTAAGTTTTTCAATTTCTTTTTGTCGTTTTCTGCGTTTCCGCATCAGCGACGGTTATTAATTTAACATATACAAACTATTAACGTCAACACTTTTTAATAAAAAATTCTTTTTCTTACATAACGAATACATTCTTCTGTGTTAGCTACTCTCCGGAATAAACAGAAAATGATTTTATATCTTTCTTCCATAGCTTTTTTTACAACTTCATGAATACGCTCATCTTCAAAATCAAATAAAAGTTCCTCTAATTCTCTCTTCAATATGTATTCCATTTCTTTTCTCTCTTCTTTTGTCAACATCAGCCCAAGCAAACAATCACCTCAATAATTCCTTACGCAACAATAAACGTTCCGCTCATTTTCAATTATCACAATCCTATCATCCATTATATCCACTACTTACGATATTAATCCTTTGTTCTCTTTTTTATATTTCCAGCATATATGTAACTGAAAAGGATTGGACAAAGGGGCGTAATATTATGTTTTTCTTTTTTATTACGAGTAAGAGAAATTTTAAACACATTAGCTTAATAGTGATACTGTCCTTATTTACAGCATGGCTACTCTTTTTAAAAACATATTCACATGAATCTGCTTTTTCAACTGCTACAGGCCCTAAAGTAATTTACAAAGGAGACACCGCTAAAAAGCAAGTTGCATTTACGTTTGATATTAGTTGGGGAGACAAAAAAGCAATTCCAATCCTAGATACTCTTAAAGAAAAAGAAATTAAGAATGCAACCTTCTTCCTTTCTGCTGCATGGGCCGAAAGACACCCCGATATTGTAGAGCGAATCATGAAAGATGGACACGAAATCGGTAGTATGGGGTACAATTACACATCCTATACTTCTCTAGAGACAAATGAAATAAGACGAGACCTTTTACGAGCACAAGATGTTTTTACGAAACTTGGTGTAAAACAAGTCAAGCTGTTACGTCCACCTAGTGGCGAATTTAACAAAGCAACCCTTAAAATCGCAGAATCACTTGGATACACCGTCGTGCATTGGAGTAATAATTCAAACGATTGGAAAAACCCAGGTGTAAATAACATCGTTTCCACTGTCTCTAATAATTTGAAAGGTGGAGATATCGTGTTATTACACGCATCCGATTCTGCCCTTCAAACAAATAGAGCTTTACCGCTGCTCCTGCAAAAAATAAAAAGTGATGGATATGAGCAAATATCCGTTTCACAACTTATTTCCAACACAAGTACGAAAAGTGAAGATGTGAAGTAGCTTCTTCCCTACTACTCTTCACGCATAAAAAGCTCTACTACCTTTCAAGAAGGTGGTAGAGCTTTTTTAATCATACCATTTACAACATTATAACTGCTGTTGTATAAAACCTCTCTATTAAGCTGATTTACTTGTTTTTCCGATTAAACGATGTAATACAAGTAATTGATATGCATTACATAACAATAGCGGTATAACCATTAAATATAACCAATCTGTATCATTAATCCGAAGCGCGGGTACCCATTCAAGGATCGTTACAACAACCATAAAGAACAGAGCTGGCACAAATGCTTTTTTATTTGTTTCTTTACTTTTTACATAAGCAACAATTGCTCCAAACACAAATAACATTCCAGCAACAAGTATATTATTCCCTAACGAGACTTCCCCATTTGCAATAAGTACAGATCTTAAATACACAAAATCAAATAATACGAATGCAATAAAGAAGAGCTGGACTGCATTCCATAAAGAAGATGAGCGAAACATCCCTAGTCCAAAACGGTGGATTGTTAAATATGCAAAGAATCCCATTTGACTTATAACACTAAAAATAAATCCTACACCCATCAGCCAGAAAGATACTGCTAAAATCTCCTTACCGTCGAAATTTTGAAAAAATTTATTGTACTTGTCCCACTCCAAAACAAAACCAATAATAACTGTGCTAATCCCACCAAGAAACAACGTCGTTAAAAATAGTCGTACCCACTTGCGGCTATTCACAACACATCCCCCATTATCCTTATATTTCTAATTAAATTGTATCAATGACAATTTCAAAAAGCTAGCCATGTTCATGTATAAATTCCTTAAAGATATTTATATTAAAAAGAGAGAACTGTGCTGAAAGGAGTTCCAACTTATGAAACGGATGCTATTCATTTTCGTTTCTTCTTTTCTACTTATCGCACTTGCAGCATGCGCACAAGGAAAAGAAACGAAATCCGAACTAGATTACGATCAAACAAAGAAAATGATTGTTGATATTTTAAAAACAGATCAAGGTAAGAAAGCTATTCAAGATGTATTAACTGATGAAAAAATGAAACAAGCACTCATACTAGATGAAACAGTAGTAAAGAAAACGATTGAAGATGCCATGGTATCCGATAAAGGGCAACAATTCTGGGAAAAGCTCTTTAAAGATCCTGAGTTCTCATCAAAATTTGCTAAAAGTATGGGGAAAGAACAAACTCAATTAATGAAAACCTTATTAAAAGACCCTGAATACCAAGCAGGCGTTATAGAAATTATGAAAAATCCTGAAGTAGAAAAAATGATGTTACAAACAATGAAGAGTAAAGAATACCGTCAATATCTACAACAAGTACTAACAGAAACTGCTGAAAGTCCACTCTTCCAAGCCAAGATGATTGATATCATTAGTAAAGGTGTGCAAAAAGCTGAAAAAGGCGGATCTGGTAAGAAAGAAGCAGGCGGTGACAGTGGTTCTCAAGGCGACAAGAAGGAAGAACAGTAAAAAATAATAACTATAATAACGAGTGGACAATTTATATATTGTTCACTCGTTATTACTTTATCTTGCTATTAACAGACAAAATGGACCCCTCTAATTAAGCGAAAGGTTTACTAGCAACAAAAGCCTTATTGTTGTCAGTAACAGGTGAACCCCACTGATTAAAGTTTCACTTTATTTTTGTGTAACAGCTGTTTTATCAATTACTGTTTCAGCTATTTTACTATAAATAATGCCCGTTGTATGTGTATCTTCATATACTGAAGGAGCAAAGTCTTCTTTATTCCAATCGGGTTGTTGCAGTGGAATACGACCAAGAACATTCGTTTGTAATTCGGTAGCTAACTTATCTCCTCCGCCTTTTCCAAATACATATTCTTTCTCACCAGTTACCTTACTTTCAAAATATGCCATATTCTCAACAACACCAAGAATACTATGTTCAGTGCGCAATGCCATCGCTCCAGCACGCGCTGCTACAAACGCAGCTGTTGGATGAGGCGTCGTTACAATAATCTCTTTGCAAGATGGCAACATTGAGTGCACATCTAACGCAACATCACCTGTGCCTGGTGGCAAATCTAGTACTAAATAATCTAAATCGCCCCATTCTACTTCTGTGAAGAAGTGGTTTAACATTTTCCCAAGCATAGGTCCTCTCCAAATAACTGGTGCATTATCCTCTACAAAGAAGCCCATCGAGATTACCTTTACACCTAAACGTTCCACCGGAATTATCTTGTCACCTCTTACGATAGGACGTTTTTCTATCCCCATCATGTCTGGCACACTAAAACCGTAAATGTCCGCATCAATAATACCAACTTTTTTTCCTAAACGAGCTAAAGCAACTGCAAGGTTAACGGAAACAGTTGATTTTCCCACGCCACCTTTTCCACTCGCTACTGCTAAGAATGTTGTTTTTGAATTAGGTGACAATAAAGATTCACTTTGCTCTTCTTCTTGTTCCGGTGCAAACTGAGCTAATTCCTCTTCTGTAAATTCTGCAAAACGAAGTCCAACTGTTGCTGCCCCAAGTTCTTTTACTAACTTTACAATTCCAGACTGCAACTGCATTTGTTCCGCTGTACCGGTTTTTACGATTGCAATTTTGACACTCACATGTTCCTTCTCTGGCTTGACTGTTACCTCTTTAATTGCACTTGTTTCTTTTAATGTTTTATGTAAAAACGGATCTACAATCCCTTCTAACGCTTCAACCACTTGCTCTTTCGTTACCATAATTAGCCCAGCCCCCTGTATGAAAAATAACGTAATGTTAATTGAATTTATCTCTGCTTATCCTTGAAATAAATGCGTTTACATTTCCAGTATAACATATTTTCCGAAAACTTCGTTAACGAGAGAAGCTCAAAAAAATCCTCCTTATTCTGGAGGATTTCCTTTTTCCGTGAAATAACGTAATATACCACGGTATATTGCAGCTGCTACCTTTTGCTGATATTTCTCCGAATTTAACATATACCTTTCGTTCACATTCGATAAAAAGCCAGCTTCAATTAAAGCACCTGGTGTTTTAGAATACTTTAATAAATATACATGCGAAATTGTCTTAGCAGAACGATTCGTGTTCTCTAAACTTGTTCTCAATTCAGCCTGTATAAATTTTGCAGCACGTTCATTTTCAATCGAAGAGCGGTAATAGAACGTTTGTGCGCCTTTCGATCCACTACTAGTTAAAGCATTTAAATGAATACTTGCAAAAAAGTCTACATCAGGTTTATTGATGATTTCTACACGTTTTTTTAAATCCTCTGCTTTACGTCTACTATATGACTTTGTATCTTTGTTAGCTAAATCATAATCTCCCTCACGCGTTAAAATAACTAGTGCACCTTGTTCTTGTAAATAGTCTTGTACCTTTTTTGTAATTTCAAGCGTAATATCCTTTTCTATAATATCCTTTCCACCAACAGCCCCTCCATCTGGTCCACCATGCCCAGCATCTAATACAATTACTTTCCCTGATAAGGGTAAATTCCAAGCTCGCCACGATTTTGTAATTTGAAATTCTTGCTTGACTAAAAAAAACAATACAACCGCAGCGAGTGCAAAAGAGATAATTCGAATTCTCTTCATACCTTTCCTCCTCCAGCTAGTCCCTCTAATTACTTATATGGGACAAGAGGAAAGTTTATGCTTGTCTTAATGAAGCTTTAATCGATATCTTCTTTCACCTTTTTCATACCCTTCTTGCCACCACAATCCTATAAACTGCTGACAAGATTCAAAAAGTAACTCCTCATCTTTCAACTTTATTTCTCGCATAGTCATACTCGTTAAAAATTGAAATAGCGTTTCAGTTAATTGTTGTTCTTCTTCTAAAGCTCTATATTTCACATCAAAAAACGATTCACCATAATAACCAAATTTACTGTATCTCGCTCCTAATAAATACGATTCTATCCCTAATTCAATACAGTAATCTTCATACTGACGATGAAGCTCTTGCATTTGAAAGGCATCACGAATATTTGAACGCAATGTTTTTAATGATAATTCCCGCAACATCTTCCGCTCGTATTTTAACTGCTTTTCTTTTTGTTTTTCTTGTAAGCTGACAATGACATTCATAGTACATATAAACCTCCCTAATACGTATTAGTCTAAACTTCTAAAGAAGAAGCATACGCGTGGCGGGAGCACTAAAATATTCCAAGCTATAAAAATTGCAAAAGAGGAATGAAACATAAAAAAACCCCAACCAAAATGGTTGGGGTTTGTAGTTCGCAAAAATTAACGTTTTGAGAACTGAGGTGCACGACGTGCGCCTTTAAGACCGTATTTTTTACGCTCTTTCATACGTGCGTCACGAGTTAATAGACCTGCACGTTTTAATGTTAGACGGTATTCTGGATCAGCTTTTAATAAAGCGCGAGAAATACCGTGACGAATAGCACCAGCTTGACCAGTGTATCCACCACCATTTACGTTTACAAGTACATCGTAGTTACCTAAAGTTTCTGTTGCAACTAGAGGTTGTTTCACTACTTCACGTAATGCAGCAAATGGGATATAGTTTTCAAAATCACGACCGTTAATGATAACGCGTCCTTCGCCTGGAACTAGGCGTACGCGCGCTACTGAACTCTTACGACGTCCAGTGCCATAGTATTGAACCTGTGCCAAAGTAAGCCCTCCTTTAATTAATTATCCGCGAAGTTCGTAAACTTCTGGTTTTTGTGCTTGGTGTGGATGCTCTGCTCCAGCATACACGTTAAGTTTCTTAGAAACTTGACGGCCTAAGCGTCCTTTTGGAAGCATGCCTTTAATTGCAAGCTCTAACATTTGTACAGGGTAGTTTGTACGCATTTCAAGAGCTGTTCTTTGCTTAAGTCCACCTGGGTGGTTAGTGTGACGGTAGTAAATTTTATCGTTTAATTTATTACCTGTTAAATGAATTTTCTCAGCGTTAATAATAATTACATGATCACCCGTGTCAACGTGTGGTGTAAATGTAGGTTTGTTTTTACCACGTAAAATGGATGCTACTTCACTAGCAAGGCGACCTAAAGTTTGACCTTCAGCATCAACCACATACCATTTACGCTCAACTTCGTTAGCTTTTGCCATAAAAGTCGTACGCATGTGTTTCCCTCCTCGTTATCTTTTCCATAGAAAAAATCTATTGTTTATCTTAAACACGATTTCCTTCCGGGGCTAATCGTGGTTTTAGAAACAATACCATATGTTATGATATACTTTTGAGTTTCTAATGTCAAGCAAATGTTACACCAGGATTAGTTGTTATAGTTTACCTCCCATAAGTAAAGCCCATGACCTGGAGCCATCTTTCCAGCAAACTGACGATTTTGTTTCGCTAAAATCTCTGGAATGCTATCAGGATCAAGCTTTCCTTGCCCTACGCTAAGTAACGTACCAACAATAATTCTGACCATATTATATAAAAATCCATTACCTACAAAACGAAAAATTATTTCATCATTTTGTTCAATTAACTCGATTTCATAAATTGTTCGCACTTTATCTTTTTTGTCAGTTTTTGCCGAACAAAAAGAAGTGAAATCATGTGTTCCAATAAAATAAGGAATTGCTTTTCTTATAGAGTTGATTTCGAGCGGGTATGGATATTGATATACGTAATTTCTACGGAATACATCCGCAGTCTTTGATAATAATACACGATAACGATATTCTTTTTTCTCAACACCGTAACGTGCATGAAATTCTTCTGTTTTTTTCTCTACTTGCCTAATAACAATATCATCTGGCAACATTGTGTTTAAAGCATTAATCCATTGCCATTCTTCAAGAGACAAAGGAGTATCAAAGTGTATTACTTGTCCTTTTGCATGAACTGTAGAATCTGTTCTACCAGATGCCTGAACACGAACAAGTTCTCCCTTATGCAATTTCTGCAATGCTTTTTCTATCTCCTGTTGAACAGTACGATGGTTCGGCTGAATTTGATAACCACAAAAATGCATGCCATCATATGCAACCGTACATTTTATTCTATCCATTTCTCTATTCTCCATTACGATCGCACCCATGCCAAAATACAAGCTAAACAAAATAAGCTGACAATCGTTACTGTATCGCTTGTTTTCCAGCGTAGTTGCCTAAATTTAGTACGTCCTTCACCACTTTGATATCCACGAGCTTCCATCGCAATGGCTAAGTCCTCTGCACGCTTAAAAGCACTGATAAACAGAGGAACGAGCAGTGAAATAATAGCTTTTATTCTATCTTTTATCGGTCCCCCGGCAAAATCAATACCACGTGACGCTTGTGCTTTCATTATTTTACTCGTTTCATCCATTAATGTCGGGATAAAACGAAGAGAAATTGACATCATTAATGCGATTTCATGAACAGGAACCTTTATACGCTTCAACGGCTTTAATAACGTCTCCAAACCATCTGTAATTTCAATAGGTGTCGTCGTTAACGTTAATAATGTCGTCATTAAAATAATAACGAAGAATCGTACAGAAATGTATATCCCTTGCTCTAATCCTTTTTCATATATCGAAAACCAACCAAGCTGGAATAGTACATCCCCCTCTTTATTTGTAAAAATATGCAGGAAAAATGTAAAAAGAAAAATCCATAAAATTGGTTTTAAGCCCGAAAGTACATAACGAATCGGCACTTTTGCAAAAAATAAAGCAATGAGTGCATATAAAAATAAAAATCCATATGAAATCGCATTATTTGCTAAGAAAACAACAAATACATATAAAAAGACAATCAGCAGCTTCGTACGTGGATCAAGTTGATGAATAAGTGAATTCCCCGGGATATATCTCCCAATAATCAACTGCTGCATGATTCATGACCACCTTTTCGTAACACCTGCACAACTTCATGAGTAAGATCCTCTAAAGATAAGGTAGCCTTTGGAATTGAAATACCAAACTTCTCTTCAATTGCACGTTTATACTTTAATGACATAGGAAGATCCACACCAATTTTCTCTAGTTCATCAGCATGTGAAAATACTTCCTCTGCACTTCCTTGCAAAAAGACCGTTCCTTTATACATAACTACAATCTGCTCCGCATACTGAGCAGCATCCTCCATATTATGCGTTACAAGGATGACTGTAAGACCTTTCTCCTTGTGCAACTTATAAAACATCTCCATAAGTTCGTTCTGCCCTTTTGGATCTAGTCCTGCTGTAGGTTCATCTAATACAAGCACTTCAGGTTCCATTGCCAGTACACCCGCTATAGCAACACGTCTCATTTGTCCACCACTTAATTCGAACGGAGAACGTGCTAACAGTTCTGGTTCTAGCCCTACAAGTTCAATTGCCTTTCTAGCCTTTTGCCTTGCTTCGTCTACAGATACTCCAAAATTAGTAGGGCCGAAACAAATATCTTTCTCCACAGTCTCTTCAAACAACTGATGTTCTGGGAATTGAAAGACAACCCCTACTTTCTTACGTAGTGGCTTTAGCTTTTTTTCTTTCTTTCCTGCCGAAATCAAATGTTCACCAATTTGAACTGTACCATTTGTCGGCTGCAATAAACCATTTAAATGTTGAATCATCGTCGACTTTCCTGAACCAGTATGACCGATAATGGCATAATAGCCCCCACTTGGAAACGACACGTCTACATCATAAAGTGCGCGTCTTTCAAATGGAGTTTTATATTGATAACGATGTTCTACTTTTTGGAATGTAATCTCCAAAGTTCGTTCACCAAGCTTTCCATTGTAAGATGCGTATTTTGCAAGAGAATTTCATTTCTTTTTAATAATTCTGCTATTTTCACCGAAAACGGTACATCTAAGCCAATTTCTTGGAGCATATGAGAGGATTTGAAAATTTTTTCTGGAGTCCCTTCCTCTAATATTTCTCCCTTATTTAAAATAATGACACGATCTGACTGTGCCGCTTCTTCTAAATCGTGCGTAATTGATAACACGGTAATACCTTTTTGAGTAACAAGTTGTCTAACCGTTTCTACTACTTCACGTCTCCCTTGAGGGTCTAACATTGACGTTGCTTCATCTAATATTAAAATAGATGGTTGAAGTGCTAAAACGCCTGCTATTGCCACTCGCTGCTTTTGCCCACCAGATAAGGAATGAGGCTCATCATTAAGAAAATCTTCCATACGGACAAGTTGCAAGGCCTGTTCTAATCTTTCAATCATTTGTTCTCTTGGCATTCCGATATTCTCCAAGCCAAATACAACATCATCTTGCACTGTCGTTCCAACAAATTGATTATCTGGATTTTGAAATACCATTCCAATTTGTTTTCGAACATCCCATACCGTTTCCTCTGATAAAACCATTGTATCATTTACTGTAATAGTCCCTGCTTCTGGCAAAAACAAACCATTCAATAATTTTGCAAGTGTAGACTTTCCTGAACCGTTTTGTCCAATAATAGATACCCATTCTCCCTCATATAAGGAAAATGAAACATCTTTTAATGCATAAGTGGCTGCCCCAGGATATTGAAATGATATATTTTCTATCCGAAGTTTCTCTTTTTTCAATAGAAGGCACCCTTTCCTTCGCCAAGTTAGCCTATTTTTATATTTAAAAAAAAGGGCCATGACCAGTTTCTTGAAAAGAACTGTCCTGCCCTTTTAATTATCATTATACTAACTCGATAATTACCATTGGTGCTGCGTCTCCGCGACGTGGACCAATTTTTGCAATACGAGTGTATCCGCCTTGGCGCTCAGCATAGCGTGGAGCTACATCAGCGAATAGTTTTTGAAGTGCATCTTGACCAGTCTCAGCGTTAGCTACTTCATTGCGAATGAAAGCTGCTGCTTGACGACGAGCATGAAGATCTCCGCGTTTACCTAAAGTGATCATTTTTTCCACTACAGAACGAAGTTCTTTTGCACGAGTTTCTGTCGTTTGGATGCGCTCGTTGATAATTAAATCAGTAGCTAAATCACGTAACATAGCTTTACGTTGCGCACTTGTACGGCCTAATTTTCTGTATGCCATTCGTAGTTCCCTCCTTTGTTGATGGGTTTAAATCCTCAGTCGTCTTTACGTAAACCTAAACCTAATTCCTCAAGTTTATGTTTAACTTCTTCTAAGGATTTACGTCCTAAGTTACGAACTTTCATCATATCTTCTTCTGTTTTGTTCGCAAGCTCTTGTACAGTATTAATTCCTGCACGTTTTAGGCAATTATAAGAACGAACAGAAAGGTCTAGTTCTTCGATAGTCATCTCAAGAACTTTCTCTTTTTGATCTTCTTCCTTCTCGACCATAATCTCAGCATTTTGTGCTTCATCAGTTAAACCAACAAAGATATTTAAATGCTCAGTTAAGATTTTGGCACCTAAAGAGATAGCTTCTTTTGGCCCGATGCTTCCATCCGTCCATACATCAAGCGTAAGCTTATCATAATTAGCCACTTGTCCGACACGTGTCTTTTCCACTTGGTAAGTCACACGTGATACTGGAGTATAAATAGAATCAATAGGAATTACTCCTATTGGTTGATCTTCGCTTTTATTTGCATCAGCTGGCGTATACCCACGGCCACGCTTTGCAGTTAAACGCACGCGGAAATGCGCATCTTTTGCTAACGTTGCAATGTGTAAATCTGGATTTAAGATTTCTACATCACTATCGTGAGTAATATCAGCAGCTGTGACAATACCTTCGCCCTGTACATCAATTTCCAACGTCTTCTCTTCTTCAGAGTAGATTTTAAGAGCTAACTTTTTCAAGTTTAAGATGATCGTCGTAACGTCTTCTACTACGCCCTCAACTGTTGAAAATTCATGTAATACGCCATCGATTTGGATAGCAGTAACAGCGGCACCAGGGAGTGAGGATAAAAGAATACGACGTAAGGAGTTACCCAAAGTAGTACCATATCCACGCTCAAGCGGTTCAATTACGAATTTACCATATTTAGCATCTTCGTTAAGTTCAACCGTTTCGATTTTCGGCTTTTCGATTTCAATCATTAACTAAACCCTCCTTCAAAACGTCGAAACCCCGGTTAAACAAAGGTATAACCCCTGTCTAACCGAAAGTCCCCCTTAGGCAGTTCCCGATTGTGCACAACAAGCGATGTTTCTGTACGAAATTTCTCGATAATGCATCATATCCATTATAGACAAAAGGGAAAATTCTATACAGAAAAATTACACACGACGACGTTTTGGTGGACGACATCCATTATGAGGAACTGGAGTAACATCTCTAATTGCTGTTACTTCTAGACCTGCAGCTTGAAGAGCACGAATTGCAGCTTCACGACCAGCACCAGGACCTTTAACAGTAACCTCTAAAGTTTTTAAACCGTGTTCCATTGCAGCTTTAGCAGCAGTTTCAGCAGCCATTTGCGCAGCGAATGGAGTAGATTTACGAGATCCACGGAAACCAAGTGCACCAGCACTAGACCAAGAAAGTGCGTTACCGTGAGTATCTGTAAGTGTTACGATTGTGTTGTTGAAAGTAGAACGAATATGAGCTATACCAGCTTCAATATTCTTTTTCACACGTTTTTTACGAGTGTTTGTTTTACGTGCCATTGTTAGTTCAACCTCCTTTACTTATTATTTCTTTTTATTTGCTACTGTACGACGTGGACCTTTACGTGTACGAGCATTGTTTTTAGAGTTTTGACCACGAACTGGTAAACCACGACGGTGACGAAGACCACGGTAAGAACCGATCTCCATTAGACGTTTGATGTTAAGAGATACTTCACGACGAAGGTCTCCCTCAACTTTAATACGATCGATGATATCACGGATACGTCCTAATTCGTCTTCCGTTAAATCACGAACTCGTGTTTCTTCAGAAATACCTGCTTCAGCAAGAATTTTTTCAGCAGTTGTGCGACCAATGCCGAATACGTAAGTTAAAGAAATAACAACGCGTTTGTCTCGAGGAATATCTACACCTGCGATACGTGCCATTACGAATGCACCTCCTTCTGATTAACCTTGTTTTTGTTTATGTTTAGGGTTTTCACAAATAACCATTACTTTTCCACGTCTACGAATAACTTTACATTTTTCGCAGATTGGTTTAACTGACGGTCTTACTTTCATGTCTCGAACCTCCTTAAAGATTACGGAGTGCTATATTATTTAAAACGGTACGTAATACGACCACGATTTAAATCGTACGGAGATAATTCTACCGTAACTTTGTCTCCTGGTAAAATACGAATGAAGTTCATACGGATTTTACCAGAAACGTGAGCCAATACGACATGCCCATTCTCTAATTCTACTTTGAACATAGCATTTGGCAACGTTTCAAGAACGGTACCTTCGACTTCAATTACATCATCTTTAGCCATTCAATAGTTCTCCCTTCTTCAAATCAGTAACATTTTACACTGCTCTGAAATCCCGGAGAGCCAGCTACTTATAAAGTGGTAAGGATTTCGTATCCTGCTTCTGTAAGAGCAATCGTGTGCTCAAAATGGGCACACCATTTACCATCTACCGTTACCACTGTCCAGTCATCAGATAGTGTTTTTACATATCGTCTTCCTTGATTCACCATCGGCTCAACACAGATGACCATTCCCGGCTTTAGTCTAGGGCCTCTATTTGGTGGACCATAGTGCGGGATTTGAGGGTCCTCATGTAAGTCTTGCCCGATTCCGTGACCAACATACTCCCTAACGATCGAGAATCCATTCTCTTCAGCATGGGTTTGAACCGCATGTGAGATATTTGATAATCTCTCGCCTGGTTTTACTTGTTCTAGACCAAGATACAACGATTTTTCTGTGACATCAAGTAGCTTTTGAACAGATTCAGAAATGTTTCCAACTGGATACGTCCATGCAGAATCTCCATGGTACCCATTGTATTTCGCACCAATATCGATACTGATGATATCGCCCTCTTTGAGCTTGCGCTTCCCTGGAATTCCGTGTACAAGCTCTTCATTTACAGAAGCACATATGCTCCCCGGAAATCCGTTGTATCCTTTAAAAGATGGCGTAGCACCATATTTTTGAATCGTCTTTTCCGCTATTTGATCGAGCTCTTTCGTTGTAATTCCTGGAGTAATGTGCTGTTTCAACTCTTGATGAGTCAAAGCAACGATCCTGCCAGCTTCTCGCATGATTTCTATCTCGCGAGGAGTTTTGCAGATTATCATTACGCTAAGCCTCCGATGAGAACATCGATATCAGCAAATACTTTATTGATATCTTGCTCACCATTAATGCTTTGTAAGTAACCAAGCTCTTCGTAGAAATCAAGCAAAGGTTTTGTTTGCTTAATATTTACATCTAAACGATTTGCTACAGTTTCTTCATTGTCATCAGAGCGTTGATATAATTCGCCACCACATTTATCGCACACATCAGCTTTTGCTGGTGGATTGAATTCTAAGTGGTAAGTCGCACCGCACTCTTTACAAATGCGACGGCCTGTAAGGCGTTTTAATAACAACCCTGAATCCACATTAATGTTTAAAACATAGTCGATTTTTTTGCCAAGATCTTTCATAATTTCTTCAAGAGCTGATGCTTGTGCAACAGTTCGTGGGAAACCGTCTAGTAAGAAACCTCTTACGCAGTCGTCTTGACTTAAACGTTCACGAACGATTCCGATTGTAACTTCATCTGGAACAAGTGCACCTTTATCAATAAAAGATTTTGCTTGTAGACCCATTTCAGTTTCAGCCTTCATAGCTGCACGGAACATGTCTCCTGTTGAAATGTGAGGGATGTTATACTTGGCAACAATCTGTTCGGCTTGTGTACCTTTACCAGCACCAGGAAGCCCCATTAAAATTAAGTTCATCCTTGTTCCCCCTCAGAGTACATGAGCATGTAGGGAAGACAATTCTTCCCACTTACTCACTGCTTGATAAACCCTTTGTAATGGCGTTTTACCAGTTGGCTTTCTAGCTGCTTCATTGTTTCTAAAGCAACGCCGACAACGATTAACATACTCGTTCCACCGATCTGTGCAGATGGAGGAAGATTTCCCAATTTCGTAAAGATAACTGGTAAGATTGCAATCGCTGCTAGGAAAATTGATCCTACAAAGGTCAAACGATACAAGATTTTTGTTAGATATTGTTCCGTATTCTTACCCGGACGAATACCTGGAACATATCCACCTTGCTTGTTTAGATTCTCTGACATTTGCTCTGGATTAACCTGAACAAATGCATAGAAATATGTGAAGGCTACAATGAGCGCAACATATATGATCATTCCCACTGGGTGAGAATAGTTAAAGTTTGCAATAATCCACTGCGATACATCATGTTTCGGGAAGAACTGTGCAATAGTCGGAGGCGTAATTAAGAATGAAACAGCAAAAATTACTGGAATAACACCAGCACTATTTACCTTAAGCGGTAAATGTGTGTTTTGTGCTCCAGCATAACCACCATTTCCTCCTGTTACACGCTTCGCATATTGAATTGGGATCTTTCTAACAGCCTGTTGAATGAAAATAACACCCACAATAACTGCTAGCACAGCTAGTAAAATCAATGCAACTTTAACGATACTCATGAACAATTGATCTCCGATATTTTGAAACTGTTGCTGATACACTTGAGATATAACACTTGGGATCGCTGCGGCAATACCGCCAAAGATAAGGATGGAAATACCATTACCTACACCTTTAGCTGTAATCTGTTCACCTAACCACATTAAAAATGCAGTACCAGCAGTCAGTACCGTAGCAATGTATAAATAAGTGCTCCAACCTGGATTCAAAATTAATTGTCCACCTACCATACCGTTAAAACCGATTGACATACCAAACCCCTGAATAAACGCAAGAACAATTGTAAAGTAACGCGTGAATTGCGTTAATTTACGACGGCCCATTTCACCTTGCTTCGACCATTCCGAAAATTTAGGAACAACATCCATCTGCAATAATTGCACGATGATGGATGCTGTAATATACGGCATGATTCCCATCGCAAAGATGGAGAAGTTTTTCAAGGCTCCACCGCCAAATGTATTTAGAATACCTAAAGCATTTAATTGATCTTGTGCCTTCAGTACGTCTCCATTTGTAAATGGCACGGGGATAAACGTGCCAATCCTGAATACGATTAACATCGCTAAAGTGAATAATATTTTACGTCTTATCTCAGCAACGCGCATAAAGTTGGAGATTGTACGAAACATTAGATCACCTCAACTGATCCGCCAGCTGCTTCAATTGCTTCTTTAGCACTTGAAGAGAACTTGTGCGCTTTAACAGTTAGTTTTTTCTCTACTGCTCCGCTTGCAAGAACTTTAACACCGTCGTTTAACTTGCTGATAACGCCAGTTTCCAGCAATAATTCAGGTGTTACTTCTGTACCATCTTCAAAACGATTTAACGTTGATAAGTTTACAATAGCAAACTCTTTACGGTTAATGTTTGTGAAGCCGCGTTTTGGTAAACGACGGAATAATGGAGTTTGACCACCTTCGAAGCCAAGACGAACACCGCCGCCAGAACGTGCGTTTTGTCCTTTATGACCTTTACCAGCAGTTTTACCGTTACCAGAACCGATACCACGACCGACACGGTTACGTACTTTACGAGAACCTTCTGCAGGTTTTAATTCATGAAGTTTCATTCCCAGGCACCTCCTTATATTAATGAGTTATCCTTAAGCTTCTTTTACAGTTACAAGGTGAGAAACTTTGTTGATCATACCAAGAATAGCAGGAGTTTCTTCCTTAACTACAGTTGAATTCAACTTTTTAAGACCTAAAGCTTCTACCGTCGCACGTTGATCTTGTGGACGACCAATTACACTACGAGTGAGGGTAATTTCTAACTTTTTCGCCATTTGTTTTCCCTCCTTAACCTAGTAGCTCTTCTACAGATTTACCGCGTAATTTTGCAACATCTTCAGCGCGCTTAAGTTCGCTTAATCCGTTCACAGTAGCGCGAATCATGTTGATTGGTGTGTTAGAACCAAGAGATTTCGAAAGAATATCTTGTACACCAGCTAATTCAAGGACCGCACGAACAGGTCCACCAGCAATAACACCAGTACCCTCAGCAGCAGGTTTTAAGAATACTTCACCAGCGCCAAAATGACCGTTGATTGTGTGTGGAATTGTTGTACCAACTAATGGTACAGCGATTAAGTTTTTCTTAGCGTCTTCGATAGCTTTACGGATTGCGTCTGGTACCTCTTGTGCTTTACCAGTACCGAATCCAACATGACCGTTTTTATCGCCAACTACAACTAGTGCAGCAAAGCGGAAACGACGACCACCCTTAACAACTTTCGCGACACGATTTATCGTAACTACACGTTCTTCAAGTTCTAATTTACTTGGGTCAATGCGATGCATCAATTTTCCCTCCTTTGACCATTAAAATTGTAATCCAGCCTCACGAGCAGCTTCAGCTAGAGCTTTAACACGGCCATGGTATAAGTAACCACCGCGATCAAATACTACTTCTTTAACGCCTTTCTCTACAGCACGCTTAGCAACTGATTCTCCAACTTTCGTAGCAGCTTCAATATTGCTAGTACCGTTAAGAGCAAGGTCTTTATCAAGAGTAGATGCACTTACTAACGTTACACCATTCACATCATCAATAACTTGAGCGTAAATATGTTGGTTAGAACGGAACACGTTTAAACGTGGACGCTCTGCAGTACCAGTAAGTTTAGCACGTACACGTGCATGTCTTTTCTTACGAGTCGCATTTTTATCAGCTTTAGTGATCATTCTTGTCACTCCTTTCTCTCACCTAACGGGTTTACTTAGCAGTTTTACCTTCTTTACGACGAACAACTTCGCCTTCGTAACGAATACCTTTACCTTTGTAAGGCTCAGGAGCACGTACAGCACGGATGTTAGCAGCGAATTCGCCAACACGTTGCTTGTCGATACCTTTAATTACGATCTTAGTTGGTGCAGGTACTTCAACTTCAAGACCTGCTTCCGGAGTCATTTCTACTGGATGAGAATAACCTACGCTTAATACAAGTTTATCACCTTGTTTTTGAGCACGGTAACCAACACCGACTAATTCAAGTCCGCGTGCGAAACCTTCAGTTACACCTTCAACCATGTTTCCGATTAAAGCACGAGTTGTACCGTGTAATGCACGGTGTTCCTTCTGTTCAGATGGACGCTCAACTGTTAATGTATTCTCTTCAATTTTGATAAGCATATCAGCATTGAAAGTACGAGTTAATTCACCTTTAGGGCCTTTTACTGTTACAGTATTGTCTTCTGCAACTGTAATAGTAACACCTGCAGGGATTTCAAGAATCTTTTTACCAATACGAGACATGTGGTCACACCTCCGTTCGTTTTAAATATATATTACCAAACGTATGCTACTACTTCTCCACCAGTTTGTAATTGACGAGCGTCTTTGTCTGTCATTACTCCCTTAGATGTAGAAACAAGAGCGATACCTAATCCGTTAAGTACACGTGGTACTTCGTCAGCTTTA
The DNA here is from genome assembly GCF_038004545.1 of Bacillus sp. FSL R5-0585. NCBI lineage: Bacteria > Bacillati > Bacillota > Bacilli > Caryophanales > Bacillaceae > Bacillus > Bacillus sp. FSL R5-0585. The sequence goes on from NZ_JBBORJ010000001.1 coordinate 4,180,493, forward strand.
GCGTAAACGCGTAAGCCAGGTTTACTGATACGTTTTAATCCAGTGATTACACGTTCATTGTTTGCACCATATTTCAGGAAAATACGAAGGATACCTTGTTTGTTATCCTCGATGTATTCTACATCACGAATGAAACCTTCACGTTTTAAAAGTTCAGCGATCTCTTTTTTGATTTTAGAAGCAGGAACCTCTAATTTCTCATGACGTACCATGTTCGCATTACGGATGCGAGTAAGCATGTCTGCAATTGGATCTGTCATCACCATGTGTTTTACCTCCTTCCCATTTGTGGGTTTTACCAACTAGCTTTTTTAACACCAGGAATTTGACCTTTATATGCAAGTTCACGGAAACAAATACGGCAAAGTTTAAATTTGCGGTATACAGAATGCGGACGACCGCAGCGTTCGCAACGTGTATACTCTTGTACTTTAAACTTAGGAGTACGCTTTTGTTTCGCTATCATAGATTTTTTAGCCACGTTTTCGCCTCCTCTACTTAGCGTTGGCTTCCATTATTTTTGGAATGGCATACCGAATTGTGTTAACAGTTCACGAGCTTCTTCATCAGTTTTCGCTGTAGTAACGATTACGATGTCCATACCGCGGACTTTGCTTACTTTATCATAATCAATCTCAGGGAAAATAAGTTGCTCTTTAACACCTAATGTATAGTTTCCACGACCATCGAATGATTTCTTAGAAACACCACGGAAATCACGTACACGTGGTAAAGAAACTGATACTAATTTGTCGAAGAACTCATACATTTGCTCGCCGCGTAAAGTTACTTTCGCACCGATTGGCATACCTTCACGAAGACGGAAACCAGCGATTGATTTTTTAGCACGAGTTACAACAGGTTTTTGACCTGTGATTTGTGTTAATTCTTCTACTGCGTTGTCTAACGCTTTTGAGTTAGATACCGCGTCACCAACACCAGTGTTGATTACGATCTTTTCGATTTTTGGTACCTGCATTACAGATTTATAGTTAAACTTGCTCACTAGAGCAGGAGTAATTTCCTTTTGGAACTTCTCTTTAAGGCGATTCAATGAAGTGACCTCCTTTCTTAAGAAAATTATTTATCTAATAATTCACCAGATTTTTTTGCAATACGAACTTTTTTACCATCTTCTACTTTGAAGCCTACGCGAGTAGGTTCACCTGTTTTCGGATCTAAAATCATAACGTTAGAAACGTGAATAGGTGCTTCTTTAGTAATAATTCCACCTTGTGGATTTAATTGAGATGGCTTAGAGTGCTTCTTAACGATATTGACACCCTCAACGATAACACGGTTTTGCTTTGGGAAAGCCACAAGGATAACGCCTTGTTTTCCTTTGTCTTTACCAGTGATTACCTGTACTTTATCACCTTTTTTTACATGCATCTTAATTCTGCACCTCCTTAGCAAGGCAATACCTTAAATTATAGAACTTCTGGAGCTAAAGAAACGATCTTCATGAAGTTGCTATCACGTAATTCACGAGCTACTGGTCCGAAGATACGAGTACCACGTGGGCTCTTATCGTCTTTAATGATAACCGCTGCGTTTTCATCAAATTTGATGTAAGAACCGTCCGGACGACGAGCTCCGCTCTTCGTACGTACTACTACTGCTTTAACAACGTCACCTTTTTTAACAACGCCACCTGGTGTTGCTTGTTTTACCGTAGCAACGATAATGTCACCAATGTTAGCATATTTACGACCAGAGCCGCCTAATACTTTAATTGTTAAAAGTTCACGTGCACCAGAGTTGTCAGCAACTTTCAAACGAGATTCTTGTTGGATCATGTTATGAAACCTCCCTTCGGACTAAAAATTCCGATTCGTCTATTTAGATAATAACCGCTTCTTCAACGATTTCAACTAAACGGAAACGCTTAGTAGCAGAAAGCGGGCGAGTTTCCATGATTTTAACGATATCGCCAAGTTTCGCTTGGTTTTGCTCATCATGGGCTTTGTACTTCTTAGAATACTTAACACGTTTTCCGTACAAGGAATGAGTTTTGTAAGTTTCAACTAAAACTGTAATCGTTTTGTCCATTTTGTCAGACACTACACGACCAGTATAAACTTTGCGTTGGTTACGTTCGCTCACTATGCAAACCTCCCCTCAATTTATCGATTAATTCCGATCTCTCTTTCACGAACTACAGTTTTCATACGAGCAATTGCTTTACGCACTTCACGAATGCGAGTTGGATTCTCTAATTGTCCTGTAGCAAGTTGGAAGCGAAGATTAAACAACTCTTCCTTTAAAGCTTTAACTTTTGTTTCGATTTCGGCAGTGGTTAATTCACGAATATCATTAGTTTTCATTAGATTCACCACCATTTTCTTCACGTTTTACGAATTTACATTTCACAGGTAACTTGTGAGCTGCAAGACGTAATGCTTCGCGTGCTACCTCTTCAGATACACCCGCGATTTCGAACATAATTTTCCCAGGTTTTACTACTGCTACCCAGCCTTCTGGTGCCCCTTTACCGGAACCCATACGTACTTCTAGAGGTTTTGCAGTGTAAGGTTTAGAAGGGAAAATTTTAATCCATACTTTACCGCCACGTTTCATGTAACGAGTCATTGCACGACGAGCAGCTTCGATTTGACGGTTTGTAATCCATGAAGCAGCTTGTGCTTGTAAACCGAATTCACCGAAAGCAATTTCAGTTCCGCCTTTAGCACGACCACGCATTTTACCACGATGCTCTCTACGATATTTTACGCGTTTTGGCATTAACATATTATTTTCCTCCTTCCTCAGAAGCTTTCTTTTTTGTAGGAAGGACTTCTCCACGGTAGATCCATACTTTTACGCCTAATTTACCGTATGTTGTATCAGCTTCAACTGCTGCATAGTCAATATCAGCGCGAAGTGTATGAAGTGGAACAGTTCCTTCACTGTAAGATTCTGCACGAGCGATATCAGCTCCGCCAAGACGACCAGAAACCTGTGTTTTAATACCTTTAGCACCTGCACGCATAGCACGTTGAATAACTTGCTTTTGTGCACGACGGAATGATACACGGTTTTCTAATTGACGAGCGATGTTTTCGCCTACTAATTTAGCGTTAAGATCAGCTCTCTTAACTTCTAAAATGTTGATGTGTACACGCTTGCCTGTTAATTGGTTAAGAGCTTTACGAAGTGCTTCAACTTCAGTACCACCTTTACCAATTACCATACCAGGTTTTGCAGTGTGAATTGTAACATTTACACGATTTGCTGCACGTTCGATTTCTACTTTAGCAACAGCAGAATCTTTTAAGCGTACATTAATGTACTCACGGATTTTGATGTCTTCATGTAATAATGTAGCGTAATCTTTCTCAGCGAACCAACGAGATTCCCAGTCACGGATAACGCCGACACGAAGACCAATTGGATTAACCTTTTGACCCATCGATTATCCCTCCTTCTTTTCTGATACCACAACTGTGATGTGGCTTGTGCGTTTGTTAATTTGGCTTGCACGACCCATTGCACGTGGACGGAAACGTTTTAACGTTGGACCTTCGTCAACGAAAACTTTTTCTACAACTAGGTTGTTAATGTCCATCTCATAATTGTGCTCTGCATTTGCGATTGCAGATTTTAAAACTTTTTCTACAACTGGAGAAGCAGTTTTTGGTGTGTGGTTAAGGATAGCAATCGCTTCACCCACTTGCTTACCTCGGATTAAGTCTACTACTAAACGAACTTTACGAGGAGCAATACGAACTGTTCTCGCTACTGCTTTAGCTTGCATTGAAGTGCCTCCTCTCATTATCTTCTAGTTTTCTTATCGTCAGCAAGGTGACCTTTGTACGTACGAGTTGGTGCGAATTCACCTAACTTATGGCCAACCATATCCTCAGTGATGTACACAGGTACGTGTTTACGACCATCATATACAGCGATTGTGTGTCCGATGAACTGAGGGAAGATTGTTGAACGGCGAGACCAAGTTTTAACAACTTGTTTTTGCTCAGATGCAACTAATTTTTCCATTTTGCTCATTAAGTGATCATCGACAAATGGTCCTTTTTTTAAGCTACGAGCCATTTTGGTGCCTCCCTTCGTGATTGGCGTACGGTTCTAGAAATGAACCGTACTACAATCCCATTATTTTTTACGACGACGAACGATAAATTTGTCAGACGCTTTGTTTTTCTTACGAGTCTTGAATCCAAGAGTTGGTTTACCCCATGGAGACATTGGAGACTTACGTCCGATTGGAGAACGTCCTTCACCACCACCGTGTGGGTGATCAACAGGGTTCATTACAGAACCACGAACTGTTGGGCGTTTACCTAACCAGCGAGAGCGACCTGCTTTACCGATTTTGATAAGTTCGTGTTGTTCGTTACCTACTTGACCGATTGAAGCACGACAAGCAGATAATACAAGACGTACTTCACCAGAAGTTAAACGTACAAGTACGTATTTACCTTCTTTACCAAGTACTTGAGCAGATGTACCAGCAGAACGAACTAATTGTCCGCCACGACCAGGCTTAAGCTCGATGTTATGAACAACAGTACCTACTGGAATGTTGATTAATGGTAATGCGTTACCGATTTTAATGTCAGCTTCTGGGCCAGACATAACTTCCATACCTACTTCTAAAGATTTAGGAGCAAGAATGTAACGTTTTTCACCGTCAACGTAGTTAATTAATGCGATATTCGCAGAGCGGTTTGGATCGTATTCGATCGTAGCAACGCGTCCTGGAATTCCATCTTTGTTACGCTTAAAGTCGATGATACGGTATTGACGCTTATGTCCGCCACCTTGATGACGTACAGTGATTTTACCTTGGTTATTACGACCAGCCTTCTTGCTTAAAGGAGCAAGTAATGACTTTTCGGGTCTATCAGTCGTGATTTCAGCGAAATCATTCGTAGTCATATTACGACGACCGTTAGTAGTTGGATTATACTTTTTGATTCCCATCTCAATTTCCCTCCTTCTTTAGTAAGAATTAAACGCCTTGGAAGATTTCGATTTCTTTGCTGTCAGCAGTTAGCTTAACGATTGCTTTACGACGACGGCTAGTAAAACCAGCGTGACGACCAACGCGTTTTGCTTTCGGCTTGTAGTTCATGATGTTCACTTTTTCTACTTTAACACCAAAGATCGCTTCAAGAGCATCTTTAACTTCTGTTTTATTAGATTTAACGTCCACATCGAACGTGTATTTTTTTTCAGCCATCATTTCCATAGAACGTTCAGTGATAACTGGGCGCTTAATGATATCACGAGGATCTCTCATTATGCAAGCACCTCCTCTACTTTTTCCACTGCCGCTTTTGTCATGATTAGCTTATCATGATGAAGCACGTCTAAAACGTTTACGCCATCAGCAGTGATTACTGTTACTCCAGGGATATTGCGAGCAGATAACTCTACAGATTCGTTTGCATCAGCAGTTACGATAAGAGCTTTCTTCTCAACAGTTAATCCTTTAAGTACTGCTAGCATATCTTTTGTTTTTGGTGCATTTAACACTAGGTCCTCAAGAACTACAATGTTGTTCTCAACTACTTTAGTAGCTAATGCAGATTTGATTGCTAAACGACGAACTTTCTTAGGAAGTTTGTACGCATAGCTTCTTGGTGTAGGTCCGAATACCGTACCACCACCACGCCATTGAGGAGAGCGGATAGACCCTTGACGAGCACGTCCAGTTCCTTTTTGACGCCATGGTTTACGACCACCACCGCGAACTTCAGAGCGAGTTTTTACTTTGTGTGTACCTTGACGTAAAGATGCACGTTGCATCATTACAGCCTCGAAAAGTACAGCTTCATTTGGTTCGATACCGAAAATAGCTTCAGCTAATTCGATTTCACCAACCTGTGAACCAGTTTGGTTATATACAGTAACTTTTGGCATTGGAATTCCTCCTTCCTATTGTGAATTATTTGCTAACCTTCACAGCGCCTTGAACAACTACAAGAGATTTCTTAGCACCTGGAACGTTACCTTTTACTAGTAATAAGTTGCGCTCAGTGTCAACTTGAACGATTTCTAAGTTTTGGATAGTAACTTGGTCTCCACCCATACGTCCAGCAAGTTTTTTGCCTTTGAATACACGGTTCGGAGCAACTGGGCCCATTGAACCTGGACGACGGTGATAGCGAGAACCATGAGACATAGGTCCGCGAGATTGTCCGTGGCGTTTGATAACACCTTGGAAACCTTTACCTTTAGAAATTCCTGTTACATCAACGATTTCACCTGTAGCGAATACGTCAACTTTTACCTCTTGACCAACCTCTAATCCGTCCACGTCTGCATCGCGGATTTCGCGAATGAAGCGCTTAGGAGTTGTAGATGCTTTAGCAGTGTGGCCTTGTTCAGGTTTGTTAGTTAACTTTTCACGTTTATCTTCAAATCCTAACTGGATTGCATTGTAGCCATCAGTTTCAGTTGTTTTCTTTTGAAGAACAACGTTTGGATTAGCAGCGATAACTGTTACTGGGATTAACTCACCGTTCTCAGCAAATACTTGAGTCATACCGATCTTTCTTCCTAAGATTCCTTTGGTCATGAGTTACACCTCCTACATTTTTAAGTTATATAAATTATAGTTTGATTTCGATATCTACACCAGATGGTAAGTCTAAACGCATTAATGAATCTACTGTTTGTGGAGTAGGACTCACGATGTCGATTAGACGTTTGTGCGTGCGCATTTCGAATTGCTCACGAGAATCTTTGTACTTATGAACAGCACGAAGAATTGTGTAAACAGTTTTTTCAGTTGGTAATGGGATCGGACCAGAAACTGTTGCCCCAGAACGCTTAGCTGTTTCTACAATTTTCTCAGCTGACTGATCAAGAATACGGTGATCGTAAGCTTTTAAACGGATACGAATTTTTTCTTTTGCCATTATTTTCCCTCCTTCGTTCGCCTATTTCTAAAATAGACCTTCTCCATGGAAATTTCCCCACACCATGCCATGGCAAAGCGGCCGGGTGTGTCAGCAACCTTCCACTTCATCGCAGTCAAAGACCAACATTGTCTATTATACAATGTTATTCGTCTAGATGCAAGCATCTTTTTGTTTGCATCCGCTTTTCTCTACTTTTGCTATTATACATGGCACTTTAAAGAATTTCAAGTTTTCATCTAACAGAATTCATTTTACAGTTTCTGGATTATCTTTTGTTTTTTTATATTACTATAGAAGAAACTCGTCAAAACAAAAAAATACTCTCTTCTCTCTTGTATAAACACAAACAAAAAACCTAAGGGAAATCCCTTAGGTTTTTTTATATCAGTTAAGATTACTCAACGATAGTAGCAACTACACCGTAACCTACTGTACGTCCACCTTCACGAATAGAGAATTTAGTTCCCTCTTCGATAGCGATTGGAGCGATAAGTTCGATAGTCATTTCGATGTTGTCACCAGGCATTACCATTTCAGTACCTTCTGGTAATTGGATGATACCAGTTACGTCAGTTGTACGGAAGTAGAACTGAGGACGGTAGTTAGCGAAGAATGGAGTGTGACGTCCACCTTCTTCTTTAGATAATACGAAAACTTCAGCTTTGAATTTAGCGTGAGCTTTTACAGAACCGCTTTTTGCAAGTACTTGTCCACGTTGGATGTCTTCACGAGCAACCCCACGAAGTAAAGCACCGATGTTGTCTCCAGCTTGAGCTTGGTCAAGAAGTTTACGGAACATCTCTACACCAGTTACAGTTGTAGAAGCATTTTCTTCAGCAAGACCGATGATTTCTACTACGTCACCAACTTTAACGATACCGCGCTCAACACGACCAGTAGCAACTGTACCACGACCTGTGATAGAGAATACGTCCTCTACAGGCATTAAGAATGGTTTGTCAGTTTCACGTTCTGGAGTTGGGATGTAAGCATCAACTTCAGCCATTAATTCAATGATTTTTGCTTCCCAATCAGCTTCTCCTTGAAGAGCTTTAAGAGCAGAACCTTTGATTACAGGAATGTCGTCGCCTGGGAATCCGTATTCAGATAATAGGTCGCGAACTTCCATTTCTACTAATTCTAATAATTCTTCGTCATCTACCATGTCGCATTTGTTTAAGAATACAACGATGTAAGGAACACCTACTTGACGAGAAAGAAGGATGTGCTCACGTGTTTGAGGCATTGGGCCATCAGCAGCAGATACTACTAAGATACCGCCGTCCATTTGAGCAGCACCAGTGATCATGTTTTTAACATAGTCAGCGTGACCTGGGCAGTCAACGTGTGCATAGTGACGAGTTTCAGTTTCGTACTCAACGTGTGCAGTTGAGATTGTGATACCGCGCTCTCTTTCTTCTGGAGCAGCATCGATTTGATCGTATCCGCGTGCTTCAGCACCACCAGCTTTTGCAAGAACTGTAGTGATCGCAGCAGTTAATGTAGTTTTACCATGGTCAACGTGGCCGATTGTACCGATGTTAACATGGGGTTTAGAACGTTCGAATTTAGCTTTAGCCATTCTAAATTCCTCCTTAGTTTATATAGGTTATTTTATATTTAGACTAGAAAGTGAAACTTACGTCCCACTTTCTAAGCTTACATAAGTAGTTATACTTGAACAATCGATAAAAATCAATTATTCACCTTTATTTTTTTTGATAATTTCTTCAGAAACAGACTTTGGTACTTCTTCATAGTGGTCAAACACCATAGAGAATGTTCCGCGTCCTTGAGTGTTAGAACGTAATGACGTTGCATAACCGAACATTTCAGAAAGTGGAACCATAGCGCGAACAACTTGTGCGTTACCGCGAGCTTCCATACCTTCTACACGTCCACGACGAGATGTTACGTCACCCATAATGTCACCCATGTACTCTTCAGGAATTACAACTTCAACTTTCATCATTGGCTCAAGAATTACTGGGCTACATTTAGAAACCGCAGCTTTAAGTGCCATAGATGCAGCGATTTTGAACGCCATCTCAGATGAATCGACATCATGGTAAGATCCGTCAACTAATGCAGCTTTAATGTCAACTAGTGGATAACCAGCTAGTACACCATTTTTAAGTGCATCTTCAAGACCTGCTCCAACAGCTGGGATGTATTCACGAGGAACTACACCACCGACGATCTTGTTTTCGAATTCGAATCCTTTACCTTCTTCGTTAGGTTCAAACTCAATCCAAACGTGACCGAATTGTCCACGACCACCAGATTGACGAGCGAACTTACCTTCAACTTTCGCAGCAGCGCGGAAAGTCTCACGGTATGCTACCTGAGGAGCACCAACGTTTGCTTCCACTTTGAATTCACGGCGCATACGGTCAACGATGATATCAAGGTGAAGTTCACCCATACCAGCGATGATAGTTTGGCCAGTTTCTTGGTCAGTGTGAGCACGGAATGTTGGATCTTCTTCAGAAAGCTTAGATAATGCTGTACCCATTTTATCTTGGTCAGCTTTAGATTTTGGTTCGATAGCTACAGAGATAACTGGCTCTGGGAATTCCATAGACTCAAGGATAACAAGGCTCTTCTCGTCACAAAGAGTATCACCAGTAGTAGTATCTTTTAAACCTACAGCAGCAGCGATATCACCAGCGTAAACTGTTGAAATCTCTTCACGGCTGTTAGCGTGCATTTGTAGGATACGACCTACACGCTCACGCTTACCTTTAGTTGAGTTTTTCACGTATGATCCAGAGTTTAACACACCAGAGTACACACGGAAGAACGTTAACTTACCAACATAAGGGTCAGTCATGATTTTGAATGCTAAAGCTGCGAATGGTTCTTCATCGCTAGACTTACGTTCTACTTCTTCATCTGTATCCGGTAGAGTACCTTTAATAGCAGGTACATCTAGTGGAGATGGAAGGTAGTCGATAACTGCGTCTAACAGAATTTGAACACCTTTGTTTTTGAATGCAGAACCACAGATTACTGGGAAGAATTCTACAGAAGTTGTAGCCTTACGGATACCAGCTTTAAGCTCTTCTACAGTGATTTCTTCACCTTCTAGGTACTTCATCATCATTTCTTCATCAAGCTCAGCTACCGCTTCAATAAGTTTTCCACGGTATTCTTCAGCTAATTCTTTGTGCTCTTCAGGAATTTCAACACGTTGAATGTCTGTTCCTAAATCGTTACCGTACATGTAAGCACACTCTTCAACAAGGTCAATGATACCATTGAACTCATCTTCAGCACCGATTGGTAACTGAATTGGATGTGCGTTTGCTTGTAAACGATCGTGGATTGTTCCTACAGAGTATAAGAAATCTGCACCGATCTTATCCATTTTGTTAACGAATACGATACGAGGTACGCCGTAAGTAGTAGCCTGACGCCAAACAGTTTCTGTTTGTGGTTCTACACCAGATTGCGCATCAAGTACTGCTACAGCGCCATCAAGTACGCGTAAAGAACGTTCTACTTCTACTGTGAAATCTACGTGTCCTGGAGTATCAATTATGTTTACACGATGACCTTTCCATTGTGCTGTAGTTGCAGCAGAAGTAATTGTGATACCACGCTCTTGCTCTTGCTCCATCCAGTCCATCTGAGATGCACCTTCGTGAGTTTCACCGATTTTATGAATACGTCCTGTGTAGTACAGAATACGCTCAGTTGCTGTTGTTTTACCAGCATCGATGTGAGCCATGATACCAATATTACGAGTGTTTTCTAAAGAGAACTCTCTTGCCATTTGGTGTCTTGCTCCTTCCATATATGGATTGGATTTTTTTATTTTAAGTAGCAAAAAAGCCACTTTATATTGTTACACATGTCAGTATGTCCAGTACTCTCATTATGTAAAACGAGCGCCCGATGAAAGGGAGAGGCATTCTCCCTCTCCACACTTCCATAAGCGACAAATAAAGCGGTTTATGCTTACATTTATTTTACGTTGAATCCTACCAACGGTAATGAGCAAATGCTTTGTTAGCTTCTGCCATTTTATGAGTGTCTTCACGTTTCTTAACAGATGCACCAGCGTTGTTAGCTGCATCTAAGATTTCGTTAGCAAGACGCTCTTCCATAGTTTTTTCACCACGAAGACGAGCGTAGTTTACTAACCAACGAAGACCTAAAGTTGTACGGCGTTCTGGACGAACCTCAACTGGAACTTGGTAGTTAGCACCACCAACACGACGAGCGCGTACTTCAAGAACAGGCATGATGTTCTTAAGAGCTTGCTCGAATACTTCCATTGGCTCTTTACCAGTACGTTCGTTTACGATATCGAACGCATTATAAAGAATTGTTTGAGATTTACCTTTTTTACCGTCAACCATCATTTTGTTGATAAGGCGTGTTACTAGCTTCGAATTGTACATTGGATCTGGTAACACGTCACGTTTCGCAACAGGTCCTTTACGAGGCATATTGAGTTCCTCCTTTCATTTTAAAGTAATTATTTTTTAGCAGGTTTTGGTCTCTTAGTACCATATTTAGAACGTCCTTGCATACGTTTGTCAACACCAGCTGTGTCAAGCGCACCACGAACGATGTGGTAACGTACCCCCGGTAAATCCTTTACACGACCACCGCGAATTAATACTACGCTATGCTCTTGTAGGTTATGACCGATACCTGGGATGTAAGCTGTAACCTCGATACCGTTTGTTAAACGTACACGAGCGTATTTACGTAACGCTGAGTTAGGTTTCTTTGGAGTCATTGTACCAACACGAGTACATACACCACGTTTTTGAGGTGCAGAGATATCAGTTGATTTTTTCTTTAAAGAGTTAAAACCTTTGTTTAACGCAGGTGATTTAGATTTCCATACTTTATCAGTACGACCATTTCTCACTAATTGGTTAATAGTAGGCATTTGATTATCCTCCCTTCGCATGTTTGTATGACCACATATCCAGGTGGTTCATTATTAGTTGAAAACAAAGTTTTTGCAAGGAAGAGCAAATGCTCTCTCCTCACAAAAACAGTTTTAACTTATTATTCCTATTGCTGAAGCTCCCACTTGAATCCCCGAAGCTTTACCAAGCTTACGAACTGATTCAACTTTTGTTATGGGCACGTTATATTGCATTGCAACACGAATGATAGCATGGGTTAACCGCATGTCAGCATCCTCTGCGATGACAACTTCTTTAACTGTACCATGTTTGATTGCTTCCAATGTGCGTTTATGACCAACGACTACATTTTCAGCAGTTGATACTTTTTGATAAGACATATAAATATCCTCCAAAGCATCGTTCAGGAGCAACCTTGATTATAGTAACATTTTGACTCATACAATGTCAACTAAGATTAATTGTTTTTATACAAAATTTATGCCGGAAAATTTTACTGTTCCACATAAACCTCATCGTTTTCTACATTCATGTCATCTTGTGTTGTTTTTACAAGATCCACTTTGCGATAACGATTCATACCTGTTCCAGCAGGAACAAGTTTACCGATAATAACATTTTCTTTTAATCCTAGAAGTTCATCACGTTTACCCTTAATTGCTGCATCAGTTAAGACACGAGTTGTTTCTTGGAACGATGCTGCAGATAAGAATGAATCTGTTTCAAGTGAAGCTTTTGTAATACCAAGTAGAACAGGTCTAGCTGTTGCTGGTTGCTTACCTTGCAGTAAGACCTTAGCATTCGCATCAGTGAACTGATGGATATCTAGTAATGTTCCTGGTAATACATCCGTTTCACCTGCATCACTTACACGAACTTTACGTAACATTTGACGTACCATTACTTCTACGTGTTTGTCACCAATTTCTACCCCTTGCATACGGTATACTTTTTGAACTTCACGTAATAAGTATTCTTGAACCGCCGTAATGTCCGTTACTTTTAGTAATTCTTTCGGATCAATAGAACCTTCTGTTAACTCTTTACCGTGGCTAATTGGCTGTCCTGGAGTTACTTTCAGACGAGCACCGTAAGGAATAGCATACGTACGAGCTTCAACTTCACCCTGTACAACTACTTCTTGGCGATCTTTAACGTCGTTGATCGCTGCGATAACACCGTCGATTTCACTGATCACTGCCTGACCTTTCGGATTACGAGCTTCGAAGATCTCTTGGATACGAGGTAAACCTTGAGTGATATCATCTCCGGCAACCCCACCTGTATGGAATGTACGCATCGTTAACTGTGTACCTGGCTCACCGATAGATTGAGCTGCGATAATACCTACCGCTTCTCCTACTTCTACGTCTGTTCCAGTTGCTAAGTTACGACCGTAACACTTCTTACATACACCGTGGCGAGTGTTACACGTAAACGCTGAACGAATGTTTACAGTTTCAACACCCGAATTTTCAACGATATGAGCGATATCTTCAGTAATTAATTGATTTTCAGCAACTAATACTTCACCTGTTTCAGGATGTTTTACAGTTTTTCTTGCAAAACGTCCAACAAGACGATCATATAATGACTCGATAACTTCATTACCCTCTTTAATCGCACCAATTAATAAACCGCGATCTGTTCCACAATCATCTTCACGAACGATTACATCTTGTGCAACGTCAACAAGACGACGTGTTAAGTAACCAGAATCGGCAGTTTTAAGTGCTGTATCGGCAAGACCTTTACGCGCACCATGCGTAGAGATGAAGTACTCAAGTACTGTTAAACCTTCACGGAAACTCGATTTGATTGGAAGTTCGATGATACGACCAGATGGATTGGCCATAAGACCACGCATACCAGCAAGCTGAGTAAAGTTAGATGCGTTACCACGGGCACCTGAGTCACTCATCATGAAGATTGGGTTGCGTTTATTCAAGGATTTCATCAGTTTTCCTTGGATAACATCTTTTGCATTACTCCAAATAGAGATAACGCGATCGTAACGTTCTTCTTCCGTGATTAAACCGCGACGGAATTGTTTAATTACATTATCTACTTTTGCTTGTGCTTCGTGGAGAATTTCATCTTTTTCGCCTAATACAAGAATGTCAGATACCCCAACTGTAATACCAGCTTTTGTAGAGTACTTGAATCCTAAGTTTTTCATACGGTCAAGCATGCGAGACGTTTCTGTAATTTGGAAACGTTTGAACACTTCCGCAATGATGTTACCAAGGATCTTCTTGCTAAATGGCGCCACTTCTTCGCGACTAGCAATAATTTCTTTAATGTTCGCACCTTTTTCAACGAAATATTTCGCTGGTGTTTCTTTTTCAAGGTTTGAATTTGTTGGTTCATTAATATAAGGGAACGACTCTGGTAAGATTTCGTTAAATATTAATTTACCAACTGTTGTTAATAGAAGCATACTCTTTTGCTCTTCAGTAAATGTTGCGTTGTTTACTGCACTTGCAGCTACTGCAACACGTGTATGAAGATGAACATATCCATTTTGATATGCAAGCAATGCTTCGTTTGCATCTTTGAAGACCATACCTTCACCGATTGCACCTTCACGCTCAAGTGTTAAGTAATAGTTACCTAATACCATATCCTGAGATGGAGTAACAACTGGTTTACCGTCTTTCGGGTTCAAGATGTTTTGTGCCGCTAACATAAGAAGACGAGCTTCAGCTTGAGCTTCTGATGATAAAGGTACGTGAACGGCCATTTGGTCACCGTCAAAGTCCGCGTTGTATGCAGTACATACAAGTGGGTGAAGACGGATTGCGCGACCTTCTACTAATGTAGGTTCAAACGCCTGGATACCAAGACGGTGAAGTGTTGGTGCGCGGTTTAGAAGTACTGGATGTTCTTTAATCACAGACTCTAAAACGTCCCAAACTTCAGGTTGTACACGCTCGATTTTACGTTTCGCACTCTTAATGTTATGTGCTAATCCTTTTTCAACTAACTCTTTCATTACGAAAGGTTTGAACAATTCAAGCGCCATTTCTTTTGGCAATCCACATTGATACATCTTTAAGTTCGGTCCTACAACGATTACAGAACGACCAGAGTAGTCAACACGTTTACCTAATAAGTTTTGACGGAAACGTCCTTGTTTACCTTTAAGCATGTGAGATAGTGATTTTAATGGACGGTTACCTGGCCCAGTAACTGGACGGCCACGACGACCATTATCGATTAATGCGTCTACAGCTTCTTGTAACATACGTTTTTCGTTTTGAACGATGATGCTTGGTGCACCTAAGTCCAATAGACGTTTTAAACGGTTGTTACGGTTAATTACACGACGGTATAAGTCGTTTAAGTCAGAAGTAGCAAAACGTCCACCGTCTAACTGTACCATTGGGCGTAGTTCTGGTGGGATTACTGGTAGAACATCTAAGATCATCCAAGACGGTTCATTTCCAGAGTTACGGAATGCTTCTAATACTTCTAGACGTTTAATAGCACGAGTACGACGTTGTCCTTGTGCTGTTTTTAATTCTTCTTTTAAGAAGTCTACTTCTTTATCTAAATCGATGTCTTGTAGTAGCTTTTTAATTGCTTCTGCACCCATAGCAGCTTGGAATGTGCTACCATATCGATCACGATATGCACGGTATTCTTTTTCAGAAAGTAATTGCTTCTTATCAAGTGGTGTATCTCCACTTTCTGTTACAACATAAGAAGCGAAATAAATTACTTCTTCAAGCGCGCGAGGGGACATGTCTAAGACAAGTCCCATGCGGCTCGGGATACCTTTGAAATACCAAATATGAGATACAGGAGCAGCTAATTCGATATGACCCATACGTTCACGACGTACTTTTGCACGCGTTACTTCAACGCCACATCGATCACAAACTACACCTTTATAACGTACACGTTTGTATTTTCCGCAATGACATTCCCAGTCCTTTTGTGGTCCGAAAATACGCTCGCAGAACAAGCCATCTTTTTCAGGCTTTAACGTACGATAGTTAATAGTTTCTGGTTTCTTAACTTCACCGTATGACCAAGAACGAATCTTGTCAGGTGAAGCAAGTCCAATCTTCATATATTCAAAGTTATTTACATCTATCAAGGGGCCTACCTCCCTTTTAGTCTACAGGTTATCCCAATTATTCCTTAGTTGTCTCAACTTCGACATTCAATTTATCTGCTGATTGATGATCATCGTCATCTTCTGTATCACGCATTTCAATTTCTGTATCGTCGCTAGACATCATTTTAACGTCCATACCTAAACTTTGCAGCTCTTTAATCAATACTTTGAATGATTCAGGAACGCCTGGTTCTGGAACATTTTCGCCTTTAACAATTGCTTCATAAGTCTTAACACGTCCAACAACATCATCAGACTTCACTGTTAAGATTTCTTGAAGAGTATAAGCAGCACCGTAAGCTTCAAGTGCCCAAACCTCCATCTCACCGAAACGCTGTCCACCGAACTGAGCTTTACCTCCAAGAGGTTGCTGCGTTACAAGTGAGTATGGTCCAGTAGAACGAGCATGAAGTTTATCGTCAACCATGTGCGCAAGTTTGATCATATACATGACACCAACAGATACGCGGTTATCGAATGGTTCACCAGTACGTCCGTCATACAGGATTGTTTTCGCGTCATTTGCCATACCAGCTTCTTCAATTGTGCCCCAAACGTCTTCCTCACGAGCACCATCGAATACTGGTGTTGCAATGTGAATACCAAGGTATCTTGCTGCCATACCAAGATGAAGCTCTAATACCTGACCGATATTCATACGAGATGGTACCCCTAATGGGTTTAACATGATATCGATTGGCGTACCGTCTGGTAAGTAAGGCATATCTTCTTCTGGTAAAATACGAGAAATAACACCTTTGTTACCGTGACGTCCGGCCATCTTATCACCTTCAGAAATTTTACGTTTTTGAACGATATATGCACGTACAAGTTGATTCACGCCTGGTGGCAATTCATCGCCATCTTCACGGTTGAATACTTTTACGTCTAAGATAATACCGCCACCACCGTGTGGTACACGTAGTGATGTATCACGTACTTCACGAGCTTTTTCTCCAAAGATAGCATGTAATAGACGTTCTTCAGCTGTTAATTCTGTTACACCTTTAGGTGTTACTTTACCAACAAGTAAATCTCCATCTTTTACTTCAGCACCAACGCGAATGATACCGCGCTCGTCAAGGTTACGTAATGCGTCTTCCCCAACGTTTGGAATGTCACGTGTAATTTCTTCTGGTCCAAGCTTCGTATCACGAGCTTCTGATTCATATTCTTCAATATGAATAGAAGTGTACACATCATCTTTTACAAGGCGCTCACTCATGATGATCGCATCCTCGTAGTTATAACCGTCCCAAGTCATGAAGCCAACAAGCACGTTACGTCCAAGTGCTAGTTCACCTAATTCCATAGAAGGACCATCCGCAAGGATTTCACCTTTTACAACTTCATTTCCAACACTTACGATTGGACGTTGGTTGTAACAAGTTCCTTGGTTAGAACGAATGAATTTTTGCATTTTGTAGCGATCTAAGTCGCCTTTTACTGTTTGACCGTCAACTTCTACATAGCGACGTACCCAAACTTCACGTGCTTCTACGCGCTCAACAACACCAGGATGTTTACAGATTACTGCAGCACCTGAGTCTTTTGCTGATACGTACTCCATACCTGTACCTACAATCGGAGATTCCGGATTCATTAACGGAACCGCCTGACGTTGCATGTTCGCTCCCATAAGTGCGCGGTTAGAGTCATCGTTTTCTAAGAACGGAATACAAGCTGTCGCTGCCGACACTACTTGTTTTGGAGATACATCCATGTAGTCGATGCGTTCTCTATTTGTGACAATGTTTTCACCACGGAAACGAGCTACGATATCTTCACTTAGGAATTCACCTTCGTCAGATAATTTCATATTCGCTTGGGCTACAACATAGTTATCTTCTTCATCTGCTGTTAAGTAATCAACATGCCCTGTTACAAGACCAGTTTCTGGGTCAACACGACGGTATGGTGTTTCAATGAAACCAAACTCATTTACTTTCGCGAACGAAGATAATGAGTTAATCAAACCGATGTTTGGTCCCTCTGGTGTTTCAATCGGACACATACGACCGTAGTGAGAGTAATGAACGTCACGCACTTCAAAGCCTGCGCGCTCACGCGTTAAACCACCAGGTCCTAATGCAGATAGTCTTCGTTTGTGAGTTAACTCTGCTAATGGGTTTGTTTGGTCCATAAACTGAGATAACTGAGAACTTCCGAAGAACTCTTTAATAGATGCAATAACAGGACGAATATTAATTAGTGCCTGTGGTGTAATTGCATTTGTATCTTGGATCGACATTCTCTCACGAACAACACGTTCCATACGAGAAAGACCGATACGGAATTGATTTTGTAATAGTTCTCCAACAGAACGCAGACGACGGTTTCCTAAATGGTCAATATCATCTGTATCCCCTACTTTGTATAGTAGGTTGAAGAAGTAACTGATAGAAGCAAGGATATCACCTGGTGTGATGTGTTTCACATCACGAGTAATGTTTGCATTACCAATTACATTAATTACGCGTTCGCCTTCCGACTCAGGAGCATAAATCTTAATAGATTGCAGCTCAACATCGCCTTCTACCACTCCACCCATTGGTTTCGCTGTTTTGAATCCAATGTTTTTCTCTAAGTAAGGTAAAATGCGATCAAGTGTACGACGATCTAAGATTGTTCCTTCTGCAGCTAAAATTTCACCAGTTTCTGGATCCACTAATGTTTCAGCTAAACGTTGATTAAACAATCTGTTTTTAATGTGTAACTTCTTGTTGATCTTATAGCGACCTACATTTGCTAAATCGTAGCGCTTTGGATCGAAGAAACGAGACACAAGTAAGCTCTTAGCATTTTCTACCGTTGGTGGTTCACCAGGACGTAGACGCTCATAAATTTCAAGCAATGCTTTTTCTGTGCTATCTGTGTTGTCTTTTTCTAATGTGTTGCTTAAGTATTCGTTATCACCTAAAAGCTCGGTGATTTCTTGATCAGAGCCAAACCCTAATGCGCGTAACAAAACAGTTACAGGAAGTTTACGCGTACGGTCAATACGCACATATACAACATCCTTAGCATCTGTCTCATACTCTAACCAAGCTCCGCGGTTTGGAATTACAGTAGCAGTAAAACCACGTTTTCCGTTTTTATCCACTTTGCCACTATAGTATACGCTTGGAGAGCGAACTAACTGGGAAACGATAACACGTTCTGCACCGTTAATTACGAATGTTCCAGTCTCTGTCATGAGTGGGAAATCTCCCATGAACACATCTTGTTCTTTTACTTCACCAGTTTCCTTGTTGATTAGACGCACTTTTACACGAAGTGGTGCTGCATACGTCACATCACGCTCTTTGCATTCGTCTACAGAGTATTTAGGTTCACCTAAGCTGTAGTCGATAAATTCAAGCGATAGATTTCCCGTAAAGTCTTCAATCGGAGAAATGTCTTGGAACATTTCTCGCAAACCCTCATCAAGAAACCACTGATAAGAAGAGGTTTGAATTTCGATAAGATTTGGTAACTCTAATACTTCACTAATACGGGCATAACTTCTTCGTTGGCGGTGGCGTCCGTATTGAACTAGTTGACCTGTCAACTGCTTCACCCCTCAAATCATGAGTATTATAAATGCACAAAAAAATTTGTGCAAAATCACAAATAAATACAACTACTGCTATTAGCGTAGTCTCTTTCTCTTAAAGATAAATACGTTGAGTCTTTCTACCTGCTCAAAAAAGAAAAATGGCTTCTATAAGAAAACCATCATTCTGTTTCATAATCTACTGATTTTACTATCTTTTCCAAGAGAAACAAAAATATACATCTTTCTCAACGCAGAAAATCATATATTGGCATTGTATAATGTTAACATAGCCAAAAATAACCGTCAACGTTTTTTTGATTTTATGATATAATATCCTTTTTTCTTTTCTACAACCTCAACTTCAGAAAATACTTCTTCTAGTTTTTTTAGCGCAGACGGTGCACCTTGTTTCTTTTGAATAACAATCCAAAGTTCTCCACCTGGAACTAAATACTCCACAGCTTTTTCTAAAATCTCATGTACAATATCTTTACCCGCACGAATTGGAGGGTTAGATAGAATAGCAGCATACTTACCATCTACATTTTCATAGACGCTACTTTGAAAAATACGTATATTCTCGATTTTGTTATTAGCGGCGTTTTCTTTCGCAAGCCCAAGTGCCCTCTCGTTCACATCCACCATGTGAACTTCACGACCTTGAAACTCTTTCGCTAACGACAAACCAATAGGACCGTATCCGCAACCTACGTCTAATATATCACCTTTAATATCTGGCATTTGAAACGCTTCAATTAAAAGACGGGAACCAAAGTCCACTTCGTTTTTCGAGAACACCCCATGGTCAGATAAGAAAGTAAATCGAGATCCACGAAGGGCAAACTCCCATCGCTTACGATCACTTTTACTAGAAGGGTCGTTAGAAAAATAATGGTCTGCCATATGGCCACCTCTTTTCTTTACAGTTAAAAAAAAAGCTCGCATGAGAGCGAGCTTTTTTTAAAGCATCAAAAGTTAATTACTTAACTTCTACAGCAGCGCCAACTTCTTCAAGTTTAGCTTTGATTTCTTCAGCTTCTTCTTTAGCAGCAGCTTCTTTGATTACTTTTGGAGTGTTGTCAACTAATTCTTTAGCTTCTTTTAAGCCAAGACCAGTGATTTCACGAACAACTTTGATAACTTTGATTTTTTGTGCACCAGCGCTAGTTAGTTCCACATCAAATTCAGTTTTCTCAGCAGCAGCTTCTCCAGCGCCACCAGCAACAGCTACAGGAGCAGCAGCAGTTACGCCGAATTCTTCCTCGATAGCTTTTACTAAGTCGTTAAGTTCTAATACAGTCATAGATTTAACTGCTTCAATGATTTGTTCTTTAGTCATTGTAAATATCCTCCCTTAAATAGGTTTGTATTGTTTTATCGATAATACGTAATTATCTTTTAAAAAATTAAGCGCCTTGCTCTTCCTTTTGGTCTGCAACTGCTTTAGTAGCAAGTGCAAGGTTACGGATTGGAGCTTGAAGAACGCTAAGAAGCATAGAAAGTAAGCCTTCACGTGATGGAAGAGTAGCGATTGCTTTAACCTCATCAAGTGTTACAAGTTTACCTTCGATTACGCCCGCTTTAATTTCTAAAGCTTCATGATCTTTAGCGAAGTCGTTTAATACTTTCGCAGGAGCAACTACATCCTCGTTACTGAACGCGATTGCGTTTGGTCCTGTTAAGAATTCATTTAACTCAGCCATTTCAGCAGATTCTGCAGCACGACGAGTTAGAGAGTTTTTGTAAACTTTGAACTCAACGCCAGCTTCACGTAATTGCTTACGTAATTCTGTTGCTTCAGAAACTGTTAAACCACGGTAGTCAACAACGATTGTAGATTTACTAGCGCGAAGTTTGTCCGCGATTTCAGTTACAACTTGTTGTTTAGTTTCGATTACTTTGCTCATGTTATTACACCTCCTGTAGATTATATAGAAGATGTACCGAAAGTGCACTAAAAACCTCCATGCCCAACTTGTAGACATGGAGGCATATAGTCACAGAAAAAAGATTCCGCTTCGTATATTAACACCTAGGTAGGAAATTAAGTCTATTGACACCTACTGTCTACGGTACACTAATTAAATTCACAACATAAATGATTATATTAAAACTTCTTTATGAAGTCAACTTCCAAAATTTACGCTAATGTAGAAACGTCTACACGTACGCCAGGTCCCATTGTAGAAGCAACTGTTACGTTCTTCATGTAAGTACCTTTTGCAGCAGCTGGCTTAACTTTTTGTAAAGTGTCAGCAATTGTTTTGAAGTTTTCTACTAATTTAGCATCTTCGAAAGATACTTTACCGATTGGAACGTGGATGTTACCAGCTTTATCAACGCGGTATTCAACTTTACCAGCTTTGATTTCGTTAACAGCTTTAGTTACATCGAAAGTAACTGTTCCAGTTTTAGGGTTTGGCATTAAACCTTTAGGTCCTAATACGCGACCAAGTTTACCAACTTCACCCATCATGTCAGGAGTTGCTACTACTACATCGAAATCGAACCAACCTTGTTGGATTTTACCGATGTAATCAGTATCGCCTACGAAGTCAGCTCCAGCAGCTTCAGCTTCTTTTGCTTTTTCACCTTTAGCAAATACTAATACACGTTGTACTTTACCAGTACCGTGTGGAAGAACAACTGCACCACGGATTTGTTGGTCAGCTTTCTTAGGGTCAACGCCTAAACGGAATGCAGCTTCTACAGTTGCATCAAATTTAGCTGTGTTTGTTTTCTTTACTAATTCTACTGCTTCTGTTGCAGAGTAAGCAGCTGCACGATCAACAAGCTTTGCAGCTTCTACGTACTTTTTACCTCTTTTAGCCATTTTTATTTCCTCCTCGAATGTGGTTTTAGCGGAATAACCTCCCACGTTTACGCCTGTTTTCAGGTATAACCTGAGGATGAGCGCCATCCATTTATTTAAAAACGATAATCATTTACGATAATAAAGGTTGCGAATTGGAATTCCAGACCCGCAACCTTTTTTAAAAACAAATCGAATTAGTCTTCGATAACGATGCCCATACTGCGTGCAGTACCTTCAACCATACGCATTGCAGCTTCTACGCTAGCAGCGTTTAGGTCAGGCATTTTAGTTTCAGCGATTTCGCGTACTTTATCACGCTTAACAGTTGCCACTTTATTACGGTTTGGTTCACCAGAACCAGACTCAATACCAGCTACTTTCTTAAGAAGAACAGCAGCAGGAGGAGTTTTAGTAATGAAAGTGAATGAACGGTCCTCAAATACCGTAATTTCAACAGGGATGATAAGACCAGCTTGATCTGCTGTACGAGCGTTAAACTCTTTACAGAAGCCCATGATGTTAACACCTGCTTGTCCTAATGCTGGACCAACTGGTGGAGCTGGGTTAGCTTTACCTGCAGGAATTTGAAGCTTTACCATTTTAATTACCTTTTTAGCCACGAGACACACCTCCTTAAGTCCGTGATGTGGTCAATTGGACAGTGATTTGCCCTCCCACGTCATATTTTATCTGTAAGGATAAAATCTTTCAAAAAACGTCTCCGATAACGAAGACGTACTGACTTAAAAGATATTATCACTTTTTACAATTCATTTCAAGTTTCATTTTATAATTTTTCAATTTGATGGAAGTCAAGTTCAACTGGAGTCTCGCGACCAAACATGTCCACAAGCACGCTAACCTTTTTCTTCTCCACATCAATTTCTTCAATAGCACCTGTATAATCTGCGAATGGTCCCTCATTTACACGTACTGTCTCATGAAGTTCAAAGTCGAAATCAACCACTTCGTTATCCATTCCCATATGTTTCATAATGGTAACAACTTCCTCTTCTAATAGAGGTGATGGTTTAGATCCAGAACCAGAAGAACCAACGAACCCAGTTACACCCGGCGTGTTACGTACAACATACCAAGAGTCATCAGTCATGATTAATTCTACTAATACATAACCTGGGAACACTTTTCTTTTCATTAATTTTTCTTTTCCGTTTTTCATTTCTACTTCTACTTCTTCCGGGACAACAACACGGAAAATTTTATCTTGCATACCCATTGATTCTACACGTTTCTCTAGGTTTGCTTTTACTTTATTTTCATATCCAGAATAAGTATGGACAACATACCAACTTTTTTCCATTCATTTAGGACGAGCGTCCTTCCCTCCCTGACGTACATTTTTTTGCGCAAATGAAAAAACCCGTTCACCGGGCTTTTACACAGTTCTTATAAATAACATTATATCATGGATAAGTGCTTCTTATTCAAGAATTAACCAAGAATTAACCGAATTAAAGAAGAAATGCCCATATCAACTACTGCGAAGAAAATCGCAAAGAACACAACTGTAGCAACAACAGTCGCTGTTGAGCGGAGTAATTCATCTTTTTTAGGCCAACTTACTTTTTTCATTTCGCGACCTACATCGCCGAAAAAGTTCGTTAAACGCATCTGCGGGACCTCCAGTGTATTATTTCAATTATTTATTTTGTTTCCTTGTGAACTGTATGCTGATTGCATGTTTTACAAAACTTTTTTATTTCAAGTCGCTCTATTGAGCTCGTATCTTTCATAGTAGAGTAGTTTCGATTTTTACACTCTTCACATGAGAGTACAACTTTTTTCCTCATTAGTTACACCAACCTTGTAACATTATGTCCCTAAAAATGTATCATACAATAAAAGACAATGTCAATGACATGCATTTTGTACTCTCTACAAAAGAAAACAGGTGATTTATTTTACACCTGTAGCACTTGTTACTTCTTATGAATTTAAAGTTGTACTTTCTCTCATTTCCATATATCGTTCCAATTTTCTCTTTACTCTTTGTAAAGCGTTATCAATAGATTTCACATGCCTGTTTAACTGTTCTGAAATCTCTTGATAAGAACGACCATCTAAATATAAAGAAAGCACTTTCCTTTCTAAATCGCTTAATAATTCAGATATTTTTGATTCTATGTCTGTATATTCTTCCTGGCTAATGATCATCTCTTCAGGATCAGTCACCTTCGCTTCAGAAATAACATCCAATAACGTTCGATCAGATTCCTCATCGTAAATCGGCTTATCTAAAGACACATACGAATTTAAAGGAATATGTTTTTGTCTTGTTGCCGTTTTAATAGCGGTAATAATTTGTCGAGTGATACATAGTTCAGCAAATGCTTTGAATGAAGACAGCTTGTCCTCTTTATAATCACGAATTGCTTTAAACAACCCTATCATACCTTCTTGAACAATGTCTTCTCGATCGGCACCCACTAAAAAGTAAGATCTTGATTTCGCACGAACAAAGTTCTTATACTTGTGAATTAAATATTCTAGAGCGTCAGTATTACCTTTTCGAACTAACTCAACGATTGCCTCATCCTCTAAATCACGAAATGTAACGTCGCCTATACTTACGAAGCCTGCTTCCACCTTGATCCCTCCGACCGCTATTTATTTAGCAATATTATACAGTAAAAAGATAAAGAGCGTCAATGCTTCAACGCTCTCCTCTTCTTAATTTTTCTAATTTTTCTGTAATATCTTTACTAAATATCTTTCGCATGGCGGGCTGCTGTTCTTTCGTGTCTTTTGTGCGCCTTCTTACTTGTTGTTCCATCGCTTGTACTTCCAACTCTAATTCACGCGCAGATTTTCGAAGGGCACCTTGCCCAAATATAACCCATTGTTCTGTATAATCAGACGTCGCAACATATATTTGTGTATTTATATTTCTAAGCTCTATCGCAAGTTGCTCTATCTTTTCGTCTGCAGTTTGATTCTTTCGTGTGAATATTACTTCTACACGAGATTGTTTCATCTTTTTTTCAATACCATGGACTGTATAGGCATCAAAGACTATCATCACTTTTGTACCTGTATAACCTTGATAATCCGCCATCTTATCAATAAGCGCATCTCTTGATGATTGTAAATCTACATCCCGCAGTTTCTTCAAATCTCCCCAAGCTCCGATAATGTTGTAACCGTCAACGATTAAAATATCGTTCATTTTTTATTTACCAATTTCGTGACGTTTACGATATACCTCATACATTAACAAACTTGCGGCTACTGAAGCATTTAAGGATGTAACTTTACCAACCATCGGTAGAGTGATTAAGAAATCACACTTTTCACCAATAATACGACTCATACCTTTTCCTTCACTACCAATTACTAATCCAATCGGCATTGTACCATCTAAATTACGGTAATCCGTTTTCCCTTTGGCATCTGTACCAGCAATCCAAAGTCCACGCTCTTTTAATTCATCAATTGTACGAGATAAGTTTGTTACGCGCGCAACAGGAATGTATTCAATCGCTCCTGTTGATGCTTTCGCAACTGATGCGGTAAGTCCCACAGCTCTTCTCTTCGGAATAATAATTCCATGAGCTCCTGTTGCATCAGCAGTACGCATAATAGAACCTAGGTTATGCGGATCTTCAATCTCATCTAAAATCAAGAAGAACGGAGCTTCATTACGTTTTTCTGCCACTTTGAATAAATCTTCTAACTCTGCATACTGATATGCAGCTACTTGAGCAATTACACCTTGATGATTACCCTCAACTAATTGATCTAACTTTTTCTTTGGTGCATGTTGTAAAATAATCTTATTTTCTTTCGCTAACGCTAGTACAATTTGTACTTGTCCTTTGGCAGCACCTTCTGCGATCCAAATTTTATTAATATCTCTCCCTGATCTTAACGCTTCAATTACAGGGTTACGTCCGATAATATATTCACTAGTCATGATGATGTGCCCCCTTCCTTTTCTTCTAAAACTGCAATTGCCTTATATACAATTTCGTCTAATCTTTCACGATTATTTAATAAATGATGATAACCAATTAGTGCTTCAAAGGCTGTACTATGTCGATATGTTTGTACATCCGTATTTTTCGGAACTGTACCTGAATTTGCATTACGCCCTCTTCTTAATACCGCCTCTTCTTCCTCTGTCAAAAATGCCGTCTCTAATAAATGATAAACAACTTTCGCCTGTGCTTTTGCTGAAACAAAGCTCGTCCCTAAGCGATGTAATTGATTAGGGCGAACTTTTCCTTTTTGAAGGAGGTGATAGCGGATATATTGTTCATATACCGCATCACCCATATACGCTAACGCCAAGCTGTTTAATTGCTTTGCATCAATCATCCTTATCCTCTTTTCCATCTTGTACCTTGAGCGGTATCTTCTAAAATAATATTACGTTCTTTTAAATCGTCACGAATTTGATCAGACAATGCGAAATCGCGATTTTTACGAGCTTCAATGCGCTTTTGGATAAGTTCTTCAATTTCTTCATCCAGTAATTCTTCTTTTGATAATTCTAATCCTAAAATATCAAATAACGTTTCCAGTTGTTTTACGTATGCTTCAATCACAACTTTAGATGTATGCTCTTCAAGTAAATATTGATTTGCATGATTTGCTACGTTGTATAATTCGGTAATTGCATTTGCAGTGTTAAAGTCATCATTCATTGCCTCTTCAAATGCAGTCTGGAATTTCTCTATTTCAGCTAACCATTTCTCATTATGGTCCGTTAAATCCGTACTACTCTCCATACGATGCTTTAAGTTTCCATAAGCTGTTTTAATTCTTTCCAGTCCATTATTCGTACTTTGTAATAACTCTTCACTAAAGTTAATCGGGTGACGATAGTGTACTGATAACATAAAGAATCTAATTAACTGCGGGTCGTATTGCTTAATAATATCGTGAACTAAAATAAAGTTACCCAGCGATTTAGACATCTTCTCATTGTTAATATTAATATATCCATTATGCATCCAGTAACGTGCAAACGTTTTTCCAGTCAATGCCTCTGACTGCGCAATTTCATTTTCATGATGCGGGAACGCCAAGTCTTGCCCACCAGCATGAATGTCAATTGTATCCCCTAAGTACTTACGCGCCATTGCTGAGCATTCAATATGCCATCCTGGACGTCCTTGCCCCCAAGGGCTTTCCCAGAAGATTTCTCCTTCTTTCGCAGCTTTCCATAAAGCAAAATCAAGAGGGTCTTGTTTCTTTTCCCCTACCTCAATACGAGCACCGTGACGTAAATCTGCGATTGGTTGATGTGATAATTTACCGTAACCTTCGAATTCCTTCGTCTTAAAGTACACATCACCCTCTGATTCATATGCATACCCTTTATTCACAAGTTCTTGAATAAATTCAATAATGATATCCATATTTTCTGTTACACGAGGATGAACTGTTGCGTGTTTGCAACCTAGTGCTGTTACATCTTCAAAGTACGCTTCAACAAAACGATCAGCAATCGTTGGTACATCTTCACCTAATTCATTTGCCGCTTTAATTAATTTATCATCTACGTCCGTAAAGTTAGATACATATTGCACATCGTATCCTTTGTATTCTAAATAACGACGCACTGTATCGAATACCATAGGAGGTCTTGCATTCCCAATATGAATGTAGTTATAAACTGTAGGTCCGCATACATACATCTTTACCTTATTTTCTTCTAATGGAACAAACTCTTCTTTTTGACGTGTTAACGTATTATAAATGTGAATAGTCATTTTTATCCTTCCTTTCTACCTTTAATTCCAATTGTTTCTTCAATTTATCAAGTTCTACTTCCATAGCCTTTAATTTATCAAAAATCGGATCTGGAAGGTCAGAGTGATTTAATTCTTGACCAATCTTTACTCCATTTTGAATAACGACACGGCCAGGTATACCTACAACTGTAGAATGTGCAGGAACTTCTTTTAATACGACAGACCCTGCTCCGATTTTAGAATTCTCTCCCACAGTAATAGACCCAAGAACTTTAGCACCCGTCGCAATTAATACATTATCCTGAATTGTTGGGTGCCTCTTCCCTTTTTCTTTTCCTGTACCACCTAATGTAACCCCTTGATAAATCGTTACATTATCACCAATTTCACAAGTTTCTCCAATTACAACTCCCATTCCATGATCTATAAAAAAGCGTCGACCAATAGTTGCTCCTGGATGGATCTCAATGCCAGTAAAAAAGCGGCTCACTTGTGAAACAAAACGTGCAAGAAAGAAAAAATTTCTTTTATAAAAAGCATGTGCAATTCGATGGGCCCAAACTGCATGTAATCCAGAGTAAGTTAAAATGACTTCGAAATAACCTCTTGCCGCTGGATCCTGTTCAAAAACGACTTCAATATCTTCCCGAAGCCTCTTAAACATCGGTGTTCCCTCCCCTTTATGGGCTGCTTTTTTGTCGAACGAACTAACTCCCCTAACTCATCACTTCTCCCCTAATTCTTTATATAAGGAGATAAATTCTATATTCATACCTATTTACAGGGTATAAAAAAAAGGCGTCTCTGTCATATTGACAGAGACGCCTTTTAAGCGCGGTTCCACTCTGTTTAGGCTTAAAAAAGCCTCAAACTCATCCATGATAACGGTGTACACCGCTTCTGCTTACTTTGCGGCCTAAGACATCCCACGAAGCAATTCGCTGTTCAGCAGAAGACTCGAAGGGGCATTTCAAAAATCCGCTTATAAACCACTCCCAGCCTAAAGGTGGTTCTCTCTGTAAAAAGCCTGATTTTCTACTTCTCCTTCTCGTCGCTTTTCCTTATTAGGTTTTAGGTATACTTATTATATTTCTAAACCTAGAAAATGTTAACCAATTACTTTTTGAAGACGATTTAAAACTTTTTCTTTTCCAAGAAGTGCAATAGCATTCGGAAGCTCTGGACCATGCGTTTGTCCTGTAGTTGCAACACGGATTGGCATAAATAAATTTTTACCTTTATGTCCTGTTTCCTTTTGAACTGCTTTAATCGCTGCCTTAATTGCTGCTGGCTCCATTGCTTCTAGAGCTTCTATTTGACCAGCAAATGCACGAAGTACTTCAGGTACTTGTTCACCATTTAATACTTCTTGTCCTTCTTCTTCATAATCAACATGATCTTTAAAGAACATTTCAGAAAGCTCTACAATTTCAGCTCCAAAACTCATTTGTTCATGGTATAAAGCAATTACATCACGAATCCAAGCTTGGTCTTGTTCGCTTAAAGTTTCTCCCACACGTCCAGCTTTCACTAAATGCGGTAAGCTTAACTCTACAACCGTATCTAAATCTTGCTTTTTCATATACTGGTTGTTCATCCATTTTAGTTTTTGAGAATCAAATAATGCAGGTGATTTTGATAAACGAGCTGCATCGAACATTTTGATAAACTCATCTTTAGAGAAGATTTCTTCTTCTCCTACCGGAGACCAACCTAGTAGTGCAATAAAGTTAAAGATTGCTTCTGGAAGATACCCAAGCTCTTTATATTGCTCAATAAATTGAATAATAGATTCATCACGCTTACTTAACTTTTTACGACTTTCATTAACAATTAGAGTCATATGACCGAATTGTGGAATATCCCAGCCGAAAGCTTCATAAATCATCATTTGTTTCGGTGTATTTGAAATATGATCATCACCACGAAGTACATGTGTAATTTCCATTAGATGATCATCTACTGCTACTGCAAAGTTATAAGTTGGAATTCCATCCTTTTTCACAATAACAAAATCACCGAAATCATTTGAATGGAACGCAACTTCATCTTTTACAATATCTTTGAATGTGTAGTCACGATCAGCTGGTACACGGAAACGAATACTTGGAATACGTCCCTCAGCTTCAAATTCTTTCACTTGTTCTTCAGTTAATTCACGGTGGTTACCTGCGTAACGAGGTGTTTCACCGCGAGCGATTTGTCCTTCACGCTCTGCTTCTAGCTCTTCTTCTGTCATATAACATTTATAAGCTAGACCACGCTCTAATAAATCTTCATATAATTTTTTATAAATATCTAAACGCTCTGTTTGGCGATATGGTCCAAATTCACCACCAACATCAACACCTTCATCCCAGTCCATACCGAGCCATTTCAAGTATTTTAATTGGCTTTCTTCTCCACCAGCCACGTTACGTTTTACATCAGTATCTTCAATACGAATAATAAATTTGCCATCTAAATGACGAGCAAATAAATAATTAAATAATGCCGTACGCGCATTTCCGATATGTAAGTGTCCTGTTGGACTTGGCGCGTAGCGCACTCTCACTTGCTTTTCCATAATTGGTACACCTTCCATTCTTAATGTCAACACATTCTATAATTGTACACCAAAAAAATGTGATTATCCATCTTACGAATTAAAAACCATTATTTTTTCTGTAATAAAACAACCGCTTGAGAAGCAATCCCTTCTTCTCTACCTGTAAATCCTAATTTTTCTGTTGTTGTTGCCTTTACATTAATGTTATCGATAGACGTTTCTAACAGTTCACTAATGCGCTTACGCATACTCTCAATATGTGGTGCCATTTTTGGTTTTTGAGCAATAATTGTACAATCTAAATTTCCTAACTCGTAACCTTGTTCACGCACAAATTCCCAAACTTTTTGTAACAATACAGCTGAATCTGCATCTTTAAAAGCTGGGTCTGTATCAGGGAAATGCTTTCCGATATCTCCTGCTGCAATCGCACCTAAACATGCATCAGCAATCGTATGTAACAATACATCTGCATCTGAATGGCCGATTAATCCTTTCTCGTGTGGAATTGTAATTCCACCGATAATCAACGGGCGCCCTTCCGCAAATTCATGTACATCAAAACCTTGTCCAATTCGAAACATCCTTACTTCCTCCTTAAGCTAAACTACTGAGCTTTATGACTCTATATTATATCGCTATCCTTATAAAGAAAAGCCCGGCTGTTGCCGAGCTTTTCTTTATTAACACGTCATCAATGTTATTTCTTCTGAACACGTAGGAAACTTTCAGCAATTAATAGATCTTCCGGAGTCGTCACTTTAATATTATAGTAACTCCCCTCTACTACACCTACTTGCTTCCCAACACGTTCTACGAGACTTGCATCATCTGTGCCAAGAAAACAACTTTGCTTTGCGCTTCTATGAGCTTCTAGCAAAAGAGAAACAGAGAATCCTTGTGGTGTTTGTACAGCGTTAAGTTGAGATCGCTCTACCGTTTCTACAACAACACCCTTCTCTACTTTCTTAACAGTATCTTTTACTGGCACTGCACAAATGGAAGCTCCATATTTTTCTGCTGCAGTTAATACATCGCGAATCACTTTATTCGTTACGAACGGGCGCGCCCCGTCATGCACAAGAACATATTCGACACCACTCGCATACTGAAGTGCGTTATAGACGCTATCTTGTCTTTCGGCTCCACCCTGAATGAATTGTACGTGCTTTTCAATCTGGTACTTCTGCATTAACTCTTCAAAATACGGGCGTTCTTCTTCGTTAATTGCCATAATAATACTTTTGCACGCTTTATCTTTTTCAAAAGCACGCAATGTGTGCACAATAATTGGTACTTCATCTATAAGTAAAAATAACTTATTTTTACCAGCACCCATTCGTTTTCCTTGGCCCGCTGCCGGAATAATTAATGTATACATATTGATAATCCTCTACTTATAATGCTTTTTCTAGCAATTTACGTTTTGCGAAAATCATACGACCAGCCGATGTTTGTAATACGCTAGTAACAAGTACGTCAAGTTGTGAACCCACATACTCTCTACCATCTTCTACTACAATCATCGTACCATCATCTAAGTATGCAACACCTTGATTTTGTTCTTTACCATCTTTCACAACATAAACACTTAATTCTTCACCAGGGAGTACGACTGGTTTAATCGCATTAGCTAAATCATTAATGTTTAACACCGTAACCCCTTGTAATTCAGAAACTTTGTTTAAATTGAAATCGTTTGTTACTACAGTTCCACCAGTGATTTTTGCCAACTTTACAAGCTTGCTATCTACTTCTTGGATATCATCGAAATCGCCTTCATAAATTTCTACCGGAATTGGCATCTCCTTTTGAATACGATTTAAAATGTCTAGCCCTCTGCGGCCACGATTACGCTTTAAAGCATCTGAAGAATCGGCAATATGCTGAAGCTCTTCTAATACGAATTGCGGAATGACAATTGTTCCTTCTAAAAACTTTGTTTGGCAAATATCTGCAATACGTCCGTCAATAATTACACTCGTATCGAGAATTTTCCAATGAGTCGTAGATTTTTCTGCTTCGACCTCTACCTCTTCATTCTCACTATTGTTTTTCTTCTTACCTCCGCGTTGGGGTAATGTAAATAATCCTAGCAATTCATTCCTCTTTTTAAATCCTACTTGGAATCCTAAATATCCAAGTAAAAGGGTGAAGAACACTTGCAACACCGTACTAATAACTGGAATTGTAAATTCACGAATTGGTATCAAAATTAAATATGCAACAATAAGACCAGAGATTAATCCTAATGTACCAAATAAAACATCTGCTACAGGCGCCTTTACAAGAGCCTCTTCAATATGCTTAATAAGTTGAACAATATAATCTACAAGCCAAAATGTTGTTAAAAATAAAATAATTGCACCAATAATTGCACGAACATACGATCCTTCCAACAAAGGAACCGCACCGATATCTAATACATTAATAATTTTGGGGATTAAGTAAATCCCTAACGCTCCCCCGATCACTAAAAAGAAGAGCTGTACAATCCGTTTTAACATCCAACCACCTCCTACTCATTATTAACCATTGTTTCGCTAATCAAAACGCCGAATGCAAAAGCGGACGTGTTTTTTTTGTAAATAGTTTTATTTACCAATATATCATATCATATACCAAAAATGTTCTAGTGTCGTTATATTATAGAATCAATGTAATATTCTTAATTGTGTCTACTCATATAGAGATGCTCTTGAATTCTTTTTAGACCTTCTCGTATTTTCTTCGCTCTCACTTCTCCAATTCCTTCCACATCATCCAATTCATTAATAGTTGCTCGGCAAACACCTTGCAATGTTTTAAATCGATTAATTAAATTCTCGATAATAAGTGGTGGAACACGAGAAATCTTGCTTGTGATTCGGTACCCTCTAGGTGTCACACTTTCTTCTAAACTTGTTTGTCCTGGATAGCCAAGCAATTTAACTAAATCACTATCCTCTAAAAGTTGTGTATTTGCAAGATCTTGTAACTTTTTCAAGATTTGATGATGGTCTTGTGTTTTCTCCTGGTGATAATCTTTAATTAACAATGCTGCCTCTGCCTCTAAATCAGCTAGTAATTCTGTAAGCTGTAAACGAATTAACCTACCTTCTGTTCCTAACTCATGAATATAGCTCAATATTTCATTTTTAATACGCAGCACCATTTCAACACTATGTAAAACGTGAACCACCTCGGACATTGTAACGACCTCTTCAAATTCTAGAATACCCAAATTCGTAATGCCGTCATTCCATACAGCCTTATATTTTTCTAGCGTTTGAATTGCTTGATTTGCTTTTGTTAAAATGACACCTATATCTTTTAATGTATAACGTAAGTTCCCTTGATATAGCGTAATTACATTACGTCTTTGTGAAATGGCCACAACAAGGCTGCCCGTCTGCTTTGCTACACGCTCTGCTGTTCGGTGACGCATACCTGTTTCAATAGAATCAATAGATGAATCCGGAACTAACTGTGCGTTTGCAATTAAAATTTTACTTCCAGTTTCATTTAAAATAAGTGCTCCATCCATTTTTGCTAATTCATATAAACTAGCAGGAGAGAATGCGCAATTAATATGAAAACCACCATCAACAATGCTTTTAATCTGCTCATTATACCCAAGAACAATTAGTCCCCCTGTTTGTGCACGAAGTACATTATCTATCCCTTCGCGCAGTGGTGTTCCCGGGGCCACGAGCTGTAAAATATTAATTATACTTTTGACACGTTGCTTATTTTCTTCCATAGCCTAGCCTCCTAATGTCAAACGAAGCGCTTCTCCTAAATTAGAAACACCTACAACCTCAATCCCCTCTGGAATTGTCCACCCCCCTAAATTTTTTCTAGGAATGATAGCACGTTGAAATCCTAATTTAGCTGCTTCTTGTACACGTTGTTCAATTCTTGATACTCTTCTTATTTCTCCAGTTAATCCAACTTCTCCTATTACCGCATCAGTTGGTGCCGTAGATTTATCTCTAAAACTTGAAGCTATACTTAAGGCAACAGCTAAATCAATTGCCGGTTCATCTAATTTCAAACCACCAGCTACTTTTAAATACGCATCTTGATTTTGTAATAGTAAACCTGTTCTTTTCTCTAGTACCGCCATAATAAGCGAGACACGATTATGATCAATTCCTGTCGCCATTCTTCGAGGATTTCCAAAACTAGTAGGGGAAATTAATGCCTGTATTTCTACTAAAACTGGTCTTGTTCCTTCCATTGAGGCAACTACTGTTGAACCTGCAACTCCAACTGGTCTTTCCTCAAGGAAAATTTCAGAAGGATTTAAGACTTCTGCAAGGCCAAGTTCTTTCATTTCAAAGATACCCATTTCATTCGTAGAACCAAAACGATTCTTTACAGCTCGTAAAATACGATATGTATGGTGTCGATCTCCTTCAAAGTAAAGAACTGCATCGACCATATGTTCTAGCATACGCGGTCCCGCAATTGCCCCTTCTTTTGTCACATGCCCTACGATGAAAATTGGGATTCCCTTTGTTTTTGCAAGTTTCATTAATTCTGCTGTACATTCACGTACTTGCGCCACACTACCAGGAGCTGATGTCACTTCAGGTAAATGTATCGTTTGAATAGAATCAATAACAACAAAAGCAGGATTCATCTCTTCAATATGTGCTGCAATACGCTGTAAATCTGTCTCTGATACAACAAATAGATTACTACCATTTACATGTAAACGATCTGCACGAAGTTTAATCTGCTTTGCTGACTCCTCACCTGATATATACAATACATCATATGAAGCATCTGCTAATTGCGAGGAAATCTGTAATAATAACGTTGATTTTCCAATCCCAGGGTCCCCACCAATAAGTACTAAAGATCCATCTACAATTCCGCCACCTAGTACACGGTTAAACTCCTGAAATTTTGTTTCAATACGTGCCTCAGACTTTGTTTCTACTTCTGTAAGACGTCTTGGTTTTGTTACTTCTGTTTGAATTGCATTTGCATAATTTAGGCGTCTGGATGATACAACTGGTTCCATCTCTTCAACAAGCGAATTCCATTGACCACACCCCGGACATTTACCCATATATTTTGGTGATTGATAACCACACTCTTGACATGTGAATTTTGTTTTCTTTTTAGCCATATCTTTTTATATTTCACTTCGCTTTCATCTATAAACATTTGACCTTCTCGTACAAGAAAGAGGGCTATCTCGTAGCCCTCTTAGTTTGTCTATACTTATTTTACCTTTTCAGCACTATGAATGACAAATGTTTCCCCTTCTACATCAAAGATAACTTTTTGCCCTTTCTCAATAGCACCTTTTAAAAGTTCTTCCGATAGTCTATCTTCTACATGCTTCTGAATTGCTCTACGTAGTGGACGAGCACCATATTCACGATCAAACCCTTTATCAGCAATAGCTGCAATCGCCCCTTCTGTTAATTGCAATTCAATTTCTTGTTCTTTTAAGCGATTCACTAACTGATTTACCATAAGAGTCACAATTTCTTGAATATGTTTTTTCTCAAGCATATGGAATACGATAATTTCATCAATACGGTTTAAGAATTCTGGACGAAATGCCTTTTTCAGCTCATCCATTACTTTACCTTTCATATCCGAATAATCACGGCTTTCATCTTGTACGTTAAATCCAAGATGTTTGTTACGTTTTAACGCCTCAGCACCAACGTTAGACGTCATAATAACAATCGTATTACGGAAATCAACTGTACGTCCTTTAGAATCAGTTAAACGACCATCTTCCAATACCTGTAGTAGAATATTAAATACATCAGGATGTGCCTTCTCTACTTCATCTAATAGGACAACTGAATAAGGCTTACGACGAACCTTCTCTGTTAATTGTCCGCCTTCTTCATACCCAACATATCCTGGAGGAGAACCAACTAAGCGAGAAGTTGAATGTTTCTCCATATACTCAGACATATCAATGCGAATCATTGCATCCTCATCACCGAACATAGATTCTGCCAACGCTCTTGCTAATTCTGTTTTACCTACACCTGTTGGTCCTAAGAAAATAAATGAACCAATTGGACGTTTCGGATCTTTCAGTCCTGCTCTTGCACGACGAACAGCTTTCGCTACAGCCACTACCGCTTCATCCTGGCCGATGACACGATCATGAAGAATGGATTCTAAATTTAATAATTTATCAGTCTCTGTTTGTGCAAGTTTAGAAACAGGGATACGTGTCCATGTAGAAACGACATTTGCAATATCTTCTACCGTAACCTCTGAATTTTCTTTTCCTTGTTGTTCTTTCCACTGACGCTTTGTATCTTCTAATTTCTCACGTAAGCGTTGTTCCATATCACGTAAGGAAGCAGCCTTTTCAAACTCTTGACTTTGTACAGCCGCATCTTTTTCTTTTCGAATTTCCTCAAGCTTCACTTCAAGCTCTTTTAAGTTTGGTGGTGTTGTATAAGAACGTAAGCGAACCTTTGAAGCAGCTTCATCAATTAAATCAATTGCTTTATCTGGTAAGAAACGATCTGTAATATAACGATCTGAAAGTTTCACAGCTGCATCAATTGCATCATCTGTAATAGACACACGGTGATGGGCCTCATAACGATCGCGTAAACCTTTCAAGATTTGAGTTGATTCTTCTAGACTCGGCTCATCAACATGAATTGGCTGAAAACGTCTCTCTAAAGCTGCATCCTTTTCAATATATTTACGATACTCATCTAAAGTTGTCGCACCAATACATTGTAATTCTCCGCGTGCTAAAGATGGTTTTAAAATATTTGATGCATCGATTGCACCTTCTGCTCCACCTGCACCGATTAATGTATGAAGTTCATCAATAAATAGAATAATATTCCCTGCTTGACGTATTTCATCCATTACTTTCTTTAAACGATCTTCAAACTCACCACGATATTTCGTCCCAGCTACCACTGTTCCCATATCTAGTGTCATAACACGCTTATCTCTTAACGTTTCAGGAACTTCATTATTTACGATTTGCTGTGCTAACCCTTCAGCAATTGCTGTTTTACCTACACCAGGCTCTCCAATTAACACTGGATTGTTTTTTGTTCTACGGCTTAACACTTCAATTACACGTTGAATTTCTTTACTACGTCCAATAACAGGATCCAAACGATTCTCACGTGCAACAACTGTTAAGTCGCGCGCTAAACTGTCTAGTGTCGGTGTATTGGCATTTGTCGATGAACCACCTTGATGACCTGAACTTGCCTCGTTACTTCCAAGAAGTTGTAACACTTGTTGTCTTGCTTTGTTAAGGCTGACGCCTAAATTATTTAAAACACGTGCCGCTACACCTTCACCTTCACGGATTAAGCCAAGTAAAATATGTTCTGTTCCAACGTAAGAATGTCCTAGCTTACGCGCTTCATCCATAGACAATTCAATAACTTTTTTAGCACGAGGTGTATAATGTACAGTTTGAGAAGCTTCTGTTCCACGTCCAATTAACGCTTCTACCTCTTTTTGCACTTTCTCCGGGCTCAATCCAAGAGCAATTAACGCTTTTGCTGCAATTCCTTCACCTTCGCGTACAAGCCCAAGTAAAATATGTTCTGTTCCAATATTATTATGCCCAATGCGAATTGCTTCCTCTTGAGATAAAGCTAATACTTTCTGTGCTCTTTCTGTAAATCTTCCAAACATCATAGAAATCGCCTCCTACTTGCGCTTAGTTTTTTTCAATACGTAATCGCTCACGGATTAAGGTTGCTCTTCGATAATCTCTTTCTTCTGGTCCTAAAGGTCCTCCTGCGTATTGTTGTAAAATACCAGGTTGCGTAAGAACCATTAGCTCAGTCAAAATATTTCTCGATATACCTTTTATATATCCTAGATCAATACCAAGTCGTACATCCGATAAGCAAGTTGCCGCTTCTGCAGATTGAATTAAACGACTGTTTGCTAGTATACCGTAAGAACGATAAACCTTATCTTCAAGCTCAATACTCGAATTTTGTACAATTAATTCTCTGGCCAATTTTTCTTGTTGTATAATTTGCTGCATGACACTCTTTAAATCTGCAATAATATCTTCTTCGGATTTCCCTAGCGTCATTTGATTTGATACTTGAAATATATTACCTAACGCTTCGCTACCTTCACCGTATATTCCTCTTACTACTAAACCTAATTTTTGAATTACTTGTATAATACGGCTAATTCTTTTTGTTAAAACCAGCCCTGGTAAATGAATCATTACAGAAGCTCTTAATCCTGTACCAACGTTAGTAGGACAACTCGTAATATATCCAAGTGATTCATCAAAAGCATATTCAACCTCTTTCTCAATCCAATTATCTATTTGATTGGCACTTTGAAGCGCCTTTGATAACTGTAGTCCTGGAAATAGGCACTGAATCCTAATGTGGTCTTCCTCATTAAGCATCACACTAATGTGTTCGCTTTCTGATAACAGACATGCTCCATATTCAGTCCCTGCTAGATTTGGACTAATTAAATGCTTTTCGACTAAAACTCTCCTTTGAAGAGGCGTTAATTCATTCATTTTTAATAGTCCAAACTTCCCAAAGGGCTCTACCGCTTTATTTATAAATTTCTTTTTAAATAATTCTTGAACCTTTTGAGCTTCCTCTTCGTTTTGCATAGTAGAAAATTGATATTGCTTAAAATTACGAGCCAAACGAATTCGACTACTTAAAACAATATCAGAATCAGGGCCATCCCCCTTCATCCATGGACTAATCGCTTCATTCATAATTTTGTCCAGTGACATAGAACTACTCCCCCTCTCTATGCTCACTAAGCTGAGTTTCAAGCCCTCGAATTTCATCTCTTACCTCAGCAGCTTTCTCAAACTCCTCATTCTGTACATATTGTTTCAGAATAAGTTTTAGTTCATCTAATTCTTTCTTTAAGTGGATATTTCCTTCCATTCGTTCCGGAATTTTTCCACAATGTTCTGTATGTCCACCATGAAGTCGCTTTAACAATGGGTTTAAGTGTCCTTTAAATGTATCGTAACAAGAAGCACAACCAAAGCGTCCCACCTTTGTAAAATGTTCATATGTCATCTTACAACCTGGACATCTTACTGTATTTGTATTTGAAAACCCGTTTTTTCCTTCTCCAAACATTGTTGATTCACCGTGTAATAAACCAGCAAATACATCATGAAATGAAAAGTTAGACTGTGATGATTGAAAGAAAGACGTATAGCCACTTTGCTCTGCACATTGCTCACAAAGATGAACTTCCGCCTTCTTCTCGTTGATTACTTTTGTATAATGTAAAGTTGCTGGTCTTATATTACAGTTTTGACAAGTCATCAATATCCCCACCTTTACAACAGGAACGATCTACCTCATGATACTTTTCATACATTACTAGATTGTCCTCTTTCCTTAATCCATTTAGATAAAAGTACATGCTCTTTTTCAAAACTTCTACAATATTTAACTGCCCTATCTTAATTATCATTCTTTTACAAAAGCTGTATTTATTTATATTTCAGTGTTCTTAACATTGCGCATAATATTCGAGCCCTAAGTTCATCTCGAGAAGGAATATCCATTGATAATACAGAACGATCTAGTACACTTAACATTAGTTTTGCTTCACGGCCTGTTATGATTCCCTCTTCTAATAAACGTATAATCATACTCTCTGCATTCCCTTGTGCAACGCTATGATCAATCATATGAAGCATTTGATCAATAATGTCTATATCATCATGCAGTTTGACTTTTATAATGCGAATGTAACCTCCTCCACCACGTTTACTTTCTACTACAAATCCTCTTTCTAATGTAAAACGGGTATTGATTACATAATTGATTTGAGATGGTACGCACTCGAATCGATCCGCAATCTCATTTCTTTTGATTTCAATCACATTATTATTACTTAAGTCAATAACTTGCTTTAGATATTGCTCAATGATATCAGATATATTTCTCATTTATCCGCCACCTTTATTGACTTTGACTATCTTTGACTTTAATTATATACGTATTAATAAAATTTGCAACTCTTTTGCTTATTCACTATCCTAGCCACATTCCCCTGCATTTAATCAAAATAGTAATTATTTAAGCATATTTTTTAATTACTATGGATTATAAAAGAAAACACGAAAAAACACGAGTCATTTGACTCGTGTTTAGTTGCTTGGCGACGTCCTACTCTCACAGGGACAAGGTCCCAACTACCATCGGCGCTAGAGAGCTTAACTTCCGTGTTCGGTATGGGAACGGGTGTGACCTCTCTGCCATCATCACCAAACTATGAAGGCATATTCCTTCAAAACTAGATAACATTGCTTCATATTATATGGTTAAGTCCTCGATCTATTAGTATTCGTCAGCTCCACATGTCACCATGCTTCCACCTCGAACCTATCAACCTGATCATCTTTCAGGGATCTTACTAGCTTACGCTATGGGAAATCTCATCTTGAGGGGGGCTTCATGCTTAGATGCTTTCAGCACTTATCCCTTCCGCACATAGCTACCCAGCTATGCCCTTGGCAGAACAACTGGTACACCAGCGGTGCGTCCATCCCGGTCCTCTCGTACTAAGGACAGCTCCTCTCAAATTTCCTACGCCCACGACGGATAGGGACCGAACTGTCTCACGACGTTCTGAACCCAGCTCGCGTACCGCTTTAATGGGCGAACAGCCCAACCCTTGGGACCGACTACAGCCCCAGGATGCGATGAGCCGACATCGAGGTGCCAAACCTCCCCGTCGATGTGGACTCTTGGGGGAGATAAGCCTGTTATCCCCGGGGTAGCTTTTATCCGTTGAGCGATGGCCCTTCCATGCGGAACCACCGGATCACTAAGCCCGACTTTCGTCCCTGCTCGACTTGTAGGTCTCGCAGTCAAGCTCCCTTATGCCTTTGCACTCTACGAATGATTTCCAACCATTCTGAGGGAACCTTTGGGCGCCTCCGTTACACTTTAGGAGGCGACCGCCCCAGTCAAACTGCCCACCTGACACTGTCTCCCGGGTCGATAAGACCCGTAGGTTAGAATTTCAATACAGTCAGGGCGGTATCCCACCAGCGCCTCCACCGAAGCTAGCGCTCCGGTTTCAATGGCTCCCGCCTATCCTGTACAAACTGTACCAAAATTCAATATCAGGCTACAGTAAAGCTCCACGGGGTCTTTCCGTCCTGTCGCGGGTAACCTGCATCTTCACAGGTACTATAATTTCACCGAGTCTCTGGTTGAGACAGTGCCCAAATCGTTACACCTTTCGTGCGGGTCGGAACTTACCCGACAAGGAATTTCGCTACCTTAGGACCGTTATAGTTACGGCCGCCGTTTACTGGGGCTTCAGTTCAGAGCTTCGCTTACGCTAACCCCTCTCCTTAACCTTCCAGCACC
This sequence comes from Bacillus sp. FSL R5-0585, assembly GCF_038004545.1. Lineage (NCBI taxonomy): Bacteria > Bacillati > Bacillota > Bacilli > Caryophanales > Bacillaceae > Bacillus > Bacillus sp. FSL R5-0585. The sequence goes on from NZ_JBBORJ010000001.1 coordinate 4,222,379, forward strand.
GGGCAGGTGTCACCCCCTATACTTCGCCTTACGGCTTCGCAGAGAGCTGTGTTTTTGCTAAACAGTCGCTTGGGCCTATTCACTGCGGCTTTCCGTTAAGAAAGCACCCCTTCTCCCGAAGT
>NZ_JBBORJ010000001.1:4232500-4282500 GCF_038004545.1 Bacillus sp. FSL R5-0585
CTCATCGGATTCCAGAAATCAGCTCCAGAGTATTGCTTAATCGCATCTACCATATGAAGACGTGTCCATTCTGGTTCTAGATTAATTTCATAATCACCATACTGGATTGTTGTTGTACCCAGTACTTTTTTCGCGATATGAGCAACCATATCTTCTGTTAACTTCATAATATCTTTATAATCAGCGTATGCTTCATATAATTCAATCATCGTAAACTCAGGATTATGACGAGTTGATACACCCTCATTACGGAATACACGGCCGATCTCATATACTTTTTCTAAACCACCCACAATAAGACGCTTTAAATGTAGCTCAATTGCGATACGCATATATAATTCCATATCTAACGCATTATGGTGTGTAGTGAAAGGACGCGCAGAAGCTCCACCTGCAATTGCATGCATCATAGGTGTTTCCACTTCAAGATAACCGTTGTCATCTAGGTATCTTCTCATCTCACGAATGATTTTACTACGAGTAACGAACGTTTCACGACTTTCCATACTTGTAATTAAGTCTAAGTAACGTTGACGGTAGCGTTGTTCAACATCTTTTAATCCATGGTATTTATCTGGTAATGGACGAAGAGATTTCGTTAATAGCGTAAAGCCTGTTGCTTTTACTGAAAGTTCTCCAACGTTTGTTTTGAACACTTTACCTTCAATACCTACTAAATCACCTAAATCTGCTGTTTTAAATAATTCGTACTCGTCATCTCCAACAGCATCTTTACGAACATAAATTTGAACTTGTCCATGTAAATCTTGAACATGTGCAAAGCCAGCTTTCCCTTTTCCGCGTTTCGTCATAATACGACCAGCGATAGAAACAGCGATTTCCTTCTCCTCTAATTCCTCTTTAGAGAACTCTCCATATAGACTCACTAAGTCAGTTGTTGAATTTGTGCGTTCAAATCTTTTACCGAACGGGTCAATTCCTTGTTCACGTAAATTATGTAGCTTTTCACGACGAACAATCAATTGGTCGTTTAATTCTTCGTGGTTCATGTTATCCATGATATTGATATCACTCCAGCTCTATTTAATTTTACAATATATACAGTATAGCATTTTCTACTCAACTAGAAAAACTGCCAGCAACTAACTGGCAGCTCTTCTTTCTTTCACGTAATTATAGGAAGTGTATAGAAGAATGTCAATCTCCTATGTCCATTATTAGCCAACGTAAATTGTTTGTTGTTTCGCTTCCACTTCTTCTACAAATGTACCTAACACATTCGCAAGGTCTTCCCGTGTGTTACAAGCATTAATACCATTACGTACACTCGCATTACCACGAACACCTTTTAAATACCAAGCTGCATGTTTTCTCATCTCTCTTACAGCGACACTTTCATTCTTTAAGTCGATAAGACGATCTAGATGCAACATACATACATCAATTTTCTCGCGCACTGTTGGTTCCGGCATTAATTCACCTGTCTCCAAATACTTTACCGTACGATAAATCATCCACGGATCTCCAAGAGCAGCACGACCAATCATAACACCATCTACACCAATTTCATCAAGCATACGCTTTGCATCTTGCGGCGTTGCGACATCACCATTTCCGATAACCGGGATATTTACAGATTGTTTTACTTGTTTAATAATATCCCAATCCGCTTTTCCTTCATACATTTGCACTCGTGTACGTCCGTGAACCGCCACAGCTTGGCCACCAGCACGCTCAACAGCCCTAGCATTTTCTATTGCGAAAATATGTTCTTCATCCCAACCGATACGCATTTTAACTGTAACCGGCTTTTCAACAGCATCTACAACCGCTGCTACCATTTCATATATTTTATTCGGGTCTAAAAGCCACCTTGCTCCAGCATCACATTTAACGATTTTCGGCACTGGACAACCCATATTAATATCAATTATGTCTGCTGTCGTATATTTATCTACATATTTCGCAGCATCTACAAGAGTTTCTTTCTCTCCACCAAAAATTTGTAAACTTAATGGCTTTTCTCTCTCGTCGATATATAACATATCTAATGTTCTTTTATTATTAAGTAATATTGCCTTATCACTTACCATTTCAGCACAAACTAAGCCGGCACCAAATTCTTTTACTGTTAAACGGAATGCAGAGTTACACACTCCCGCCATCGGTGCTAGTACAACCGGATTTTTCATCTCGATATTTGCAATCTTTAACAATCAATCTACTCCTTCCTGTACAGTCACTTTGGCATTAATTCCTCTATCGAAACATTTAATGCCTTAGCAACTTCTACTACAAAATCTTGAGAAGGCGATCTATTCCCTCTCTCAACCTCACCTAAAACAGATACAGATACCCCTAGTGCTTTAGCAAAACCTTCTTGTGTGTAACCTTTTAGCTTTCGAAAAGCACGAATGCGTCTTCCCCATTTTTCTGCTTCCATACCGTTACTCCCTCTCGCCTTTTCATTTCTTCTACTTGTGAACGTGAAATGTTTTGTTTTATGTCTTGATTAATCTCTAACAACGGAACGATAACAAAAGCCCTTTCAAACATCCGCGGATGCGGAACAATAAGATTCTCTGCTTCAATATTCTCTTGATTATAAAGTAAAATGTCAAGGTCGATAGTCCTCGGCCCCCACCTAATTTCCCTTTTTCTTCCTAGGTCATTTTCTACTTTTTGTGTTACTTTCAATAATTCTTGTGGTGATAAATTGGTAGAAATTTTTATAACTAAATTTAAAAAGCAACTTTGGTCAGTATAGCCAACTGGCTCAGTTTCATATACAGATGAAATATCATCAACCTGAATATAAGGATTTTTATTTAAAAACTGAATCGCTTCAGTTAGATAGGTATAACGCTCCCCAATATTTGACCCTAATGCAATGTAAGCTATATTGTTCATGGACGTCCTCTCGTAATTTCTACTGCTACAGCACGATAATGACCCGGTATCGGTGGATCCGGCTTAATTACCTTAATTGTACAGCGCGAAATACTTTCATATTGTTTTAATATATCTGCAGCAATATTTTCAGCGATACTCTCCACAAGCTTATACTTTCTATTCTCAACAACTTTTCTACATAATTCGAAAAGCTCTCCATAATTGACCGAATGCTCTAAGTCATCACTTTCCCCTGCACGCTTTAAATCCAACTCCACCGTTAAGTCAACTTTAAATCTCTGACCTAATTTATTCTCCTCTGGGAACACACCATGATAACCATAAAATTCCATATCATGGATATAAATTTTATCCAATTACCTTACCCCCTTACCAATTATCGCATCCATCATTTTAGCCATACGCGCCATTTCTTTCACATCATGGACACGAACAAACTCACAGCCCTTTTCAATACCAAGACAAACAGTAGCTCCCGTTCCCTCAAGGCGTTCCTCTACTGGCAAATCTAATACGTGCCCAATAAAGGACTTTCTCGAAGTACCTAAGAGAACCGGATAACCTAGCACATTTAACTGTTCTAAATTACGCATCGCCTCTAAGTTCTGCTCAGGTGTTTTAGCAAAACCGATACCTGGATCTAAAATAATATTCTCATCTCGCACACCAGCATTTTTAGCAATTTTAATACTATCATATAAATCAGCAATCATATCCGCCATTAAATTACGATAATTCATGTTATCGCGGTTATGCATTAAAATGATAGGTACATCGTAATGAGCTGCGACTTCAGCAATTTTCGGCTCCGCCTTCGCTCCCCAAATATCATTAATAATATGAGCACCAGCCTCAATTGCTTGCTTTGCAACTTCAGCTTTATATGTATCGATAGATATAGGCAATTTTACTTCTTTTGAAACTGCTTGAATCATCGGGACAACTCGCTTTATTTCTTCTTCTACTGATACTTTAGCAAAACCTGGGCGAGTAGATTCGCCACCAATATCAATAATATGAGCACCTTCACCTTGCATTTCTTTTGCGTGACGTACCGCAGCATCTACCTCGTTGTAACTCCCACCATCAGAAAACGAATCTGGTGTTACATTTAAAATCCCCATAATTAATGTCTTTTCATTTAAATTCAATGTATATTCGCCGCAGCGTAAATCATAATCCCACTTCAAACTACACATCTCCTCTTCGTAATTCATTTCTGCTCCATAATTTCTCTCTTTGCATTCCATAAAGGTCCATTAAACTTTTTGTAACCACTCCTACTTTACCCGGGAAATCCTGCGCTTCTATACGATAAAGCGGAACAATTTCTTGAATGGAGTTTGTTACGAAGACTTCATCCGCTGAAAGTAGCTCATCTTTTGTAAAGAAACCTTCCTTTACTTCTATATTTAATTCTTCAGCACTCTTTATAATAAATGCACGAGTGATACCATTTAAAATCCCTGTCTCTAACGAAGGTGTATATAAAACATCACCTTTCACAAAAAACAGATTGGAAACAATACCCTCTGCAACATAACCTGCTTCAGTAAGAAAAATACCTTCCTTACTCACAACATTTCCAATTTCACGCTTCCCTAAAATATTATTTAAATAATGATGAGACTTCAGACGAAATGTTCCTTCCGGTGTATTTCGCACTTGTTTTAGAATAACACCTTCTTTTTCCACTACATCTCCTGGAGCTGTTAAAGGTTTTATAAAAACAATAACCGAAGGCTCTTCATACATTTCCGTTTGTAATCCTATTTCATCTATACCCGCTGATACATTAAAACGTACATATGCATGCTTCAATTCATTCTTAGCGAGTAAATTTTTCAAAATAAGCATCACGTCATTTTTTGTCATTGTCCATTTAATTTGCAATGTATCCAGCGCTTCTATTAAACGGTCATAATGATCATCCAATAAGAAAGGATGACCATTATAAATACGAAACGTTTCAAAAACTCCAAGACCATATAAATAACCATGATCATAAGGAGAAATTTTCGCTTCACTTGCTTCTACATACTGACCATTTACGTAAATTAACATAATGTTGCACTTGGACTGTATTTACAAATGAAATTCTGTAACAACTCTTTCCCATGAGAAGTCATAATAGATTCCGGATGGAATTGCACACCCTCTATCGGCAATGTCTTATGACGAAGTGCCATAATTTCTCCTTCCTCTGTCCAAGATGTTACCTCTAAGCAATCGGGTAACGTCTCTTTCTTAACAATAAGGGAATGATAGCGCGTCGCAGTAAACGGATTAGGAATATCCGAAAAAATCGTCTTTCCATCATGATGCATAAGCGACGTTTTTCCATGCATTAATCGCTCTGCACGGACAACCTCTCCCCCAAACACTTGTGCAATAGATTGATGCCCTAGACAAACTCCAAAAATCGGAATCTTTCCAGCAAAGTATTTAATAACTTCCATACTAATCCCCGCTTCATTAGGACTACATGGACCTGGAGAAATCATTAGAAAATCTGGTTTCATATTCTCAATATCTGAAATGGTCACTTCATCGTTACGTTCAACAACGAGCTCTTGTCCAAGTTCTCCAAGAAACTGCACTAAATTAAATGTAAAAGAATCATAATTATCAATCATTAATATCATTTCTCTCACCTAACCATTTCTTCGCTACGTTCTTTTGCACGCCATAAAGCAATCGCCTTTTTTAACGACTCTTTATATTCATTTTCTGGATTTGAATCAATTACAATTCCCGCCCCTGCTTGTACATGAGCTTTTCCATCTTTAGCAAGAAGTGTCCTAATTACAATATTCAATTCTGTATCTCCAGAATAACCAATCCAACCGATTGAACCTGTATAAATCCCTCTTCGAACAGGTTCTAATTCCTCAATAATTTCCATCGTACGTATTTTCGGGGCACCAGTAATTGTTCCCCCAGGGAATACAGCCTTCACTAAATCAAAAGCATCTTTATCTTCTTCCACCTCACCACGCACATTAGAAACAATATGCATGACATGTGAGTATTTCTCAATTACCATAAATTCATCTACTTCTACAGTGCCATATTTACAAACACGTCCTAAATCATTTCTTTCTAAATCCACAAGCATTACATGCTCTGCTCTTTCTTTTTCGTTCTCAATTAATTCTCTTGCTAATTCTTCATCCTCTTGCTCATCCGCGCCTCTAGATCTCGTTCCAGCAATTGGTCTTGTACTTACTTCAGTTCCTTGTTTCTTAATTAACAACTCTGGCGATCCACTAACAATTTGAAAATCCCCAAGCTCCAGGTAACCCATATATGGAGATGGATTAATTTCACGAAGACTTGTATAAATTTCTAGTGGGTGTGTCTGCAACGTTCTTTCTTGTCTCGTCGACAAGTTTACTTGGAACACATCACCCGCCCCAATATATTCTTGAATACATTCAACTGCCTTCATAAAGCCGGCTTCAGTAAAAGCAACTGCTTCACTTTTCTTTTCAGGACTTTCAAAGGGCACAGTCACTTCAGGCGCTTCTGTCATCCAAAGACTCTTCCACTCATTTAGCCGTTCTTTTGCCTCTTCATATTTATCTACATAATGCGTAATAACCCATAACACTTGTTCTTTTTGATCATAGACAAATACGTCATCAAATAATAAAAAGAAGATGTCAGGTATATTAATATCATCTTCCGCAAGAGAAGGCAGCTTTTCAATATAACGGATACAGTCATAACTGAAATAGCCAATTGCACCACCTTGAAAAGGCGGATACTCTGGGTTATAGTCCGTCTTCCATTGTTCCATATATTCTTGCATTAAATCTAACGGATTCCCTCGTTTTATTGTTTCCTTACCACTTTCACTTATATGTAACGTTTCATCCTTCCCTCGGATTACCGCTACTGGATTCAGCCCTACAATGTTATAACGACCGCCACGGCCGCTTTCTAACAAAATATGTTGCGATTTACCCTGAGAAAGAAATTTATATTGCTTAAAGAAATCTAACTGATATGGAATAGAAAGCGCTAAAGATTTTCTTCGTTGCATATCAACACCCCGTCTTCTTTTATCCCACCCTCTTAGATTAACCAGCTCAAACTACATAAGTTATTTATATAGAGATTGATTATACTCGAAGGCTAGTGAAAATAATTTAATTATACTACCTCTTATTTTACATGAAGTTTTCTAGTCATTCACTCTTTTCCTATTTCCAATCCCAAAAGAAAAAGCACCCTTTTTCAAGGATGCTTTTTCAATCGCGTTTCATTATGATTCAAATTGATAAAGTGGTGTACTTAAATAACGTTCACCGTTACTCGGGATAATAACAAGTACCTTTTTCCCTTTACCTAACTTTTTCGCAACTTCTGTTGCTGCATAAATAACTGCGCCTGAAGAGATACCAACTAAAATACCTTCCTCTTTAGCCACTCTTCTCGCATATTCAAATGCTTGCTCTGTTTTCACTTGAATAATTTCATCATATACTTCTACATCCAACGTCTCCGGAACAAATCCCGCCCCAATTCCTTGGATTTTATGTGGACCTGGTTTCCCGCCAGATAATACTGGTGAATCTGCAGGTTCTACTGCATAAATTTTAATATCTTTATACGCTTCCTTCAGTACTTCACCAGCACCAGTAATCGTTCCACCTGTACCAATACCTGCAATAAACGCATCTAATTGGTCGCCCATTTGTTCAATAATTTCTGGACCTGTTGTTAAACGGTGAATTTCTGGATTCGATTGGTTTTTGAACTGTTGTGGTATAAAGTAGCCATGCTCTTTTGCTAATTCAGTCGCTTTACGAATTGCTCCACCCATTCCTTCAGGCCCTGGAGTCAATACTAATTCCGCACCGTAAGCACGTAATAAATTACGACGCTCAATACTCATTGTTTCTGGCATTACTAAGATTGCATTATATCCTTTAGCAGCCGCTACCATCGCTAAACCAATTCCTGTGTTACCACTTGTCGGCTCAATGATTGTATCGCCCTCTTTTAATAATCCATTTTTTTCAGCATCTTCAATCATAGCTAATGCGATACGATCTTTAACGCTACTCCCCGGATTCATAAATTCTAATTTTAAGTATATATCTGCGCTGTCTGATTCTACGATGCGGTTCAACTTAACGATCGGCGTTTTCCCGATTAATTCTGAAACTGATTGTGCCACTCGCATTCCTGTCACTCCTAACACCGAGTATTTTTATTGGTTTTATCTATATTTAGATTTTGTCAGAAAATTCCCTGTTTGTCAATTCATTTGGAGGATTGCTCCTCTTAATTCCCTTATTACAAAGTCTCGATTAAATTTGTAATATCTTCTTTAGAGAACTTGTATCGTTCATTACAGAAATGACAGTGAACTTCTGTCTCTTCCTCTTCTTCACGAACTTGCTCTAACTCTGTTTTACCTAAACTAATTAATACACTCTCAATACGCTCGCGTGAGCATGTGCAATTAAATTGAACATCCATTGTTTCTAATACTTTTACTTTATCTTCTCCAAGAACTGCATATAGTAGCTCTTCCGGAGAAAGGCCTTGTTCAATCAACGTTGATACAGGTGGAATCTTTTGTAAACGGTCTTCAATAAATGAAATCGTTTCATCTTGCGCACCCGGCATAATTTGAAGGATGAATCCACCTGCCGCTAATATGCTATCATCTCCATTTACAAGAACACCAACACCTACAGAAGAAGGCGTTTGTTCAGAAACTGCAAAATAATACGTAAAGTCTTCTCCTAATTCTCCTGAAACGATTGGAGATTGACCAATAAACGGCTCACGCATTCCAATATCTTTAATTACAGTTACAAACCCCTCTGTACCTACCGCTTGATATACACGTAACTTCCCTTGTTCTGTTCCTTCAAAATCAACATGCGGATTCGTTACATAACCACGTACATCTCCATTTGCATGAGCATCTACTAAGATAGGACCAATCGGACCGTTACCTTCTACCTTAATCGTTAACTTTTGCTCGCCCTTTAACATTGCGCCCATCATTGTACCCGCAGTTAAAGAACGCCCTAGTGCCGCTGAAGCTGTTCTCCATGTATCATGACGTCTTTGCGCCTCACTTACTGTATTTGTTGTACGTACACTATACGCACGCACTTCTCCATCAAACGCTAACGCTTTTACTAAATAATCTTTCATACGTATTTATTCACCTTTCTCATGCTGTAAATTTGCATTACGTTCATATAACATGTATAAACCTTTTAACGTTAAAAATGGATCTACAATATCAATTACATTCGATTCTTCGGAAATTAATTTTGCCAATCCACCTGTTGCAATAACTTTAGGTTCTTGTCTAGCTTCTTCTTTCATACGCTTAACAATACCTTCCACTTGTCCAACATAACCATAAAGAATACCCGATTGCATCGCACTTACTGTATTTTTCCCAACTACACTGCTTGGTTTTGTAATTTCGATACGAGGAAGTTTTGCTGCTCTGCTATATAAAGCCTCTGCTGAAATCATAATTCCTGGCGTAATAACTCCACCCATATAATGCTTTTCTTCGTTAATATAACAATATGTAGTAGCCGTACCAAAATCAACAATAATAAGCGGACTTCCATATAAGTGGATTCCTGCTACTGCATTTACAATTCGGTCTGCGCCTACTTCACGCGGATTTTCATATTTAATATTTAGCCCTGTTTTTATCCCAGGCCCTACTACAAGCGGTTTAATTTTAAAATATTTTTCACACATGCGCTCTAAAGCAAACATAATTGGTGGTACGACTGAAGACACAATAATACCTTTCACATCTTCAAACGAAAGACCTTCATGCTCAAGCAATTGCTTTACAAGCATTCCATATTCATCTTCTGTCTTATGACGATCTGTTTCCATGCGCCAATGCTGACGAAGTTCCCCCTCTTCAAACACACCTAGTACAGCATTTGTGTTCCCTACATCCAATACAAAAATCATATTCTCACCACTTATCTTATTTAATCTATATTTGTGCAGTATGTATAAAACTTATAAAAACATCATATCACACATACTTATATAATCAGCTTTCCTATCCTCATCATTTTACAAAAAGATTGCTCTCTATTTCAATTTTTAATACTAGTTTTACTTAAATTACTTTATCCACTAAGTTCTCAATAGTAATTAACAAAGATTTTAACAAACAAAAAAGGAGTGACAATAGTCACTCCTTCACTTCTTACTTATCTTCTTTATCTTCATCGTCTTTCTTCATGTTGATGTTTACTTTCACATCATCTGAAGATGTTGGACGTTCTGGCAATCTGCCGTAATCACATAAATGATTGATTTGCTCTGCATCTAACGTTTCTACTTCAAGTAACGTTTGTGCGATAATATCTAGTTTATCACGGTTTTCAGTAAGAATTTGTTTTGCACGAGCATAACATTCTTTCATAATTGATTGCATTTCCATATCGATTTCATGTGCAATCGCATCACTATAGTTTTGTTCTGAGTGGAAGTCTCTTCCTAAGAACACTTGACCACCTTGCGAGCTACCAAATTGCATCGGTCCAAGTTTGTCACTCATACCAAATTCCGTAACCATACGTCTTGCAATACCAGTCGCACGTTGGAAGTCATTATGAGCACCTGTACTCACTTCACCAAATACAATCTCCTCAGCTACTCGGCCACCAAGTAAACCAGTGATTTTATCAAGTAACTCTGGTTTCGTCATGAAGTAACGATCTTCTTTCGGAAGCATTACCGCATATCCACCAGCCTGACCACGAGGGACAATTGTTACTTTATGAACGACATCTGCTTCATCGAGAACAACACCAATTACAGTATGACCTGCTTCATGGAAAGCAACGATATTACGTTCTTTTTCAGAGATAACACGACTTTTCTTAGCTGGACCTGCAATAACACGATCCGTCGCTTCATCGATATCACTCATATCAATTTTCTTCTTATCTTGACGTGCAGCTACTAAAGCAGCTTCGTTTAATAAGTTTTCAAGATCCGCACCAGAGAATCCTGGTGTACGAGTCGCAATTGCTCTTAAATTAATATGCTCATCAAGTGGTTTATTACGCGCATGTACTTTCAGTACAGCTTCACGGCCATTTACATCTGGACGATCTACTGTAATTTGACGGTCAAAACGACCTGGACGTAATAACGCTGGGTCAAGAATGTCTGGACGGTTTGTCGCAGCAACGATAATAATACCTTCGTTTGCACCGAATCCATCCATTTCAACAAGTAATTGGTTCAATGTTTGCTCACGCTCATCATGACCACCACCAAGACCTGCGCCACGTTGACGACCTACTGCATCAATTTCATCAATGAAAATGATACAAGGAGCATTTTTCTTTGCATTTTCAAATAAATCACGTACACGTGATGCACCGACACCGACAAACATCTCTACGAAGTCAGAACCACTGATAGAGAAGAATGGAACGCCAGCCTCACCTGCAACAGCACGTGCTAATAAAGTTTTACCTGTACCTGGAGGTCCAACTAATAGGACACCCTTTGGAATACGAGCACCAACTTCAGAGAACTTACGAGGGTCTTTCAAGAATTCAACTACCTCAACAAGTTCTTGTTTCTCTTCATCCGCACCAGCAACATCTCTGAAACGAACTTTTTTCTTTTCATCATTATATAACTTCGCCTTACTTTTCCCGAAGTTCATAACACGGCTACCGCCGCCTTGAGCTTGGTTTAATAAGAAGAAGAATAAAATGAAGATGATGACAAATGGAATGATTGAAGTAAAGAATGTTACCCAAGCACTTGTTTCTTCTGCTGGTTGATACTTAACTTCGGCACCTTTCGCTTTATCATTAATTTTCTTTTGTAATTCCTCAGTATTTGGTGCATAAGTAACAAATTGTTCTCCTTGGCTAGAGTTATTAAATTGTCCTTTTACCTCAAATACACCATTTTTCGGTTGAAGTTGCACATTACGCACTTCACCGCTTTCTAGTTTAGTAATGAATTTGTCGTAGCTAACTGATGTCGTTTTTTGTGTCGAACCATTAAAATAGCTCACGATTCCAATTACTACTAAGAATATCAGTAAATAAAAGATGGTATTACGGAAGATACGATTCATTCCTAACCTCCTCTCACGGCATAAACACTATAGTAAATCGTAACATAGAAAAACTTTCCTATACAATTGTGAAGCCTATATTTAATTAATTTGAGTAAACGCTTGGTTTTAATACGCCTACATAAGGAAGATTACGGTATTGCTCTTTATAATCTAATCCATATCCTACTACAAATTCATGTGGAACAGTAAATCCAACATAATCCGCTTTCAGATCAACCTTACGGCCTGTTGGCTTATCTAATAATGTAACAATTTTTACAGACTTCGCTTTACGATATTTGAATAAGTCTACTAAGTAGCTTAGTGTAAGACCACTATCAATAATATCTTCGACGATTAAAATATCGCGACCTTCTACAGAAGTATCAAGATCTTTTAAAATTTTCACTTCGCCTGTTGAAACTGTAGAGTGACCGTAACTAGATACAGCCATAAAATCCATTTCAAGATATGTATCTGTTCTCTTTAATAAATCTGCCATGAATGGCATTGCGCCTTTTAATACACCAATTGCAAGAGGTACTGTGTTTTTATAATCCTCTGCAACAATTGCACCTAGTTCGCGCACCTTTTCTTGTATTTGCTCTTCAGAAATTAATACTTTTTCGATATCTTGATTCATCATTTCATTATCCTCCCGGAAGACTCCTTGCTTTTGTAGTGAATAATCATATATTTATCCTTCTTTGCCATCTCTTTCGAAATTGCAAATGCAGATCGCTTCAACAAGGGTACCCAAATAATAGTCCCACTTGCATCACAAACGACCGGCCATTCTTCTCTTTTTTCTTTCGGTACTTTCGCTTCGATAAAAATAGCTTTTATCTTTTTCGTGCCATTCATACCTTGTATTGACATGCGATCTCCATTTTCCCTAGAACGAATACGAAGTGGATATGATATATCATTATACTTAGCAACAAATACTGTTTCATTCATGTTACTTGGTATATCTTCGCTCACCTCTGTTACAAATTCATCCCCGTTCAATAGCGTAATGGTCCCGGGTACTGATAAATCTTGTAAAAAAGGAGAAACAATTTCTTGTTTAAATCTAAAGCTACACTCCTCGTATGTACGAACAATTTTCAAATCACCTGGAAAATCAAGTGAACCTGAAGGTTGTGTCCGCTTAAAAAACTCAATCACCTTGTCAATATGTATGGAAGAAAGAGAAGATGGAATCTTATATTCATAAAGATAGTTTAATATTAGTTGAATCCCTCTTCTTTGTAAAGGCATAGACATGGATTCAAAGGCAGGAATTGATAAGCTAATTTGTTTATCACTTTTTTTTGTAATTACTTTATTCATTTTCTCAAAAGCTAATTCCTGCAAATAAGCCTCATCCTCTTGCATCTGCACGCTAAATTTTTGGAATTTCTCATGCACTTGTGGATTTTCTTCTTTCAAATGAGGAAGGACATATTTACGTAATCGATTCCTTGTATATACTTCCTTTTTATTACTCGGATCTATACGTGGCATTAAATTTAGCTTATTACAGTAATCAACAATTTCTTCCTTCGTTACCCCAAGTAACGGCCTAATTAAATACCCATTATGAAAAGGACGCTTCACTGCAATTCCTGCATATCCTTTCGGAGTACTCCCTCTTACAAGACGCATTAAAATTGTCTCGACTTGATCATCCCCATGATGTCCAAGAGCAACATATCTTGCATCATATTTCTTCATTATTCTTTCCAAAAATGCATATCTGCATTCTCTAGCAGCAACCTGTGCATTCATTCCGTATTGCTGTTGATATTGTGATACATTAATCCTTATCGTTTCACAAATAATTCCCAGTTCTTCACAAAGACCCTGCACAAATCGTAAATCCTCATGAGATTCATCACCTCTAAACATATGATCCACATGAGCTACTACAATTTCCAACTGTTTTTCCGCTCTTTTTTCTAATAAATAATATAAAAGCGCTAACGAATCAGGACCACCAGAAACTCCCACAACAATTGTTGAATCATTCTTTAATACATCATGCTGCTTTACAAAGTCATCTACTTTTTCAACAAATGTATCTTTCAACTTCGTAATCACCTTTCATTAAACAAGAACAGCAACGTTAGTTGCCTTGTCTACAATGGTACAACTTTTACAAACATTGTGCAAAAAAAAGATATACAAAAATTACATTTTTATCTTACATCCTCCGTGTATATTCACAAAATTAATAACATTACCTTTTTCCACAAAAAAACCTAGGTATTCACCTAGGTTTTTAAAATCAAATTATAGATAAACATTCCACTTACATTTTACTGTGCCTGCATTCCTACAATCGGAATCGTAGCCCACTTCGGCATATTTTTCTTCACTTTTGCCACTACAATAGTCATATCATCATTTATATAACCATCACAAGAGCGAATCACTTCTTCCATAATGATATCAGCAATTTCTTGCGGGTCTTCGGTTTGCAATTCTTTAATTTTTCGTTTCATCCACAATTCATGATTCTCCACATGCTGTGCTCCTTCAAAAATCCCATCGCTCATCATAATAAGAATATCGCCCGTTTTTAATTGTTCACCCACCACATCAACTTCAACATCTTCAATGATTCCCATCGGCAAATTACTTGCTTCAATTTTCAAAATATTATTTGCGCGTTTAACAAAACTCGGCGTCGATCCAATCTTTAAAAACCTTGCACTCGCATCCCGCAAATCTACCATAGCTAAATCTAACGTCGTAAACATCTCTTCTGTCGTTCTCAAAGAAAGAATTGAATTGATAGACTTAATTGCTATTTCTTCATCAATGCCTGATTGGAGTATTTTTTGTAATAATTTCACCGTTTCCTTACTTTCCATATGAGCTCTTTGCCCATTACCCATACCATCACTAATCGCAAGTGCATATTTACCAACACTTAAATCCATCATCGCATAAGAGTCACCCGAAACAAATCCACCGCCTTTTGCAGCTGTAGCCAATCCTGTATCAAGAGAATACGTCTTCGCCGAACCAAATGATATTAAACTATGGCCATTTGGATAAGAAGACTTTTCTTCATGTTTAACGACAATATTTTCTTTAAGGATATCTGAAAGCATCGGTGCAACTAACTTTTCACACTCACCATGTTCATTAGATGCAACTGGAATTAACATTTCAATATCAATACTTCCTCTATCTAAACAATAAATATCAACATGCTCTACTTCGACACCAAAATCTCGGAACGCTTGCATAATCTGTTCTTCCTGCACTTGATGATTTTCACGCTCTCGTTGTATCTCCTTAGCAAAATCCTCCATAACCTTTGATACACCTAATAGTTGCTCCGCTACTATTCTACGATTTTCCTTCATTTGTTTTCGTAACTTTTGTCCCTCATAGAAGTGATCTAATTCACCGGCTACTAAATCCGTCACTTTTTTCCCTCTCACACAATGCTTGTCCCACTCACGAACTAATTTACGATTATGTTGCAGGGTTCCTTCTTCCGTTTCATTCATTATTTGTTTCATATAATCGTACGTTTTATCAAAATTCACTACCCAGCATTGATCCTTTTTAAAGCATGTTTGACATGTTTTCGCAGTAATTGTACTCAAAAACAAATCTGCTTCTGTCTCTTTATCTTCTTCCTCTACATACCCATATACAGAAAAGCTATTAGATAAAGCAGCAAATACATTTGCAAATTGGTTGATTTTATTTGCTGTAACATCACGCATCCTTCTTAAATATTGTTGTTGATCTTGCGAATGCTCTTGTGTACCTGGCATAAATTTAGCAATACGATCCAAAACAAGCTTCGGTGTTAATAAGAAGATAACAATCGCTACACCTGACTCAATTAAAGTTGTTACAATATTTGTCTGTTTGTCTACATATAATGTAATTAAGCTTGTCCCAATTAATAAACCTAAACTAACACCTAAACGCTTTCCTTCTTTTAACAATCCACCAAGCAATCCAGAAAAAGCAAGAAGGCTAAGCTGAGACAAGCTAGACACATTTGCTAAACTTAATATTAGTCCTGTTACAACCCCCACTGTAGACCCTGTGGCAGCACCCGCAATAAATGCAAATACTAGCACTAAATACCTTGTAAAAATATGTTGAATAGAAGCATCATATACAAACCAATCTGTTGTACCCGTTAAAACAGATGCTAGTAATATAATCAAACAAACAATTTCTTCCGTCTCTAATGCCTGTTGTTTTCCTTTCCTTTCCACTAAAAGTGGGACACTTTGTAAAAATATCATAGTTAATACAAAACTAAGCCCAGCCTCAATGGTACTAACGAGTAAATCGTACATGGTGACAGTTTGTTGCGCAAAATATACAACAACTAAGTGTGCGGTTAATGCGGAGATAAATACTTGAAATGGAACAAGTCCAACAGTTTTACGTGTAAATCGACTAAAGAAGATATTATAAATGAAGAAGGTAAAGATAGATGCAAATGTAAAAAACAAATTATCTATCGATACTGAAAGAGCTCCTCCCATTAGAGCTAAAAATGCTAGCGGCATCTTATCCCGCTTCATAACATAAACAGCAGCAAAAAATGGCAGTGCAAACGGTAAAATATTTGTTAATATATATGCTCGTCCCAAAAGAAAACCAATAACAACAATAATAAATCCCCATCTAAAGAAAACTTGCTCAAATTTCATTCGCAACTTACTCGTCCACTTTATTCCATCAAGCTGACTCTCATTCATTGCCAATGCACTTGTATTCATAGTATTCCTTCCTGCTTTAGGCATATTTTTAACAC
The DNA here is from genome assembly GCF_038004545.1 of Bacillus sp. FSL R5-0585. Lineage (NCBI taxonomy): Bacteria > Bacillati > Bacillota > Bacilli > Caryophanales > Bacillaceae > Bacillus > Bacillus sp. FSL R5-0585. The sequence goes on from NZ_JBBORJ010000001.1 coordinate 4,249,267, forward strand.
CACCTGCATAGTTTAATTACTGTCATTATAAAAGATGATTGTTGGTTTTTTTGTCAAAACAACAGTTTTCACTTTTATAATCGTTCGACTTTTTATTCGAAATAACTCTACAGATATACAGGGTATGTAAGTTATTTTCGATATTTTAATTAAACATTCAGAAAATATAGGGTGATTTTGTAGAAGTGTTGTATATCTTCATTTATTTAACAAAAAAAGATCATGCAAATTTGCATGATCTTTTTAGATGACCCGTACGGGATTCGAACCCGTGTTACCGCCGTGAAAGGGCGGTGTCTTAACCACTTGACCAACGGGCCGTTAAATTAAATATAGCGGCGGAGGGGATCGAACCCCCGACCTCACGGGTATGAACCGTACGCTCTAGCCAGCTGAGCTACACCGCCATGTCGTCTTATTTAACGGACAATTAGTATCTTACATCAGATACTAATTAAAGTCAACACATCTCAAAAACTTTTTTGAAAATATTTTTTACATATAAAAAAGCACCCTGAGACATTACTCTGGGTACCTCTCTATATGTTAAAAACTAAACGTCCTTATTATCCGCGACGCGCGCCACGGCCACCACGTTTAGACTCTGTGTTACGCTTTAAAGAAGTTAAACGATCTTCGCTATCTTTTAAGAAGCGTGCCATCTTTTGCTCAAATGTTTCTTTCGGAGCTCGGTCGTTACCGCCACCGCGATTATCTCTGTTGAAAGAGCGATTATTACGTTGTGGACGTCCAGAACGTTGTTGATCACCACCGCGTTGGTATTCACCACGTGGACGATCTCCTTCTGTTTTTTCACGTTCTTTCGCTTTTTTGATAGATAAACCAATCTTTCCATCTTTTTCAACATTAATAACTTTTACTTCTACTTGGTCGCCCACTTTTAAGTGATCGTTAATATCTTTTACATAGTTATCAGCAACTTCACTAATATGAACAAGACCCGTTAAGCCCTCTGGCAGCTCCACAAAAGCCCCAAAATTTGTAATACCTGTTACTTTACCCTGTAACTTGCTGCCTACCTCGATTGACATAAAAAAAATGCTCCTCCTTAGTGGTTAAAAAGTCAAATTTTACTTTATTATATATAATCCTAAAATATAGTGTCAATAAGACATACTCTACTTAGAAACAGGAAAAATTATCTCCCCTTTACCAGAGAAGAAATAATCCCTTCTAGCAATCTTTAATACGTACTCTTCATCATTTAACTTTTGAACTTCGTCTTTTAGACTTTTTTCTTTATTCGTTAATGAATCCAGTTCTTTTTTCATGTCCTTAACTTTTGCTTCTTTTGCTTTAATGGAACTGTTTTGTTGATAAAACGTTACACTAATACTCGCAATAATTGTAAAAGTAAAGACAAGAAAAACCGCTAAACGGCGATAAAGTCGCTTCCTGTTCTCATCCGTTTGTATTATATGCTCTTTAACAGGATTTGGACTCTGTTTTTCGATTGTTCTTTGTCTCAGTTCCCTCATTTCCGAGGTCCCCCTAACTTCTTTTTTATATGCTCCCATAGTTGGAAGATATGTCCCTTCAATTTTGCTATATATTGCAGGAACCCTATATGTTTCACTATAAAAAGTTTAACACGATTAGGGAGAAGTTTCCATATGAGCGAAGCAATAAATCGAACAGGCCAGAAAAAAACTTTCCATATGAAAAGTAATATCCAAATCACCATTTTCCATAACACATGTCCAATTGAAAGCAGTATACGAAATAAGAATAATATAAATGCAATAAATAGCTGCGCTATAATAATAACAGGTTTTATCATGAGTAGCTGTATAATTCGAACAAAAAAATATGTTGTTTGCATAAAAATATAGATGAGAAAATTTAACAGCTTCATGTATAGTGCCTTCAATAAGCTTTGATATGCCGCAAAACCACATAATAATGCTAAAAACACATATATACGTAGCTCAGCTTCATTTACGAGAAGCAATACATAAAAGACGAATAATGCTTGGACAATCCAAAATAATATATCATGTATAAATACAAGCCAACGTTTACGTTCTTGGCGCTTTAAAAAACGTTGATATGTATCTAAAGACGCTCCAATCCAAGCACCCATTCCAATCATTGAAAGCATTGTATACAACTGAATTGTTAAGCTCATTTAAACAACTTACTAAAGAAACCTTTAGTTTTTTCCCCTTGATTTTCATCAATATACAGCATCTCATTAACTTTCCCTTTAATCGACACAATACCTTTTTCCACATCTAAATTTTTCATTTGTAAATTTTGACCACGAATCGTTAAAAAACCCATTACGGTCTCTAGTAAAAACTCTTCGCTATCAAAACTCTCTACCTGCTTCACACCGGTAATATCAATTATACGCCTGCCACGCATAATAATGTCATGCTCTACAGAAACATTTTGTTGATTAGAAGACGTAGGTGAGTAACCATTATTCACGTAAATCCCCCCATAGGTTTTTACTAGCTAATAGTAATGTATGAGGGGATACATGATTTTAGAACAAGCCTTCTTCCGCTTTTACTTTTTCTTCACGAACTAAGCTATACATATTTGCTGCATCTTCTTTTTTAGTTGTTTCTTTTAATTCATTTATTTTCACAGTCACTATTTTTTGACCAAAACGAATTGTTAATTCATCAGCTACTTTCACATCAGAACTCGCTTTTGCCACTTGACCATTAATAGATATTCTTCCTTGATCAGCTACTTCTTTCGCTAATGTTCTTCTTTTAATTAAACGTGATACTTTTAAAAACTTATCTAGACGCATATCAAATCCCCCTATTAACGCTCTGTTTGTTTCGCTTCTTCCCATAAAACATCTAACTGTTCTAATGATAAATCTTTCATCTCTTTATTCATTTCAGCTACTTTTGCCTCCATGTATAAAAAACGACCAGTAAATTTCTCATTAGTTGAACGTAACGCCTCTTCTGGATCTATTTTGTAATGACGAGCTATATTAACAAATGCAAATAGTAAATCACCAAACTCACCCAGCATCTTTTCCTCATCCATATTTGTAACCTCTTGTTGGAACTCTTGCCATTCTTCCAAAGCTTTCTCTATCATCGGTTGCACATCAACCCAATCAAATCCAACCTTACCAGCTTTCTTCTGAATTTCATAGGCGCGTAGTAACTGTGGCAAACTTTTGGGAACGCCATTTAAAACAGATTCTTTCACGAATCCTTTTTCTTGTTTTTTAATTTCTTCCCAATTTGCAATCACTTCATCAGCGCTGTTTACATCCGTATTTCCAAACACATGCGGATGGCGACGAACCATTTTCTCAGATAGAGTTCGAATGATATCATCTATAGAGAACCAACCTTCATCTTCTCCGATTTGAGCATGAAGCATAACTTGTAATAATATATCACCTAATTCTTCTACTAAGTGATCATCATCCTCTTCATCGATTGCTTCCAACACTTCATAAGCTTCCTCAATTAAATATTTCTTTAATGATTGATGTGTTTGCTTTTTATCCCACGGACAACCATTTGGACCACGAAGTTCCGCAATAATTTCTCTAAGAACATCAAACTGTTGATACAAGGACGCACGCTCCTGAACTGGCGGCACGTACACACTCGTTAAATTATTCAATTCCGTTTCATGATCTAACATGTACAACGGTACCTTCTTTACTTGTTCAAATGAAGTTCCTGCAGCTGTTACGATATACACTTCATAATCATCTGGTAACATCTCCATTAATGTTAATTTCACATCAGATGCAACGAATGCATCATATACTTGGCAAAAGATTAAATGTTGACGCAGTTCTAATTGCCCTCTTTCAAATGATGTAGCATCAAGTAATTGGAATCCTTCAATCGGATCAATCTTTAGACTTGCAAACATAGGATCAAGGAAACTTTGTCCACCCTCAATTCGCACTTCAACATTTGAAACTTCTCCTTTTTCTAACAGCAGCTGAACTGTTCTTTCTGCTACAAGTGGATGCCCGGGAACAGCATAGATAATTTCTGTACCTTCAGCTTGTTCTAGCAATTTATTCGCAATTGTTTCATATACAATTTCAAACGTATCATGCGCTTCATATACAGCATCAAAAGACGTATATTGTACGCCTTCTTTCTCCAATTCTTCTATAACTGGATGTTCCTTCGTTCTAACAAACAGATGGTCTGCTTCTTTTATTTTTCGATATACACCCATCGTTAGCTGATCTAATTCACCAGCTCCTAAACCTAAAATAGTAATGATTCCACTCACAACCAGTCACCTCTATCCACTCTTCTTCAATGAACCTTCTTTTTTCTCTTGTTTCATAACGGTTCCTAATTCTTTTTTTGTAAATACACGTAATTTCAAAATAAAAAACATATATGTCAATCCGCCGATGGCTACACCTAACAACGCTTCAAGCGTCGCGCTTCCTCTATGTTCCGTATTAATTACTAATCCAGACATCTGTAACACACGTGTGAACATCATTAATACAAACCCCATACAGATACCACTAATTACTATCCCTAACATATTTCGCTTATTAATAAGTGACCCTGATACAGCTCTCGTAAGCAACAAACTATTTAATCCAGAGATTATAATTAACGCACATAAAGTCGCAAAAGCTGCGCCTTTCACACCAAAATAAGGCATGAATATATAATTTAACGCTAACTTTAAGCAACCTCCAAATACAACAAATAACGCTGGCTTAAACGTTTGCCCCAATCCTTGTAAAATAGAAGCTGTCGTAATTGACAATGAACTAAATAAAATAGATAACGATAAAATAGATAAAACATCTGATCCATCACTGTTTTCAAACAACATAATATTCGTAGGTTGAATAATACAAGTTAGTCCAATAGCTGCTGCAAGTCCAATAACAAATGTTATTTTCATTGCTAACTTTACCTTTTCTTGAATAAAGGAAAGATCTCCTCTTTCCTTCGCCGCTGTAATAATCGGAATAAGTGACAACGAGAAAGAAGTCGTCACAACAGTACCTAATTGCATTAGCGGAATACTTCTATCATAAACACCCTTTAATACCTTTGCATTTTCAGCCTGTTCTCCCGCACCAATAAGTAAGCTGTAAAAGGACACTGAATCAGCCATCTGTATAAAAATAAGCACTAAATTACTAACACAAATCGCTAACCCCTGCCAAAAAAGGATTTTAACTATCTTCCTTTTACCCTTAATTCTCGCTGCACTTTTGAAGAATATAGAACGAAAATCTTGACGCATATACAATATAAGTACAATAATCCCAATAAGTCCACCTGCAATTGAGCCTAACATAGCCCCTGCACCAACTGTATATAAATCAAATCCGTGAGCAATTAGGAATATCGATAAAAATACAATAATAGAAACTCGAATTGTTTGTTCTATTACTTGCGAAACAGCCGTTGGCATCATATTATTGAATCCTTGAAAATACCCTCTTGCTACAGACAAAAATGGCATCAATAAGAATGAAAATGAAATAACACGTAGTAACTTATCTAAGTGTATATCGCCCATAGCTATCGCAATTGTTTCGGCCCCAAAAAACAGTGTAAAGAAGCCTATAAAACCAATCCCTAATAAGAACCAAAAAGATATACAAATAATTTCTTCTGCTTCTTTTTGTTTTCCCCGCTCTAGTCGTTCTGCAACCATTTTCGAAATGATAACAGGAAATCCATAAGTAGCTAAAATTAAACAAAATCCATAAAACGGGTAAATTTGTTGGTAAATATAAAACCCAATATCCCCCGCTATATTTTGATATGGAATACGGTAAAAAGCGCTTAATACTTTTGTAACGAAACTTGCAATCGTTAATATAATAGCCCCACGCCAAAAGGCTTGATACTTCTTCGCTTCCATACAAGAAAACTCCTTTTTCTATTCTCACCTCTCGTATTATATCATAAAGAAAAGAACAAACTCCCTTACCAACACGGGTAATAATGAGTTCCTAAATGTTAAAAATATTCAATGAAAAAAGGTAGCAAAGTGCTACCTTTTTTCAATATACATATATCTCCAAATAATTGATTTCTCAAAAAGAAAGATCATAATTAGGAAAGATTGCTACTTCTAAAATCAATATACCCTTACTGTTCCATTTGTTTCGCTAAGAAACTGGCAGCAGTATTAACCGCTTTATGCTCGATCTCGCTTATAATGGCTTCTTTTGAAAAAATAATGACGGCTCCAATCGGATCTCCGTTTGCAACAATCGGTCCAACTGTATAAGAATGAACCTTTTCTGTTACACCATCAATAATGGAAATATCACTTTCATCCGTCATAATAACAGACTTTCGTTCTTCCATCGTTTTTTCAATTAGATCGCCAACACTTTTATTTAAGTATTCTTTTTTCGATACGCCTGATACTGCGATGATAGAATCTCGATCACACACAAGCACATTATGTCCTAAGCTGTCATATAAAGCATCAGCATATTCTTTCGCAAAATCACCTAGCTCACTAATTGGAGAATACTTCTTTAAAATTACCTCTCCATCGCGATCAACAAATATTTCTAGTGGGTCTCCTTCTCGAATACGTAAAGTTCTACGAATTTCCTTCGGGATTACTACCCTGCCTAAATCATCAATTCGACGTACGATTCCAGTTGCTTTCATTCTAATGCTGCCTCACTTTCTACTGATGATCAAAGTGGTGAATTTACCTGTTCATGTAAAAATCACCAACTGTTAGACATAGTATTTTACACATTAGTTCTTCTATGCACGTCGAATTGTATTTTTTTATCTTATTTTAGGCATTTATTACTTCTTTTTTTACATCTGGTAAGCCTTTTAATAAATTTTCAGCAATTGTTAACCACTTCGATGTCTCTAAGCCATTTGTTTTCATAACAATTTTCAATTGTGATCCTTCCATTCCTAAACCGATCATACGTCCAAAACTATTTCCGAGCATGAATAATTTTCCACCATCAATATTTTGACTTGCTTGTTCAGAAAACAGGAATGTTACTTCAAATTTATTCTGCTTAATTAATTCAATTTGTTCTTTCATTGCCAACACTTTAATATTTGCAATTTGTAATAAATAACCAACTTCTTGTGGATAATCGCCAAATCTATCGATCATTTCTTCCTGCAATTCTTCAATATCCTCAATTGCAGAAACACCTCTAAATTGTTTATACATCATAATTTTTTGCTTACTATCTGAAATATAAGCATCTGGTAAGTATGCATCTACCTCTAAGTCAATTTCAACATTAACTATATTTTCAGCCCCATCTGTTCCTCTACGCTGTTCAATTGCATCTTTTAACATTTGCGAATATAGATCAAATCCGACAGAATCAATAAATCCATGCTGTTCTGCCCCTAACAAATTACCTGCTCCACGAATAGATAAATCTCTCATCGCAATTTTGAAACCAGATCCAAGTTCCGTGAACTCTTTAATTGCTTGTAGACGCTTCTCTGCAACCTCTGACAGCACTTTGTCACGTTTATATGCAAAGTATGCATACGCAACACGATTAGAACGTCCAACACGCCCACGAAGCTGATACAACTGTGATAATCCCATACGATCTGCATCAAATACAATTAACGTATTTACATTCGGAATATCTACACCCGTCTCAATAATTGTTGTACTTACAAGAACATCATGCTGTCCTTCTAAAAATGATAGCATAACAGACTCTAATTCGCTTTCGTTCATTTTCCCATGTGCGTACGTTACGCGGGCATCTGGAACTAACATCGAAATTTCATCTGCTTTTCTTTCAATATCCTCTACACGGTTATATAGGAAGTAAACTTGACCACCTCTTGCAAGCTCTCGCTCTATTGCCTCTCGCATTAACGCTGGATTATACTCGACTACATACGTTTGGACTGGGAAACGATTTTCTGGTGGTGTCTCAATAACAGATAAGTCGCGCACACCAAGCATAGACATATGAAGCGTCCGCGGAATCGGAGTTGCCGTTAATGTTAATACGTCAACATTTGCCTTCAATTGTTTAATTTTTTCTTTATGTGTTACACCAAATCTTTGTTCTTCATCAATAATAAGAAGCCCTAAATCTTTATACGTAACATCTTTAGATAAAATACGATGTGTTCCGATTACGATATCTACTGTTCCATCCTTTAAGCCCTTAATTGTTTCATTTTGTTGTTTTCTCGTACGGAATCTACTTAATAAGCCTATATTGATCGGATAATCTTGAAAACGCTCTCGAATTGTTTCATAGTGTTGCTGCGCAAGAATCGTTGTCGGTACTAAAATTGCAACTTGTTTTTCATCCATAATTGCTTTAAATGCCGCACGAATAGCCACTTCAGTCTTTCCATACCCTACGTCACCACAAAGGAGCCTATCCATCGGGCGTCCGCGTTCCATATCTTTTTTAATCTCGTCAATAGAACGTAACTGATCCTCTGTCTCTTGATACGGGAAAGAGGATTCGAACTCTTGTTGTTCTGCCGTATCTGGTGTATATGCATAGCCTTTTGAAGCTTCGCGCTCAGCATATAGTTTAATTAGGTCATCCGCAATGTCTTGTACAGATTTTTCAACTTTCGTTTTAACCTTTTTCCAATCATTACCACCTAATTTATAAACTTTCGGATCCTTACCTTCAGATCCTACATATTTTTGGACTTGATCAATTTGTTCAATTGGAACGTATAGCTTATCATTACCTTGATATTTAATATTTAAATAATCTTTGTGAACACCATTAATCTCTAATGTCTCAATACCTAAAAATTTACCTATACCATGATTTACGTGAACTACATAATCTCCAACTTTTAATTCCGAATAACTTTTAATACGTTCAGCATTCGATAACTTTTGTTTACGTTGTGATTTTTTAACTTTCTTATGAAAAAGCTCCTTTTCAGTAATGACAACAAGCTTTTGCATCGGCATTTCAAATCCTGCATGTAAATCACCTACAGCAATTTGTAACCTTCCAGGCAATAAGATATCTGTACCTTCTACAATATCTGCCTCAATATCATAATCACTTAAAATATGTTGTAATTTTTTCACACGTTCATCATCTGTTCCAAGTACAACAGTCGTAAAATGCCCTTCATTCCATCTATCAATTTCTGTTTTTAACAAATTCATCTGTCCATGGAAATCTTGCATTGTTTTACATGTTACATTAACAATATTTTGCGGATGTGTGTGTGCGATATGACGCAAGAATAACGTTAAATATACAAAACTTCTTTTTTTATGATGAAGAAACTCCTCGAATGGGTGAGAGAAAGATAAATCTTGAATAATTGTTCCTTCACCAAGAAGTGATATATACCATTCCGCCTCTTCTGTTTCAAGATGCGATGCTGTTTCTTGAATACGGGAAATCTCGTCTAAAATTACAACACCGTCTTCTGGTAAATAATCTATCAGACTAGCAGGTTCTTTATAGAAAATAGATAAGTATTTAAACATCTGTTCTATACTTTGTCCGTTTTTCAACATCTCAATTTCATGACTTACCGTCTCAAGCACTGTAGTCTTTAGTTTATCATCAGAAAGTTTTTGCATCGTCTTAGTTAAACCTTCTTCAAGATGCTGAATTCCTGATTTTAATTCTTCCTGTGAAAATAAAAACTCTGTTGCCGGACCAAACCTAACGCTTTCTTTTTTACCTTGAGAACGCTGTTCATCCACATCAAATAATCGAATAGAATCGACTTCTGTATCAAAGAATTCAATACGAAATGGTAGTTCTTCAGTTAAAGGATAAATATCTAATATTCCCCCACGCAAACTGAACTCCCCTGGAGCTTCTACCATCGACTTACGTTCATAGCCAATATGATGTAAAGTATGCAAGAGCGCATCTAAATCAATCTCTTGCCCTAGATTGATTTCAACTTGCTTTTGCTTCCACAATTCTTTTATTGGTAAAAATCTACGCAATCCTGCCACTGGCGCTACAATGATTCCATTCTCTCCCGCAGCCAAGCGATTTAACACTTCTATACGTTGCGCCTTCAATTCTGGACTTGCAACCCCAATTTCCGATGCTATCAGTTCATTCACTGGATATAGCCACACATCTTTTTCACCAAGTAACGCCACTAAATCTTCATGTACTTTTTGTGCTTGGTATAAGTTATGTGTCACGATTAATTGTGATTTTTTTGTTTTTTTATATAAAGCCGCCATTAATAACGAACGAGAAGACGTTGCCATCCCTGATATAAGTTGTTCTTTTAACCCATCTTCTAATCCATTAATAACCGATTGTATCTCTTCATTTTTATAAAATTGCTCTAATAAACCTATCATTTTTAAAACTCCTCTCAACATAAAGAGCAAGTCATTCTATTTTATGCAAATATTTTGGAAAAGGAAAACAGAAAAATGCTTTGGACATGCCAAAGCGACAACATTTTATTGCAGAAATTTTTCATACTCATAATACTCAGGATAAGATGCGAGCGTTTCTTGACACGATTCACAAATCGTTTTTATATATATATTTCCATTCTCATGAAAATGAATCATTTCTACTACTTCTTGCTCTGTTAGTTGAAATAAAACGTCGCTATATACTTTTTCTGCGTTAATGGAGCCTACATTACCTCCGCAGTGTCTGCAATAATAATACCCTTCCATACTAGCCTCCTAAAAATTCAATTACTACTAGTATGGGTAAAACAAAAGAGAAATATTCCCAATCTCATTTTTAACTATTGAAAGTATTCATGATTTGGAGAAAAGGCTTATTTAGCCACTCTTCACATGCATCCGCTGCTTTTTCAATAGAATGGTTAACATCCGGAATCTCTTCAGATGTAAAGCGTCCTAATACATAATCGACTACCTTCATTCCATTTTTCGGGCGATCGATTCCCATACGGATACGTTGAAATTCTTGTGTTCCTAGGTGCGAAATCGTTGACTTTACACCATTATGTCCACCAGCACTACCTTTCATGCGAAGACGCAATTTACCTACAGGAATGTCCAAATCGTCGTACATAACAACGAAGTCCTCAACATCAATTTTATAATAATCCATGAGTGGACGAATACTTTCCCCAGATAAGTTCATGTATGTTAGGGGCTTTAATAAGATTACCTTTTCTCCATTAACAAACCCTGCACCAAATACACCTTTAAATTTTTGTTCATTCAAAGAAATGTTCCAACGCTTCGCAAGTTCATCAATGGCCATAAATCCAATATTATGCCTTGTTAATTCATATTCTCTACCTGGGTTCCCAAGTCCTACTATCAATTTCATTCTTGTACCACTACTTTCTTTTTTCGATACGAAAAGACGTAACCAATTTTGGTTACGTCTCATTCTATCCAATTAATTGAATAATACACTCACAGATTCTTCTTCGTATACACGAATGATTGCTTCTCCGATTAATGGAGCAACTGAAAGTTCATGTACTTTGTCGATTTTCTTCTCTTCTGGTAATACGATAGAGTTCGTTACAACTAACTCTTTAATATTTGAATTTTGAATACGCTCAATTGCTGGACCAGATAATACTGGGTGTGTACAGCAAGCATATACTTCAGAAGCACCGTTCTCAACAAGAGCGTTTGCTGCTAATGTAATTGTACCAGCTGTATCAATGATGTCATCAATTAAAATCGCTGTTTTACCTTCAATATTACCGATAATGTTCATTACCTCTGATACGTTCGGGCGAGGACGACGCTTATCAATAATAGCGATTGGCGCTTTTAGACGATCTGCCATTTTTCTTGCACGAGTTACACCACCATGGTCAGGAGACACGATTACGATATCTTTAAGACCTTTTGTTTCAAAGTAATCTGAAAGAATCGGTACACCCATTAAGTGGTCGATTGGGATATCAAAGAACCCTTGAATTTGTGGAGCATGTAAATCTAGAGTGATTACACGAGTTGCACCTGCTGTTTCAAGCAAGTTTGCTACAAGTTTCGATGTAATTGGTTCACGAGAACGCGCTTTACGGTCTTGACGCGCATAACCATAGTAAGGAATAACAATATTAATTGTTTTCGCAGATGCACGCTTTAATGCATCAATCATAATAAGTAATTCCATGATATGTTCGTTTACTGGGAAGCTTGTAGATTGAATAATGAATACATCGCAACCACGGATACTTTCTTCAATGTTAATTTGAACTTCTCCATCACTAAAACGATCAACAGAACATTTTCCTAGCCCTACTCCAATATGCTTTGCAATCTGCTCAGCAAGTTCCTTATTAGAGTTTAAAGAGAATACTTTCAAATTAGAATTTAGATATTGAGTCGACATCTAGATTAACCCTCCACATTATGATTTTTTCTTATTCAGCAATTGATCAACATAGTCTTCTTTGTTAACTTGACGTGCACGTGCTACCGATAATGCTTTTGATGGAACATTCTCTGTAATTGTAGAGCCTGCTGCCACATAAGCACCATCTTCAACTGTTACTGGAGCAACAAGGTTTGAATTACATCCAATAAATACCCCATTACCAATCACAGTTTTGAATTTATTCTTACCGTCATAGTTCACCGTAATTGAACCACAACCAAGATTCACGTCTTCTCCAACTTGTGCATCCCCGATATAACTCAAGTGTGAAGCTTTACTTCTATTACCAAAGACAGTTTTTTTGATTTCCACGAAGTTTCCAACGCGTACTTCGTCTCCAATAACTGAATCTGGGCGAATATGTGCAAATGGACCAACCGATACTTCTGTACCAAGCTTACTATCATGTACAGTAGATTGTCGAATTGTCGTACGATCTCCAATTTCACTATCGCGAATTACTGTATGCGGTCCAATTTCACAATCAGAGCCAATTACAGTGTTCCCCTCAATAATTGTTCCTGGATGAATAACTGTATCACTACCGATAACTGCATCAGCAGAAATATAAGTGTTACTTGGATCAATAATTGTAACACCGTTTACCATGTTCTTTCGGTTGATACGGTTTTTCATAATAATTTCCGCTTGCGATAGAGCGACTCTGTCGTTAACACCTAACGTTTCGTCGAACTGCTCTGTTTGATAAGCTGATACGATATGACCTTCATTTTTTAAAATCTCAATAACATCTGGAAGGTAATATTCACCTTGCACGTTATCATTTGAAACTTTAGAAAGTGAAGCAAATAAAGCCTTATTATCAAAACAATACGTACCTGTATTGATTTCTTTAATAGCTAATTCTTTCTCATTTGCATCTTTATGCTCAACAATCTTTTCAACATGACCATTCTCATTACGAACAATACGGCCATATCCAGCAGGCTCTTCTATGTATGCTGTTAGCACCGTCGCCATTGCTCCTGCTTCTTTATGTTGCTGAAGTAATGCTTCCATTGTTTCAGCAGTTATTAGAGGCGTATCACCACAAATAACTAAAGTTGTTCCTTCTTCATTTGCAAGTACACTTGCAGCTTGATCTACAGCATGTGCTGTACCAAGTTGTTCTGCTTGTAATGCAAATTCACTTACGTTCCCTAGCTGTTCTTGTACCATTTCAGCACCATGTCCAACAACCGTTACAAGTTTCTGCAATCCTAATTGAGATACTTGATCGACTACGTGTTGTACCATAGGTTTTCCACATACAGGATGCAGCACTTTGTATAGCTTAGACTTCATACGTGTGCCTTTACCTGCAGCTAGAATCACTGCAAATCTGTTTGACATATAGACCCTCCATCGCAACCTATTTATCCATTAAAGATATTATCCTAAATCATCATATATTTCAAGAAACACATTTTAACTATTAAATTTTACCATAATTCTTATAAGATGTTTTACTCTTTAGTATCTTTTTTAAGAAATAAGCTATACTATTTAAAATGATTTTGAAAAAATTAGTAGTTTCTTCTTTTTATGTTAATAAATTATGCAGTTTCCAAATATAAAGCAAAAAAAACAAACTCCTGTAAATGCTTACAGGAGTTTGCTACAAAATTATAAGGCTTTTTGTCAAAAGCCCTTTTCATTCGAATTTTACGAAGCACCTGCTTCTTCAAACTCAACCTCTTCTAACTCGCCTAAACGATGATACTCTGTTAAAACCGCATCTTGAATTTTAGAGCGTGTACCAGAATTAATTGGATGTGCAATGTCACGGAACTCTCCATCTGGAGTACGTTTACTTGGCATTGCTACAAATAATCCATTATTACCATCAATTACACGAATATCATGAACAACAAATTCATGGTCTAGAGTAATAGAGGCAATTGCTCTCATGCGGCCTTCTGTGTTTACGCGGCGTAATCTTACGTCAGTCACTTCCATCTTGTGTTCACCACCCTTTTCTAAATAAGCGATATATTTGTATAAATTCCACAAATTTTCTATTTTCCCTTTAATTTTTTAAAAATTTTTAAGATAAAAATTTTTAATGTAGTTGAATATAGAGATTAGTAGAGGTTATCGCTTACAAAAGGTTACTTAACTAGAGCGATTACTTCAATTTCAACGGAAACATCTTTCGGTAATTTTGCTACTTGCACACAAGATCGAGCTGGTTTATGAGTAGAGAAATAAGAGCTATATACTTCATTCACAGCATTAAAATCATCCATGTCCTTTAAAAATACTGTTGTTTTTACGACTGTATCAAATGAAGCACCTGCTTCCTCTAATACCGCTTGTAAATTTTGAAATACTTGTTCTGTTTGTACTGTTACATCTCCTGTTACAAGCTCCCCATTTGCCGTCAATGGAATTTGTCCTGAGCTATAGAACATGTTATTTACAATAATCCCCTGTGAATAAGGTCCAATTGCTTGTGGTGCCTTGCTTGTTTGAACAACTTTCATACTTTTCACCCTTTTATTATTTATTTTACTCTTTAAAAATAGTGTACGAAAGGCAGTTTGTCCACCTATTTTATAATCTATAAATAAAATAAAAAAAGATAGAGCTATCTGCTCTATCTTTTATTCCGCCTCTACAAGCCCTTCATCAAATGGCGCAAGAGAATAATTCCCTTTTTCCACTTGAATCGTTTTTTCTTTCACATCAACTTCCGATAGACGAATTAATGATACAAAATTATTAATTAATCGTTCTTCAATATCTGTGGATTCTACTAATACACCAATACCAACAACATTAGCCTTGAACTCTTCTAACATACTCATCATACCTTGAATTGTTCCGCCAGCTTTCATGAAGTCATCAATAATTAAAACATTCGACCCTTCTGGAAGACTGCGTTTTGCTAACGTCATTGTTTGAATTCGTTTAGAAGAACCCGACACATAGTTAATACTAACAGTCGGACCTTCTGTTACCTTATTATCTTTCCTTGCAATTACAACTGGTACATCTAAGTAATTTGCCACTGCATAAGCAAGTGGAATCCCTTTCGTTGCCACCGTCATAACTGCATCAATTGGTTGCCTAGCAAAAACAGAAGCAAACAAACGACCTGCGCCATTAATATGGCGAGGATTACTCAATAAATCTGTCATGTATAAGTAACCGCCAGGCAAAATACGATCTGGGTTTTCAAATAAGCCACAAAGCTCATCAATAATTAGATCTGCCTCTTCTTCACTTATATACGGTATATATTTCACTCCTCCTGCTGCTCCTGGTATCGTTTGCAATGTGCCGACCCCTTGTTGTTCAAACGTTTGCTTAATAATAACTAAATCTTCACTAATGGAAGACTTAGCCGATTGATACCTTTCAGCAAAAAAAGTGAGAGATACTAGCTGACGAGGGTTTTGTAGCAAGTAATAAGTCATATCGACTAACCTTGTACTTCTTCTAATTTTCATACTCTCACCTCAAATCACGAATATTCTAAACAAATCATAACGTATTATACGTCTTTATTCAAGCGTTTCTCGCTCTCCTAATAAACGTACCGCATAGACTTGTTCACAAAATCCTTTTAATCCGTTATAAATGCGATGCATTCGTGAATCATGGTGTACAAGTCCAAATACAGTTGGACCACTTCCACTCATTAATACAGCATCCGCTCCAAATCGCTTCATCTGTGATTTAATACGGGCAACTTCAGGATGCATTCCAAATGTTACATCTTCTAAAACGTTACCAACAGTATCACAAATTCCTTTATAATCACCAGAATTTATGACATCAACCATTTTATCTACATTCGGATGTGTAACTCGATTTAACTTTAAATTTCCATACACATCAGCAGTAGATACACCTATATGTGGTTTCGCTAAAATAACCCAACAAGAAGGCGGAGTCTTTATATGCTCAATTTTCTCTCCTCTTCCAGTGGCAATTGCTGTGCCTCCGTATACACAGAACGATACATCTGATCCAATTTCTGCGCCAAGCTCTGCTAACTCATCAATTGTAAGCCCTAAATTCCATAATTTATTAAGACCACGTAATGTCGCTGCTGCATCACTACTTCCACCTGCTAATCCAGCTGCTACTGGAATCGTTTTTTCAATAGTAATAGATACACCTTTTTTTACATTAAACTTCTCTTTTAATAATTTCGCTGCCTGATAAGCTAAATTTCGTTGGTCGTCTGGGACATACCGATTATGGGATAAAATTTCAATACGGTCTTCTGCTAATTCCGTTAGTTCTAGACGATCTGCTAAATCAATGGTTGTCATAATCATTTTCACTTCATGATATCCGTCTTGTCTTTTTCCCAGTACATCTAACGACAGATTAATCTTTGCTGGTGCTTTCACTAGTAGCTTCAATCTATTCACCCACTCTATGTACTCAATCTTTTATCGTTTATTTTACCATAAATTTATAGTAAGACGATGACACTTCCCTAATTATAACGAAAAGCATTCAGAATGAAACTACTTATGTAAAATGATGGCACCTTTTAGAGTACAAAAAGCCGAGGAATGTCTCCTCGGCTACCGTAGCATAGAAAGTATCTTACAACTACTGGTTTCGTTTCATTAATTGCTGTTCTGCAATTTCTATAGCACGTTTCACCATGTTACCAGCATCTTTCGCACGAATTCCGCCCCATCCTTCTTTCTGAACAACATCATAAAAGCCAAGCTCTTTTGCTAGCTCTTCTTTAAATTGGTTTGACATGACACCTCTTCGTCTACTCAATGCAGAGTCCCTCCTTATTTTGCTACGGTATAGTTAGTATGCAAAATAATATAGCTTTTCATTTATGGGAATATATGTAATGATATACGGATTATAAAATGACCTCATTATGAGGGTCTCCATAAAATGTTAACTCTACTGTCTCTGTTAAAACATCTGCATAACTATAAGATACACGTTGCAACGCATCTTCTTGTTGATCCAATTGTACAACAAAAACGGAACGGTATGTTTCTGCTAGTACACCTGATTGCTCCACAGTTTTTCTTCTTCCACTATTTGCTTTTAACATAAGTCGTTGTCCAAGATGGTGATCTAATTCGCTTTTAATTTCATCTAAACGTTTTGACATATACTTCGCTACACCTCGCTGTAATTTAGATTGAACACTTAAAGCACGATATATCTATCCTAATTATTAACCGCGATTCACAGCTAATATCATCCTGCGTTTGAATAGATAGAAGAAATACTATATTGTAAAAGTATCATTACGTAGTCTGTACGTTCTTACCTCTTTTTATCCAAATTCATTTAAATCCTTCCATACAAAAAAGCAAGATACATATGTATCCTGCTTACTCTTCGTAATGTTGAAAAGGTAATCCCGTTCGTAAAATCCCTCTCGTTTCAATTCCACCTAGTCCCTTTTCACCAGTAATTGTATTACGTACGACATCCCATACATTGACTCTCTCCATAAATGAAGTAAAACTAATTTTACCAACTACATATACAGGATCTAGTGCATGAATATTAATTCTAGATGGTGAACTAGCGAAATTGGCCCCTGCACGAATTAGTGCCTCAAAATGTGATTGACATGCCCCAGCAAAAATAACAAGTTGATCCAGTGATGGATATTTTTTTCGCACTTCACGAACAGCCTGTACAAAATGCCTTGAATGCCTATATGCCGCTAAATCTCCCTTCACTCCTTTTGATTTTGTATATGCATCATGCCCTGTAATAACGAGAATGTCTGGGCGAAAGTGATCTATTAAGTCTACTACTTTTTCATGCATCTCCGTTTCTTTACAATGAATACCTTGAACAGGAACGCCAATTTTGTTATATAAGTCTAAGCACTTGCGCAAATATAAAGGGTCTCCATCTATATGCAATACACGTCCCGGCATTTGAAAATAATTCACCTCACTTGTGTATCCACCAGTTGAAGTATGTTCATGCCTTTGTTTCATCAGTACATAATCTTGTTGAAATAAACGATACGTGCGCTCCATTGTTTCTTTCTCACGCTTCACCCTTTTTTTATGTTCTCTTTGATCTATACTAATTAAATCTTCAAGTGGCGCATCCGCCACCAGTCTAATTTCCTCTCCAAACAATATAGCTATCTCACCTTTTATTTCTATAATACGAAAAAGAATATCCCTCTTATGAGAATATCGTTCCACTAATTCTCCAACATGTAAAACCATTCTCCTACCTCCAAACTCATTAGGCCATCTTACCTGTTTTTAAAGTATGAATTTAGAGAGAGAAAGGTGACAAAAGGGACAGTTCAAGTTGAACTGTCCCTTTCATATTCTTATGCTAATTTATGAAGAACTAATGCATTACTTAATGTTGCAAACTCTTCAATAGATAGCGTTTCGCCTCTTCGCTTTGGATCAATTCCTACTTCTGTTAAAATTCGATCCAATAACTCCTTATCTTTCGGGAAACCATTTAAATTATTTGATAAATTATTCATTAAAGTTTTACGGCGCTGTGCGAAACTTGCTCGTACTACTTCAAAGAAGAACGTTTCATCTGTCACCTCTACAACCGGTTTAGGACGCTTTAGAAGGCGGATAATTGCAGAATCAACGTTTGGCTGTGGTACAAACACTGTACGCGGTACAGTCATAACTGTTTCAACCTCTGTATAATACTGAATGGCAATCGATAAAGAACCATACTCTTTCGTTCCAGGTTTAGCAGCTAAACGATCTCCAACTTCTTTTTGCATCATAACAACAAATCCACGAACTGGTAACTTTTCTTCAAGCAATTTAAATAAAATTGGCGTTGTAATATAGTATGGTAAGTTAGCTACTACCATTACATCTTGCCCTTCTTCAAATTGCTCATTAAATACTTCATGTACATCTGCTTTTAGTACGTCTTTATTAATAACTGTAACGTTACCATATGGCGCTAACGTCTCATCTAAAATTGGTAATAGTCTTTGATCAATTTCAAAAGCCACTACTTTTTTAGCACGCTTTGCTAATTGCTCTGTTAATGCACCAATACCTGGTCCAATTTCAATTGCACCACTTTCTGAACCAATTTCTGCATGATCGACAATACGATTTAATACATTTGTATCAATTAAAAAGTTTTGTCCTAAACTTTTTTTGAATGAAAATCCATACTTTTCAACAATGTCTTTTGTACGATTTGGCGTTGCGATATCCTTCATTTTTTTTCCTCCTGTATTACTTGCTTATAAGCTTCTGCAAATGATTCCTTTGAAACTTGAAACATCTGTAATCGTTTATGTAACTGTTTTGCATTTGTATAACCAATCTTTAATAGCTTACCCATTCTTTCTCTGCGGCTCTTTGCCATTTCTCCGCCCACTAAGCCTGCATCGACTAAATCGCTCCAACTAATTTCACTTGTGTAAGCTTCCATTTCTTCATGTATATTCTCTAGAGCGCGGCGAATCGACTCATTAGAAGCGTGTTCGATCCCAACACCCTTTTTCCTTTTAGCAAGCGCTTCTTCCTTCGGTAAAAAGGCATGCTTACAGCCAGGAACCTTGTCAGAAATAATTTTTCGAATACGCTCTCCAGGATAATCCGGATCTGTGAAAATAATAACGCCCCTTTTTTGCTGCGCTAATTTAACTTGCTCAATAACATGATCACCGATTGCTGAACCGTTCGTTTCAATTGTATCCGCATCAACAGCACGCTTAATCGCAACTGTATCATCTTTACCTTCTACAACGATAATCTCTTTTATTTTCATGCTTGCCTCCACACTCATTTCGTCTCTACTTAGTAAAACAAAAAAATGACGACTTTTCCATTATTATTTTCCCCATTCTCATATTTTAAAAAATAGAATAGAAAAATCTTTGTTCTCTGTCCTTATTGTAACACTTCATCATTCACATTTATTTTCTTCATCACTTCTACTAGTTTTCCTCAAAATAAAAAAGAACAGGTTTCCCCATTCTTTTTTATTCAACACCAAATAAAACTTTTGCATTTTTAGTTGTCATTTCTGCTACTTCCTCATAAGAAATTCCTTTTAAATTCGCAATTTCTTCTGCTACTAGTTTTACATAACTCGGTTCATTTCGTTTCCCTCGAAATGGATGCGGTGTTAAATACGGACAATCCGTCTCTATTAACAATTTCTCTAATGGAATCTCCGTAGCAACCTCTTTCGGCTTCTTAGCGTTTTTAAATGTAACTGGTCCACCTAACGAAATTAAAAAGTTCATATCAACACATCGCTCTGCTACCTCTACGCTGCCGCTAAAGCAATGCATAATGCCTCCTACTTCAGCTGCATTCTCTTCTTCTAGAATATCAACAATATCTTGAGTTGCATCGCGGTTATGTATAATAATCGGCAATTTTACTTTTTTCGCTAATGCAATTTGTTTACGGAATACTTCTTTCTGTATTTCTTTTGGAGACTTATCCCAGTGATAATCTAAGCCCATTTCTCCAAGTGCAACGACTTTAGGATGAGAAGCAAGTTCTTCTAACCAAGTTAAATGTTCTTCTGTCATGTCGATTGCATCAACTGGGTGCCACCCAACCGCAGCGTAAATAAAATCATAGGCTTCAGCTAATTCCATCGCCTTTTTTATCGTTACTTCATCAAATCCAACAACAACTGTATAAGTAACTCCCGCTTCTTTCATTCGGGCAATAACCTCTTGCAAATCTCCTTCGAATTGCTCTGCATTCAAATGTGAATGTGTATCAAACAACATAATACATAACTCCTTTTATATTGAAATCAAGTTTATTCTACAAAAATAAGTTCTTTAATGACTTAACGATAACAATACTACAATCTTAATGCAAAAATAGAGAGTGTAAAAAGAAAAAAGACGCTTCACACATGTTACACGTGAAACATCTCTTTTCTTGTCTTAATTACTTGATTTTTGTACCATTTGGTAGATTTTGGTCAATTGATGCTAATGACAATACGCCATTCTCTTCACCCGCTAAAATCATACCTTGCGATAATTCACCGCGTAATTTTACAGGTTTTAAGTTTGTTACACAAATAACCTTTTTACCTTTTAAGTCTTCCGGCGAATAGAATTTTGCAATTCCAGAAACAACTTGACGCTTTTCTGTACCTAAGTCTAGTTGAATTTTTAACAGCTTGTCTGCTTTTTTCACAGGTTCAGCAGATAGTACTTCAGCTACGCGTAATTCTACTTTAAAGAAATCATCAATTGTAATTTCTTCTGCCTTCGGTTCTTCTTCTTTTTTCTCTTCTACTTTAGGAGCAGAGCTTTTCATTTGTTCTTTAATGTACTCTACTTCCACTTCCATTTCTAAACGAGGGAAAATTGGGTTTCCTTTTTCTACTTTTGTTCCAGCTGGAATGCAGCCAATTGTAGAGAGACTTTCCCAAGATTTATGAGCTTCATCAGTAAGGCCAAGCTGAGCAAACATCTTGCTTGGTGCTACTGTTAAGAATGGCATAAGCATAATACCTGTTTGACGAAGTACTTCTGCTAAATGAGCCATTACAGAGGCTAACTTTTCACGATCATTTTCATCTTTTGCTAATACCCATGGTTGTGTTTCATCAATATATTTATTCGTACGACTAACTAGTTGCCAAATAGATCCTAACGCTACAGAGAACTCCATATTCTCCATTGCTTCTTCTACTTTTTTCAAAGTATCTTGTGCAAACGCTACTAACGTTTCATCAAATTCCGTCACATTTGCTTTAAATGCAGGGATTTCTCCGTTAAAGTACTTATCAATCATAGCTACTGTACGATTTAATAAATTACCTAAGTCATTTGCTAAGTCGAAATTAATACGCTCCACAAATCCTTCTGGTGTAAATACGCCATCAGATCCAAATGGAACTTCACGAAGTAGGTAATAACGTAATGCATCTAATCCGTAACGATCGATTAATGTAACTGGATCTACTACGTTTCCTTTTGACTTACTCATCTTTCCATCCTTCATTAAAATCCAGCCATGAGCAAAGACTTTCTTCGGAAGAGGTAAATCTAATGCCATTAAAATTATCGGCCAATAAATTGTATGGAAACGAACAATTTCTTTCCCAACTAAATGCACATCTGCAGGCCAGAATTTTTTATATTTCTCTTCATTTGCTGTTCCATAACCTAACGCCGTAATATAGTTAGATAATGCGTCAACCCATACATAAATAACGTGTTTTGGGTTACCAGGAACACGAACTCCCCAGTCAAATGAAGTACGAGAAACTGCTAAATCTTCTAATCCTGGTTTAATAAAATTATTAATCATTTCATTTTTACGAGACTCCGGCTGAATGAAATGTGGATTATCTTCATAGAACTTTAATAGTCTGTCGACATATTTACCCATTCTAAAGAAATAAGATTCTTCACGAACAAGTTCTACATCATGACCACTATCTGGGCTTTTTCCTCCAACTACTTTGTCGCCTTCCATAATTGGATCTACTAATTGATGCTCTGTATAGAACGTCTCATCTTGTACAGAATACCAACCTTCATATTCATCAAGATAAATGTCACCTTGATCTACTAATTGTTTAAAGATTTTTTCGACAACATCTTTATGACGATCTTCAGTTGTACGAATAAAATCATCATAAGAAATATCCATCTTCTCCCAAAGCTCTTTAATTCCTGCAACAATGTTATCAACATATGCCTGTGGCGTAATATTTAACTCTTCTGCTTTCTTTTGGATCTTCTGTCCATGCTCATCAGTTCCTGTTAAATAATGCACATTATAACCTTGCATACGCTTATATCGTGCCATCGCATCTCCTGCTACTGTCGTATAAGCATGTCCAATGTGTAATTTTCCACTTGGATAATAAATTGGGGTAGTAATATAAAAGGACTTATTTTCCTCTGTCATTGTTTTGGACCTCCCGAATAACCTCATATGTATTTATAAACAGTATATCAAAAACTCATATATAAAGTGAAACTTTAATCAGTAGGGTTTTTGTTCCTCCCCACTAATTATTAGCCCACGTTAATTGGGCTTTTACGAGCAGCCCAAATCTAACTTATCTTCTTTACGCCAACCTAATTTTCAATTTAGGTCTTAATGCTCGATATCTTTATCATCTATTGCTCATATTTCAAAAAAATATACAATATCCACTTTGAATTTATCATTTTTTCAGAAAATAATGTAAATAATTGTGGAATTTCCTCTCAATCTATTATATATAAGAAATAAGAAATCTATAAATCTTTTTAAAAAATATAGAATTTAAGAATTGACGGAAATGTAAATGATTGGTATCATATGTCCATAGGGTATTTTGTCGAAAAATGACGAATCTAAAAATAGACTCGAAACTTATAAACTATTTATTTAGGAGGAAAAAAATTATGAAATCTACTGGTATTGTTCGTAAAGTTGATGAATTAGGTCGTGTAGTAATTCCAATCGAATTACGCCGTACTTTAGGTATTGCAGAAAAGGACGCTCTTGAAATCTATGTTGATGACGAAAAAATCATCTTAAAGAAATATAAACCAAACATGACTTGCCAAGTAACTGGTGAAGTATCTGACGGTAACCTTTCTTTAGCTGAAGGTAAAATCATCTTAAGCAAAGAAGGCGCTGAGCAAATCTTAAACGAACTTCAAGATTATATCGAAACAGCAAAATAAGCTTCTCAATTATGAGAAGCTTATTTTTTATCGACATGATAGATTTGATATACATCTCTTTTCGACAAATCTCGATCTTTAGCGACTGTTTTAATCGCTTCTTTTGAATTCATACTTTTTTCATTTATATAATATTCAATATGATCATATACCGAAAGAGATTCCCACCATTGTTCTTCTGGAGCAGGTTCTTCTGTTGAACCAGCTACTAAAATACAAAATTCACCACGTACTTCATTTTGCTTCGTCCACTCAATTGCTTCTTCGATTGTTCCTCGAATAAATTCCTCAAATTTTTTCGTTAACTCTCGACATAATACAATCTCTCTATTTCCCAACACTTCCTGCATCGAAATTAAAGTATCATCTAAACGATGAGGTGCTTCATAAAACATCATTGTAGTTTGTACATAACGAAGCTTTTCTAACTCCATCTTCCGTTCCTTTTTGTTTCTCTGCAAGAAACCATAGAAATAAAACTGCTTTGTTTCAAGACCGGATGCAATTAATGCTGTAAGGGCTGCATTTGCTCCAGGAAGCGGAATTACATGATATTGCTCAGCTACTGCCTCAACGACAATATCGTAACCTGGATCAGAAATACACGGCATACCAGCGTCACTAACAAGTGCTATATTCTTTCCATCCTCTAATTTCTCTAATAGTTTCTTCCCACTTACTTCTTTATTGTGCTCATGATAACTCGTGACAGGTGTTTCAATTTCAAAATAATTACAAAGTTTTTTCGTTTGTCTCGTATCTTCAGCAGCAATTAAATCAACTTCTTTTAAAATTCGGATTGCACGAAATGTCATATCTTCTAGATTTCCAATAGGAGTTGGTACTAAATATAAAACTCCCTTTTCATTTTGTTGAAAGCTTTTTTGTTGCCACATAGCGTTCTCCTTTTTGCATATATGCCTCTTTTTGTTTTCTCGTTAATTGCTTAAAGTAATACTCCGCTTGCATAGCTGTACGCTTATCATCGTGGGTCTCTACATATTTTAAAACGACAGGAAGCCTGACGCGTGTATACTTAGCCCCTTTGCCGCTATTATGAGTCTGAATTCTCTTTTCTATATGGTTTGTATATCCAGCATAATAACTTCCATCAGAGCACTCTACCACATAAAAAAAGTGCTTATTCTTCTCCATATAAAATTGAACGTAGCTCCTTTGTATATTCGTTATTGTTCTCATATACAACGAGAGGCGGTAAAATTTTCAAATCTGCATTTCCATCCTTAATTCCTTCAATTAACAATGTATTTGCTTCTTTTCCAACCTTAGGATAAACAAATTGCACACGCTTTGGTTCAATTTTATATTTACGCATTAATGTGACAATGTCTAGTAATCGCCCTGGACGATGTACAAACGCTACTTTCCCACCTTGTTTTACTAACTGACTACTTGCAGATACAACATCTTCTAATGTACACATAATTTCATGACGAGCTATCGCTAAATGTTCATTCATATTTTTCTCTGAAGTTTGAGGTGTTTGAAAATATGGTGGATTACATGTAACAACATCATATTGATGACGCCCAAGTTTCTCTGGCATATCTTTCAAATCTCCATGTATGAGGTGAATTCTTTCTTCTAACCCATTGTATTGAACACTTCTTACTCCCATATCATATAAGCGTTCTTGAATTTCCACACCAGTAATATTTCCTTTTGTTCTTGTACTTAATAGAAGGGGAACAACCGCGTTACCTGTACACAAATCAAGTAAATTCCCCTTTTGAATTGGTACCCATGCAAAATCTGCAAGTAAAACGGCATCTAAAGAAAAATTAAATACTGATGGGCTTTGTATAATCTTCATGTCTTGTGCTAATAAGTAATCTAAACGTTCATCTTCATATAAATTCATATACTGCTCCTTTTCTTACCCTTAACCTACCCTATTTCATGTATAAAAAATTACCTTTCCAATTATAATTGGAAAGGTAATTTCACTTTTTATTTAAGAATGAAAGACAGAACAAACAATCTCCCTCTTTACGTACACTTCCATAATGTAGATTGCAAATATGAAAACCTTCTTGATATAGTCTCGCTAAATTGTCATAGCCTTCACCAATATCTGTTTTCGGCTTCACTTCTTTACGTTTTTGAGTTTTTTGTTTTTCTTTATTCTGCACTTCTTCAAAACGGTGTCGCAAATTGTTATTTTCCATTTTTATATGTTGGTTTTCTTCCAACAACTCTGCAAGATGCTGTTTTAACTCTCCCAACTGTTTATATAAATGTCCAATTTGCTCTTCCATACTAGAAACCGATTCAAAAATATCTTTTTTCTCCACAAGCACCCACCTCATTAATCTGTGGTTTGACTCGAAACGACCCCTTTATTCACTAACTCATCTAACGTATATTCTACTATCCGTTCCTTGTCTACTAGTTCCACTTGAATTAATCTTTCTAAAATATTTAATCCGATAACACGGCCAGTACCATGCGGGGTTTGTATACGTTGATCTAAATCAGGAAGTTGTTCCTTTGCTGCCTCATATTCATCATTCTCATATTTTAAGCAACACATTAAGCGACCACATAAACCAGAGATTTTTGCAGGATTTAATGATAAATTTTGATCCTTTGCCATTTTAATGGATACAGGTTCAAAATCCCCTAAAAAAGTAGAACAACAAAGCATACGACCACATGGACCAATACCACCTAGCATCTTCGCTTCATCACGAACACCAATTTGTCTTAGTTCAATTCTTGTTCTAAAAATTGCGGCTAAGTCCTTCACTAGTTCGCGGAAATCGATCCGACCATCCGCAGTAAAATAGAAAATAATCTTATTACGATCGAATGTATACTCTACATCTACAAGTTTCATATCAAGATTATGCTCTACTACCTTTTGTTGACAAACTTGATATGCTTCTTTGGCAGCATGTTTGTTCTCTTCAACAATGGTACGATCATTTTCATTTGCAATACGAATAACCTTTTTTAGCGGTAATACAACGTCGTTTTCATCAACTTGTTTTTTGGTAATAACTACTTTTCCGTATTCAATACCTCTTACCGTTTCTACAATGACAAACTCATTTTCAGAGATATCGAACTGGTTTGGATCAAAGTAATATACCTTTCCGGCCTTCTTAAAGCGAACACCTACTACATCATACAAAACGGTCATCCCTCCTGCAACCGCAACACTAACTGTTCGAACACAAGCTGCGCATTTACATTAGCGTTGATTCTATTTTTTGCCTCTAATATATTAAAGAGAGCTGATACAATGCGCTTCTGAGCATAGGAAAACGATTCAAACATCTCTTTCTGCTCATGAAAAACAAGACGATCTTCTTCTCCAAGTTGAACATATAATAAATCCTTATAAATAAGGAGTAACATATCTAAACCTTGCTGTAATTGTTCTTTCTCTCCAAAGTGTTTTCCCCATTTTTCTTGTACAAAAAAAATAGAGGTTTTATCTTTTTCGAGCGCTTCACATAATTTTATCACTAAAGCTCGTGCTTGTGCAAACCATTCATCACTACATAAAGCTAAAGCTTCATCAAAACTATTTGTAAGTTGAGCAGCAAGTGTCGATAAAGATGCTGTAATCCCTTCATCCTGTAATCTTCTAATTAAAGATTCCGTAGGTAACGGTCTAAACGTAACAACTTGGCAGCGAGATAAAATCGTATTTAAAATTTGATGACTTTGTTCAGTAAGTAAAATAGCAGTTGTATCACTACTTGGTTCTTCTAAAAATTTCAAAAGTGTATTTGCCGCATTTGCTGTCATACGATCTGCGTGCTCAATAATATATAATTTTTTATTTGCCTCTAATCCTGTTTTTGAAAACTCTTCTTGTAAATCATGAATTTGCTGCTTCTTAATAGATAATCCGTCTGGTTTTACAATATGTAAGTTAGGGTGGTTACCTGAATCAATTCGCTTACAGTTTGTACATACATGGCAGGGCTCTACTCCATTCCGCTCAGAACAGAGGAAACTCTTTGCCATTTGAATTGCTGTGGCAAACTTTCCTGTCCCTTTCCCTCCCTCTAACAAGTAAGCGTGGGATATACGCTCTTTTGCAATGCTATTCATCAACATTTTTACACCGATGGGTTGTATAGCAGAAAGCTGCTCCCACGTCTTCGTCATAATGCATACCTCACTTATTTCATTCTTTCCTTCTATTATAACAATTTATCTTCTATAATCTGAACAACTTCTTCTATAAGTTTTTCCATCGGTTGATCAGCATTTACCAATACAATACGATCCGAGAAACGTTCTACAACTTGTAAATACCCTTCGCGCACACGTTTATGGAAAGAGATATCTTCCATATCTAGTCGATTTACTTCACGTCCTGCATCTTTTTCAATCCGAGCCAAACCAACCTCAGGCTCAATGTCTAGATAAATTGTTAAACTAGGCATACAGTCCTCTGTTGCGAAACGATTTATTTCAAATACCTTATCCATACCCAATCCTCTTGCATAGCCTTGGTATGCTAAAGAGCTATCTATAAAACGATCACATAACACGAGGTAGTTCTCATTAAGTGCTGGCATAACTTTTTCTACTAAATGTTGTCTGCGCGCAGCAGCATAAAGAAGCGCTTCTGTACGTGCTTCCATCATCGTATATTCTTGTTTATGTAAAATCGTCCTAATGTCCTCAGAAATTGCAATACCGCCTGGTTCCCTTGTCGCCATTACCTTCCGTGCTTTTTGTTCAAAATATGGCAATAAGCTTTTAATTAACGTTGTTTTACCTGAACCTTCTGGGCCCTCAATTGTTACAAATAATCCCTTCATCCTAAAACCTACTTTCTATATCATACACTTTCATATATTTCGTATTACCTTGAAAACGAGCTCCTGCTCTTTCTAAATACATAATTTGCTCTTTATGCTCTGAAGTAATTCTCTCTCCATACATAATTAATGGAATTCCAGGTGGATACGGAATCACCATTTCCGCCGCTATCATTCCAACAGCCTCTTCTATAGATACTATCTTTGTTTCATATCCGTCTAGTTGTTTATACGTATACGGTAAAAGAGAGAATTCACCATTATAAGTATAACGAATAGATTCCCTCTTGTCTTTCACCTCATAATGTTGCAATGCTACTCGGATCATCTCTATAACCTTCATATATCCCTCATTTACTTGTAAGGGTAAAATAAATAGGACATTGTACGGATCAGCCATCTCTGTATATATACCGACCTTTTCAAATACAGACTGTAATTCGTACCCTGATAACTGACAACGAGTTTGTACGGTGACCTTTAACTCATCTTGCAACGGATATTCTAAAATGGTGATTTGGGGAATAGAACGTAATTGTTCCTTAAATCTTCGTAAAAACTCAACAATTTCACTGTGACCTTCTTCTTTTATACGCGCCATTGTAAAGCGTGCTATATCCAAGGAAGCCATAATTGGATACGATGGACTACTAGATTGTAGCATACTTAAATAAGTAGTAACCTTATCTTCGTCTACTAAATGACTATTTATATGTAAATAGGAACCCATTGTCATTGCGGGTAATGTTTTATGTGCAGAATGAACTACAATATCTGCACCATATGTTAATGCTGACTTCGGAAATGGTTCTCCCAAACATAGATGTGCCCCATGTGCCTCATCTACCAAAACAGGGATTTTATGTGCATGTGCAAAAGCGATGCTTGCCTCTAGATCCATCCCCATACCATAATAATTAGGATGCGTTAAAATAAGTGCTTTCGCATTTGGATACTTTCCAATTGCGTTCTTAATAATTTCATTACGAACTCCCACTGGTACGTTATAAGCTTCATCAATCCATGGATCTAAAAAAATGGGATTTGCTCCCGCAAGTTTTAAACCATTAATAATTGATTTATGACAATTTCTTTGTACAAGAACAATATCATGTTCCCCGCAACAAGACAAAATCATCGCTAAGTTCCCGACTGTTGAACCATTAATTAAAAAATAACTTCTCTTTGTATTATAAACTTCAGCCAATAATTGTTGTGCCTCATCTATACATTCAAACGGACTATGCAAATCATCTAGTCCTGCTAATTCAGTTACATCAATAGATAGAATACCTTTAAACTCTCTTATTGCCTCCTGAGGGAAGTTTAAACCATTCTTATGACCAGGAACATGAAAGGATAACGGCCCACTTTCTTTAAACTCTATTAACGCCTCATATAAAGGCATACGATTTTGATTCATCTACATCTCTTCCTTATTATTCATTCTCTATCTATTATACAGAACAAAAAAAATAATAGGCATATGCCTATTTAAAAATATGATACTTCTAATTTTCGAAGCTGCTTTAAATAATATATATATTTCGGATCATCTGTCTCTGTATTCACCATATCCTTTTCACATTCATGGCATATTAAATTATTATAAACATATATACCTTCTTTTCTTTTTGTCTCACAAACAATACAAACTTCACTTTGTAATTTCATAATCTTCCCTCCCTATTTAAGTGAACCTATTTTATACTTCTAATCCTTAACAATTTACAGAAAAATATACACCCATCTTTTATATAATATGATTAACTCTTGGGCAACGTGTTTGTATTTCCATTACTTCTTTCCCATTCTTTTTAACAATACAAAAAAACACAAGTCAAATGACTTGTGTTTTTAGTTGCTTGGCGACGTCCTACTCTCACAGGGACAAGGTCCCAACTACCATCGGCGCTAGAGAGCTTAACTTCCGTGTTCGGTATGGGAACGGGTGTGACCTCTCTGCCATCATCACCAAACTATGAAGGCATATTCCTTCAAAACTAGATAACATTGCTTCATATTATATGGTTAAGTCCTCGATCTATTAGTATTCGTCAGCTCCACATGTCACCATGCTTCCACCTCGAACCTATCAACCTGATCATCTTTCAGGGATCTTACTAGCTTACGCTATGGGAAATCTCATCTTGAGGGGGGCTTCATGCTTAGATGCTTTCAGCACTTATCCCTTCCGCACATAGCTACCCAGCTATGCCCTTGGCAGAACAACTGGTACACCAGCGGTGCGTCCATCCCGGTCCTCTCGTACTAAGGACAGCTCCTCTCAAATTTCCTACGCCCACGACGGATAGGGACCGAACTGTCTCACGACGTTCTGAACCCAGCTCGCGTACCGCTTTAATGGGCGAACAGCCCAACCCTTGGGACCGACTACAGCCCCAGGATGCGATGAGCCGACATCGAGGTGCCAAACCTCCCCGTCGATGTGGACTCTTGGGGGAGATAAGCCTGTTATCCCCGGGGTAGCTTTTATCCGTTGAGCGATGGCCCTTCCATGCGGAACCACCGGATCACTAAGCCCGACTTTCGTCCCTGCTCGACTTGTAGGTCTCGCAGTCAAGCTCCCTTATGCCTTTGCACTCTACGAATGATTTCCAACCATTCTGAGGGAACCTTTGGGCGCCTCCGTTACACTTTAGGAGGCGACCGCCCCAGTCAAACTGCCCACCTGACACTGTCTCCCGGGTCGATAAGACCCGTAGGTTAGAATTTCAATACAGTCAGGGCGGTATCCCACCAGCGCCTCCACCGAAGCTAGCGCTCCGGTTTCAATGGCTCCCGCCTATCCTGTACAAACTGTACCAAAATTCAATATCAGGCTACAGTAAAGCTCCACGGGGTCTTTCCGTCCTGTCGCGGGTAACCTGCATCTTCACAGGTACTATAATTTCACCGAGTCTCTGGTTGAGACAGTGCCCAAATCGTTACACCTTTCGTGCGGGTCGGAACTTACCCGACAAGGAATTTCGCTACCTTAGGACCGTTATAGTTACGGCCGCCGTTTACTGGGGCTTCAGTTCAGAGCTTCGCTTACGCTAACCCCTCTCCTTAACCTTCCAGCACCGGGCAGGTGTCACCCCCTATACTTCGCCTTACGGCTTCGCAGAGAGCTGTGTTTTTGCTAAACAGTCGCTTGGGCCTATTCACTGCGGCTTTCCGTTAAGAAAGCACCCCTTCTCCCGAAGTTACGGGGTCATTTTGCCGAGTTCCTTAACCAGAGTTCTCTCGCACACCTTAGGATTCTCTCCTCGCCTACCTGTGTCGGTTTGCGGTACAGGCACCTTTTATCTCGCTAGAAGCTTTTCTTGGCAGCGGGGAATCAAAGACTTCGCTCCATAAGGAGCTTCCCCATCACAGCTCAGCCTTCACGATAAGCGGATTTGCCTACTTATCAGCCTAACTGCTTGGACGTGCACAACCAATCGCACGCTTCTTCTATCCTTCTGCGTCCCTCCATTGCTCAAACGATAAAGAGGTGGTACAGGAATATCAACCTGTTGTCCATCGCCTACGCCTGTCGGCCTCGGCTTAGGTCCTGACTAACCCTGAGCGGACGAGCCTTCCTCAGGAAACCTTAGGCATTCGGTGGACGGGATTCTCACCCGTCTTTCGCTACTCATACCGGCATTCTCACTTCTAAGCACTCCACCAGTCCTTCCGGTCTGACTTCACTGTCCTTAGAACGCTCCCCTACCACTGATACCATTGGTATCAATCCGCAGCTTCGGTGGTGTATTTAGCCCCGGTACATTTTCGGCGCAGAGTCACTCGACTAGTGAGCTATTACGCACTCTTTAAATGGTGGCTGCTTCTAAGCCAACATCCTAGTTGTCTAAGCAACTCCACATCCTTTTCCACTTAATACACACTTTGGGACCTTAGCTGGCGGTCTGGGCTGTTTCCCTTTTGACTACGGATCTTATCACTCGCAGTCTGACTCCTAAGGATAAGTCATTGGCATTCGGAGTTTGACTGAATTCGGTAATCCGATGAGGACCCCTAGTCCAATCAGTGCTCTACCTCCAAGACTCTTACACTTAAGGCTAGCCCTAAAGCTATTTCGGGGAGAACCAGCTATCTCCAGGTTCGATTGGAATTTCTCCGCTACCCACACCTCATCCCCGCACTTTTCAACGTGCGTGGGTTCGGGCCTCCATTCAGTGTTACCTGAACTTCACCCTGGACATGGGTAGATCACCTGGTTTCGGGTCTACGACCACGTACTAAACGCCCTATTCAGACTCGCTTTCGCTGCGGCTCCGCCTCTTCAGCTTAACCTCGCACGGGATCGTAACTCGCCGGTTCATTCTACAAAAGGCACGCCATCACCCGTTAACGGGCTCTGACTATTTGTAGGCACACGGTTTCAGGATCTCTTTCACTCCCCTTCCGGGGTGCTTTTCACCTTTCCCTCACGG
>NZ_JBBORJ010000001.1:4285000-4300000 GCF_038004545.1 Bacillus sp. FSL R5-0585
TCAATATCGCGTTTCAGCGACTTTTATAATTTAACATTTTGCGTTAAATCTGTCAACAACTTTTTTCTTTCGTTCCTGACGACGCTTATTAATTTACCATATTAATCATTTAATAGTCAACACTTTTAAAAAAAATGCCAAAATAATTTTATCTTGGCATGATATAAAGCTTAATAATCACTAATGCTGCCACACCTGGTAGGCCTAATAAACTCGTTATTGCTGCTGTACCCATGTTAATTGGGATATGAAAATCAAAATATGTCCCTACAACATTTACGATAAAAAGCAATGCTATTCCTAAAGTAACATGAAAAATCACCTTACCTATAAAACGTAATGGCTTAGAGACAACACCAAAAACAAGAAAAATAAATACTAAAGTAAGAATGCCAACAATAATAATTGTAGAATTCATTTTTTCCTCCTTATGAATGACCTATACATCTATTTGTATGGGACAAGATAATAAAAAAGAACAGGTATCATAAGCGGCATCTCTTTCATATAAACTAAATAAAACAATACCTCAGCATTTAAAAAACAAAATAAAAAGGCCTGCTTAGAAAGCAGAACCTTTTACCATTGTTCCATTTTTACAGGACGACGCTTTGCTTCTTTCAACAAAAAGAAATATTTCGCCTCTGCTATTTTCAAAGAACAAATGACATCTTGAGACGGTTCTACACTTTGTTCGACCATTCTCTTCTGACGTAACCACTCATTCTTCACTTTTTCCAAAAGTACAATTAACTTATCGTCATACTCTTTACGCAATTTACCCTTTTTTTGAAAGAACATTTTTGTTTCTCCTCTTATACTTCTCTGCGCCCTTCTAACGCTTTGGATAATGTCACTTCATCTGCATATTCTAAATCTCCACCAACTGGCAGACCATGTGCAATACGAGTTACTTTAATGCCTGTAGGTTTTAAGAGGCGGGAGATATACATCGCTGTAGCTTCCCCTTCAATATTAGGGTTTGTTGCTAATATCACTTCTTGTACCGTTTCATCATGTAGTCGCTTTAAGAGTTGCGGGATATTAATGTCTTCCGGTCCAATTCCCTCCATAGGAGAAATCGCACCACGTAACACATGATATACACCTTGATACTCTTTCATTTTTTCCATCGCGATTACATCTTTCGGTTCTTGCACGACACAAACAACTGATTGATCTCGATGTGAATCATTACAAATATAACAAGGATCACGATCAGTAATATGTCCGCATACAGAACAGTACGCTAAATCTCGCTTCGCATTTACAAGTGCTTTCGCGAAACCTAACACATCATCTTCTTTCATATCTAATACGAAAAATGCCAATCGAACCGCTGTTTTCGGTCCGATACCTGGCAACTTCATAAAACTATCGATTAGTTTTGATATTGGTTCTGGATAATGCATGTATCAATATCCTCCTAGAACATTCCACCTGGTAAGTTTAAGCCTTTTGTAAATTTACCCATTGTAGAGTTTGAAAGCTCATCAGCCTTTTTAAGTGCATCATTTGTTGCAGCTAATACTAAGTCTTGTAACATTTCGATATCTTCTGGATCTACAACTTCCTCTTTAATCTTCACTTCAAGAATTTGCTTGTGACCATTCGCAATAACTGTAATCATTCCGCCGCCAGCTGTACCTTCAACTGTTTTTTCACCAAGCTCTTCTTGTGCTTTCGCCATGTCCTTTTGCATCTTTTGCATTTGTTTCATCATGTTATTCATATTTCCCATTCCGCCACGCATCATAATTAATTCCTCCTAATTATTATTACTCTTTTATTTCAATGAGTTCTTGCCCTACTAACTTCACTGCCTCTTCTATAAGAGGGTCTTCCTTTTTCTCCGGGCTTTCTTCAGACTCTCCACCTTCACGTTGTAAAAAGTCTTCACGGATTTTACCCCATTCACTTTTTGGAATGGCAATCATATTTAACCTTTTACTTAGCAATTCAAATAAAGCTTGTTCTACTGTATCCATAGCTTCTCGATTTTCGCTCGCCATCTTACAGTGAATCTCATATTGAAATGCTAAAACGTAAGTGTCATCTGAAGCTGCCACTGGTTCACTATTTTCTAGTAAAACGGCAAACGCTACTTTGTTATATGATTTGAGTCTTCCTAACAACTCACCCCATACAGCTTTTAATTGTTCTAAATCTTGACGCTTCGCTTGTTTTAATACTTCATTTACACGTCCGACAGGAATTTTCATACTTCCTGTTCGTACCGGTTTTGGTGTTGCACGTGTCTCTCTTACTTCCTGTTGTACACCAGCTGGCACACCGTTCTTTTTGACTTGCTCTAACTCTTTCTCCAGTTGCTGCATCCTGTTCATAATTGCTTGCAAACGATCTGTACCATTTGCTTGCATCATAAACTGTTGACACAATTGCACCATAACAACTTCTAAGAAAATACGCGGATGATTTGTCCACTTCATTTCCTGTTGTCCCTTACTAAGGGTATGAATAATCTCATAGATCACTTCCGGTTGCATTTCTTCACTCAACTTACGGAATTGATTATCTACAATTACTCGTTCCAACATATGTTCTAGTTGTGGTGAAGTTTGATATAAAAGCATATCACGATAATAGTAAATGAAATCCTCCATAAAACGAACTGGATCCTTCCCTTTACTCATCATTTCATCTATGATTTGCAATGCTCTTGATACATCATTTTCACGTATGCACTCTACTAAATTACCTAAGTATTGCTGAGAAACAGATCCTGTTACGGCCAATACATCTTCTGTCGTAACAATCTCATCACTATAAGATATAGCCTGATCAATAAGACTAAGCGCGTCACGCATACCACCTTCGGCAGCACGCGCAACAATTTGTAATGCTTCACCTTCCACTTGCGTACCTTCATTTGTCACGACCGTTGATAATCTCTCAACAATATCATTCACTGATATTTTTCGGAATTCAAAGCGCTGACAACGTGAAATGATTGTAGGTGGGATCTTATGAGGTTCTGTTGTCGCCAAAATAAAGATAACATGTCCTGGCGGCTCTTCTAAGGTTTTTAAAAGCGCATTGAATGCACCCATAGAAAGCATGTGAACTTCATCAATAATGTATACTTTATATTCTACAGCACTTGGAGCGTATTTTACTTTATCTCTAATATCTCGAATTTCATCTACACCGTTATTTGAAGCCGCATCAATTTCTAATACATCTGAAATGGATCCTTGTGTGATTCCTAAACAAGAAGGACATTCATTACAAGGTTCAGCTACCGGAGCATGTTCACAGTTAATTGCTTTTGCAAATACTTTTGCAATTGTCGTTTTCCCTGTTCCCCTCGGGCCAGAAAATAAATAAGCATGTGAAACTTTCTCTTGAAGAAGGGCATTTTGCAACGTTTTTGTCACGTGCTTTTGACCGACTACATCTTCGAACTTTTGCGGTCTCCATGTTCGGTATAACGCTTGGTATGACACGAAAATACGGCCTCCCTCAAAGGTTATTATCTCATTTATTATAACCCATTCTGTTTATAGATTCCAAAAGTTATTTTCTATACAAAAAACTCACCTTTGTATTAAGGTGAGTTTTGTATACATATATAACTGCCGTGCACCCTCCGTCGATTACGTACCATAAGCGTTACTCAAGCAGTTAGCTCGGTTCAGGCACTCCTGCGGCACACGAGAAGACCCGCTTATTGCTGCTTCCTTCCGGACCTGACAAGGTTCACGGGGTCCCGTTGCGCAGGACCCAAACGTCAACACCACTTACTTAAGGCAGACCTTACAGCAACATAACCTCGAGAGGGGATTCGGCCTCGCTAGAGCGGATTGCGAGTATAGGGCACCGCTACCTCCCCGCTTAGCACGGCAAAGTTAAAACCAATATTCGGTTGCCTTCATTAAAGGCATTATCAGTATAACTTGTTTCTTTAGAAAATGCAAATACGTTAGTTCCCAGTATTCTTCTCTAATTTTTTTATTGCTTTTCTTCTTTTACGAAGCTCTCTAAAAAAGTTTGTTAACAACGTACCGCATTCTTCCTCTAGTACACCAGATACTACTTCACATTGATGATTGAAGCGTTCATCCGTTAAAAGATTCATTAATGTCCCTGCACATCCGCCTTTCGGATCACTTGCACCATATACAACTCGCTTTACTCGTGATAAAACAATTCCACCCGCACACATTGGACAAGGTTCTAATGTTACATACAATGTTGTATCTTCTAAACGCCATGTCCCTAATTTTTTACATGCATCATCTATCGCTAGCAACTCAGCATGAGCTATTGATCTTTGCTCAGTTTCCCTTAAATTATGGGCAACACTAATTATCTCACCATCTAACACTATAACTGCTCCAATTGGTACTTCCTGTATTTCCTCTGCCTTTTTAGCTTCTTCTATCGCTAATTGCATAAAATAAATATCTTGATCTTGTTCCATAACATAGTCCTTTCATTACAAATAAAGTACACTTATTTCCATTTACTACACAGGGGATAACTTTTACAAATT
This sequence comes from Bacillus sp. FSL R5-0585, assembly GCF_038004545.1. Taxonomy (NCBI): domain Bacteria; kingdom Bacillati; phylum Bacillota; class Bacilli; order Caryophanales; family Bacillaceae; genus Bacillus; species Bacillus sp. FSL R5-0585. The sequence continues at coordinate 4,289,517 of NZ_JBBORJ010000001.1, forward strand.
CAATCCACCCTAAAAGAAAAAAGAGAGGGGATTACATATGAAAAATACCGCCTTGCTCATTATCGATATGATTAATGACTTTCAATTTTCCCACGGACCCATTCTAGCTAAAAAATGCGAAACTATAACAAACCCTATTTTACAATTAAAGAAAAAAATGAAATCCCTCGGCTATCCTATAATTTACGTTAATGACCATTATCAACTTTGGAGATCTGATATCGACCAACTTATTACTCATTGCACAAATGAATATAGCGAAAATATAATCCATAAAATTGCTCCAAGTTTTGATGAGTACATTTTTATTAAACCACATTATTCCGCTTTTTATGAAACACCTTTAAATTCATTACTAGGTTATTTAAAAATAGAAAATCTAATATTAACAGGGGTTGCCGGAAATATATGTATCCTATTTACAGCTAATGATGCTCATATGAGAAATTATAAATTGTATGTACCACAGGATTGTATCGCCTCTAACAACGACCAAGATAATATACATGCTTTAAAAATAATGGAAACTACATTGAAAGCAAATATAACATCATCAACCAAAATAAAATTTAATTAATACATATATCTATTTTCTAACTTTTTATATCAAATTAACCCGCTCGCTTCCCTCTTGTGCTACAATAATTCTGTTTTGTGTTTTTAGTAGTCACGGTAAATCACTGATTGAAAGGAGGAAACAGCGTGACCGGAGTACCATTTATCACGGTTGAAGGACCAATTGGTGTTGGAAAAACTTCACTTGCGAAGGAAATTTCAACTCACATGCAACTCCACTTACTAAAAGAGATTGTTGATGAAAATCCCTTTTTAGGAAAGTTCTATGAAGACATCGACGAATGGAGTTTTCAAACAGAGATGTTCTTTCTTTGTAATAGATACAAACAATTAGAAGACATTAACATAAAGTACTTGAATCAAAGGAAACCAGTAGTAGCGGATTACCATATCTTTAAAAATTTAATTTTTGCATCCCGCACATTAAAAGACTCTCAATATGACAAATACATGCAAATTTATCATATCCTTACACAAGATATGCCTGTGCCAAATGTCATTGTTTATTTAACAGCTAGCCTAGAAACATTGCAAAAGCGAATCGCCATGCGCGGAAGAGAATTTGAAAAAAACATGGATCCAAATTACTTACTACAGCTCACAAAAGATTATGAAACAGCAATGGATGCTTTTAAAAAAGATCATCCGGAAATACCAGTATTGAAATTTAATGGCGACGATATGGATTTTGTAAAAAATCCTGATGATTTAAACGTTATCCTATCTGCCCTTCAAAATACTCTCTTAAAGGAGTCGAAATAATAATGAATTTAAGGCAAAAATATGATATACCCAATGACGCAGTAATCACTATCGCCGGAACAGTAGGTGTGGGTAAATCAACTATGACAACTGCATTAGCTAATGCTTTAGGTTATCGCACATCATTTGAAAAAGTAGATTCCAATCCATATTTGGACAAGTTCTATGCGGACTTCACTCGCTGGAGCTTCCACCTACAAGTGTACTTTTTAGCAGAACGATTTAAGGAACAAAAAAGAATTTTTGAATATGGTGGCGGTTTTGTTCAAGATCGTTCCATTTACGAAGACACTGGAATTTTCGCAAAGATGCATCATGAAAAAGGAACAATGACGGAAACTGATTATGAAACATACAAAGGTTTATTTGACGCTATGGTCATGACTCCTTACTTCCCTCATCCAGACTTATTAATTTACTTAGAAGGTTCTTTCGATGATATTGTCGATCGTATTCAAGAACGCGGGCGCCCAATGGAACAGCAAACACCAATTGAGTACTGGAAAGAAATGCATGGACGTTATGAAAACTGGATTAACAACTTTAATTCATGCCCTGTATTACGCTTAAATATTAATGAGTACGATATTTTAAAAGATGGTGATTCAATCGAACCAATCATAAAAAAAATTGGCCATTTTTTAAAACAAACACGTAAACTTGTAAAATAAAAAACCCGTGCATATGCACGGGTTTTCCTATTAAATTACTTCTTCTTTGTTGGAGCAATAATTTCACTCTCAGGTTTTCCTGCGTTAATGCGCTGACGAACAGTACTTGTACTAATATCGTATGCTTCAGCAATCTCTTTAACAGTCATTTCTTTCCCGTTAATTACTGCCGTTAATACTTTACTTGTACGTTTTGGAGCTGCTTCTTTCTTTACAGCTGCTTTTTTAACTTGTTTTGGCGCCTCTACTTTACTCGTAGCTGGTTTTACATCACAAGTACAACCACAAAGTTTACGGAATGTATCATCACTAATAATGCGTGATACGTTTGCACCACTGTTTAAAATTCTATTGTTCTTACAGACAGGACATTGTACATAATATAAAGTTTTTCCATCTAAAGGAAACGTTTGTATAATAAGATCCATGTTGACTCCTTTCATATCTATGAAGATAATCATCGGAATATGAGTGTGTAATAAGGACAAAATTACCTTACACCATACTTTATGATTGGTTTTAAAATAAAAACTCGTTACGTGTTGGTAACGAGTTCTCCAATCTCCACTTATATGCGCTGTTGTCAATTATATCTGGAGGAGGTAGAGGGATTCGAACCCCCGCGCGACTCTCGCCGCCTGTCGGTTTTCAAGACCGATCCCTTCAGCCAGACTTGGGTATACCTCCATATTGACATCAAATATAATATCAAAAGAAAAACAGTTAGTCAACCCTACTAAAATAAATTATGAGGAAAGGAAAATTTTACTTTCCCCTTCCTACATTACAGTACTGACAACGCTCATAATTACCAATCACTCATACCGATGAATGTTTAAATTTACTTAATAACTGTTTTTCCTCCCATATAAGGGCGAAGAACTTCTGGAATTATAATTGTACCATCTTCTTGTTGGTAGTTCTCTAAAATAGCTGCAACCGTACGTCCAATTGCAAGACCAGATCCATTTAATGTATGAACATGTTCTGGTTTTCCATTTGGTTCACGGCGGAAACGGATATTTGCACGTCTCGCTTGGAAAGCTTCAAAATTACTACAAGAAGAAATTTCACGATATGTGCCATAGCTTGGAATCCATACTTCAATATCGTATTTCTTCGCTGCTGTAAATCCTAAATCGCCTGTGCACATACTCATAACGCGATATGGCAACTCTAATAATTGTAACACGCGTTCTGCATCATTTGTTAACTTTTCTAACTCTTCATAAGAATCTTCTGGTTTTACGAACTTCACAAGCTCTACTTTATTGAACTGATGCTGGCGAATTAAACCACGTGTATCACGCCCAGCTGAACCTGCTTCAGAACGGAAGCAAGAGCTAAATGCAGCATATCTTATAGGCAATTGCTCTTTATTTAAAATCTCATCACGATGCATATTCGTTACAGGTACTTCAGCTGTTGGAATTAAGAAGTAATCTTCACTTTCAATACGGAATGCATCTTCTTCAAACTTTGGAAGTTGTCCTGTTCCTGTCATACTTGCACGGTTTACCATATATGGAGGTAATACTTCTTCATATCCATGCTCATCAGTATGAAGATCAAGCATAAAGCTAATTAAAGCACGCTCTAATCTTGCACCAGCACCTTTGTAAAATACGAAGCGGCTTCCTGTTACTTTCCCAGCGCGTTCAAAATCTAAAATTCCTAAATCAGTAGCAAGATCCCAATGTGGCTTTGGCTCATAAGTAAATTCTTTCACTTCTCCCCAAGTACGTGCTACTACATTATCATCCTCTGTTTCACCAACTGGAGCAGATTCATGAGGGATATTTGGAATAGATAACATTAATCTTTCTAAGTCTTCTTCAACTGTACGAAGTTCGTTATCAAGATCCTTTACTTTTTCTCCAACCTCACGCATTTCTAAAATTAGAGCTTCTGCATCTTTCTTTTCGCGCTTTAATACAGAAATTTGTTGAGATACTTCGTTACGTTTACTTTTTAATTCTTCTGTCTGAACAAGTAGTTCTCTTCTTCTCGTATCAAGTTCTTCAAAACGTCCGAAATCAGTTAAATCTTCGCCTCTATGCTGTAATTTCGCTTTTACTTCTTCAAAGTTTGTACGTAAAAATTTAATATCAAGCATTATATACTCCTCCTTTTATTTTATAAAACACAAAAAACTCCCGTCCCTATATAAAGGGACGGGAGTTAACCCGCGTTGCCACCCTAGTTGAAAGCATTACCGCTTTCCTCTCAAGTAGAAATAACGGCTCTTCACCGGGAATGCTTACTAATCCAAAAGATATTCCACATTCCATTCCAGGATGGATTCACAAACTGTTTCTATCGATTTCCACCAACCATCGACTCTCTATAAGAAACGACATTTGTTACTATTTCCTATCAACACGCTTATTTTATAAAATTGTTACCATCAATTTACTATAATCTTATACAAGTTGCAAGTTACTTATACAACTTTTTTCATTTTCGCTTCTTTTACCATTTCAACAAAGTATGCTGTCACACGATGATCATCTGTTAATTCCGGATGGAATGAAGCAGCCAAAAACTGATCTTGTCTTACCGCTACCATTCGGTCACCATGCTTAGAAAGCACTTCAACATTATCAGCTACTTCTACAACATACGGCGCACGGATAAATACACCAACGAAGTCTTCACCCACGCCTTCAATTGAAAGCGCAGCCTCAAAACTATCCTTTTGGCGTCCGAACGCATTGCGCTCAACTGTAATATCCATAGCACCAATATGTGCTTCTTCATAGCCAATAAGTGTTTTCGCAAGAAGAATCATCCCTGCACATGTACCAAACATTGGTTTACCAGACTTTGCAAATGTACGAAGTGGTTCCATGAAAGCATACTTATCAATAAGACGGCGCATTGTTGTACTTTCACCGCCCGGTAAAATAAGACCATCAATCTCTTCAAGTTGCTCTATACGCTTTACAACAACAGCTTCTGCACCACTTGCTTCAACTGATTTTACATGCTCACGAACTGCACCTTGAAGACCTAGTACACCGATTTTCACCATTTTAAAGTTCTCCTTTAATTACCATCCACGCTCTTGCATGCGTTGTTCTGGTAATAACGTTGAAATTTCGACACCCTTCATTGCATTACCTAATCCTTTAGAAAGGCTTGCAATTAGTTCGTAATCTTCATAATGAGTCGTTGCTTCAACGATTGCACGTGCAAATTTCTCTGGGTTTTCTGATTTGAAGATACCAGATCCAACAAATACCCCATCAGCACCAAGTTGCATCATTAATGCTGCATCTGCTGGTGTTGCTACACCACCTGCCGCAAAGTTTACAACTGGTAAGCGACCAAGACGTTTAATTTCAAGTAATACTTCGTAAGGAGCGCCAGTATTTTTTGCATATGTCATTAACTCATCTTCACGTAGACTCGCAACTTGACGGATTTCTGCATTGACTTGGCGCATATGACGCACTGCCTCTACAATGTTTCCTGTTCCTGGTTCACCTTTTGTACGAAGCATAGATGCACCTTCTGCAATACGACGTGCAGCTTCTCCGATATCACGGCAACCACATACAAATGGAACTGTGTAATCACGTTTATTTAAATGGTATACTTCATCAGCAGGAGTTAATACTTCACTCTCATCGATATAGTCTACCCCTAATGATTCTAATACACGTGCTTCTACAAGGTGACCGATACGGCATTTTGCCATAACCGGAATTGACACCGCACCCATAACTTCTTCAACAATTGTTGGGTCTGCCATACGAGAAACGCCACCTGCTGCACGAATATCTGCTGGTACACGCTCTAATGCCATAACGGCAACTGCGCCTGCCTCTTCTGCAATTTTTGCTTGTTCAGCGTTAACTACGTCCATAATAACGCCGCCTTTTTGCATTTCTGCCATTCCACGTTTTACACGTTCTGTCCCTGTTACATTTGTCATGTACAAAAACCCCCCTAGGTGAATTGCTTTCCCCCGTTAAAGGCGAAAATTAAGAATACTCTTACATTCTACCACTAACTATCAGATGCTTGTCTACTACTTTTTCATAAAGTCGGTATGAAAAATAGGAATAAAAAAAAGCTCCTATCGTGAGGAGCTTTTAAAACCAACCTTTTACTGTATCAACAGCACTATTCCACATACCACTAAAGAATGAACCAATTCCGCGCATAGCACGAGTAAACCAGTTTGCTTCTTCTACTTCAGATGTCGTTACAAGATCCACTTGCAGTGACTTACCAGTTAAAAATCCAGGGTCGTTTGTATCTTTTGGTGTAATTACCATTTGACCAAGCGCAGCTCCCTTTTTAATAGGTGCTTCTTGTCCCTTACTTGATTCTTTCAATTCTGTTTTATAAACATCTTTACTTCCTTTTGGCACTGGAAGTGAAATAGCTTGTTTCGTTTGAACTGCTACATCTTTATCTTTCGCATTTTCTACTCGTACTGTTTCTTGTCCTTTTACTGAAGAACCTTTTTTATACATTTGTTTCACTTCAAAGTTAGCAAATCCATAATCATATAGCTTCTTTGTTTCATCAAAACGTGCTGTATGAGAACTTGTTTTAATAACTACAGAAATAAAACGCATTCCGTTTCTTTCAACCGTACCAGTGAAGCAATCTCCTGCTTCTGGAGTTGAGCCTGTTTTTAAGCCATCTACACCATCATATTCTTTAACTAAGCCCTTTAACATCCAGTTCCAGTTCGACATTCCAAACTTCTCTTTTTCTGGACGGAATTCTTTTTTAGGGATTTTTGCTGTATCTAACACTTTTGGATAATCTTTAATTAAATGTTGTGCTAAAGTTGCAACATCCTTTGCAGACATTTTATTTTCTTCATCCGCTGTTGTTCCTTCAGGATGCATTCCCTTTAAATCTTTATTCGTTAAACCTGTAGAATTGACAAATTTATAATTTTTTAACCCTAGTTCTTTCGATTTGTCATTCATCATTTTTACGAAGTCTACTTCTTTACCTGCAATTGCTTCTGCTAATGCAATTGTTGCACCATTTGCAGAAAAGATTGCCATTGCTTCGTATAACTCTTTTACTGTATAAGAGCCACCATTTTCTAATGCAACATTTGATAATGAAGCATCTTGTGAAACCTTATATGCATATTCAGAAACCTTAATTTTCTGGTCCCACTTAAGTTTTCCTTTATCCACTGCTTCGTGAACTAAATATTCACTCATCATCTTTGTCATACTAGCAATGGATAATAATTCATCTGCATTCTTTTGATATAAAATTTTCCCAGAATTCGCTTCTACTAAAATTGCCGCACCTGCTTCAATGTTTAAAGCGGCTCCTGTTTCAGCTGATGCATTGCTATATGGCATAAAAATGCTACAAGCTAGTGTAAGCACTGTTACCAAAGCAATGAATCTTTTGCAAAACATACCTTTCACTTTTGCTACCCCCAATATCTATGTACTCACATAACCGTTATTCTAACATAATCAAAAAAAAATAGACAGAGATATCAAATCTCTGTCTATTTGTATATAAGACATTATAATGAGTAGTTTGGAGCCTCTTTTGTAATTTGTACGTGATGAGGATGACTTTCACGTAAGCCAGCACCTGACATACGAATGAATTGTGCATTTTCGCGTAAGAATTCTAAATCCTGTGCTCCGCAATATCCCATACCTGCACGTAAGCCACCAACTAATTGGTGAACTGTATCTGCTAAAGGTCCTTTATATGGCACTCGTCCTTCAATACCTTCTGGGACAAGCTTTTTATTACCTTCTTGGAAGTAACGATCTTTACTTCCTTTTTCCATCGCACCGACAGAACCCATACCACGATACACTTTAAATTGACGACCTTGGTAAATTTCAGTTTCTCCAGGGCTTTCTGCAACACCTGCAAACATGCTACCTAGCATAACAACATGTGCTCCTGCCGCTAAAGCTTTCACCATATCACCAGAGTACTTAATACCACCATCAGCAATAACTGGAATACCGTGTTTACGAGCTTCTGTTGCACAATCATAAACTGCAGTTAATTGTGGTACACCAACACCGGCTACAACGCGTGTTGTACAAATAGAACCTGGTCCAATACCAACTTTAACTACGTTTGCACCAGCTTCAATTAATGCTTTCGTTGCTTCAGCAGTAGCAACATTTCCAGCGATAATATTTAGTGATGGGTATTTAGCACGAACTTCTTTTACCTTATCAATAACACCTTTAGAATGTCCATGTGCTGTATCAAGTACAATTGCATCTACACTAGCTTTTACTAATGCATCGATGCGAAGCATCGCATCCGCTGTTACACCAACTGCTGCTCCAACTAATAAGCGTCCTTGCTTATCCTTAGCAGAGTTTGGGAATTCAATTACTTTTTCAATGTCTTTTATTGTAATAAGCCCTTGTAATACACCGTTATTATCAACAAGAGGGAGTTTTTCAATTTTATACTTTTGTAGGATCTTTTCAGCTTCTTCCAGTGTAGTACCAACTGGAGCTGTAATTAATTGTTCTTTTGTCATTACGTCAGAAATTTTGATTGAGTAGTCTTGGATGAAGCGCATATCACGGTTTGTAATAATACCAACTAATTTTCGCTCATCTAAATTATTTACAACCGGTACACCTGAGATACGATATTTTCCCATAAGATGTTCTGCATCATATACTTGATGTTCTGGAGTTAAGAAGAAAGGATCTGAAATAACGCCGCTTTCAGAGCGCTTTACTTTATCAACTTGCTCTGCTTGTTGCTCAATAGACATATTCTTATGAATAATTCCTAAACCACCTTGGCGAGCCATTGCAATAGCCATGTCAGCTTCTGTTACTGTATCCATTCCTGCACTAATTAACGGGATGTTTAGCTGTAAGCTTTCAGATAAAACTGTTTTAACACTTACTTCTCTTGGTAATATATCTGACCTAGCTGGTACAAGTAATACATCATCAAAAGTCAAACCTTCTTTAACAAATTTAGATTCCCACATAATTGTTCCCCCTATGATACCAGAAATTATTATTAGTAGCTTATCAATTGGTTAAAATACTGTCAAGGACGTATATATATGTTAGAATTTTTAGACAATAAAAGGAGCGTAATATATGCATCAAACATCTTGTACTTGGCAGCAGTTAAGTTTCTTTTTTTCATCTCAAAACGTACAACGTTATCTTGCCCGTTGTTATGAAAAATCCTCTATTCAGGATGCAGAAAAAAAAAGTTTTGAAAATTGTTATCCCTTTATTTATTACTTAGAACACGGGAAAAATTATTATGAATTATATAAGACAGCTCCATTTTCCATTCAACCAATGTTGTTATTTTATGGAATTAGTCAACTGTTTAAAGCATGCCTACTAACTATTGACCCTAACTATCCTGAATCCACTACTGTTTTAGCTCATGGCGTTACAACTCGCAAACGAAAAAAACAAGGGTATCAATTTTTAGAAGATGAGGTGAAGGTACAAAAAAACGGATTGTTTACTCATGTTGCAGAACAACTGTTTCACATGAAACACTTAGAAGCAGAAAAATTTAACATGTTAGAACTAATGGGAAATATTCCAGAATTACAAAATTTATTTCGTTATAGTCAAAAAGGATCAACTTTATATAAAATTGATTCAACAATTAAAAATGAGCTCTCCTTTTCAGTCAACCTACTAGATCGATTACATATGACTAAAGAGAGATTTTCTCGTTACATTGAAACATCTTGTAAGCATTTATCAATACAACACGTACCTGAGAAAACTAATGAATCGAATTTACTTTTTACAGCGCCTATTCAATCATGGAATCCTATGTACAGTACTCCTTTATACTATGAACATCTTACTAATACTTATTATTTGCCACTTACGACTGACCCTAGAAATCCTAAGCCAATATTACCTGAACTCCTCATTCATTATTTATTGCTCTATAATTTAAGCATGATTTCTAGATATGAAACAGATTGGTGGTATGACTTACTTGGAAGTTATGGTTCTGAAGATTATCCATTTATTTATCAATTTCTAAGTATTTCTGCTCAAAAAATCCCTTACTATATTTCAAATTTTTTATTAGTGGAACCAAATCTATTTCATGGGAAATAAAAAAACACAAGTCAAATGACTTGTGTTTTTAGTTGCTTGGCGACGTCCTACTCTCACAGGGACAAGGTCCCAACTACCATCGGCGCTAGAGAGCTTAACTTCCGTGTTCGGTATGGGAACGGGTGTGACCTCTCTGCCATCATCACCAAACTATGAAGGCATATTCCTTCAAAACTAGATAACATTGCTTCATATTATATGGTTAAGTCCTCGATCTATTAGTATTCGTCAGCTCCACATGTCACCATGCTTCCACCTCGAACCTATCAACCTGATCATCTTTCAGGGATCTTACTAGCTTACGCTATGGGAAATCTCATCTTGAGGGGGGCTTCATGCTTAGATGCTTTCAGCACTTATCCCTTCCGCACAT
>NZ_JBBORJ010000001.1:4305000-4915000 GCF_038004545.1 Bacillus sp. FSL R5-0585
ATCGAATTAGACGAACACCTTGTGTATTACGTCCCATTTGAGAGATTTGATCAACTGGCATACGAATAATAACGCCTGCCGCTGTAATTAACATAATATCTTCTTCACCTGTAACAGACTTAACAGCTACTAATTTACCGTTCTTATCTGTAATGTTACAAGTTTTCAGACCTTTACCACCGCGACTTTGCAGACGGTATTCATCAATCGGTGTACGCTTTCCGTAACCATTTTTCGTTACAATTAGAACATTTACATCCTCTTCGACAATTTCCATACCTACAACTTGGTCTTCATCGCCCAATGTAATAGCTTTAACACCTGCAGCATTACGTCCCATAGAACGAACATCTTGTTCATTGAAACGAATTAGCATACCGTTACTTGTCCCGACAATAATATCCTTATCACCCGATGTTAAACGTACAGATATTACTTCATCCTCTTCACGAAGAGAAATTGCAATTAAACCATTTGTACGTATATTTGCAAATGATGAAAGTGGTGTTCTCTTAGAAACCCCTTGTTTTGTCGTAAAGAATAAGAACTGATCGTCACCAAATTCACGAATCGGAATAATAGCGTTAATCCATTCACCCTTATCTACCCCTAATAGGTTAATAATTGGTAGTCCTTTTGCAGTACGACTATACTCTGGAATTTCATATCCTTTCGTACGGTATACTTTACCCTTGTTTGTAAAGAATAAAATATGATCATGAGTAGACGTTGTTAATAAATGTTCAACAAAGTCATCATCATTCGTACCCATTCCTTGCACACCACGTCCCCCACGGTTCTGTGTTTTGTACGTAGAAGCTGGTAACCTCTTAATATAACCGTTATGAGTTAACGTAATCGCAATGTTTTGTTCAGGAATTAAATCTTCATCTTCAATAAATTCCATACCGCCAATTGTAATTTCTGTTCGTCTCTTATCATTGAAACGCTCTTTTACTTCTGTTAATTCTTCACGAATAATCTCAAGAACTTTTTCTTCATCTGCTAAAATCGCTTTTAATTCAGCAATTAACTTCATTAAGTCTTGATATTCTTGCTCAATTTTTTCACGTTCTAATCCAGTTAAGCGTTGCAGACGCATATCTAAAATCGCTTGCGCTTGTTTCTCACTTAAACCAAAACGTTCCATTAAGCCCTGCTTTGCAATATCTGCCGTTTTTGAACTACGAATTAACGTAATAACTTCATCAAGATGATCTAAAGCAATTCGTAATCCTTCTAAAATATGAGCACGTGCTTCTGCTTTTTCTAATTCATAAGCAGTACGTCTACGAATTACTACCTTCTGATGCTCTAAATAATGATATAGATTTTGTTTTAAATTTAGTACTTGTGGCTCCCCATTTACAAGAGACAACATATTAATACCGAAACTTGTTTGAAGCGCTGTATGTTTATATAGATTGTTTAATAGTACATTTGCATTAGCATCACGACGTACTTCCATGACAATACGCATACCATTACGATCTGATTCATCACGTAAATCTGTAATACCTTCAATTTTCTTATCGCGAACTAATTCTGCGATTTTTTCAATTAATCGCGCCTTATTAACTTGATAAGGTAGTTCAGTTACGATAATAGATTGTTTACCGTTTGACTTCTCTTCAATTTCAACCTTAGCACGAAGCATAATGGAACCGCGACCTGTTTCATAAGCTCTTCGAATTCCACTTCTTCCTAAAATTAAACCTGCCGTCGGAAAGTCTGGACCAGGAATATATTCCATCAATTCTGCGATAGTAATATCAGGATTATGACTTAATGCCAGCACACCATCAATTACTTCGCCAAGCTGATGCGGCGGTATATTTGTTGCCATACCAACAGCAATACCTGTTGTACCGTTTACTAATAAATTAGGGAAACGCGCTGGTAGTACTATCGGTTCTCTTTCGGAACCATCATAGTTATCTTGATAATCAATTGTATTTTTTGAAATATCACGTATTAATTCCATAGAAATCTTAGACATTCTTGCCTCTGTATAACGCATTGCTGCTGCTGAATCTCCATCTACAGAACCGAAGTTACCATGCCCATCTACAAGCATATAACGTTGACTAAAATCTTGCGCCATACGTACCATTGTTTCATAAACGGCTGAATCACCATGAGGGTGATACTTACCAATTACTTCACCGACAATACGTGCTGATTTCTTATACGCTTTATCAGCTGTAATTCCTAAATCATTCATCGCATATAAAACCCTACGATGCACAGGTTTTAATCCATCACGAACATCTGGTAATGCACGAGATACGATAACACTCATTGCGTAATCTAAAAATGAGGTACGCATTTCATGACTAATATTAATTTCTCGAATTCGTGCTTGTTGTTGATTGTCTGACATCAACGAGCACCTCCTCTTACATTTCCGTTACACATACATTGATTTATATGTAGAAGACAGGAATACTTAGATTCCTGTCATTACTCATTTAAATATCAAGGTTCTTCACGTATTTTGCATTCTCTTGGATAAAGTTACGACGCGGTTCTACTTTATCACCCATTAAAATTTCAAACGTTTCGTCTGCTTCTATTGCATCTTGAAGAGAAACTTGAAGTAACGAACGTACTTCTGGATCCATTGTCGTCTCCCATAGCTGAGTTGGATTCATCTCCCCAAGACCTTTATAACGTTGAATTCCTGGTTTCGGCTGGGCTGGTAGCTCAGCTAAGATTTTTTCAAGTTCCTTATCGTTGTAAGCATATTGAATTTTTTTACCTTGTTGTATTTTAAACAATGGCGGCTGTGCAATATAGATATAACCACACTCAATTATTTGACGCATATAACGATAGAAGAACGTTAATAATAGGGTACGAATATGTGCACCATCAACATCGGCATCGGTCATAATAATAACTTTATGATAGCGTGCTTTTTCAATATCGAAGTCTCCACCAATATTTGTACCGATTGCCGTAATAATTGTACGAACTTCATCATTTGATAAAATCTTATCTAAGCGCGCCTTTTCCACATTAATAATTTTACCCTTCAGCGGTAAAATTGCTTGGAAATGACGATCGCGTCCTTGTTTTGCAGATCCACCCGCAGAGTCACCCTCTACGATGTAAATTTCACTAATTGCTGGATCTTTCGAAGAGCAATCAGCTAATTTACCAGGTAAACTTGAAACTTCTAACGCACTCTTTCGACGTGTCAATTCACGCGCTTTTTTCGCAGCTACACGTGCACGTGCAGCCATCGTACCTTTTTCTACAATTTTTCGCGCTACATTAGGATTTTCTAGTAAGAACTTTTCAAATGCCTCTGAGAATACAGACTCTGTAATTGTTCTCGCTTCACTATTCCCAAGTTTTGTCTTCGTTTGTCCTTCAAATTGTGGATTTGGATGCTTGATTGATACAATTGCTGTTAAACCTTCACGAACATCCTCACCAGTTAAATTACTGTCCGCATCTTTTAAAATGCTATTTTTACGACCATAGTCGTTGATTACACGAGTTAAAGCTGTTTTAAAACCTACCTCATGTGTACCACCTTCATACGTATGGATGTTATTCGTAAATGAGTAAATATTATTTGTGTATCCTTCGTTATATTGAAGAGAAACCTCAACCTGAATACCATCTTTTGAACCTTCTACGTACACAGGCTCTTCATGAATCGGTTGTTTTGAGCGATTTAAATGCTCAACGTATGATTTAATTCCACCTTCGTAATGGAATTCTTTCTTTTGCTTATGTTCACGTTTATCTTCAATTGTTAATTTAATATTACGATTTAAAAACGCTAATTCACGCATACGAGTTGCTAGCGTATCAAAATCGTATACTGTTGTTTCTTGGAAAATTTCCGGATCTGGTTTAAATCGAGTTATTGTTCCTGTTTGATCGGTGTCACCAATGACTTTTAAATCCGCAACCGGAATACCTCTTTCGTATTTTTGGTAATGGATTTTACCTTCACGATGTACAAATACTTCTAATTCTGTTGATAGAGCATTTACAACCGATGCCCCAACACCATGTAAACCACCAGAAACTTTATAACCGCCACCGCCAAATTTACCACCGGCGTGGAGAACAGTCATAATAACTTCTACAGCTGGACGTCCCATTTTTTCTTGTATACCAACCGGAATACCACGCCCATTATCCGTTACACGAATACTATTATCTTCTTCGATACTAACATTAATTTCATCACAATAACCTGCAAGTGCTTCATCAATACTATTATCTACGATTTCCCAAACAAGATGGTGAAGCCCTTTTCCACTTGTAGACCCAATATACATACCAGGGCGTTTCCGAACTGCCTCTAGTCCTTCAAGCACCTGTATCTGACTTTCATCATATGCATTTTCTTGCATTTGCTTTTGTTCCATTGACACAAAGATCACCTACTTTTCCATTTAAACAGGGGTTATTCCCTATCTATTTCACAATCTACAGTGCCGTTCGTTACATGAATTGTTTTCGCTTCTTTTAATGTTTCGTGTTCAATTCCGTCGACACTCGTCGTTGTAACAAATGTTTGCACTTTTCCTTGAATTGTATTTAAAAGATGTGATTGACGATAATCATCTAATTCTGATAAAACATCATCCAACAAAAGGATTGGATATTCTTTAACCTCTGAATAAATCAATTCAATTTCAGCTAATTTTAGGGATAGTGCGGTCGTTCGTTGTTGTCCTTGCGAACCAAAGACTTGAACATTTTTACTATTAACGAAGAATTGTAAATCGTCACGATGAGGACCAATTAAAGTCGTACCACGGAAAATTTCACGTTGTTTCACAGATTGAAAACTTTCATAGTATACTTCTTTTATTTTCGACAAATCCATTGATTCTGATACATCTACACTTGGTTTATAGACAATTTCTAACTCTTCTAATCCACGGCTTATACCTCGATGAATTGGAGCTGCCCATTCCTGTAGCAAATGCAAAAATTCAAAACGTTTTTGCAGTATTTTCGCACCATGCTCAATTAGTTGAAGTGTAAATACATCCAACATCGTTTCCTCATTCTTACTATTCCCTTGCATTTTTTTCAACAAGTGATTTCGTTGCGTGAGCACCTTTTGATATTGACTTAATTCATACAAATATATAGGAGCTATTTGTCCTAATTCCATATCTAAAAAGCGTCTTCTTACTTGAGGGCTTCCTTTTACAAGATTTAAATCTTCTGGGGCAAACATGACAACGTTCATCACGCCAATATATTGACTTAACTTTTGTTGTTCAAGTTGATTTAATTTTGCCTTTTTACCTTTTTTCGAAATATTTAATTCCAAAGACAAAGAACTGTTTCTTTTTTGTAATTTCCCTTTTATTTGACCAAAATCTTCATCCCAGCGGATAAGTTCGCGATCATTAGAGGTTCTATGAGATTTCGCCATCGCTAAAACATAAATAGCTTCCATCAAATTTGTTTTCCCTTGCGCATTTTCGCCGATAATTACATTTACCTTATCTTCAAAGGAAAGCTCTAATTTTTCATAATTGCGATAGTTTTTTAATTGTATTTCTGAAATAAACAAAGGGCTCCCCCTTTATGCCTGAACTTGGAAAGTTCCGCTTCCTGGAATTTCAATAACATCATTCGCATATAGTTTGCGACCTCTTCTATTTTCAAGTTCGTTGTTCACGTACACTTCATATTCTTGTAAAAACCATTTTACAGCGCCACCTGTATCAATTACATCAGCTAACTTTAAAAATTGTCCTAGTGTAATATACTCTGTTGAAATTTTAATACGTTTCATAAAATCGCTCACTTTCTGAAAGTGTTCATTCTTTCATTGTACTAAATAAACTAGCATTAGGAAAGTAATACCCAAAAATCAAATAAGGGCCACTAGCATCTTTAAACTAGCAACCCTTATTCCTTACCTAGTAAGTACGAACCGGTAAAATTAATTGAATAATTGAATCATCATTTACTGTACGAATTAAGAACGGTCTCATCGCCCCAGTAAAGCTAACTTTAATCTCTGTACTATCCAAAGCTTTCAATGCATCCATCATATATTTTGCACTAAAAGATATTTTTAACTCTTCTCCATCTACTTTTTCGCATTGTACTTCTTCGACAACTTTTCCGATTTCTGGTGAATTCGAAGAAATCTCTAGCATTTCTTGCTCTAAAGTTGATAATTTAACAACGTTATTGCGGCCATCTCTTGCTAATAGTGAAGCGCGATCAATTGCTTGTAGGAATTCTTTTGTATTCACAAAAATATCCGTTTTACTCTCTGCCGGAATTAAACGTGTCGTATCAGGATAATTCCCTTCTAACAATCTTGAGAAGAATAATAAATGTTTTGTACGGAATAATACTTGATACTCCGTAATAACGATATCTACCATTTCTTCAGACTCATCTAAAATTTTACTTAATTCATTTAAGCTCTTACCTGGGATAACAACATTAGCTTGGAATTCATCTGCAATATTATGTCCTTCAATTTTTGCTTTTCGAAGTGCCAGCCTATGACTATCTGTTGCAATACAAGTTAACTCGCTGTTATATACCTTCCAGTTTACACCTGTCAAGATTGGTCTTGTTTCAGAAGTAGAAACTGCAAATACAGTTTGTCTGATCATATGTTTAAGTAAATCTGTTGGTATCTTAAATACATGATGTTCTTCAATCTGTGGCAATAACGGATATTCTGCAGAATCTAAACCATTTAAGTTAAACTCTGATTTTCCAGATTTTATTTTTGTCATAAAATGATTTTCTACAGAAATTTCGACAGTGTCTTTAGGTAGTTTTTTTACAATCTCACTAAAATATTTTGCCTGTAAAACAATGCTTCCTGATTGAGCTATTTCTACGATTTCTTTTCCATCTTCTTCGACTGGAATAAACGATTCAATAGAAATATCAGCATCGCTTCCTGTTAATGTAACTCCTTCTTCAGTTGCTACAACTTTAATTCCCGTAAGAATTGGGATTGTTGTACGAGAAGAAACTGCCTTCATTACATCTTGTACACCTCTTACAAGATAGTCTTTTTGTATTGTAAAACGCATAAAGAAAAACCTCCGGTAAGTATAAGATTTTATTTAATTAATAAAGATAAAAAATAGTAGTAATAGTAATAGGGCTTGTGGATATGTGGATAACCCCGCTAAAGGATGTAAAAACAGTCTATCTACATGTGGATAGACTGTGCGTAAAACAAGTTAAGTTATTCACACTATTCAGCTACTACTTTAAAATACCATTAATTTCTTCAACTTGCTTTTGTAATTGCGTATCGGTTTTTAGTAGTTTAGAGATTTTTTCATGGGCATGGATAACTGTTGTATGATCACGTCCACCAAATTCTTCACCTATTTTTGGTAAAGAGGAATCTGTAAGCTCGCGCGATAAATACATTGCAATTTGGCGAGGAAACGCAACTGATTTTGTACGTTTTTTCGCTTTAAAATCTTCTAATTTCACTTGATAAACGTCCCCGACAGCTTTTTGAATATCATAAATAGAGATAATTTTCGGCTTAGAATTTGGAATAATATCTTTAAGTGCTTCAGCTGCTAAATCAGCATTAATATCTTTATTAATTAAAGATGAATAAGCTACAACTCGGATAAGTGCACCTTCTAATTCACGAATATTTGAATCAATTTGATTTGCGATATAAAGCATAACTTCATTTGGTATATCAAGCCCTTCAGCTTTTGCTTTTTTGCGTAAAATCGCAATTCGTGTCTCTAAATCTGGCGGCGTAATGTCTGTAATAAGTCCCCATTCAAAGCGGGAACGAAGACGATCTTCTAAAGTTGGAATTTCTTTTGGTGGTCGGTCACTAGAAATTACAATTTGTTTACTTTCTTCGTGTAATGCATTAAATGTATGGAAAAACTCTTCTTGAGTCTGTTCTTTTCCAGCAAGAAATTGAATATCATCTATCAATAAAACATCTACGTTGCGATATTTATTACGAAAATCAACAGCTTTATTATCACGAATAGAGTTAATAAATTCATTTGTAAATTTTTCTGATGATAAATATACAACTTTTGCATTTGGATTATGTTCAATTACATAATGACCAATTGCGTGCATTAAATGTGTCTTTCCAAGTCCAACTCCTCCGTAAATAAAGAGTGGATTATACGCTTTAGCTGGCGCCTCAGCTACAGCTAATGAAGCTGCATGGGCAAAACGGTTACCAGAGCCAATAACAAATGTATCGAATGTATATTTTGGATTTAACATGCTCTGTGGTAAATGAGCTGAATCGTCTTGTGCTGGATTCGGCTTAACTGGAGGCAGATCAATGTCCTCTTCAGCTTGACTTTGGGGAATAATAAAGCGAATTGCTAATTTTGCCCCTGTTAAATCGTATAGTGTTTCTGAAATTAGTTCGGAGTAATGAGATTCTAGCCAGTCACGAGCAAATTCATTCGGAGCTGTAATCGTTAATACGTCTTTCTTCAAGTTATGAGCCGTTGTGGATTTTAACCATGTCTCATAACTAGGCTTACTTACCTTTTTTTCTAATTCTTTTAAGGCACTATTCCATAAATCAGAGATATTTTCCAAAGGTGTCCCTCCTTTACTAAGTTGGTAAAAGAATAAGGTTGCGCAACAAATGTACAACCTAATAAATATAAAATGTATATTTATACGAAACGTATTTTAAAACCTAAAAACGTCGTTTGTATATGAGATAGGGTTTTCGACAAAAAAAGCAAATGTGGACAACTATTTACCCACATGTGATTAAAACTGTCCACATGTTATACACAAATTGTGGATAAGATAAAGATGTGGAAAACTTATTCAAAGTGAAAACACAACTATAATATCAAAAAAAAGTGGCTATAGCAATGAATTTAAGAAAGTTATCCACAAAATCAATACCTTGTGGAATAAACTTGTCCACAACACGATATACTGTGTAAAAGTGTGAAAAAAGTTTGTGGATATAAAAAACGCGAAAAAATATTTATCCACAAGGAAATATAGGTGCTGTGAAAAAGTATGTGAATAGGTTCAAAATGAATATTTGATGAAAATTTCTAGAACCATTGACATTTTCCTAGTTAATTAACTATAATTTATAGGACTGTCTTTAACAGATATTCCTCAGGGAGGTGTCATATAATGAAAAGAACTTACCAACCAAATAAACGTAAGCGCAGCAAAGTACATGGTTTCCGCAGCCGTATGAGCACAGCGAACGGACGTAAAGTGCTAGCAGCTCGTCGTCGTAAAGGAAGAAAAGTATTATCTGCGTAGACCACTGATCGTTCAGTGGTCTTTTTTTCTAATAATAGTGAATTTCCGCTGATGAAATACAGGAGTGTCAATTGATATGAAGAAAAAACATCGTATAAAGAAGAATGATGAATTCCAGGCGGTTTTTCAAAAAGGAAAATCAAATGCAAATCGTCAGTTTGTTGTATACCAATTAGATAAAGAAGAACAGCCAAACTTTCGCATCGGCCTTTCTGTTAGCAAGAAAATAGGAAATGCAGTAGTTCGTAATCGAATTAAGCGCATGGTCCGTCAGGCTATTACAGAGTTAAAAGATGAGATAGCTTCTGGAAAAGATTTTGTTATAATAGCAAGGAAGCCTTGTGCAGAGATGACATATGAAGAAGTAAAGAAAAGCTTAATTCATGTCTTTAAACGCTCTGGTATGAAAAGAATAAAAAGGTAGCGTAAGGAAATGAATTACACTATATACATACCGATACAAGGAGGAGTAGGCTTTGAAAAAGAAATTAGGTTTACTAGCCATGGTCGTTGCATTAATGGCGATTGCCACCGGTTGTAGTGAAACGGGTCAGCCGATTACATCGAAAAGTACTGGGATTTGGAATGAATATTTCGTATATCCGCTTTCTCAGTTAATCACGTATTTTGCCGAATTATTTAACAGTAATTACGGTTTAGCAATTGTTATTACAACTCTTATCATTCGTTTTGCATTATTACCATTAATGATTAAACAAACGAAGAGTACAAAGGCAATGCAAGCGTTACAACCAGAAATGGTGAAGTTAAAAGAGAAATATAGTTCTAAAGATCAAGCAACACAGCAAAAACTACAACAAGAAATGATGCAGTTATATCAAAAGAATGGTGTAAATCCATTGGCAGGATGTTTACCGATATTTGTTCAGATGCCTATTTTATTCGCGTTTTATCATGCGATTATGAGAACAACAGCAATTAGTGAACATACATTTTTATGGTTTGATTTAGGAAAGGCAGATCCGTTCTATATCTTACCAGTCGTTGCAGCAATTACGACATTTATTCAGCAAAAGCTTGCAATGGCAGGAACAGCTGGTCAAAATCCACAAATGGCAATGATGCTTTGGCTTATGCCGATTATGATTTTAATCTTTGCAATTAACTTCCCAGCTGCATTATCACTTTACTGGGTTGTTGGTAATATCTTTGGTATTGCTCAAATGTACTTTATTAAAGGACCAGAGATTAAGGCTAGTAAGGCTGGTAAAGCTGGAGGCTCAAGCAAGTGAGTGTAATTACTGCTAAAGGACAAACAGTCGAGCTGGCAGTAGAGGATGCTTTAAGGCAATTAAATACATCAAAAGATCGAGTAGATATAAATATTGTCGATGAGGGTAAAAGGGGATTCTTAGGTTTATTTGGGAATCGCCCTGCAGTAGTAGAAGTTGTATTGAAGAAAGATCCAATTCAAGAATGTGAAGAATATTTAAGAAATGTTATTCACGATATGGGTGTGGAAGTCGAGATTAGTAAAATTGTAAAAGGACGCGAAATCGAATTCACAATTTCTGGTGATAATGTAGGTGTTTTAATTGGGAAAAGAGGTAATACATTGAACTCTTTACAGTATTTAACAAAACTTGTCGCGAATCGTAACACGAAGCAGTATATCGGTATTACACTAGATGCTGAAAATTATCGTAGTAAAAGAAAAAGTACGTTAGAATCACTTTCTTATCGATTAGCGAAACAAGTATTTAATACGAAAAAAAGAGTTATTTTAGAACCGATGCCATCTTTTGAACGAAAAATTATTCATCAGGCATTATCAAATCATCAAGGTATCAATACAACTTCTGAAGGAAATGAACCACATCGGCATGTTGTAATATCTCCTAAATGACCGGTTGCTCAAATGAGTGCCGGTTTTTTTGAGCGGAAAATAGATGTGGATAACTAAAAAACACTAAACTTATCCACTGTGAATAAGTTTAGTGTTTTTTACATGGGGATATAATAAAATGAGTTATTCTTCTTTTGTAGATAGGTTCGTTATGGTATCCTAATAATTTAGTGAAAGAAATAATCATGTTGAAATAGAGATAAATAAGCAAGTGAGGTGAAAGGACATGGAATTTGATACAATTGCTGCGATTTCCACAGCGCTTGGAGAGGGTGCAATTGCCATTGTTCGAGTAAGTGGGGATGATGCGGTTGAGAAAGTTGATCGTATTTTTAAGGGGAAGGATTTAACAGAGGTTCCTTCTCACACTATTCATTATGGTCATATTGTTGATTTAGATACAAATCAAGTTATTGAAGAAGTTATGGTGTCTATTATGCGCGCACCAAGGACTTTTACACGTGAAAATATAGTGGAAATTAACTGTCACGGTGGACTTGTTTCAGTAAATAAAGTATTGCAACTTATTCTAGCACAAGGAGTACGATTGGCAGAGCCGGGCGAATTTACAAAACGTGCTTTTTTAAATGGACGTATCGACTTATCACAAGCAGAAGCTGTTATGGATTTGATTCGAGCAAAAACAGATCGTGCGATGAATGTAGCAATTAATCAAATGGAAGGGCGATTATCTAAATTAATTGGTCTTTTGCGTCAAGAAATATTAGAAACATTAGCTCATGTTGAGGTAAATATAGATTATCCAGAATACGATGATGTAGAAGAGATGACACATAATATTTTAATTGAGAAAGCGACGCATGTTCGTTCGGAAATCGAAAAAATATTAGAAACATCAAAACAAGGGAAAATTTTACGTGAAGGTATTGCTACAGCAATTATCGGTAGACCTAACGTTGGGAAATCATCGTTATTAAATAGTCTTGTTCAGGAGAAAAAGGCAATTGTAACTGATATTGCAGGAACAACTCGTGATGTTATTGAAGAGTACGTTAACGTGCGTGGTGTACCTCTTAAACTTATAGATACAGCCGGTATTCGGGAGACAGAAGATGTTGTTGAACGAATTGGTGTGGAGCGTTCAAAAGAAATGATGAGCCAAGCGGATTTAGTATTAGTTGTTGTCAACTATAGCGAGGCTTTAACAAATGAGGATGAAGATCTATTCCGTGCGGTACAAGGAAAAGACTTTATTGTTATTGTGAATAAGACTGATTTACCGCAAGCGATTGATATGGAACGTGTTACAGAGTTAGCCGCGGGAAATCGTGTTATTACAACATCCTTAATTGAGGAACAAGGAATAGATGAACTCGAAAAGGCAATAGCTGATTTATTCTTTGAAGGAACAATCGATTCTGCAGATATGACATATGTTTCTAATGCGAGACATATTGGATTATTAACACAAGCAGGAAAAACAATCGGTGATGCAGTTGAGGCGATTGAAAATGGTGTACCAATTGATATGGTACAAATTGATTTAACAAGAACGTGGGAAATACTTGGTGAAATTACTGGGGACACAGTGCATGAAAGCTTAATTGACCAGTTGTTCTCTCAATTTTGTTTAGGAAAATAATATAGTGAAGTTGTAGAAAGATAGAGATTATTAGGAGGAATAAACAATGGGATACAATGCCGGTTCATACGATGTCATAGTAATCGGTGCAGGTCATGCAGGATGTGAAGCTGGTCTTGCGGCAGCACGAATGGGCTCAAAAACATTAATGTTAACAATTAACTTGGATATGGTAGCATTCATGCCATGTAACCCTTCTGTTGGTGGACCAGCAAAAGGGATTGTTGTTCGTGAAATTGATGCATTAGGCGGAGAAATGGGACGTAATATTGATAAAACTCATATTCAAATGCGTATGCTAAATACAGGTAAGGGACCAGCCGTACGTGCACTTCGAGCGCAAGCTGATAAATTCGCTTACCAACATGAATTAAAGAAAACAATTGAAGAAACACCAAACTTAACGTTGTTCCAAGGAATGGTAGAGCGTTTAATCGTTGAAGAAGGTGTATGTAAAGGGGTAGTTACACAAGCTGGTGCAGAATATACAGCAAAAACCGTTGTAATTACAACTGGAACATTTTTACGCGGCGAGATTATCATGGGCGACTTAAAATATTCAAGCGGTCCAAATAATCAGCAACCGTCTATTACATTATCTGAGCATTTAGAGGAACTTGGATTTGATCTTGTTAGATTTAAAACAGGGACACCTCCGCGTGTAAACAGTAATACAATTGACTACAGTAAAACAGAAATTCAACCAGGTGATGATAAGCCACGTGCGTTCTCTTTTGAAACAACGAAATTTATTATGGATCAAATTCCATGTTGGTTGACATATACAAGTACAGAAACACACCGTTTAATAGATGAAAATTTACATCGTTCAGCTATGTATTCTGGTATGATTAAAGGAACAGGCCCTAGATACTGTCCTTCTATTGAAGACAAAGTAGTAAGATTTAATGATAAACCACGTCATCAAATTTTCTTAGAGCCAGAAGGGCGTAATACACAAGAAGTATATGTACAAGGTTTATCCACAAGCTTACCAGAAGATGTACAACGTGACATGCTTAGAACAATTCCAGGCCTAGAAAATGTTGAAATGATGCGTACAGGTTATGCAATTGAATATGATGCAATTGTGCCAACACAACTATGGCCAACACTTGAAACGAAAAAGATTAAAAATTTATATACAGCAGGACAAATTAATGGAACTTCTGGTTACGAAGAGGCGGCAGGACAAGGGCTTATGGCTGGAATTAATGCAGCATGCCGTTCTTTAGGTAAAAAAGAAGTTGTTTTAGGTCGCGAGGATGCTTATATTGGCGTCTTAATTGATGATCTTGTAACGAAAGGTACAAATGAACCATATCGTTTATTAACGTCTCGTGCAGAATACCGTTTATTATTACGCCACGATAATGCTGATCTTCGTTTAACTGAAGTTGGTCGTGAAATTGGACTAATTAAAGAAGAGCGCTATGAGCGATTTACAAATAAAAAATTACAAATTGAACAGGAAAAGGAACGTTTAAGCAGCATTATTATTAAACCACGTCCTGAAGTTCAAGAATTAATTCGCAATATTGGCGGAAGTGAATTGAAAGATGGAATACGTGCAAGTGACTTATTACGTCGTCCAGAGATGACATATGAGCATATTCATCTTTTAGTACCAAGTGAAGTAGAATTAAGTGATGAAGTTAAAGAACAAGTTGAAATTCAGATTAAGTATGAAGGGTATATTGAAAAATCTTTACAGCAAGTAGAGCGTATGAAGAAAATGGAGAGTAAAAAAATCCCTGTAGATATTGATTATGATGCGATTTCTAGCCTTGCTTCAGAAGCTAGACAGAAATTGAAAGATGTTCGTCCACTTTCAATGGGGCAGGCTTCACGTATTTCTGGTGTAAATCCAGCGGATATTTCCATTTTACTTGTGTATATAGAACAAGGAAAAATTGCACGCGTATCGAACCAATAAATAGTAAGGAGATATTGCTAGATGAACATAGAACAATTTCAATCTATGCTAGAAGAGAAGGGAATCACCCTCTCTTCTAGACAGTTAGAGCAGTTCAAAATCTACTTTGAAACATTAGTAGAGTGGAATGAAAAAATGAACTTAACGGCTATTACAGAAAAAGAAGAAGTATATTTAAAACACTTTTTTGATTCCATTACAGCTGCTTTTTATTATGATTTTTCAAAACCATTCTCAATTTGTGATGTTGGTGCAGGGGCTGGATTCCCAAGTATTCCTTTAAAAATCTGTTTCCCGCACTTAAAAGTAACAATTGTAGATTCATTGCAAAAACGTATTAATTTCTTAAATCACTTAGCCCAAAAGTTAGAATTAAGTGATGTTGCATTTTGTCACGATCGTGCTGAAACATTTGGGAAAAAAGAAGGTGTACGTGAATCATACGATATTGTAATGGCACGTGCAGTTGCGCGTCTTTCTGTATTAAGTGAGCTATGTTTACCACTTGTAAAAGTTGGAGGAACATTCATTGCAATGAAAGGTGCAGCAGCAAACGAAGAAATTGAAAATGGCAAGTATGCTTTAGAGGTGCTAGGCGGAGAGTTGAAAGAGATGTCTACTTTCCAATTACCATTTGAAGAGAGTGAACGTAATATTTTATTAATCGAGAAAAAGCGCAAGACACCAAAGAAATATCCACGCAAACCGGGAACACCCAATAAATTACCTATTGAAAAATAAATCTTATTAGACGTAAGATTAAATTATATAAATGAAAACGTAAATGTTTCATAGGAAACATTTTATGGAGAATAGTCAATAGGCCTAAAAGGTGGTGGAATATGTATGAAAAATACGTTTTCTCGTTTATTTGGCTTTGGAGATAAAGAGAGCGAATTCGAATTACAAGACGAAAGCCATGAAGAGATAGATAAAAAGGTATATGAAGAAATACAAGAAATTCCGATAGTAAATATTACCCCTAACCGTTATCAACCAAGAACAGTTTTTGATGATGCGCGTATTGATGAGCTAGCATTAACAATTCGTACACATGGACTTATTCAACCGATTGTTGTAAGGCAATATGAGGATGATAAGTACGAGATTATTGCTGGAGAAAGACGTTTTCGCGCGGCAACAAAGTTAGGTTGGGAAAAGGTTCCTGCAATTATAAAGAATTTAAATGATACAGAGACAGCTTCTGTAGCTTTAATTGAAAACTTGCAACGTGAGGAACTAACGGCAATCGAGGAAGCTGTGGCATATCAAAAGCTGATTGAGTTACATAATTTAACACAAGAAGCATTGGCACAACGACTTGGAAAAGGACAATCTACAATCGCAAATAAGTTGCGCTTGTTAAAGTTGCCTGAAGAAATAAAAAGTGCATTATTAGAAAAAAGCATTACAGAACGTCATGCCCGCGCCCTCATTCCTTTAAAAAATGAGGAATTACAACTGAAGGTTTTACAGGAAATTGTGGAGAAACAACTAAATGTAAAGCAAACAGAAGAACGAATTGCGAAGTTACTAGAGGAAGCGAAACCGAAGCGTAAGGCAAAGCAAAAAGCAGTAAGTCGAGATACAAGGATTGCTATGAATACAATTAGACAATCTTTACAAATGGTTACTGAAAGTGGTTTGAATGTTAATTCTGAGGAAGAAGAATTTGATGAGTACTATCAAATTACAATTAAAATTCCAAAGAAAAAATAATAATGATGTGCTAGAGACCTTATCCTATTGGAGAGGTCTCTTTTACTATATTTTCTTGTTAAATGAAGAAGGAGTTTAGAAATAAATTTTGAAGTTTAATAAAGGACGTAAAAGAAAAAGTTTTATTTCATGTTACAATAAACGTAATTGTTACTAGAATAAGATAGAAAGGTTGAAAGTAGGTGACATCATGGGAAAAATCATTGCTATTGCTAATCAAAAAGGCGGTGTTGGAAAAACAACAACATCTGTTAATTTAGGGGCTGGATTGGCGCAAGTAGGTAAAAAAGTCCTTCTTGTGGATATTGATGCTCAAGGAAATGCAACGACTGGTGTGGGAATTGAAAAATCTGAATTAGATCAATGTATTTACAACGTTCTTGTGGAAGATGCAGATGTTCAAGGGGTTATACAGAAAACCGCAACTGAAAACTTAGATGTTCTACCCGCTACAATTCAATTGGCTGGTGCTGAAATTGAATTGGTACCGACTATTTCCCGGGAAGTACGTTTGCAAAGAGCATTACAGCCAGTTCGTGATGAATATGACTATATTATTATCGACTGTCCCCCATCTTTAGGGTTATTAACGATTAATGCATTAACAGCAGCAGATTCTGTTATTATTCCTGTACAGTGTGAATATTACGCACTAGAAGGGTTAAGTCAGCTATTAAATACAGTTCGACTTGTACAAAAACATTTAAATAAAAATTTAGCAATTCAAGGTGTATTGTTAACAATGTTGGATGCCCGTACAAATTTAGGGATTCAAGTTATAGATGAAGTGAAAAAGTATTTTAGGGATAAAGTATATCGCTCGATTATTCCGCGTAATGTACGCTTGAGCGAGGCTCCAAGTCATGGGAAACCTATTATGCAGTATGACGCTAAATCAAGAGGAGCAGAAGTGTATATAGATTTAGCAGAGGAAGTGATTGCAGGTGGCTAAAGGATTAGGAAGAGGAATTAATGTGTTTTTTCCTGATTTAGATGTGAAAGAAGAGGAAACAATTCAGGAGATTCTTGTAACTGAATTAAGGCCGAACCCATATCAACCGCGTAAACACTTTAATAAAGAGGCGATTCAGGAATTAGCAATTTCGATTAAGGAACACGGTATTCTACAACCATTAATTGCTAGGAAGAGTATTAAAGGATATGAAATTGTTGCAGGTGAAAGACGATTTCGTGCTGCAAAAGAGGCTGGTTTAGAAAAAGTACCTGCGGTTGTAAGACAATTAACTGAACAGCAAATGATGGAATTTGCTTTGTTAGAAAACTTACAACGAGAAGATTTAAATCCTATGGAAGAGGCAATGGCATACCAGATGTTAATGAATGAGCTAAATGTAACGCAAGAGCAATTAGCGAAACGTCTTGGTAAAAGCAGACCTTACATTGCAAATTATACTCGGTTATTAAGCCTACCTTCTTTCGTACAAGATATGATTGCAAATGGTCAACTTTCAATGGCTCATGGGAGAACTTTACTTACGATAAAAGATGAAGAACAATTGAAGTCCTTATTGAACCGCATTGAAAAAGAAGGATTAAATGTTCGTCAATTAGAGAAAATCGTCCAAGAGATTAATCAACACGTTTCACGTGAAACAAAAAAAGTGAAAAAAGAGCGAAATATATTTTTCGTAGAACGTGAAACGTTCTTAAGAGAAAAGTTTGGCACAGATGTGAAAATTAAAGAGACAAAAAAAGAAAAAGGTAAAATCGAAATTGAATTTTTTAATAAAGAAGATTTAAATCGTATTTTAGAACTATTAGCACAGAAAAATTAAAAAGCAAACCATCTTATTATTTATAGATGGTTTGCTTTTTTTAATGCGGATAATTTTTGATCCGTCTCTTTTATACTTTTTGCGATTACATCAGCCATTTTCATGACTAAACTTAATCTTGTATTTTGAAGAACGAAAAACTCCATAAACCCATTTAGATTGACGATACCGTGTATGTGCAAATCACCAACTGCAGGTAATTTCTTATTCATAGCAGCTCCAGGTTTACTAGGTCCCTTTCCAGTAGTGATTGATCCGATATTTTGGGACTTTCCTAAACATGCATCAACAGCAATTATAAATGCAGTAGGATATTCTTTCTGTATATTCTGAATTTTCTCTTCTAAATTTAGCGCATGTACTGGCTCATCTAGTGTACCGAATACTTGGAGGTTTTGGATGTCTATTTGTTCAAGTTTTGTACCAACTAATGGGCCGAGTGCGTCACCTGTAGAGCGATCTGTGCCGATACAAACGAGAATGAGTGGTATATTAGTTTTAATAGGAATATGGGTAAGTAAGAAATTACTGATTATCTCAGAGGCTTCTAGATCTTGGTGCATAACGTTTTGAGTTTCTTTCTCAAAAAATGGTAAGCGAAAACTTCCAATATTCATGAAGCACCCATCCTTTTAATAAATTTTCAATATATGTTATATGGTGAGGAAAATGGAAAGTTATAAGTGCGTAATTTTTGCAAAATGTGAATGAAAACGGAAATAATAGTACTAGTATATATATATTCGTTCCATTTTATACCTGGATGTCGGGGATAAAATAGGATTAAAATCATAAAATTTTTTCAGCAATTAGGGGACTTCTGATACAATAATAAGGGTAACTAAAAAGAAATTTTAGCTAGAGAGGTAGAGGTACATGGATTTATTAGCGAAGTGGTTTAATTCTATGAAACAGTATTTATTAGATGCTGATCGTTGGGCTCATATTGGAGTTGCGACATTAAAAATATGTATTATTTTAACAATTGGTGCAGTTGTTGTGCGAATTGCAAGGGCGGTTGTACGAAATGCGTTTCGTATGGGGAGTCGTTCTCCAATTCAAATTTCAGAACGTCGTACAGTTACAGTAGCGAAATTACTTGAAAATATTGTAGCGTACGTTGTTATGTTCATTATGCTAATTGCGATTTTAGGTGTGTTTGATATTAATGCATCAGGTTTATTAGCGGGTGCTGGGGTAATTGGTTTAGCAGTCGGATTTGGTGCTCAAAGTTTAGTGAAAGACGTTATTACAGGTTTATTTATTTTGTTAGAAGATCAGTTTTCAGTTGGCGATTATGTTAAAATCGGTCAATTTGAAGGAGTCGTTTTAGAAATTGGACTTCGTACAACGAAAGTAAAGAGTTGGACAGGTGAAATTCATACTTTACCAAATGGAAGTATTATTCAAGTTACTAACTACTCAGTTAGTAATAGTGTAGCGTTTGTTGATGTATCTATTTCATATGAGGCTGATATTGCGAAAGCAGAGCAAGTTATTGAAGATTTATTAGTAGAATTACCTTCAAAGTACGAAAAAATGGTAACAACGCCTCAATTATTAGGTGTGCAAACATTAGCTGCATCAGAAGTTATATTACGTGTTATTGCTGAAGTAGAACCGATGCAACATGCAGTTATTGCAAGGGCACTTCGTAAAGAGATTAAAAATCGTCTTGATTTACATGGAATTGAAATTCCATATCCACGTATGGTTTTATATAATCGTGAAGAATTAGTTAGTGGAAAAGCAATTTAGTATGGAGAGGAGTTTGGAGAATGGAGCAAAAGGAATATAACTTGTATGATGTTGTGGAAATGAAGAAAGCCCATCCATGTGGCGAGAATCGTTGGAAAATTATTCGTATGGGAATGGATATCCGCATTAAGTGCGAGGGGTGTGACCATTCAGTAATGATTCCTCGAAGAGAGTTTGATCGTAAGGTGAAAAAAATACTTGTGAAGCACGAAGAATAGAGGAAGAGTAACAGTTACAGTAGGTAACTGTTACTTTTTTTCGTTTGGCGGAAACTTGTCATTTTTTTCGTTACTATCTATAATGATGAAAGATTGAGACATAGGAGTGAAAAATATGGGATTAACGGCTGGGATTGTTGGATTACCTAACGTAGGGAAGTCCACTTTATTTAATGCAATTACACAAGCAGGAGCAGAATCTGCGAACTATCCATTCTGTACAATTGATCCAAACGTAGGGATTGTAGAAGTACCAGATGAGCGTTTAAATAAATTAACGGAATTAGTAGAACCGAAAAAGACTGTTCCGACTGTATTCGAGTTTACTGATATTGCAGGTATCGTAAAAGGTGCTAGTAAAGGTGAAGGTTTAGGAAATAAATTCTTATCTCACATTCGTCAAGTAGATGCAATTTGCCAAGTTGTTCGTTGTTTTGAAGACGAAAATATTACGCACGTTTCAGGGAAAGTAGATCCAATTGATGATATTGAAACAATCAATTTAGAGCTAATTTTAGCGGACTTAGAGTCTGTTGATAAGCGTATCGAGCGTGTTGCGAAATTAGCAAGACAAAAAGATAAAGAAGCGGTATATGAGCATGAAATTTTAGTTCGTTTAAAAGAAGCTTTTGAAGAGGGAAAACCAGCTCGTACTGTTGAATTTACAGAAGAGCAGATGAAGATTGTTAAAGGCCTTCATTTACTTACAACAAAAGAAATGTTATACGTAGCGAATGTAAGTGAAGACGATATTATCGATCCTTCGGAAAATAAATACGTACAAATGGTAAAAGAATTTGCAGCAAATGAAAATTCCCAAGTGATCGTTGTATGTGCAAAAATCGAATCAGAAATCGCTGAATTAGACGAAGAAGAGAAAAAAGTATTCCTTGAAGAATTAGGAATTGAAGAGTCTGGTTTAGATCAATTAATTCGTGCAGCATATGACCTATTAGGACTTGCTACGTACTTTACAGCTGGCGTTCAAGAAGTACGTGCTTGGACATTTAAACAAGGAATGAAGGCACCACAATGTGCTGGTGTTATTCATACAGACTTTGAGCGTGGATTTATTCGTGCAGAAACAGTTTCTTACGCTGATTTAATGACAAACGGTTCTATGACAGCTGCAAAAGAAGCTGGAAAAGTACGTTTAGAAGGAAAAGAATATATCGTAAAAGACGGAGATGTTATGCACTTCCGTTTTAACGTTTAATTTAATATTTCCTAGGAAAAATAAAGATATGAACTTGGCAAATATATTATATGTTTGCCAAGTTTTTTATGTATTGGTGAGTTGATTCATATAACTTACTATGATATAATCTAAACTCGTGAGTAATTACTATAAATTAATTGCTCCTTGCCCATTACGGGCCGTTTAGACCAAAAGGAGGTGAAAGTGTAATGAGAAAGTACGAAATTATGTACATCATTCGTCCTGGCGTTGAAGAAGAAGCTCAAAAAGCTTTAGTTGAACGTTTTGCAGGTGTTTTAACAAACAATGGTGCAGAAATCATTAACACGAAAGAGTGGGGTAAGCGTCGTTTAGCTTACGAAATCAACGACTTACGTGAAGGTTTCTACATGATCTTAAACGTGAAATCTAACGCAGAAGCGATTAACGAATTCGACCGTTTAGCTAAGATTAACGAAGACATCCTTCGTCATATCGTTGTTAAAGAAGAAGAAAAATAATTGATATATAAGGGAGAGTGGTTCGATTGATGAATCGTGTTATCCTCGTTGGTCGTTTAACTAAGGACCCTGACTTACGTTACACGCCCAATGGTGTCGCAGTAGCTACTTTTACGTTAGCTGTGAATCGCGCATTTGCCAATCAGCAAGGTGAGCGTGAAGCTGACTTTATTAATTGTGTAATATGGCGTAAACAAGCAGAAAACGTAGCAAATTATTTGAAAAAAGGTAGCTTAGCAGGCGTAGATGGACGTCTTCAAACTCGTAATTACGAGGGACAAGATGGTAAACGTGTATACGTAACAGAAGTTCTTGCGGAAAGCGTGCAATTTTTAGAGCCGCGTAATGGCGGTGGGGAGCAACGTGGTTCATTTAATCAGCAACCATCAGGAGCTGGTTTCGGTAACCAAGGCTCTAACCCATTTGGTCAATCTAGTAATCCAGGTAACCAAGGTAACTCTGGATTTACGAAGAATGACGATCCATTTTCAAATGTAGGTCAACCGATCGACATTTCCGACGACGATTTACCGTTCTAATACAGTAAATTTGTTAGTTTTAACAAAGAATGGAGGGAAATAGACATGGCAGGACGCAAAGGTGGACGTGCGAAACGTCGTAAGGTGTGTTTCTTCACAGCTAACGGCATCACTCGCATTGACTATAAAGATGTTGATTTATTAAAACGTTTCGTTTCTGAGCGTGGTAAAATTTTACCTCGTCGTGTAACAGGAACAAGCGCAAAATACCAACGCAAACTTACAGTTGCAATTAAACGTGCTCGTCAAATGGCACTTTTACCATATGTTGGTGAATAATAGCGTATGAAATGCACAGTAGAGTCGGACTCTACTGTGCATTTTGCTATGCTTTTCTTTTTTGAAAGAGAGGTTAAAATGTGAAACAAACAAAGTTTATTACAGAAGGTGCAGCATTATTAGCTATATATGCAATTTTATTGCTTATATCTATGTATGTTCCGATTTTGGGTACAGTTGTAACTTTTGCGTTGCCGTTACCATTTATACTATTAATGATAAGACATAAACTATCTAATGTGCTCGTGGTTTTTGTAGCAGCACTTTTTGTTACTATTATTGTGAGTCAACCGCTGAATTTAGTGAAGACAATTATGTTTGGATTGATAGGGATTGTTTTAGGATATATGTATAAAACAAGAAAAAAGCCAGTGGAAATCTTAATGGCGGGGACGCTTGCATACTTAATTGGTTTTGTACTTATTTATGTTGCGAGTATAAAGTTTTTCAACATAGATATAATGAAGCAAATGCAAAGTATGTTTAGTGAAAGTATGGCGAAAAGCGAAAAGATAGTAAGTGCTACTGGCATGCCGATTAGTAAGGAACAAAAAGAGTTACTTGCACAAATGAATGATATATTACAATCGTTACTTCCAAGTATACTTGTGCTAGTTTCAGTATGTTTTTCTTGGATTACAGTGATAATATCAGGTAGTGTTTTGAAAAAGTTAAAACATGAAGCTATATCTTGGCCTAAATTTAAAGATATACAATTACCAAAGAGTATCATTTGGTATTACGTTATATTTATTTTGTTAGCAACTTTTATAAAAGTAGAACCAACATCATATTTACATATGGTATTTTCTAACCTAAATGTCATATTTGCACTATTGCTTGTACTGCAAGGTCTGACATTTATCGCCTTTTTAGCGTATAGAAAAGGTTTTACTAAAGGGGTTCCTATTATTAGTTTTATTGCATGCATGTTTATTCCGATGCTGTTTCCTCTTGTGACAATCTTAGGTATAATTGACTTAGGGATTTCATTGCGTTCTAAAATAGGTGGATAAAATAATATTCCTTATACTATTTTAATCTGTTTAACTAACTGGAAGGTAAGTTAGTTTTACTTTATAGGAGTTGTATACATGCCTGAATTTGATAAGAAACAGTGGTTTTTATATCCTGTTTATGTATTGGCATTTTTTGTGTTTGTGCTCATTTCAATCCTCTGTTATTTTCATTTAATTATGGGGATAGCTGCTTTTGTCATTTTTTGTATCGTATTCTTTATCGTTATACGATTTGAACTTAATTTTCAAAGGAATTTCGAAAAGCATACGACAGATATGATTACAAGAGTAAAGAAAGTAAGTAATGAAGCATTTAACCAAATGCCGATTGGTATTTTGTTATACAATAAGGATTATGGGATTGATTGGGCAAATCCTTATTTATCTTCATGTCTGGGACAGCACGCATTAGCTGGATGGCACCTTTACGATGTATCAGAAACATTACTTCTTTTCATTAAAGGAGAAACTTCTGATGATATAGTCTCTTTAAATAATCGAAAGTTTCGCGTTTTTGTAAGGAAAGAAGAAAAGTTAATTTATTTCTTTGATGTAACGGAACAAACAGAAATTGAAAAGATGTACGAGGATCAAAGGACTGTTTTAGCTGTCATCTATTTGGATAATTATGATGAAGTTACACAAGGATTAGATGATCAATTACGTACGAATATAACAAGTCTTGTGACATCGCGACTAAATGAATGGGCACTTAAGTATGGTGCTTATTTAAAACGTGCATCTTCAGAAAGATTCTTCGTTGTGCTAAATGAAAGTATTTTGACGCAGATGGAGAAAGGGAAATTTAGCATTTTAGATCAGGTGCGTGAAGAAACATCTAAAAGGAATATACCACTTACATTAAGTGTGGGTGTCGGATCAGGTGATTTACCTTTATCAGAGCTTGGAGCAATGGCTCAATCTGGTTTAGATCTTGCGCTTGGGCGTGGGGGAGACCAAGTAGCTATTAAACAAGCGACAGGTAAAGTTAAGTTCTATGGAGGTAAGACAAATCCGGTTGAAAAACGTACCCGTGTACGCGCCAGAGTCATTTCGCATGCGTTAAAGGATTTAGTATTAGAAAGTAGTAATGTCATTATTATGGGGCATAGGGCTCCCGATATGGACGCAATTGGTGCTGCGATTGGTATTTTAAAAGTGGCTCAATTAAATGAGCGTAAAGGATATATTGTGTTAGATGAAAATGATTCCGATAAAGGAATTAAGCGTTTGATGGACAAAGTGAAACAAAATGAGGAGTTATGGTCTCATTTTATTACTCCAGAGCAAGCGATGGAATTTGCAAATGATGAGTCGTTACTTGTTGTTGTCGATACGCATAAACCTTCTATGGTGATGGAGCAAAAACTGTTACATAAAATTGAAAATGTGGTAGTTATTGATCATCATCGCCGTGGAGAAGATTTTATTGAAGACCCATTGCTAGTTTATATGGAACCATATGCTTCTTCAACGGCAGAATTGGTTACAGAATTACTTGAGTATCAACCTAAAAATTTAAAGATGACAATGTTAGAAGCGACGGCATTGTTAGCGGGTATTATTGTCGACACGAAAAGTTTCACATTCCGGACAGGGGCTCGTACATTTGATGCTGCTTCTTATTTACGCTCACATGGTGCAGATACTGTACTTGTACAAGAACTTTTAAAGGAAGATATGGATCAGTATTTACGGGTTGCAAAAGCTATAAAAAATGCGTACATTTATAAAAATGGAATTGCGATTGCTAAAGTTGATAGTGATGATTACTACGATCAAGTGCTTATTGCGCAATCGGCAGACACGTTATTAACGATGACAGGGATTATTGCATCATTTGTTGTTGCGAAACGTGGCGAGAATCTCATTGGAATTAGCAGCAGGTCTTTAGGTGAAGTGAATGTGCAGCTAATTATGGAAAACTTAGGCGGTGGCGGGCATTTGACGAATGCAGCCACACAGATGAAAAATGTTACAGTAGATGAAGCTGAGGAGAAGCTTCGATTTGTTATTGATGACTATTTACAGGGAGGCACACAATCATGAAAGTAATTTTTCTAAAAGACGTAAAAGGTAAAGGTAAAAAAGGAGAAGTAAAAAACGTACCAGATGGCTATGCAAATAACTTCTTACTAAAACAAGGATTAGCTGCTGAAGCAACAAATAGCAGTATGAAAACTTTAGAAGCTCAAAAGCGTAAAGAAGAAAAAGATGCAGCAGCAGAGCTTGAAAATGCAAAAGAGTTAAAAGAGACTTTAGAGAAATTAACTGTAGAATTAAAGGCGAAATCTGGAGAAGGTGGCCGTTTATTTGGTTCTATCACCAGCAAACAAATCGTAGATGCAATGCAAAAATCACACAAGATTAAACTTGATAAACGTAAATTTGAAATGGACGATGCAATCCGCGCGTTAGGTTATACAAACGTTACTGTGAAATTGCATCCACAAGTAACAGCAACAGTAAAAGTTCATGTTAGTGAACAATAAAAATAAATTAAGCAAGGAGGATTGCGTATGAGTGATGTACTTGCTGATCGTACCCCTCCGCATAATATAGAGGCTGAGCAGGCGGTTTTAGGGGCCATATTGATTGATCAAGATGCGTTAACTTCAGCATCAGAGTTATTGGTACCTGATTCGTTCTATCGAACGAAACATCAAAAGATTTTTGAAGTCATGCTTGGACTATCTGATAAGGGAGAGCCGATTGACTTAGTAATGATGACATCAGCAATGGCTGATCAAGGATTACTAGAAGAGGTTGGTGGGGTTTCTTACTTAGCAGAGTTAGCAGAAGTTGTGCCAACTGCAGCTAACGTAGAATATTACGCACGCATCATCGCTGAAAAGGCGCTTTTACGTCGTTTAATTCGCACGGCGACTCATATTGTATCGGATGGATACGAGAGAGAAGATGATGTGGATGGTCTTTTAAACGAGGCTGAGAAAAAAATATTAGAAGTATCCCATCAAACGAATGCAAAAGCATTCCAAAACATTAAAGATGTTCTTGTAGATGCTTATGACAAAATTGAACTTTTGCATAATCAAAAGGGTGAAGTTACTGGGATACCAACTGGGTTTACTGAATTAGATAAGATGACAGCAGGTTTCCAACGAAATGATTTAATTATCGTGGCAGCACGTCCATCAGTAGGGAAAACGGCATTTTCATTAAATATTGCACAAAACGTAGCGACGAAAACGGATGAAAATGTAGCGATTTTTAGTTTGGAGATGGGTGCTGATCAGCTTGTTATGCGTATGCTTTGTGCAGAAGGGAATATTGATGCACAAAGACTTCGTACTGGTTCATTAACTTCCGATGATTGGGCAAAATTAACAATGGCAATGGGGAGTCTCTCAAATGCTGGTATATATATTGATGATACGCCAGGTATTAAAGTAAATGAGATTCGAGCAAAATGTCGTAGATTAAAGCAAGAACAAGGTCTTGGTATGATTTTGATTGACTATTTGCAGCTTATTCAAGGAAGTGGGAAATCAGGAGAAAACCGTCAGCAGGAAGTATCTGAGATTTCTCGTACCTTAAAAGGGATTGCGCGTGAATTGCAAGTGCCTGTTATTGCTTTATCACAGTTATCTCGTGGTGTAGAATCCCGTCAAGATAAACGCCCGATGATGTCTGATATTCGTGAATCTGGAAGTATTGAGCAGGATGCTGATATTGTAGCTTTCCTATATCGTGAAGACTACTATGATCGAGAAACGGAAAACAAAAATACAATTGAAATTATTATTGCAAAACAACGTAACGGTCCAGTAGGTTCAGTGGAACTTGCATTCGTCAAAGAGTTCAATAAGTTCGTTAACTTAGAACGTCGTTTTGAGGATGGACATGCTCCACCGGCATAAAGGCAGTATAAAAAAGAAACACATTTCTTATAATAAGATGTGTTTCTTTTTTTTTATAAGAAAGATAAGGCTTTCATAAGTTAAATATATAATTCTTACGAACGAAAATGTTTTTTTGTGAAAAAATGTTCGCTTTTCGGTTGACTTCTCTTTCGGTTTTGGTACAATTATATTGTTTGAATAGATCGTTTGAAAATTGCGGAGGTGCTTTAATAATGTCTTCAGTAGTAGTTGTAGGAACACAATGGGGCGACGAAGGAAAAGGTAAAATCACTGATTTTCTTTCTGAGCATGCGGAAGTAGTTGCAAGATATCAAGGTGGAAATAACGCGGGACATACAATTGTTTTCGGCGGAGTTAAATATAAATTACACTTAATTCCATCTGGTATTTTCTATAAAGAGAAAATTTGTGTAATCGGAAACGGATTAGTAGTAGATCCAAAAGCATTACTTGAAGAGTTAAAATACTTACACGATCGTGGTGTAAGTACTGATAATTTACGTGTAAGTAACCGTGCACATGTTATTTTACCTTACCACTTAAAACAAGATGAGTTAGAAGAAGCAAGTAAAGGTGATAACAAAATCGGTACAACGAAAAAAGGTATCGGTCCTGCATATATGGATAAAGCTGCTCGTATTGGTATTCGTATGGCTGATCTTTTAGACCGTGAAGCATTTAAAGAGAAGCTTGAGCGCAATTTAGTAGAAAAAAATCGTTTATTTGAAAAAATGTACGATACAGAAGGTTTCACTGTAGAAGAAATTTTCGAAGAGTACTTCGAGTACGGGCAACAAATCGCGCAATATGTATGTGATACGTCTGTTGTATTAAATGATGCATTAGATAATAATCACCGTGTATTATTTGAAGGTGCGCAAGGTGTTATGCTTGATATTGACCACGGTACGTACCCGTTCGTTACATCTTCTAACCCAATTGCTGGTGGTGTAACAGTTGGAACTGGAGTTGGTCCTGCGAAAGTTACTCGCGTTGTAGGTGTATGTAAAGCATATACAAGCCGCGTTGGTGATGGTCCATTCCCTACTGAGCTTCATGATGAAATTGGTCATCAAATTCGTGAAGTTGGTCGCGAGTATGGAACGACAACTGGTCGTCCACGCCGCGTAGGTTGGTTCGATAGCGTTGTTGTAAGACATGCACGTCGTGTTAGTGGTTTAACGGATCTATCATTAAATTCTATCGACGTTTTAACAGGTATTCCAACTCTTAAAATTTGTGTAGCTTACAAATACAATGGCGAAGTTATTGATGAAGTTCCAGCTAACTTAAACATTTTAGCGAAATGTGAGCCTGTATATGAAGAGCTTCCAGGTTGGGAAGAAGATATTACTGGTGTAAAATCATTAGATGAACTTCCTGAAAATGCACGAAAATACGTAGAACGTGTTTCTGAGTTAACAGGAATTCAAATATCTATGTTCTCAGTTGGACCAGATCGTAACCAAACAAATATTGTTCGTAACGTATACGAAGCTTAATAACATTTTTTAGAAAAAACTCATGTCTGCATGAGTTTTTTCTTATTCTTTTATAAAAAAACAAAAAAAGTATTGCAATAAATACAGAATACATGTTATGATACATCTTGTCGTCACGAAAATATGACGTTGGTGAGTATGAGCCATTAGCTCAGTTGGTAGAGCATCTGACTTTTAATCAGAGGGTCGAAGGTTCGAGTCCTTCATGGCTCACCATTTTATTTTTCGTGGCCCGTTGGTCAAGTGGTTAAGACACCGCCCTTTCACGGCGGTAACACGGGTTCGAATCCCGTACGGGTCATGTTTTTTTTTGCTTATTTTTGGTCCCGTGGTGTAGTGGTTAACATGCCTGCCTGTCACGCAGGAGATCGCCGGTTCGACCCCGGTCGGGACCGCCACTTTTGTTTATACCACCATTAGTGGTTTTATATATAGTTTTGGCTCGGTAGCTCAGTCGGTAGAGCAGAGGACTGAAAATCCTCGTGTCGGCGGTTCGATTCCGTCCCGAGCCACTCTCAGGATATTAAGTGGGCCCACTTAATATCCTTTTTATTTATGTAATTTTACAAAACTGAGTAGTTATTTTAAAATAGAACGAGGAGCCTCTAGCAGTTGAAGCTAGAGGTTTTTCTATAGATCGTATAGGATGCCGTGTAAAAGTGGATCATACATGAGTCTATGAGAATAGAGGAGAAAATACTTAAACAAAGGATGCGGTCATATAGGACATACTATGTAAACATCAATATGTTTAGGGATTATTGACCATATTTTTATAAGGAGGAAATAGACGATGATGGGAAAGAAAATTTTAGTAGTTGATGATGAAAAGCCGATTGCAGATATTTTGAAGTTTAACCTAGAAAAAGAAGGTTTTGAAATAGTAATGGCGCATGATGGTGATGAAGCAATTGAAAAGGCTAATGAAGAGCAACCAGATATGGTTTTATTAGATATTATGCTACCAGGTAAAGATGGCTTAGAGGTTTGCCGTGAAATACGTAAAAGCTCAGAAATGCCGATTATTATGCTTACAGCAAAGGACTCTGAGATTGATAAAGTATTAGGGCTTGAGCTTGGGGCAGATGATTATGTAACGAAGCCATTTAGTACGAGGGAGTTACTTGCTCGTGTGAAGGCGAATTTACGCCGCCATCAACAAGGTGGTGCTGCGGAAAAAGAAGAAAATACAGAAATGGTTATTGGACCAATTGTGATTAATC
The DNA here is from genome assembly GCF_038004545.1 of Bacillus sp. FSL R5-0585. Classification (NCBI taxonomy): domain Bacteria; kingdom Bacillati; phylum Bacillota; class Bacilli; order Caryophanales; family Bacillaceae; genus Bacillus; species Bacillus sp. FSL R5-0585. The sequence continues at coordinate 4,335,318 of NZ_JBBORJ010000001.1, forward strand.
CAAATGCATATAGTGTAACGAAGCGTGAGGAAAATATCGAGCTTACACATCGTGAATTTGAGTTGCTACATTATTTAGCGAAACATTTAGGACAAGTTATGACACGCGAACATTTATTACAAACAGTTTGGGGTTATGACTATTTTGGAGATGTGCGCACAGTAGACGTTACAGTACGTCGTTTGCGTGAAAAAATTGAAGATAATCCAAGCCATCCTACTTTAATTGTAACTAGACGTGGAGTAGGGTATTACTTGCGTGACCCAGAGCAGGAATAGTATATGAAGAAAGTTGGTTTTTTTCAATCTATTCATTTAAAATTTGTGCTTATATATATGCTATTAATATTAATAGCGATGCAAGTTATTGGAGTATATTTCGTAAGGGAATTAGAGAAGAGCTTAGTACAAGGTTTTAGGGATTCTTTAACGCAGCAAACAAACTTATTATCATATAATTTGAAGCAAGAGTTTAAAAAAAGTTATACAAAAGCAGAAACAGAGTCAACAGATGAAACGATTAAAACTTCAATTCGAAAATTTGCCTCTGATCAGAAGAAAGTTATACAAGAGGTAAGTGTATTTGATTCGCACAGAAAGTTACTGGCTATTTCAGATGAATCAAAGCAGAATAAGGTGAATCGAACATCAACTGATATAGCTGTTCAGCGAGTGTTAGTACAAAAAAAGCCGGAAGTGAAAATTGAGAAGGATGGTAGTACAGGTCATCGTGTTCAAGTTATGCTTACTCCGATTCTAGATGATAACGGTAAGGATGCGCTTGGTGTTATTTACATTGTGGCATCTATGGAAGATGTATATAAACAAATGAAGGATATAAATCAAATTTTTGCTACGGGAACAGTAATTGCTTTATTAGTAACGGCCGTACTTGGAATTTTATTGGCTCAAACAATTACAAGACCAATTTCAGATATGCGGAGACAAGCAATCGAAATGGCAAAAGGAAATTATTCGAGAAAAGTAAAAGTGCATAGCCATGATGAAATTGGACAACTGGCATTATCCTTCAATAATTTATCAAAAAAATTACAACAAGCTCGTTCTTCTACAGAAAGTGAAAGGCGTAAATTATCATCTGTTTTATCACATATGACAGATGGAGTAATTGCTACTGACCGAAAAGGGGATATTATTTTACTAAATGATCCTGCGGAAAAGATGTTAAATGTTTCTCGTGAAACAGCGCTCGATCAATCTGTTTTAGAGGTATTAGGAATACAGGAAGAATTTACGCTCGATCATTTATATGAAGAGCCAGATTCTGTTTTATTAGATTTTAGTACGAGAAACGAACCATATATTTTACGTGCTAGTTTCTCTGTTATTCAAAAAGAAACAGGGAAGGCAAATGGCTTAATTGCTGTACTATATGATGTAACAGAGCAGGAGCGTATAGAAAGGGAACGCCGTGAGTTTGTGGCGAATGTCTCTCATGAATTAAGGACGCCATTAACGACGATGCGCAGTTATTTAGAGGCACTTACAGATGGAGCATGGCAGGATCCAAATATTGCACCACAATTTTTAACGGTTACACAAGAAGAAACAGAAAGAATGATTAGACTTGTAAATGCGTTGTTACAGCTATCTAAACTTGATAGTACAGAGCATCGTTTAATGAAAGAATGGGTCGACTTTACTGATTTCTTTAATAATATTATTGATCGCTTTGAAATGTCTAAAGAGCAAAATGTAAGTTTCAAACGATCTTTCTCTAAGAAATCTAGATTTATTGATATGGATACTGACAAAATTACTCAAGTGCTGTATAACATTATTTCTAACGCATTAAAGTATTCACCAGAAGGTGGAACAGTAACATATCGTTTACGTGATCGCGGTGATTTATTAGAAATTAGTGTAAGTGACCAAGGAATGGGTATTCCAAAGGAAAACGTTGATAAAATCTTTGAACGTTTTTATCGCGTAGATAAAGCTCGTTCAAGACAAATGGGTGGTACTGGGCTTGGATTAGCAATTGCAAAAGAAATGATTGAGGCACATGGTGGCTCTATTTGGGCGAAGAGTGAAGAAGGAAAAGGGACAACTATTTATTTCACGTTACCAATGGCAGCAGATGAAGAGGACGATTGGGAATGAGTATGGAAAACTTTAAAACAATAGTTTTAATTAACCTAGTTGTAATTAGCCTATTTCTTACTTTTAACCTATGGACGTATGTGCCAGATTCTACATCCATGCAAAACGCGAAATTTGTGCAGGGAAATGAAGGAATGAACCAAACTAAAATTTCCGATGTTGTCCGTCCTACTTCTATCATCGTGCATAAAGATAAAAATCATTATGGGAGCAGAAGAGAGGCAGATATAGAATCAATCTATAAGCCTCTGGAAGTAGGGGAACTACATGATTTTAAAGAGATATCAATCACTAAGGGTGATTTCCTTTCATATGTGCATGGTGAAGGGAAAGTTGAACTTGTTTTCCCTACCGATATCCCATTTGATGCAGTAAAATCCATGTTTAACATGAAAGAGAAGAGTACAGATAAGCCTAAACATTTTAATCGTATTCTCCTCGATCCTTCTCGAAGTAAGGATCAAGAAATTAAAATTAACTTTGTTTCTGATGGTGATAACTTTAAAATATACGAGGCAAAATTAAGTGGCGTGTATTTAAAAGATATCGTAAATGCCCAAAATCAATTTATAGTATCAGCAAAGCCTTATTTTGATTATCAACTTAATGATATGAAAAAGTTATTTTTACCAGATGGAACGACAGAGTTAAACAATATAACATATATTTCATCTAATTTAGCAGTTGATACGTTTAAGAATGCTTTGTTTAGTGATCCTCGTTATTTAAGTCCGATTACCGAGATGTCGAAAGAAACATTTACAGATGGTATTAGATCCATGGAAATTGAAAACGATCGTCACATGCTAAAGTATAAAAACTCTTCTGTCTTAACTGAGAAAACGATAGATAATTTAATGCTTTTACAAAAAAGCTTTGAATTCGTAAGTGGTCACAGTGGAAGTTTAGATTCATATCGTTTGGACTATATGAATAAAGGAGAGACAGTATTTCGTTTAAATGAAGATGGATATTCAGTATTCAATGAAGATGGATTAGCTGAATTGAGACAAATATGGGGATCAGAAGAAGTAATGGAATATGAAAGACCGTTGCTGTCTTTAAATACTAAAGGTATAGAACAGAAGGTTACTCTTCCGTCAGGGCATGTTGTAATAGCATCTCTAGAAAATAATCCAGAGATAAAGAAACAAGTAATTAAGGATATTGGTATTGGATACAAGTTATCACTAGATGGACAAGTAGTTCGATTGCAACCAATTTGGTATGTAAAGCTTGTTGAAGATGAAACAGGTAAACAGAAAATCTATGAGTGGAGTGAGGGAGGACTAAATGGATTGGGATCGGATTAAAACCATATTTATTGTGACCTTTTTTGTTTTGGACCTCTTTCTCATTTTCCAATTCATTCAAAAGCAAGATAGTAATCAATTGGAGCTTATTGCAGAAACAAAGATAGATCAAGAATTAAAAGCAAACAAAATTACGATGGGAAATATCCCTAAAGAACCGAAAAAAGAGTCATTTATTAGAGCGGAAAATAAAGCTTTTAAAGAAGAAGATATACAGTCTTTGAAAAATCAAACAGTGCATATACAAAATATGTATAAGATAGAAAGTAAGCTAAAAGAGCCTTTTTTAAATACGAAATCATTATCAAAAGATAAGTATAATGAATTTTTGAAGAACTATGTATTGGATGGACAAAAGTATGAATTTGGAGCGGTGAAAGACTCTAAAATTTATTTCTTCCAAAAATATAAAGATAAGCCTATTTTCTATAATAATCAGGCGATGATTGTTGTGGAATTAAATGAAAAAAATGAACTTGTTTCATATACGCAGACAATGCTAACCGATTTAAAAGAAATGGGCGAAGGTGAAAAAACGAAAGAGCAAGAAATTATTACTGCTCAAACAGCTTTAGAAAATTTGTATTTAAAAAATAAAATTCATGGAAATACGCATGTTAAAGAAGCGCAAATTGGTTATGCCACTCTTACCGCATCTACTTCTAATAACCAAGTACTGGCTCCAACGTGGAATTTGAAAACGGAGCAGAAGCAGGACTTCTTTGTGAATGCAATTGAAGGACAAGTTATGGAATTAGGAGAGAAGGAAAATCAAGTGGTTGATGAACATACTGGAGTGAGAAAGAATGGGGTTGCATTTTAGCGTACTTGCAAGTGGAAGTACAGGAAATATGCTATACGTAGGAACCGATGAAAAAAAATTACTAGTCGACGCAGGTTTAAGTGGTAAAGCAACAGAGGCTTTATTTAAACAAGCAGAACTGAATATAAATGATGTATCAGGTATTCTTGTAACGCATGAGCATAGTGATCATATTAAAGGTTTAGGTGTACTGGCACGTAAATATGATTTACCTGTTTATGCGAATGAGAAAACATGGAATGCAATGGAACATTTAATAGGAAATATCCCAACTGAACAAAAGTTTATTTTCTCAGTTGGTGATGTGAAAACCTTTGGTGATATTGAAGTCGAGTCATTTGGAGTTTCTCATGATGCGGCAGAACCGATGTTTTATGCTTTCCATAACAATAATAGGAAGTTAGCGCTTATTACAGATACGGGATACGTAAGTGACCGTATGAAAGGCGTTATTAAGGGAGCTAATGCTTTCGTATTTGAAAGTAATCATGATGTAGAAATGCTTCGTATGGGACGTTATCCATGGAGCATTAAACGACGTATTTTAAGTGACGTTGGGCATGTTTGTAATGAGGATGCTGCATTAGCGATGGCAGATGTAATTACAGATGAGACAAAGCATATTTATTTAGCCCATTTAAGCTTAGATAATAACATGAAAGAACTAGCGCGTATGTCAGTATCACAAGTACTAGAGGAAAAAGGATTTGGAGTGGGTGAATCCTTTGAAATTCACGATACAGATCCAAAAATGCCTACAAAAATTCAATACGTATAATTCTTCATTTTAGTAAACAATAAAGGTGAATATAGTTGTTTTCAGGAAGATAGGTGAACAAATATGTCCTTTATTGATGAAGAAAATTATCGTATGAAACGTGCAGGAAAAAAGAAGCACAAAGGTATAGTTCTTTCTAGTATAGCGGGAACAATTGTAGGAGCTTCTTTATTCGCGTTTGGAGCGCCTTTATTTTCAAATTCTGCTGATACGCTTCCGCAAGCTGAAGCAAGCGGAAGTAATATGGCCGAAGCTCAAGGGATTAAACAGATTAGCTTTGTAGATGCTGTTGATCGTGCATCTGAAGCTGTTGTGGGTGTTATTAACATTCAACGAGATAACTTTTCAGAGGCAGATTCAGAGGCCGGTACAGGATCAGGAGTAATTTATAAAAAGACAGATGGTCAAGCTTATATTGTAACGAATAATCATGTTGTAGCTGGAGCGAATCGTATTGAAGTAAGTCTAAGTGACGGTAAGAAGGTTCCTGGAAAAGTATTAGGAACCGATGTAGTCACAGACTTAGCTGTATTAGAAATAGATGCAAAGCATGTGAAAAAAATAATTGAAATTGGCGATTCTAATACTGTTCGCAGAGGAGAGCCAGTTATTGCGATTGGAAACCCGCTTGGACTGCAATTTTCTGGAACAGTTACACAAGGCATTATTTCAGCTAATGAACGTATTGTCCCTGTAGATTTAGATCAAGATGGACATTATGATTGGCAAGTAGAAGTGTTACAAACAGATGCAGCGATTAATCCCGGGAATAGTGGCGGTGCGCTTGTAAATGCAGCAGGACAATTAATTGGTATTAATTCAATGAAAATTGCTGCAAAAGAAGTAGAAGGAATCGGCCTTGCTATTCCGGTGACTAGAGCTGTTCCGATTATGAATGAACTTGAGAAGTATGGAAAAGTAAGAAGACCATATGTTGGGATTGAACTTAGGTCATTAAATGAAATTCCAAACTATTATTGGTCAAAAACATTACATTTACCAGGTACTGTAACAGAGGGAGTTTGTATTTTGGATGTGAAAAGTCCTTCGCCAGGTGCGGATGCTGGTTTAAGAGAACATGATGTTATTGTGGCGGTAGATGGAAAACCGATTCGCGATATTATTGGATTCCGTACGGCCTTATATGATAAGGAAATTAATGATAAAATGACTCTTACGTTTTATCGTGGCACAAAAAGAGTAACAACAACAGTGAAATTAGGCATTCAAAAGTATTAAAAACAGGAGGGCCTACCTCCTGTTTTCTATTGTAGAAAAGTGAGGTGAAGAAAATGAATTTACCTTGTTGTTTAGAGCATGTTGAATTAGCGTTAGATATTATTGTGGATGAGTGTGAAGTTGCGCCAGTTATCAACAATGTGGATAACTCGAAAAAAGAGAAAAAAACATGTGAATTTTGTCAAAATGAGGCGACATATGTTGTATCGAACACAGATTCTCACACAATATGTGGGTAGCATTTGTGGATATGTGGATAAGTTTTGTGGATAACATGTTTGTAAGGTGGAGGATACGTGTGAATATCTCGATTATTTCAATTGGGAAATTAAAAGAAAAATATTTGAAACAAGGTATAGCAGAATACTTAAAACGATTATCTGCATACGCAAAAGTAGAAGTAATTGAATTGCCTGATGAAAAGGCGCCAGAAAATTTAAGTGAAGCAGAAATGTTAATTGTAAAGGAAAAAGAAGGTATACGTATACTGGATAAAATTTCGGATGACACGCATGTGATTGCATTAGCTATAGAAGGAAAGCAAAAGTCATCAGAAGAATTCGCGATAAGTCTAGATCGCCTTGCTACATACGGAAAGAGTAAAGTCGCATTTGTAATTGGTGGATCACTTGGACTAAGCTCAGAAGTGATGAAGCGTTCAAATGAATCACTTTCTTTTTCAAAGATGACATTACCACACCAATTAATGCGATTAGTGTTGCTTGAGCAAGTGTATAGAGCATTTCGAATTAATCGTGGGGAACCGTATCATAAGTAATGTATTCTATATAAAACACTGATATTATCATATTTATTTTATTATGCCTATAACTGGAGGCTATGTGAATGGTAAGTGATCAGACGAGATATTCTAGGCTCGCGAATATAACAAAAATAATAAATACGAAATTAGAACTACGTGACGTATTGCAGCGTGTGACAATGGCGATATCAGAGGAGATTGTTAGGTGCGACGCTGTTGGAATTTATTTACCCCAGGAAGATGGAACATTTAGAGGGTTTGCAGGAAAACCAGAGACTATAAATGGTGTAACGCTCGATACTCAAGTAATTGATCCTGAAATAGACTTACTGGCAAAAGAAGTTATTGAAACGAAAAGAACCATCTATATTCCTGATACCTCAAAGGATCATCGACCAGATCCGAGACCGGTTAATGCATTCAAAATTAAGTCCTTATTAGCTCTGCCTATCTCATTTGGGCAAGAGTTATTTGGTCTGGTTTTTTTATTTGATTATGGAATTCCGATGAACTTAACAGATTCAGAAATTCAAAGTGTTGAAGCTTATGTAAATATGGCTGCGGTTGCAATTCAAAACGCAAATAATTTAAAACAAAAGGAAAACCTTATTGCTGAGAAACAACTATTACTAAATGTTACACGTGATTTATCGATGTGTTCCTCGATACAGGAGAGTTTTGATAAATGCTTTTTTTACCTAGAACAGATTTTAGAGAGTAAAAATATGACTGCTCATCTTCTAGATCCGCTAGACAAAACAACAATTAAAACAACGAAATTAAGTAAGGACTGTCATTGGACAGAAGCGGATTGGACAGAGAAAAGCTATGAAGCCAAGATCCAAGAGGTTATTCAAACAAAAAATATAGATAGTAAGGGTCTATTGATGATTCCATTGGTTTCAATGGGAGAAGTATTAGGGGTAATCGTCGTTGGCAAAGAAGGAAAAGCTCACAATTATGATGATTCCCAACTTCAACTAGCAAAATCTATCGTTGATGCCACAGCCCCTACGTTTTCGAATTTGTTGTATATGGATCAACTAGAGAGCATAGTGGAAGAGCGAACGAGAGAGCTAGCTGCTGCTAATGAAAAAGTTACAAGTGTGATTGAATGTATTACGGATGGATTTTTTATTTTAAATAATAAATGGGAATTTACGTACGTAAATAAGCACCAATATTTTCCGCAAAGAAAAACAGCAAAAGATGTATTAGGAAAGAATATATGGAATGTTTTCCCGAGTGAAATTGAAACAGTTATGTATAAGGAATTTCATCGTGCGATGTCAGAGCGAACTACAGTGCATTTCGAATTTCTTTCTACTGCAGATGAATATTGGCACGAAGTTATTGCATACCCATATGATGATGGTATTTGTTGTATTTTTAAAAACATAACGGAAAAAAAGAAATATGAACAGGAATTGAAAAGATTATCCAATATAGATTTAATAGGGCAAATGGCAGCAGGTATCAGCCATGAAATTAGAAATCCAATGACAACAGTACTGGGATTTTTACAGTTATTAAAAGAAGAGAATACCTATGAGAAACATAATAAGTACTTTTATTTAATGATTGAAGAACTTAACCGTGCCAATTCTATTATTACTGAATTTCTCTCAATGGGTAATACAAGGAAATTGGATTTGCAGATGTTAGATTTAAATTCAATTATCCGCGATATTATTCCTTTAATAAAGATTGATACGTACAATCAAAATAAATATATTCAAGTCGATACAAATGACATTCCAGAATTACTTTTAAATCGTAATGAGATACGGCAATTATTAATGAATCTATATCGTAATGGCTTAGAAGCGATGAATACAGGGAAAGTTCTAACCATTAGCACTTACAAGGAAGGTCAAAATTGTGTGGTGCTTGCAGTGCGGGATCAAGGAAAAGGTATCAGGCCTGAAGTATTAGAGAAACTGGGTACGCCGTTTTACACGACCAAAGATAATGGAACTGGATTGGGGTTAGGTGTATGTTATGCCATCGCTGCCCGCCATAATGCAAAAATAGAAATTCAAACAGGATCGGAAGGCACTACCTTTTTTGTTAAATTTAATTATGAAAATAATAAAAAATAACCTTATTTAGAATAGTTACGATGAACCGTATCATAAATAAATTTATTCTTTGTATATAAAAGGATAAAAAGACCATTGGACAAAAATTACCGATGGTCTTTTAAATATTATTAGATGGTATGTAGATTTCCTAAAATAAGTATGTTTCTATTTCCATAAAAATATGCTGTAATATGAAGAGGAAAAAGTATAAGTAGTTAGAGAAGTGAGGAATTAAAGGTGAAGAAGTTTAAGAAGTTTTACTTGGAGATTACGAGTGTATGTAATCTTGCGTGTAGCTTTTGTCCGCCGACGGAAAGGCAGAAGCAATTCATTTCTGTGGAGGATTTTGCTAAAAGATTAGACCAAATTAAACCTCACACAGACTACATTTATTTGCACGTGAAGGGTGAGCCGTTGCTCCATCCGAAAATAGATCAACTATTAGACTTAAGTCATGAAAAAGGGTTTAAAGTTAATATTACAACGAACGGAACGTTAATTAATAAGAGAAGACATAGGCTGTTAAATAAGCCTGCGTTAAGACAAATGAATTTTTCACTGCATAGTTTTGATGGACATCCAGGTTCGCAAGATAAAGAGGGCTATGTAAGGAGTATACTTTCCTTCATTAGGGAAGCGACAAGTCAATCAAATTTAATTGTATCGTTAAGGTTATGGAATTTAACTCAGGATAATAAAACAAATGCTGAAATCCAGAAAAATAGAGAGTTATTATCTATAATTGAAAATGAATTTGATCTATCTTATCAAATTGAAGAGAAGCTTACACCAGGAAAAGGTATAAAAATTGCAGAACGTGTCTTTATTAATCAAGACTATGAATTCCAGTGGCCAGCATTACATGAGGAAGAGGATGATGGGAAAGGATTCTGTCATGGACTTCGTAATCAAGCGGGTATTTTAGCGAATGGAACAGTTATTCCTTGTTGTTTAGATGGTGAAGGGATTATTAACCTTGGGAATATTAATAATGATTCATTTTCTAACATTATTGAAGGTGAAAGAGCAACAAACATTGTCGATGGATTTTCGAAAAGAGTTGCGGTTGAAGAACTTTGCAGGAAATGTGGATATCGCAAACGGTTTGGGAAGTAAATATGAAATAAGCCCTCATTAAAGTGAGGGCTTATTTTTTTATTCTTGATAAGAATGCTCTAATTCATCAATTAATGAACCAACGTAAGAAACAGCTTTACGGATTGCATCTGGTTTTGACATATCTACTCCGGCATGTTTCATTAGTTCAAGTGGTTTCATTGTACCACCAGCACGAAGCACATCTAACCAGCGATCAATAGCAGGTTGTCTTTCCTCTTTAATCATTTGAGCTACTGCAGTGGATGCAGTGAGGCCTGCGGAATATGTATAAGAATATAGACCCATATAATAATGAGGTTGACGCATCCAAGTTAAGCCTGCACCTTCATCGATTTCTACAGAATCTCCCCAGAATGTCGATAGGACATTCGTTTTGATTTCAGTTAAAGTTGTAGCTGTAAGGGCCTGTCCTTCTTCTGCTAGAGCATATACTCTACGTTGATATTCACCCTCAAGTAAGTGAGTAACAAAGTTGTGATAATATGTGCCAAGTAGTTGCAGAATAACCCATCTGCGCATTCTCTTATCGTCAGTAGTCGCTAGTAAATGCTGAGCTAATAGTAATTCATTCATAGTTGATGGTGCTTCAACAAAGTACATAGATGGGCGTACGTTCATAATACGTTGATTTTTATTTGCTAAGTAAAAATGACCAGCATGTCCAAATTCATGTGCTAATGTAAAGCATCCGCGCATCGTATTTTGCCATGTAATTAAAATATAGGGATGAGAGCCGTATGGACTTGAGCAAAATGCTCCTGTTGATTTACCTACGTTATCTGCAAGATCTACCCATCTTTCTTTGAATCCTTTTTCGATTATGGAACTATATTCATCGCCTAATATTTTTAAAGAATCTTGAATGAGCGTACCTGCGTCTTCATAAGTAATCGACGGATTAAATTCGGGATCTAAAGGTGCATGTAAGTCACAGAAAAGCATTTGATCGAGTCCTAATACTTTCCTTTTTAAATCTGCAAAACGGCGCATATGAGGTGCTAGTTCTTTATAAATAATATCAAGTTGGTTGTTATACATTTCAAGTGGAACCTTTTGTGGTTCTAATAGCATATGGGTAACGGATTCATATTTACGTAAACGAGAAAGTGTTACTTGTTTTTTTACTTCAGTAGCATATGTTGTGGCAATTGTATTTTTATATCGTTTTAGTGTGGAAACAAATGATGAATATGCTTTTCGACGTATATATGTGCTTGGAGAAAATTCATATTTGCTTTCAACTAATGAGAATGAAACAGGAAGTTCGTTTCCTTGTTCGTCTTGTATAGAAGTGAAATCCATATCGGCCAATTTAGTCATGCCGTAAATTTTGTATGGAGAACTATGAACTTCGCCAAGTGCAGCAAGTGCTTCTTCTGTTTCAGGAGAGAGTGTGTGCTGTCTTTTTTGTAGTATTTCTAGTAACGATTTACGGAAAGGTTCGAGTTTTGTTTCTTCAGTTAAATATTTTTCAATTGTTCCTTCGTCGAATGAGAGGATTTCATTATGAATAAAGGATAGTGCAGTATGTACTTTCGTCCATAAAGCAGAAATTTTGGAAGAGTTCGCTTGAATACTTGGATTTGTACGATCAGTAGATTCTCTTAAATTTGCATATGAGTATAGTTTTGTTAACGTCATTAAAAGCTCTTCTTCTAAAAGTAGGCAATTTAATAAAGTGTGGGAGCTAGTATGTAAATGCCCTTTAAATGAATCAAGTTTCTGTATATCATTTTCCAATGCGTTTAATGCAGCATGCCATTCGGCATCAGAATTATACAAATCGGATAAATCCCATGTTAGTTCAGCAGGTACCTCTGCGCGATTAAGGCGATTTTCCATTACATTTTTCAAGTCGTATCTCCTCCTTATTAAGACTATCTAAACACATAATACTAGAAAATTCAGTTAAATTAAAATATTTTACATTTTTATATACAAAAAAGAAGGACAAGCATGAAAATGCTTGTCCTTCGAGTTAATTTAAGAATTAATATACTTTGTCACCATTGAAAATCGAGTTTTTCACGACAACATAATCTACAGTACGAATAGCGTCTAATTTTGTTCCGCCAGCGTAAGAGATAGAAGATTGAAGATCTTGTTCCATTTCGATTAACGTATCTTCTAAAGAACCTTTATGCTCAACGAACATTTTCTTACCTTCAACGTTTTTCTTCTCACCCTTTTGGAATTCAGAAGCAGAACCGAAGTATTCTTTATAAAGTTTGCCATCTCTTTCAATTGTTTCCCCTGGAGACTCTTCGTGACCAGCGAATAGAGAACCGATCATGACCATAGTTGCCCCAAATCGAATAGATTTAGCTACGTCGCCGTGTGTACGAATACCACCATCAGCGATAATTGGCTTACTTGCAGCTTTTGCACACCAGCGAAGTGCAGCTAGCTGCCAACCACCAGTTCCGAAGCCTGTTTTAATTTTAGTAATACAAACTTTACCAGGTCCAATACCAACTTTTGTTGCATCGGCACCAGCATTTTCTAATTCTCTTACCGCTTCTGGAGTTCCAACGTTTCCAGCGATAACGAAGCTCTCTGGTAAATGTTTTTTAATATGTTGAATCATGTTGATCACAGCATTAGAATGACCGTGTGCGATATCAATCGTGATATATTCAGGTGTAAGTTGCTCAGCAGCTAATTGTTGTACGAATTCATATTCGTCCTCTTTTACACCAACGCTGATAGAAGCGATTAATCCACGTGATTGCATATCTCTAATGAATGAGATTCGTTTCTCTGGTTGGAAACGATGCATGATATAAAAGTAGTTGTTCTCAGCTAAATAAGTTGCAATTCTTTCATCAATAATCGTTTGCATATTTGCAGGCACGACAGGTAATTTAAATTTATGTTTTCCTAAAGTGACAGTTGTATCACATTCAGAGCGGCTATTTACAATACATTTTGCAGGAATTAATTGAATATCTTCATAGTCAAATACGTTTTCCATCATTTACACCCCTAAAATACGAATATTTTATTTTTATTAATCAAAAATGTTCGTCCATAGGATAATTTACATTATTTTTATTAAGAAGTCAAAGGATTTCTTAACATTTTTTAAAAAAGTAGATTTTACATCTGAAAAAAAACGTTAAAAACGAATTTAAAACGTTTTTTTGTTTTTATTGTTCGTTTATGGGAAGGGTTGAAAAATTAAGATAATTATACAAGGGTGTATGTATTCTTTTTATTTTTTTGAGTGGATGTAGGATACTATAAAAAGATGAATCTGGCATGATTCACCTTTTATGTGAGGTTTCAAGTATAATAAGTAGGGTGATAGTAACGTATACAAAAGATAAAAAAGAAAATAATACAGAATAAAATGAGGTTAATATATGAGTGAAAAAAGTTTTTCTGATTATAAATTAAGTAAGGAAATTGTAAGGGCACTTACTGGGTTAGGGTATGATCATCCAACGGAAGTACAAGGTGAGGTTATTCCAGTTGCATTACAAAAGAAGGATCTTGTTGTGAAATCCCAGACTGGAAGTGGAAAAACAGCTTCATTTGGTATTCCACTTTGTGAAATGGTGGAGTGGGAAGAGAATAAACCACAAGCATTAGTTTTAACACCAACGAGAGAGCTTGCGGTACAGGTAAAAGAAGATATTACAAATATAGGTCGATTCAAAAGGATTAAGGCTGCGGCAGTTTATGGGAAATCTCCATTTGCACGTCAAAAATTAGAATTAAAGCAAAAGACACATATTGTAGTTGGGACTCCTGGTCGTGTGTTGGATCATATTGAGAAGGGTACCCTTTCTTTAGAGTGTTTGAAGTATTTAGTTATTGATGAAGCAGATGAGATGCTAAATATGGGCTTTATCGATCAAGTAGAGGCAATTATTGATGAATTACCTACAAAAAGAATGACAATGTTATTTTCAGCAACACTTCCAGAAGATGTTGAGAAATTGTCTCGTACATATATGAATTCACCAACTCATATTGAAATTAAAGCGGCTGGGATTACGACGGATAAAATTGAACATACTCTTTTTGAGGTGATAGAAGACGAGAAGCTTTCACTACTTAAAGATGTAACAACGATTGAGAATCCTGATAGCTGTATTATTTTCTGCCGTACACAAGAAAATGTAGATCATGTATATAGACAATTAAAACGAGCTAACTATCCTTGTGACAAAATACATGGTGGTATGGTACAAGAAGATCGTTTTGAAGTCATGGATGATTTTAGAAAAGGAAAATTCCGTTATTTAGTAGCAACAGATGTAGCTGCGAGAGGAATTGATATTGATAATATTACACATGTTATTAATTATGATATTCCACTTGAAAAAGAAAGCTATGTACATCGTACTGGAAGAACGGGACGAGCTGGAAATAGTGGAAAAGCTATTACATTTATAACACCATATGAAAATAGATTTTTAGAAGAGATTGAGGAGTATATTGGATTTGAAATTCCAAAGGCAATTGGACCTTCAAAAGAAGAAGTTATGAAAGAGAAAGCTGCATTTGAAGAAAAGATACATGCTAAACCAATTATAAAGAAAGATAAAAATGCAGACATCAACAAAGGCATTATGAAGCTGTACTTTAATGGCGGGAAGAAAAAGAAAATTAGGGCGGTAGATTTCGTCGGTACAATTGCTAAAATTAAAGGTGTTACAGCAGAAGATATAGGCATTATTACGATACAGGATAATGTTTCTTACGTTGAAATATTAAATGGAAAAGGACCACTTGTCTTGAAAGTCATGAAGACTACAACGATTAAAGGGAAACAACTAAAAGTTCATGAAGCAATTAAGTAAATAAAAAACCATCCACTTTAATAGGTGGATAGTTTTTTATTTATGATTCTTTTAAATCATCCACTAGTTGCTCCGCTAAACGTCTATACATATTACTCATAGTCACGAAGGATGTTAGTAGTAGAAATTTTTCTAGCTTTGTATCTTCTAAGGAAGAAATCTCATTTACTTCTGTAACACGGTTATTTACGTCTTGTTTAAAGCTTTCGACATTGCTTTCAGTAAGAGCAAGATAATTTTTGTATAACGTATTTAATTCGAATGAATCATCATTTAATAAGGAGTCATTTATAGTTTCTAATGAACTTTTTATGTCGTTAATGGAGAGAGCTCCCTTTAATTGATAAATTAGGCTAATTAAAATCATATGCTCTTTTGAATACTTTTTATTTTTGATGGGGATGAATAGTTTTCCTTTTGCGTAATTATTAATCATCGTTTTGGTTAATACTTTTTCATCATCAGTTCTCGTTGTATCTGCATAAGTATTCTCAAATAGTTGAACAACTTGATCTACATATAAGTCAACATTTGGAATATCCTCAAGTTTAATGTTTTTTTCTAAATGCAATGTCTCAAGTAATTCATTTATATTTTCCACGTAGAATCCCTCACTTTTATAACTTAGTGGAACTTAATGTTTAATATATCTTTAAATATGGTATTACGAAACAAATGAATTGTAAATGTTGACCTTAAAAAGAAATGTGTATATAATTACATGTAGTTATTAAAACTACATGTAATTATATGAGGGGTGTTATTATGAATGCTTATGTAAGGGAACCAGTTAATGCATTTACTCACTTAGGTGGAGCGATATTATCATTTATTGCCTTATTAGCTATGCTTGTGAAAGTTTCTATCAAGATGCCATCATTTGCTGCAATTACAGCTGTTATTTTGTTTGGTATTGGAATGATGGTCCTTTATACGGCGTCAGCTGTGTATCATAGTGTTGTGGCCAATGAACGTGTTATTTACTTCTTTAGGAAGCTAGATCATTCTATGATTTTTATATTAATTGCAGGTACATATGCACCCTTTTGCTTAATTACATTAAATTCAGCAAGTGGTTTACTATTATTTTGTTTAGTCTATGCAACTGCGATTTGTGGCATTGTATTTAAAATGTTTTGGTTTAATTGTCCAAGATGGTTATCGACAGCAATTTATATTACGATGGGTTGGTTAATTGTGTTATTCTTTGCACCGTTAGCTGAGAATTTAAGTACAGGAGGCATTATTTTCTTAGTACTTGGGGGCATTTTTTATACAATTGGTGGATTTATTTATGGAACAAAGCCAAAATGGTTAGAGTTTAAATATATGGGGCATCATGAAATTTTTCATGTTTTTGTATTATTAGGTAGTCTTGCGCATTTTCTAAGTGTATATTGTTATGTAATTTAATAAAAAAACGCTACATAATAAAAATTATGTGGCGTTTTTTTATTAACTGATTAGAATCGTATATGTTATAAAATTATTATGGGATAAAATGTAAGTTTCTGTGTTCGCATGTTAAACATAGGATAAGAAATATGTGATATACTTTGAGAAGTTTATAATGAATGAAATATGGAGGACTATAATTATGGCAATACTTGTAACAGGTGGAGCAGGATATATTGGTAGTCATACATGTGTAGAATTACTAAATAGCGGTTACGAAGTTATAGTAGTGGATAACCTTTCGAATAGCTCGGTAGAATCTATAAATCGAGTGAAAGAAATAACAGGAAAACAATTTAAGTTTTATAAAGAAGATGTTTTAAATCGCGAAGCGCTTGACGCAATTTTTGAAGAAAATGCAATTGAAGCAGTTATTCACTTTGCAGGATTTAAAGCTGTAGGGGAGTCAGTAGCGATTCCATTAACATATTATCATAACAACATTACAAGCACGTTAGTGCTATGTGAAGTAATGCAGAAACATAATGTAAAGAAGATAATCTTTAGTTCATCTGCAACTGTATATGGTATCCCGGAAACGTCACCGATTACGGAGGAGTTTCCATTAAGTGCAACAAATCCATATGGTCAAACGAAATTAATGATTGAGCAAATTATGCGTGATGTAGCATTTGCAGATGCAGAATGGAGTATCGCGTTACTTCGCTATTTCAATCCATTTGGTGCACACGAAAGTGGGCGTATCGGAGAAGATCCAAATGGAATCCCAAATAACTTAATGCCATATGTAACGCAAGTAGCGGTAGGTAAGTTAAAAGAATTAAGCGTATTCGGAAATGACTATCCAACGAAAGATGGAACAGGAGTCCGTGATTACATCCATGTTGTGGACTTAGCAAATGGTCACGTAAAGGCGCTTGAGAAAGTACTGAGTACAACGGGAGTAGATGCTTATAACCTGGGCACAGGTATGGGCTATAGTGTACTAGAGATGGTTGAAGCGTTTGAAAAAGTTTCGGGTAAGAAAGTTCCTTATAAAATTACAGAGCGTCGCCCAGGTGATGTGGCAGTATGTTTTGCTGATGCATCGAAAGCAAAGCGTGAATTAGGCTGGGAGGCAACACGCGGATTAGAAGAAATGTGTGCAGATTCTTGGAAATGGCAATCAAATAATAAAAATGGCTATTTAGAAGTTTAATGATGAATATAAAAAAATGACCTTTGCATAAAAGCAAGAGGTCATTTTTTATTAATTTTATTAGCGAACCTAGAAAAGAACGTTCGCTGTTTTAAATGATGTGATTTTACAATATCTTATGCTAGAAGGTAGTAGAATGAGATAGAGGAATGTATTATTTTATTAATTTTTTATAGAAATTGAAAGCGTATTATTGAAAAGTATTCCAACACTTGTATCATTGCTAGAGTCCGTTTATAATCAAGGAATCCTAGTTCATGTTTTAATAGGATTATTTATTATTGAAAGCGTTTTAAGTTCGCTCCTTTTTGAGGTAGGAGGTCTGACTTATTTGGATGAAAAATTATGTATGTAGTTTTAAATGGGAAGAAAAATAATATAAGTATCACTTTATAGTGTGGGGAGGTTAAAAGTGTGAAAGGTAAAGATTTTCACACGAATATATATGGGTTATGTAGGATTATTACTTTCAGGGGCAGCTTTATTTTTAAATAGTCTTGTTATATTAGGGAAAGCAGAGATGAAAAGTGCGGGTGTTTTTAATTTATTTGTGGGTGCACTACAAATTATTATTCCGTTTTATTTGATCATGATTTCTGACCAAAGCAATTGGACAGTGTATTCATATGCGGCTACTTTCTTATTTGGATTAACTTATTTATATGTAGGTGTTACTTTTATAAAAGGAATGGATAGTAGTGGTCTAGGATGGTTTTGTATTTGGGTAGCAATTATAGCCTTATTCTATATGGTTGTTTCATTTGTTCAATTCCATGATGTTGTTAATGCGTTAACGTGGTTTATGTGGGCATTACTTTGGTATTTATTCTTTGTATTAAATACACAAAAGAAGAACATTAATCAATATCTTGGAAGGATTGCCTTCGTACAATCATGGGTAACATTGACTTTACCTTCACTCTTTTATTTTATGGGAGTGTGGGGAGAGGGATTTGTATATGAACTATGGGTTTATGTATCAGTAATTTCTATTTTGTACTTCTGTTATTGTATTTATAAATATCGAGTACGTTAATATATTTTCTGTAGAAAAGCATGGAATCGTTAAACGAATTCCATGCTTTTTATATGTTGGCACTTATAATAGAGAGGTAGTATTTTACAATTTGCTAAAATGGGGATGATGAAGTTGAAAAAAGTATTGGTGCTAGGGGGAACAAGATTTTTTGGTAAACATTTAGTAGAAGCACTTTTGCAAGAGGGGCACGATGTAACGATTGCGACGAGGGGAGTTACTGAAGATTCTTTTGGTAGCGCAGTAAAAAGAATAATTATTGATAGAGAAGATGGAAAGCTACTAGAAAAGCGTCTAGAAGGAAAAAGTTATGATATTGTATACGATAATTTATGCTATAGCTCGAATGCAGCGAAGATAATATGTGAAGTGTTACGAGGGAAAACGAAGAAATATGTTATGACATCTTCAATGGCCGTCTATGAACCTGCCCTAAGCTTATCAGAAGAAGACTTTAATCCGTACGATTATGCAATCGCGTATGGAGATAGGAATGACTTCAATTATGGTGAAGGAAAGAGATTAGCTGAAGCCGTTGTATTTCAACAAGCAACATTCCCAGTTGTTGCAGTTCGTTTTCCAGTTGTTATTGGAGAAAACGATTATACGAAAAGGTTACAATTTTACGTTGAATGTATTGTGAACCAAAAACCTATCGTTGTGGATCATGTAGATGGAACTTTGTCATTTATACATGAAAAAGAGGCAGGAGAGTTTCTAGCTTGGTGCGGAATGGAAAATGTGAAAGGGCCAATTAACGCCTGTAGTAACGGGGGAGTTTCTACGGAAGAAATTATTCATTTCATAGAAGAGAAGACAGGAATAAAAGCATTCATTCAGAAAGCTGGGGAAAATATAGCTCCTTATAATGAGGTAACTAACTGTACATTACATAATGGAAAGGCTCGTGAATTCGGATTTTTGTTCCGAGAGCTGAAACTAGAAATGAAAAATGTTTTAAAACATTATATAAATACAATGAAGTAATCATAAATCCCCCGGTGGCAATCCGGGGGATTCTGGAGGATTTCGACAATACTGATTTTACATTACCAAATTTACCTTATACGTACGACTAATGTTTTTGTGATTGAATTGCTTGTAAATACTTCTCGTTTACTTGGTCCCAGTTTACTGTATGCCACCAGTTGGTAACAAACTCTGGGCGCCTATTTTGATACTTTAAATAATAAGCATGTTCCCATACATCAATTACGAGTAAGGGGATTTTCCCTTCTTGCAAAGGCGTATCTTGATTTGGTGTACTCATAACAGAGAGTTCCTCACCGTCAAGAACAAGCCATCCATAGCCACTTCCAAAACGACTAATAGCTGCTTTGGAAAGTTGATCTTTTAAGTTGTCAAAGGTATTGAAATAATAATCAATTACTTTTGCAACGTCTCCATTAGGCTCACCGCCACCTCGTGGGCTCATCACTTCCCAAAAAAGACTATGACAATAGTGACCACCACCGTTATTTCGTACAGCTGTAACAATTTCCTTCGGTAAAGCATCTAAATTACATAGCAATTCTTCTAAAGATTTATTATGTAATTCAGTATAATTTTCTAAAGTAGCATTTAAATTGTTTACGTATGTCGCATGGTGCTTTCCATGATGAATGGAAAGTGTATTGCTATCAATATGTGGCTCTAGTTCATCATAGTCATATGAAAGCTTTGGCAATTGAAATGAAGACATAACATTACCTCCTTTCCACTTAAAAAGTTGGTCTAGGTAAAAATACTTTACCTGAGTCAAAAATACACCCATTTTCCATATAAGTCAATAGTAAGTCCATTAATTTTCTGAAAAATATTACAATAAAAGTAACACTCTCACTTTCATTTGTGACTCCTATCCTTTTTGCTTATACTGTAAAGTAGCAGGGTTTTGTTGAAATAGAAGGAGATTGTTTATGAGTAAAACGAAACAATTAATAGAGGAAGCAAGTAATTTTATTACGATTTGTTATAAGGAGCTTCATAAAGAACAATTGATAGAAGAACGTATAAAAGAAATTCAAATTGAGATAGAAAAGACAGGGACATATGAGCATACATTTGAAGAACTTGTTCATGGTTCACGAATGGCATGGCGTAACAGTAATAGATGTATTGGAAGACTATTTTGGAGTAAGATGCACATATTAGATGCGCGCGAAGTAAATGATGAAGAGGGTGTATATAATGCATTAATTCATCATATTAAATATGCAACGAACGACGGGAAAGTTAAACCAACCATTACGATTTTTAAGCAATATCAAGGTGAGGAAAATAATATAAGAATTTATAATCACCAATTGATTCGATATGCAGGATATAAAACAGAAACGGGAGTGATTGGTGATTCTCATTCCGCTACATTTACGGACTTTTGTCAGGGGCTTGGTTGGCAAGGAGAAGGTACGAATTTTGATGTATTGCCACTTGTGTTCTCTATAAACGGGAAGGCGCCTACATATAAAGAAATTCCGAGAGAAGAAGTAAAAGAAGTGCCAATTGAACACCCAGAATACCCTATTTCATCAATTGGAGTAAAATGGTATGGTGTTCCAATGATTTCAGATATGCGTTTAGAAATTGGTGGTATTTCTTATACAGCCGCTCCGTTCAATGGATGGTATATGGGAACAGAAATTGGGGCGCGTAACTTAGCAGATCATGATCGTTATAATTTACTTCCGGCTGTTGCGGAGATGATGGATTTAGATACATCGAGAAACGGTACCTTATGGAAAGATAAGGCGCTAATTGAGTTGAATATTGCCGTACTACACTCCTTTAAAAAACAAGGAGTTAGTATTGTTGATCACCATACTGCTGCACAACAATTTCAGCAATTTGAGAAGCAAGAAGCTGCTTGTGGTCGTGTTGTAACAGGTAATTGGGTATGGCTTATTCCGCCATTATCTCCAGCTACCACTCACATTTATCATAAACCGTATCCGAATGAAATTTTGAAGCCAAATTTCTTTCATAAATAATATTTAGTGTAGGTTTTTTCTGTGAAATATAATTTTTTTTAATTACTGTTATGTAGCAAATGGAAGCCTTTACTCTCGGTTATTTTTGGAAGAGGCTTTTTGAACCAAGGAGTACCTTATGTTATAATCAAATTTCTGTTTCGAAGACCTTATAGAAATATAAGGTCTTTTGTTTTGCTTTTTTATGTAAGAGGAAGAGGATTTTTCTTTTTAATAAGGGATTTGGCATATTTTTAGGGACAACATAAGTATGTGGGAAGTCGATAAAATGTTATGCATATATAATTATTATGTTTTGGGTTTAAACAATAAAACATAATAAAGTTGTTTTTTTTGATTGCTGAGGAAGGAGGAAGTATAAATGAGGATGAAGAGTCGAAAAACTGATTGGCCTGTATTTATTATTAGTGGTGGTTCACTTTTATTATTTGTAATTGCAGTTTTTTTGAACAAGGATTATGTAGAGAGTGCGATTAATAAAAGTTTCGCTTTTTCAATTAAATATTTCGGTGCCTTCTGGCAAGTTTTATTATTAGGTACATTTATTGTTGCGATGTGTATGGCTTTCTCCAAATATGGGAGAGTTAAGCTTGGGGGATTAGAAAAACCTGAGATTAGTACGGCAAAATGGCTTGCTATTATTATGTCTACATTACTTGCTGGAGGTGGCGTTTTTTGGGCAGCAGCAGAGCCAATGTATCATTTGATGACGGTGCCACCAATACATGATGGTATATCTGCTGGAACGAAAGAAGCAGTCATGCCTGCTTTAGCACAAAGTTATATGCATTGGGGATTTTTAGCATGGACGATTTTAGGTACAATTAGTGCGGTAGTTATGATGTATGGACATTATCATAAAGATATGCCGCTAAAACCTCGAACACTTTTATATCCTATTTTTGGGGAAAAATTAAGAAAGAGCCTGCTTGGAACGATAATTGATGCAGCTGCAATTATTGCAGTAGCTGCAGGTACAATTGGCCCAATTGGATTTTTAGGTTTACAAGCAAGTTATGGATTACAAGAATTATTTGGAGTTTCTGATGTGTTTACTACTCAATTAGCAATTATTGTTTGTGTGGTGGCCGTGTCTACCATATCGGCAGTAACAGGTATTGATAAAGGGATTCAAATTATAAGTAATTTAAATGTTAGATTAGCAATTGTGTTAATGGCATTCATATTACTATTTGGGCCAGGTGGATTTATTATTGATTCGTTTGTTTCTTCGTTTGGATTTTATGTAAATGAGTTTATACCGATGAGCACATACCGTGGTGATACAAGTTGGTTAGGATCTTGGACAATCTTTTTCTGGGGATGGTTTATTGGATACGGACCAATGATGGCAATTTTAGTGAGTCGAATTTCAAGAGGGAGAACGATTCGAGAAATCATCGTTGCAATTGGAATTATCGCACCTATTATTACAACATTTTGGTTTACTATATTAGGTGGATCAGGCGTGTTTTATGAGTTGATGAATCCTGGGTCTATCTCGGACGCATTAAGTGAATCTGGTATGCCGGCAGCTATGATTGCAATTACAGGGCAATTGCCACTTTCTAATATTATTGGACCAGCATTTCTTTTATTAACAATTTTATTTGTAGTGACAACAGGAGATTCAATGGCGTATTCCATTTCAATGGCAGTGACTGGAGACGGAGATCCTAGAATTAGTTTGCGAATTTTTTGGTCGCTTATTATGGGCGCAGTTGCAGCAATTCTTTTATATATGGGTGAAGGAAGTATTAATGCGCTACAATCGTTTATCGTGGTGACGGCAGTTCCGGTATCAATTTTGTTATTCCCAATGCTATGGTTAGCGCCTAAAGTTGCGGGAGAATTAGCATTAAAACAAGGTATTGTAAAAGAAGAAGATAAAACTGCATTCTTATTTCAGAAGGCTAGTAAATCAAAATAAATAAAAACGTAAAAGAGGAAGCATCTTAAATGAGATGCTTCCTCTTTTACGTTTAATCTAATACTTTTCCCTTTGTTTCTGGTACACATAGTAGCATTGTAATTAACCCGATTGGGTAGATGATAAAAATCAAGGACAATGCTCCAAGTAGGTTGCCACCTGTAGCAAGTAAGCCAATAATAACAGGCCCAAATCCAGCTAACCCACGTCCTGTACCGAAAATAAAGTTTTCGGCGGTAGAGCGAGCTTCAGCAGGATAGTTTTCAGCTAAAATTGCTCCAAATCCTCCCATCATTCCATTTGCAAAGAATCCAAGCAATGCACTTCCCCATAATAATAATGTTGAATCTGTGAATAAGAAGAAGTAAATGAGACAGTATACTGTACCGCCAATATAATAGATTGCAAAAGTTTTACGGCGACCAATTTTATCAGCTAGAATACCAAAGATTGCAATTCCAATTAGCATACCGATGGTAGAAATGAACATCCAGCCACTTGCTTTTGCTAATGTATAGTTATATTTATTTGCTAAAATAGTGGGCATCCATGTGAAGATTCCGTAATATCCGAAGTTTTGGATGAACGACATAATAATAAGACCAATTGTTGTAATTGTTACTTTTTTATTGGCAAATAACTTTCGAAGTGGAAATTTTTTTATATGTTTTAGTTGTTCTGCTTCAGTAGTTGTTAATTTACCTGCAGCTTCTTTTTGCAATAGTTCCTTTTTGCAGCGTTGTTTTTGCTCCCATATTTTCGGTTCACTTAAACTTTTACGGACATAGACAGCTAGTAAAGCTGGAATTAATCCAAATAAGAAAACGGCTCTCCATCCAAAGTGTGGGACAATAAATGCTGGAAGGAGTGAAGCAATCAGTACACCAAATTGCCATCCAAGTGCAACAACAGATGTCGCTTTAGCGCGCATTTCTTTAGACCATGTTTCTGTTACGATGGCCATTCCGATTCCGAATTCACCACCAACTCCCATTCCAACTAAAAAGCGCAGAATTAATAATTGCCAGTAGTCTGTTGCGAAATAAATGAGTGCGGTTGCTAGTGAAAACAGTAAGATTGTGAAGGCCATTGTACGAATACGGCCAAATAAATCAGCAATAAATCCAAATAAATAAGAACCAATTAACATTCCTATTGTGGTAGCTAAAGTTAAGTTTCCACCTTCAACAGGACTTAAGTGAAACTCTTTTAAAATATAGACAAGTACGAAAGATAATAGCAACATATCTAAACCTTCTGCTGCATATCCTAGCGCAGAACCAAATAATGTTTTATATCTTTTCGCTTTTGTCTCCTCTGTTGTTTGTTGTACATCAGTAGTGACGTTCATTATTACTCCTCCTTATTTTCTACAGTCGCTATGGAAGAATAACAAAAGACCTTCTCACCTGATATGATGAGAAGGCCAAAAAAGCATACGTATCCCCAAGAAAAGAACATACGTATATTGTATTCCGACTTCCTTCTCAACCTCACGGGGTTGGGTTAAAGGACTGTATTATATTACTTTATTTTTAGCACTCTTCTATATGTATTGTCAAATAAAGAGGAAGTTATTATGTGTAAAATATTTCAAAAAACATTTCGTTCTTCTTGACGCCGACTTCATTATTTTCCCATAATAAAACTAACTAAATAAAAAGGAATGAATCAAAGATGCTAAATTTAGTACTCATGATGATTGAACGAGTCGGACTTATAGTTATTTTAGGATTTTTACTCTCTCATATTAAAACTTTCAGACGCCTCCTTCATAAACAGGATGGCTATGTAGATAAGCTTAAGCTTATTTGTATTTTTTCGGTATTTACAATTGTAAGCAATTACACTGGGATTGAAATAGCAGGAAATACGATTATGAATGAAAATTGGTTACAAGGTGTTTCATCATCGAGTACCATTGCAAATACACGTATTATGGGTGTTGGAATTAGTGGATTGCTTGGTGGTCCTATCGTCGGAATTGGGGTAGGATCAATTGCTGGTATTCACCGTTATATGCTTGGAGGGACGACAGCTCTAAGTTGTGCAATCTCTTCAATTTTAGCAGGCGTTATAACTGGTTATATCGGATACATTTTTAAAAAATATAACCGTACAATTACCCCTAAGTTTTCAGCGATTTTAAGTGTTTTTATCGTTTCTTTAGAAATGATTATGATCCTATTAATTGTAGAGGATGGAATGAGCATTGTGAAAACAATTGCGATACCAATGATCCTTGTAAATAGTTTTGGAAGTTTTATTTTACTTTCTATGATACAAGCTATTTTGCGTCAGGAAGAGAACGCAAAGGCACTTCAGACTCATAAGGTATTACGTATTGCAGATAAAACGTTACCATATTTTCGCCAAGGCTTAACAGAAGAATCGTGTAAGCATGTGGCACAAATTATTCACCGCTTTACAGGAACAGATGCGGTATCCTTAACAGATACAGAGAAAATATTAGCTCATGTTGGATTAGCATCAGATCACCATATTCCGTCACATAGTTTAATAACTGGTTTGTCGAAAGAAGTGTTACACACAGGGAAAATAATGAAAGCAAAATCACGTGAGGTTATTAATTGTCAACATGAAGGCTGCCCTTTGCAAGCGGCGATTGTTATTCCACTAACTTCACATGGAAATACAATAGGGACATTAAAACTGTATTTCAAAAATCCTAACCAGTTAAGTCGTGTGGAAGAGGAATTAGCAGAAGGATTAGCAAAAATATTCTCTACACAACTTGAATTAGGTGAAGCTGAGTTGCAAAGTAAATTATTGCAAGATGCGGAAATAAAGGCATTACAAGCACAAATTAACCCGCATTTTTTATTTAATGCGATTAATACAGTATCAGCTTTATGCCGAACAGATGTAGAAAAAGCAAGGAAGTTATTATTACAGCTTAGCGTATATTTCCGATGTAATTTGCAAGGGGCACGTCAGTTATTGATTCCACTAGAACAAGAATTAAACCATGTACAGGCATATTTATCCTTAGAACAAGCAAGGTTCCCAAATAAGTATGAGGTAAAGATGTATATTGAGGACGAGCTAAAGACAACTTTAGTACCACCATTTGTTCTTCAACTATTGGTTGAAAATGCATTGCGACACGCTTTTCCGAAGAAGCAACCAGTATGTGAAGTAGAAGTGCATGTTTTTGAAAAAGAGGGTATGGTTCATTTTGAAGTAAAAGATAATGGGCAGGGAATTGAGGAAGAACGTTTAGAACAATTAGGAAAGATGGTAGTTTCGTCAAAGAAAGGGACTGGAACAGCTTTATATAATATTAATGAACGTCTTATTGGATTATTTGGAAAAGAAACGATGCTTCATATCGAAAGTGAATTAAATGAGGGGACAGAGATTACTTTTGTTATTCCAAAAAAAGTAGGGGAGGAAGAGCAGATTGTTAAAAGTATTAGTAGTTGACGATGAAATGTTAGCACGTGATGAACTAAAGTATTTATTAGAGAGAACGAAAGAAGTTGAGATAATTGGTGAGGCTGATTGTGTGGAAGACGCATTAGAAGAACTAATGCAAAGTAGACCAGATATTGTGTTTTTAGATATTCAATTATCCGATGATAACGGATTTGAAATCGCCAATATATTAAAGAAGATGAAAAATCCACCTGCAATTGTATTTGCTACTGCCTATGATCAATATGCACTGCAAGCATTTGAAGTAGATGCGTTAGACTACATTTTAAAACCATTTGATGAAGAGCGTATTGTGCAGACATTAAAGAAGTATAAAAAACAAAAACAATCGCAAATAGAAACGAAGCACGAAATAAAGGGGACAGATGTAACAGTAGAGATGCATAAATTAGCATTACCAATTGAAGAATCAATCGTACTTGTTAATATTGAAGATATTGTATATGTAGGACTTGTGGACGGAAAAGTGACAGTAAAAACAATGAGGGAAACATATGTAACACACGATACACTTGTGATTTTGGAAAAGAAGTTGCCGCAAGTAAGTTTCATGCGTGTTCATCGTA
Organism: Bacillus sp. FSL R5-0585; assembly: GCF_038004545.1. Taxonomy (NCBI): domain Bacteria; kingdom Bacillati; phylum Bacillota; class Bacilli; order Caryophanales; family Bacillaceae; genus Bacillus; species Bacillus sp. FSL R5-0585. The sequence continues at coordinate 4,362,966 of NZ_JBBORJ010000001.1, forward strand.
GCTTTATTGCAAATATTAATCATATTACTGAAATTCAGCCATGGTTTAACTCTACTTATAATTTAATCATGAAAGAGGGATCAAAAGTACCTGTTAGTCGTACATATGCAAAAGAACTCAAGAAGCTGCTTCGTATTTAAGGAGCAGCTTTTGTATTTCATCCTTTTATATTTGTAACTGATTCTGTATATTTGACGCTCTGTTATGTAAACGCTTACTCGGGCGGTTATATCCTATACAATAAAGGTACCAAATCGAAAGAGGTGGCCAAAATGAGTACGAAAAAAGTATATAGTTTCTTATCACAAGCATTCATATTCTCAGCTATTATGTTAATTTCTAATATTATTGCAACACATTTACCAATTCCAATGCCTTCATCGGTAATCGGGTTAGTTATTTTATTTAGTCTATTATGTTTAAAAGTTATTAAATTGGAGCAAGTTGAATCACTCGGAACAGCTTTAACAGGTATTATTGGATTCTTATTCGTCCCATCAGGTATTTCAGTTATTAATTCTCTTGGTGTAATGGGACAATACTTTGTACAAATTTTAACTGTAATTGTTGTAGCAACAGTTATTTTACTCGCTGTAACAGGATTATTTGCACAATTTATTTTAGGAAAAGATGAAAAAGAAACAGAAGATACAAAAGAATTGAAAGTAGTAAATAAAGGACGCAAGCACGGAAAGGTTGCGTAACCATTGTATTTATATATTGTTGGGAGGTAATGAACATGGCAAGCACAATGACTCCATATTTCGGAATCGTCGTTTCATTAATCGCATACGGAATCGGAACATTATTATTCAAGCATTCAAAAGGGTTCTTCCTATTTACACCATTATTCGTGGCGATGGTATTAGGGATTGTATTTCTAAAGGTAGGTAACTTTACTTTTGAAGAATATAATACTGGCGGAAAAATGATTAGTTTCTTCTTAGAGCCAGCAACAATTGCATTCGCTATCCCACTATATAAACAAGTTGATAAGTTGAAAAAATATTGGTGGCAAATTTTATCAGCTATCGTGGTTGGATCTATTTGCTCAGTAATTGTCGTGTTCATTGTTGCAAAAGCAATCGGTTTAGATACAGCAGTAATGAATTCAATGCTACCACAAGCAGCAACAACAGCAATTGCGTTACCAATTTCAGAAAGTATTGGTGGTATTCCAGCAATTACATCGTTTGCAGTTATTTTCAACGCAGTTATCGTATACGCATTAGGAGCATTATTCTTAAAAACATTTAGAGTGAAACATCCGATTGCAAAAGGTTTAGCACTTGGAACAGCGGGTCATGCATTAGGAGTTGCAGTAGGAATTGAAATGGGTGAGGTAGAGGCAGCGATGGCAAGTATTGCTGTAACGGTAGTTGGGGTTGTAACAGTAGTTGTCATCCCAATGTTTATGCCATTCATTGGATAGTAAAACTTACTTGAAAAATAAGAAAAGCAAGCTATTTGTAGGACAGATTTCTACTGATAGCTTGCTTTTTATGTTACAGTAGTGGTAAGACCTATTAAAAAATGTAAGTTTCCTTAAATCTTCATTAATACTATGTAGAATACGTTTTGAATTAGGTCATTGTATTGTAAAATAAGAAGTAGGCTACTATATACCTGGTAAGGTAGGCATATAATGAGTTTATAAAAATCTTAATATGAATGAATAATTAAAAGTAGAAAAGAGAGAGAAATCTACTTATTAACGTTTTAGTTTATAGGACAGGAGAGAGTATTCGTCGATTATGCAAATAAAAAACCTGTTTCAAAGCAAAGGATTCCAGAGGTTACTCGTATTAGTAATACTTGCTCTCGTGTTATACGGGCTGCAAAGTATGTTGAATTTAATATTAATTACGTTTATTCTCACGTATTTAATGGATCGATTCCAAAAGTTTATTTCACGCAAATTAGATCATTTCATGCCTATTAATCGAAAAATTATTATAGCGTTTCTATATGTAATGTTAATTGGTGGAATTGCTATTACGCTATTTAAATATTTACCAGTATTGACGATACAAATTTCACAACTGATTTACCAATTCAATGTATTTTTAAGAAACCCACCAGATAGTGAACTAATTAAGTATGCAGTTAATGCTGTCAATCATATGGAGCTTTCTAAATATGTAGGACAAGGCGTAGACATTTTGTATAAATCAATTACGAATGTTGGTAAATTTGGCCTTCAAGTTTTACTTTCTTTAATTTTGAGTTTGTTTTTCTTATTAGAAAAATCTCGTATTGTCGGTTTTACTGCAAAGTTTAAAGAAAGCAGGCTTGCAATTTTCTATACTGAAATTGAGTACTTCGGAAAGAAATTTGCACGTTCATTTGGAAAGGTAATCGAAGCGCAATTTTTAATTGCTGTTGTTAACTGCGTTCTTTCAGTTATCGCATTATGGATATTAGGATTCCCGCAATTATTAGGTTTAGCGTTAATGATTTTCTTGCTTGGCTTAATTCCAGTAGCGGGGGTTATCATTTCGTTATTCCCACTTTGTATGATTGCTTACAATATTGGCGGTATCATGTACGTTGTTTATATTTTGGTTATCGTAACAGTGATTCATGCGCTTGAAAGTTACGTATTAAACCCGAAGTTTATGTCGCAAAAAACAAATTTACCGATTTTCTATACATTTATGGTATTAATCTTCTCAGAACACTTCTTAGGTGTATGGGGATTAATTATCGGTATTCCAATCTTCATCTTCTTATTAGATGTTTTAGACGTGACAAGTGATGAAATGGAGAAGGATGTTGGAAAAAATAAAGTGAAGTAAAGAAAAAGCATCGATGTTCGGTGCTTTTTCTTTTATAATATGATGTTTCTTATGCCATACTGTAAGCAGAACATAGAATAGGGGTGAAGTAATGGCTGTAAATGAAAAGGTAGAATTGGCTACATTTGCTGGAGGGTGCTTCTGGTGTATGGTTTCACCATTTGAAGAGATGGAAGGGATTGTAAAGGTTGTTTCTGGCTATACAGGTGGTCATAAAGAGAATCCAACGTATAAAGAAGTATGTTCAGAAACGACGGGACATTATGAGGCAGTACAAATTACATTTGATGCAAATAAAATGCCGTATGAGGAATTGTTAAATATATATTGGAGACAAATTGATCCGACCGATATTGGTGGACAATTCCACGACCGCGGACAGTCTTATGAAACGGTGATTTTTTATCATAATGAAGAACAACATAAAAAAGCAGAGGCCTCAAAAGAAGAGCTTGAACAGAGTGGACGCTTTTCAAAACCAATTGCGACAAAAATACTACCAGCAGCTACATTTTATCCAGCTGAAGAATATCACCAAGGATACCATAAGAAAAACACATTCCGCTATGAGTTATATCGTAAAGGCTCAGGACGAGATGCTTTTATTAAGCAACATTGGCCAAAGGATAATGCTCATTTAAAAGAAAAACTCAATGAGATGCAGTATTATGTAACACAGGAAAATGGTACAGAACCACCATTTCGAAATGAGTATTGGAACCATAAAGAGGAAGGTCTTTATGTAGACATCGTTTCAGGTGAGCCGTTGTTTACTTCTCTAGATAAATTTGATAGTGGATGTGGATGGCCTAGTTTTACAAAACCAGTGATGTCAGCAAGTGTGAAAGAAAAGATGGATGTGAGTCATAATATGACACGTACAGAAGTGAGAAGTAAAGAAGGAGATTCACATCTTGGGCACGTATTTCCAGATGGTCCAGGACCAAATGGCCTTCGTTACTGTATTAATTCCGCAGCTCTTCGATTTATTCCAAAAGAGGAATTAGAGAAAGAAGGCTATGGCGATTTCCTAATCTTGTTTGGAAATAAAAAATAACCTCGCAGTTAGCGAGGTTATTTTTTTGTTATTTTGTTTTTTTCTTTTTAAATTTGCTTAATACTTCATAAACGATTGGAACAATAAGAAGTGTTAATAACGTTGAACTTGTTAATCCACCAATTACCGTTACGCCAAGTCCTTTAGAAATTAAGCCACTACCTTCAAATCCTAATGCAAGCGGGATAAGAGCACCGATTGTTGCAATTGCAGTCATTAAAATTGGACGAAGGCGTGTTGCACCAGCTTCTAATAAAGCTTCACGTGTTGATAGTCCTTCATTTTCCTTATGAATAACGCGGTCGATAAGCACGATTGCGTTTGTTACAACGATACCGATTAACATAAGCGCACCAATCATTGCAGATACACTTAATGTTTCACCAGAGATTAATAAGGCAACAAGAGCCCCAATAATTGTAAATGGTAGCGAGAATAAAATTGCGAATGGTGCTAGGGCACCACCAAATGTAACGACAAGAACGAAGTATACAATGGCAATCGCAGCTAACATCGCTAGGCCAAGTTGCTTGAATGATTCTTGAATATCTTTAGTAACACCGCCCATAGAAACATCTACACCAGAAGGAAGATCCATTTTATCTACTTCTTTTTGTACTGCAGCAGATGCTTTTGAAACGTCATCAGATGTTAATTTGGCACTAACCTCTGCATAAACACGTCCATCTCGGTGTGTTACTGTATTCGATGTTTCACCTTCTTTTACAGTCATAACATCTTTCACAGCTACTTCATTACCAAGTGGTGTTGTAATTTTGCGATTTGTTAAGTCATCGATTGTTTCATAATTTTGTTTTTCAGCTTCTACATATACATTGATATCTTTACCGTCTTTTTTAATTGTTGTCAGAACAGGGCGATCATGTTGATTAGAAAGTCCCATTCCAATTTGAGCAGCCGTTAAGCCCATTTTACTCAGCTTTTCTTGATCTGCGACTAAAGTGTACTCTGCATATGTTTTTGCAATACTAGAATCTATATCTTTTAAGTCTTTATTTTTCTTCATGATATTTTGAATATCTTTTACGACAGGCTTAATGTCTTCTGAGCTATCTCCATAAACGTATAGTTTAATTTCGTTACTACCGCCACTTGCTCCGAAGTCTTGGTTTTTCCATTCGCCTTTGCCAGACATCTTCTGTAAATCTTTAACGACTTGTTCTTTCTCTTTTTCAAAGTTTTTCGTGTCGTTATCATATTGCACGAAGAACATTGCTTGGTTTGATTGACCAGGACTCATTGGATTCTCTCCACCTAATGAGAACTGAATTGTTTTGACGTCTTTATTATCTTGGAAGTGCTTCTCAGCTTTTGTTGCAATTTTTTCAACGTCTTCTAACGTTTGACCTGGTTCAGGATTATATGTTGCAATAATCATTTTTTCTTCTTCAGAAGGTAAGAAACTTACACCGATAACTGGTACAAGTGCAAGACTACCAACTAATAGAAGGACAGCGATACTTGATGTAATAATTTTGTGATTTAAAGCCCATGCAAGTATGCGTTTATACCCATTTGCTAATTTACTTGGTTTTTCTTCATGATGTACTTCTTTTTCCCTCATGCTCTCTTTCTTAAATAAGGAATGAGCTAGCATCGGTACGATTGTAACTGCTACTAGTAATGATGCTAATAAAGCGAAGACGATAGTTAAGGCGAATGGTAAGAACATTTCACCAATCATACCTTTTACTAGTCCAAGCGGTAAAAATACAGCAATTGTTACAATGGTGGAAGACATAATCGGGATAAACATTTCTTTCGTAGCTTCACGAATTAAATCTTTTCCACGTAATTTCTCTTCTGATAACGACATACGTCGGTAAATATTTTCAATAACAACAATTGAGTCATCGACAACGCGGCCTATAGCAACGGTCATTGCTCCAAGTGTCATAATGTTAAGCGTAATATCCATTTGCTTTATGACTAAAACAGCAATTAATAAAGAAAGTGGTATTGAAACGACAGAAATTAACGTTGTTCGAATATTTCGTAGGAACAGCATAATAATAACAATCGCAAAGATAGCACCGAAAATTGCTTTGCTCAGCATTGTTTCAACTGATTTTTCAATAGGTGCACCTTGGTCGAATGTTGAAATGATCTCTAAATCTTTATATTTTTTCTCAAGATCTTTTACTTTATCTTTTACTGCATTTACAACATCAACTGTATTTGCATCAGAGGCCTTCACAATTTGAATTCCAATTGCTTCTTTTCCATTTGTTCGAGAAATAGATTCTGCTTTCCCAACTTCTTTAATGTCAGCAATTTCGTCTAATGTAACTGTTGGAATCCCGTTCATAGCAGCTGGATTCATTTGCGGCGTTTGTGCACCAGCGCCAGCATTTTGACTACCTTGACCGTTAGGTGAGGAAGGTATAGCTGGGATTTTAAGTTCTTTTAACGCTTTAATCGTTGTAATATTGCCATCTACAACAACTGATTTTTCCGTGTCTTTAAATGTGTATAAGCCAAGTGGTAAAGATACATCCGATCCCTTAATCACATTTTTTACGGTATCTTCACTTAGTCCTAGTTCTTTCATTTTATCTTTCTTGAAGACAAGCTGTACTTCATCTACTTGTTGGCCAGCAATTTGAACAGATGCAACACCATCAAGTCCTTTTAATCCTGGTACAACATTTTTTTCTACATTTTCAGTTAAGGTAGCTAAAGATTCATTCTTACTTGCCACGCTTAACGAAATAACTGGAAAGGCATTGAAGTTTACTCGTGAAACTTTAGGATCTTTAACACCTTCTGGGAGTTTTACATGTGTGAGAGCTTCTTTAATTTCTGTTTCTGCTTTTTCCATATTTTTATCAAAATCGTATTCTACTTGAATAGAAGATGCGTTTTGAAAAGATGATGAACTCACAACGTTAACACCGCTTAAATTTTGTAGTTGTTCTTCCATCGGCTTTGAAACTTTATCAGCTACTTCTTCTGGTGTAGCACCAGGATAGACCGTAGTTACTGTCACAATCGGTGTTGTAATATCAGGGATTGTTTCCAGCTTCATATTGAGTCCAGAGTAGATCCCCGCAATAGTAACAATAATGGTTAGTAGCCAAACTGCGAACTTATTTTTTAACGAGAAATTGATGATTTTGTTCATGTTTGCGCTCCCTTTTTATTATATTGACCAACTGGTCAGTCTAATACATAATATAACTGACCGTTCGGTCAATCGTCAATAAAAAGAGATGGTATAATACATTTATAATAAGATGCGAGATTAAATTTAGGAGAGAAGATATGAAAGAAAAAGAGCGTTTAATTATAGAATCGGCTATGAAGTTATTTGCTACTAAGGGTGTAAATGCGACATCAGTGCAGGAAATTGTGACAGCTAGTGGTATATCTAAGGGAGCTTTTTACTTATATTTTAAATCGAAAGATGAGCTTTTATTAGCGACACTTCGATATTATTATGACAAAATCCAAAAGAAAATGCTGGATATTGAACAAGAGTCTTTATTACCACGTGAAAAATTTGCAAAACAATTACATTGTCAGTTTAATGATATACAAAAGCATAAAGAATTTATTATTATGCATGCGAGAGAAAATGCGATTCCGTTTAATAAAGAAGTAGAAGAATTTATGATGCGGATGAAGTTAGAGTCTCATGCATTTTATCGGAATAGTTTATTGTCCATTTATGGTGAAAAGGTTATGCCATATTTATTGGATTTAGTAATTATGGTAGAAGGCATATGCCGTGGGTATTTAGAATTAATTATTTTACAAGCACCAGAAATTGATTTATCGTATGTAGCTGCTTTTATTTTAAAAAGAGTAGATAATTTAGTAGATGGCTTAGTAGAATCTTCGGAAGAACCTATTTTACATGAAGAAAAGCTTGGAGAATTCCTTTGTAAATCAGAGCTTATTAAGGAACAAGTTAAAGAACATTTTTTAAAAGAGATTATTGTATTTAAGCGCACTTTAGCTGATCAATTAGAGGATGATGAGCTGTTGGTTACATTAGATGTTTTAGAGGCGGAAATACGATTGCTTAATCCAAGAATTCCGGTAATTAGAGGTATGTTAGCAAATTTAGAGGCGTATCCGGAATTAAAAGAATTTCGATTACGCCTTATAGGATACTACAATATAAAAAATTCTTAATAAAAATAAGTAAAAAACTCCTTGTCTACACAAGGAGTTTTTTCTTAAAGACTACTTACTATTTTGAGACCATTCTTCAACATCCCAAACTTTTGTGATCCAATCTTCATAGAAGTCCGGTTCGTGACATACAAGGAGAATTGTTCCTTTATATGCTTTCATAGCCTTCTTAAGTTCCGCTTTTGCTGTAACATCAAGATGGTTTGTCGGCTCATCAAATAATAGCCAGTTACTTTCCTCACCCATTAGCTTACATAAACGAACTTTTGCTTGTTCTCCACCACTTAATTGGCTTAATGGGCGAGAAATATGTTCATTTTTTAATCCGCATTTTGCTAACATCGCACGAATTTGATGCTGGTCTAGGCCAGGGAATGTATTCCATACATCATCAATTGGTGTTATATTATCAGCTTTAACTTCTTGTTCAAAGTATGCAGGCTCTAAGAAGTCACCAAGACTTGTTTTACCGCTTAAAGGTTTAATTTTACCTAAGATTGTTTTTAGCAACGTTGATTTACCAACACCGTTACATCCAACAATAGCAATTTTTTCACCACGTTCAATCGTCATTGATAGCTTTGGTAGTAGCGGATGTGTATATCCGATTTCTACATTTTCACCTTCAAAGACGAAGCGACTACTTGCACGACTTTCTTTAAATGAGAATTCCGGTTTAATTGCTGTTTCCGGACGATCAATAAGCTCCATGCGATCAAGTTGTTTTTGACGACTCTTTGCACGACCTGTCGTTGAATAACGAGCTTTGTTCTTTGCAATGAAGTCTTCTTGCTTTTTGATAAACTCGCGCTGTTTTTCATAAGCGTTTATATGTTGATTTTTATTGATTTCTGCTAGTTCTAGGAATTTTTCATATGTCGCTGTATAGCGTGTCATTTTTGTGAATTCTAGATGGAAAATAACATCAACACATTTGTTCATAAATTCCGTATCATGAGAAATTAATAAGAATGCATGTGGATATTCTTTCAAATAATTTGTTAACCAATGAATATGTTCAACGTCTAAATAGTTAGTAGGTTCATCAAGCAATAACACTTCTGGCTGTTCAAGTAATAGCTTTGCAAGCAATACCTTTGTACGTTGTCCACCACTTAATGCTGAAACATCACGATCTAAACCAATTGCATCAATTCCAAGACCACGTGCAGCCTCTTCAATTTTCATATCTAGTAAGTAGAAACCACCTGCTTCAAGTGCATCTTGTATTTCTGCCATTTGCTCAAGAAGTTCTTCTAGTTCTTCTGGTGTAGCAGTTCCCATTTTTTCTGTAACTTCATTTAAAGCTTTTTCCTTTTCGAATAACGGTAAAAATGCATCCGCTAGTACGTCACGGATTGTACGCCCAGGTGTTAAAACAGTATGCTGATCTAAGTAGCCGTAATGTGTGCCCGGTGTCCATTCTACGCGACCTTGGTCATGAATAAGCTGACCAGTAATGATATTCATGAATGTTGATTTACCAACACCGTTTGCACCAACTAATCCAACGTGCTCACCTGCTAATAATCGCATAGATACATCTTTAAATAATGTACGATCGCCAAATGTATGTCCTAATTTTTCAACTGTTAATAAGCTCATAGTATCCTCCGTCCAACTTGAAATAGTACCTTGAATCATGATACTAAATTCTTTCATATAATGCTATCATTTCAAAATGTATATTTTTTCAAAAGAAGTGTTTGTAAATGTTAGTATATAAAAAAGTTACTTCTCCTACAGAAGTAACTTTTTGGTTATGCCTTTTGTTTAACTTCACTAACTTTCTTTTCAGCTACAATAAAATGCGGTCTACGTTTTGTTTCATAATAAATACGACCGATATATTCACCAATAACACCTAGGAATATGAGTTGAATACCGCCAATAAATAGTATAGCGGAAATGAGAGTAAAGTAACCAGGAACTTCCACACCACCGAGGATGATTTGAACGAACGTAGTGATTACGTATAAAAGTCCTAAAATGGTTGTTAGTAATCCAAGATATATAGATAGACGTAACGGTTTATTATTGAATGAAATTACACCATCAATTCCATAATTTAATAATTTCGAGAAGGTCCATTTACTTTCTCCATCAGAACGTAATACATTTTCATATTCAATGATTAATTCGTTATAACCGATCCAAGAAAATAAGCCCTTTGAAAATCGGTTGTATTCACTTAAAGATAATAAAGAATCTACTGCTCTTCGACTTAAAAGTCTAAAGTCACCAATACCGTCTACTAATTCAATATCTACAAATTTATTCATCACTTTATAGTAAAGACGAGAGACGAAAGAGCGAACGGGTGAATCACCAGTTCTTGTTCTTTTTGCAATGACTTGGTCGTAGCCGTCGTTATATCCTTCTAACAGTTCTTTTATTAACGTAGGAGGGTGTTGTAAGTCAGCATCCATAATAACAATTGCATCGCCTGTAGCATATTTTAAACCAGCTAACATTGCAGCTTCTTTTCCGAAGTTTCGACTAAATGATATGTAGTGTACCGATGAATCTGCACTAGCTAAATCACGTAAAATATTTAAAGTATCATCTTTACTACCATCATTAACAAAAACAAATTCATAATCGGTAGTTAATTTATGAATTTCAAGGGAAGTCTCTGAATAAAAGGCTCGAAGCACCTTTTCTTCATTGTAGCATGGTACAACTATTGAAAGGGTCATGTTTGACACTCCTTGTTTGTAGTGGATTAAAATAATATTTAGATATTATTTTAGGAAGCTATCTAAATAGATAGCTTCATGATTCATTAAGTGCTCATTATTGCTTTTTAAAAGAAAATTTTCGTCGTGCTTTTGGATTTTTGAAAATTAGTAAAGCTATACAGATAATTAGTGAGATGATTGATATAGTCATACCTAATTTGAAGTAAGGTGTAACGTAAGTCATTTCGATTACATGTGAACCTTTTGTAATTGGAACACCGATAAAGGCAGAATTCGCTTTCGTAAATTCTGTTTCTTTCCCATCAATTTTTATAGTCCAGCCTTTACTATATGGGACAGATAGATATAAGAGCCCGTCTTTATTTGATTTGATATCCCCTTTTAAATAATTGTTCTTATAATAAATATTTTCAAGCCTATTTTCAGTTAGTTTTTTTGTTTCTTTTTGTACACTTTCATAGTTTACAATATTTGCTTGCAAGTCACCTAATTCATACTCACCTGCCATATCAATAGAGATAGTTAGGTTTTCTGGACGCTCATTGCCCAAATTGTAAACAAACCTTTCTAACGGATAAGAGTATGCACCAGCATCGTCCCCTTTTCCTATCGTTTTTCCATTAACAGTTGCATTGAATGTGCCTGCATTTTTTAATTTTAATTCTATCAGTAGATCACCAGGTGTATCAGGATAATTGATAGGTACAATCATATTTCCAAAGCCATGAACAATTAGTTTATTTTCTTGTTTTTTCATGTTTTCGAATTTTGCTTTTTCCGTTTTAATAGATACTGCCTTTGATTTAAGGTCTTGTTTATTAAAATGGTTTAATGAAAATTCTTTTGTATTATTAACGACAACAGCATGTAATAATAATTGATCACGCTGAGCGAAGTTTAATTTAGAAAATTCTTCTTCACTTATAGCCGAATCATATACATATCCTAACGGTAAAGCATAGTCATTTTTGTAAATATTATATGGTCCTACTTGCTGTAATAGTTTATATCCATAAGGTACATTCTTTGAATCTGTATCAGCACTTAATACGCGATATTTTATACCTAGCATATTTTCGAGTAGTAGTCGACTATCAGCTTGATAAAACATTGAAGGTGTATCGTACATTTGGAATACGCCATATTTATTTTTCATAAAGTCATGGACATAATAATTAACCAAGCTTTGATACGTACTTACGCCATGATATCCTTGTAGCATTGGTGTGTTATATTCGCTATATGGATTAAGAATACGATAAAAGTCTTTATCATTTTCTTGTATGTAGCGAATTGCAGCAATTTCTTCTTGATTATCATAGCCTGGTTCGTGTAACTTTTCAGTTGAAATCTGGCTCTGTCCGTAAACTGTGCTAAGTATATTATTCGCATACATATAATTCATAGAAATTGTGCTAACGAGTACGTTCAATACAACTAAAAATTGTATGAAAGGTTTAGAAATATAACGCCATAAACATACTGTAATAACAGAAAGAACGACAGTTCCGAGTAAAATGTTATCAACGTCTTGTAAAGGTTTATCAGTTACATTTATATTTGCCTTTCTATAAAATGCATAAATGAATAATCCAATAGACACTAATAAACTTATTAAATAAGGTAATTTGTAGTCTTTCTTATGAATAATCATCCAATCTAGAATGTATGCAATTGTTTGGGCAATTACAAATACAAATAAATAAAACCATCTAGATTGCATTGCTGAAAAACCATTAAACATAGAATATGTATATGGAAGCATAAACAGAATGAACATGAATAACGTAAAGAATACTTTATTCTTAACGAGTTTATCACGTATAAACATTCCAAATACGATTAAGAATAAAATTAAAGCTGGTAAAGCTAATTGATGATTTTCAGCATTATACATGAAGAAAATATTTTCCATTAAATCTTTATAAAATTTATCTTCAAATAATAATGGTATCTCAAACTTTTTTGATAGTCGATCAGCGCTAAATACGGCATTAACTGATGGGAGGAAGCAAACGGCGGCTAAACCGAGTGATAATCCGTACAATAAACCGATTCTAATATAATAAGTTAGAAAAGAGACAATCGTTTTATTTTGTTGTGTCGCAAAGTATTGGAATAATGCATAAATAAATATGAAAATACTTGTGATAAAAGCAAAATAAAAGTTTGATGCTAACATTAAAGTAGCAGCGATTAGGAAAAGGCCGTGCTTCTTTTCAATAATATATTTATCAAGTCCCCATATTACTAATGGTAAAAATACAATGGCATCAGCCATGAAATCCCATAGTAAAGAGTGGCGGATGAAAGTAATACAGCCACCATATATAATAGCAGCAACAAAAGATGAGAATGCTGTTTTATTATGGTAACGTAAAGAACCATACATGAATACCATAGCTAAAAAGTTTTTTAAAATACTCATGTATAATTTCACGTCATATACTTGCTCAAGACTTAGTTTAGGTAGTAACAGTGTAATCCAGAAAAACGGTGATGTGCTGTAATAATAACTAAACTCTCCAAATAAATCTCCACCTAATCCATAATCAAAAGACCAAAAAAGGTTGCCATCTTTAAAGGCATGTTGTAGAAGAAACGTAAAAAAGCCAAATTGACGTAACGCATCCCCTGTACCAGAAAAGGCTTGATTAGATGTTAAAAAGAAATAATGAAAAGCAAAAGCGCACAATAATAATATTGGTATAATTATCATTGTTTTCTTGGAAAAGAATTTATTATTCGGCTTTATGCTCATAAAAATTGATAATCCTCCTTTGAAAGTCGTTACATGTAGCAACTAGTTTTTAGGTAGCATATAAAAACACACCAATTTTTAAAGGTGTGTTCTTTAGTTTTTACATGAGAAAATATATATTTTTGTTGAAGCATATATATTTTTACAAGCGTTGAATTTCATAGTTTATATATAATTTAGTATAAGGCATTTTCAGAAAGTAAGTCAATTTGAGCTGGAATATATAGCATTTTTTTACTGAAGAAAAATGATGGTATATAAAAAAAGCAAAAAGCTTTTCCATTTTTAAATAGGAAAAGCTTTTTGCTTTTAAGCATGTTTGCGAATGAGCTTTTGTTTTATAAACCCTAAAACAAATCCACGTATTTGAGGATCAATTCCAATTCCAATTATACCGTATAGTATACCAGTAAGAGTTAAAGCAATTAGTGGCGGTAAGTTGATTAATGCAATTCGGTATATACCGTAACTAATAATAAAGGCTAAGGAATTAAATATAACTCCTTTAACTAATAATTGCATGCCTTTACGAATAAAGAGGGTAAATCCGATTAATAGTGTAATTTCGGTAAGGATAGCTGCGGCAGCTGCTCCCATCATTCCATATTTACTACCTAATACAATATAACCTATGATGGCAACAACTAATCCAATAGTCATTGTTGTTGCACGTTTCCATTGCTGGCCAATCGTTGTTAAATTATCGGCTAGTGGATAGTTAATTGATTGTAAAATAACCATAAACGCTAGAATAGCAAGAGCGTCACCGGCGGGAGCGTATTCTTCTCCTAATAAACTAACAATCCAGAAACTTGGATCCGCAATAAAGGGGATAGAAATTCCCATTCCTAAAAAAGACATAAGTTTTAATTCAAAACTTGATAATTTTCTATGTTCTTCAATATTTTTCTCATTACCAAAAGCAAAAAGCCTTGGATAAAAGGCCGCTGCAATTACCCCAGGTATTTGATATAGTACAGCAGGTATTTTAGATGCAGCACCAAAGAATCCAACTTGATTATACGTTGAAACCTTTTCTAATATAATAGGGCCCAATTGTGGTAAGAGCATAATGATGATGCCATTGATTGTAAAAATAAGTAGTTGATCTAAAATGCCTTTATCCCAACCCTTATGGACCTTCGTATAACGTATTGTCATTATAAAGGCGATAACACCTGTTACAAGACTAGATACCCCGTACATGGCAGCAACCATCATAAGTGACCATTGGAAAGACATCCCTAGTAATAGGGCAGCAGCAGCAGTTACACCTTGTAGTACAGAAATAATAGCTGTAAATTGCATGCGTTCTGTTACTTGGAAGTAAGCCATTCCAACACCTTGTAAGGTTGCTCCGAACATTGTTGGTAGAACAACCCAATATACCATCGCGCGTAAGTAAGCATCGGGATAGAAGAACTGGGCAAAAATAGCGAAAAGTACAGAAATTACGATAGCTAATATTAAACGAATACGTAAGTAACTACTTATTAGCACGCTAATATTAGCATCGCTTCTCGTTCCTTCACGCATAAACGTATGTGTTAAACCTGCATCTGTAAAGTAACAAATAACAGCTGAAACTGCTAACGCAGTTGTAAACATACCGTAATCACTTGGAGAAACATACCTTGCAAAGAAAATTGTTGCAATAGCCAGTACAAAACGGACAGTAATGTTTCCTACAAACAGGTAGGATGCGTTTTTTAGAATTTTATTTGTTTTCATGAGAAAAGACCTTTCTATTCTTTAGGACCCGGTTAGCTTGTCCTATTTGTAAATTTGATTTGTTCACAGAAAGAGAGAGTATCGTTATATTTTCAGTTTAAGAAAACAGAAATTTAATTCGTACAAACCAAAGCATTGCATATAGTTTTTTACTACGTTTTCCATTCTTTGAATAGATTTTACGGCAATATTTCTTTATATCTTTTTTGATTAATTGAACTTGTGATTTATCTAATTGAGAGTTTTCTTTAATATATATACAAGCGTTATTGATGACTGTATAAGGGAATAAATAAGTCTCAAGAATTTCAATAAGTAACTGAGAATCTTTTGTAATGAAATCTTGAGATTTATTATGTACCCATTCCTTCATACGATTGAATACTTCCAGCTCTTTTGTCGTTTTTAATTCATAATCTTTATACTTAGAAGAAAGATTTCCTTCTGATAAGATTCTATAATAAGTTAAGTATTCATGGACATAACATACATTTGTCACACTCATAAGTTTAAATAAAAACTCTAAATCTTCGCCCCAACTACATTCTGGTGTAAAACGAATGTTATGATCCATTACGATGGATCGTTTGAAAATCCAAGTACTTGTTTGAGCAACAACTTGATGCGTTAGGAATGCTTTTGCCATATCACCTTTAATAAAGTTTGTTGTATGTTCAACCTTCTCACCTGTTTCTTCGTAGAAATTCATATAACCACAATAGCAAGCGTCCATGTTGTTTTTATGCATACTTTCGACTTGCTTCTCAATTTTAGTTGGATGCCATAAGTCATCGCTATCAAGAAAAGCGACATATTCTCCGCTAGCATTTTCAATACCCGTATTACGAGCTACTGAAACACCTTGGTTTTTTTGATGAACGTATTTTACTTGCCCTGGATATTTTTCAGCAAGGTTTTTCACAATAGAAGGTGATTGATCTTTACTTCCATCATCTACAATTACAATTTCGATATTTTTATATGTTTGATCTAGTATTGACTGCATCGTTTCTTCAATATATTTTTCCGTGTTATACAGGGGTATGACAACAGAAACAAGTTGCTTTTGTTCCATCATAGAATTTTTATCTCCTCAAGTTTTTTATGTCTTGCATCATATATACAAGCCTTTTGAAAGGAAGAAGATTACAAGAACATCTGTATAAGTTTAACGCATATAAACTTTGTAAATCAACTTTCTATTAAAAAGGTGGCGGGAAGTTAGATTCTTATGGTTAATTCTCGTATTTCAAACAGCTTTATCATGTCTATTGCATATAACTTCTTATTCATGTCATTTTAACTTATTAGTTAAGTAGGATGTATCTATCGTAACGATTGTGAAGGCGAATAAATTATTATTAAGAATAAAAAACCTCTTAATTTTTGCAATAAATTAAGAGGTTTTTTATATTAGCTATGAAATATTAGGTTAGTCTTTGTCTGGCTCAGTTGCATTTAATTTTTGCTTTAGTAACGCATAATCTTGCGTTAATGTTACAAGTTGATGATGTTGTTTAGAAATTTTTCTTGTTAGGTCAAAAATTAAGATGAAACAGAATAATAGTCCAAATAAGAATAAAATGGAAGGGGGATATTCTACTTTTAATAGTTTTCCAATCCAGTTTATAATTTTATCGGTAGAACTTAAAATAGCCATTGCAATACAAACGAAAATCCATAAAACAGCATATTTCGTTTCTAAAGTTCCACGGCGAATGGAATTAATAATTAATAATAATAATAATAAAATAAAGATGAATGAAAAGGTAATTATAGGCATTTATTATCAACCTTTCACGATTTTTTGCATCAATATAGCAAGACTTACTTTAATCATGTAATATGCAGATTTAAAAGGTGTGATAGAAGATTGTCCACCTTGTCGCTCTTGCATATTTACAGATATTTCATTAATACGAAGTTTTTTCTTTTTTAAATGAATAAGAACTTCTGGTTCTGGATAATCTTTTGGATAGTTGTGTGCAAAAATTTTAATTACTTCTCGATTGATAGCACGATATCCAGAAGTTGGATCCATAAATGTTTGTTTTGTTAGTACTTTCAATAGGGCAGTAAAATAAAAAATACCGATCCTTCTGGAAATACTACCTTTATATGCTGTTTTTTCTGTAAAACGTGACCCTAGCACCATATCGCATTCATCTTCAGCGATTGGCTTTATAATTTTATATAAATCATCTGGATTATGTTGTCCATCAGCATCGAACTGAATCGCAATATCATATCCGTTCTCATATGCGTATTTATATCCAGTTTGTACAGCTGAGCCAATACCTAGGTTATATGGTAAATTCACAAGGTGAACAGGAAAATCTTGTACGATTTGAGCTGTTTTATCGTGTGATCCATCATTAATAACACAAATGCTTAATCCTGTAAAATGCTGTTTTAGTTTTAATAGTCTTGTTAATGTATCTGCAATTGCTTCTTCCTCGTTATACGCTGGAATAATAATTAACGTTTTTGGTATTGAAATTGGTACTTCAATAGTCATTACCGCACCATCCCTTATATACTTAATCATATTATGGTTATTTTTAAACGAACTTTATTTAATATACCATTAACAGTATAACAAAATAAAGGAAAAGCTGGTGCATGATTTAGGAGAACAGATTGAGAATAAAATGGTAAGAGGTGATATTTTGTATAAAAAAATACATGCAAGGAAGAAAAAATCTGTGCATGTATATGGAAGAGTATTGTATTAAATATTCCAAGGTTTATTTAAAGTTAAAACCTCAGCCATTTCTTTGCTTTTTAAACGTCCTTTTTTTCTATTTTCCGCACGTTCTGAACCGGTTGTGTATAACCAATGTTCTTCCTCAGTTTCAGGTAGTACTTGTGGTACGGACGAAGGTTTTCCATCTTTTATTGCTACAAATGTAATGAAGCAAGTAGCAGCAATTCTACGCTCGCCGGCTAATAAATTTTCTGCAATTACTTTTACGAAAACTTCCATTGAAGATTTCCCTGTATAACATACGAATGCTTCATAACAAACAGAATCAGCTTGGTGAATTGGAGTTAAAAAATCAACTGAATCAATAGATGCTGTTACGCAATGTTTACGACTATGTCTTGCAGCCGCAATTGAAGCAATACTATCAATTTCTGCTAATAATTTCCCCCCAAAAAGTGTTTGGTGATTATTTAAATCGTTAGGAAAAACACGTGTTGTCTTAATTGCTTTAGATTCTCGCATGAATTTCTTTTCCATATATTCAGCCCCTATAGTCTGTTTTCAATCAGAATAATATGTGTAAGCTTAGTACTCATATTAGATATTTAATGAAGTAAAGTGTAGTCCAAAAGAGTATTATTTAAACTTCTGTATTTGTATTCATGTAACTGAAAGAAAATTTATTTTATCTAAAATGTAGTGTAAAAGAGGATTCGCTTACATTGCAAGTAAAAAGTAATGACTATGTATTTGTCATAGAAATTCTCTATCAGCCGTGTACCCATTCATGATAGAATCGTTTTGTTATGAATGGAAATAGAGGTGCAATGGACATATGAATCATATACAAACAAATTTTTCATCTTTCTTCAATAAAATTACGATCGGTGCGATGTTCGCATTTTTTGTTTATAGTTGTTGGGCAGCATTTGAGACAAGTAAGCAATTCTTTGGAGGAAGTACAACAAGTGTAACAATCATATTGGCAATTTTCGTCATACTTATTTTGTTAGTGGCATCAATTCTACAATATCGTTTTACAGATAAACAATTTCTTATTTTTCTTATAAGTATATCTATAGTTGTGAGGCTTAGTATGCTGTTATTTGTAGATGCTCCAATAATTGGTGATATGAAAGTGATGTATGAGTCTGCAAAGCAGATTGCAATTGGTAATAATATAGAGACTGTAACTCATTTGCCTTTTATTATATATGAGTCAGTAATTATTCGTATATTTGGTGATACATTATTCGCTTTACAACTATTTAATGTGTTATTTTGCGCAGGAACCGCATTTTTTATTTATCGTATTGCAGCAATGGTTTTTGGAGAAGAATGCGGTCGTATTGCTTCTATCTTTTATGCTCTGTATATTCCAAATATATTCATGAGTTCCGTATTAACTCCTGAGTCACTTGCAATATTTTTATTTTATTTTGCTTGTTACATACTTTTATATAAAGGATTAGATCATCCTTATATGTGGGTGTTTTCAGCGATTTTATTTGCATTTAGTAATATGATTTTCCCAATGGGATTATTTCTTCCTATTTTTATCACGGTATATGTATTATTAATCGAAGTATTTCAATCAGCAACGAAACAAAAGGTGTTACTAAAGATGATGGGGATACTTATTCTATTTTATAGTGCCCATTTTGGTGTGAATTATGGAATTAAGACAATGGGAATGTCACAATATACGATTGCGAATGAGACGTATGTTCAATCTGTTTTAATTGGAAAAACGCAACATGAAGAAAAAATATCGAAAAATCAAAGTGTAACAGAGCATATTGATCAAAAGTTAAAAGAGATTGAGGGAGAAAGATTTAAACTTTTAGAACCGATGATAAATCAGTTTTCAGATGAGGGGATAAATTCTATTCTTTTCAAATATGAAAAACTGATATATATAGCCGTAACATTGTTTATGACTATAGCTCTATTACACTTCCTTATTAAGAAACAACAAAATGAGGGATATATGTTGTTCTTATTTTTAATTAGTGGATACGTATTGTTAAAGCTCTTCCAAGTAGATATGGCATATTACAATGTAATTATGCCAGCATTGTTTATTTTGCAGAGCTTTGGTGTTTATATGAGTTATGTGTATTGTCAAAAAATATTTTTCAGAAAATAAAAAGAATCCATTCTGGATTCTTTTTTTGATGGAAGATGAAATTTAGTAGTTAGTACAGATGAAAAGTATGCTTGACTACTAAATTTCATCTTATCGATTTAGTTCTAGTTGCAAATTATCGGCTGTTAGAGCCATTTGTGAGGAATCATCTTGAATTCCTTTCATTACTTGTGAAATAGCTTGTAGTTCGTGTTCAATTTTCTTATTCTGTTCTTTTGAGTTAGACATATCTTTTACGATTTCTTGGAAGTATCGATCTGTTGCCGACATACTATCTGTTCCTTCCGATACGAGAGAGCTAATTTGTTTCACAGAAGACGAGACACGAGTAATTTGTTCATTTGTTTTTTCGACGAGCTTTGTAACGTTAAATATAGATTCTTTCGTTTGCTCTGATAATTTTCGGATTTCGCCAGCAACAACAGAAAACCCTTTCCCAAATTCTCCAGCACGTGCCGACTCAATAGCAGCATTTAGTGCGAGTAAATTTGTTTGCTCCGCAATCGATTTAACAATATCTATGATTTCATTAATTTTGTTAGAAATATTGAGAAGTTCATGAGTATCTGTAATAATCGTTTCCATATTCATTTGAATAGATCCCATTCGTTTGTTTTGCTGGTTTAATTGTTCTTTCCCTTTATTCGCTTTTTCTTCAGATGTTGTAGCTAATGATGTACCTGTTTTAGCAATCTCTACAATAGTTTCAGATTTGGCGGTTAGTTTTTGAATAGAAGAGCTTGTTTTTTCAGATACAGCAGCTAGTTCTGTTGCGATATGCGTAATTGTCATAGCAGTTAATTCTTTTTCTTTCTCATGCTCTTTTTGCATTCTTTCATATTCAGATTCATAAGCTGCAAGAACAAGTTCTTGTTCAAGAGTGAATAATTTATTTATAACATTTATAGAATATGAAAAATCATCGATTGTCGTTATTTTTGTTTGCAAAATCTTCATGATAGAGCGGAATAATTCTTGATAAGCAGCAGTATACCATTTTCGATGTAAACCAATTTGTACATGCCTTTTGGCAATCCTAACACGCTGTTCAATAAAATCTTCATGCATATTGCCGCTGAATAATTCTTTAATATGTGTTTTTAAAGTTTGTTTTAGTTTTGGAATAGAGCTGTAACGCTCAATAATAGTAATTAAATTAGGTTGTTTTGTAATGTTGGCATAGAATTTTTCAGTAATCCAATCAATTTCTGCATAAATAAAAGGCTGTAGTACTTTTACAACTTGTAAATCTTCTTTTGAAATATGTAGCATATCCATTTGAATTTTTAATTCAGAATTAGTAGGTACATTAAAAGTTATTTGTTGGTTCTTACTTAATTCGATTATACTGGCATTTGTTTTATTAATATTTTTTTTGAAAACCCCAAGCATCATTCTTCCCCCTGTATATAAAACGTTTTCAATTTTAAAACTAATATAGAGTAATTATATATGCTTATATATAATTACTCTATATTAGTTCGTTGAATAGTATATAAATTAAGAGAATTCTATCTAGAATTCTCTTAATGGCCTTTATTAATTTTAGCATGTGTTTTAAAGAAAACAGGGAAATGCACATTATATATTACAGTGACGACACGAATAACGAATGTTACTAATAAACAAACATAGAAAGCTAATACGTGCGCCCCCATAGCGTGTGTGATTAGGAAGCTAATTGCTCCTAAGATAGAAGCGATTGCGTAAATCTCTTTTCGGAATACGT
The DNA here is from genome assembly GCF_038004545.1 of Bacillus sp. FSL R5-0585. Taxonomy (NCBI): domain Bacteria; kingdom Bacillati; phylum Bacillota; class Bacilli; order Caryophanales; family Bacillaceae; genus Bacillus; species Bacillus sp. FSL R5-0585. Next base: position 4,384,761 of record NZ_JBBORJ010000001.1, read on the forward strand.
AAGGGATATCTTGAGCACAAATGTCACGCAAAATACCGCCTCCAATACCTGTAATGACTCCCATTGAAACAACTAGAAATGAGGCGTCAACATGATGTGACATTGCCGCATTTGCACCAATAGCTGTAAAAACGCCTAAGCCAACAGCATCAGAAAGCATAATAACGACTTGAAGTTTATTGATACGCTCAAAAAACATACAAGTAAATAATGCTGATAATACACTTACGAAAAAGTAAATGGGTTTTACAAATGCGACAGGGGGCAGGTTACCAATCATGATATCACGAATAATACCGCCGCCGAGCGCAGTGGCTACAGCTAAACAAAGGACACCAAATAAATCTAAATCTTTTTTTAAACCAACTAATGTACCAGAAATGGCAGCGGCGATAATGCCAAGAAACGTAAATATATCGATTAATAACATGGCCTTAATCCCTTCCTCTTAAAGATGTTCCAGAGAAAAAATATACACTAAAGTATTGGAAATAACAATTACTTTTCGCTACATGTAGAAAAACGGATAAAATTCATAAAGAAAGCGTTTGAAAATGTTTGGAAAATAACCATAAAGTAATCTGAAAAAGATATGAAAAGATTAATTTTACATTTTTTGATGTTGTTAATTTGGTAAAATATTACAATTAGAGGTGAGATATTTATATTTGTATAAAATGATAAAAAAATATGTATATACTGACAAAAATAAGGGGATGGTTGTTAGATAGATTTTGTAAAAATAGGGGAGTATAGCTAAAGGACGATGATTTTTATTACTTATTAATACTTGTCCTGGCTAGTTTTAGCTGGAAAAATAGTTCTCGATTTGAATATGAGTTATGTTATAATTGCTAGGTGTGTTTGAATGATAAAAAATTATGATTAAAAGATAATGTTAAGATTTTGTATGGAGGTCTTGGAATGTTAGCAAATCAAGCTAGGGTTAGATTTGAGCATTTTTTGCTCTTTTTTATTATTTTACAGCCTGTTTTAGATTTATTAACGTCTCTTAGCATAACTTTATTAAAGTCAAATGCTACCGTTGGAATTTTAGTAAGATTCCTTATTATGGCTGTTGGTGGTATTTACATTTTAATTCAGGCAAAAGAGAAGGAAAATAGAAAGTTTTTAATTTATCTTATATTATTAGCCGGAGTTTTAGGGATAGGGTTTATTAATAACAAACTAGTTAAAAATCCTATTGTACTTAGTGAAGAAGTTAAATTCGTTGCGAAAGCATTATATATATATATCATGCTGGGATCATACATTTTAGCTTTAAAATCATTGAAAAAGACAGTTAATATTAGTGATAAGGTTCGAAATAGTATTGTATATTCTACATTAATCATTAACGCAATTATGGTTATTTCTATTTCAACATCTACTGACTTTGGTAGTTATGAATGGATGAAGGTTGGTTCTCGAGGTTGGTTCTATGCAGGGAATGAACTAGGTTCAATCTTAGCTATTATTTTCCCTATTGTGGTACTATATTCTATTCAAAAAACAAAGAGCTGGAAACACATTTTATATTGGATTCCATCACTTTTAATGATTTATTCGCTAATTCAAGTCGGTACAAAAGTTGGAATGGGCTCAATTGGTGCTACGTTAGCGGCAGCAATCGGAATCATTGTACTACAATTATTATTTGATAGAAAAAATCCGAACAAAAAATCCCTTGCGCTTAATGCAGTAATTGCTATGGTCCTATTAGCTGGTGTAGTTGGGACGTTTAAACAAACACCATTAGCACAAAATATGGGTATTCACAATAATTATTTATCAGAGCAAAATGTGGCACAGCAAGGTCAAAAAGAAAAAGAAATTAAAGAGAAGCTGAAAAAAGAGCAAGAACTTAAAGCAAAAGAAGAAAATCATCATAAAGTTGAAAAGCCAGAAGAAAAGGCGAAGATAGAAGAGGAAGTTAAGAAAGAGCTTGAGAAAGAGCAAAAGAAAGAAAATCAAGAAAATCTTATTTTCAGTGGACGTCAAGTATATGAAGAAAGACATAAGCAGTTCTTTAAAGAAGCGCCAATGTCACAAAAGTTATTAGGAATGGGTTATGCAGGTAACTTTAAATACAATGAACAAAAGCAGCCAGATCCAAAACTAATTGAAATGGACTTCCATGATTGGTTTTATGATTTCGGGATTATTGGCTTTGTATTACTAATGATTCCATTTATTTATTACGGGCTAAGAATTCTACTAGCATTTGCTACGAGATTTAAGGACATATTTAATATAAAATATGGAATGATTTCAGCAAGCTTATTGTTAGCGTTAGGTATTGCTTATATTGCAGGACATATTTTAACAGCACCAGGAGTTGGGATTTACTTTGTAGTGGTGTTAGCTTATCTAATAGTAGACCTAGAAATTGAATGATAAAAATAAAAGCTAACTTTTGTTAGCTTTTATTTTTTAGTACAGTAAAATAAAAATAGATGGAAACGCAGCAAGGATTTAAAGGAGGAAAAAATATGAGAATATTGCATATGAATGCAGGAGCAGAAGATGGGGGAGGGAAAACACATATTATTTCACTTCTCGATCAGTTTCCAACTGGTGAAGTAGAATTAGCAGTATTTGAAGATGGAATTGTTGCGAAGGAAGCAAGGGAGTTAGGGATAAAAGTCCATGTGTTTTCACAAAAATCGCGCTATGATTTATCCATTTTAAAGAATATAAGTGAATTTATTAATAAAGAAAAATTTGATGTAGTTCATACACATGGTCCTAGGGCTAATTTCTATGTTTCTTTAATGAAAAAGAGAATAAAGGCAAAATGGGTAACGACTATTCATAGTGATCCATTTCAAGACTTTACTAAACAGGGCTTAAAAGGTTGGATTTTTACGAAATTAAATTTGAAAGCCTTAAAAAATATAGACTTATTTTTCGTTGTAACAAATAGATTGAAAAAAAGCTTGGCAGCATTAGGCATTTCAAATGACAAGATGCATGTTATTTATAATGGAATTGAATACGATAAGGAAAAAGCAGAAGGCTATAATAAAAAAGAAATGTTCAATATTGATGAAGATGTATTTACGGCAATCCAAGTAGCACGATTACATCCTGTCAAAGGACATGAAGTTTTATTCGATGCGTTACAACAAACAAAATTAGAGAAAATTAAAGTATTATTAGTTGGCGATGGCCCATTAGAAGAAAATCTAAAGTCATTAGCTACTGAAAAAGGGATTAACGATAAAGTAGAGTTTTTAGGACATCGTCAAGATGTAAAACAATTATTTGCGTCGTCACATGTAAATTTATTAACTTCCCATAGTGAAGGGTTCCCACTAGTTTTATTAGAAGCGGCAAATCAACGCGTACCATCAATTGTGACTAGGGCTGGAGAAATTGAACCATTAATCGTAGATGAAACTTACGGATGGATTGTGCCAACAGGTGATGGAAAGGCATTAGCATTAGCTTTAGAAGAAGCGTATGATAAGTGGAAAACTGGAGAGTTAGCAGCAATGGGTAAACATATTTATGAGCATGCTACTATGAACTTCTCACTTCAAAAACTATATGAAGATACAAAGGAAACATATAAGCAATTAATAGCGAAAAACTTGTAATGATAGAGAGGATAGTTAACTATGGCAGTACAAACAGTTGATATTCTAGGCGTTCCTTTTTCTACAATGACAATGGATGAAACGGTCCAATATTTAAAAGAACAACTAGAAGCGGAGCGAATTCATACGTTTCAGGTAGTAACAGCAAACCCTGAAATTGTTATGTGCGCAAAAAAGGATGAAAAGTTCTATCAAACATTATTGAATACAGATTTAATTACACCTGATGGTATTGGGGTTGTAAAGGCAAGCGGGATGCTTGGTACACCTTTAAAAGAACGTGTAGCAGGTTTTGATTTAATGTGTAATTTACTTGCGAAGTTATCAGAAGATAGTAAGCCGGTATCTGTTTTCTTATTAGGTGCAAAGCCGCATGTTGTACAAGCTGCAGCAGATCATTTAACAAAGACATATTCAGCTGTATCCATCGCCGGTATACAAGATGGTTATTTTAAACAAGAAGACGAAGAGAATATTATTTCTCGCATTCAAGAAGCAAAACCAGATTTATTACTTGTTGCACTTGGTTTCCCGAGACAAGAGAACTTTATCCAAAACAATAAGCATCGTTTAGAAACGAAAATGGCTGTTGGAGTGGGTGGAAGTTTAGACGTATGGGCTGGAGAGGTAAAACGTGCACCAAAATGGATTCAAGCGATTCATTTAGAGTGGTTTTATAGATTATGCAGTAATCCAACACGCTGGCGTCGTCAGTTAGTATTAGCGGAATTTTTAAAAGAAGTAATGCGTTCGAAAAAGTAGCGAAATATCGCTGCTTTTTTTATTTGTTCATTTTTAATAAATTGAAACTTTAATCAATGAGGCATCCCCACTGATTATTAGCTCTCACCAATCGGGATAGACGTTTTACTTTTTGGGAATGATGAAGGAGAATTTTTTACACAAAAGTATTTTACTTATACAATTCACACGTGTAAAATTATGTGTAAAGACACCTGTGTGAGGAGGACTTCTAGTGGGCAAGGTAAAAGAAATTTCGAAGCGCAAACTACTTGGTATAGCTGGGCTTGGATGGCTATTTGATGCAATGGATGTTGGAATGCTTTCATTTGTAATGGTAGCCTTGCAAAAGGATTGGGGATTAAGTACGCAAGAAATGGGCTGGATAGGCAGTATTAACTCAATCGGTATGGCAGTAGGAGCGCTTATTTTTGGGATACTATCAGATAAAATAGGGCGAAAATCAGTCTTTATTATTACATTATTATTATTTTCTATCGGTAGTGGTTTAACTGCATTAACAACAACACTTGCGATGTTTCTCGTTTTACGCTTTTTAATTGGTATGGGGCTTGGCGGAGAGCTTCCGGTTGCCTCTACACTAGTATCAGAGAGTGTTGAAGCGCATGAGCGTGGGAAAATTGTTGTTTTATTAGAAAGTTTTTGGGCAGGTGGATGGCTAATTGCAGCTCTTATCTCGTATTTTGTTATTCCTAAATATGGTTGGGAAGTTGCGATGGTATTGAGTGCAGTTCCAGCATTATATGCTTTATATTTAAGATGGAATTTACCGGATTCCCCAAGGTTCCAAAAAGTTGAAAAAAGGCCATCTGTTATTGAAAATATAAAATCAGTTTGGTCTGGGGAATATCGTAAAGCAACAATTATGCTATGGATTCTATGGTTTTGTGTTGTTTTTTCCTATTATGGAATGTTCCTTTGGTTACCGAGTGTAATGGTGCTAAAAGGATTTAGTTTAATAAAAAGTTTCCAATACGTACTTATTATGACATTAGCTCAACTTCCAGGATATTTCACAGCTGCTTGGTTTATTGAACGTCTCGGTCGTAAATTTGTTTTGGTTACGTATTTAATCGGGACAGCTTGCAGTGCTTATTTGTTTGGGGTTGCGGATTCATTAACAGTATTAATCGTGGCAGGTATGTTACTATCCTTCTTTAACTTAGGTGCTTGGGGAGCATTATACGCCTATACACCTGAGCAGTATCCAACGGTTATTCGTGGTACAGGTGCAGGAATGGCAGCAGCATTTGGTCGTATTGGTGGTATTCTTGGGCCACTATTAGTGGGATATTTAGTTGCCTCAGAAGCTTCACTATCATTAATATTTACGATTTTCTGTGGATCAATTTTAATTGGTGTATTCGCTGTAATAATACTTGGACAGGAAACGAAGCAACGAGAATTAGTATAAAGTGAAAATTTAAACGTATCCTGGATCGTTTATCATCCTACACTACTCGGCTCTTTATAGGCAGTTAGTACGGGATAAAGGGGGAGAGGAAACCGAAGTGGTTTCCTTTTTTCTGTTTTTTTAGATAAATAATGGTATAGTAAGAAAAAGGGATTATTTCTTATAAAAGCGAATGTATACAACAGGACATATGGACAAAGAATTAGGTGGTTGAAGAAATGAAAATTTTACTGATTATGGAAGAGGCAGAAGAGAGAAGAGAGTTAGCTGAAAATTTCACTGAAAATATGAGAAATGTAGAATGTTTTGAAGCAAAGACAGGAACAGAATCTTTATTTATGATGAAAAAACATATACCAGACTTTGTTTTTTTAAGTTCCAAATTACTAGATGGTACTGGTTTTGAATATGCAAGTTTATTACGAGAAATAAATTGCTATACAAAATTTATTTTTGTAGGTGAAAACATAGAAGAATCTATTACAGCTTTTCGTTTCCAAGCATTTTATTATTTATTACGACCATTTCGTGAAGAAGATTTACAATTTCTTTTATATAAAATAGGTAAAGAACAAGGTGAGAAAGCAAAGAGTTATTTGCGGAAACTACCGATAGAAAGTCAAGAGGGCATACGATATATTCTTCCAGAAGATATCGTATATGTAAGTAAAAATAAAGAAAATAAAACTGTTTCAATTTACACAACGAATAATCAGTATATTTCAACATATACACTTCAGGAATTAGAAAATAAGCTAAATGCATATGATTTTTTACGTGTACATAAAAGCTATTTAATTAATATGTCATATGTAAAAGAACTGAAACCTTATTATAATGGCACGTATAATTTGTATTTAGATAGGTATGATGAGCAACCGATTCCAGTCAGTCGTAATTATGTAAAACGCCTTCGAAATAACATTGAATTATAGTAGATAATGAGAGTATTTTAACATGATAAACTGAAAATCCTTCATGATAGGGAGGATTCAAGTTAAATATTCAGAAAATTTAGTACAATCTCCACTAAGAAATAGTATTGGGGGAATTGTATGTGAAGACATTGAAATCGATCTTACTTTGGGGCGTTATTACAGCAGTAGGAGCAGGTGCTTTTGGGGTAATAGCTTTATCACAAGGTGAAACCATTAATGCTGTATGGCTCTTAGTAGCTGCCGTATGTGTATATGCAGTTGCTTATCGCTTTTATAGTAGATTTATAGCGAGAAAGGTTTTTAATTTAGATGATAATCGGCAAACACCAGCCCATACATTAAATGATGGGAAAGACTATGTTCCAACAAATAAGTGGGTATTGTTTGGACATCACTTTGCAGCGATTGCTGGAGCGGGACCTTTAGTAGGACCGATTTTAGCGGCACAAATGGGGTATTTACCAGGGACCATTTGGATTATTGTTGGGGTAGTTGTTGCGGGGGCTGTCCAAGATTTTGTTATTTTATTTGCTTCAATGAGACGTAATGGTAAATCGTTAGGAGAAATGATTAAAGATGAGATTGGACCTGTTACAGGACTAATTGCAATGATAGGTATTTTAGGAATTATGATTATTTTATTAGCAGTATTAGCGTTGGTCGTAGTAAAGGCACTAATCGGAAGTCCTTGGGGAATGTTTACGATAGCAGCAACGATTCCTATCGCTATTTTAATGGGAGTTTATATGCGCTATATTAGGCCTGGTCGTGTTGGAGAAGGATCAGTAATCGGTATTATCCTACTTATTTTATCTCTTGTTGGAGGACAGTATGTAGCAGAAAATCCAACACTTGCAAGTATGTTCACATTTAGTGGTGAAACAATTGCTATTATGCTTATTGTATATGGATTTATTGCATCTGCATTACCAGTTTGGATGCTTTTAGCACCACGTGATTATTTAAGTACATTTTTAAAAGTTGGAACAATTGTAGGGTTAGCAATCGGTATCTTAATTGTAGCACCAGATTTACAAATGCCAGCAGTTTCGAAATTTATTGATGGAACTGGTCCTGTGTTCTCTGGAAACTTATTCCCATTCTTATTTATTACTATTGCTTGCGGTGCAGTGTCTGGATTCCATGCTCTTGTTTCATCAGGTACGACGCCGAAGATGATTGAGCAAGAGGGACACGCACAGCCAATCGGTTATGGAGCAATGTTAATGGAGTCGTTTGTAGCAGCGATGGCGATGATTGCAGCTTGTGTATTAACACCGGGAACGTATTTTGCAATTAATAGTCCCGCAGCACTTATCGGTACAGATGTCTCGCAGGCAGCTCAAGTTATTTCCTCATGGGGATTTGCTATTACACCAAATGAACTAAAAGATCTCGCTGTAAATGTTGGAGAGCAAACGATTTTATCACGTACAGGTGGTGCGCCAACATTAGCGATAGGTATGGCATATATTTTCTCACAAGTAATAGGTGGAACGGCCATGATGGCATTTTGGTATCATTTTGCGATTCTCTTTGAAGCCCTATTTATTTTAACAACGATTGATGCCGGAACGCGTGTCGGCCGATTTATGATTCAAGATATTTTAGGGCATGTATATAAGCCATTTGGGAAAACGGATTCTACATTAGCGAATGTAATCGCTACAACATTATGTGTATTAGGGTGGGGATATTTCTTATACCAAGGGGTAATAGATCCGCTCGGTGGAATTAATACATTATGGCCACTTTTCGGTATTGCAAATCAAATGCTAGCAGGTATTGCATTATTACTTGGAACGACAATTTTGTTCAAAATGGGAAAAAAGGCGTACGTTTGGGTAACACTTATTCCAACTGTCGGGTTGCTGATTGTAACAATGACGGCGGGGTATCAAAAGCTATTTCATGAAAATCCTAAAATTGGATTTCTATCGCATGCAAAGGTATTTCAGAGAGCATTAGATGAGGGAAAAGTGTTAGCGCCAGCTAAAAATGTCGCTCAAATGAAGCAAATTATTTTCAATGATTATATTGATGCAGCGCTTTGTGGGATTTTTATGATAGTTGTAATCGCTGTGTTAATTTCAGCACTTCGAATTTGGATACAAGTATTAAGAAATAAGCCAATGCCGTTAAAGGAGGCACCATATATTCCGAGAGATGAAAGTGAGTCGAGGAACTATGCTTAAAAAGCTGTGGCAAGTATGGAGGGAAAGAAAACGCTTTATTAGTTTGCTCGTTGGGGTACCAAGTTATGAAGTATATGTGGAGCATATGAAAAAGCATCATCCTGGAGAAGAGGTTTTATGTCAAAAACAATTTTTTGCTGAGGCACAAGAAGCAAGATTTAACGCAAAGGGTGGAAAAATATCACGCTGTTGTTAATGAAAAAGGGCGAGTTTTCGCCCTTTTTATTTTTTTGCTGTTTCACGTGGAACAGCAAAAAATAAATAAAAACTTTGGGAATTATAGGGATTTCGTATACAATAAAGTAAGGAAAGGGATAGATAGAAAAGTAAGGAGATCATTTTATGTTAAAGGACTTATTTGTAAATACAACAATTATTCTTTCCTTTATTTTTGTTGGAGGTCAGCTTTTAAGAGATAAGCCGTTAAAAGAAGGATTCTCTTTTGGGCAGAAATGTGTAGTAGGCATTTTTACTGGGATACTAGGTATATTACTAATGTATTTCGGTGTTCGTGTTGGTACCATCCTATTGGATTTACGCTACTTAGCTGTTATTCTAGCTGTTATTATTGGAGGGCCGATAGCGAGTACCATAACAATTATTATGATTTTAGTAACTAGACTGTTGTTTATGGATTATTCATTAGCTTCTCAAGTGGCCTTTTATACAATCATTGCGATAGGAATAGGGAGTATCTTTATTTCGCGTATGAAGCTTTCTTTAGGGGAAAAGTGGGTATGGTTACACGCATATATTTTATCTATTCTAATCCCAGCGTTATATATATGGTTAATTAAAGAGATCCACATAGTGGGATTATATTTAATTTCTAGTATTATTACAGGTTACATAACATTCATAAGTGCAAATTATGTTTTACAATCCAATGAGCTATTTCAAACGATGAAACAATACGCAACGATAGATGCATTGACAGGTCTAGGAAACGTAAGACAGTTTGATTTAGAGATGAATCGTCATATTAGTAATAAACACTTGAAAAATGATTCACTTTGTTTACTACTTATAGATATTGACCATTTTAAGCATGTAAATGATACGTATGGGCACCCAGCGGGAGACGAAGTGTTAAAACAAGTAGGGCATATTTTGCGAGAAATGTCAGCATTTCCGGATTTGGTTTTTCGAAAGGGTGGAGAGGAGTTTGCGCTTTTGATACCAAGGAAAGGAATAGCTTATGGAATTCATGTTGGGGAACAAACTCGTATAGCTGTTGAAAAACATTCATTTGAATTGTTAGATGGAACAAAAATAAAAATTACAGTTTCGGTAGGGGTTTCAGAGTATGAAGGGGCATCAGAGCAATTTATTCAAGCGGCGGATGATGCGTTATACTACTCGAAACGAAATGGTAGAAATAAGGTCAGCTCTGCATCTTAAAGATAAGATGACCGGAAGACATAAAGCTTATAAAAAACACTCACAGAGGCAATGTATGAACCTTGTGAGTGTTTTTATTTATATATTAGACAAGTTCTTTTGATACAACGAATTTACGATATGCACCATGGTGAGTTGGACCTACGTATTCGTTAATTTTGAATGAGTAACGAATAGCAGCTGTGATGAATTCTTTAGCAGTTTTTACTGCTTCTTTCACAGGTTTTCCTTTTGCAAGTTCTGCTGTAATTGCAGCAGAATATGTGCAACCTGCGCCGTGTGTATTTGTAGTATCAATTTTTTCTGATTCTAAAAGATCGAATGTTTCTCCATCATATAGGACGTCGATTGCAGTTTCCGTACCAAGTTTGCTTCCGCCTTTAATTAGTACGTATTTGGCACCTAAAGCGTGGATTTTCTTCGCTGCTTCTTTCATGTCCTCAAGAGAATTAATTTTCACACCGCTTAATTGGTAAGCTTCAAATAAGTTTGGCGTTACAACTAATGCCTTTGGCACAAGAACGTCACGTAAGCAATCGTTCGTTTCAGGGTGTAATGCTTCATCTGCACCTTTACATACCATAACAGGGTCAACTACTACATTTTTGAAATTGTGCTTTTCGATTGTTTCTGCAACCATTTCAATAATTTCTACTGATCCAAGCATACCTGTTTTTAAAGCGTCTACGCCAACACCTTCAATTGTTGTTTCTAATTGTGGTTTTAATGTAGAAGCTGGGATTGGAAATACGTTATGTGCCCAACCGTTATGTGGATCCATCGTTACGATTGTTGTAAGAGATGTCATTCCGTATACGCCCAGTTCTTGGAATGTTTTTAAATCTGCTTGTATACCAGCACCGCCACTTGTGTCAGAACCAGCGATAGTAAGTGCTTTATTTAATGTCATTATGAAAGCCCCCTCGAGTGATATAATGAAAACTATGTTTTCACCATTATATCAATGTTACGAATAAGTACAAAGTGAAAAGTAGATGATTTATTTTAAGAGCTATTTAAAATCTTGTATGCAGGAGAATGAGTATGTTTCGAGATAATCGTACGAATGAATTAGTTATATTAAAGGAAATTGCAGAAACATTAAATACATCAAATGATACATATCATGTATTGCAAGCTGTCCTCGAGAAATTGCTAAGTGTAACAGGTTTAACGACAGGATGGATTTTTCTTGCGGATGAAAATGGGAAGTATACGAAGTTAATTGATTATCAATTACCAGAGGCACTTACATATAAAAATAAACGCCCGATGTGCGAAGGTGAATGTTGGTGTTTACGAGGTTTTGTAGATGGAAAATTAGAGAGAGCCGTTAATATTATTGAATGTAAAAGAATTAATAATGCAATTGAATATAATTGGGGGGATACGGAGGGCATTCTTCATCATGCTACGGTTCCTTTAAAAGCTGGGGGAGAAAAATTTGGGGTGTTAAATGTTGCAAGTCCGGGTAAAACACATTTTTCAGAAGAAGAATTAGTATTACTCCAATCGGTTGCCTTCCAAATTGGTACGGCTTTAAAGCGAACAAAATTATATGAAAATGAAAAGAGAAGAGCACATTATTATGTGAAATTAGAGCGTTTCATTCAAGATTTAAAAATGATTCATAAGTTTAATGTACTACCTGAAAAGGTGGTAAATCACGTAGGTGAAGTATTTCAATGGAATCAAGTAGCGCTTTTTATTAGGGAGGAAAAAGAATTATCTCTGCGAGCGTCTTACGTTCAGGAAGAGTTACAAGAGGATGTAAAAGAGGCGGCCAAGAAGGCGTTAGAACAAGATGAACCAGTTCTAATAAAACATCAAATAGGACATAATGTACATCTAAATCGAGCTGTTATTGCTACACCAATACATATTCAAAGCCATATATTTGGTGTTTTATGTGTTAGTTTGAATAATGGAGAGTTTGATGCTAATACAATAGATGTAATTCAAGCATTATCGAACCATGTTTCGTTAATAATAGAGAATTTGAGGTTAAACGAGCAGCGCCGTGAACTTGTACGAATGGAAGAAAGAAATCGGTTAGCAAGAGATTTACATGATTCTGTTTCGCAAAAATTATTTTCATTAACCTTCATGACAAAAGGCGCCGAGGCAGTTTTAAAAGGTAAAAATGAAAAGGTAGATCAATCTTTGCATGAGATGCGTGAACTTGCGCAAGGAGCTTTGAAAGAAATGAGGACATTAATTTGGCAGCTTCGTCCGGCAGGATTAGAAAAAGGATTATTGCCAGCTCTAAAGCAGTACGGTGAAAATTTGGGACTGAAAATTAGGGAGCAAGTTACGGGTGTTCGTGATTTACCTCGTGTAGTAGAAGAAGCTTTGTGGCGCATAGGCCAAGAAGCACTGAACAATGTAAGTAAGCATGCAGGTGTAAAAGAAGCGACGATTTATTTTACAGTGAATGAGAAAAATGTATCATTAGAAATAGTTGATCAAGGAAAGGGCTTTGTGGAAAAGAATATAAAAGAAAAGAAATCACTAGGTATGACTACGATGCGTGAAAGAGTAGAATTAGTTGGTGGAACAATTAAAATTGTAAGTAGTAATAAACGAACGAGCGTAAAAGTAAATGTACCATTATGATGTGAAAATGAGGGAAGTTTGTGAAAATAAAAGTATTGTTAGTTGATGATCATACAGTCGTTTTAAAAGGATTAGCATTTTTCTTAAGTACACAGGAAGATTTAGAGTTAGTTGGAGAAGCGAATAATGGGAAAGAAGCGTTAGTGAAAGTAGGAGAAACAAATCCCGATGTTATATTAATGGATTTATATATGCCTGAAATGGATGGTGTTGAGGCGACGGCATATATAAAAAAAGAGTATCCAAATGTGAAAGTAATTGTATTAACTAGCTTTTCTGATCAGGCGCATGTGTTACCTGCATTAAGGGCTGGAGCAAGTGGGTATATTTTAAAAGATGTAGAACCAGATCAGCTTGTTGAGGCTATTCGAAGCGCATATAAAGGTAATATTCAATTACATCCGGATATAGCAAATGCTCTTCTCTCTCAAACATTACCTGTAGAAGAAAAGGAAGAAGAACCTTCTATTCAAGTGGATGTGCTAACAGCGAGAGAAAATGAAGTATTGCAGCTATTAGCGAAAGGGATGAGCAATAAGGAAATTGCATCTGTTTTAGTTATTACAGAAAAGACGGTTAAGGCGCATGTAAGTAGCATTTTGAGTAAGTTGAATTTATCTGATCGTACGCAAGCGGCATTATATGCAGTTAAAAATGGAATTGTATAAGACGAAAGTCGTAAGACCAAGTTCGCCTTTAGAAGGTGGACTTTTTTTATGGAAAAATACGTCTATGTGAGGACGAAATTGTCTTTATATAAAGATAAAATATGTTTGTAAGCAACAAAACAACAATTACAAGGGATACCTTTTTTGAAAGCATATAACAACATAAGAGTGAGTACTAGGAGGAATAAATAATGGCAACAGTTTTATTCGTTAAAGCAAATAACCGTCCAGCGGAACAAGCAGTTAGTGTAAAATTATATGAGGCATTTTTAGTGAACTATAAAGAAGCACACCCAAATGATACAGTAGTAGAACTTGATTTATATAAAGAAGAATTACCATACGTAGGCGTAGACATGATCAATGGTACATTCAAGGTAGGTAAAGGATTTGATTTAACAGAAGAAGAAGCAAAAGCAGTAGCAGTTGCTGATAAGTATTTAAATCAATTCCTAGAAGCTGATAAAGTTGTTTTCGGCTTCCCATTATGGAACTTAACGATTCCAGCAGTATTGCACACATATATTGATTATTTAAACCGTGCTGGTAAAACGTTCAAATATACGCCAGAGGGTCCAGTTGGCCTAATCGGAGATAAGAAGATTGCATTATTAAATGCACGAGGCGGCGTATATTCAGAAGGGCCAGCAGCTGAGGTAGAAATGGCTGTTAAATATGTAGCAAGTATGATGGGCTTCTTCGGCGCAACAAACATGGAAACAGTAGTTATTGAAGGACATAACCAATTCCCAGATAAAGCAGAAGAAATTATTGCTGCAGGTCTTGAAGAAGCAGCTAAAGTAGCAAGTAAATTTTAATTAAAATTATACTCGTCACTCGAAAAAACAGCATTAACGTTTATATGTTAATGCTGTTTTTTTATATTTTTAGTTCATCAGCAAGTTTTTCTAATGTATTTCGATCTTTTATATAATATGTTCGGCCTTCTTTTCTTAAATAATTTTGTTGGCAAAACTGATTTAATACATATAAAAGATGACGGTAGCTGACATTTAAATATTCCGAGGCCTCGGTATGCTTTTCTATATAACAATTATTTTGCTCTGTTAATAAAATAAAAGCAGCTAATCGATTTTCAAAAGGATAACTATAGTTTTTTGCGTAATTTTCAGTGCGAGTAATTGTCTTTTCTCCAATAAATTTACATAAGTGCTGTAAAAACGTTGCATCTTGTAATAAAAGTTGCTGACAATCTTTAAGAGGAAGTGCCAAACACACACAATCTTCTAGTACTTCAACGGACTTAGTAATATTTTCTACTCCTATTAATCCTAATTCCCCGATAAAAGATGGTGCTTGAATAAAATTAATTAATGAAACCTTCCCGTTTTTATGACTCATATATATTTTGGCTCTCCCAGAAATTAAGTAATAGAGATAAGGGAGAGCATTTCCTTCACTACATATCATCTCTTTCGTTTGAAAAGAATGCAGCTCTACATATGGCAAGACATGAAATGAAAATAGGGTATGGAATTGATGGATTCGCATGTATTGATAAATTTCTTCCTCATTTTTGCTGATTTTCATATTTTCACCCCTATGTATAGTATGAGATATCTCCTATTATCTTTACAAGAAGGAATGATACGATTTATGTAAATTTGTTTTTGTAGAAAAGAGAGTGTGATGAATTTATGAAAAAATATAAAACATTGTTATTTGATGTAGATGATACATTACTAGACTTCCAAAAGGCTGAAAAAGTGGCTTTACGGGTACTTTTTGAAGAGAAGGGAATCCCTTTAACAGATGAGATAGAGGCTCGTTATAAAAAAATAAATAAAGGTCTTTGGGATGCTTTTGAAAAAGGTGAACTATCACGCAATGAAGTTGTAAATACACGATTCTCTCTGTTGTTTAAAGAGTATGGAGAAGAAGTAAATGGAATATTATTCGAAAATAATTATCGTAACTACTTAGAAGAAGGAAATCAACTCATGCAAGGTGCATTTGAATTTATAAATCAAATTCAAGGGGAGTATGAATTGTATATAGTGACAAATGGTGTTTCTAAGACGCAAGATAAACGTTTGCGCAATGCAGGGTTACATTCATTATTTAAAGATGTCTTTGTTTCGGAAGATACAGGTTTTCAAAAACCGATGAAAGAGTATTTTGATTATGTTTTTGAACGGATTCCTAACTTTGCACCTGAAGAAGGGCTGATTATTGGGGATTCATTAAGCGCTGATATTAAAGGTGGATATGTAGCGGGAATTGATACTTGTTGGTTTAATCCAGAAAGGAAGTTAAATGATAGTGGGATTATACCGACATATGAAGTGCATAATTTTGAGGAGTTAGAAGCGTTATTAAAGCAGCATGTGTAATAAAAAAATAGACAGTGGAGCTTTCGTCTACACTGTCTATTTTTGTTAATTTGTATTTTCGTTATGTTTTGGGAGTGGAAAGGCATTCCCAATAGCAGCTGCACCAAGCATTGGCAATAGTAAATTAAGCGGGAAAAACATAAGTAATAGCAATGTAATAGCTATTGGCTTTCGTAACGCATAGCTCGAAATTGCTGTCGTTACGATAGCAACAGATGCTACTGGATCTATAGGAAGAATAGATGCTACAGCGTATCCGATACTTGACCCAGAAAATATAATTGGGAAGATATGTCCACCTCGCCACCCTGTGTTCAAACAAACGGCAGTAATGCACAACTTTAAAATCCCTGAAAGAAGTAGTATCCAAAAAGATAAATGGCTCCATTCAACAACTAATTCTTTTAATTGATGTTCCCCTGAAAATAATGTGTACGGAAGAAAGGTTCCCGCAATTCCTAATAAAATACCACCGATAATTCCGAGTGTCAGCTTGTATTCTCTAAAAGGGTGAATTAACTTTTCTAATGTGAATTCTAACTTGAAATAAAAGAAACCAACTATAGCACCGATACTAGCAAGTGGAAGAAATGCAATCCATTCATTGAAAGAAAGTGTACCTTCTCCGAAATCAACAATAAAGGATCCACGATTATCAAGTTTACTCAGTAGTAAATAAACAGAAAAACCTGCGAAAGTAGTAGCTAAGTATACAATCGCTTTTTTTCCTTTAGAAAAAGCAGCAATTTCTTCCCCTTCATTTTCATTTGGTGCTAAATAACCGAATAATGGTGCGTTAAAAATGACACTTAAAGTAGCGCCAATTCCGATCTCGGTTAGCTCATTCATACCCTTTAAGGCAAATTTAAAGCGATCCCCTACCCATGTGCACAGTCCGCCTATAATTCCAACTAGTGCGGCTTCTGGACCAAGACTAGCACCGAAAATTAAAACAATAATCGCTGTTAAAGTAGCCCGATGGACAAAGCGATATTCGATTCGACCAGTTTTTTTATATTCAGCCATTACTTCAGGCATAAGGCGTGGGTATGTACCGAAATGTTTTTGTGATAGACCAACAAGGACCCCGCCAATTATTGTTACGCAAAGGGTGTAATAAGAGGGAAAAGAGAGAACTTCAGGCAAGTATCCCCAAATAAAGTGGATTCCAATATTTATTGTGACTAAAAATAACCAGACTGTAGCTCCTACTATAGATCCTAGAAGAATGCCATATAGAGCAAGTATGTAATGCATATCTTTTTTATTTGTCATGTTATACCTCCGTTATGTAAATCTTAGTAGGGAAAAAAGTGAAATATACTAGTGAAAAATGGATTGAATATATATAGTATCTTTTTGAGAAGATGGCCTATTCAACATGTAGGCTAACTTTTGGGGAATTTGAATTTATAGGTTAAATTACTTATTTAATTTTATAGACTGATTTGAGGTTTTTAAAGGTCTTTTTTGAAATAGACTAGAATATATTTCTTTTGTTGCTTTATATGAAACTGTTAACAATTATTTTAGAACATTCAGAAAAACCGTTTGACATTAGGAAATTATTGCTATAAAATCAACGGTAATTGCATAGTCTTATCAAGAAAAGGTGGAGGGACAGGCCCGATGAAACCTTGGCAACAGCCGTATAACGGAATTGTGCCAAATCCTGCAGGTAGTATCCTGAGAGATAAGAAAGAGCCTTTAGAGCGTGTTTTCAAACTGCTCCTTTCTTGTTTTCAGGAAAGGGGCAGTTTTTTATTTTGTATAAAAGAAAGGAGAATGAGAGATGGGAGAATCATGGGGAAAAGGAACAATTTGTGTGCAAGGTGGCTATACGCCAAAGAATGGTGAACCACGTGTTTTACCACTTTATCAAAGCACAACGTATAAATACGATACTTCGGATGATTTAGCAGCTCTATTTAACTTAGAGGCAGAAGGATATATTTATACACGTATTGGAAACCCTACTTTAGCAGCATTTGAGCAGAAGTTATCAGATTTAGAAGGCGGTGTAGGAGCTGTTGCAACGGCTTCTGGGCAAGCAGCTATTATGCTCGCAGTTTTAAATATTTGTAGTAGTGGGGATCATTTACTTTGCTCTTCAACTGTTTACGGGGGAACGTTTAATTTATTTGGGGTGAGTTTACGTAAGCTTGGCATTGATGTTACGTTCTTTAATCCAAATTTAACGGCAGATGAAATCACGGCGCTTGCTAATGACAAGACGAAACTTATCTATGCAGAATCGTTAGGAAATCCAGCGATGAATGTTTTAAATTTTAAAGAATTTTCAGCTGCCGCTAAAGAATTAGAGGTACCTTTTATCGTTGATAATACATTAGCAACTCCTTATTTATGCCAGGCGTTTGAACATGGGGCAAATATTATTGTTCATTCTACGACGAAGTATATCGATGGGCATGCGAGCTCCTTAGGCGGTATTGTAATTGACGGTGGAAACTTTGATTGGACAAATGGAAAGTATCCTGAACTTGTTGAACCAGATCCAAGTTATCACGGTGTAAGTTACGTTCAAAACTTTGGTGCAGCAGCGTATATTGTGAAAGCACGTGTTCAGCTATTAAGAGATTATGGAAATTGTATGAGCCCATTCAATGCATATATTAGCAATATTGGCTTAGAAACATTGCATTTACGAATGGAACGTCATAGTGAAAATGCTCTTGCAGTTGCTAAGTGGCTTGCTAATCATGAACGTATTGAATGGGTGAATTATCCAGGCTTAGATAGTAATGAAAATTACTCATTAGCACAACAGTACTTGAAAAAAGGTGCTAGTGGTGTTTTAACTTTCGGTATTAAAGGCGGATTAGAAGCAGCAAAAGAATTTATCGCAAATGTAAAACTAGCAACTCTTGTAACGCACGTAGCTGATGCACGAACTTGCGTTATACATCCTGCTAGTACGACGCATAGACAATTAAATGCTGAAGATCAGCGTTTAGCGGGTGTTACATCTGATTTAATTCGTTTATCGGTTGGTATAGAAGATGTTTCTGATATTATTGCAGATTTGGAAGCAGCTCTAGTTGGAGGCAAAACACATGCCGATCATAATTGATAAAGATTTACCGGCTCGCAAAGTGTTGCAAAAAGAAAATATTTTTGTAATGACGAAGGAGCGGGCAGAAACACAAGATATACGTGCTTTAAAAATTGCTATATTAAATTTAATGCCAACGAAACAAGATACAGAGGCGCAATTACTTCGCTTAATTGGAAACACACCGTTACAATTAGATGTTCATTTGCTTCATATGGAATCACATCTATCGCGTAATGTAACGCAAGAACATTTAACAAGCTTTTATAAAACGTTTCGTGATATTGAAAATGAAAAGTTTGATGGGCTCATTATTACAGGAGCGCCAGTGGAGACCCTTGCTTTTGAAGAGGTAGATTATTGGGAAGAGCTTAAACATATTATGGAGTATTCAAAAACGAATGTAACATCTACGCTCCATATTTGCTGGGGGGCACAGGCTGGCTTGTACTATCATTATGGTGTTCCAAAGTATCCCCTTAAGGAAAAAGTGTTCGGTGTATTTGAACATGAAGTTTGCGAGCAACATGTGAAATTATTACAAGGATTTGATGAATTGTTTTTTGCTCCGCATTCTCGTCATACAGAAGTACGAGAGAATGATATTAGAGGAGTGAAAGAATTAACATTGTTAGCAAACTCTGAAGAAGCAGGTGTTCACCTTGTTATTGGGCCAGAAGGAAGGCAAGTGTTTGCCCTTGGACATAGCGAATATAGTTGTGAGACGTTAAAACAAGAATACGAACGAGATCGTGACAAGGGATTAAATATTAATGTGCCAAAAAACTATTTTAAACATAATAATCCAGATGAAAAGCCGCTTGTTAGGTGGAGGAGTCATGGTAATTTATTGTTTTCTAATTGGTTGAATTATTACGTGTATCAAGAAACCCCTTATATATTGTAAAGAAAGATTGTGTAACACGTGGCAACGTTTTCCTTGTAAAGATTAACCTTTATTTTTCCGAATGTTCAAAATATATTGTTTTTCAGATTTTTTACTCATATAATTTCATCTAAACACAATTTTTGAGGGGTGGACAGTACTATGAAAGAAATTCAAGTTGGGTTATTAGGTCTTGGGACAGTTGGCAGTGGTGTGGTTCGTATTATTACGGATCATCAAGAACGACTCATACACCAAGTAGGTTGTCCAGTGAAGGTAACGAAAGTATTAGTGCAAAACATTGAGAAAGAGAGAGAGATAGAGGTACCTTCTACTCTATTAACACAAGATGCAAATGAAATTTTAGATAATCCAAATATTGATGTTGTTATTGAAGTGATGGGTGGCATTGATGATGCAAAATCATATATTTTACAAGCTTTAAAAAGCGGAAAGCATGTTGTAACTGCAAATAAAGACTTAATGGCATTACATGGAGCTGAATTATTAGCGACAGCAAAAGATAATAAGGCTGATTTATTCTATGAGGCGAGTGTGGCAGGGGGAATTCCAATTTTACGCAGTATCGTAGAAGGACTTTCTTCAGATCTTATTACGAAAGTAATGGGAATTGTAAATGGAACAACAAATTTTATTTTGACGAAAATGTCAGACGAAGGGAGAGCATATAACGACGTGTTAAAAGAAGCCCAACAACTTGGATTTGCAGAAGCAGATCCAACATCAGATGTAGAAGGTTTAGATGCAGCAAGAAAAATGACGATTTTAGCTACCCTCGGTTTCTCTACAAATGTAGAGCTTGGAGATGTGAAAGTAAAAGGTATTACCTCTATTACAGAGGAAGATATTGAATACAGTAAGAGCTTAGGTTATACAATTAAATTAATCGGTCTTGCAAAACGAGATGGTGAAAAATTGGAGGTTACAGTTGAACCAACTTTACTTCCAAATACACATCCTCTTGCAGCAGTACAAAATGAATATAACGCTGTGTATGTGTACGGTGAAGCAGTTGGGGAAACGATGTTTTATGGACCAGGCGCAGGAAGTTTACCGACAGCTACAGCTGTTGTTTCGGATTTAGTTGCTGTAATGCAAAATATTAGATTAGGGGTAACAGGAAATAGTGCTGTAGTCCCACAATATCAAAAAGTATTAAAAGAGCCAGACGAAATTGTCGTGAAAAAGTTTTTAAGACTGCATGTAAAAGACGAAATTGGTGTATTTGCAAAAATTACTTCATTGTTCTCTGAGCGCGGAGTTAGCTTTGAGAAAATTATTCAAATGCCGCTTGAAGAGAAAGGAAAGGCTGAAATTGTAATTGTAACGCATCGTGCGTCTCTTGCTGATTATGATTATATTCTACATACGTTGCAAGGGTATGAAGAAATAGATTGTTTGAAAGCGAACTATCGAATTGAAGGGGATGCTAAGTAGTATCTCTTACCATAAAACAGAAAGAGCCTATTAAGCAGCTTGCTTAATAGGCTCTTTTCTATTTAAAATCTGCGTACCAACTTGAATAAATGCTTGGATAATCCAGCCTGTTGTAAAGGATAAGATGATTGTTCCAAAATAGATAGGTCCATCTAATAAAAAGCTTAACGTTAAAAATAAAAAGGCTAATGAAATCTCTGTTCTTCTAAACGTCCATTTTTTCTTCTCGGCAACCGTTAAAACGAAAGCTTCTTGAGGCGCTGCACAAAGGTTTGTAGAGACGTAAAGACCAATTCCAGCTCCAACGAATAGATTTCCGCAAATAAGTGTTATATATTTTGGAAGAGAGCGGATAGCGTCCATAATAGTTGTAATGGAACCAATCCAATCAACAAAAAGAGAAATAAGAACCATCGTTACAATTGTACCGATTGTAATTTGTTTTTTATTCCAAAAGAGTACGATAAGTGTAAAGGCAAAGTTAATCATGAAAATCCAAAAACCAATACTTATCCCAAAATTTTGATATAGTGCAATAAAGAAGGAATCATAAGGGCTAAGTCCAAAGGAAGTAATTGTCGTCATCATATTAATACCGATGGCAAGAATGAGTAAACCGCCAATGAAAAATATATATTCTAATTTGAATCGAAGCATAGTTGTATATCCTTTCTAAATGTATTTGCTAGGAAAGGATATATTGTGGAAAGCTTACCAGGTCAAGGGAGAATTTTTGTGAAAAGGGGAAAATGAGATGACAAATATAAGAAAGATTGCTGAACTTGCTGGAGTATCTGTTTCAACTGTTTCACGTGTACTAAATAATCATCCGTACGTAAATGAACAGAAACGAAAAGAAATTTTAGCGATTATAGAAGAATTAAATTACACGCAAAACGTGAATGCAATTCATTTAGTGAAAGGAAAAACGAATGTAATTGGCGTTTTATTGCCACACGTAAATGATCAATATTATAGCGCTATTATCGAGGGGATATCAAAAGAGACAGCAAAGAATAATTATAATATGATGCTTTGCCAGACGAATTATAGTGAAGAAAGAGAACTAGAAATTTTGAATATGTTAAAAATGAAAAAGCTTGATGGGGTTATTATTTGTTCTCGGACAAATAGTAAGGAGAAGCTTGAAGAATATACGAAATTCGGCCCGATTGTTATGTGTGAAGAAATAGATTCAAAATGCATTTCAAGTGTACATATCGATTACTACAAAGTATTTTCACGTGGGATGAAAAGCTTAATAGATGCCGGTCATACACGTATTGGATATTGTATTGGAAGAAGTAATAGTGTTAATAGCCAAAGACGAAAGAAGGCGTATGAAGATTCGCTTCAACAGAGTATCGTAACACCGTTAGAGACCTGGAAATTTGAAGGTTGTTTTACAGTGGAAGATGGACGCAATGTAATTAGAGAATGGGCTCATATGTCAGTAAAACCGACAGCGTTCCTTGTATCTTGTAACCATATTGCAGCGGGGATGGTTACAGAAGCAAAAAAACAAGGAATTCGTATTCCAGAGGATATTACGATTATCGGGTGTGATGATCAAGAGGTGGCAGATATATTGGGTATAACGACGATTTCGCATTCTAGTAAAAACGTTGGAGTAAAAGCGTTTGAATTATTATATGAAAAGATTAATGAAGAGAAATTAGATGTGAAGCATATAGAGTTATTACCAGAGTTAATAGATAGAGAAACGACATAATTGAGAAGGTGTGAAAATCGCTTTTCAAAATTTCGTTTGGTATAATTATGGACAATCTATGAGGGCTAAAAGGGGTTTTGATATGAGATCAAAAGTAGTAAAAGTAATTCTACTCATTACAATTGCATCTTTCTGTTTATTTGCATATGGCTTTGTTTCAGGTGTAAATGATGTATTAAATCCGAAAGCTTCAAATTTAATTAAAAAGACCGATGTAGTGGCAAAAGAGAAAAAGAAAACGGGAACGTTACAAATCGTTAGTTTAGGTGATTCATTAACGCGTGGCGTTGGTGATAAAGAAGGAATTGGCTATGTTGGGCGAATGAAAGAGGATTTACAAAAAGATTATAAGCAAAAAATTGCATTAACAAATTTAGCAGTTAGTGGTGCAAAAATGCCCGATTTATTAAAACAAATTGAAAGTAATGGCGCTCAATATTCAATTAAGCAAGCAGATGTAATTGTGTTAACGATTGGTGGAAATGATTTGTTCCCAGGCTGGGAATCACTTGGGAAAATAGATTTAGAGACGTATCGTCCTGACACAGAGACGTTTCAAAATGAAGCAAAGAAAATTATAGAAGAAATTCGTAAATTAAATACAGATAGTCCGATTTTTTGGCTTGGTTTATACAATCCTTTTGAAGATGTAGAAGATTTAAAAGGGTCTTCAAACATTGTTGTGGACTGGAATGCATCTTTAGAGAAATTAGCGCTAAACGATAAAAATGTGTATATTACACCGACATTTGATTTATTCCAAAACCGCGGGAAAGATTTATTATACTCTGATCATTTTCATCCGAACGAAGTAGGTTATACGTATATGGCAGAACGTTTAGTTCAAAATGTTGTAAGTAAATTAAAACTAGAACAAGGAGGGGGAAAATGACGACGATACTTTCCGTACGAGACTTGAAGAAGGTAATTGGAAAGAAGACTCTTGTAGAGAATATTTCCTTTGATGTAAAGCAAGGAGAAGTGTTCGGGTTCTTAGGACCAAATGGTGCTGGAAAGACGACTACCATTCGAATGTTAGTCGGATTGATTAAGGCGACAGAAGGTACGATTTCTATCGGTGGTTATTCGATTAAGGAAAATTTCAGAGAAGCGATGCGTCAAATTGGGAGTATCGTTGAAAACCCAGAGTTGTATACATATTTAACGGGATGGGAAAATTTAAAGCAATTTGCTCGTATGTTAGGTGATATATCAGATGAACGTATTATTGAAATTGCTGAAATGGTTCATTTAGATGAAAGAATTCATGACAAGGTAAAAACGTACTCACTTGGTATGAAACAACGCCTTGGAATTGCGCAGGCGCTCCTTGGAAATCCGAAATTGCTCATATTAGATGAACCAACGAATGGTTTAGATCCAGCAGGGATTAGAGAACTTAGGGAATTTATACATAAGCTTGTAAAAGAAGAAAATATGAGCGTGTTTATTTCAAGCCACTTGCTAAGTGAAGTGCAAATGATATGCGATCGCGTTGCTATTATTCATAAAGGAAAGATGATAACAGTTGCCAAGGTTGAAGAATTAATTAAAACAGCAAGTGATCGTGTAGAATGGATTGTTACACCGATTTCTAAGGCGAAAGATATGCTAGAAGCGGCCGAAGAAGTAAGGGAAGTGAGTGTAGAAGGCGATCGATTACTATGCCGCATGGATATTGCATCTATAAGTAGTTGGAATAAACACTTTGTCGCAAATGAAATAGATGTACATAGCGTTAAGGAGCTTGTATTTACGCTAGAAGATTTATTTATTGAACTCACAAGGGGTGAGCAGCATGCGTGAATTTGCGAATCTAGTTTTAAATGAATCAGAAAAGATTTACCGCAAGAAACGTATTTTTGTTGTCATGCTTATTTTAGCAATCTTGATCCCGCTTTTTGTGTATGCGCAGTATCGTGAAATAGAAACGACACAAAAAAGACTCGGTACAACTGATTGGAAGGTTTCATTGCAACAGCAAATTGTTGATTCTCAGAACCGGTTGAACAATTCTAGGTTGCCAGAAGAATGGCGTGATTGGTTAAAGGTAAGAGTTGAGCAACAACAATATTATTTAGATCATGATATTAATCCGATGGCACCGGGTGCACCGACTTTTGTCAGAGCATTTATTGAACAAGGAATTACATTATTTATTCCGCTTCTCGTAATGATTGTCGCCATTGATATCGTTTCAGGAGAACGAAGTGATGGGACGATGAAGATGTTACTTACGCGGCCGATTCGGCGCTGGAAAATACTCCTTAGTAAATACGTGACGATGTTATTTTTCATTTCGCTCATACTGTTTCTTGTAGGTTTGTTTGCTTACATATTATCAGGGCTTGTATTTGGGTACTCGGGATGGAATTTACCTGTTTTAACAGGATTCGTCATTGATAAGGAAACGTTAAATACGAACTTTGTGCATCTTATTCCGCAGTGGCAATACATCTTAATGGCGTATGGACTAGCCTGGTTTGTTGCTATCGTTGTCGGAACTATATCATTTATGGTCTCTGTTTTAATTCGTAATACACCAGCTGGTATGGGCGTTATGCTAGCTGCATTAATTGCAGGCGGTATTTTAAGCTCGTTCGCAACATCTTGGGAAGGCGCCAAATATATTTTTAGTGTGAATTTATCATTAACGGATTATTTATCAGGAAAATTACCTGCATTACAAGGTTTATCGATGGGATTTTCTTTGATGAATTTAACTGTTTGGGCAGTTGTTTCTCTTGTTATTTCGTTCGTAGTATTTACAAGACAGGATATGGTGAATTAATTAGACAGGAAGTGACAGTATGGAAAATGTTTTAAAGAATGATTGGGAGCCACTATTGGCACCAGAATTCGAGAAAGAGTATTATCTTACTCTATCCAGTTTTTTGATAGAAGAATACAGCACGCATGTTGTTTATCCGAAGGTAGAAGATATTTTTAACGCTCTTCAGTATACAAGTTATGAAAATACAAAGGTTGTCATTTTAGGGCAAGATCCATATCATGGACCGAATCAAGCGCATGGTTTAAGCTTTTCTGTGCAACCTGGTGTTAAAACACCACCGTCATTGTTAAATATGTATAAAGAACTTCGAGATGAATATGGTTATGAAATCCCGAATAACGGTTATTTAGTAAAATGGGCGGAACAAGGAGTATTATTACTAAATACCGTATTAACAGTTCGTCAAGGCGAAGCAAATTCTCATAAGGGAAAAGGATGGGAGCACTTCACAGATCGTGTAATTGAACTGTTGAACGAACGTGAAAAGCCAGTTATTTTCATATTGTGGGGGCGCCATGCGCAGGCGAAGAAGAAATTAATTACGAATCCGAATCATCATATTATCGAATCTGTACATCCAAGCCCATTATCGGCAAGACGTGGTTTCTTTGGTAGTAAGCCATATTCTAAAATAAATACGATTTTAGCTAATATGGGCGAAAGAGAAATTGATTGGGAAATTCCAAATTTATAAATAGAAAAGGTAGTTAACAGTTGTTAACTACCTTTTTATTATCATTGTTGCTCGTTCTTTAATTTTGCATCTAGTACAAAAGTACCAAATGGGATAACTGATGAAACGAATGCTCCAAGTGCCCATAAAATTGATTTACGGTGTACGATTGTTACTTGAATTACTGCAAAGATGAATAGAATAAATAGAACACCATGAGCCATGCCTGTAATTTTAACAGCTGTTGCAAATCCTGCGAAATATTTCAATGGCATTGCTACAAATAATAGTAATAGGAAAGAAATACCTTCAACTAGTCCAATTGCTCTTAATCGTCCGATTGGTGTAGATAACATAAAGTAGCCTCCTTTAACGTATGCTTGTATATAGTAAATTTGTATTCTTTTTCAAAATAAAATAGTCTATTTTGTTTCATTATATACAAAAAGAAAGTTTGCACTACGAGAATAGTGCAAAGTTCAAAATATAGTCACAAAAGCATGAGAATTTAAATAAAAACCTATTTGAAGTATTTGACTTCAAATAGGTTTTGTGAATGAAAATATTAAACAAGTGCATCCGTTTTTAAAACGAATTTCTCTACAACTTTTGCAACACCATCGTTCATATTTGTATCTGTTACGTAGTTTGCAATTTCTTTAATATCCTCAGGTGCATTGCCCATTGCAACGCCAAGACCAGCAAATTCAATCATTGCTTGGTCGTTATAGCTATCGCCCATTGCGATAACTTCTTCACGCTTAATGCCAAGCTTTTGAATCAGTTTGTTTAAGCTCGTTCCTTTTGTAACACCGGCTTCTGTAAATTCTAAGAAGAATGGTTTCGAACGCATCACGCTTAATTGGCCTTCTAGTTGTTTTTGTAGTTTTGATTCTACTATTTGTAAGTGTTCCGGATTTTCTACCATTAATACTTTTACAACTGGTTGTTGTACAGCTTCTTTCAGATTATGTACTTCTACAATTGGCATACCTGTAATTTGACCTTCAATTTCTGTATAAGAGTTGTTTTTTTCAGTAATAATATCGTCACCAATGTATGTGTGGATCCAGACGTTTTCTTCTTTACTAATATCGTATAGACTGTGAACGATTTCAGGAGATAACGTACTACTGAATAATTCTTCATCTGTTTTACAGTTAATAATTTTTGCACCGTTAAATGAAAGAATGAAGCTACCATACTCTTCTAAATGTAGTTCTTTTGCGATTGTACGCATTGCGAATGTTGGACGTCCAGAAGCAAGTACAACCTTTACACCTTGCTCTTGTGCAGTCATTAACGCTTCTTTCGTACGAGGTGAAATAGTATGGTCATCACGTAATAAAGTATCATCTAAATCTAAAACAATCATTTTATAAGTCATATAGAAAATTCCTTTCTTTAATTGAAATCAAAATACATGTTCATGAAGATGTTGAGGAATAATAGTAAGACATCAAACCTCTTTGAAAAGAAGTAGATAAATTATTATGAGTGTGTTGCTCATAATATTGGTTAATAATCATTGGGGATAAATAAAACCCCAATGATTAAAGTTTGATTTTATCGTAACAACTCTAAAGGTAGAGTGCAATAATGGAAGTTTTCCAATTTAAGATATTTGTTTTGCTGTGGAACGAGAAAATAGTATTTCTAGCAAGATTGCCATTACAGATCCAAGAACGAGACCATTACTTAAAAACGATGCTAGAAATGGTGGAAGTGTGGAATATGCTCCTGCTGGAACAAACATAACTCCGACTCCTGTAAAGATTGAAAGACCGGCTACTTTAAATAATCGTTCTTTATCCTGGACAGTTTCGTATTCTCGAAAGGCGAGGCCAATCATGCTTGCGAATACAGGATAAATAGCGGCATAACCAACTGCAACAGGGATTGCTGCAAAGAATGAAGTAATCTTTGGAAATATACTAACGACAATAATAAAGCTTGACCCTAATATAAACGGGAGACGTTTATAAATATTAGTCGTTGCAATAAAACCTGCTGATCCAGAAATAGCGACAGGCCCAATAGCTGAAAATAGGCCGCCTAGCAATTGGTTGATTCCTGTTATAATGCCAGCTTGTTTAAAACGATCTGATGCAGCGTTTTCTTCATATTTAGAGACAACCTTTTGTACAACGCGAATACTTGCTAACATATTTGTTAGAAGTAAGAGTGTAACGAAAATGACCGTAATTACCATGTTCCATTCAACACGAGGCATTCCGAAAACAAATAAGGATGGAAAACGGATCATGTCTGTCACTGGTGTTATTGGATTAGATAATCCGAAACATGCGAATAGTATCCAGCCGCATACGATACTGAAAAGAACGGAATATTGTCCAATAATAGGTAACTTCATGATGAAAAAGGATAGTAAAATAACAATGAGTGAAAGAATAAATACGTTAGGTTGTACTTCTGTATGTTTTCCATCAAGGCCAAACATTCCCTTTAAGAAGGAGCCACTAAGCTGCGCGACAAGAAGAAATAAATACGTTCCAATGACTGTCGGTGTAAAATAGCGAACAAGTTTATCAATAAGTCCAAAAACGCTAAGAATAATACAAATAATACCGCTTAATAAGAAAGCATATTGAAGAACTTTAAGTGTCTCATTGCTTGATCCAAATAGCACGACGCCTAAACTTGCGTAAAGGGAGAAAATTCCCCACCAAAGGCCAGCAGGACCTTCTTGAATAGGAAGTTTATGCCCAAATATAGCTTGCAAGAGACCAGCAAAACCTAGAACAAATAACGTTCTTTGTACGAATGCGATAGCTTCAGCACCATCAAGACCATAACTAGTTGCGACACTAATTGGTACAATAAGGCTTCCAGCTAAAATAAATAGTGCCCATTGTAAGGCGGAAAGAAATGTCTTCATTATATCAACCTCTTTCATAGATTCCGTATCTAGTATATACGTATTTTATTTCCACTGGCAAAGATTGTAGATAGAGAAAAGAGTTGAAACACGGTATGAATGCACGTAAGCAATTATGGATAGCAGTTATATGTATGACTTTTGTTGTAATTCTAGGAACGATAGGATTTATGACGATTGAAGAGATTAGTTTGTTTCAAGCATTTTGGATGACAATGATTACTGTATTGACTGTTGGATACGGAGATGCCGTTCCTGTAACGCAAGCGGGGAAAGTATTTGCGCTTCTTATTATTCCTGTTGGCGTAGGTATTGTTACGTATGCAATTGGGGTAGTGGCAGCTATGATTATTGAAGGGAATTTATTTCATGCAGTACGGAGGAAGAAGATGGATAAACAAATAGCGCAGTTGAAAAATCATATTATAGTATGTGGTTGCGGTAGAGTGGGGCTTCAAGTTGTACATGAATTGCAAGAAAAGAATATTCCATTTGTCGTTGTTGATAAAGATGAAAGTATATTGGAGCAGGAAAAGCTTTTATTTGTACATGGAGATGCAACGGAAGATCAAGTATTACATAATGCCGGAATTTTAAAAGCAGCTGGTTTAGTTGCTATTGTTGCAAATGATGCCGAAAATGTATTTATTACATTAACAGCAAGAGGGTTAAACGATACGATTAAAATTGTGGCGAGATCTGAAAAGCCAGAAACTGAAGAGAAATTAAGGCGTGCCGGTGCAAATAAGGTTATTAATCCATCTAGTATGGCGGGTATTCATATCGCAAAAGGTATTGCAAATCCATTAACCGTTCATTATATTGATACAGTGTTGTATGGAATAGAACAGTCATTTGTCATTGAAGAAATTCTAGTTGGAAAAGATTCAATATTAGTTGGTAAATCGTTACTAGAGAGTAATGTCAGGAATCAGTTTGATGTAACAATATTAGCGATTTCAAGAAATGGGGATATTATACATAATCCAGCAGGGCAGGAAAAATTGAAAGAACGTGATATGATAATAGTATTTGGTTCAGTAGAGAAACTGGGACAATTCGAGAAAGAATTACAAAGTACGAGGTGAGAAGAAATGCAAATATCTAGCGACAAGATTTTAAATAAAATGGCGAATGAAATTGCGAAGGCAAAAAGTAGCGAAGGACAAAAGTCAAAAGAACATTTATTAGTTGTGCGTGCTTTATGCGATTTACTATTAGATGAACAGGTTGAATCTTCTACGTATAGGGAGCCGCAAATTCAATCGCAAGTAATTGGATCACAGCCTATAACAACAGTTCAACCAGTTATACCAGTTTCTGGAGAACCTGTGTATATAAAAGAAGAAGGTGCAAATGGTAATTCTTTATTTGACTTTTAAGAATTAAATCGTTTGGCTTATATGAAAAAATTGCTTATGATAAAGGTAAAAAAGGGGAATTAAGATGAAAATTTTCTTCTTACTAGGTTGTATTGCAGCGGGGCTATCTGTTGCGTTAGGGGCCTTTGGAGCACACGGTTTAGAAAATAAAATTTCTGCGAAAATGTTAGAAGTTTGGAAAACAGGCGTTACATATCAGATGTTTCATGCAGGTGGATTATTCGTAGTTGCTTTATTGATGGATAAGGTTCAATCATCACTTTTAACTACTGCTGGTTGGCTAATGGTAGCTGGGATTATTATGTTCTCAGGTAGTTTGTATGCATTAAGTACGACAGGCATTAAGTTCTTTGGACCAATTACACCTCTTGGTGGTGTAGCGTTTATTGTGGCGTGGATTCTAGTAGGGACTGCAGTTGTAAAAGGATTATAAAAAACAAAAGCTGGCATTTGCCAGCTTTTTTTATGATCTTGGAGTATAAGTTGCTTGTTGACTAGGTAAATACGTAATTTCTTCTGGAAATTCTACGTAATCTAAGTAGATCATTAATAGTAAATAACGCTTTCCTGATTGCGGTTCACTAATAACGATATGGTCACGGCCAGCTGCTTCAATAATACCTGTATAAGATTGTGTACCAAGGGAACTGCCACGTTCATAAGTCATTACAACTGTAGCTTGCTTACCTTTGTTTAAACGAAGGATATTTTCAATATAGGATTGCTCTAGAGGTAACATGCCTTGAGAAATTGCATATTGAGCTTGCGCAGCTTGAGCTGTTTGTTGTTGCATCGCTTGCTGCTGTTGTTGAGTCATTTGTTGCGGTTGTACATAAGTTCCAGATGGTTGATAAAAACCTGTTCCATAGTACGGATTTTGTTGCTGTGCCATTCAAAAATCCCTCCTCATTTTCATCTCTTAATATACGCTAGGGCAGTCTTCGCCAGATGGTTGGAAGAAGCAGTGCTTTTTGAAGCGACCAGAGTTTTGTTGGTTATACCAAGTTGGCGGACAAGGACCTTCAGGTCTAAAGAACCATAAGGCAAAGTTAGCGGGCCAAAAACGTTGTCCTTGAATCGTTCGCCTTGCTAAGGCGATATCTTGTTCCCTGGCTCTTTGATAAAAATACCCTTTTTGTGTTGCCTCAAAACCACCAGGATTTTGATAAACCATTTGACGTAAATTACGTATTTTTCTAAAATCTAAACAATTTCCGCGGACACGATTTACTCCAACGTTTCCGACCATTAACATTCCTTGTTGCCCTTCTCCTTCGGCTTCAGCACGCATCAGTCTAGCCAACAACTTTACATCTTCTTCGTTATAAGCAATAACGCCCATTATGTGTCACCTCTCTTTTTGTAATACCTTTTGGAAAGAGGTTTATCCCGCATTAACGGGCAGTAAGACTCCTGCCCTAAAATTTGGTTGAAGTAAAGAAATTAGATGGGAGATCAAACTGCCCGTAAACGCCCGATTGGTTCAACTAATAATCAGCGGGGGATTCCCCCACTGATTAAAGTTTCACTTTATCTCTAGATGAAGTGTGTAACAATTACTAGTTCATACGTATGAGAAAAAGGACTCAGATATGACAACCAAACGAAGTTTTACATTGAGAGTGGAAAATAAAAAAAGCTAGCGTGAGCCAGCTTTTTTATTAAAAAACTTTAGACCATAAGTTTGAGAAGAAATCACCAATAGAGCGCATTGTTAACACAAACCAATTTGCTTTTTCAACTTCCTCTGTCGTTTTTGCAGTAACTTTCATACTTTTACTACCGTCTAAGAAACCATATTTATCAGTTGATTCTAAAGTAATTGAGCCTACTTTGGTATCTTTCTTAATAGGGGCAACTAAATGTCCATCTTCAGAAAGAGATTTATCTAATTCAGTTCCAATTTTATAAGGCTCTTTGCTACCTTTTTTCGCAATTACTGTTATTTCTTTTTCGGGTGCAACAGTTACTTGGTCTTCTTTCCCTTTTACTACAGAGATTGTATTGTTTTTATTAACTTTTAGTTTTTGTTTTTCAAAGTTATTAAATCCATATTCGATTAATTCACGAGATTCCGTGAAACGTTCATCCATTGATTTTGTTTTAATAATAACCGAGATAAGACGTACATCACCACGTTTAGCAGTAATGGTAAATCCGTATCCAGCTGTATCAGAACTTCCGGTTTTTAAACCATCAGTACCTTCATAAGCGAAAGCAGCTCCTGGTAACATCCAATTCCAGTTTTCCATACGAATTGGTTTTGGGTGATTGTCTGGGAAGTTTCTAAATCTTTGTTTTGTATCCTCTAGCATTTCTGGATACTTTGTAATCATTGCTTTTGAAAGCATACCCATATCACGAGCTGACATAGAGTTTTCTGCATTTGGATCAGTACCCTCAGGATGTTTTCCTTTTAAGTCAGCGTTATTTAAGCCAGTAGCGTTTACAAATTTATATTTCTTTAATCCTAGCTTTTTAGCATGTTCATTTGCAAGATTTAAGAAGTTTTTCTCACTTCCTGCAAGAAGTTCTGCTAAAGCAATACTAGATCCATTTGCAGAGAATATAACAATAGAATGATATAATTCTTTTACAGTATATTGACGTCCTTTTTCGAACGGTACATTAGAGAATTCATTATTACGAGAGACTTCATAAGCGTAATCAGAAATATTTACTTTCGTATCCCATGTGATTTTTCCTTCTTTAATTGCTTCTAAAACAGCGTAAACAACAATTAATTTTGACATACTAGCAATAGCTAGCAATTCATCTGGATTTTGCTCGTGAAGTATTTTTCCTGTATCTGCATCAAATAAAAGTGCAGCAGCCGCCTCAATATGTATTTTTTCTTCCGCATGGGATGTTGTTACTCCTAAGGAAGAAATTGACGATACAAGCAATAGTAAAATAGACAAGATTTTTTTCATATAGATTATCACCTTCGCATCGTTATTTAGCATATAGCTCGTATCATTTTAGCATATCTTTACATATAAAAAGGTTACAATTTTACAAGAAATTTGAAAAAATGTTGGTTTTTCTTCAAAAGTGCAGAAAAAAGGAGATTTTTGAGGATAAATATAGAGAAGAATAAAAAAAGGAACGAATTTCGTTCCTTTTCACCATTTATATGTGTAAAAATTTCTCTACTTTTTCGTCTGGTAAAATGTTTCCAACGAAGAATGTTCCAAATTCACCATAACGAGCACTTACTTCATCGAAGCGCATTTCGTATATAAGTTTCTTAAATTGAAGAACATCGTCAGCGAATAATGTTACGCCCCATTCGAAATCGTCGAATCCAACAGATCCTGAAATCACTTGGCGTACTTTACCTGCGTATTGACGACCAATTTTACTATGGCTGTACATCATTTTTTTACGTTCTTCCATAGGAAGCATGTACCAGTTGTCATCACCTTGGCGACGCTTATCCATTGGATAGAAGCAAATATGATTTGCTTTCGGTAATTCAGGATATAAACGAGCTAAAATTTGCGGGTTTTGGTATGGATCCTCATCAGCTGGAAGGTAGTTGCTTAATTCAACAACAGATACGTAAGAATATGCAGGAACCATATATTCAGCTAAAGTTGTTTTATTCAATTCTGTCTCAATTTCATTTAACTCTTCCATTGTTGGACGTAAAATCATAAGCATAATATCAGCTTTTTGGCCAACAACTGTATACATTGCGTGACTACCCTTTTTCGCAGTAGCTACTTCGTTCCATTTTTCAACGACATTTAAAAATTCAGACACTGCTTGTCCGCGTTCGTCGCTAGATAATGTTTTCCATGCAGCCCAATCAATAGAACGTAAATCATGTAAACAATACCAGCCATCTAACGTTGTTGTTGCTTCACTCATTCTATTCACCTCAGTTAATGATAGTTTTACACGTTAACTATAGCATATATAGTTTTAAAATCATCTATATAAAACCTTGGCGCATAAAATTGTCACATTTAAGTGTTTAAGCAAGGTGAATTTAACGGCTGAATTTTATGAAAATATAATCATTTTTATTTTATCTATTTTTTGGGAGCTATAAGTTTAAAATATAGAAGAAAAGCAGTATTCTTAAAGATAGAGTTTTTTAACATATGTAGGAGGGTTTATTCGTGAGCAACTTATTTACAACAGTAAAAGAAAAAGTTCAAGGAAAAGGCATTTCTATCGTACTTCCTGAAGGAACTGATGAAAGAATTTTAGGCGCTGCAGAGCGTTTAGCAAAAGAAGAGTTAGTAAAACCAATCTTAGTTGGTAATAAGGAAGAAATTAGCGCAAAAGCTGCTAGCATGAATTTAACATTAGCAGGCGTTGATATTTACGACCCAGCTACATACGAAGAAATGGATGCAATGGTAGCATCTTTCGTTGAACGCCGTAAAGGTAAGGCAACTGAAGAAGACGCTCGCAAAATCCTTAAAGACGAAAACTACTTCGGTACAATGCTTGTATACATGGGCAAAGCACACGGTTTAGTAAGTGGTGCAGCTCACTCTACAGCTGATACAGTTCGTCCAGCACTTCAAATTATTAAAACAAAACCAGGCGTTACAAAAACTTCTGGCGTATTCATCATGGTACGTGAAGAAGAGAAATATGTATTCGCTGATTGCGCAATTAACATTGCACCAAACAGCCAAGATTTAGCTGAAATCGGTATCGAAAGTGCGAAAACTGCTGAGCTATTCGGCATTGATCCACGTGTTGCTATGTTAAGCTTCTCTACAAAAGGTTCTGCGAAATCTCCAGAAACAGAAAAAGTTGTAGAAGCAACTCGCATTGCAAAAGAAATGGCTCCTGAGTTAACTTTAGATGGAGAATTCCAATTCGATGCTGCATTCGTACCATCTGTAGCTGAGAAAAAAGCTCCAGGTTCTACAATTAAAGGTGATGCTAACGTATTCGTATTCCCAAGCTTAGAAGCTGGTAATATCGGCTACAAAATCGCTCAACGTTTAGGTAACTTCGAAGCAGTAGGACCAATCTTACAAGGCTTAAACATGCCTGTAAATGATCTGTCTCGTGGATGTAACGAAGAAGAAGTGTACAAGTTAGCTTTAATTACAGCAGCTCAAGCACTTTAATTCTATAATGAATTGAAATAAAGACCGTCGCTATTATAGCGACGGTCTTTATTTTTCTAAACCAAGTGCTTTATTATTACGATCAATAATACGTTGTAAATTCGTCTCATATAAAGGAATCTCATCTATTGTTAATTGAGATGGTGTTAAATTTGGAGCGAATTGCTGCAATGTTTTTAAAAGACGCATCATTAAATCTTGTACTGTAATGGTTTCACCAAGTAATTCTGAGAGTGAGGCCATCGTACTTGGTACAATTTCAGGGTACGTAAAGCGTGTTTCTTCCCCTTGAATTGCTAGGTTGTAGAAATCACGAACGAGTGCGGCACGCTCAGAGCCACTTCCGGTAGCGCAGAGATAGATTTGGACAGCGACACCTCCGCGAATACGACGTTGTGAAATACCAGCGAATTTTTGATCGCGAATACTTAAGTCATAACTACCAGGACAGTAAGAGCCGACAATTTCTTTTGCCTCGATAGTAACGTCGTAATCCTTTAACATCTCCTTAATCAAATGCCACATTGTATCGTATCCAAGGTCAATATCGATACCTTTTTCTGTTTCTTGGAATAAAAGTGATACGTTTAAAACACCTTCATCAAGCACGACCGCAAGCCCGCCAGAATTACGGACAATAACATTGAAGTTGTTTTGTTTTAAAAAAGAAATACCTTCTTCTAAATGCGGAAGGCGTGAATCTTGAATGCCAAGGACAATTGTATTGTGATGAACCCAAGAACGCATTGTTGCGGCTGACTTGCCATTTCCAATGCTTGTGCATAATGTGTCATCCATTGCGAATGACTGAAGTGCATGGAATGTTGGTCCCAAACTAGATTGATCTACAATGCGCCACTCTGGCTGAGATAAAATGGAACGGGAATTGCTCATATAACTAACCCCTTATCTTTAAAATGACAATCTCTATTATAGCAAAAAATGAAGAATGGAGTTTTCTCACATATAAAGGGGGAGCTTAGAGGTGAAATAATAAAAAGGATGCATTACATGCATCCTTTTTATTCTGCAATTTTTTCTAAATTACCGTTTCGGTCCATTCGGAAAGATGTTTGAGAACGTTCTTCTTCATCCATGACTGCCAATTTACGAGCTCGGTTCATAATGTTCATAAGTGTTTCGTAATCTTCTTGTACAGTATGAGATTGCTTTTCTAATTTTTCTAGTTTCTTTTCTAGTTCCTCATTCCGAAGGATTTGTGCTTTAATTTCTTGTTTCAATCTCGTATTCTCGTTTTCAAGAGCTGTCACTTTTATATTTGAAGATCCGACTGTTTGTAAAAAATAAATAACATCTTGCATTGTCATAGAGCTTCTTGCAGCAGGAGCAGTAGATTCTTGATATGGAATAGCTTCTTTATATTGTACGATTGATTCTTCTTGTACTAATTCTTCATAATCAGTTATCGAATCTGAAGCTGGTGGTGTATAAAGTAAACGTTTTTTCGCTTGTTCACCGCTTGCAGCACGCATTTTATCTTTACGATGTTTTTTTGCTAGTTGAAGAGCTTGTTCATAGCTATAGCGAACAACAGCATTCCAGCGGAAACCACAAGCAGCAGATGTACGATTTAACTGATCCCCTACTTCCTCAAATGCATTTAATTGCGTACTTCCTTCTCTAACATGACGAAGTACCGTTTCAGCAAGTAATAAATCATCCTCATCTGTCCAA
This sequence comes from Bacillus sp. FSL R5-0585, assembly GCF_038004545.1. Classification (NCBI taxonomy): domain Bacteria; kingdom Bacillati; phylum Bacillota; class Bacilli; order Caryophanales; family Bacillaceae; genus Bacillus; species Bacillus sp. FSL R5-0585. Next base: position 4,422,405 of record NZ_JBBORJ010000001.1, read on the forward strand.
GCATCTTGTCTTACTTTCATAGATTCAACTCCCTTTCTTTTTATGAACTTCCTATTTTTATAATGGGCAAAAAAATAAACTTTTATACAAAGCTTTTAAAAATATGGTAGATTTCGATGAAAGGTAAAAATTTTCCCATGAATGGTGAGCGCTTCTGTAGGAGAGCATATAAAATATGTAGCATTATGTAGAGAATAGGCTTTGTAGGGAAACTTGCAACGAGCTTCAAAGAGCGGTAAAATACCATTTAGTGTTTATTTTTAAACGTACTTGAGAAAAGTTTAAAATAGAGGAAGTGTTATATAATGGGAAACGAGTTTCGCGTGTGCGATGACTGTCAGGCAACGAACGTTAAAACGTTAGTTCCGAAGTTAAAAAAAGTAGATTCATGTGCAACGATTGAAGTTGGATGTCAGTCTTACTGTGGTCCTGGTCGTAAAAAATCATTCGCATTTGTAAATAACCGTCCAGTTGCGGCTCCAACAGAAGATGAGTTAATCGCAAAAATTGAAGCAAAGTTAAATAAGTAAGAAAAAGAAGAGTGAAAAGATTACTCTTCTTTTTTATGCCCATAAGAGGAATAATTTATTCTGCGAAAGTACTCTTGTGTGGACGAACGTTTTCTAAAGGATAGACACAACTTTTGTATTAAAATTCCAATTTGTATAAATTTATATTTCAAAATAATGGTTGACAGTCTTTTAAAGCGATAGGTAGAATAGAAGTGTCTGATTCTGAGAATCATTATCAGGAAAATAACAATTCACCTAATTTTTTTATTACTATTTGAGAATAAATTTCATTTCAATAAATATATGTTGTTAGTTAGGATGGTTGAGGGATGGAAGCGAGCGCAAGCAGTATAGAACAGCAAGAAGAGAATGTTAAAGAGATTAAGAGCAGACCGCTTATCGCTTCTATTATTTTAGTAGCGGGTACAGTTTTGTTAGCTTTAAGCATGGCAGTTTCTATTTCTTTTGGGGCTGCAGATATTAGTTTAAAGACTGTATGGCAAGCTGTATTTCAGTTTGATGGATCTATTACACATCATAATGTAATTCAAGAGCTTCGCATGCCTAGAGCAATAGGGGGCGTAGTTGCAGGTGCCTTTTTAGCGGTATCAGGAGCAATTATGCAAGGTATGACGCGAAATCCACTTGCTTCACCATCGTTAATGGGGATTACAGATGGGGCTGTATTTGGAATTGCAATTATGTATGCATTTTTTCCTAATTCACCTTATTTAATGTTTGTTATCGCATCTTTTATTGGAGCTGCGTTTGGTGCAAGCATTGTATATGGAATTGGATCTTCTTCACCAGGTGGATTAACACCTGTGAAATTAGCTTTAGCAGGTGCAGCTATTAGTGCTTTATTAGGGGCAATTTCATCTGGAATCGCATTGTATTTCAATCTTGCCCAAGAGGTGAGTATGTGGAATGCAGGCGGAGTCGCTGGAGTGAAATGGCAAAGTATTAATATGTTAGTGCCAATTGGCCTTGTTTGTCTTTTTATCGCAATTATGATGTCGAGATATATTACAATTTTGAGCTTCGGTGAAGAAATTGCAATTGGACTTGGTCAAAATACGACATTGATTAAATTTATCGGAACAGTACTTGTTCTTGTTTTAACGGGTTCCGCAGTTTCCATGGCAGGATCAGTTGGATTTGTTGGTCTTGTAATTCCGCATATGACTCGTTTCCTCGTAGGCTCGGACTATAGATGGGTTATTCCATGTTCTGCGGTCTTAGGTGGGCTGTTAATTGAATGTGCAGATATGTTATCTCGCGTTATTAACCCGCCATTTGAAACGCCAATTGGAGCAATTACAGCGCTAATTGGGGTTCCATTCTTCCTCTACTTAGCACGTAATGAAGGGAGAGGAAAGATGTGAGGACGAGTGTCTTAACAAAAAAGAACATTTCTATATTAACGATTTTAGTAGGACTAATCGTTTCTATATTTCTTATTAGTTTAAATACAGGAACTTTTAAAATCCCGCCAATGGACGTATTAAAGTCATTGGTTGGACTAGGGGCTGAAGATCAGTCTGTTATTTTATTTGAATTTCGTATGCCGCGTATGGTAATTGCTATACTAGTCGGATCTGCTTTAGCTATGTCAGGCGCGATTTTGCAAGGTTTATCACGAAATCCGCTTGCTGATCCAGGTATTATAGGTATTAATGCTGGAGCGGGATTAACAGTTGTTATATTCGTCTACTTCTTCTTCGGAAAAGTAGGGACTGGTACATTTTTATCTGTATTCATTCTTCCATTCTTCGCACTAGTTGGAGCGATATTAGCAGCGATAATTATTTATTTACTAGCATGGAAAGACGGCGTTTCATCGACTCGATTAATACTAGTCGGTATTGCCGTTGCAGCTGGATTTGGAGCTGTTAGTTTAATTTTCTCTATGAAGATGACATCTAACGATTTTCGTTTTGCTACGATTTGGCTGGCGGGAAGTCTATGGGGTACAGATTGGAAATTCGTATTAAGTGTACTTCCATGGATGGTTATTTTTTTACCGCTTGCTATAAGTAAAGCACACATATTAAATGTAATGAACCTAGGCGATTCTACAGCAGTTGGCCTTGGTGTAAACGTAGAAAAAGAAAGACGTAAATTATTATTTATTGCAGTTTGTTTAGCAGGGGCATCTGTTGCTGTTGCCGGCGGAATTGGCTTTATCGGTTTAATGGCCCCGCATTTAGCAAGGCGTCTTGTTGGTGGTAAACATCAAATTATGTTGCCCACAGCTGCGCTAATAGGAACGTTTTTACTTTTATTCGCAGACGTAATTTCAAGAAGTGTACTAACAACTTCAGAAATACCAGTCGGTCTTGTTATTTCTGTAATTGGTGCACCGTATTTTATTTATTTACTTATGAGGACAAAATAAAGGGAGGCTTTTCGTATGGCAACTTTAGCGGTGGATGCGGTATCGGTTGGCTATAATGAAGGTTTAATTATTGATGGATTAACAGTTGAAATTCCGGAAGGGAAAATTACAACAATTATTGGACCAAATGGTTGTGGGAAGTCCACATTATTAAAAACGGCGTCTCGTATTTTGAAGGCAAAGCAAGGTACTGTTTATCTTGACGGAAAAGCAATTGAGAAACAGCCAACGAAAGAAATTGCAAAGAAAATGGCGATTTTACCACAAACTGCAGAAGTGCCAACGGGTCTTACTGTATTTGAGCTTGTGTCATATGGAAGATTCCCTCATCAAAAAGGGTTTGGCACGTTGAAAGAAGAGGATTATCGCTACATTAACTGGGCACTGGAAGTGACAGGAATGAAAGAATTTGCGAATCGTCCAGCAGAAGCGCTATCAGGCGGTCAACGTCAACGTGTTTGGATTGCAATGGCTCTTGCACAAGGAACAGAATTACTTGTATTGGATGAACCAACAACATACTTAGATATGGCTCATCAATTAGAAGTATTAAACTTATTGAAAAAGTTAAATGAAGAAGAAGGTAGAACGATTGTTATGGTTATCCATGACTTAAACCACGCTTCTCGTTTCTCTGATCATATGATTGCATTAAAAGCAGGTAAGTTAATGAAACAAGGAACGCCAGATGAAGTTATGACAAGTGAAACACTTCGTAACGTATTTGAGATTGAAGCTCAAATCGTTCCATGTCCAGTAAACTGTAAGCCAATTTGTTTAACATATGATTTAGCGATGATTAGTAATCAATTGCGTAAAAAAGCATAAGTAGAACCCCCTCGTAAAGAGGGGGAATTCTAATGGACGTTGAGCTTCTTATATAAGAATGGGAAGTTGAACGCCCGTTAGAATGGGTTTTTAACAGCAATTAATAAATATATATTGATTAATTGTTATCTTTGTTTCTTATAGTTCATTGTAACTTATAAGATAAATACAGCTAGAAGGAGTGGGAACATGAAGAATTTTAAAATGGCACTATTAGCAATGGTACTAGTTGTGACTTCTGTACTATTTGCAGCTTGTTCTAACAAAGAAGAAGAAAAGAAAGCAGATGCAAAGACTGAAGAGCGCACTGTAAAACATGCAAAAGGGGAAATTAAAATTCCTGCAAACCCAAAGAAAATTGCTGACCTTAGTGGTTCAACAGAAGAATTATTAATTTTCGGTATGAAACCGGTTATTACTGCTAATACATCTCAAGAAAAAATTGATGCACATATTGAAAAGAAACTAAAAGACGTTAAACCAGTTGGTTCTGCTTGGGGCGATAAAATTAACATCGAAGCAGTAGCTGCTGCAAAACCAGATTTAATTCTTGTAAATAATCGTCAAGAAAAGATTTATGATCAATTATCTAAAATTGCACCAACAGTTATGTTAAACACTCCATTAGATCAATGGCGTCCAAAATTTGAAGAAGTAGGTCAAATCTTCGGTAAAGAAAAAGAAACAAAAGAATGGTTCAAAAAGTATGATGAAAAAGCAAGCAAATTACATGATAAAATCGTCGCTAAAACTGGTGAAGCAACATTTATGAAAATGGCTGCATATCCAAATGCTTTCCGCGTATACGGTGACTACGGTTACGGTAGCGTAATCTTTAATGATTTAAAACTACCAGCAGTTAAAGGTACACCAACTGATAAACCGTTAGTACAAGTACAAAAAGAAGCTTTAATCGATTACAACCCAGATTACTTATTCGTGTTTACAACTGGTGACGGTTCTCAGCGCTTGAAAGAATTCCAAGAAGAATCAATTTGGAAAAACATGAACGCTGTTAAAAACAACCACGTATTTACAATTAAAAATGAAGACTTAAACAAAGGTTACTTCCCACTTGGGAAAGATATGATCTTAGACGAAGTTGCTGAATTCGTTTTAGGTAAATAATGTATAAAGGAAATCACTTTTACTTCGGTAAAGGTGATTTTTTCTTTTTATAAAGGGAATTAATACAGTCTTTCATTTCTTTCTGTTTCTCATTTCGTTTATAATATAAAGTAAGAATGTAGTAAAGAAAGGGGGATGTCGGAAAGTGGTATATTTAAACGACAAACTCAGCGAAACAAAAGTGTTTAAAGACCCAGTACATAAATATGTGCACGTGCGTGATCGTGTTATTTGGGATTTAATCGGAACGAAAGAATTTCAACGCTTGCGCCGTATTAAGCAGCTTGGAACGACATTTTTTACATTTCACGGTGCAGAGCATAGTCGCTTTACTCATTCGTTAGGTGTATACGAAATTATTCGTCGTATGATTGATGATGTGTTTGATGGCAGACCAAATTGGAATGCTGAAGATAGATTGTTATGTTTATGTGCGGCATTACTTCATGATGTCGGCCACGGCCCATTTTCTCACTCGTTTGAAAAAGTATTTTCATTAGATCATGAGAAATTTACGCAAAAGATTATCGTTGGCGATACGGAGATTAATGGTGTATTAAGTCGTGTTGATAAGGAGTTTCCACAAAAGGTAGCAGATGTAATTGCAAAAACGTCTACTAATAAATTAGCGATTAGTATGATTTCGAGTCAAATTGATGCGGATCGTATGGATTATTTATTAAGAGATGCTTATTTTACAGGCGTAAAGTACGGAAACTTCGATATGGAACGTATACTGCGTGTAATGCGTCCGTATGGGAATCAAGTAGTCATTAAAAATAGTGGTATGCATGCTGTTGAGCATTACATTATGAGTCGTTATCAAATGTATTGGCAAGTATATTTCCACCCGGTAACGCGAAGTGCAGAAGTTATTTTAACGAAGATTTTACACCGTGCGAAATCACTGCACGAGAAGTATTATACATTTAAAAATCATCCTGTTCATTTCTATTCTTTATTTGAAGAAGAAGTAACAGTAGAGGATTATTTAAAGTTAGACGAGAACGTTATGTATTACTACTTCCAAGTATGGCAGGAAGAAGAAGATCCAATTTTAAGCGATTTATGCCGCCGTTTTATGAATCGAAATCTATTTAAATATGTAGAGTTTACAGATAAACACGGTTTAGATAATTGGATGGAATTAAGTAGTTTATTTAAAAAGATTGGACTTGATCCGGAGTATTATTTAGTAGTTGATTCAACATCAGACTTACCGTATGACTTTTATCGTGCAGGAGAAGAAGAAGAGCGTCTACCAATCCTACTTCTTATGCCAAACGGAGAGCTTAGAGAGCTTTCACGTGAGTCGGATATTGTTGAGGCGATTACAGGTAAGAAAAGAACGGATCAAAAGCTATTCTATCCACATGATTTAATCTATGAAGATGGAAGAAAAGGAAAATATAAAGAGAGAATTATTGAGTTGTTAGAAGGAAAGAAATAAGAAGCAGCTAATGGCTGCTTCTTATGAAAAAACTTGAAATTATTTGTCGCTTAAGCGTTTTCCGCCAACTGCATAATGGTTTTTAGACATTTCTTCGATGAAAACAACGATGTTTTCTTCAGGAGCACCAGTTGTTTCGCTTACTGCTGCTGTTACTTTCTCAGCAAGAGCTTTCTTTTGTTCTTCTGTGCGTCCTTCTAGCATTTTCACTGTTACGTATGGCATGTACAATCGCTCCTTTTATGTAAGTTACACTCTTATTATAGCGGATTATGGGGAAGAACAATCGAAAAAACAAATAATTTCTTTTTTTGACATATGGAAGAGGAGATGAAGTATGGATCAGTTATTTAGATATCCATTGCACGAAATTCCGTTAGTAGCAATGGCAATTATTATTGCACTATCCGTTCATGAATTTGCACATGCATATGTTGCATATAAATTTGGGGACGATACAGCAAAGAGACAAGGGCGTTTAACGTTATCACCGATGGCCCATTTAGACCCTATCGGTTTGATTGCAGTATTAATTCTTGGATTCGGTTGGGCAAGACCAGTTCCTGTTAATCCATATAACTTTAAAAGACCGCGTCTGGCAGGTATATTAGTTTCAATTGCAGGGCCGATTAGTAACTTAATTTTAAGTGCAATTGGTTTAATTATTTGGTATAGCTTATTAAAATTTGGTGTATTATACTCAATTCCATCTGCAGTGGCAGATACGTTAGCTCAATTTTTCCAGATTTTTATTATGCTGAATATCGTTTTACTTGTATTTAACTTATTACCGATCCCGCCACTTGATGGGTATCGCGTAGTGGAAGATTTAGCGCCAGCAAATATTCGCGCAAAAATGACACAGTATGAAAAATACGGGGCAATTGCGTTATTAATTCTCGTTATTACACCGCTTAGTAATTACACAATTCAACCTATTTTCCAGGTAGTTATTCCGCATGTATTTGTATTTTTAGACAGCATCATTGCGCCTATTTTTGGCCTTTTATAATTTTTAAGTGAGGAGGATTTTACATATGACAGAGAAAAAGAAAAAAATCGGTTTTAATATCGTGAAAAATGATTCAACAGATGGACATGGTGGATTTGGTGTTGGAGCATTAAGCTTAGAAAACATTTCACCTGTATTTGTTGATGTACTAGAGAAGACTGCATTCGTTGATATCGGTGCGATGCATGCGCGTAGTACAGTAGAAAAAGGTATTAAGTTTTTAACAAATAAAGATGAAGTTCCAAATGGAAAACCATTTTGGCTTGTTTGGGTAACAATTGAAAGAACTGCGACAGGTGCGTATTACGCAGGTGTAACAGCTTGTGAAATGACAGTTGACCGTGAGATTCGCCGCGGATATAAATCACTTCCAGAACACGTAAATAAAATGGATAAATCATTGAAGCGTCACATTATGGTTGACCATATGGATGAATCATCTAAAAAGGTACTTGGTACGTTCTTGAAAGAACATAATGAAGCGATTTGGAACGAATCTAGTGAAGAATTGCGCCGTGCATTATTAAGTGAATAAAAAATAGCTGACGGATGCCCGTCAGCTATTTTTTTACCAAGGAAGATATTTTTTCCACCAACTTGTTTTTTTCTTTTCTTCAGTTGTTTTTTCAAATTCTTCTTTATCATCGACGTGATCCATACAATATTCAGTCGGTTCGGTACCTTTAGCGAAATACATTTTCACAGAAATAGGACAATTTTTTGTAGCAATTTTACCGTTCTCTGGATTGATATTAACCGCTACGACGTCACTTGGTTGTTTAAATTCTTTTTTAGGCTGTCCATCTAAGCCCTTCTCCATCGTATCGGTCCATATTTTCTTCGCATACCCCTGTTCTGCTACGTTTGAAATAGATTTAGGTTGATCATATCCGACCCATACACCTGTTACGATTTGCGGAGTAAATCCGATCATCCAACTATCCGTTTCAGTAGAACCAGATTTGCCGGCATATGTTCTTGATAATTTTGATAACATCGATTGGCCAGTTACAGCAGCATAACTGCTTAGTTTCTTATTAAACATACCAGTCATCATTTCTTCCATTACAAATGCTTTGCTCTTGTCGAGAACTTGTTTACTCTCTAAATGAGCATCGTATAATATATTTCCTTCATGATCCATAATGCGGCGAATGAAAGTAGGTTTTACTTCTTTTCCACCGTTTGCGAACATGCTATAAGCGTTAACCATTTCAATTGGTTTTACTGGTGATGTACCGAGAGCTAGAGAAGGCACATCTTTTAATGCACTTTTAATTCCAAATTGTTTCGCTGTTTTTGCTAGCGTGTCATCTCCTAAAAACAAATTCGTTTTCACAGCATAAATGTTATCAGAGACTGCGAGAGCTTGTGCCATCGTTACGAAATCATCTGCATAATAATCTTTATAGTTCTTCGGTTTATACTTTGAAACGCCGTCACCTAGGGTGAATACAGTATATTCGCTTTTTAAGCGCGTAGCAGGCGTGAATCCTCGTTCTAATGCCGCATAATATAGAAATGGCTTAAATGTAGAACCAGGCTGACGAACGGCTTGTGTAGCCCTGTTAAATTGACTCGTATTATAATCAGTTCCACCAACAAGAGCAGCCACTTCACCTGTCGTTGGATTCATAGAGACGAGAGCAGTTTGTATGTTTGTTGTGTCAGGTATATGATCTTTTACAGCTTGTTCTGCTACAGCTTGTAGTTTAGGGTCTAGCGTTGTATAAATTCGTAAGCCACCTCGTTGTAAAGCTTGTTCGTCTAATCCAACATCACGAAGAAGCGAAGCTTGTACAGCATCTTGGAAATATGGTGCGACCTCTGCTACTTTTTTCGTATCTAATGAGGCAAAAGTTAGTGTCTCTTTCTTCGCTAAGGTTGCTTGTTGCTTCGTAATATATCCTTGCTTCACCATTTCATCTAATATGAGAGCTTGTCGTCCTTTAGCGCGATCCTCTTTCAAAAAGGGAGAATAGACACTTGGCCCTTTCGGGATACCTGCCAGCATACTAGCTTCTGCTAATGTTAACTCTTTTGCCGTTTTATCGAAATATAGACGGGACGCAGCTTCGATGCCATAAGCGCCATGTCCGTAATAAATTGTATTTAAATATCCTTCTAAAATATGATTTTTATTATAGTTTACTTCAAGGCGGATAGTGTACATTGCCTCTAATAATTTTCGTTTCCACGTTTTATCATGATCTAAATACAGATTACGTGCGTATTGTTGTGTAATTGTACTAGCTCCTTGTACCTTTGCCATCGCTTTTAAATCAGCAACAATTGCACCTGCAATCCGTTTCACATCGAAGCCGTGATGTTTATAAAATCTTTGATCTTCAATAGAAAGGGTCGCTTCTTTTACATAAGGTGAAATTTCATTAAGAGAGACATTGTAACGTTTTTGAATTTCGTTACTTTGTCCAATAACAGTATCATCGTTTGCGTAAAAGACGCTTGTTTGCGGGACCGCAACAGGAGGAGGTCCCATAATTTTTGCAACTATAATAATAACAAAAAAAGAAAAAACGAAGAAAAGGACGCACGAAAACATTGCGGTGAAGAAAAGACGTTTATATTTTTTAAGTTTTGGATTCATAGTTTGATCCATCTTTTTTCAGCCCCTCATTAATACAAGCGTTATTGTATTAGTATTGAGGGTTTTCGTTTATTTTAAACAATGAAATTTCGAAAATAAAAAGCTCCTTCCATTAAGAAAGGAGCTCAAAGGCACGTGCTGGCCAATCGGTAATGATGACATCTACACCATAATCAATCATAGTTTGTAAATCTTTGTATTCGTTAATTGTATATGGACGGAAAACATATCCTCGCTCTTGTGCTAACTGCACAAATTCTTTCGTTAATAACTGGAAGTTTGGATGTAATCCACTTGCTTCTCTATGTTTTGCTTCGGAAATTGGATCAGTAAGTGGTGTATCATATAAAATTGCTCTTGGGATTTCAGGAGCAATTTCTGCTAATAATGAAACAGAGTCATGGTTAAATGATGAAAATACAATTTGATTAGAAAGATGATATTCACGCACAAGTGCAACAGCTTTTTCCTCAATATTTGGGTAATGAATAACATCTGTCTTTAATTCAATATTTAGTTGTAAGTTCGTTGTGGAAAGCCAAATGAAAACCTCACGCAACGTTGGGATTTTTGCTTCATGGAAAGAAGGGTCTTTATAGCTACCAGCGTCCAATAATTGTAGTTCCTCTACCGTTTTTTCAGAAACAAGTCCAACGCCATTTGTTGTACGATCGACGGTTTCATCGTGAATTACGACAAGTTCACCATCTTTTGATAAGTGGACATCGAGTTCAATTCCGTGAGCACCAATGCGTTCTGCTTCTTGGAAGGCAATCATCGTATTTTCGGGATGTGTTCCTTTTACTCCGCGGTGAGCGAAAATAAGTGGTTTACTCATGTGAAATTCTCCTTATTATCTCTTTTCTTTTATTATGAAACTGCTTTAGGGAAAATACAATTGAATATGACAAACATTTACAAAAGTCTAACAGTTGCAGAAAAGTTAACGTTAACGTAAAATGTAATAATCAAGTGAAGGGAGGAATAAACATGTATAAAATTGATGAAGTAACAAAGCAAGTCGGTTTAACAAAACGTACACTTCGTTATTATGAGGAAATTGGTTTAATTCATCCCCCAGAACGTAGTGAGGGAAATATCCGTCTGTATACGGATGAGGATATTGCCAGAATTAAAAGAATTGTAGAAGCGAAAGAAGTGCTAGGAATCACACTTCAAGAAATGCAGCATTTCTTATCACTAAAAGAAAGAATGGAGCAAAGAAGAAATAGCGAAAATCCTCGTGATCGTGAAGTGATTCAAGAAATTAAAGATATGCTTGAAAAACAAGTGCAAACGTTAGACGAAAAAATGGAGCAAATGCAACGTGTAAAGGCAGAACTAGAAGATAGTTTACATCGTGCAGTAACATTTTTAGAGAGCACAAAAGGAGAGTAATCAAAATGGAGAGCAAACAAAAACTAGGGAGATTGATTACAGTGGTGGCTACCTTCCTTGCCTTTTCGGGTATAGGAGTAGTCGACCCAATTTTGCCGATTATTGCAGAGAAAATTGGTGCATCGCATTGGCAAGTTGAAATGTTATTTACCGCTTATATTTTAACGATGGCAATTATGATGTTACCAGCTGGTATATTTGCATCGAGATTTGGTGATAAACGGATGATGACAATCGGTCTTGCGATTGTGACTGTATTTGCGTTTATATGTGGTATGTCACAAACGATTGCTCAATTATCTCTTTTCCGCGCTGGATGGGGATTAGGGAATGCGATGTTCTTCGCGACGGCGATGACTTTATTGATTGCATTAAGTAAAGAAGTTCATGAAGCAGTAGGATTATACGAAGCAGCTATCGGCTTAGGTATGGCTGGCGGACCGTTATTAGGCGGGATATTAGGTGGTCATTCTTGGCGTTATCCGTTTTTCGCGACGAGTATTTTAATTTTCTTAGCATTTATTTTAGTATTCTTTTTTGTAAAAGAACCAGAACGAAAAGTGAAGCGTAAGGCTGCTGGCGTAGGGGAATTACTTAACCTGGTGAAGTATAAACCATTTATGCAAGGTGCCATTTCAGGGATGCTATACTACTACGGATTTTTTGTCGTGTTAGCATATTCACCACTTATTATGCATTTATCAGCTATTCAATTAGGCTTTGTATTTTGCGGATGGGGACTCGCGTTAGCTTACGGTTCTGCAATTTTAGCACATAAGCTAGAAGGGAAATATGAACCAAAAACATTATTGAAGGGTAGTTTACTCGTATTTGCGATTTTCTTAATTGCACTATTCTTTGTGAAAATTATGTGGTTACAAATTACTCTTATCGTTTTATCAGGATTGGCGTCTGGCTTAAACAATGCATTATACACAAGTTATGTAATGGATATTTCACCTTATGAAAGATCTGTTACGTCAGGTGTTTATAACTTTGTTCGTTGGTTAGGTGGTGCGATTGCTCCGATTTTATCAGGAATTATCGGTCATACTGTTTCACCACAAAGTCCGTTTTTAGTAGGTGGAATTGTGGTGTTAGTTGGTTGTATTATGATCCTAATTCCAATTCGTAAACCAGTAGAAATAGAGACAAAAGCCCTTTCTTAAGAAAGGGTTTTCTTTCCTTTTACGGTGCAAACCCTTTCCGCACATATGTTAGAACCCTCTGACTAAAATATATTTTCGGTATTTTTGTACTTTTAACTATACATTTTGGATGTTTTGTTTTATTTTTGTTAGGGGACATTAATGATGTCCCTATTATAAATTTGCATTGAAAGGCGTGATTGTACGATGGAACTATGGTTCACTGAAAAACAAACAAAACATTTTGGGATTACGGCGCGTATTAACCGCACATTACATACGGAGCAAACAGAATTCCAAAAACTTGATATGGTTGAAACGGAAGAGTTCGGAAACATGCTTATTTTAGATGGCATGGTTATGACAACAGAAAAGGACGAGTTCGTTTATCACGAAATGGTAGCGCACGTACCTTTATTTACACATCCAAACCCTGAAAACGTATTAGTTGTTGGTGGCGGTGATGGTGGTGTTATTCGTGAAGTGTTAAAACACCCAAGTGTAAAGAAAGCAACTCTTGTTGAAATCGATGGAAAAGTAATTGAGTACTCTAAACAATACTTACCATCAATTGCAGGCGCATTAGATAATGAGCGTGTAGAAGTAAAAGTAGGAGACGGTTTCCTACATATCGCAGAAAGCGAAAATGAATACGATGTAATTATGGTAGATTCTACTGAGCCAGTAGGACCAGCAGTAAACCTATTTACAAAAGGCTTCTACGCTGGAATTTCAAAAGCGTTAAAAGAAGATGGTATTTTCGTTGCACAAACGGACAACCCTTGGTTCACACCAGAGTTAATTACAACTGTGTTTAAAGACGTAAAAGAGATCTTCCCAATCACTCGTTTATACACAGCAAACATTCCAACTTACCCAAGTGGTCTTTGGACGTTCACAATTGGATCTAAAAAACATGATCCATTAGAAGTAAGTGAAGAGCGTTTCCACGAAATCGAAACGAAATACTACACAAAAGAATTACACAATGCAGCATTCGCATTACCGAAATTTGTTGGCGATTTAATTAAGTAAGAGAATTGTATCAAACAAATAAAGTGTAAGTAGCTCATTTAAGGTGTTTGTCCAGAAGACTTGAACATGCTAGCTACTTACACTTCTGTAGAGAAAATCGTCTTCTTGTTGTTAAAAAGAAGACCCGGTAAATCGAGAAAGAGGAGCAATTCGCTCCAAATTTGAGAAATAGTGAAAGGTTGGGATACCTTAAGTTCCACATAAGGAGGAAAAGAATATGCGTTTTGATGAAGCTTATTCAGGTAAAGTATTTATTAAAAGTCATCCAAGTTTTGAAGAGTCAAAGGTAGTTATTTATGGGATGCCTATGGATTGGACAGTAAGTTACCGTCCGGGATCTCGTTTTGGCCCTGCACGTATTCGTGAAGTATCAATCGGTCTTGAAGAATATAGCCCGTATTTAGATCGTGAACTAGAAGAGGTAAAATATTTTGATGCGGGTGATATCCCATTACCATTCGGAAACGCACAACGCAGCTTAGACATGATTGAAGAGTATGTATCAAAACTTTTAGATGCCGATAAGTTTCCACTAGGTCTCGGCGGTGAGCACCTAGTGTCTTGGCCAATTTTTAAGGCAATGGCAAAAAAATATCCGGATTTAGCAATCATCCACATGGATGCTCATACTGATTTACGTGAATCGTATGAAGGGGAGCCTTTATCCCACTCTACACCAATTCGTAAAGTGTGTGATTTAATTGGTCCGGAAAACGTATATTCTTTCGGAATTCGTTCTGGAATGAAGGAAGAATTTGAATGGGCGAAAGAAGTAGGTATGAACTTATACAAATTTGACGTATTAGAACCGTTAAAAGAAGTATTACCGAAACTTGCTGGCCGCCCAGTCTATGTCACAATCGACATTGATGTATTAGACCCAGCTCACGCTCCAGGAACAGGAACGTTAGAAGCTGGCGGTATCACATCTAAAGAATTATTAGATTCCATCGTAGCAATTGCAAATTCAAATATAAATGTAGTTGGAGCAGACTTGGTAGAAGTAGCTCCAGTCTACGACCATAGTGATCAAACACCAGTCGCAGCAAGCAAATTCGTGCGGGAAATGCTGCTCGGTTGGGTGAAATAAAAGTGAAGCCGACTGTTTAGGCCCGGTGGCTAAGGTTCTTTCCTGCAAAAGGCGCTTTTTGCCTCGAAGGAAGAAGCGAAGCCACCGATCATTCTAGCCACTGCAGCTAGATAAAGTAAAAGTGAAGCCGACTGTTTAGACCCGGTGACTAAGGTTCTTTCCTGCAAAAGGTGCTTTTTACCTTTTGGCAGGGAAGGTTCTTAGACGCAAGGGTCTAGGAGGCGTAACTGGATAGTAATAAAAGCGGAGGCAGCTCGCTCAGAATCGCAGGTCATTGGAACGCTCGACCGAGAGTGTGAAATGGCTGGAGATTCTAGCCGCTGCAGCTAGATAAAATAAGAGCCCTCTATATGATTAGAGGGCTCTTATTTTTTCGTTATGTGTCGGTGAGTCGATATATTAAAAAAATCGCTGATATATTAAAAAACCGCCGATATAATTTCATTTACTGTTACGCGACACAAAAAAGAGCTATTCCTAAACGATGGGAATAGCTCTTTTTCTTATGCAACCTTCTCTTCCGAAGTAACTCCGCGAATTTCATCAGCAGAGCGGATCGGATATTTACGGAACACAATAGATCCGATGTATCCGACAATAGTGGTAACGATCCCACATAATATAGCAGCAATTGTTACTTTTACAACGTCATTAAATCCGAATAAGACAAGAAGTCCTGGGATTGGTGATGCTGTTCCTGGTGCATTATTAACGAGCTGGAACAGAGAGGTAATAATACCAGCAAGTGCACCGCCAACGAAGTTTGTCGTATAAATTGGAATCGGATTTGCTGAAACAACATCGGCTTGTGTTAAAGGCTCGATTGCTACAGCAATTGTATCTTTCTTTGAACAAATTTTTAAGCGTTTAAAGAAAATAAAGTTCATTGGGGCTGAAGCTGCTACAGCCAGACTACCAATTGCCATTGGTAAACCTGTTAATCCAAGCATTGCAGTTAGTGCCATAGAACTCAGTGGAGAGGTAGAAATAACTGTTATTAATCCACCAAGCATAATACCCATAATGATAGGACTTTCTGTAGTTGCAACTGAAATCATAGAACCGATTTTACCAAGTGTGGCGTTAACGAGCGGATCCATAAGCATTGCCATTCCGCGTGAGATTGGTGCAGCGATAAATAGGATTGCTAAAAATTCCACACCAGCTGGTAATTTCTTTTCGAGAAATTTCACGACGAAGGCACAAACGTATCCAGCGAAAAATCCTGGTAAAATACCAAATCCACTAGTAGCGATACCAATTAAAACAGCATATACGGGGGAAACACCGATTGCTAATGCGACTAAAATCGCTGCTGCGACACCGCTCATACTACCGGAAGCTTCTCCTACTGATTGTAAAAAGTCATTATGAAACATTTCTCCACCTATATAACGGTGAAATGCTTCAATAAGAAAACTTGCAATTGCTGCATTAGCTAAAGCGCCCATCGCCTTCATTCCGTAAGGCGCACGGTAACTGAAAAGTGTAAATAGACAAAGTACAACAAGTAATAGTGCTAAACCTTGCAAGATAGCCATTTGAAAACTGTCTCCTTTGATTTTTGTAATAAAAATTCGTATCATTCAATAATAATATAAAAGTGTATGAAACGGAAAAATTTTTTCTTGGGAACTGGTTGTAAGAAAAAATCCCTTACAATAATGTAAGGAAAGTGTAAGACTTTTAGATAGAGTATAGTATGCTCTTTTCCGTATAATACAAGTATAGATATAATACTAGCGAGAAAGAAGTGCAAACAGGAGGTTCATGTATGAAATTGGTAATTAAAGTTTTAGCTGTATTCGCCATTATTCTAGGTGGAACAGCGTATTATTTGAACACAAAAACAGAAGGTGTACATGCTTTTGTAGACAACTTCTTTTCAAATAAAGAAATACAAGATTATTATGCGGTTATAGATAAAGGTGAGAAAAAAGACGGAGAATACTTGTATACTTTTAAAGGGTATACAGAAGATGGAAAGTTACAAGTTATTAAAAGAATGATGAACCGTGAATTGCATACGGGGGCGTTTATAAAAATTTATGCAAAAGGTATGCAAGGAAAAGGATGGGCTGAAATCCCGAAAGAATCCATTCCGCAAAAAGCGTTGGAAAAAATAGAAAAACCATAAAAGGAGCGACTCATTCGCTCCTTTTTTAGTACGTTAAAATAGTGATAGATGTCTTCTCTTTGTGAGAAATAATTTTTGCATGTCCACCAATTGGAAAAGTGAAAATCGGGGTTGTATGCCCGAAACTTGCGTTTGCAATGATAGGGATATGTGCAAGTTCAGGTTTTGAAGCAATCATTTCTTGAATGTCTTCTATCGTACATTCTGCACCTTTTTGCATCTTTCCTATAACGATTCCCTTTATGTATTCAAAACCTTGCTGCTGCATAAGGGAATGTAAATAACGATCAAAAGTTTTAAGAGTAGATGTTCCAGTTAAACTATCTTCTTCAATAAATAAAATTTTCTCCTTTAAATTTGGCATATATGGTGTACCTTGCAGTAAGTTAAATGTGCTCATATTGCCACCGATAATATCTCCCGTAGCTTCTCCTTCTTGAATTGAAACATATCCTTCATTTTTAATAAATTCTCGATTTTCCTGATCTATATACCAAGAATCATCGCTCCATGTTTCAGATGGAAGGACTTCAATAGGCTCATTAGAAGTTAAGCACTTTAAAAAGTAATCGGTTGTATATCCGAGCCCTTTCTCCATTCCAAACGAAGAGAAATGGGGTCCTGAATATGTAACAAGCCCTGTTTTTGCGTAAATTGCATTATTTAAGGCAGTAATATCAGAATAACCACAGAAAAATTTCGGGTTTTCACGAATTAAATCATAATCGAGATGTTTCAATAAACCATTTGAGTTGTATCCGCCAAGTGTAGTCAAAATAGCTTTTACATTAGAGTCTCGAAATGCTTCATGGAGGTCTTGAATGCGGGAAGAAATAGAGGAGGAAGCAAATCGATCTATCTCATCAGCATATTTTGAGAATGTAACTTGAAAGCCCATGTCAGTTAATCTTTTTATAGCAAGTTTTCTATTTTCATTTGAAACAATACTTAAACTACACGATGGTGAAATCACTCGTATTTCAGCACCCTTTTTTAACTTTGTTGGTATCACTACATTCACCTCTTCAATTGAAAGAATATTTAGATTTAAAAAATATTTTATCATATGAAATAAAGTAGAAGTTGAATTATTTTTTGAAATGGAGTTTTCCTGATTTTTCAGCAGACAGACAGAGTCTTTTTTTGATATGATAGGAAAAGTGATTTATTATAAGTAGTATTTAATATCTATAACATTTGAAAGGTGTGCAAGACGTGGAGAAACAACTTGCAGGCTTGCCGGTACACGTTCATTTCGTAACAGAAATCCGTGAAGGGGCGAGGAAGGAAACCGTTGCTTTTGAAGCAAATGGTCAATACTATGTAAAAGGTCAAGGTACATATGTAACATTCCAGGAGCCGAACGAACAAGGCGAAGTGAAAACAATTATTAAAATTCAAGATGAACAAGTTCTCATTATGCGTTCAGGTGCTGTTTCTATGCGTCAGACGCATGTGAAAGGTGAATGGACAACTGGTACGTATACGAGTGAACTTGGTACGTTTGCATTGCAAACAAAGACTGATAACGTTCTTTTTAAATGGTCGGATGAAAAGAAAAAAGGACAACTCTTCTTAACGTACGCATTGCTTCTAAGTGAACAAGAAGCTGGCAGATATACTATTACAATTAATTTGAAGGAGGCAAAATAATGAATTCCTTAGAACAGGTAAAAGGATTGATTAAAGAAGAAATTCAGGCTGCTGTATTAAAGGCAGAATTAGCGACAGAAGAACAAATTCCAAACGTTGTATTAGAATCTCCAAAAGATAAAACAAATGGTGACTTCTCTACAAATATGGCAATGCAACTTGCACGCGTTGCGAAAAAAGCACCTCGTATGATTGCAGAAGAACTAGTTGCAAACTTCGATAAAGCAAAAGCTTCTATTGAAAAAATCGAAATCGCTGGTCCTGGTTTTATTAACTTCTATATGGATAATAGCTACTTAACAGATTTAATTCCAACAATCGTAAACGCTGGTGAAGCTTACGGTGAAACGAATACTGGTAAAGGTGAAAAAGTACAAGTTGAGTTCGTATCTGCGAATCCAACAGGTGACCTTCACTTAGGACATGCACGCGGTGCGGCAGTAGGTGACACTTTATGTAACCTATTAGCAAAAGCAGGATACGATGTATCTCGTGAGTACTACATTAATGACGCTGGTAACCAAATTCATAACTTAGCTCTTTCTGTTGAAGCTCGTTACATGCAAGCTTTAGGCTTAGAGAAAGAAATGCCAGAAGACGGATACCATGGTGCGGACATCATTGGAATCGGTAAACGTTTAGCAGAAGAGTTTGGCGATCGTTATGCGAAAGCTGATGAAAAAGAAAGCTATGAATTCTACCGTGATTACGGTTTAAAATATGAGTTAGCAAAACTTCAAAAAGACTTAGAAAGCTTCCGTGTTAAATTTGATGTATGGTTCTCAGAAACATCATTATACAAAAACGGAAAAATTGATCAAGCTCTTGCTGTATTAAAAGAGCGCGACGAGATCTTTGAAGAAGACGGTGCAACTTGGTTCCGTTCAATGACTTACGGTGACGATAAAAACCGTGTATTAATTAAAAATGACGGTTCTTACACATACTTAACGCCAGATATCGCGTATCATCGTGATAAATTAGAGCGTGGTTTCGATAAGTTAATTAACATTTGGGGTGCTGACCATCACGGTTATATTCCACGTATGAAAGCTGCTATTCAAGCACTTGGTTACGATAAAGACACGCTTGAAGTAGAAATCATCCAAATGGTACAACTATACCAAAATGGTGAAAAAATGAAGATGAGTAAGCGTACGGGTAAAGCAGTTACACTTCGTGAGCTTATGGAAGAAGTAGGCGTGGACGCAATGCGTTACTTCTTCGCAATGCGTAGCGGTGACTCTCATTTAGACTTCGATATGGACTTAGCTGTATCAAAATCTAATGAAAACCCAGTATACTATGCACAATACGCTCACGCTCGCGTATGCAGCATCCTTCGCCAAGGTGAAGAATTAGGATTAGCTACAGGCGGAGACGTTAACTACAAACTTGTTACTTCTGAAAAAGAAGTAGAGTTACTGAAAAAACTTGGTGAATTCCCAGCGGTAGTTGCGGATGCAGCACAAAAACGTCTACCACACCGTATTACAAACTATGCATTTGAATTAGCAGCAACATTACACAGCTTCTACAATGCAGAAAAAGTATTAAACCAAGATAATTTAGAATTAAGTAAAGCTCGTTACGAGTTAATGAAAGCAGTACGCACTACACTTCAAAATGCATTAGCAATCGTAGGAGTATCTGCACCAGAAAAAATGTAATTAAGAAAAGCGGAAGCGGACTTTCGTTTTTAAATAAAAGGCAATCACACGATGTTGTGATTGCCTTTTTATGTGGAGATAATAAAAAATAAAATTTTATCAAACAAAAAGGGAATTTGCGTCGTCTTATATAAATGACAGGAGGCTTATGATGGAAGAAAAGGTAGAAGAATTAATTGATATATATAAGAAGCAAATATATTCCTTATGCTATAAGTTAGCAAAGACGAAAGAAGACGCGGAAGATATTTTTCAAGAGACATGGATAAAAGTTTTTTCATCGCGGCACCAACTTTCTTACGTGGAGAATTATAAAAAATGGATTACTACAATTTGTGTTCGTACGTTTTATGATTTTTATCGTAAGAAAAAAAGGTGGAAAGATCGAATATTGGATTTGTTTCATAAAGAGGATGGTGGAGAAATAGATTTCGCAGATGATGTGAATATATCAGAAGAATTTATTCAAAAAGTGGAAGCGGAAATGATACGGGAAGTTATACAGCTATTGAATGAAAAATATAAAACCGTGCTCGTACTCTACTATTATGAACAATACTCTTATAAAGAAATGAGCGAAATATTAAATATACCGATTGGTACGGTAAAGTATCGGCTGAATTATGGGAAAAAGAAAATGCGAGAACATTTGGAGGGGTCCGTTCATGAAGGAAGATAAATTTGAACAGAAAATAAAGAGCAGTTTAGCAGAAGAGATAACTCCAAGCGAAGAGCTAATAAATAACACGAAGCAGGGCGTGCGAAAGGCTCAGAAGTTAGAGAGGAAATGGATGATTTGTATTCATACCATTTGGATTGTTTTGCTAACAATTGTTATAGAACAATTTGTCACTCATTTGGATTATAAAATTCCTATGTTAATAGCCATTGTGATTATGATGCATGTATACATTCCGATATATGTTGTAATACAGTCATTTTTAAAGAAGGAGTATAAATTACATGAATGAGTTCGCTAATCCGTTTGTACTATTTGAAGTAGCTGGAGTGACGATGTTTTTAGCTTTTATAGCACTTTTAATATGTGTTGCATCATGGGTATATACAGATGCTAAAGCACATCAAATGAGTAAAGGATGGAGTGTCTTAGCGGTTATATTTCCATTTTTTATCGGTTTTTTGTTATATATGGTAAGAAGAAGTAAAAAGAAAGTTGAAGGAGAATATAAGATGAACTTTGTTAAAAAACAGAAAGTAACATTAGTTGCGATATTGGCAAGTACAATGTTTGTATTACTTAGTGGTTTTGCTTTTGCACAAACGTTAAATGACGCGTGGAAAGCAGGAGATATATATTTAGAAAATGAGAAGCAAGGGGAGACAAGTTACGAGGCGAAATTCTCATCATGGGATATTGCCGGTAAAGATATTGAACTTCAGTATGAGAAGGACACAGAAGTGACATTTTCTTATGAGACAGATGCAAAACGAGGGAACTTATGCTTTAGCGTGTATGAAAGACGAGGAGAAGGTATAAAAGAGTTAAAGGAAATCTGTGAATCGAAAAAAGGTAGTTTTACAGTTACTTTAAAAGCAAATGAAGAGTATGTATTGAATATAAGTGGATTAAAAGTGAAAGATGGATTCGTAAAAGTGAATTGGCAAGAGAAATAAAAGGGGCCCTATAAAGGACCTCTTTTTTATTGAATAGTATAAGTAACAGAAAAACTAACAGGACTATAGTAAACGTAAGGTGCATGAAATTGAACATACATATTTCCATCTGTTTTTGCAGTGAAAATTCGGCCGTAACCATCAGAATAACGTCCAATTAGGTTATGATTTGAGTCATAAACACTGTAACTAGGAGTTTTGCTGTTAGGATGAATTGTTAGTTCTTGTCCTTTTTGAAGGAAAATAGGTTCTTGTTCAGAACTACCTCCAGTTTGCAAAGAATAAAATTTTGTAAAGCTTTGTTCTTGAGCGGCAGCAGCGACTTTTGTTTCAGGAATAAACGCAGTAGCTCCAGTAATTCCTGCTAAAGTTAATGCACCTGCTAAAATCATTTTTTTCATAATAGAAAAAGCCTCCTTATTAGTTGTAATCGGTGTTGTTACAGTTAATATTGTATACGATAATGGGTAGGATAAAATATGCTTTTATGCATATATATTTTTTCTCAATAAAAGACCACTGATAAAATCAGTGGTCTTTTAAATGATTAAGCAGCTTTCTGTTCAGTTTGAGGAACAGGTTTTTGAAGCGAGTTATAAACTCCTGTTCCGATAACGTCTAATGCCATTCTCATTCGTTCAGGTGAAATGTTTTCTAATACGTTATCTTGAGGTGTATGGTATACCTTCTCAATATGATAGATTAATGGATTCCAACTATCGACACCCATCCAAATGAATAGAGCAGCAGGAATACCAGCTTCAGCAAATGGAACATGATCACTAGAACCGAATTTACCTTGTAGGACGAGGTCATTATTTAGTTGTTTACCTGCTTGCAAGGCAGCGTCTGTTACAAAGTTTGTAGAGCCATCAGGTGTCATAGCGTATAAATTCTTTGCTTTATCATAATTTGTTGCAACCATGTCGGCGTTAAAGACACCTAAAATACGGTCGCGTTCTTTTTGGGATAGACTATTCACGTAATAATCCGAACCAAGTAATCCAGTTTCTTCAGAACCAAAGGTAATAAAGCGAATTTCTTTATCAGTTTCTACATTTTGAAAAGCACGAGCTAGTTCTAATACTAATCCAGTTCCAGAAGCATTATCATTTGCGCCAGGTGCTCCGACAACACTATCATAGTGCGAGCTTACAACGACTGCTTTCTCATTACCTGTACTCTTTTTGGGTTTCTTTTTGGCGATAACATTTAGAGATGTTAATTTAGATTCATGTCTCGCTTTTAGGGAAAGAATTGTTGTCCCTTTTTTAGCGATTTCTTCTTTAAATGCATTTCCTTGCGCATAAGCAAGACCAAAGACAGGGATAGATTGCTTTTTCGTTAGGCGGGGATTGAAGGTTTGTCCATAATTTCCGCGTCCGCCAATTAAACTGTATAAAAGAACACCTTTTGCACCTTTGCTAACAGCATTTTCAACTTGTTTATTATAGTCTGTAACTGTCGTTCCTCTTTCAAATAAAACAATTTTACCGTTTACTTCATTTGGAATATCTTCTAATTTTGTCCCACCTTGAACAAAGATAAGGGGAGCTGTAACAGCTTTTGTAGAAATGAGTGCATTAGGAGCAGCACCAGCTTGCCAATTACGTTTTGTTGATAGTGGTGATTCAATGAATCCAACGTATTGATCGGGCACCTGAAATGGTTGATATTCTACGTCATAGCCCATTGATTTAAGCTGCATACCAATGTAACGAGAAGCCCATTCTTCGGATTTTGTTCCACCGGGGCGAGGACCAATTGTTTCAGATAAGAAACGAACATGTTCAATCGCGCGGTTTGGATCAATCTGTTTTGTAATAGATGGAGTTTGTGTAACCTCTGACGTGGAATCCGCTTTTGCTTGCCCAATTGGAGCTAAGCTAACAGCGAGTGATACAGCAAGCAAAGAGCTTACTATTTTTTGTTTCAATGATTTTCTCATTTTTTCCTCTCCTATTCTTCTATTCTCTGTGACTGACAAAAGAAGACGGATAATGACTTTATTTTACCTTCGAGTCTTTTGTTTTTCAATATTCTGACATTGAGAAATAAAAACAATATATGCATATTTGCATATTTTTGAGGAAGATATGTATGCTATCATTTTAAACGAAGGTTCGCTTTCTACTCTGAAAGCTCCTACATTGCATGAATCTAGTGTACCCAAACTTTAGATTATGTAGAGAAATGGAACCACTGTAGGGTTTCATTTCTCATGTTTGAATCAGTTGATGGTAATTATGTTTCCGCATTTCATAATTATTATCAGTGATATATGTAAGGCATCCATATGAAAATAAGAGGCTGTTCAAAGGTTTTCCGTACTTTTGGGCAGCCTCACCCCGTTAAAAGGACGATACTTTATGTATCGTCCTTTTTGTATAAAAAAACATCCAATCAATTGAGAGATTGATTGGATGTGAAAAAATTATTAATAATTTTTTTTGCGTTTCGTAGCCAAAATACTTAATAATCCAGCTAGTAGAAGAAGGATACCTACTGTTTGTGTAGGGTCTTCTTTATGACCTGTATTTGGAAGGTGTTTATCCGTATTTCGATCATCTTGCTGTTTGTTATCTGTTTTATTCGATGTTTCTTCGGAAGTTCCGTTTTCGTGTTTCTCAGATGTTTCATTGCCTTTGTTCTCTTCTTTATTTGGAGGAGTAACTGGCTTGTCATCTCCACCTGACGAAGATTCAATCTTTTTATTTGAAACTGTAATTTGTAGTGGTGTAGCTTGGGCTTTATCAATTGTAAAGTTTATTGGTGATGCATCTAATTGATAGCCTTTAGGAGCCTGTGTTTCTACTAATTGATAATTACCAGGTTTCAAATTATTTACGATTACTTTTCCGTGTTGGTCTGTTTTTAAACCTTCTCGGATGATTTTTCCATCTTGGTCTAAAATATTGAAAATGGCACCTTCAAGTGTTCCATGGTGATCAATATCAACTTTAGTTAACTCAATTGAACCTGTTGTTAAACTATTTAAAGCTGTAACAGAGGTAATCTGAGATTGTCCTTTCGTAATTGTGAAAGGAATTAGTTTAATGTTTAAATCATAGCCAGTTGGAGCTTTCGTTTCAATGAACTGATAATCTCCCGGACGTAAATCAGAAACAGAAATCTTCCCATCTTTATCAGTAGTTAAATCAGAACGAACATCCTTGCCGTCCATATCTACAATTTTAAAGATTGCTCCTTCAAGAGTAGTACCATCGATGTCATCAACTTTAGTTAATTCAGCTGCGCCTTTAGTTAAGCTATTCGTAGCAGTAACAGAGGCGATTTTTTCTTGGCCTTTTTTAACTGTGAACTTAATAGGTGTTTTGTTTAAGTCATAGTGTTCAGGAGCTTTTGTTTCGATAAATTCATAGTCTCCTGGCGGTAATTCATCCACAACTAAACGGCCGTTTTTATCAGTAGTTAAATCGGTACGAACATCGTGTCCATCCTTATTAACAATTTTAAATACTGCACCTTCAAGTGTTGTGTTTTGCTTGGCATCATCAACTTTAATTAACTCAACACTACCTTTCGTTAAGCTATTAATAGCTGTAACGAAGACATGCTTTGTTTGACTTCTTTCGATTGTGAACTTAATTGGTTCTTCATTTAAGTCGTAATGTTTAGGAGCTTTTGTTTCAATAAATTGATAGTCTCCTGGTTGTAAGTCTTTAGCGATGATTTTTCCGTCTTTATTGGTAACTAAATTCGTACGAATGTCGTTACCGTTCAGATCAGTAATTTTAAATACCGCACCTTCTAGCATTTCTTTCTTATCTATAGAGTCAACTTTCGTTAATTCCACGCCACCTTTTGTTAGGCCATTCTTAGCAGTAACAGAAGCGTGAGTTAGTTGACTTCTTTCGATAGTGAAGCTAATAGGTGTTTTATTTAAATCGTAATCTTTCGGAGCTTTCGTTTCAATGAATTGATAGTCTCCTGGGCGTAAGTTCGTAGCAGTAATCTTACCATCTTTATCAGTAGTTAAATCAGTGCGAACAATTTTACCTTTCGCATCGATGATGTTAAACACTGCATCAGAAAGTTTTGTATCTGGATTTATATCATCCACTTTTATTAATTCTACAGCACCCTCAGTTAAGCTATTTGTAGCAGTAACTTGGAGCTTTTCTTTTTGGCTTTTCTTAATTGTAAACTTAATAGGTGTACTATCTAATTTATAGTGTTCAGGAGCTTTCGTTTCAACAAACTGATAGTCCCCAGGACGTAAATCAGAAACAGAAATTTTTCCGTGTACATCTGTTGTAAGCTCAGTACGAATGTCTTTACCATTCAGATCAGTAATTTTAAATACCGCATCTTTAAGAGCAGTACCATCTACATCATCCACTTTAGAAAGTTCCACAGCGCCTTTCGTTAAGCTATTTGTAGCTGTAACGGAGATAGGATCAGCTTGGCTCTTTGTAATTGTGAATGGAATTGGCTCTTTGTTTAAATCGTAGTGTTTCGGAGCCGTTGTCTCGATGAATTGATAATCACCAGGACGTAGGTCAGAAACGCTAATTTTACCTTGTTGATTCGTAACAAGATTTTTGCGAATTACAGTACCATTCATATCCACAATTTTAAATACTGCGCCTTCAAGAGTAGTGCCATCGACGTCATCCACTTTAGAAAGTTCCACGCCGCCTTTTGTTAAACTATTTTTCATAGTAACGGTAGCAATATCTTTTTGGCTTTTTTCAATTGTAAATATAATTGGTTTTTTGTCTAAATCATAGTGTTCAGGAGCCGTTATTTCAACGAATTGGTACGTACCAGGACGTAAGTTTTCGATAACGATTTTACCTTCACTGTTTGTTTTTAAATCTGTTTTAAGTACTTTGCCATCTTGATCAAGTAAATTAAATACCGCATCGGCAAGTTTTGTTTGAGTGTTTAAATCATCAACTTTAAGTAATTCGATACTACCTTGTTTTAAGCTATTTGTAGCAGTTAAAGAAATAGCTTTCTTCTGTCCTTTTTCAATAGTGAATTTGATTGGTGTTTCATCTAAAACGTAATGCTTCGGAGCTTTCGTTTCGATAAATTGGTAATCACCAGGACGTAGGTCGTTAATTTCGATTATTCCTTGTTCATTTGTAACAAGGTCTTTATGAACTACATCACCGTTCATATTAACAATTTTAAATACTGCATCTTTAAGAACAGTGCCATCAACATCGTCTACTTTAGAAAGTTTAACTGCACCCTTTGTTAAAGCATTTGTAGCAGTGATATGAAGAGTTTCAGTTTGGCTCTTTTTAATTGTAAATACGATAGGTTTTTTATCTAAATCGTAATGTTCAGGAGCAATTGTTTCAACGAATTGATACGTACCAGGACGTAGGTTTTCAACAACAATTTTACCTTCATCATTTGTTTTTAAGCCTTCTTTAACTAGCTCTCCGTCTGCATCTAATAAATTAAATACGGCGTTAGCAAGTTTTGTATTTATATCAATATCGTCAATCTTTGTTAGTTCAACGCTACCGTTTTTCAAAGCATTTTTGCCTGTAACATTGATCTCTTTCGTTTGACTTCTTTCAATTGTAAATGGAATCGTTGTTTCATCTAATACATAGTGCTCAGGAGCTTTTGTTTCAATGAACTGATAGTCTCCAGGGCGTAAATCAAAAACAGAAATTTTACCGTTTTTATCTGTAACAAGATTCGTATGAACTTCCTTACCATTCATATCAACAATCTTAAAGATTGCACCTTCGAGCATCGTACGATCGATGTCGTCAATTTTTGTTAATGTTACTGCACCTTTCTTTAAACTGTTAGTAGCAGTAACAGTAATATTCTCTTTTTGACTTTTTTCGATAGTGAATGGAATAGGGTCTTTGCTTAAGGTATAGTCTTTTGGAGCTTTTACTTCAATAAATTGATAGTCTCCAGGACGTAAATCAGAAGCAGAAATTTTACCGTTTTTATCAGTCGTTAAACCTTTGCGAATTACCTTTTTAGTATCATGAGCGTCAACGATTATAAATTCTGCACCTTCAAGAATAGTGCCATCAACATCATCAACTTTTGTTAAAGTGACGCCACCTGTAAGTAAACTGTTTTTTACAGTAACAGGGATAGGAAGATCTTCCTTACTACCTTTTTTAATTGTGAACTTAATAGGTGTTTTGTCTAATTTATAATGTTCAGGGGCTTTTGTTTCGATAAATTGATAATCCCCTGGTGCTAAATCAGGAATAACTAATACTCCGTAATCATCTGTTGTTAAATCTTTCATAATTTCTTTGCCAGTTGCATCTTGCAATGTGAATACAGCGCCGGCAAGAGCTTTACTACTTTCCACATCATCTTCTTTAATAAGTTTAACTTTTCCTTTCGTTAAACTATTTTTAAATGTAAGTGGAAGGAGTTTTTGTTGTCCTTTTTCAATTGTAAATTCAATTGGTTCTACATTTACATCGTAATAAGTTGGAGCCTTTGTTTCGATAAGCTTATAGTTACCAGGACGTAAGTCATCTACAACTAGCATTCCTTTACTATTCGTAACAAGGTCCGTACGAACATCTTCATTAGTATCTCTATTAACGATTTTAAATACTGCACCTTCAAGTGTTTCCTTTTCATCTGCAGCATTCACTTTTGTTAACTCAATACCGCCTTTTGTTAAGCTGTTTTTAGCGGTAACAGTAGCCTGAGTTGTTTGACTTTCTGTAATCGTAAATTTAATTGGTTTTGTATTTTTGTCGTAATACTTCGGTGCTGTTACTTCGATAAATTTATAATCGCCAGGGCGTAAGCCAGTAGCGATAGCTTTACCATCCGCACCAGTTTTTACATTTTCGCGAATAACTTTCTTTTCATCATTTGCATCAACAATTTTAAATACAGCACCTTCAAGAGCTGTACCATCGATATCATCAACTTTTGTTAATTCAACATCTCCTGGTTTTAAAGCATTTTCAGCTTTCACAAGTAGAGTTTCTTTCTGACTTCTATCGATTGTAAATTCAATAGGTTCTGCTCGTAAAACGTAATGTTCAGGAGCGGCTATTTCAATAAATTTATACGTACCAGGACGTAGGTTACTAACTTTAACTTTACCGTGTTTATCAGTAGTTAAGTTAGTGTGAGGGGAAACGTCATTATTATTTGTATCGACAAGTTTGAATACTGCACCTTCTAGTGGTTTTTTCTCACCAAACTCATCAACTTTTAATAATTCAACTTCGCCGGTTTTTAAGCTGTTATTTGCCGTAACAGTAGCAAGAGTTTGTTGGCTTTTATCAATTGTAAACTCGATAGGGTTTGTACTTAACGTATAATCCTTAGGAGCTTCTGTTTCGATAAATTTATAAACACCAGGCTCTAGATCTTTAACGGTAACTTTTCCATCTGAACCTGTTTTTATATTTTCACGAATTACTTGTTTCTCGTCATTCGCATCGACAATTTTAAATACAGCACCTTCAAGGGCAGTGCCATCGACATCATCGACTTTCGTTAAAGTGACACCACCTTTAATGAGGTGATTTGTCGCGGTAACAGTAAGTGCTTTCTTTTGACTTTTTATAATTGTAAACTCAATTGGTTTTTTATCTATGTCGTAATCTTTAGGTGCTTTTTCTTCGACAAATTGATAGTCTCCAGGGCGTAAATCTTTTGCTTCGATTTGTCCTTGATCATTTGTCGTTAATTTTTCATATCCACGAATTACTTTGTTATATCGATCGCGTACACTGAACTCCGCACCTGCTAAAGTTTTTCCATCTTTATCGAATTTTGTTAAAATGGCCGATCCTGGAATCAAACTGTTTGTTGCAGTTCGGTTTATTACTGTTGTTTGATCTTCTTTGATTGTGAATTGTATAGGTGTACTGTCTAATTTATAATGCTCAGGAGCAGTTGTTTCTTGTAAGTAGTAAGTTCCTGGTTTTAAATTATCTACAGTAATTTGTCCTTTATCATTTGTTGTTAATTTTTCGTGTTCTGAAATTATTTTTTTGTCTTTATCAAGTAGTGTGAAAACGGCACCTTGCAGTGTGACGTTTTTATTCAGGTCATCAGACTTTGTTAAAACTACTTTACCGACAAACTTCTTATTTGCAAGTTTATATGTTGTAGTCTCTTGTGTACCAAGTTCAACAATTTTCCCTTGTTTTAAATCCCAGCTAATTACATAGCCTTCAGGAGCCTTTGTTTCTTTTAATAAATATTTATCGCGTTTTAAATTATTAAATTTAGCGATACCGTCTTTGTCTGTTGTAATTTTACGGATAACAGTTTTACCTGTACGATCGTATAAAGTAAATTCTGCCCCAGCTAATAGTGCGTTCTTATTGTCGTTATCTACCTTTATAATTTCAAGGTTTCCACGGCCTTTAGTAGCAGATCCTCCGCCTGAACCAGAAGACATTCTCACTTCAATCGTTTCAGTAGTTTCTGTGTTTTTAACTGTCAACTTATTGCCTGTGATTTTCGCTTTATTACTTACTTTTTCTTTATCATCTGCATTAATAAGTGAGCGATATTCTAAAATATAAGCTCGATCAATTTTTTTCAAGAAGGCAATTTCGAAATGTTGCTTTCCGGTATTATTGTCTGTTGTTATTTTGAGTTTATAGTCTGTTCCTTCTTTTAATTCGTTTACTGTATCTTTTGTTAAATTTCCATACGGATCAACAATTGTAGGATATAAGTGGAATGAATCTTCCACAATTACCTGATTTTCGGTTGGGTCATCTGTTACAACGGCATCTGCAATGGTTGATTGGCTTTCGTTAATTGCGATACTCCAATTAATATAGTTGTCGTCTTGCACAGCTTTTTTAGTAACGAAGCTGCCACCTTTATTTACTTGAGTGTCACCTGTAAGGGTGTTTACGATTTTAGAGCCATCTTTTAAATCTGCCTCGTTTTTGTAGGTGCCTTGGATAAGTTCACCATCAAGGCTTGTTTTAAAGATAATATAGTAAGGTGAATTAATTGATTGTTTGAAATGAACCTTTAGGGTGTTTTTATTTTCCTCTGTAGGTTCTTCAAGTTCATATTTCTCAGTTGGTACAGCATCACCAGGTTGTGCATTATCAGGATTTCCATTTAAAATCATATCGCGCACTTCAATGGATCCAGGCACTAACTTTTGTTTATCTTGTATGACGTCTATAACATAAGGATCTTTAATCTCAACATTATTATAGTTAAAGCCTATTATCCAAGTAATTTCCTTCGTTTGGGCGTTATAAGAACCGTATTTATAACCATTTGCCTTTGTGAAAGTATCAGGATCGAAATTAGCTTCAACTTTATTTGATTGTGGATTAGAATCCGTATCTATCCAAGAAAGGTTACCTGTATTTTTAAATGAAGTTTTACCACTTTCTAGCTTTGTATAATCAAAGTCTGTCGTATATTTTACGACTAATGTCTTTGTCATATTAGACTGATACGTACCTATAAGAGTGATTTTGAAGCCTTTATCTGTTACATCTAAAACATAGTCAGTCCCAGCTTGAAGGGTATAATTTCCGTCTTTAATTTCTAGTTTCTTATCTTTTAATTGTAATCCACCATGATCAAAGGTGTCCGTAATAATCGCGTTGTTTAATGGATAGTTGTTATTATTTACTATAATTGTCCAAGTTGTTGTTTTGTCTTTATAATTTGTTTCAGCTTTATTATTAGATTTAATAATATTTTGCTGCTTGAAGCTAGCTTCATTTTCTTTACTTGAATCATTATCAGCTGTAACTTTATTTTTTACTTTTCCATCTTCTATAACTTTATTAGTTGGCTTGGTTTTATAGGTAATCACATAAGCACTATTAATATCATCATTAAACTGTAAATCGAAGCCATTCTTCTTGTTACTTACAGTGTAATTATTAACAGCGTCTCCTGTTACAAGCGTTCCTTTTTCATTATATGAAGCGTTTTTTACAACAATAGAATTTGCATCTAGTTCGTGTGTATCGTCAAAAATATCTTTTAAAATCGCATCTGCTTTTTTGATCTCTCTTTGATCACCATTGTAAGTAATTGTCCACTCAATTGTTTGCGTCTTTGGATCATATTTACTTGTTTTATTTAAGTGTGTACCACGAGAAACCGTTACAGTAGAGCTTGCGTTTTGTTGCTTTTGATTATCACTTGTTATCGTAACGTTATTTCGGAAACTTTTAATATTTTCATCAGTAATTTTTGTGGCATATTCGATTTGATATGCTTTATTGATAGAATCTTTGAAAGCAATCTCCAATTTTGAGCCATCTGATGAAATAATATTGTAATCTGTTGGCTCAGCTTCTGCACCACGCGTTACATTCCCATTAACATCAACTTCTAAATAATAAACTTTAATAGAATCTTTATTTAAGTTTGTACCTTGTGGAATGTTATCTTTAAAAATAGCGTTTTTAAGGGTGTCTTGCGTTTTGTTCATCTCTACTTTCCAATTAATTTCATTTGTATTAATTGGTCTATCAGGTAATCCTTTTTTATTCGTAGCTGTTTGTACATTAGGCTTAAAGTCAACTGTAATAGAAACATCCTTATCTTTAATCGGGAAAGGAATTTCTTGTGTTGTTGTACCTTTAATTTCAGCTTTATTAAATTCTGTCTTTAATTGTAGGTTACCAGCAACATCTGGATGCTCTTCAACATAATCGTTGAATGTCATCGTGACTTTTCCATCTTTTGTAACAGTAAAATTACCAATTTGATGGTTTTCACTATCATATAAAGGACTGTTAATTGTATTGTAAATCTTAAAATGTTTAGGAAGATCAAAAATATAGTAATCTCCATTTTTCACATTCATTGATTTTAAAAGTTCCCATGTAAACTCAATATTGGCAGGGGAATCTGTACTTGGACGGTTATCCTCTGTAAATGGTTTTCCGTCTTTATCCGTCAACTTTACACCGGTTAAAATGTTTGTTGTTATTTGCTTTGGACCTGAATTTGTATTCTCAGCAGGGTCGCTTGATAGCTTTTGTTCTGGATTGTCAGTAGCAATTTTAACTGCTGGGTTTTGTTCCAGATTATCAGTGGCAGTTTTAGCTGCTGGGTTTTGTTCCGGATTATCAGTGGCAGTTTTAGCTGCTGGGTTTTGTTCCGGATTATCGGTAACAGTTTTAGTTGCTGGGTTTTGTTCCGGATTATCAGTAACAGTTTCAGTTGCTGGATCTTGCTCCGGATTGTCAGTAACAGGTTTAGCTACTGGATCTTGCGCTTGTTTATTAGTATCCTGTTTGGTGCCATCTTCTTTAGAGTTTTCTACTTGAACAGGAACTGATATAGGCTGAACCATTGTTCCTAAAGGAAAAGCGATTTGAACTGATTTTTCCCCAGGTTTTAAAGTTGAGTTAAACACAGTATCAAATTTAATTTTTCCTTTAGCGTCTTTCAAATTTTCTACTTGATCATTAAATATTAATTTTAATTTATTATCTTTAGCTGTTATAAAATATTGACCAATATTTTTTTGATCTGTTACTAAATCCCCTTGCAAATCTTTAGATACTTTTAATGCAAGTGGTATTTGAACTACTGCTGTATCATTTGCGTGTGCAACTTGTTGATCCTTTATTGACCAAGCGTATTCTACTTGAATGGTTGATCCTATCTTTATTAAATTGTTAGGATTTTTTGATTCGTCAATAATATGATTCGTCGCATCTTTCATTTCAACAGTGTCAAATAAGGAATCTCCTGTTAAGGTTTCCGCTCTTACTTGATTGTATGGAAAACTAGCAAGTTGCGAAAATAGTACGAATACAATTAAACATACATTAAAAAGTTTTTTCATTTTTCCTCCTCTGAACATTCATTTGTCCATTGGGGACTTATTCCACATGAACAAATGGAATATTAAAAGTATTTGTTATAAGCTATTTATTTTTGTTATCCCTCCGTTTCTATACGCGTTCTCAGACAAACAGAATTATGTTCAAAGCAATATTATTTAACGTAAAACAAAATGTATATTTACACAGTTCTATGGAAATATACACAATTCGACAAAAAATGTCGAAAAAAATACTGATATCAGACCTTTATATGTGAGATAGTTTTCATGTATATCTAGTAAAAAAGAATGGTTATAAAGGTAAGTTTTACGATACATACTAACCAATGTAGTGTATCCCTTTGTGAAGGCTTATTTTTGCCTTAAAGTTATGTGGAAATAAAAATCTAGATAGGGTTGGTTTTGGTCAGAATGAAGACAATATGTACTTTGAAAATAGTCATCTATTTTGTCTAAAGAGAGTTGTGCGATTAGTGGACCGAAGTTGAAAGGTGATAGTTTCTTACATTGTTAGAGAAATATAAGGATTACAGAATATTCGACTAACACGTTACTACGGTCATTTTTGAGCCTGTTTAAATAATAGGAAAGAAGGTGTTTTACTCCTTAGTTACAATATCTTTTTAGTAAAGATAAGCTTAAGTAACCTCCGCTAAAGATTATATACTTAAATGATAAAGAGTTCAACAGTAGTTCACATATTTTCCCAAAAATAAAAAACGGCTGTTTTATGTGGAATAAATCTACAAGACAGCCGTTTTTGGTATTAGATTTCTGTTAAGATTATTGGTTCACCGCGTGTTACGACAACGGTATGTTCACATTGTGCAACAAGACTTTTATCTGGTGTAACGAATGTCCAACCATCGTCACCACGTTCAATAATATGATCAGCTTTCATAGAGATGAACGGTTCTACAGCGATAACAAGACCGTCTTTTAGAAGCGCATTATCCATTGGATCATAGTAACTTAAAATGTGATTTGGTGCTTCATGTAAGCTAAGACCAATGCCGTGACCAGTTAAGTTTTGAATAACATTGTATCCACTTTTATGTGCGAAGTTTGAAACAGCACGACCAATTTGATTTTGTTTTGAGCCAGCTCTAACCTTTTTCATTGCTGCCCAAAATGCATCAACTGCTGCTTGGCAAAGCTTTTCTTTTGCTTCGTCTTCTCCAAGAACAAATGAGATACCTGTATCTGCATAATAGCCATCAAGTGCAGCAGATACATCGACGTTTACTAAGTCGCCTTCTTTTAATACGCGATCTCCTGGAATACCATGAGCAACTTCCTCATTTACACTAATGCAAGTTACACCTGGGAAATCATATTCTTTTTCAGGTGCAGAAATAGCACCATGCTCATCTAATACTTTTTTACCGATCAAATCAAGCTCTTTCGTTGTCATACCTGGCTTCGCTTCTTTTTTCATTTCTTCACGTGCAAGCGCAACGATGCGGCCGATTTTTCGTAAGCCTTCTAAATCTTGTTCATTACGAATAATCATGAAAACCACTGTCCTTCCTCGAATATATATCTTAACCGATTGTATCATGTTTATTTTCGTCCTGCTACTCGCTTGCGGTATGCAGCTTGATTCCTCTCATAAAGAATACATGACAATTGTCATATCGATGTCATGACGCATCATACTGTTTCCTAAGTTTTCCAAGCAATACAATGTAAATATAAGAAACAGCGGGGGTGGAGAGATGGAAAAGATTATTGAAGTAAATGGTGTTTCTAAAACATTTAAACATAAAAACGCAGTAAATAATGTTTCATTTCATGTAAATAAAGGGGAAATAGTAGCGTTACTTGGTCCGAATGGTGCGGGGAAAACAACGACGATGTCGATGATGCTTGGATTAAAGGACCCGACAGAAGGTAAGGTCTTTATATTTGGAAAGAGTCCAAAGCATAGAGATGTTCGTAATAGCCTCGGTGCGATGCTGCAAGAAGTAAGTGTCATTGATAGTATTACGGTGGAAGAGGCAATCGAGTTATTCCGTAGTTATTATACGAATCCTATAACGAAAGAAACGTTACTGCAGTTATCAAATTTAGAATCAGAGCGAAAGCAAAGATGTGAGAAGTTATCAGGTGGGCAAAAAAGAAGGTTGAATTTTGCGCTTGCACTTGCGGGAAATCCAGATTTGTTATTTTTAGATGAGCCGACAGTCGGAATGGATATTACGTCTCGAAGAATGTTTTGGGAAACGATTCGAAAGTTAGCAAGTGAAGGGAAAACAATTATTTTAACGACGCATTATTTAGAAGAAGCAGATGCTTTAGCAAATCGTATCTTATTATTTGCGAACGGAAAGATTATCGCAGATGGTACACCAGACGAAATGAAAGCGACGATTTCGCGAAAAACAATCACATTTTACTCGAAGGAAAGCATTCCTACAAAATTACTAAAGGAATTACCAAATGTAACAGAAGTAAAGTCAAGCGAAGGACGCTTCATTTTAACAACGGAGGATACGGATGCAACTTTAAAAGCCATTTATCAAAAGAGTTTACCTGTAACAGATGTTTCAGTTGAACGTGGAAGTCTTGATGAGGCATTTGAACAATTCGTTGCAAATCAGAAGGAGGAAATCGCATGAGAGCGTTATGGATGCAGTGCAAAATAGAAATTTTACGTACATTCCGCAATAAATTATTTATCTTTTTCTCATTATTAATGCCTGTTATGTTTTACTACATTTTCACAAATGTTGTTCAAGTACCACAAAACGGAGATGCGTGGAAAGCACACTATTTAATTTCGATGGCAACTTTCAGTATTGTAGGGACTGCACTCTTTAGTTTCGGTGTGAGACTTTCTCAGGAAAGAGGGCAAGGATGGACACATCTTCTAAAAATTACACCGCTTCCAGAGGGAGCATATTTAACAGCAAAAATTATCGCTCAAACAGTAGTAAATGCTTTTTCAATATTAGTTATCTTTATTGCAGGGATACTAATTAATCATGTTGAGTTAACGGTAGGGCAATGGATTGGTGCGGGATTATGGTTATTGTTAGGGGTAACACCATTTTTAGCGTTAGGAACAGTAATAGGTTCCATTAAGAAGGCGGACGCAGCTGCTGGCTTAGCAAATATTTTAAATATGAGTTTAGCTATAGTTGGCGGGTTATGGATGCCGATTGAAGTATTCCCCAAAATATTAAGAACGATTGGTGAATGGACACCGACATACCATTTCGGAAGTGGTGCGTGGGATATTGTAGCTGGAAAATCAATTGGATGGGAAAATATCGCGGTATTAGGAGGTTATTTCCTTATATTTGTTGTAGTATCAATATATATAAGAAAAAGACAGGAAGCGGTATAAATGATAGAGAAGAAGAGGATTGAGATTTTTCCGAAACATATGGGATTCTTCCCGTATATGTGGTTTGTTTATCTATTATTTCCAATTTATCACTTAGCGCAGGCATCAGGATGGAAGCTTGTAATAGGAAGCGGTATGTTGATAATTTTTATCGTCACATACCGTCAGCTTTATTTTGTTCAGAGGACGTTTGTTTTTTGGGCGTGTATTCAAATGGTACTCATCTTTTTATTTGCTTTATTTTATAATCCTTTTATGATATTTTTTGGCTTTTTCACAGCAAGTGCGATGGGATTTGCGCCAAATAAGAAAGTATTTCGAGTGCTGTTATGTTCGTTAGTTATCATGCTTGGAGCATTTTTATTTGTAAATATGAATCAACTAACAACTACAAGTTTAGTAAATATCGTTCCAATGTTTATTTTAATGCTTCTTACGCCATTTGGTATGCGCAATTTTAATCAGAAAAAGATGTTAAGAAATCAATTGGATCAGGCGAACGAGCAAATTAAAGACTTAGTAAAACGTGAAGAACGGCAGCGGATTGCAAGAGATCTTCATGACACATTAGGGCATACGTTATCTCTTATTACTTTGAAAAGCCAGCTTGTAGAGAAGTTAATTGTGAAAAATCCAGAGCGTGCAAGTGTGGAAGCGAAGGAAATTACACAAACGTCTCGTACAGCCTTAAAACAGCTGAGAGAATTAATTTCTGATATGCGTATGATTACGGTAGAAGAAGAGCTAGAGCAAATAAAAGCGATCTTACAAGCAGCTAATATTGAATTAGAAGTGAGGCAAGAAGCAAGATCGAGCTCGTTATCACCAATTGAACAAAATATTGTCGGGATGTGTTTACGTGAGGCCGTTACAAATGTTGTAAAACATAGTAAGGCAACGCGGTGCGCAGTTTCTGTATTAGAATCACAAGGTGAACTGATTTTGAAAGTAGAAGATAACGGAATCGGTTTAACAGATCAAAATCATGATGGAAATGGTATTCGCGGCATGAAAGAACGAATTGCTCTTATTGATGGATTTGTTGAACTAGGTACAATCAATCCAGGGACGTTATTAACGGTAAAAGTTCCAGTTGTTATTAGAACAGGAAAAGATGAGGTGAGGGCATGATTCGAATTATTATTGCAGAAGACCAGCGGATGCTTCGTGGTGCATTAGGGGCCCTGCTTGATCTAGAAGATGATATCGAAGTAATTGGGCAAGCTGCGAACGGGGAAGAGGCGTTAGAATTAATTGAATCGTTAAAGCCAGATGTAAGTATTATGGATATTGAAATGCCGATTCAAAGTGGATTGGATGTCGCTGAGACTTTAAAGAAAGAAAAATCATCATGCAAAGTAATGATTTTAACAACATTTGCAAGGCCGGGATATTTTGAAAGAGCAATGAAAGCTGGTGTGCACGGCTATTTATTAAAGGATAGCCCAAGTGAAGATTTAGCGGCAGCAATTCGTAATGTAATGAAGGGGAAACGAGAGGTCTCCCAAGATTTAATGTTTGGCTTATGGCAGGAGCAAAATCCGTTGTCAGATCGCGAAAAGGAAGTACTGTTGCTTGCGAAAGAAGGAAAGACGGCAAACGAAATTGCGAAGGCACTTTATCTTTCGCCGGGTACAGTACGTAATTATATTTCTGAAGTATTAGCGAAGCTTGATGCGAAAAATAGAATTGAGGCAATTACAATTGCGGAAGAAAAGGGTTGGATATAAAAAGAAGGTTACCTATGAGAGGTAACTTTCTTTTTATAATTATTGTACTTCTATTACTTGATTTACTTTTTGTAACGGTTTGTAACCGTGTGCTTCAAATGCCTTTGCAAATTCATTTGATACGGCAGTGCCATATAAATCTTTTGCAGCTTGTACGATATGAGATTGAAGTGATTCAAAGTCTTCAGCGGAAGTTGCATAATTTTGCAATGCACGCATAACAACTTTACTTACTTTTTCATTTCCTTGTTTTTGAACAGCAACACCGTTATATGTTTTACCTTCAGCTAATTGATATAATACGTGACTGATAATACCAGAATTCACGTGTGATTCTTGATTATTACCATCGTTATAGAAATCTTGTAAATTTGTATATAATTTATGACCGCCGTCACCAATTTCCCTTGGGATATCACGAATTGTTAGACCACCTAATGTATCGCCCATAATCCAGTTTCCTTTATCTTTCTTTACGTAATATTCGATTTGTGTACCCCAGAAATCCGCTAATCCCTCGTTTAGTGCAGATGTTTCAGCGCTTGGATATCTCACTACTTTATTTTTCGTCGTGCCGCTGAATACAGCGTGTCCAAATTCATGAGCTGTTACATCAAGAGCGGATGTTAGTTTTCCGTCTAAACCATCACCAAATACCATTTGGTTCCAAGCGGGATGCCAAAATGCATTTACATAGTCTTCTTTTACACCATCACTAACTTCAGTAGAATCAAAACCGTGTACACTAGCAACAACTTTTGAATCTTTATTGTCGTAACTTTTTAGATTATGTTCTTTCTTAAAGTAATCGTAAATATCACTCATGTTCTTCATAGCGCCCGCGGCTTCTTTATCTGCAAAATTAGGAGTACTACTTGAAATTAGCGTCCCTGGATAACCAGCTTGACTATATCCTCCGAGGGAATCGGCGTAGTTTGCATTATAAATATAAATACCATTTCCGCGTGATAAATCCGCTAAATAAAATTTCCCATCAGTTCCTTTGGCAATATTGAAAGAGATGTTTTCTTGAAGTGCATTTTTCCCAGTTCCTTGTTCACTTGTAGGGGATAATCTAGGTGATGTTACTTGATTTATAGTCTTATTCTCTTTGTTTTTAATGAATTTTTCTTGGAAAAGTACTTCGCCAGTTTTTAAATCAACGATAGCATTGCCGTTTATAATTTGTTCATTGTTTTCATAAGTAAATGTAATAACAGTTGCGAATGTATAATAGCCATCTTTTTTCTTATAAACAACGGTTTCGCTAGAGAATTCTGTCTCAACTGCATCACTTGGAATTTGAACTATATCGCGTAATTTAGATTTTACTTCATTTTTCGACAAAAAATTTGTTATAGTAAGATTAGGTTGTTGATTTAAATTTTGAACAACTTTACCACTAACAGTTGTGATTACTCCATTTTTATCTACTTTTACAATGAGATCTTGGCCATATATTTTATAGTTTTTATATGTTTGTGCAAGGCGAACTTCGGTTTGATTTTCTTTGGTTTCTTTATTTGTAGGTTGGAAATCTACATTTTTTTCAGTAGTAACTTGTTCTTGTTGAGCTTTTGCCCCATTTACCTCACCTTTTAAATACTTTTTAGCAATATTTTCTTTCGTATCATTTTGAGGTTGTGTTAATTTCCCGATTGTTAAACCAGGCTGAGCAATTTCAACTTTGACTGCACTTTTGTCTAATTCTTGAGCATGAATAGCTTCTGTTGATAAAGGGCAAAGAAGACCGAATGTAACGAAAGCACTAGCAAGTTTTCTATAATTCATCTATAACACTCCTAATCTATTATTGTATGTGAGATGAATTGTATGAAAAATTTGCCGAATTTTATATATATTATGCATTATTTCATATCAAAAATTGTCGAATTCACATTATTGTAGTGGTATGACAACTCAAAAAATTAGATTGTTCTAATGGGATGGTGAGTAAGTATGCACGCAGAAAAATTAGGAAGTGAAATTAAGAAAATTAGGGTGATGAGAGGATTAACACAGAAACAGTTATCCGATAATATATGTCATCAATCGGAAGTGAGTAGAATTGAATCGGGTGCGGTATACCCAAGTATGGATATATTGCAAGGTATCGCAGCAAAATTACAAGTTCCTATTATTCATTTTTATGAGGTACTCATTTATTCCGATATTGAAAGAAAAAAACAGTTTAAAGATCAAATCATTATGCTTTGTAAGCAAAAAAGATATAAAGAAATTTATAATAAAGTATGGAATGAGCTGAAAAAGGAAGAATATCATCCTGAATTCCAGCAATTTCTTCAATGGCAATATCATGTAGCAGCTTACATATTAAAGAAAATTGATTACGAATATTGTATTTTAGAATTAAAAAAATTGTTAAATCAACAGTTAGCTGGAATAGACGTATACCAAAATCTTTATATAGAAAATGCGATTGCAAATATTTATGCTGAAAATAGCTATTTTAAGAAGAGTATTGAGTTATTTGAAGATATATTAAAACAATTAGAGGTATTGCATGATAATGAAGAATTTGAAGTGAAGGTAAGATATAATCATGCAAAAGCATTATATTTAGATAATCAATATGAAGAGTCACTTTATCAAGTAAATAAAGCGATTGAAATATCATGCCGAATTAATAGTATGGCATTAATTGGACAGCTATATTATCAAAAAGGTGAATGCCTAGGGAAGTTGGAGTACGATGGGGCAGAGGTTGAAGATGCATATAAAAAGGCAAGTTTCTTTTTTGATATATTAGAAATGCATTCATATAAAGAAGCGCTCGTAAATAAAATCAGTAGATAAATATCCAAAAAATGGGTATGCATAATTGCATATAATAGGGATAAATTTTCATGATATATTAAAATAAAAAATGTGGGTGATGGAATATGAAGAAATTACTTATTGGTAGTTTATTGACGTTAGCGATGGCATGGGGTATTTCATTAGGCGATACGGCATTAGAGAAAAGTCATATAATTTCTCATAACGATCAAGAGGTACAATTAGCTAAAGATTTACCTTTTGAATATTAAAAAACAACCGTCTTACTTAGGCGGTTGTTTTTTTATGGAGTAACATCCAAACGTCTTTACTAGAAACAGGTTTGCTAATAAAGAATCCTTGAATGTGATCACAATTTTGTTTATGTAAAAATTCCCATTCTTCTTCCGTTTCTACACCTTCTGCAATCACTTTTAAATTTAGTTCTTTTGATAGTGTAATAATGGAAGAGACAATTGCTTCTTCTAAAGGGCTAGTTGTAATTCCACAAATAAACTCTCGAGCGATTTTTAATGTGTTGATTGGATATTTTGTTAAATAAGCTAAAGAACTATAACCAGTTCCAAAGTCGTCGATTGAAATTTGAATACCGAGATTTTGAAGTTGTTCTAGTTTTGCAACTACAGATTGATTTTGATTAATTGCGATGCTTTCCGTAATTTCAATATCTAGGGCTTCTGGTTTCAGTTCTGTTTCTTCCAACACCTTTGAAATAGTTGGGATTAAATCTGCATGGTTAAATTGAACAACAGATAAATTCACACCAACTTTTAAGTGAGAGAAACCTTGATTATGCCATCTTTTTGCCTCTAAACAGGCAGTACGTAAAATCCAATTGCCAAGTTCAATAATAAAACCAGTTTCCTCTGCTAAAGGGATAAATTGGGCAGGAGATACGATACCGAGTTTTGGATGCTTCCAACGTATTAATGCTTCAAAACCGATAATTTTTTTTGTTTTTGTGCTTACTTGTGGCTGGTATTCAAGGAAAAATTCATTTTGTTGTAATGCTTTTGAAAGTTCACCTTCTAAGAATTGAATTTCATTTTGAGCGATACTCATTTCTTTTGAGAAGAAAACAAATCTGTTTTTTCCATTTGCTTTCGCACGATACATAGCCATATCAGCATTTTTCATTAACTCATTTACATCAGTTCCATAATCAGGGTACATCGCAATTCCGATACTTGGTGTAATAGAGAGTTCTTCGCCTTGAATGAAGAATGGTTTGTTTAAAATAGTTAAAATCTGTTCAGCTATAAAAATTGCACTTTTTTCTGAGTACATTTCTGGTAATAGAATTGTAAACTCATCTCCACCTTGGCGAGCGACGATATCTTTTGAACGCAAGCAACCGCGTAATCTTTTTGCTACTTCAATTAATAATAAATCTCCGACGTCATGACCAAGTCTATCGTTAATTTTTTTAAATCGATCTAAATCAAGGAACATGACGGCGACATCATTTGCGTTAGTTTGAGCTGTATTTAAAATGGCTTTTAAATCTTTTTCGAACTTTCGACGATTTGGTAATCCAGTAAGTGCATCGTGAAAGGCTAAATGTTCTACTTGTTTTTGTTTTTCATATAAAGTGGTAATATCACGCGCTATCCCAAACATTCCGACCACTTCTTTGTTTATAAAAGTAGGGATAAGTGTAATATGGAGATAATAATAATAACCTTCTTGTTCTTTTGTACGAACTTCTAACGTTTGTGGCCTACCTTCCTTTGTAATTTGTAAAGCCTTCTTCAGTAGTTCGTGGTCTTTTGAATCAATGAAGTGTAGCAGAGAATAGCTTGCCACTTCGCAATAATAGGCAGTAAATAAGCTTTCGCATGCCTTATTAGATTGTTGAAAAATGCCATTCATATTTAAAGAGAAAACGGCATCGGGATGATCTTCGAATAAAGACTTATAGCGTTGTTCACTTTTTGATAATGCAAATGCACCTTCTTCAACTTCGTCCTCTAGTTGTGTAGTCAACTGTTCATATGTAAGGATTAGTGCTTGATTATCTTTCCACATGTAAAGTTGCCGCAAGAATAACAAAATAAGTGATAATACGAGACCAATTAACATAAATTTATCATCCCAAGGTTGAATGATAATAAAGGAAAAAGTAATAATTATACTAAAATAAGGTAGTATAAAACGTACATAATCGAATCGATAATATTTTGCTTTCGTTTCATGTTGCATTGGTTTATCCAAGATATATAGTATGGAAGAAAGTCCAATTAATAAAATAGAAGCAGTGTGTATTAAATAATTAAATTCAGGAGAAGTTTTCATCCCAAAATTTAATTGAAACAGATGAATGTAACCGTATACGAGTATAATAGTGAAACCGATAATTAATGCGATTCTACTCGAAGAATATTGTTCTCTTCTATATAGACTAATAACGGCGTAAATTACTAATGATTGTGCAATGAAATAGCCAATTAAAATCCAAGTTTCCTTTGTTAACATACGGAAGTTTGAAAGGTCCAAGATAAAAGTTAAAGTGAAATAAATGTTCATAATAACAATAAAGATGCTATCGAATGAAAATTGAGCAAGACCCTTAATAGAGTAAATTTTTATAAACTTTATAGCAAATCCAACAAAGAGTAAAACATATTGTATGATAAAAAAAGGTAATGCTTTATATGAGAATATAACTTGCTTATGAATAGAAAGTGAAGGAAGAAATAAAGTTATCTCCATAGCTAACCCGCATAGACAAGTACATAATAATAAAATCCAAAATAATTTATCACCATGCGTCATTTTTCTAATCGCTTTACATAAGCAATAGCAAGAAAAAAGTGCAGCGAAACAGAATAAGAAAAGAATCCCGATTTCTTTTATATTTGACTCATTTGGTATAAGGAATATCCAAAGAGCAAATATAAATATGTATATTATGACAGATTGTATATACTTTTTTTGATTAATCATATTGTGACTCCGTTTCAATAAAGTTGAATCTCGGGGAGAAAATGCTAATTTAAATAATAGCATATAAAATAGAATATTTTTTACTATAAAAATTACTTTTTTGAAAAAATGGTGCAAAGTTACAATTTACCACTGTAACATTGCACCACTTATTCTTTTAATTCCTCTTATAGCAGAAAGTTCATCTATTAATTGGAATAATGCTAAGTCTTTTTGTTTACTTTCAATCATAATATCGAAATTATGATTGTGTTTTTTTGCAATGTGTAAGAAAGGCTTAATAAACTCTAAATCGATATATTCAGCATGAGCCCTAAATTCTTTTTCCGATCTCGGGGAGGAAATGTGAACTTTAGGAGAGATA
Source organism: Bacillus sp. FSL R5-0585 (assembly GCF_038004545.1). Lineage (NCBI taxonomy): Bacteria > Bacillati > Bacillota > Bacilli > Caryophanales > Bacillaceae > Bacillus > Bacillus sp. FSL R5-0585. The sequence continues at coordinate 4,467,089 of NZ_JBBORJ010000001.1, forward strand.
TTTGTATGTGACCAAGTTTCAAAAATTGCAGGAAGCAACTCTTCTAGTGGTTCCTCGCAAAGATTGGCCATATGATGATGATAATCAAATACAAATGGAATATTTTCTTTTTGGCAAATTGATAAAGTTTCAGCGGTTGTATAGGTTTTATCATCATTTTCAAGAGTCATTTGTTTTTTTATATGTGTAGGAAGTTTTTTTATGTTTTCATGGAAGCGCTCAATTGCCTTTTCTTTATTTCCATAGGCTCCACCTACATGAATATTAATGTAAGAAGAATCTGCAATGCCTATAGCATCCAATATTTTATAATGATAAGTCATATCCGTAATAGCGTTAGTAGTAATATGTGGCTTGTCGCTTGTAAATAGCGTAAATTGATTTGGATGAAAACTTATTCGTAAATTGTGTTCTTTAATTAAAGCCCCTATTTTACGCCAAAGTGGTGTGAATACCCCAATATAGTCAAACTCGACTTCGGGATGTGTTGCAAGTGGGACGATGGAAGACGATAGGCGATATAGTGGGATTTCATGCGCTATATTGTAATGAAGGATACGTATTGTGTGCTCTAAATTTTGCCTTATAACATGGTACAGTTTGTCTTCTCGCTCTTGCTTGCTGAGTTTCTTAAAGCTTGTAAAGGTCATTGTTTTGGCAGGAGAACAGTCCCAGAGTGCCATTGCATGTGAGACATATCCAAACCGTATAAGCATATGAGATACACCTCTTTTATTCATTGTCTTTCCTATAAAAAGAAAGCAAACATTGTTCCAATCCATTCCTTTCCTCTATCGATAAGAGAAGGCGGGTTTACATCGCTATAGGAAAGTACAGATGCATTCTCTAGATCTTCATGGAATTTCTTTTTTACTGTTTGAATGAAATGTTTATTATATAACAGGCAGTTTATTTCATGGTTAATATATAAACTTCTCATATCAAAGTTTGCTGTTCCGATATCGCAAATATCATCGTCTACTATAATAATTTTGGCGTGAAAAAAACCTTGTTGAAATGCATAAATATTGCAACCAGCCTGTATTAATTTTCGGCAGTACGGAAATTTGGCTTCTCGAACAAGAGGGTGATCAGCTTTTTCTGGAACAAGAATTGTGATTTGAACCCCTCTTTCTCTTGCTTTTAATAAGGCATTCATAATTTTTTTTCCAGGAATGAAATATGGTGTACCGATACAGATTTCTTTTTTTGCCGCGTTAATTAAATGTAAAAAAGTATGCTGTAAATAAGCCCCATCAGTCGGAATAAATTGATGCAGGATGGTACCTGGGTTTTGTTTTGGAAAATAAAGAGAAGCATCTAATAAATTTTGTTTCGTATCATCAAACCAGTCATGCAAAAATTGCTTTTGTAAATCTTGAACCCCTTCTCCTGTAAGACGTAAATGGTAGTCTCGCCATAATCCTAAATATTCATTATGCCCTAGATACTCTTCACCGATATTAAATCCCCCGATATAGCCGGTTTTCCCATCAATCACTGTAATTTTCCTATGATTTCGTTGATTGGCAGAAAAGAAAGGCAGAGGAAATTTTACCTTATGACAAAATGAAAAAGATACACCATGTTTTTGCAGGGAGCGAATAGCTTCGTTTGATAAAGAATGGCTGCCAAATCGATCAAGTAAAAGTCGTACTTCAATTCCTTCCTGAGCCTTATCAATCAGCAATTTTAAAAATTCACGACTGATTTTATCGTTTTTTACAATGAAGAATAAAATATGAATGTGATGCTGTGCTTGTTTTATATCAGTAAATAAAGCGTCATACAAATCTTTCCCGTATGTATAAAGGTGAAAATCACTTTGACGTAAAGGGAAAGTGCGAGAGCTTACTCGTTTTAAATGAAGAAGTCTCCCGTATGAAAGGTCAATTGTAATCCAAAGAGCAATGGATATTAACAAAAGAGATAAGTAGAGCATTAGTGAATTCCCTCCTTCGCATTCTTTTCACCTTCAGTGTGTTACAAATGATACGGGTAGCACGGCTGTTATTATAAATTTCTTTAGAGGATAGATCTTGTACGGATTAAAGGTTCACTTTATCCCGCTTTAACGGGCAGTAAGCTTCCTATTTCAAAAATTGATGAATAAGCAGAAGCTAGTTTGGAAATCAACTGCCCGTAAAAGCCCGATTGGTTCAACTAATAATCAGCGGGGGATGAACCACCCCTGCGGATTAAAGTTTCACTTTATAGTTTCACCGAAATAAACAGCTTTATGAAAAAATGTGTTGTTCTATAACAAAAAACTGTTGACTGAATGCTCACTCATTATATAATGGGGATAGGGGATATAATTCAGAAAATTATATATTTTTGAAGATTCAAAAAAAGAAAGAGGGCTTACAAAGAGAGGGGTAGCATAAAAATGAATAGCTTACTGATCATTAATTGGCTGGCTGCCATTGCTGTTATTGCTTATGCAGGATATTTGTTTGTATATCTTATACGGACGAGAATGGCCTACATACAATTAGGAAAAAAAATTGAATTTGACCGTCGTTTTAAAGAGCGTTGGGATCTCCTTAAGGTCAATGTTTTCGGTCAAAAAAAGCTGCTGAAAGATAAGAAAAGTGGCATCATTCACGTTATGTTCTTTTACGGATTTATTCTTGTCCAATTTGGAGCAATTGACTTCGTTTGGAAAGGACTCGCACCAGGATCACATCTTCCACTTGGACCACTATACCCTGCATTTACATTCTTCCAGGAAATTGTCACACTTGTTATTTTAATTGCAGTATTTTGGGCTTTTCATAGACGTTATGTAGAAAAGCTTGTTCGTTTAAAACGTAACTTCAAATCAGGTCTTGTTCTTATCTTTATCGGTGGCTTAATGATTTCTGTGCTACTTGGTAACGGTATGGGACTTATATGGCATGGCGAGGAGCTTTCATGGAGTGAACCAATTGCTTCTGCAATCGCTTACGTTTTTAGCGGGATAAATGAAACCGTAGCCATTTCAGTGTTCTATTTTTCTTGGTGGGTGCATTTACTAATTTTGTTAACGTTTTTAGTGTATGTTCCACAATCAAAACATGCGCATTTAATTGCAGGACCAGCTAATGTATTCTTCGGTCGTCTTTCAAACCCAGGGAAGCTTGAAAAGATTGATTTTGAAGATGAAACGCAAGAAACATTTGGTGTTGGTAAAATTGAAGACTTTAGACAAAATCAACTTATTGACTTATACGCTTGTGTAGAGTGTGGCCGTTGTACAAATATGTGTCCGGCAACAGGAACAGGAAAAATGTTATCGCCGATGGACTTAATTTTAAAACTTCGCGATCATTTAACTGATAAAGGAGCTGCGGTAACATCAAAAGCACCGTGGGTTCCAGTAGTTGCCTTCAATAATACACAAGGAAATCAGTTAGCGATGATGGCAGCTGGAAAAGGACAACAAGAATCAGCGTCTACAACGCTCGCTTACGATCCGAGTTTAATCGGAGATGTTATTACAGAAGAAGAGATTTGGGCATGTACAACGTGTCGTAACTGTGAAGATCAATGCCCAGTTATGAATGAGCATGTTGACAAAATTATTGATTTACGTCGATATCTCGTTTTAACAGAAGGAAAAATGGACGCGGAAGCACAACGCGCGATGACAAATATCGAGCGTCAAGGGAATCCGTGGGGTCTGAACCGTAAAGAGCGTGAAACATGGCGCCAAGGTGATGACGAAGTAACAGTTCCAACTGTAAAAGAAAAATCAAAAGCTGGGGAGGAATTCGAGTATTTATTCTGGGTTGGTTCAATGGGATCATACGACAATCGTAGTCAGAAGATTGCGATATCGTTTGCGAAGTTAATGAACGAAGCAGGCATTTCATTCGCAATTCTCGGTAATAAAGAAAAGAATTCTGGAGATACACCACGCCGCCTCGGAAATGAATTTGTATTCCAAGAGATGGCGACAAAGAATATCGAAGAATTTGAAAAGGCAGGAGTGAAGAAAATCGTTACGATTGATCCTCATGCTTATAACACATTTAAAAATGAGTATCCGGACTTTGGCTTGCAAGCAGAAGTCTATCATCATACAGAATTGTTAGCTCAGTGGGTGAAAGAAGGGCGCTTAAAGCCTGTTCACGCTATTGAAGAAACAGTTACGTACCATGATTCCTGTTATTTAGGAAGATACAACGAAGTGTACGAAGCGCCACGTGACATTTTGAAAGCGATTCCTGGAGTGAATCTTGTAGAAATGGCACGTAACCGTGAAACTGGAATGTGCTGTGGCGCAGGTGGTGGCTTAATGTGGATGGAAGAAACAACAGGTTCTCGTATTAACGTTGCTCGTACAGAACAAGCATTAGCTGTACAGCCATCCATTATCGGTACAGGTTGTCCATATTGCTTAACGATGATCAGTGATGGAACGAAAGCGAAAGAGGTAGAAGAGAAAGTTCAAACTCTTGATGTGACAGAGATTTTAGAACGATCTGTTATCGGACAGAAAAAAGAAGCAATGTAGTTTGTAAGAATGTATACAACTTTAGAAAGAGGTGCAATGATTGCACCTCTTCTCAACGTAGGGATACCGAGCGAGCGCTCAGTGTTAAAAAATGAAATGGGGGAAAGAAACATGAGTAAAACAGTTATTTTAAGTGCTGCAAGAACACCAGTTGGAAAATTTGGAGGATCTTTAAAGGATGTAAAAGCGACGGAACTTGGAGGAATTGCAATTAAAGCAGCACTTGAAAGAGCAAATGTTGCGGCTAGTGATGTTGAAGAAGTTATATTTGGAACGGTTATTCAAGGTGGGCAGGGACAAATTCCATCGCGCCAAGCTGCGAGGGCTGCTGGAATCCCTTGGGAAGTGCAGACGGAAACAGTGAATAAAGTTTGTGCATCAGGGCTTCGTGCGGTTACGTTAGCGGATCAGATTATTCGTACTGGCGATCAATCACTGATTGTAGCTGGCGGTATGGAGTCGATGAGTAACAGTCCTTACATTTTACGTGGAGCAAGATGGGGATACAGAATGGGCAACAACGAAGTTATTGATTTAAACGTTGCTGACGGTTTAACATGCGCATTTTCAGGTACACACATGGGCGTTTATGGCGGAGAAGTTGCAAAGGAAGATGGAATTTCTCGCGAAGCGCAAGATGAATGGGCATATCGTAGCCATCAGCGTGCGGTTTCAGCGCATAAAGAAGGGCGTTTTGAAGAGGAAATCGTGCCAGTAACGATTCCGCAAAGAAAAGGCGATCCTATTGTCGTTGCAAAGGATGAGGCGCCACGTGAAGATACAACGATTGAAAAGTTAGCAAAGTTAAAACCTGTATTTGATAAGACAGCGACGGTGACAGCTGGTAATGCGCCGGGACTAAACGATGGTGGTGCCGCACTTGTATTAATGAGCGAAGACAGAGCGAAGCAAGAAGGAAGAAAGCCATTAGCGACAATTTTGGCGCATACAGCAATTGCAGTGGAATCTAAAGATTTCCCAAGAACTCCAGGTTATGCAATTAACGCATTGCTTGAAAAAACAGGAAAGACAATTGAAGACATTGATTTATTCGAGATTAATGAAGCCTTTGCAGCGGTAGCAATTGCAAGTACAGAAATCGCAGGAATTGATCCGGAAAAATTGAATGTAAATGGCGGCGCGGTAGCGATGGGACATCCAATTGGAGCAAGCGGGGCGCGCATTATCGTTACACTAATCCATGCACTTAAGCAGCGCGGCGGTGGAATTGGAATTGCTTCGATTTGTAGCGGTGGCGGTCAAGGGGACGCAGTGATGATTGAAGTTCACTAATTAAAGTTCGAGGGTATAAAATTTATTAACAATTAAGGGGGAAGAAAAAATGGGTGTACAAAACATTGTTGTAATTGGTGCAGGGCAAATGGGATCAGGAATTGCACAAGTATGTGCAATGGCAGGATATGACGTGAAGGTACAAGATTTAAAGCAAGAGCAATTAGATAGAGGATTGGCTATCATTACGAAAAACTTAGCACGCCAAGTAGAAAAAGGACGTATGAAGGAAGAAGAGAAGGAAGCCACATTAAATCGTCTTACAGTAACGCTTGATTTAGATTGTGTGAAAGAAGCGGATCTTATTATTGAAGCAGCTGTTGAGAAAATGGATATTAAAAAGAAAATCTTTGCGAATCTAGATGAAATTGCTCCAGAACACGCAATTTTAGCAACGAATACGTCATCTCTGCCAATTACAGAAATTGCAGCGGTAACGAAGCGTCCGGAAAAAGTAATCGGTATGCACTTTATGAATCCAGTTCCAGTTATGAAGCTTGTTGAGATTATTCGTGGTTTGGCTACCGATGATGCGGTATATGAAGCAATTGAAGATATTACGAAAAAAATTGGGAAAGTACCAGTTGAAGTGAATGATTTCCCAGGTTTTGTATCAAATCGTATTTTGCTACCGATGATTAACGAAGCAATTTATACGTTATATGAAGGTGTAGCGACGAAAGAAGCAATTGATGAAGTCATGAAGCTTGGTATGAACCATCCGATGGGGCCTTTGACACTCGCCGATTTTATCGGTTTAGATACGTGTTTATACATTATGGAAGTGTTGCATGAAGGATTAGGAGATAGTAAATATCGCCCATGTCCGTTATTACGTAAGTATGTGAATGCAGGATGGTTAGGGCGTAAAACAGGTCGTGGATTCTACGTTTACGAATAAATGCCCCCTTTGTTACAACATAGTGGTCTTACCAAATTATTTAAAGGATATATAGCAAATGGAGGCGGAATATATGAACTTTCGTTTTAATGAAGAGCAGCAAATGATGAGGAAAATGGTTCGGGATTTTGCACAGAAGGAAATAGCTCCCTTTGTTCCTAGTATGGAACAAGGGGTGTTCCCGAAAGAGATTTTGCAAAAGATGGGTGAGCTTGGATTAATGGGTATTCCAGCGCCTGCAAAATACGGTGGGGCAGAAATGGACTTTATATCTTACATTCTAGCAATTGAGGAAATCTCAAAGGTAAGTGCAACAGTGGGTGTAATTTTAGCTGTACATACGTCAGTTGGAATGAATCCGATTTTATATTTCGGAACAGAAGAACAGAAGAAAAAATATGTTTCTAAACTTGCAACTGGGGAATATTTAGGTGCATTTGCTTTAACAGAGCCAAATGCAGGATCAGATGCAGGGAGTTTGAAATCAAGAGCTGTGAAAAAAGGTGATCATTATATTATTAATGGATCGAAAGTGTTTATTACAAATGGTGGTGAAGCAAGTACATACATTGTATTCGCTTCTACAAATCCAGAGGCAGGAAAAAGTGGTATTTCTGCATTTATAGTAGAGAAAGATACACCTGGTTTAATCATTGGAAAAGATGAACATAAGATGGGACTTCTCGGTTCTCGTACAGTACAACTTACTTTTGAAGATATGAAAGTGCCAGCTGAGAATTTACTTGGGGAAGAAGGACAAGGATTTAAGGTGGCAATGGCGAATTTAGATGTTGGGCGAATTGGAATCGGTGCGCAGGCGTTAGGAATTGCTGAAGCGGCGCTTGGCTGTGCAATTGATTATGCAAAAGAAAGAGAGCAATTCGGGAAGCCAATTGCGGCGCAGCAAGGGATTGGCTTCAAGCTTGCAGATATGGCAACAAGTGTCGAAGCAGCAAGGTTACTCGTATATAGAGCGGCATCTCTTAGGGCACAGGGATTACCATGCGGTAAAGAAGCATCTATTGCGAAATTATTTGCTTCTAAGACAGCGGTTGAAGTCGCGATTGAGGCGGTGCAAGTTTTTGGTGGTTACGGTTATACGAAAGACTATCCAGTAGAACGATTTTTCCGTGATGCGAAAATCACGCAAATATATGAAGGAACAAGTGAAATACAGAAACTTGTTATTAGCCGTGCTTTATAAAAGGGCGAGGGGGAGACGGAGATGCATTTTAAACTATCAGAAGAACATGAAATGATAAGAAAAATGGTTCGAGATTTTGCTAAAAATGAAGTGGCACCAACAGCAGCTGAGCGTGATGAGGAAGAGCGATTTGATCGAGAATTATTTGATCAAATGGCAGAGCTTGGTTTAACCGGTATTCCGTGGCCTGAAGAGTACGGTGGAATTGGAAGCGATTACTTAGCGTACGTAATCGCTATTGAAGAATTATCCCGCGTTTGTGCTTCAACAGGCGTAACACTGTCCGCGCATACTTCACTTGCGGGATGGCCAATTTTTAAATTTGGGACGGAAGAGCAAAAGCAAAAGTTTTTACGACCGATGGCTGAAGGAAAGAAAATTGGTGCATACGGCTTAACGGAGCCAGGATCTGGATCGGATGCTGGTGGAATGAAGACAATCGCAAAGAGAGATGGAGACCATTATATTTTAAATGGATCAAAAATTTTCATTACAAATGGCGGTATTGCTGATATTTACGTTGTTTTTGCGCTAACTGATCCTGAATCAAAGCAGCGCGGTACGAGTGCATTTATTGTAGAAAGTGATACACCGGGATTTTCAGTTGGGAAGAAGGAGAGCAAGCTAGGGATTCGCTCTTCACCAACGACTGAAATTATGTTTGAAGATTGCCGTATTCCTGTAGAGAATCTACTTGGAGAAGAGGGGCAAGGGTTTAAAGTTGCGATGCAAACATTAGATGGAGGTCGTAACGGTATTGCGGCGCAAGCTGTTGGTATTGCACAAGGGGCTTTAGATGCTTCTGTAGAATATGCAAGGGAGCGCCATCAATTTGGAAAACCAATTGCGGCGCAGCAAGGGATTGGCTTTAAACTTGCGGATATGGCAACAGATGTGGAAGCGGCACGCCTTTTAACATATCAAGCGGCTTGGCTTGAATCAGAAGGGCTTCCGTATGGAAAAGAGTCAGCGATGTCAAAAGTATTTGCAGGAGATACAGCGATGAGGGTGACGACTGAAGCGGTGCAAGTATTTGGTGGTTACGGTTATACGAAAGATTATCCAGTAGAGCGTTATATGCGAGATGCAAAAATTACACAAATATATGAAGGAACACAAGAGATTCAGAGGCTTGTAATTTCTCGTATGTTAACGAAGTAGGAACGAAAGCGTAGGTATTTTCCTACGCTTTTTCCTTCCAAAAAATAATAGAGAGAGGTGAAGGGAATGGTTAAACATAATGTACATGCATCGGTGAAAGATGAAAAATTAGTTGCGTTAAGACGTGAGCAAATGATTAAAGGTGCGGTGCAACTGTTTAAACAAAAAGGATTTCCGCGTACAACAACGAGAGAAATTGCAAAAGCGGCTGGATTTAGTATAGGGACACTTTATGAGTACATTCGTACAAAAGATGATGTTTTGTATTTAGTTTGTGATAGTATTTATGAACATGTAAAAGAAAGATTAGAGGAAGTAGTTTGTACAGAAAAAGGGAGTGTAGAAAGTTTAAAGATAGCAATAACGAATTACTTTAAAGTGATGGATGAATTACAGGAAGAAGTATTGATAATGTATCAAGAGGTACGCTTTTTACCGAAAGAATCACTTCCGTATGTATTAGAAAAGGAGTTTCAAATGGTAGGAATGTTCGAGAATATTTTAGAACAGTGTACGGAAAATGGAACATTTACATTAAATAAAAAAGAAATACAGCTTCTTGCCCATAATATTTTTATACAAGGACAGATGTGGGGATTTAGACGCTGGGCGCTGCAAAAACTGTATACGCTCGAAGAATATACAGAAATGCAAATTAGGTATGTATTGCAAGGGGCCCATATGCTTCCGGAATAAGGAACAGACAAATTATAATTTTACTACCCTATAAAAGTTTCCCGTTTTTTTTGTAGCATATTTGTGCGACTTTTGTTTATAATGAATAGTATGGATTTTTTTAAGCAGGCCGTTATATATAAGGTTATATTTGATGAAAGGAAGTGCCGCATAAGTGGATTTTAAGCAATATTCACCAGAAGAGCTAAAAGAATGTTCAATGATTGAAGTTGTACATAGCGTTTTAGGGGATAAAAAACAAGCAACGACATTCAACGAGTTGGTTCAAGAAATCGCTCAAGTGCTGGGACTATCTCAAGAGCAAGTTAATGCGAAAATCGCACAATTTTATACAGACTTAAACATCGATGGACGTTTCATTAATTTAGGAGAAAATCGTTGGGGGCTACGCAGCTGGTACCCATACGAGCAAATTGATGAAGAAATCTTGCCTCAACCAAAACCGAAGAAGAAACGTAAAGTTGAAGAAGACGGTTTTGACGACTACATTGAAGAAGATGAAGATGACTTCGACGATGCAGACGTAAATGAAGACGAAGATGATGATGTAGAAGATTTGGACAAGGTTCTTGAAGAAGAAGACGGAGATGACGACGATCTTGATGATTTAGACGAAGATGACGACGACTTCGCTGAAGAAGAACTTGAGTATGACGAAACTGAAGAAGAAGAAGAGGAAGAACTGTAGTTCTTGACTTTTCATTATCGTCCATGTAGAATCATTTTTGGGCTCTTTAAAAAAGGACGATAATACTTTTAAAGTGTAAATATAAAAGAAAATTGCTCCCTACTTATTACTTTTTGTGATGAGGGGAGCAATTTTCTTTTTTGTTTTTTGTTTAGAAAATAAAAAGAGTCTAACAATAAGATGGATACAGTGTTATCTACATACGTTGCGCTTTGCGACGGTGATTATATAACAGCAAAATAGAAGGGAGCTTTTTCATGACTAAGTATATTTTTGTAACAGGCGGTGTAGTATCGTCTTTAGGAAAAGGTATTACAGCAGCATCTCTTGGAAGACTTTTAAAAAATCGTGGTTTAAACGTAACGATTCAAAAGTTTGATCCATACATTAACGTAGACCCAGGGACTATGAGCCCATATCAACACGGTGAGGTATTCGTAACAGATGATGGCGCAGAAACTGACTTAGACCTTGGTCACTATGAGCGTTTTATCGACATTAACTTAAACAAATACAGCAACGTAACAACAGGTAAAATTTACTCTTCAGTTCTTCAAAAAGAGCGTCGCGGTGAATATTTAGGAGGAACAGTTCAAGTTATTCCTCACATTACTAACGAAATTAAAGAACGCGTATATCGTTCTGGTCGTGAAACAAATGCGGATGTTGTTATTACAGAAATCGGTGGAACTGTTGGTGACATCGAGTCTCTACCATTCTTAGAAGCAATCCGTCAAATTAAGAGCGACATCGGTCGTGACAATGTAATGTACATTCACTGTACGTTAATCCCGTATTTAAAAGCAGCGGGTGAAATGAAGACAAAACCAACACAACATAGTGTTAAAGAACTTCGTAGCTTAGGTATTCAACCAAACATTATCGTTGTTCGTACAGAAATGCCTGTTTCTCAAGATATGAAAGACAAGCTTGCACTATTCTGTGACATTGATACAAAAGCAGTTATCGAAGCTCGCGATGCAGATACTTTATATGCGGTTCCATTATCTCTTCAAGAACAAAACATGGACCAAATCGTTTGTGACCACTTAAAATTAGACAATCCAGCTGCAGATATGACAGAGTGGACTGCTCTAGTTAACAAAGTGCGTAATCTTTCTAAGAAAACAAAGATCGCTCTTGTTGGTAAATATGTAGAACTTCAAGATGCTTATATTTCTGTTGTAGAAGCACTTCGTCATGCTGGTTACTCATTCGACACAGATGTAGAAGTAAAATGGGTAAATGCTGAGCACGTAACAGCAGAAAACGTAAAAGAATTAGTTGGTGATACAGATGGTATCCTTGTACCAGGTGGCTTCGGCGATCGTGGTGTAGAAGGTAAAATCGTTGCGATTCAATATGCTCGTGAAAACAAAGTTCCATTCTTAGGAATTTGCTTAGGTATGCAACTTGCATCAATCGAATTCGCACGTAATGTATTAGGTTTAGAAGGTGCTAACTCTTCTGAAATCAACCCTGACACACCATATGCAATCATCGACTTATTACCAGAACAAAAAGATGTAGAGGACCTAGGTGGTACACTTCGTCTTGGTTTATACCCATGTAAGCTTGCTGAAGAAACAAATGCTTACAATGCTTATAATGAGCCGGTTGTATATGAGCGTCATCGTCATCGTTATGAGTTCAACAACCAGTTCCGTCCGGATATGGAAAAAGAAGGATTTGTATTCTCTGGTACAAGCCCAGACGGTCGTCTAGTTGAAATCATTGAATTAAAAGATCATCCTTGGTTCGTGGCAGCACAGTTCCACCCAGAACTTGTTTCTCGTCCAAACCGTCCACAACCATTGTTCCATGACTTCGTAAGAGCTTCTATTACGAATAAAGAGAGCAAGTAATAAAAAAAGCGCCTGAAATAAGGCGCTTTTTTTAATATTCATTTAACATTTCATCGATTGTGAATTTGATCCCGTGATAAGCAAATAAGGCTACTATTAAACTTGGGAATCCGTAGCGATTACCTTCATCGTCTGGAATAAGACCTTTTAACAGTTTTGTATCAATATGTACGTCTGTATATCGTTCGAGTGATTCCGTACCTTCTTGAAGAGCAGAAATGCCGACAATAGAGTGTCCCTCTTCTTGTAGTTTTTTTGCAATTTCTACAACCGCTTCATCTGTTGAAAAACGGCTAATAAGAAGTACACGATCCGCAGAGGTTACTTCTGCTTCTTTACCATTTTCAAATAAGCGTTTTGCTTGCTTCATTGGTTCAGCACCGAATAGTGCCTCGGCAACAACGCCCTCCATTTCATTTGTACCATGTAAATAAATGAAACCATCGCCAACTAATGCTTGAGCAAGTAAACGAGCGCTATCTTCTATATTCATTTCTTCTTTTTGAGAAACTCTGGAGAAATAACCACTTAATTGAGTTGAAAAAATTTTTAACATAATGTTACTCCCTTCGTACGTGTTTGCCGGCTTTCATTATAATTTATTTTTTTAGAAAGGTGAAATCGTAGGGTAGCATAACAAAATAGGAAACGGTAAAATAAGAAAGAATAGGAAGGAATTTGCCAAAGAATAGCGAAATTAAATCGTTAAGATATAAGAAGCTTTAAATCTTGTACTTACACAGAAAGGTTGGGAATTATGGAAGGTAAAATTTTAATCGTTGATGATCAATATGGGATTCGTGTGTTATTACATGAAGTGTTCCAAAAAGAAGGTTATCAGACATTCCAAGCAGCGAATGGATTTCAAGCTTTAGATATCGTGAAAAAAGATAATCCAGATTTAGTAGTGTTAGATATGAAAATTCCAGGCATGGATGGTATAGAGATTTTAAAGCATGTAAAAGAAATTGATGAGAGTATTAAAGTAATTTTAATGACTGCTTATGGAGAGCTTGATATGATCCAAGAAGCAAAAGATTTAGGAGCTTTAATGCATTTTGCTAAACCATTTGATATTGATGAAATTCGTCAAGCTGTGAGAAATGAGCTCGCTGTAGAGGCATAAAAATGAATTTTTTATAAAAAATATGGAAAAAAGCGTTTACATGGACTATTGTGCAGGTGAATACGGTTGAGTTTTTGAGTACAAGTTGTTATCCTATTGAGTGTAGAAAAAAGTCCGGTATGTAGATATACATATTTTACCTTATTCTGGTCATACTACCAGCGATAAGAACTTATCGGATACAAAAAACGTTTTTTAGGAGGATTCACCATGCCTTTAGTTTCTATGAAAGAAATGCTAAACAAAGCACTAGAAGGAAAATACGCAGTTGGTCAATTCAACATGAACAACTTAGAGTGGACTCAAGCTATCTTAGCTGCTGCGGAAGAAGAAAAATCTCCTGTAATCCTAGGTGTATCTGAGGGTGCAGCTCGTCATATGACTGGTTTCAAAACAGTTGTAGCTATGGTTAAAGCTTTAATCGAAGAAATGAACATCACTGTTCCTGTAGCGATTCACCTTGACCATGGTTCAAGCTTCGAAAAATGTAAAGAAGCAATTGATGCAGGTTTCACATCTGTAATGATCGACGCTTCTCACCACCCATTCGAAGAAAACGTTGAAACTACTAAACAAGTAGTAGAATACGCACACGCTCGTAACGTATCTGTTGAAGCTGAGCTTGGAACAGTTGGCGGACAAGAAGACGACGTAATCGCTGAAGGTGTAATTTACGCTGACCCAGCAGAGTGTAAGCACCTTGTTGAAGCAACAGGTATCGATTGCCTAGCTCCAGCTTTAGGTTCTGTACACGGTCCTTACAAAGGTGAGCCTAACTTAGGATTCGCTGAAATGGAACAAGTTCGTGACTTCACTGGCGTACCTTTAGTATTACATGGTGGTACTGGTATCCCAACTGCTGATATCGAAAAAGCTATCTCTTTAGGTACTTCAAAAATCAACGTAAACACTGAGAACCAAATCGAGTTTACAAAAGCTGTTCGTGAAGTATTAAACAAAGACCAAGAAGTTTACGATCCTCGTAAATTTATCGGACCTGGCCGCGACGCTATCAAAGCAACTGTTATTGGTAAAATTCGCGAATTCGGTTCTAACGGTAAAGCGTAAGAATAAAATTCCGTTTTGGAAACCGTCTAGTCTTTTAGACGGTTTCCTTTCGTTGTATAATGAAAGCGTGAACAAGTCTAAAGATTTTATCATTTTTGGTTTTTAAATAGAAAATAATGTGCATAGTCCTATTAATAAATGTGATAACGTATCTAAATTGATAAAGTGAATTCGATGAATAGTTGATCTTTATCTATTCGTGCTACAGGAGAAATGAAGATAATGGTTTCCTATTTATTGAGTTTTGGGATGGAAAGAGTAATTGAGATTCTTAAGGGGAGCTTTCTATAAAAAGATAGAAAGTAAATACATTCACAAGAAGGGAGCTCAATATGGAAAAATTGCTAATTGAAGGCGGAAGAGCTTTAAATGGAACAATTCGAGTAAGTGGTGCAAAGAACAGTGCCGTTGCATTAATTCCAGCGACAATTTTAGCAGATACTCCAGTAACTATTGGTGGTGTCCCTAATATTTCGGACGTGAAAATGTTAGGAGACTTACTAGAGGAAATTGGAGGGAAAGTAACTTATGGACAGGAGGAAGAAATGGTAGTCGATCCTTCTAACATGGTTGCAATGCCTTTGCCAAATGGAAAAGTGAAAAAATTGCGCGCTTCTTATTATTTAATGGGTGCAATGCTTGGCCGTTTTAAAAAAGCTGTTATTGGGCTTCCGGGTGGATGTCATTTAGGCCCGAGGCCGATTGATCAGCATATTAAAGGGTTTGAAGCGCTAGGTGCACATGTTACGAATGAACAAGGTGCCATCTATTTAAGAGCAGATGAGCTACGCGGGGCACGTATTTATTTAGATGTTGTTAGTGTAGGAGCTACGATTAATATTATGCTAGCAGCTGTACGAGCAAAAGGTAGAACTGTTATTGAAAATGCAGCGAAAGAGCCTGAGATCATTGATGTAGCTACATTGTTAACAAGCATGGGAGCACGTATTAAAGGTGCTGGTACTGATGTAATCCGAATAGATGGTGTTGACTCTTTACATGGTTGTCACCATACTATCATTCCAGATCGTATTGAAGCTGGTACGTATATGATTCTAGGAGCTGCATCAGGAGGAGAAGTAACGGTTGATAACGTTATTCCTCAGCATTTAGAATCAGTTACTGCAAAGCTAAGAGAAGCTGGTGTTCAAGTTGAAACGAACGATGATCAAATTACGGTGAACGGTAATAGAAAGTTAAAAGTAGTTGATATCAAAACGCTTGTATATCCAGGTTTTCCAACGGATTTACAACAGCCGTTTACGACGCTTTTAACAAAGGCGCACGGGACAGGAGTTGTAACAGATACAATTTACGGTGCCCGTTTCAAACACATTGATGAATTACGTCGTATGAATGCTCAAATTAAAGTAGAGGGTCGTTCGGCAATTGTAACTGGTCCTGTGTTACTGCAAGGTGCAAAAGTGAAGGCGAGTGATTTACGAGCAGGAGCAGCACTTGTTATTGCAGGATTAATGGCAGATGGAATTACAGAAGTAACAGGACTTGAGCATATTGATCGAGGTTATGAGAATATAGTGGACAAGCTTAAAGGGCTTGGAGCAAACATTTGGCGAGAACAAATGACAAAGCAAGAAATTGAAGAAATGAAGAACGCATAAGTGATACTTCCGCAAGGGGGAAGCGAAGCATCACTACTTGCGGAAGTACACTTTATAGAAAAACACGGTTCACAAAATACGGCAGAAATATAAAGACTTAAAGGAGAGGGATTATCGTGGAGAGAAGTTTATCTATGGAGTTAGTACGTGTAACAGAGGCTGCAGCTTTATCATCAGCGCGTTGGATGGGGCGCGGGAAAAAGGATGAGGCAGACGGTGCAGCAACATCAGCTATGCGTGATGTATTTGATACAATTCCGATGAAAGGTACAGTTGTAATTGGTGAAGGTGAGATGGATGAAGCACCAATGCTATATATCGGAGAGAAATTAGGTACAGGATATGGACCACGTGTAGACGTTGCGGTTGATCCTTTAGAAGGGACAAACATCGTAGCAGCTGGTGGCTGGAATGCTCTTGCTGTCATTGCAATTGCAGACCACGGTAATTTGTTACATGCCCCTGACATGTACATGGATAAAATCGCGGTTGGCCCAGAAGCAGTTGGGGCGGTCGACATTGATGCGCCTATTATTGATAACTTACGTGCAGTTGCGAAAGCGAAAAATAAAGATATTGAAGATGTTGTAGCGACAGTTTTAAATCGTCCACGTCATCAAGAAATTATCGAAGAAATTCGTAAAGCTGGTGCGCGCATTAAATTAATTAATGATGGAGATGTAGCTGGAGCGATTAATACAGCGTTTGATCGTACAGGTGTAGATATTTTATTTGGATCTGGTGGAGCACCTGAAGGTGTATTAGCAGCAGTTGCTTTAAAATGTTTAGGTGGAGAAATTCACGGGAAACTATTGCCACAAAACGAAGCTGAATTAGCACGTTGTAAAAAAATGGGCATAGAAGACATTAATCGTATCCTTCGCATGGAGGACTTAGTAAAAGGTGACGATGCAATCTTTGCAGCAACAGGCGTAACAGATGGAGAACTATTACGCGGTGTTCAATTTAAAGGTAGCGTAGGAACAACGCAATCCCTTGTTATGCGCGCAAAATCAGGCACAGTTCGCTTCGTAGATGGTCGTCATAGCTTAAATAAAAAACCAAACTTGGTTATTAAATAAAAAGCGTAAGCAGCTCGTTCAGAATGGGAGGGGGATGGAGCTTCTGACGTAGAGGCGCTTTTTGCCTCGCAGGAAGAAGTGAAGCCACCGACCAATCTAGCTGCTGAAGCTAGATTAAATAAAAAGCGTAAGCAGCTCGTTCAGAATGGTTAAAATGGTCGATCTTTCTAACTATCGGAGCTGGAACTAAATTAAATAAGAAGCGAAGACAAATTTTCTTGTCTTCGCTTCTTGTATTTGTGTTCCAACGTATTGATTAAAACTAGATAAAAGGGTTACAATAGTGAATATTACCCTACTTGAACTTATTGCCTTTCATTATTAATTATTTGCCTTCCGTATTTTTTCCTTTTACCCATGAAAAAAGAGAATAACGTTAAAGTGTGGTGTCTGAATGAATTTGTCAATTGCAGCATTAGAAAACATGAAATTAAAAGAGTTATACGAGCTTGCGAAAGAATTTAAGATTTCGTATTATAGCAAGTTAACGAAAAAAGAGCTGATTTTTTCTATTTTGAAAGCTCGAGCAGAAAAAGAAGGTTTCTTTTTCATGGAAGGCGTATTAGAAATTATTCAATCAGAAGGATTTGGATTCCTACGTCCTATCAACTATTCTCCAAGCTCAGAAGATATTTATATCTCAGCTTCGCAAATTCGTCGTTTCGATTTACGTAATGGAGATAAGGTTTCTGGTAAAGTACGACCTCCGAAAGAAAATGAACGCTATTTTGGGTTATTACAAGTTGAAGCTGTAAACGGAGATGATCCAGATTCAGCAAAAGAGCGTGTGCATTTCCCTGCATTAACACCATTATACCCAGATCGCCAAATGAAATTGGAAACGGAACCGAAAAAGTTACCGACACGCATCATGGATTTAATCGCACCAGTTGGATTTGGACAACGTGGTTTAATTGTTGCGCCTCCAAAGGCTGGTAAAACAAGTCTATTAAAAGAGATCGCGCACAGTGTTACAACAAATCATCCGGAAGCAGAACTAATTGTACTTTTAATTGATGAGCGTCCAGAGGAAGTAACAGACATTGAACGTTCTGTCAAAGGAGATGTTGTAAGTTCTACTTTTGATGAAGTACCAGAAAATCATATTAAAGTAGCTGAGCTTGTGTTAGAACGTGCGATGCGTCTTGTAGAGCACAAGAAAGATGTTATCATTTTAATGGATAGTATTACCCGTTTAGCTCGAGCTTACAACCTCGTTATTCCACCAAGTGGTAGAACATTATCAGGTGGTATCGATCCAGCTGCCTTCCATAGACCGAAGCGTTTCTTTGGAGCTGCACGTAATATTGAAGAAGGCGGTAGCTTAACAATTTTAGCAACAGCCCTTGTTGATACAGGATCACGTATGGACGATGTTATTTACGAGGAATTTAAAGGAACTGGAAATATGGAACTTCACTTAGATCGTTCATTAGCTGAACGTCGTATCTTCCCAGCGATTGATATTCGTCGTTCTGGTACACGTAAAGAAGATCTATTAATTCCAAAAGAACATTTAGACAAGTTATGGGGCATTCGTAAGACAATGCGTGATACACCAGACTTTGTTGAAAGTTTCTTACGTAAGCTTCGTCAAACGAAGACAAATGAAGAGTTTTTACAAAACATCGTTGCAGACTCGAAAAGGTATGTAACAACTAAGTAAAGGGAAAAAATCAAGACTCGCTTATTTTATAGTAAGCGAGTTTTTTATGCTGTTTAGGTGATATTAAAGAGAGAAATAAGTGAAAGAACCTGAGCTAGTCAGAGCTAAACGAGCCGTCTACACTTTTAATTTCAAAAGACAAAAACAGGTAGTTGCAAAATGAAGTTAGCCTTGTTATAATTTCATCATATGTGTTTCATCAATATAGTTGTGTATGCAGCTGAAGATGAAAAACTCTGTTTCGAAAATGATTCAGGGCGGAAGGAGATGAAAAGAATGAAAGCAGGAATTCACCCAGATTACAAGAAAGTTGTATTCATGGACACAAACACAGGCTTCAAATTCTTAAGCGGATCTACTAAAGGATCTAACGAAACTGTTGAGTGGGAAGATGGTAACACTTATCCATTACTAAAAGTTGAGATCAGTTCTGAT
This sequence comes from Bacillus sp. FSL R5-0585, assembly GCF_038004545.1. Classification (NCBI taxonomy): domain Bacteria; kingdom Bacillati; phylum Bacillota; class Bacilli; order Caryophanales; family Bacillaceae; genus Bacillus; species Bacillus sp. FSL R5-0585. Next base: position 4,486,397 of record NZ_JBBORJ010000001.1, read on the forward strand.
TCTCACCCATTCTACACTGGACGTCAGAAGTTTGCTACTGCAGACGGACGCGTTGACCGCTTCAATAAGAAATACGGTCTTAAGTAATAAAAACATAAAACAGGCAAGTGTATGTATTCGCTTGTCTGTTTTTTTTGCGAAAATATTATACCTTTACCCTACTTTTAACTGAAAAGTAGATGAAAGGAGAGCTTCATGTACTTAATAAATCAAAATGGCTGGATTGAAGTGATTTGCGGTAGTATGTTTTCTGGCAAGTCAGAAGAGCTAATCCGCCGTGTGCGCCGTACGCAATTTGCAAAACAACATGCAATTGTATTTAAACCATGTATTGATAATCGATATAGTGAAGAAGATGTTGTATCACATAACGGATTAAAGGTAAAAGCAGTTCCTGTTTCAGCTTCAAAGGATATATTTGAACATATTACAGAAGAGCTGGATGTTATTGCAATCGATGAGGTGCAATTTTTTGATGGGGACATTGTGGAAGTGGTGCAAGTATTGGCAAATCGTGGCTATCGTGTCATTGTAGCTGGTTTAGACCAAGATTTCCGTGGTCTACCATTTGGACAAGTTCCTCAGCTGATGGCGATTGCTGAACATGTGACAAAACTACAAGCAGTATGTTCTGTATGTGGATCTCCAGCAAGTCGTACACAACGATTAATTGATGGAGAACCAGCGGCATTTGATGATCCAATTATTTTAGTTGGAGCTTCAGAATCGTATGAACCACGTTGTCGTCATTGTCATGCAGTACCTGCGAACAAAGATAAGTAAAACTCGCTGCGCAAGGCGGGTTTTTTTCAAAATAGAGAGAATGAGCGGTGTGAGCCGCTTACGCTTTTAAATATATCTAGTTCTGGTGGCTAGCTCTTCGCATCTAAGAACCTTAGTTGGTCAGAGCTGAAAGAGTCACCGCCACTTTTAAATATATTATCTAGCTCCAGTGGCTAGAATCTCCGGCCATTTCGCTCTCTCGCTCGAAGCAAAAAGCGCTTCAAGGTCGAGAGCTCCAATGGCCTGCGATTCTGAGCGAGCCGCTTGCGCTTTTAAATATAATTTGCGTTTTTTTGAGTAAGTACCATATACTATTTGTATTAGATACTAGGATGTAGAGGTGAATGATGTGTTAGATCGTTTGCAAGCTGTAGAAAATCGTTATGAGAAGTTAAATGAATTGTTAAGTGATCCAGCGATTATTAGTGATTCAAATAAGCTTCGTGAATATTCAAAGGAACAGTCTGATATACAGGAAACGGTAGAGGTGTATCGTGAGTATAAGGATGTTCGTGAGCAATTAAAAGATGCGAAAGCAATGTTAGAAGATAAGTTAGACGCAGAAATGCGTGAAATGGTAAAAGAAGAAGTTTCTGAGTTAGAATCACAAGATAAAACATTATCAGAGCGTCTGAAAATTTTACTTGTTCCAAAAGACCCTAATGATGATAAGAACGTTATCGTTGAGGTTCGTGGAGCTGCTGGTGGAGACGAGGCAGCTTTATTTGCTGGTGACTTATACCGTATGTATAGCCGTTACGCTGAGGTACAGGGCTGGAAAACGGAGATTATTGAGGCTAGCTATACAGAGTTAGGTGGATATAAAGAGATTATCTTTATGATTAATGGTAAAGGTGCTTTCGCGAAGCTGAAATTCGAGAATGGTGCTCACCGTGTACAACGTGTTCCTGAAACGGAATCTGGTGGACGTATTCATACATCTACAGCAACTGTAGCTGTATTACCAGAGGCAGAAGAAGTAGAAATCGACATTCATGAGAAAGATGTTCGTGTTGATACATTCGCTTCTAGTGGTCCTGGTGGACAAAGTGTTAATACAACGATGTCAGCGGTACGTTTAACGCATTTACCGACTGGTGTAGTTGTATCTTGTCAGGATGAGAAATCACAAATTAAGAATAAAGAAAAAGCGATGAAAGTATTACGCGCACGTGTTTATGATAAGTTTAGACAAGAAGCACAAGCTGAATATGATCAAAACCGTAAACAAGCTGTTGGTACGGGTGATCGTTCAGAGCGTATTCGTACGTATAACTTCCCGCAAAACCGTGTTACAGACCATCGAATCGGTTTAACGATTCAAAAGCTAGATCAAATCTTACAAGGTAAGTTAGATGATTTCATCAATGCCTTAGTGATGGAAGATCAGGCTCAAAGGATGGAGGCAGCTGAGTAATGCGTGTCTATGAAGCCCTGAAATGGGCTTCTTCTTTTTTACAGGAAAATGGACGAGATGAAAATGCGGGAGAAATTGTCCTTTGTCATGTATTAAAGGTGAACAGAACAGGATTACTTATGAATATGCGTGAAGAAATAACTGAGGAACAAGAGAAAAGCTTTACGGAGTTTATCCATAAGCATGTAGAAGGTATTCCTATTCAATATATGATTGGTTATGAAATGTTTTATGGACGGTCTTTCTTTGTGAATGAAGAAGTATTAATACCAAGGCCGGAAACAGAAGAGCTTATAGTGGGAGTATTAGAAAGAATCGAGCGCCATTTTGGTGATGAGAAACTACATGTAGCAGATATAGGTACAGGTAGTGGAGCGATTTCTATTACGCTTGCTTTAGAAAATAAAAATCTTCATGTGTATACAGTAGATATTGCACAAGAGTCGATTGAAGTTGCAAAAGAAAATGCAAAAGCTTTAGGTGCAGAAGTAACGTTCTATCACGGTGATTTATTGTCACCATTTCATAAAACGGGTCAAAAGCTAGATGTTGTTGTTTCAAATCCTCCATATATACCGGAAGAGGATTGGCGTGGTCTTTCTCCTGTTGTGAAAGAGCATGAGCCGAAGAGAGCACTTGTTGGTGGTGAAGACGGATTAGATTTCTATCGCCGTTTTATGGAAGAATTGCCGAATGTGTTGCAGAAGAAAGCGATTGTGGCGTTTGAAATTGGAGTAGGACAAGGTGAGGATGTAAAAAGATTGTTACAACAAGCTTTTCCACATGCTCATGTTGAGGTTGTTTTCGATATTAACGGAAAAGATCGTATGGTATTTGCAGAGATGGAGTAAGGTTCACACCTTACTCTATTTTTTTGTGGAAAAATTCATATAGATTTTGAATTTAATAGTTTAGAAAGATGAAAGTCTGTCCACACTGTTTGTAGAAGGGACGGTGGAGGAAATGAAAAAACAAGTTATTGCTTATCTTCTTATACTATTAATTGGTGCACAGTTACTTGTGCAGTTTGGATATATGAAAGCTGATGCGAAAGGGCCTTCAGTTATTCCGAAAGAGGCCGTTCGATTACGAATTTTAGCAAATAGTGATTCAGATAAAGACCAGGCATTAAAGCGTAAAGTGCGTGATGAAGTAAAAGCACAAATTGATGGATGGGTAGCGGATTTAACTTCATTTGAAGAGGCACGCAAAGTAATTCAAAGTCATATTCCAGAAATCGAGAAAACGGTGGAAAATACGTTAAAAAGAGAAGGAAGTAAAGATTCATTTCAAGTGAAATTTAGTAAGAATGTAAAGTTTCCTACAAAGGTATATGGGAATTTTATTTATCCGGCAGGGGAATATGAAGCAGTCTTAATTACAATTGGGGAAGGTGAAGGGGCAAACTGGTGGTGTGTATTATTTCCACCGATGTGTTTCTTAGATTTTTCGAGCGGGACAGCTGTAAGAAAAGAAGAGCACGTTGTGAAGGCGGAATCTCCTGAAGAGGAGCAGGTACAACTAGATGAGGAAGTAGTAGATACAGAAGAGAATAAAGTGGATAAGGTAAAAGAAACGAAAGTTGTAAAGCGGGAAGCAGTAAAAAAAGTAACAGCTTCTGAAAAGAAAGTAGTGAAAAATGAAACAAAAGTCGAAGAGCAGCCTGTAAGTAAAGAAGAAACAAAAAATGTGGAAAAAGTGGAGAAACCTGTGGAGAAAAAACAAGAAAAGCAAAATGAGTATGTAAAAGTAGAAGAGGAAGAAGAAAAGCCAGAAGTTAAATTGTTTATTGTAGAAGCTTTTACATCTTTATTCTCTAAATAGTACTATTAATAAATCCCTCCTCATATATAAAAATGAGGAGGGATTTATTATGAAGAAAGTGTATTTTGCTACGAAAGCAGATGTGGAAAGATTACATTCTTTTTTCGGACAAGCTAATAAAAAAGATGATAAAATAAATGAGTTGTACGCACAATTTATGATTTTGGAAGAGGCGGAAGAAATACGAGCTGTAATTGGTTATGAACAAAGTGGGGAAGATGTACTTATTCGTTCTTGTTTATTCACACCTCATGTGGATAAACAGACTTTCTTATATTTTTTTGAAATGTTTTTGCAGTATATGAAAGAAAAAAGTGTTCAACAATTGTACTTACTAACAAATCATCCACAATCTGTACCGATCTTTCAGTTCTTTGACTTTTTTACTATAGAAAAGGATGAGGTTCCAGAGGGAATTCAACAGCTAGAACATTTTTGTAAAAATATAAAAGAGCAGAATGCAATAATACTAAATTGTCAGCTATTCACAAAGTTATCCACGGATTAATTAGGTTTATCCACATTTTGTGGATAAACCTTGTTTGTCTTTTGGATAAATCTCATAGTAAACTAAAAATAGACAAGTATTTAAGGCTAGAAAAGGACGTGGAAAAAAATGCATACAAATATGTGGGTTGTGGATAATGTTGTGGAAAGAAAAAAATATTATCCACAGTTACAAGAAGCAGCAAAATTATTAAGAGAAAATGAGGCGGTTGCTTTCCCTACGGAAACAGTATATGGGTTAGGGGCAAACGCGATGGATGATGAAGCAATCGCGAAAATTTTCGAAGCGAAAGGAAGACCAAGTGATAATCCACTCATTGTCCACATAGGCACAAAATCTCAGTTAGATGGGATTGTAAAAGAAATTCCACCAGTTGCAGAGAAGTTAATGGCGCATTTTTGGCCAGGACCATTAACAATTATTTTGCCGAGAAAAGAAGGAATTTCAGAGAAGGTGACGGCAGGACTTAATACGGTTGGAGTAAGAATGCCTGATCATCCAATTGCACTTGCTCTTATTGAAGAGGCGAATGTACCTGTTGCGGCACCGAGTGCGAATCGTTCAGGGCGTCCAAGTCCAACATTAGCTTCTCACGTATATGAAGATTTGAATGGGAAGATTGCAGGTATTGTTGATGGTGGTGCAACTGGAGTAGGCGTTGAATCAACTGTAATTGATTGTACAAGCACGGTTCCAACAATATTACGTCCAGGTGGGATTACGAAAGAACAATTAGAAGCGGTGATAGGTACTGTTTCTTTAGATCCAGCTTTAAAGGATGAGAAGGAAAAACCGAAATCGCCTGGAATGAAATACACACATTATGCGCCGAAAGCACCACTTAGTATTGTCGAGGGCTCACGTGAGTTTATTCAGCATCTTGTGGATGAGAAAAAGAAAGAAGGATTTAAAGTAGGCGTATTAACGACAGAAGAGTATCAGCATGTATATAGTGCAGATGTTATATTATCTTGTGGTGTTAGAAGTGACTTAGCTAGCGTTGCGACTAAATTATATGATGTACTTAGAACATTTGATGCAAGTGAAGTGGATGTTATTTTTAGTGAGTCATTCCCTAATGAAGGAATAGGGAATGCAATTATGAATCGTTTAACAAAAGCGGCAGGACATCATATTATTATTGAATGATAAGGTAAGATTAGCAAACAGAATATTTCTCCTTGGATAAGCATATTGTGAAGTAGCACGTCCAAGGAGGGGCATGAATGACGTTTGAACAGCTAATACCTTTAATAATTATGGCATTCGCCTTAGGGATGGATGCGTTCTCGGTGAGTCTTGGTATGGGGATGATGCCCCTAAAGTTAAGACAAATCCTGTATATTGGTATGACGATAGGGATATTTCATATTATTATGCCGTTTATAGGAATGGTACTAGGTCGTTTTTTATCAGAGAAATATGGAGATATCGCACATTTTGCGGGTGCTATTTTATTAATCGGACTAGGGTTTTATATCGTATATTCGACCATTTTACAAAATGAAGAGACTAGAACTGCTCCTATTGGAATTAGTTTATTCGTATTTGCATTTGGCGTCAGTATAGATAGTTTCTCAGTAGGGCTTAGTCTTGGTATTTATGGGGCACAGACAATTATTACGATTTTACTGTTTGGATTTGTTAGCATGTTATTAGCGTGGATTGGTTTATTAATTGGGAGACATGCGAAAGATATGCTCGGTACATACGGTGAGATAGTAGGTGGTATCATTTTGGTTGGGTTTGGATTATATATCCTTTTTCCTATATAATTTTATGTAGGAGGGAATTATGAACAAGCTATTGGAATGGTATGTTAAGTTTTTAACCTTCTTTCCTCGATGGCTAAGAAGACTTATAATTTGGGGTATTATTTTGCAAATTTCGATGTTAGGTTGGATTAAGTTAATTCGTGAATGGTGAGATAGTTCCTTTCTGTGAATATTTTGTTTGTACTATATTTATTACGCTAAAAATTACAGATATAGAAAGGATGAGATGAATGACGAGATTGAAGCAAGTTTTTGGTATTATTATTAGTTTTTTTGTTTTTTGGTTTAGTATGCTCGGTGTACAGATGTTTGCTGAGTTTTTAGATATTGAGTCATTGAAATTTGTTGCGGGAAAGACTGAGGCGGCGCGTGCCTTTTACTCTCCGTACCCGTTTTTAATTGTTTTTCTTATTACATTGCTTTCCCTATACTTCTTCGTAATTAAGCTAGGGAAGCCGAAAAAAGAGAAAATGCCTACTTTAGAGGAAAAGAAGGAAGAATTACAATGATAAAATCCCCTGCTAAAAAGCAGGGGATTTTATATTTGAGTGATGGGAGGAATCTAGCTGCCTCCGCTTTTAGATGTTATCCAGCTCCAGCGGCTAGAATGGTCGGTGGCTTCGCGTCTTCCTGTGAGGCAAAAAGCGCCTCTACGTCAGAAGCTCCATCCTCCTCCCATTCTGAACGAGCCGCTTCCGCTTTTAGATATTATCCAGCTCCAGCGGCTAGAATGGTCGGTGGCTTCGCGTCTTCCTGTGAGGCAAAAAGCGCCTCTACGTCAGAAGCTCCATCCTCCTCCCATTCTGAACGAGCCGCTTCCGCTTTTAGATATTATCCAGCTTCAGCGGCTAGAATGGTCGGTGGCTTCGCGTCTTCCTGTGAGGCAAAAAGCGCCTCTACGTCAGAAGCTCCATCCTCCTCCCATTCTGAACGAGCCGCTTCCGCTTTTAGATATTATCCAGCTTCAGCGGCTAGAATGGTCGGTGGCTTCGCGTCTTCCTGTGAGGCAAAAGCGCCTCTACGTCAGAAGCTCCATCCTCCTCCCATTCTGAACGAGCCGCTTCCGCTTTTAGATATTATCCAGTTCCAGTGGCCAGCTCTTCGCATCTAAGAACCTCCCGCACGAAAGGTAAAAAGCACCTTTTGTGCGAGAGAACCTTAGCTGGTCAGAGCTAAACGGGCCACTTCCGCTTTTAGATTGGCCTAACTAATTCAAATTGTTCTCCTAATTTTGCATAGTTGTGTCCTGCTAGGCGGCTTATTGGTTTGAGTCCTTCTGCGTGAATGCGCCCTTTTTCATATAGATGTTCGGCAACGTGGAAACGAACGACGCGTCCAATTAGTAGATCACAAGCTGGTGAGTCTTCCGTTCCGCCAAGTGGAATTGCACGTTCTAATACGCATTCCATTCGAATATTTGCTTCTTTTACACCTGGAACAGAGATGACTTCACTTTCGATTGGTGTTAGTTTTGCTAGTTCAATTTCACTTTCATTTGGCGGGAGGTTAGCTGCTGTTTCGTTAATTGCTGCTACATATGATTCGTCAGAAATATGTACGACAAATTCTCCTTTTTCAATTGCGTTTCGGGAAGTGTCCTTTCTTTCTCCTGCTTTTCGTTGTACAGATACTGAGATAAGTGGTGGATTAGCAGCGACAATATTGAAATAACTATATGGTGCTCCGTTTAGTACACCTTCTTTTGTTACAGAAGTAACGAATGCGACAGGACGAGGGATGATACTTCCGGTAAGTAATTTGTAATTATCTTTTTCAGTTTGTTCATTTGGATTAATGGATAACATGCTTGTAATCCCCTTTCTAAATATGAATACTTATTGTTTGTTTACAAGATAACGATGAGAAAATCCTGCTGGAAATAATATTTTGTTTCATAAAAAGAACTTACTTCAATTGTAATGAAGTAAGTTCTTTTTCAAGAATCTCAAATTTGAGATAAAAATTAAAGTAAAACGTATGCGCCAGGTCCGATTAAAGCTACACCAACAGCGACAGCGATTAACATTAAGTTATATTCATATCCGTTTTGTGTTACCCAGTAACCATTTTTTCCGTGAACAGTGAAGATAGCCATTAACATTGTTCCAACGATAAATAATGAACCAACTACAATGAAAATACCTGATGCGAATAAGAAACCACCTAGTAATTCAGTTGCGCCAGCCATAAATGCCATAAATACACCAGGACGTAAACCGATTGACTCCATCCAGCCACCTGTTCCTTTTAAACCGTAACCGCCGAACCAACCAAATAATTTTTGAGCGCCATGACCCATGAATGTAATTCCTATAATAAGACGAATAATAAGTAGACCGAAATCCATCATTTTAAAAAACCTCCTAAAAGTTATTAACTTACCTTACGTAAGTAATAATAAAATAGTTACTTACTATAGTCAAGTGGATTTTGAAAAAAGTTTGAATTAAATTTTACAAATTAACAACAAAAAATAAAATGTAGTAAAGACCTCTAGACAAGCTGGGCAAAAAAAGAGAAAATATAAATAGAAGTTAACTTCTAATTGTTATTCAGACAATCAGAATTGACTGGAATTTTGTGAAGCGCTACAATAAGAGTCTATTAGTAATGACATAATTTATTTCGAAAGCGTTTTTACAGTATAATATTCGAAGTATGAAGTCTTACATGTATCCCGAGTTTTACTAGGGATTGCCCTATAAACTTTTAGGTAAATTATAAGGAGGACTATCCTATGTTTAAAAAATTATTCGGTCTTGGTTCAAAAACAAATGAAGAAACAATCGTAGCTCCATTAACTGGAGCAGTGAAAAATATTGAAGAAGTACCAGATCCAGTATTTGCTGGTCGTATGATGGGTGACGGTGTTGCAATTGATCCTACTGAAGGTGTAGTTGTATCTCCAGTTGATGGTGAAATCGTACAATTATTCCACACAAAACATGCTATCGGAATTAAAGCGAAAAACGGTACAGAAATTTTAATCCACGTTGGATTAGAAACTGTAAAAATGGAAGGTGAAGGTTTCGAAGCTCACGTTTCTGAAGGCCAAGCTGTAAAAGCTGGAGATAAATTAATCTCATTCGACTTAGAATTAATCCGTGAAAAAGCGAAAAGCACAATTACTCCAATTGTTATTACAAACACAGATGCAGCTGAGTCTATTAAGACAACTGTAGGCGTAGCAGCTACAAAAGGTTCAACAGAAGTAATGAAAGTTACAATGAAATAATTGCAATATAAGAGGAATCCGTTTCGTATGAAATGGATTCCTTATTTTTGTTGCGTGTTCAGTATGTATGTTAAAATACTCTAGGCACTTGGAAATAGGGTTTCACATATATGTGGATAAGGCGCATTTTTCTTAGAAAAAATATAAGAGAAATGCGCCTTTTGTATATTCACATTTCTTTTGTTCTATTCTAATGTAAGTTATGATGAATGATAAGAAATCGAATATAGGGGTGGGTTTGAATGAAACGAGTGTTATTTGTTTGTACTGGCAATACATGTCGTAGTCCAATGGCTGAGGCGTTGCTTCGTCATCACGGAGGAGATAAGTTTGAAGTGCAATCTGCTGGTGTTTTCGCCTATCCTGGGAGCGATGCATCGGTACATGCGAAGGAAGCTTTAGCTGAGAAAGGAATTTCAATTGATCATGCGGCGCAGCAAGTAAATGAAACTTTGCTTGATTGGGCTGATATTGTCGTAACGATGACAGAAAACCATAAGCAAATTGTACTTGGGCATTATCCGAGCGTTGAAAAGAAATTAAATACGTTATATGGATTAACTGAAGGTATAGGCAAGGACATTTCAGATCCATTTGGAGGCTCGCTTTCTATTTATAAAGAAACGTTAGATGAGATGGAAAAACTTGTACAAACTTTACTGAAAAAACATTCAGTAGGTTGATGTTTCGTGTATAATACGATATTGGAGATCACTTCTTCCTATATGAGGTAGCGAGTGTGAAATGAAGATAATTGATTGAAACTTTGGAGGGGTAAAAATGAAAGTAGTAATAGCATCTGATCACGGCGGTATGAATATCCGCAAAGAACTTGTAAGTTTATTAGAAGAGTTAAATATTGAATATATTGATTTAGGTTGTGAATGTGAAGCTGGTTCTGTTGATTACCCTGACTTTGCGTTTCCAGCAGCTGAAATGGTAGCGAATGGTGAAGTAGATCGTGGTATTTTAGTTTGTGGGACAGGCATTGGTATGTCAATCGCAGCAAACAAAGTAAATGGTATCCGTTGTGCGTTAGTTCATGATACTTTCAGCGCGAAAGCGACGAGAGAGCATAATGACACTAACATGCTAGCAATGGGCGAGCGTGTAATTGGTGCTGGTCTAGCGCGTGATATCGCGAAAATTTGGTTAACAACTGATTATGAAGGTGGTCGTCACGAAAACCGCGTAGGAAAAATTAAAACATACGAAACAAAGTAATAGATTCTAACTATCAGTAGTGTGAAATATAATTTGGTGAACCAACCTGTGAAAGGAAGAGGCGTAATGACAGAAATCGTAAAGGTAAGAGAACAGCTACAAATGTCGCTTTCTGATTTCCAAGAACAAGCTTCATTACAAAGCGGTCAAGTTTTTGTAGTGGGTTGTAGCACGAGCGAAGTGCTAGGCGAAAGAATTGGAACATCAGGAACGATGGAAGTAGCAGAGGCGATTTTCTCTGAGTTAAAACAATTTCAAGAGCAAACAGGTATTGAATTAGCGTTTCAATGTTGTGAGCATTTAAACCGTGCTTTAGTAGTTGAGAGAGAAGTAGCGATAAAATATCAATTTGAAATTGTAACAGTTACGCCTGTTAGATCAGCAGGTGGTGCATTGGGGACATACGCGTATCACAATTTGAAAGATCCGGTAGTAGTTGAGTTTATTAAAGCTGATGCAGGAATGGATATTGGTGATACATTTATCGGTATGCATTTAAAGCATGTAGCTGTTCCGGTTCGTACAAGTGTGAAGGAAATTGGAAGTGCGCATGTAACGATGGCCAAAACACGTGGAAAACTAATTGGTGGAGCACGTGCTGTCTATGCGGCAGTGGAAGAGACTACCACTTGCCGTTAAATATGAGAAATTAGGAAGTCATATAGTACCTGTTTATCATAAGATAAAAGGTATGTTGTCTGACTTTATAATAGAAGAAAGAAAAGACCGATTTTCGGTCTTTTTTTTCTTTTATGATATAGAAAGTCATGTTAGAATGTAGTTGAAAACATGAAGGTTCGAAAGAATTACAACCTGAATTTTCGTTTTTTCTGAATAAATAAGAAAAAACTGTTGGGAATCGATGTAATTCGTTCAGAAAAGGGGGATTTTGGTGGATCATTTAAAACGTCAAGATGAAAAGGTATTTGCTGCAATTGAGGCAGAACTAGGAAGACAGCGTTCGAAGATTGAGTTAATTGCTTCGGAAAACTTCGTAAGTGAAGCAGTAATGGAGGCACAAGGTTCTGTTTTAACGAATAAGTATGCTGAAGGATATCCTGGAAAACGTTACTATGGTGGCTGTGAACACGTAGACGTAGTAGAAGATATCGCACGTGATCGCGTGAAAGAAATTTTCGGCGCAGAGCACGTAAATGTTCAACCACACTCTGGTGCACAAGCGAACATGGCAGTATACTTCACGATTTTAGAGCAAGGCGATACAGTACTTGGTATGAACTTATCTCATGGTGGTCACTTAACACACGGAAGCCCTGTTAACTTCAGTGGAGTACAATATAATTTCGTAGAATATGGCGTGGATGCTGACTCTCACCGTATTAATTACGATGATGTATTAGCAAAAGCGAAAGAACATAAACCAAAATTAATCGTTGCAGGTGCAAGTGCATACCCTCGTGTTATCGATTTCAAGCGATTCCGTGAGATTGCAGATGAAGTGGGCGCTTATTTAATGGTTGATATGGCACATATCGCAGGTTTAGTAGCTGCTGGTTTACATCCAAATCCAGTACCACATGCACATTTCGTTACAACGACAACACATAAAACGTTACGTGGTCCGCGTGGTGGTATGATTTTATGTGAAGAGCAATTTGCAAAACAAATTGATAAATCAATCTTCCCTGGTATTCAAGGTGGTCCACTTATGCACGTAATCGCTGCAAAAGCTGTTGCATTTGGTGAAGCACTTCAAGATGATTTCAAAACATATGCACAAAATATCATTAACAATGCGAACCGCTTAGCTGAAGGTCTTCAAAAAGAAGGACTTACACTTGTTTCTGGCGGAACAGACAATCACTTAATCTTGATTGATGTTCGTAACTTAGAAATCACAGGTAAAGTAGCAGAGCACGTATTAGATGAAGTTGGTATTACAGTGAACAAAAATACAATTCCATTTGAAACAGCAAGCCCATTTGTAACAAGTGGTGTACGTATCGGTACAGCAGCTGTAACATCTCGTGGTTTTGGTTTAGAAGAAATGGATGAAATTGCGTCACTTATTGCTTATACATTAAAAAATCATGAAAATGAAGCTGCATTAGAAGAAGCACGTAAGCGTGTAGAAGCGTTAACTAGCAAATTCCCAATGTATCCAAATCTATAATAGATTGAAGAAGACTGCCGAGACTTAATTGTTTTGGCGGTCTTTTTTTTGGACATATATTATTTTTAAAGTATGTATACAAATGATGAATAAATTTTGGCGATATAATGAAGGATACAGCTCCCATAATTGGTAAAGATACTAGATAGATTCATTGTAAAATCATGATTTTGCCAAATTTGCCCTTGAATATTAGTAGCGTTTTCTTTACAATCGTAAATAGTGTAAAAAAGCGTGCAAACGCATGAATATCATCTAAAGGAGAGATTCACATGGGAAAACTGTATGTATTTGATCACCCGTTAATTCAACATAAGATTACATATATTCGCGATAAGAATACAGGTACGAAAGATTTTCGTGAATTAGTGGACGAAGTAGCAAGCTTAATGGCTTTCGAAATTACTCGCGACCTTCCACTTAAGGACATTGAAATTGAAACACCTGTAAGCAAAGCGACAACAAAAGTGATCGCTGGTAAAAAACTTGGTTTAATTCCGATTTTACGTGCAGGTTTAGGAATGGTTGATGGAATTCTGAAATTAATTCCAGCAGCAAAAGTAGGACACGTTGGTTTATACCGTGACCCTAAAACATTGCAACCGGTAGAATACTATGTGAAACTTCCAACGGATGTAGAAGAGCGTGACTTTATCGTACTAGATCCGATGCTAGCAACAGGTGGTTCTGCGGCTGAAGCAATTAACTCTCTGAAAAAGCGCGGTGCGAAACAAATTAAATTAATGTGTATCGTTGCAGCTCCAGAAGGGGTAAAAGTAGTACAAGAAGAACATCCTGATGTTGATATTTATGTAGCAGCATTAGATGAGAAATTAAATGACCACGGATATGTAGTACCAGGTCTTGGTGATGCTGGTGACCGTTTATTCGGAACGAAGTAAGACAACTGACGAGCAGGGGAGATTCCCCAGCTCGTCTTTTTTGCTGTAAGCAAGTAGAGGAGGGGAGAGGATAAATATACATCGTATATACAACATAAGTTGCATACACCTCACATATAATATAGAAGTCTTACGTCTGAGGAACACTATATTATGGAAGAAAAGCGTTATATCTCGAAAATATAATAGTGACAAACTTGTGAACATTTCCTTCTATTATAAAGAGAAAACTGTTAGAAATTGCATATATGTAACCAGTATTTAGAAGGGGAACGTTTTCATTTTTGGGAGGAAATGCCTAATACTCAAATTTTTAGATTTTTTACGATTTCTCGTTGACACTGTTAATACCCTATTGTATGCTAACAACGGGGATAGATGGTAGGGCTTTCAGTGACAAAATTACATCTATTCCGTGACGAAAATGTAAACTTTTTGTTTTGTATAGGATTTATGCAAAAAAATGAGTTATTATTAACACATCGTGAATGAGGGTTACATATTGGAGGGATGAATCCTTGCAAAAAAACGATCGCAGCCATATAAAAGCTTATGCTTTAATGTCAGGTATTCTTGCTCAATTAGTCGGTTCTATTCTTGTTGGAATCTTTGGTGGGCAGTGGATTGATAATAAGGTTGGAACGTTTCCGTTGTTTCTTATTATAGGGTTATTACTCGGACTAGGAACAGGGGTATACGCAATGATTCGACTCATTCGACATTACTATTCGGGAGAGCAATGATGATAGACGTACATGGACTTGTCCAAAGACAAAAGAAATATATGTACTACTTGCTTGCGCTTCTAGTGCTAGGATGGGGATTTACCTCTTACAAGGATGTATTTCTTGGACTGATTATCGGGACGATTTTCAGTTTTCTTAGTTTGCGCATCATTGCACGTAGAACAGACAAGCTGCTAGATCGCGTAACAAATGGAGAAAACGTGAAGTTCAAGGCAACAGCGGTAAGTACATATTCAAGATTCGCCACGATTGGGTTATTAATTTTATTTGCAGCCAAATATCAAGAGTTAATCGCGATGTGGGGCCTAGGTGTAGGATTGCTGACAGGATACCTTGTCATGATCATAGATTTTCTTTATTTAGAGTATAAGAGCAGGGAAGAGAGGTGAATTACTAGTGGAACACGGTAAATTAGTTGAATTTCTAGGTTTAACGTTCGATTTGTCATCAGTTATGATGGTTACTGTAGCAGCAGTTATTGTTTTCTTAATCGCTGTTATCGGAACTCGCAGCTTAGCTCTTCGCCCAACCGGGATGCAAAACTTCATGGAATGGGTGTTTGACTTCGTGAAAGGGATTATCAATAGTACGATGGACTGGAAAACAGGTGGACGTTTCTTAACGCTTGGCGTTACGCTTATCATGTTTATCATCGTATCGAACTTCCTTGGTTTACCATTCATGTATTCAGCAACTGAAGCTGGCGAACATATTGCATGGTGGAGATCACCAACGTCTGATCCAGCAGTTACATTAACATTAGCCGTGATGGTAGTTACCCTCACCCATTATTATGGAATTAAGATGAAGGGTACGAAAGAGTACGTAAAAGGTTATTTCCAACCTATGAAATTCTTATTCCCATTAAAGGTTATTGAGGAGTTTGCTAACACATTAACGTTAGGTCTTCGTTTATTTGGTAACATTTATGCAGGTGAGATCTTATTAGGATTACTTGCTAAGTTGGGCGGAGCATCAGTCCTTGGGGCATTAGGTGCGCTTGTACCAATGTTAGCATGGATGGGATTCAGTGTATTCGTTGGATCAATCCAAGCATTTATTTTCGTTATGTTAACGATGGTTTATATGGCTCATAAAGTAAGCCATGACCATTAATATAATTTAAGTAAGAAAAAATTTATTTTTTTATAATACAAAGGAGGACAAATTAAATGAGTTTAGGTGTAATCGCAGCTGCAATTGCAATTGGTTTATCAGCATTAGGTGCAGGTATTGGTAACGGTCTTATCGTATCACGTACAATCGAAGGTGTTGCTCGTCAACCAGAATTAAAAGGCGCACTTCAAACAATTATGTTCATCGGGGTTGCTTTAGTTGAGGCACTTCCAATCATCGGTGTAGTTATTGCATTCATCGTAATGAACAAATAAGGGAGACTCCCCTTACATAGATGGCGAAGAGTGTTTTTCCGAACTTTCTTCGCCATTGCTTTATGAATGAAACGTATGTCTTTTTTTTTCATATGATCAATTTAGATATTTTGAAGGGAGTGAATCCTTGTGCCAACTTTATTATTAGGTGCTGCCATTCCATTTGGAACGATTGCTTATACATTGTTCATTTTCTTACTTCTATTAGTAATGCTACGCAAATTTGCGTGGGGTCCTTTAATGGGAATTATGAAAGAACGTGAAGAGCATGTTACTAATGAAATCGACGCTGCAGAAAGAAGTAATGCTGAGGCGAAGAAGTTAGTAGAAGAACAACGTGAAATGTTAAAACAATCACGTGTTGAAGCACAAGAGTTAATCGAAAGAGCGAAAAAGCAAGCTGTAGATCAAAAAGATGTTATTGTTGCTGCTGCGAAAGAAGAAGCAGAATCAATTAAAGCATCTGCTGTACAAGAAATTCAACGCGAAAAAGAGCAAGCAATTGCTGCTTTACAAGAACAAGTTGCTTCTTTATCTGTTCAAATTGCTTCTAAAGTAATTGAAAAAGAATTAAAAGAAGAAGATCAAGTGAAGTTAATTCGCGATTATATTAAAGAAGTAGGAGAAGCGCGATGAGCAATGGGATTGTAGCAAAACGTTATGCTGTCGCTCTTTTTAAAATTGCTAAAGAAAAACACGTATTAGAAATGTTTGAAGAGGAATTACGCCTTGTACAAAACGTTTATGTAAAGAACGGAGAACTACATAGCTTTTTAACGCAACCGAACATTTCAAAGGAACAAAAGAAAACGTTTCTTGCAAACGTATTCGGATCTGTTTCTGAATCTATTTTAAATACGTTATATATTTTAATTGATAACAAACGCATTGATATCTTACCTGAAATTGCAGATGAATATGTTGTTCTTGCTAATGAAGAACGTAACGTAGCGGATGCAACTGTATATTCTACTCGTCTTCTATCAGAAGAAGAGAAGCTTAACATTGCTGAAGCATTTGCAAAGAGAACGGGAAAAGATGCAATTCGCGTGAAAAATGTTGTAGATGAAGATTTACTAGGCGGAATTAAAGTACGTATTGGAAATCGCATTTATGACGGAAGTTTACAAGGAAAATTAGCACGTATTCAGCGTGAATTAATGAAGAATAGATAGGGGTGAAGCACATGAGCATCAGAGCTGAAGAAATTAGCGCACTGATAAAGCAACAAATCGAGAACTATCAGTCTGAAATCGAAGTTAGTGATGTTGGTACAGTTATCCAAGTTGGTGACGGTATCGCGCGTGCTCATGGTCTTGATAACGTTATGGCTGGTGAACTTGTAGAGTTCTCTAACGGCGTTATGGGACTAGCACAAAACTTAGAGGAAAACAACGTAGGTATTATCATTTTAGGACCTTACACAGAAATTCGTGAAGGTGACGAAGTTCGTCGTACTGGTCGCATCATGCAAGTACCAGTAGGAAAAGAACTAATTGGTCGTGTTGTAAACCCATTAGGTCAACCAGTTGATGGTTTAGGCCCAATCAATACAACAAACACTCGTCCAATCGAGAGTCCAGCACCAGGTGTAATGGATCGTAAATCTGTTCATGAGCCACTTCAAACAGGTATTAAAGCGATTGATGCTCTTGTACCAATTGGCCGTGGTCAACGTGAGTTAATCATTGGTGACCGTCAAACTGGTAAAACAGCAGTTGCACTTGATACAATCATTAACCAAAAAGATGAAGACATGATTTGTATCTATGTAGCAATTGGACAAAAAGAATCAACTGTACGTAACGTAGTAGAAACACTACGTAAGCACGGTGCATTAGAGTACACAATTGTTGTAACTGCATCTGCTTCTCAACCAGCTCCATTATTATACCTAGCTCCTTACGCTGGTGTAACAATGGGTGAAGAGTTCATGTACAATGGTAAACACGTATTAGTAGTATATGATGACTTATCAAAACAAGCAGCGGCTTACCGTGAGCTGTCATTACTATTACGTCGTCCTCCAGGTCGTGAAGCTTACCCAGGGGATGTATTCTACTTACATTCTCGCTTATTAGAGCGTGCAGCAAAATTAAGTGATGCAAAAGGCGGCGGTTCTTTAACTGCACTACCTTTCATCGAAACACAAGCAGGGGACGTATCAGCATACATCCCAACAAACGTAATTTCTATTACGGATGGACAAATCTTCTTACAATCTGACCTATTCTTCTCTGGCGTACGTCCAGCGATCGATGCGGGTACTTCTGTATCTCGTGTAGGTGGATCTGCTCAGATTAAAGCAATGAGTAAAGTATCAGGTACACTTCGTCTTGACCTTGCATCTTACCGTGAGTTAGAAGCGTTCGCTCAGTTCGGTTCTGACCTTGATAAAGCAACTCAAGCGAAATTAAACCGTGGTGCTCGTACTGTTGAGGTATTAAAACAAGGATTACACAAACCGTTACGTGTAGAGAAACAAGTTATCATTCTTTACGCTTTAACACGTGGATTCCTAGATGATATCCCAGTAGTAGATATCACTCGTTTTGAAGAAGAATTCCATGCTTGGTTAGATTCTAATGCGACTGACTTATTAGAAGAAATCCGCACAACTAAGAAACTTGCGGATGACGACAAATTTGCAGCAGCAATCAATGGATTTAAAAAAGTATTCGTAGCTTCTGAATAATAATAAAAAGTGAAGCCGACTGTTCAGCCCCATCGGCTAAGGTTCTTTCTCACAGAAGGTGCTTTTTACCTTCTTGTGGGGAAGGTTCTTAGACGAAAGGGGCTAGGAGGCGGAACTAGATTAATAAAAGCGGAAGCGGCTCGTTCTGAATGTGAGGGGGATGGAGCTTCTGACGAAGAGCCGGTGTTTGCCTCGTAGGAAGAAGTGAAGACACCGAGCATTCAAGCCGCTGGAGCTAGATAGTATATATAAAAGGCATCTCGGGCTCTGAGATTGCTAAAGGTCATGTAAAGGAAAAGAGTAGGTGCACCTATTCTTTTCCTTCAATCATGAGCAAGAATATCTTGCAACGTAGATTAGGAAGAGGATTCTTACTAATCGTGCCAACTTCCGGAAAAAAGGTGGTGAAAACCTGTGGCATCTTTACGCGATATAAAAGCGAAGATTAACTCGACAAAGAAAACGAGTCAAATTACGAAAGCGATGGAGATGGTATCTGCATCTAAGTTAAACCGTGCAGAGCAAAATGCTAAATCTTTCGTTCCGTATATGGAAAAGATTCAAGAAGTAGTAGCGAGCATTGCGCAAGGAAGCAAAGGGATTAATCATCCAATGCTAAATGCGCGTCCTGTAAAGCGTACAGGATACATCGTTATTACGTCTGATCGCGGACTAGCAGGTGGTTATAACAGTAACGTATTACGTACAGTAAGTAACGTAATTCGTGAACGTCATAATATGGATTCAAACCAATATTCTATTATTGTGCTTGGACGACTAGGACGTGATTATTTAAAACGTCGCGGCTTTAACATTATTGATGAAGTAGTTGGATTATCTGACCACCCATCATTTACTGATATTAAAGACCTTGCTTCTCGAGCAATTGCGATGTTCGCAGATGGTGCTTATGATGAGCTGTACATTTACTACAACCATTACGTAAGTAAAATTTCACAAGAGGTAACGGAAAATAAAATTTTACCGCTTACTGATGTGGCGTCTGACAAACCGACGACAGCTTATGAATTCGAACCTTCTGAAGAAGAAATTTTAAAAGTACTATTGCCACAATACGCAGAAAGCTTAGTGTACGGTGCATTACTAGACGGTAAAGCAAGTGAACACGCAGCGCGTATGACAGCAATGAAGAGTGCTACAGACAACGCAATGGAAGTTATCGATTCACTTACACTTTCATTCAACCGTGCGCGTCAGGCAGCGATTACGCAAGAAATTACGGAAATCGTTGGTGGAGCAGCAGCGTTAGAATAGTATTAAAAGGCGGAAGCGGTTCGTTCAGAATGAGAGGGGGATGGAGCTTTTGACGTAGAGGCGATTTGTGCCTCGTAGGAAAAAGCGAAGCCACCGAACATTCTAACCGCTGGAGCTAGATTCAATAAAAAGCGGAAGCGGCTCTGTCAAAAGAGTCGCGTAAGCTATAAACCAATAAAAAATTAAAAGCTAGCTGCTCGTAGAAAGTTGGCTAATTAAAAGAAAGCTAGGAGGGAACCCGATGAATAAAGGGCGCGTTACGCAAATCATGGGTCCGGTTGTAGACGTTAAGTTTGATGGCGGAAAGCTACCAGAAATCTACAACGCCCTTACGGTAAAACAAAGCAACGAAAACGGAAGTATTAACTTAACATTTGAAGTTGCACTTCATTTAGGTGATGATACAGTTCGTACAGTTGCAATGTCTTCCACAGATGGACTTGTTCGTGGCACAGAAGTAGAAGATACTGGTAAACCAATCTCTGTACCAGTTGGTGATGTAACACTTGGTCGCGTATTTAACGTATTAGGTGATGCAATTGACTTAGATGGTGAGGTTCCTGCAGATGTACATCGTGATCCAATTCACCGTCAAGCACCTGCATTCGAAGAATTATCTACTAAAGTAGAAATTCTTGAAACTGGTATTAAAGTAGTAGACTTACTTGCTCCTTACATTAAGGGTGGTAAGATCGGCCTATTCGGTGGTGCCGGCGTAGGTAAAACAGTATTAATTCAGGAGTTAATCAATAACATCGCACAAGAGCACGGTGGTATCTCTGTATTCGCTGGTGTAGGTGAGCGTACTCGTGAGGGTAATGACTTATACCACGAAATGAGCGATTCTGGCGTAATCAAGAAAACTGCGATGGTATTCGGACAAATGAACGAGCCACCTGGAGCACGTCAACGTGTTGCATTAACAGGTTTAACAATGGCTGAGCATTTCCGTGATGAGCAAGGACAAGACGTACTTCTGTTCATCGATAACATCTTCCGTTTCACGCAAGCGGGTTCTGAAGTATCTGCCCTTCTTGGTCGTATGCCATCTGCGGTAGGTTACCAACCAACACTTGCAACAGAAATGGGTCAATTACAAGAGCGTATTACATCTACAAATAAAGGGTCTATCACGTCTATCCAAGCGGTATATGTACCAGCCGATGACTATACTGACCCAGCACCAGCTACAACGTTCGCTCACTTAGATGCAACAACAAACTTAGAGCGTCGTTTAACGCAAATGGGTATTTACCCAGCCGTAGATCCATTAGCATCTACATCTCGTGCACTTTCTCCAGAAATCGTAGGAGAAGAGCATTATGAAGTAGCTCGTCAAGTACAGCAAACTTTACAACGTTATAAAGAACTTCAAGATATCATCGCTATCTTAGGTATGGATGAGTTATCTGAAGAAGATAAGTTAGTTGTACATCGTGCTCGTCGTATTCAATTCTTCTTATCTCAAAACTTCCACGTAGCTGAGCAGTTTACAGGTCAAAAAGGTTCTTACGTACCTGTAAAGAATACAGTTAGTGGTTTCAAAGAAATTCTAGAAGGAAAATATGATGACCTTCCAGAAGATGCATTCCGCTTAGTAGGTGGCATTGAAGAAGTTATTGAAAACGCGAAGAAAATGATGGCGTAAGGCCTTAGGAGGGACGAAGTATGAAGACATTTCCAGTCAGTATTGTAACTCCTGATGGACCGGTTTACGAAAAAGAAGTAGAAATGGTAAGTGTAAAAGCAGAGAGTGGGGAAATGGGGATCTTACCAGGTCACATTCCAACTGTTGCACCATTAAAAATTAGTGCAGTTCGTCTGAAAAATGGTGGACACACTGATTATGTAGCAGTAAGCGGTGGCTTTATCGAAGTTCGTCCAGATAAAGTGACTGTATTATCATCATCTGCTGAAGAAGCAAACCATATCGATATCCATCGTGCAAATGAAGCGAAGCGTCGCGCTGAGCAACGTCTGCAAGATAAACAAGCACATGTTGACTTTAAACGTGCAGAAATGGCATTACAACGTGCTGTGAACCGTTTGAACGTTTCCGATATGAAGTAAAAAAATCCGTAAGGGCTTTGCCTTTACGGATTTTTTTTGTGTATTTTATGGATAATTTTACAAAACTGGTATAATTATATTGATGCTTGTATAAGTAGAAGTGTACAACAATTTATATTTCATAAAGGGGATGGATCAATGATTGGTGAAATGAAGCGAGAAGCATTGTACTCTTTAAAGGGAAAATGGGGACTAGGTGTTGGATCAACGATTTTATATTTTATTTTAAGTTATGTCGTTTCGATGGCTGCAATGCTTATACTATTAATTCCAGGAATTATTATATTTCTCTCAGTTGTAAGCTTAACTGGATCATTTGAAGAGGAAACGATGTCAATTGGAGCAGGTATTACCTTTGGAATTTTTTATTGCATTATGATAATTTTGAGTAACGCATCGTATGGGATTACGTCATATGGTTATACAAATGTATTTTTACAGATTAGTAAACGAGAAGATGCTAAAGTAGATTACTTATTCGAAGGATTTCGTGGCTTTAAAAGAATGATGAAAACAATGTGGGCAATGCTTGCGATTTTGTTATATACAGGTACATGGATTCCGATGCTGTTAATAGGCTTATTTGCATTGTTAGGTGAAGAAGGGAATACGTCATTTGCAATAGCTTTCTTCGTACTATTAGCAATTTCAATTGTTGGTATGATTGTGATGTATTTTTCTTATGCACTGACGTACTATGTGATGATTGAAAATCCAGAATATAGTGTTTCGCAGGCGATGAAGGAAAGTAAGAATCTTATGAAGGATCATAAGTTAGATTTGTTTCTTTTATGGCTGAGCTTCATAGGATGGGCTATTTTAGCGCTGCTTACTTTTGGAATAGGATTTCTTTGGCTTAGTCCGTATATGAGTACGACGACAGCACACTTTTATCGCTACATTTCAAAAGGTGAATTTCAATAGGAACATGCTATACTAATAGAATTATTGTGTATAGGAGGCGAGGCTACGCATGATTAGTGATTTAAAAGGAGAAGCGCTAGATTCATTAGAAGGGAAATGGGGATTAGCTGTTGGAGCTACACTACTCATTTCAATTCTTATCACGGCTTTTAGTTTTAGTGTTGATTGGGGATTTTCTTTAATTTTCGGTTGGCAAAAAACAAATGGTTCACTTTCAACGAATATTCTTTCATTTTTTGTTACTGGACCGTTAACTTTAGGTGGATATTACCTTGGTTTAAATATCCTTCGTGAAAAGCAAGCTAGTATTGGTAATGTATTCATTTGGTTTTCAGAGGGAAAGAGATTTCTAAAATCATTTTTATTATATTTATTAGTAAATCTTTATCTTTTCTTATGGACGTTATTGTTCATTATTCCAGGTATTATTAAATCATTTTCTTATGCGATGACGTACTTTATTATAAACGATCATCCTGAGTATTCACTGAACCAAGCTATTACAGAAAGTCGTCGTATGATGGATGGACATAAGATGGAGTATTTCATTTTATGTTTAAGTTTTATTGGCTGGTTTATATTAAGTTGTATTACGTTAGGGATTGGATTCTTATGGTTAATTCCATATTTCTATACGACATCTGCAGCTTTTTACGAAGAGATTGCAGAAGAATATTATGAGAAAAAAATTTAGCACTATAAAACCCCCAGTATGAATTATTTGTTCATACTGGGGGTTTTTTGTAGAAATTTTATAAATTGATTACTAGTAAGTGGTTTACTGAAATAGTAACCTTGCATATATTTACAGTTATGTTTTTGCAGAAACTTAAGTTGTTTTTCGGTTTCAATTCCTTCGGCAACGACTGAAAGATTTAAAGTATTCGCGAGGGAAAGAATTGTAGAAACGATGGCTCGTTCTTCAGGACGATGATCAGCTAATTGTGTAAATTCTCTCGGTACTTTTAATGTGTCGATTGGAAAAATTGATAAATAAGCAAGAGAAGAGTACCCAGTACCGAAGTCATCAATGGAAGTTTGGATACCGTACTCTTTTAATTGCTTCAGTCTCAATAACGTTTCTTTCTCGTCAATCATTGCAATTCTTTCTGTTAACTCAAGTGTTACATATTTTGGATCGACTTGCACGTCGTTTAATATTTGTGAAATGTTTTCGATTAATTGATCTTGCCGGAATTCTTTTGCGGATAAATTAACACTTATTTTTAAATTTTGGTAGCCAAAGGTATGCCATATTTTTAATTGGAGACAAGCTTCTTGTAATACCCAATGTCCAAGTGGGACTACTTGTGTCGTCTCTTCTACAATTGGAATAAACTCACATGGTGAAATGTCACCTAATAGTGGGTGTTTCCAACGTATTAAAGCTTCAGCACCGATAATTTTATTTGTTGTCGTATCAATTTGTGGTTGATAAACGAGATAAAATTCTTTGTTTACTAAAGCGATTGGCAAATCTTTTTCAATTCGAGCTTTTCGTTCCATTTTTTTATATAGTTCTTTCGTGTAAAGAGAGCTACCGTTTTTTCCTTTATTCTTTGCTTCGTACATGGCCATATCAGCATGCTGCAAAATGGATAGCGCATCTTCACCTGCTTCAGGATATATTGCAATTCCGATGCTCGGTGAGATTTGTAAATGTTGATTTTCGATTTCAAATGGCTCATTCATGGCCGCTACAATTCTATCAGCTATTTTTTGGACATCTGGCTTTTTTTTGTAATTCTCGATAAGGATTGTGAACTCATCCCCAGCTAGCCGCGCGAGTTTCATATTTGATGTTGCTATTCTTTCAAGCCTTTTTGCTACTGCGATGAGCAATAGGTCTCCTACTCGATGACCGAGGGTATCATTAATAACTTTAAAACGGTCTAGGTCGAGAAACATAACAGCAAAAGGCTTTTTCGATATTTTTGCTCGTGCAATTGCCTGTTCTAAATGTTGATGAAATGCACGTCGATTTGCAAGCTCTGTTAAAGTATCATGGTATGCTAGGAAGTTGATTTGTTCTTGTTGTTGTTTGCTTTCCGTAATATCTTTAATCATTAAATAAACC
The DNA here is from genome assembly GCF_038004545.1 of Bacillus sp. FSL R5-0585. NCBI lineage: Bacteria > Bacillati > Bacillota > Bacilli > Caryophanales > Bacillaceae > Bacillus > Bacillus sp. FSL R5-0585. The sequence goes on from NZ_JBBORJ010000001.1 coordinate 4,511,377, forward strand.
CCAGAAATTTTCTCCTTTAAAAAGATCGGTACGGCGGTAACGTGCAAGTAGTAAATATCTCTGTTTTTATGGTAAGCCCGTATTTCTAAAGAAATAGAATATCCCTTTTTCACGCGATGAAAGGCGTTAATCATTTCTTCTAAATCTTCTTCGTATATGAGTGAATAGTAAGGCTGGTTTAATAATTCATTCGTTTGATAACCGAGTAAAGTAGTACCAGCGTTATTTACTTTGAGAAAATTACCGTACAAATCTAATGTGAAAATTGGATCTGGATGATGCTCGTATAAAGATTTAAACATTTGTTGATTATGATAGAGTTCATTTTTCTGTTCTACTAAATCTTCTGTACGTAGTTTAATTTGTTTCTCGAGTTCTGAGTTGAATTGCATTTGAGCGATCAATAATATTTTATTTTGTTTTCGAACTAAACTATGACGTATGAGAACGAAAGAAAAAGTTATTATAAGTCCGATTACTATAATAGGCGCAAAAACGTATTCAACTAATATGAAAACAATAAGCATTACTACCGAAATATACGGTAATGATAATCGGATTGATTCGCCAATTTTAGGTGTTAGTAGTACTTGTTCTTGTTTTTCAGGCTTTTTTGTATGAAGAATACAGGCGATTGCTACTAGTACTAAGGTTACCTGATAGAAAGGAGTAACTGTAAACATAGAATACTCTGGTATGAAGTATTTTATATAAGCATAAATTGCATCTGTAGTAGCATATAAAATTAAAGCACTGCCAAGAAGTGCACCGACCTTTTTAGGTAATAAGGATAGTGGTTTGAATAAAAGGTTGATTCCTATTAAGAGAAAGAGTAAATCAGCCATTGGATAGGTAAGTTGAACAAATATGTCGATATAGGATGTTGTAAAGATATGAATAGTTCGTTCAATAAGTAAGTAGTAACTTAAAGTAAATTGGGCTGTAACGATAATACAAATATCACATAGCATAAAAAGTTTTTCTAATAAATCTCGGTTATAAATGATTTCGTATAGAAAGGCAAACGTAAAGCTAACTAAAAAAAGTAAGTAAAAAAAGTCAGATGGATCAACGAACGTATAGAAGTCCTTTACAATTAAACGCTGATAGGCAACGACTATATCACCGATAAAATAAGAGAGAGCTCCAACAGATAATATGATCCAAAATAAACGAGATAGCCCTTCTTTCATGTTTGAAAAATAAAGTATATAACTACAAGCGATAATATCAATTAATAGGGTGCTCGTTCCGATTAATAGCTGAAAAGGAAATGAGTATTCATATACAAAAGGCATTGCTACATAGTGAAGCGTTATAGACAGCAATACAATGCTTATAAGAATACTTACATGTGTTTGTTTTTTCATTTATATCACCTACGGTTTCTTGAAAAGCATATATAAGTTTTATATTTATTTTGCACAATTATAGCAAGTTGTAAAGATAGATTTTAATAATTCTTGTTTCTGTCTCCCAACATATCGACATAGGAATTTGAAGTTTGCTATAATGATTAGAATAGTTGCATTATTTAGAAAAATTTAAAAATAATAATTACTGCAACTAGGACATATTGTTTACTATGTGAACTTGTTCTTAATTTAGGGGGGAGGGTTTCACAATGGCAAGTGTATATGAAAATAGTTATATGATCGTTTTGATTTTCTTGCTATTAGGTATATTGCTGCCGGTAGTGGCTCTTACATTAGGAAGGATGCTGCGCCCAAATAAACCAAGTGCAGCAAAGGCGACGACGTATGAGAGTGGAATTGAGCCTTTTCATGATGCAAATATTCGGTTTCATGCTCGTTATTATATTTTCGCTTTATTGTTTGTGATCTTTGATGTAGAAACTTTATTTTTATATCCTTGGGCTGTTGCGTATGACAAGCTAGGTTTATTTGCATTAATTGAAATGCTCATCTTTGTTGTAATGTTGCTAGTTGGATTAGCGTATGCTTGGAAAAAGAAGGTGTTACAATGGTTATAAATTTTGAGGAATTACATCCAAATGAGCGAGCAGAATTAGAACGAAATATCTTTTTTTCTACATTGGAACAGTTGAAAGGATGGGCGAGGAGCAACTCTTTATGGCCGATGACATTCGGACTGGCATGCTGTGCAATTGAAATGATGGGGGTAGGCTCATCACATTACGATTTAGATCGATTTGGGTCATTTTTTCGAACTTCACCAAGGCAATCGGACGTCATGATTGTATCGGGAACAGTAACGAAGAAGATGGCTCCTATTGTTCGGCGTTTATATGATCAAATGCCCGAACCGAAATGGGTTATTGCGATGGGATCTTGTGCGACAGCAGGTGGTCCGTATGTAAATTCATATGCTGTTGTGAAAGGTGTAGACCAAATCGTACCAGTTGATGTGTATATTCCTGGTTGTCCCCCAAATCCAGCTGCTTTAATCTATGGAATTAATAAATTAAAAGAGAAAATTCGTTACGAGGCAAAGACCGGAAAGCAGGTGACGAATAAATGAGTAATCCAAATAAAGATTTAGAGGATCTGAAAAAAGAAGCAGCTAGGCGTGCGAAAGAAGAAGCGAGAAAACGCCTTGTAGCGAAACACGAGGCGGAAATAAGTGAACTTGAGGAGGAAGATCAAGAAAAAGAGAAAGCGCTACCAAAAAATGATGATATTACTATAGAAGAAGCAAAACGACGTGCAGCAGCCGCAAAAGCAAAAGCGGCGGCGTTAGCGAAACAGAAAAGAGAAGGAACCGAAGAAGTAACGGAAGAAGAAAAAGCGAAAGCCAAGGCGAAGGCAGCAGCAGCCGCAAAAGCAAAAGCGGCGGCGTTAGCGAAACAGAAAAGAGAAGGAACCGAAGAAGTAACGGAAGAAGAAAAAGCGAAAGCCAAGGCGAAGGCAGCAGCTGCTGCAAAAGCAAAAGCGGCAGCATTAGCGAAACAGAAAAGAGAAGGAACCGAAGAAGTAACGGAAGAAGAAAAAGCGAAAGCCAAGGCGAAGGCAGCAGCAGCGGCCAAGGCAAAAGCGGCAGCGTTAGCGAAGCAGAAAAGAGAAGGAATAGAAGAAGTAACGGAAGAAGAAAAAGCGAAAGCCAAGGCGAAGGCAGCAGCAGCCGCAAAAGCAAAAGCGGCGGCGTTAGCGAAACAGAAAAGAGAAGGAACCGAAGAAGTAACGGAAGAAGAAAAAGCGAAAGTCAAGGCGAAGGCGGTGGCGGCCGCCAAGGCAAAAGCGGCAGCATTGGCGAAGCAGAAAGCCTCGCAAGGTGATGGGGATTCGGGAGATGAAAAGGCAAAGGCAATTGCAGCGGCAAAAGCGAAAGCAGCAGCGGCTGCAAGAGCGAAGACAAAGGGAGCTGAAGGTAAGAAAGAGGATGAGCCGAAGCAGGAAGAATCGTCCGTAAATCAGCCGTATTTAAATCAGTATGTTGAGGCTATTAGGGAGAAGTTAGGAGAGGGTGCATTAGTAGATTCCTACATTAATAAACTGTCAAAGGATGTGCCAACTCTTGTGGTGGATCCCGAAAAATATTATGAAGTGATGGAGTCACTGCGATTCCATGAGGGACTTGCTTTTGATTATATGTCAGAGCTACATGCGACGGATTTTGTGACACATATGGAAGTGTATGTTCATTTGTTTTCATATGGCAAGAAACAATCGGTAGCGGTGAAGGTAAAGCTAGACCGGGAAGCGCCGCAAGTCGAATCTGTGACAGCGCTTTGGAAAGGAGCTGACTGGCCGGAGCGAGAAGCATACGATTTGCTCGGCATTGTATTTAAAGGGCATCCGAATTTAACGCGTATTTTAATGCCAGATGATTGGGTAGGATATCCGCTTAGAAAAGACTATGAACCGTATGATGTGGAGGTGTAGCTATGATCCGCACGGAAGAGATGCTTTTGAATGTAGGACCTCAGCATCCGAGTACACATGGTGTGTTCAGGCTCGTAATTAAGATTGACGGGGAAATTATTAAAGAAGCTACACCTGTTATTGGATATTTGCATCGCGGGACGGAAAAGATCGCTGAGAGCTTACAGTATACGCAAATTATCCCTTATACAGATCGAATGGACTATTTATCAGCCATGACGAATAATTACGTCATTTGCCATGCTGTAGAGACGATGATGGGGCTTGAAATTCCAGAGCGTGCCGAATACTTGCGAGTACTTGCGATGGAGCTAGGAAGAATTGCGAGCCATCTCGTTTGGTGGGGGACGAATCTTCTTGATATAGGAGCGGTCAGCCCGTTTTTGTACGCGTTTCGTGAACGAGAGATGATTATAAATTTATTAAATGAATTATGCGGGGCACGGCTTACTTTTAACTATATGAGAGTTGGCGGTGTGAAGTGGGATGCGCCAGATGGTTGGATTGAAAAGGTGGAAGAGTTTGTTCCGTATATGAGGGAGCAATTAGCAGGTTATCATGATCTTGTTAGTGGTAATGAGATTTTCTTAAATCGTGTGAAAGGCGTTGGTATATATAGCGCGGAAGAAGCGATCTCGTATTCTTTAAGCGGAGCAAATTTGCGGTGCACTGGAGTAAACTGGGATCTTCGCAAAGATGAGCCGTATTCGATTTATGATCGTTTTGATTTTGATATTCCTGTTGGAAGCGTGGGAGATGCTTGGGATCGCTACGTTTGCCGAATGCAAGAAATCGAGGAGTCTTTAAAGATTGTTGAGCAAGCGGTTAAGCAGTTCCCGAAAGATGGAGCTGTGCTGGCAAAAGTACCGAAAATTATTAAGGCACCTAAGGGAGAAGCATTTGTACGTATCGAATCGCCGCGCGGAGAGATTGGTTGTTATATCGCAAGTGACGGAAAGAAAGAGCCGTACCGTTTGAAGTTTCGTAGGCCATCTTTTTATAACTTGCAAATTTTACCGAAGTTATTGAAAGGTGAAAACATCGCTAATTTAATTACGATTTTAGGTGGAGTTGATATTGTACTTGGGGAGGTTGATGGCTAATGATTGAGACGCTCTTACAATCACCTTCAAGCTGGACGAATTTCTTCATTTTTTTCGGATTAGCGGTACTTCTACTATTTGCAGTCCTTGGCTTCGTTACATATGGAATTTTGGCAGAACGGAAAGTGATGGGGTTTATGCAAGGGCGGATTGGACCAAACCAGGTTGGAGGCCGATTCGGTTTACTGCAAACGGTAGCTGATGTTTTAAAACTATTATTGAAAGAAGATAGTATTCCGAAAGCAGCAGATAAACCGCTGTTTATATTAGCGCCTGTCATTGCATTTGCACCAGCATTTATGGTGCTTGCGGTTATCCCGTTCACTGATAAATTTCAATTTGCAGATATTGGAGTCGGGCTACTTTATTATATTGCTGTTTCCGGTATTACGACGATAGGTGTTGTAACTGGGGGATGGGCATCGAATAATAAATATTCCCTTTTAGGAGGGATGCGTGCGGCGGCGCAAATGATTTCTTATGAGATTCCGCTCGTAATGAGTGTAATTGGTATCGTTTTGCTAGCTGGTAGTCTGAATTTAAATGAGATTGTAGCGGCGCAGGAGAAGGTCTGGTACATTTTCGTACAGCCAATTGGATTCGTCGTTTTCTTAATCGCAGCAGTTGCAGAGTTAAATAGGACGCCATTCGATTTGCCGGAAGCGGAGTCAGAACTTGTTTCTGGATATCATACGGAATACTCAGGTTTTCGCTGGGCGTTTTTCATGCTTTCAGAGTACGTATATTTCTTCGGGATGGCATCGTTAATTACAGTGCTCTTTTTAGGCGGATGGAATCCAGTCATGTTTCTTGGATTTATCCCAGGTGCCGTATGGTTTGCTTTGAAATTTAGCAGTGTAGTCTTTCTATTAATTTGGTTCCGCGTTACGTTCCCGCGTATAAGAGGTGACCAGTTAATGGAGTTTGGATGGAAAGTATTATTGCCGATTGCACTTGCAAATATTTTCTTAACGGCATTGATTAAGGAGTTATTCTTCTAATCTATGAGGGGGGTGCCAGTAAGAGATGAAAGGACTATTTAAAGGGTTAAAATATACATTAAGTAATTTGAGCAAGAAGAAGGTAACGTATGATTATCCAAATCAACCGTTGCCGTTGCCAGACCGTTTTCGGGGGATTCAAAAATTTTATCCGGAGAAATGTATTGTTTGTAATCAGTGCTCTAACATTTGTCCGACAGACTGTATTCAGTTAACAGGAAAAAAACATCCGGATCCTACGAAAAAAGGAAAAATTATCGACACGTATGATATTAATTTTGAAATTTGTATTCTTTGTGATTTATGTACAGAAGTTTGTCCGACAGAGGCAATTGTCATGACAAATAACTTTGAACTCGCGGAATATTCACGTGATGACTTATTTAAAAATTTGCAGTGGCTTGACGAAAACGACGAAAACGTCAGGAAGGAGAATAAGGCATGAATGGCGAGTTTATAGCATTCTTTATACTATCCTTGTCTGCAATTATCGGCGGTGTTCTTATGTTGAACTTAACGAAAGTTATGCACATGATGCTAGCTCTCGTTCTGACATTTCTCAGCATTGCAGGTTTGTATTTTCTTTTGTCAGCCGAATTTATAGGCGTTGCACAAATTTTACTTTACTCTGGTGCAATCACAATTATTATGATTTTTGGCATTATGTTAACGAAACATAACGCGGAAAATGAATCGCGTCTTACTCTTCGAAAATGGATTATCTTCTTTGCAGTTGTAGCATTTGGAGCAGTTATGTATTTCGCTGTTAATAATGTTGATTTTGCAAATGAAAGCACACAAGGAAGTTTACCTCTCCATGAAAACAACACACTTCAAATCGGTACGCTTCTCTATTCAAAATATATTATTCCATTTGAACTAACTTCAGTTATTTTACTTGTAGCACTCGTTGGCGCGATTGTACTTGCGAAAAAGGACGAGAAAGAGGAGGATTCCAATGAGTAGCGTTCCAGCTTCTGCATATTTAACACTTGCGATTATTTTGTTTTGCATCGGTCTATTTGGAGCTTTAACAAAGCGGAATACAGTAATCGTATTAGTTTGTATCGAATTAATGCTGAATGCTGCCAATTTAAACTTAGTGGCGTTTAGTAAATTAGGCTTATTTCCGAATTTAACAGGTCAAATTTTCTCACTGTTTACGATGGCTGTAGCGGCAGCAGAAGCGGCGGTAGGACTCGCTATTTTAATTGCTTTATATCGTAATCGTACAACAGTTCAGGTGGATGAAATGGATACGCTTAAAGGATAACATTGTGACCGAAAAAGGGGGAAGGAAACAATGATCGATTATGCATGGCTCATACCGCTTTTCCCACTCGTTTCGTTTTTGTTACTTATTATATTCGGGAAGAAAATTAGAGAAGGAAGCAGCGTACTTAGTATTTTTTTCGTCTTTCTCTCCTTTATACTTGCGGTACTTGTGTTAATAGAAAGGTTTTCAGAAGCAAGCGTGAAGCATAAGTGGGTGTGGCTTAGAGCTGGAGATGTGGATATATCATTCGGCTTTGAAGTGACTGCATTAGGAGCTTTAATGTTATTTATCGTGACGCTTGTGAGTCTACTTGTACATGTGTATTCGAAAGGTTATATGAAAGGTGATGAACGATTACCGACCTTTTACGCATATTTAGGACTCTTTACATTTGCGATGTTAGGGCTTGTTATATCAACGAATTTATTACAACTTTATATATTTTGGGAATTAGTTGGCCTTGGCTCATTTTTACTTATCGGTTTTTATTTCTTTAAAGAAGAAGCGAAGGCTGCTGCAAAAAAGGCTTTTATTATGACCCGTATTGGGGATGTTGGTTTATTTATCGGGATGATTTTAATTTTTTGGTACGCAGGTAGTTTTGAATATGACGCAATATTTAGGTCGATTTATACAGGGGATCTACCTCCTTACATGATTACAATAACAGCGATATTAATTTTTATCGGGGCGATGGGGAAATCAGGTCAGTTCCCGCTTCATACGTGGTTGCCAGATGCAATGGAGGGGCCAACGCCCGTTTCGGCACTTATTCACGCGGCGACGATGGTCGCAGCTGGCGTATATTTAGTAGCGACGATGTTCCCTCTATTTTCAGCAAGTACAGTGGCGATGCAGACAGTGGCAATCGTTGGAGCTTTCACTGCAATCTTTGCGGCCTCTATCGGTCTTGTGCAAACAGATATAAAGAGGGTGCTTGCTTATTCTACAGTTAGCCAGCTCGGGTATATGATGCTCGCGTTAGGTTCTGCCGGTTATGTAGCTGGTATATTCCATTTAACGACACACGCTTTTTTTAAAGCACTACTATTTTTGGCGGCAGGAAGTGTAATTCATGCTGTGCATACGCAAAACATTAATAAAATGGGCGGTTTACAGAAGAAGATGAAAGTAACTGGTACGCTATTTTTAATAGGTACCCTTGCCATTAGCGGTGTTCCGCTGCTTTCCGGTTTTTTCAGCAAAGATGAAATTTTAGCGGCGACGTGGATGAATGGCAATTACGTTTTATTTACTTTAGCGGTAATTGCGGCGTTTTTAACAGCGTTTTATATGTTCCGCCTTTACTTTCTTGTCTTTACTGGAGAAACGAAGACGAAGGAAGAAGTGCATGAATCGCCTCGCGTTATGACGTATCCAATGATTGTTCTCGGCGTTCTCGCAGTAGTGGCAGGATATATAAATACACCATGGTTTGGGACGTTTCTCGGAGATTGGTTGACGAAAGATGTAGGGTTTAAGGTTGAAGAAGCGCATGGACCAGTTTGGATTATGATTGTTGCGACACTCGTTTCATTTGCGGGAATCACTCTTGCATATTTCATATATGGCAAGAAATCAATTTCTAGGAATTGGGCTGGGGGTACGGAAACATCGCTTTATAATCTTTTGAAAGAAAAATATTATGTGGATGAACTATACAATATGACGGTGATCCCTATTACGAAAGGAATCGCTCATGTGCTTCGCTTATTTGAAGTGTATGTAGTCGAAGGAATTGCGGTTTTAATTGCAAGTGTAGTGAAAGGCACAAGTAACCTTGGATCGAAACTTCAAAACGGGAATGTACAAGTGTACGGTACTGTAACGGCGGTTTCGCTCGCTGTACTCGTCATTATTTTGCTCTATACGGGAGGGGATTTACGATGAATGATTTGTTGTTAACGTTCTTCATTTTTTCCCCGCTTTTAGGAATTTTATTGCTTGTATTAACACCGAAAAAGGAATTGCGTACAGTGCGAGCGCTTGGCTTATTTGGGACGGCACTTCCATTTGGAATCGCTATCGTCCTCGCTTGTACATATGCTTCTGGAAAGAATTTGTCACTATTCGATGAAAAGATGAAATGGATTAAGTTCGGCGATTTTACAGCGGTAGATAAAAGGTGGTTTTCTATTTATTACGAGCTCGGTATTGATGGTTTGTCGCTTGTCATGATGGTACTGACAGCTCTTCTAGCAACGCTTGCAGCAATTGCAGCCTTTTCTATTAAAAGAAATTTAAAAGCATTTTATATGCTGTTACTCATGCTAGAAATAGGAATGCTCGGCGTCTTTGCTGCTCAAAACTTAATGTTGTTTTTTATCTTCTTTGAAATTACGTTGCCACCAATGTTCTTATTAATTGGAAAGTGGGGAAAATTGTCGAGTGAAAAGGCTGCGTATAGTTATTTAATATATAACGGTATTGGCTCAGCTATTTTGCTCATTGTTTTCTCAATTTTGTTCGCGAAAACAGGTACAACAAATATTGTGGAGCTGAAAGAGATATTAAGAAGCGTAAACGCAGAGGGAGCACTCGTCATCCCAAGTAGTTTGCAGCTTAGTGTATTTATTGCCATAATGATTGCTTTTGCAATTAAACTACCTGTTTTTCCGTTGCACCGCTGGATGGTCAATGTACACATAGAAGCGCATCCAGCTGTAGTTATGCTTCATGCGGGTGTTTTGCTGAAGATTGGAGCGTACGGTATTATTCGCTTCGGGAAAGGGCTATTCCCGGAATATTTTCACGATGTTGCAACACTAATTGCGATATTAGGCGTAATTAATTTATTATACGGTGCCTTTTTAGCGCTCATCCAAACAGACTTTAGGAAAGTACTGGCTTACTCTAGTATTTCGCATATGGGAATTGTGTTAATGGGACTTGCGTCACTTAATGCACCTGGTACACAAGGAGCGTTATTCCAGGTTGTATCGCACGGTTTAATTGCAGCCTTGCTGTTTTTCTTACTCGGTGTTATAGAACAACGTTTCGGAACATCAGACATTACAGCGCTTGGTGGACTCGCAAAAAGTGTCCCAGTACTTAGCGGCTTCTTCTTAGCAGGAGGAATGGCATCGCTCGGATTACCAGGGATGTCTGGGTTTGTTAGTGAATTTCTTGCCTTTCTCGGTTTATTTCAAGGAGAGCCCGTCATTGCTGCAGTCGGTGTGATTGGAATCATTTTAACCGCTGTGTATGTATTAAGGGCGACACTTCAAGTGACATTTGGAAAGAAAGAGTGGGAAGCAAAATCTGATATACACGGATGGGAGTATGTCCCTGTTTTACTACTTATCTTTTGTATTATTGCAATTGGAGTTATGCCAGAAATACTAGGGGATCCGCTTCAAAATACATTGAAAACATTGGGGGTGAAGTAGGATGGATATGAATACGTTACTTAGCTTATCGTGGCATCTAATGGTGCCAGAATTTATTATTCTCGGCGCCGCCATCCTTCTTTCCATATGTGATTTGTTTTTTAAGCTGAACCATAGATATGTAGCTCTTGGTGCGATTGCTGCCATCGTATTAGCAATCGTGTCATTAATTACTCTATATAGCGAACCAGCAGGAGATATTTTAAATGGATCGTTTGTGTTAGATGGATTTTCAAAAGGGTTTAAAACGTTGCTATTAGGTGCCTCAGCCCTCATTTTATGCACCGCAATGAGCGATGATAAGAAGAATCCAATCGAAGATAAAGGTGAATATTATTATTTATTTTTAATGGCACTTCTTGGTGCGATGTTCATGGCTTCTAGTGTTGATTTTATTACCCTTTTCGTTGGTTTGGAGTTACTTTCACTTTCTTCTTATATTTTAGTAGGAATACGAAAAAAGAGCCGTGCATCAAATGAAGCGGCAATGAAATACGTCATTAGCGGAGGAATTGGAACGGCGATTACGCTCTTCGGAATGAGTTATTTATACGGTATTACAGGTTCAACTAACATTGTAGATATGCAAAAGGTACTCACTGGGGAACTCGCTAGTGGTATTCAGTTATTGTTAGCTCTCGCATTTCTTTTATTGCTAGTTGGTCTCTCATTTAAAATTGCCACAGTGCCGTTTCATATGTGGGCACCTGATGTGTATGAAGGAGCGGCTACACCAGTTACTGCTTTTCTTGGAACGATTTCTAAAATTGCCGGGTTCCTACTCATTATTCGTTTGTTCCTTATGATCTTTGCAAGTGTATTAATACAAGGAGATATGCAATCTTTATATGGGCATATGAGTATATATATTGCGGTGCTAGCAAGTATTACGATGATTGTTGGGAATGTAGTCGCATTAAAACAATACAATATAAAGCGTTTATTTGCTTATTCGGGCATTGCTCATGCAGGATATTTACTCGTTCCACTTGTAGCATTATCACCATTTACGATGGATAGCATGTGGTTTTATATGCTGGCATACATGCTTATGAATATAGGGGCATTTGCTATCATCCACGGCTTAATCTTACAAAATAATGAGGAAAATATAACAATTTTCACAGGTTTATATAAAAGGTCGCCATTTACAGCGATAATGATGACAATTTTTATTTTATCGTTGGCTGGGATACCAGGAACGGCTGGCTTCATTGGAAAGATTAATATCTTTTTAGGCGCACTTCATGTAGAGCCAGCACATTACGTACTAGCTTTGATTATGATGGGTGCGACAGTTGTTTCATTCGTATATTATTTCCGTATTTTACAACAAATGTTTTTCCGCACCGGAGAGACAGAAGAGAGAATACGGTTACCGTTAAATATAAAGGTTGTTATGAGTCTTTGTGCAATTTCGATTGTAATACTAGGGATTATGCCGATGATTGGGTACAATTTCTTTTATGAATATTTTCCATTAATGAAAGATTTCTTCTTCTTAGGGAACGTGGTACAATAGTGAAAATAAAAGGTGTGGAGTCAGTACTCTGCGCTTTTTATTTTGTGTTAACTTGTAATGTAGATATACGTTTTTGGAAAGAAAATCACGATGTAAAATGTAAGATGTCTATGTGCATTTGAAAAAGTGTAGCTCCTACTTATTATGGTATCGTTTTTATATTCTTTCATAAGTAGTAGCTGAGTAAAAAGGGGTCGATTTTTTGGCACAACTTTTAGGGCAACAAGCACTGATTGCCATTGTTTCGCATTTATTGTTTATTACCATTACGTGGTGGGCCTTACAAGGCATTCACATTGAGCGTTTAATGAAGTCCGGAAAAGTGCTGCAGACGCGAGTATTACTCATCTTAATTACAATTGCAATTGGGACATCTGTAAGTAACTTTTTCCTTGATTATTTAGGCTATTCGAAGAGTTTAACGTATTTAGTAAAGTAAGTGTATAGAACCTCAAATCTCCGTTAACAATGGGGATAGGAGGGGATGAAATTGAAGCTTAAAGCCATTCTTATTGTTGCACTTAGTGTTGTTTTATTTTTGGTTGGATATAGAGAGATGAAACCGATAAGCGATGAACAGAAAATGGAGAGCATGATCAAGGCTTTAGAGAAAAATGATGCTAAAGTAGAAAAATGGTCATGGTTAGCGAGAGAAACAAAAACAATTTCTAACATACATACGTTTCAAAAGTTGTTAAACGATGTGAAGGAAAAGGCAAATATTCAAAAGTGGGAAGTAGAGCAATCTCCAGATGGATATAAAGCTACATCCTATAAAAAGCTTTCTTCTTATGAAGAACGAGTAGTAGTAACTTGGAGTAAAGAAAATACTAAAGAAAACACTTTCATTATCTTTGAAGTAAGTGGGGCGAAATGGGACCCGAAGTATGTTCAAAACATGAATAAAATTTTTAGTGAAAAACCTATAATTTACACTTGTGTTCAAGGTGTACTGAATGATAAGATTGAAGGTGTTTTGCAAAATAAAACCAATCAGGTTTTGAAAGATCTTTCAGCAAGAGCGATCGAACAAGTAGAAGAAAGAGCATTTGTGTCAGTCTCCGCATACAATAAAAAGTGGGATGACGCTCTTTCAACAAATAGAGAGAAAATAAATGTGCAAATAGCAATACGTTCTACAGACAACAAAGATACAATTGTGGTTGGCACACCGATCATAACTTCTGAGTATTGAGTGAATAGATACTGAAAAAAGGACACGGAGGGGAATAATTTGGAAAAGATCATCGTCCGTGGCGGAAAGCGGTTAAACGGCACAGTGCGTGTTGAGGGCGCAAAAAATGCTGTATTACCTATAATCGCTGCAGCCCTATTAGCGAGTGATGGAAAGAATGTACTATCTGAAGTACCAGTTTTGTCTGATGTATACACAATTAATGAGGTATTACGTCATTTAAATGCTGAAGTCGTATTTGAAAATAATCAAGTAACAATCGATTCTTCTAAAGAACTAAACATTGAAGCACCATTTGAATATGTACGTAAAATGCGTGCATCTGTTCAAGTAATGGGACCATTATTAGCACGTAACGGTCGTGCTCGTATTGCACTTCCTGGTGGATGTGCAATTGGTTCACGTCCAATTGACCAACATTTAAAAGGCTTCGAAGCAATGGGAGCAAAAGTACAGGTTGGTAACGGTTTTGTTGAGGCATATGTTGAGGGAGAACTAAAAGGAGCTAAAATCTACTTAGACTTCCCAAGCGTAGGCGCGACAGAAAACATTATGTCTGCAGCTACATTAGCAAAAGGGACAACAATTCTTGAAAACGCAGCGAAAGAACCAGAAATCGTTGACTTAGCTAACTTCTTAAATGCGATGGGAGCGAAAGTACGCGGAGCTGGAACTGGAACGATTCGTATCGAAGGCGTTGATAAATTATATGGTGCAAACCACTCTATTATTCCTGACCGTATTGAAGCGGGAACATTCATGGTTGCAGCAGCAATTACTGGTGGAGACATCTTAATTGAAAATGCTGTACCTGAACATTTACGCTCAATTACAGCGAAAATGGAAGAAATGGGTGTTAAAATTATTGAGGAAAACGAAGGTGTACGTGTTATCGGCCCAGATAAGTTAAAAGCGGTTGATATTAAAACTATGCCTCACCCAGGTTTCCCAACAGACATGCAATCACAAATGATGGCATTATTACTACAAGCTGATGGAACAAGCATGATTACAGAAACGGTATTCGAAAACCGCTTTATGCACGTTGAAGAATTCCGTCGTATGAATGCTGATATTAAAATTGAAGGTCGTTCTGTTATTATGAACGGTCCAAACAGCTTACAAGGTGCTGAAGTAGCAGCAACTGACTTACGTGCTGCAGCTGCATTAATCTTAGCTGGTTTAGTATCAGAAGGTTATACTCGTGTAACTGAGTTAAAACATCTTGACCGTGGCTATGTAAACTTCCATAAGAAATTAGCTGCATTAGGTGCAACTATTGAACGTGTAAACGAAAAAGTAGAAGAAGTGAAAGAACAAGAAGTTTCTGATCTTCACGCTTAATTGAAATAGTCTCTATGTCTTTTGACATAGGGGCTATTTTTTTGGGTTATTACTGTTATAGTCAATAAATTCTGTACTTATGCAAGTACCAGTAAAAATATTTAGAAAATTTCTGTTTTATACTCTTCCCCTTAAGTATGTTCTAAAAGAAAGAGTTGTTCCATAAGAATGAATGGAGTAAAGCTTTTATATTGGGGGAAAATAGGATGAAATTTTCAAAGCCACTTTTTATTACAGTAGCGCTCTTAATAGCGCTCGTTATCATTGTACCTGCAGCCCTTGTTATTCCATTTGCGAAAGCAAAAGTAGGGGAAGAAACGGCCTCTAAAACTCCTCCAGCGATAGAAAGTATACCAGCTCCAGGAAAAGTAGATACAGCCGTTCAAGTTGCTGTATATCGCGAAAAACAGAAGAAGGTAGAAACATTACCAGTGGAGGAGTATGTGACAGGTGTAGTAGCTTCTGAGATGAATGCCAGTTTTGAAATAGAGGCACTAAAGGCGCAGGCATTAGCAGCAAGAACATTTGTAGTACAACGTATGCTAAGCGGAGGAAAGAAAAATAATGCGGACGTGACAGATACGGTGAAAGATCAAGTGTACAAAAGCAAAGATGAATTGAAGAAGCAATGGGGCAATAACTACGAAAATAATTTGAAGAAAATCGAAGAAGCCGTTTCGAAAACAGCAGGACAAGTTTTAACGTATGATGGAAAACCAATTTCAGCATCCTTCTTTTCAACGAGTAATGGCCGAACAGAAAATGCAGCTGACTATTGGGGAAATGATTATCCGTACTTGAAAAGTGTAGATAGTCCGTGGGATCAAGCCTCTCCAAAGTTTACGAGTGAGCAAACATTTACAGTAGCTGATTTTCAAAAACGTCTCGGTGTGAAAGTGTTAGCAGACGGGAAGGTTGGAAATATTAAAGACCTTACGGAAGGAAAGCGCGTAAAGGATGTAGCTTTTCAAGGAAAAACATTAACAGGAAAAGAAGTTCGTGAAAAGTTAGATTTACGTTCTTCTGATTTTACGTGGAAACAACAAGGAGATAAAATCATCGTTACGACGAAAGGCTTCGGTCACGGCGTTGGTATGAGTCAATACGGGGCGAACGGCATGGCAGCGGAAGGAAAGAAATATACAGATATCGTCGCTCATTACTATAAAGGCGTTGAAATAAAGACGATGAATGATTATGAAGGAAAATTGATGGTGAAGAAATAGGTGTCAGAACTCTGGCGCCTATTTTTTTTCTGTAAAATAGAATAATTTTCCATTAATTGTTTGATATAATAGGATAAAAAGACATTTGGGGGAGACGAAATGGCGCTACTGGAGTTGAAACAGTTAGGGAAGGCGAACCAGTTACCGGAAATTGAGCTAAAGGTTGAAAAAGGACAATGTATTGTTTTGCAATGCAATAATCATACAGCTAAAGTGTTACACCGCATTATTATTGGTGAAGAAGAAGCTTCGACTGGCAATGTACTGTTTGAAGGAGAAGTGATTGGAAAGAAAAATTATTCCCGCATCGGTTTTTGTTTTTTGAAAGACGAGGCATATGATCGTTTGAAGGTGAAGGAATACTTTAATTTTTTTATGGGGCTTTATGAATCGAATATGAGTACAGAAGAAGTTGTACAATATGTCGGTCTCTTAGATAAGTTAAACGTTAAAATAGAAAAACTATCATTTTCAGAGAAGCGTCGTCTTCATATTGGACGAATGATGATTCATAATCCGGATTTAATCATTTTGGAAGAGCCAGAGCAAAATGTCGATATAGAGAGTACGGTTATTATTCGAAAAGCGATTATGAAAATGAAAGAGCAAGGAAAGGCAATCTTTATTACGTCATCATTTCTATCGGATGCCCTTTCGTTAACAGAGGACGTATACATATTAAACAACGATGGTGTGAAAAAGATAGAAATTGAACAAGAGGAAGTGGAAGAAGTCGGTGAAGAAAAAGTCATTCAAATGATTCCGCAAATGAAGTTAGAAAGAATACCTGCGAAAGTAAACGATAAAATCATTTTACTTGATCCGATGGAAATCCATTTCATTGAAACGCAAAACGGAGTAACGCATATTCACGTTCGTGAAGGCGATTTCGTATGTGCATTAACATTAAGTGAACTAGAAGCGAGATTAACAGGTTTTGGTTTCTTTAGATGTCATCGCTCGTACCTTGTAAATTTACAAAGAGTACGAGAAGTGATTACATGGACTCGTAACAGTTTCAGTTTAATTTTGGATGACGAAAGAAAAAGTTCAATTCCACTTTCAAAAGGACGCATGGATGAATTAAAAGGTGTGATTGGGCTATAAAAAGTGCTCCAATAAGCTCAACATGCGATTCATTCACCGGTAAAAATACTCCTTTTACCGGTATTTTACTGCGTAATCCCTTTGTTTTTCATATGATTGAGTCAAGAAAAGCGAAACAAACAAACGAAAAGCGCTAAAGCGACTTTCATCTATAAAGAAGAAAAACAAAGGAGATGAAGAAATGACATTGGCAATTGAAATGAAAGATGTAATGAAAAGTTTCGACGGAAAAACAGCACTTGGAAATGTAAATATTGAGGTGAAGCAAGGAGAGATATTCGGATTTCTCGGACCGAGTGGATCTGGTAAGACGACAACAGTAAAAATTTTAACTTCTCAATTGCTTCATAGTGTTGGAACGGTAAGAGTATTAGGGAAAGATATTACAGGACCAAGTAGCATCGATTACAAACGAATTGGTATTTTAACAGATAACAGCGGCTTATATGAAAGAATTAGCATTTATGATAACTTATTATTATTTTGTGACTTATACGATTGCAAAAAAGAACGAATCGATGAAGTACTAGCACAAGTGAATCTATTAGATGATAAAAAAACAACAGTAAAAAAATTATCAAAGGGAATGAAGCAACGCGTCACACTAGCGAGAGCAATCCTTCATAAACCAGATATCCTCTTCTTAGACGAACCAACATCTGCACTTGATCCGGTAAACGTACAAAACATTCATAAAATCTTAAACGACTTAAATAAAGAAGGAACGACGATTTTCTTAACGACTCACAACATGGACGAAGCAGAAACGCTTTGTAACCGCATTGCCTTCCTGTGTGGCGGAGAAATTGTAGCACTTGATACACCGGAGAACCTTCGCTTACAATACGCGAAAGATCAAATACAAGTCGTGTTAAAGGATAAGAAGAAAGAAACGGTACAAAAAGATGAATTAGGTGCAAAACGTATTTCAGAATGGATGAACAAAGGAGAATTACTATCTATTCATTCACACGAACCAACTTTAGGCGATATTTTTATTGAAGTTACTGGGAGGGGATTATAATGACATTTTCAATGAAACGGTTTTCGGCTATTGTAAGAAAAGAAATAAATGATGCAGGTAAAAACTCACAAGTTATATTAATGGCGCTATTACCTATTCTACTTGCTGTATTCTATAGTAATATGGATTCTATAAAAGAGTTCTTTGCAGGTTTTATTATTGTAATGACGATTACCATGGTGGGAAGTTATGTGCAAGCAATTATTATTGCAGAGGAGAAGGAAAAACACACGTTACGAGTATTGATGTTGTCTCCGGCAAGTCCAATAGAAGTTATTTTAGGGAAAAGTGTATTAACTGTATTTTTTGTACTAGCATCTAGTTTTATTAGTTTAGTGATTTTAGATACTTTTAAAGGAAATATTGGTATGCTAGTTATTATTATTTTAATAGGAACATTGTTATGTGTCGTTTTAGGTACTATAGTTGGCTTACTATCCCAAAATATAGCACAAACATCTATATTGGGGCTTCCGATTTTTATAATATTCATAATGGGGCCGATGCTACAAGAAATGGTTAAGAATGAATTTATTATAAAAGTAGTTAATCTTCTTCCGACAAATCATGTTATGGAGGCATTGCAAAAAGTTATAAAGGGAGAAGGGTTTATTGCGATTCAAGAACATATTTTAAACAATACAATTTGGAGTATATGTCTTATCATTCTTTGTATTATTGTGTACAAAAAGAAACAATTAGACTAAAAACTGAGCCAAAAGTGCTCAGTTTTTTCTTTTTTCTATCATTTCCTCGGAAATTTTGCAATTCTCATACATATTTTTACATATTTTGTCGAAAAGTAATTAGTTATACATTGTATAGGATACGTGAATATTGTTCAAAATGATTGCTGAGGTGATGATGGAATGCGAGGAAGAAATAATAAAAAGTCGCAAAAGGTAGTACATTTATTTCAAAAAAGATGGGTGTTTCCGGCACTATACATTGCTTGTGCAGCGGTAATCTTAATGGTTGCGCTATGGTTCCAAGGAGCTAATCCGAAGAAGACTCCAAACCACGATCAAGCAACACCGTATACACAATCGGAAGATCCAGCAGTACCAGTAACGAAATCTTCAGAAGTAGTGAAAATGCCAGCTGCCGCGAATGCGGAAGTAGTCGTACAGAAGAAATTCTATGAAGATGCAGCAACTGAGGCGGAACAAGAAAAAGCACTTGTCTTTTATAACAACACATATTCCCCCAACAAAGGAATTGACATTGCTGCGAAGAATGGAAAAGAATTCAATGTTGCCGCTGCTTTAAGTGGTACAGTAACGAAAGCTGAAAAAGATTCACTTCTTGGTTATGTTGTAACAGTTGATAGTGGAAATGGTGTAGCGGTATCTTATCAAAGCTTAGGCAGTGTAAAAGTAGAAAAAGGTGCAAGAGTTGCACAAGGTGAAGTATTAGGAACATCCGGTCTAAGTGCAATGAATAAAGAGGCAGGCTCTCACGTTCACTTTGAAGTACGTAAAGACAATGTGGCTGTGAACCCTGAACGTTACTTAAATAAATCAGTAACAGAAATTAAAGCTGATGCAGGTGCTGCAAAGGCTACGAATGCTTCTGGTAAAAAAGCTGATGACAAATCTCAAAAAGAAGAGAAGTCAACGAGCACGAAACCTGAAAGTAAAACAGAAGACAAGTCTCAAAAAGAAGAGAAATCAACAAGCGGTTCAACTAGTGACAAAAAAGAAGAACCGAAGAAAGAAGAAAAATCAACAAATGGTTCTACAGAATCATCTAACGATTCTTCTTCACAAGAATAATGAAGTGAAAAAATCAGTTCCCACTAGGGGAGCTGATTTTTTTATTTTTATATAAAAATACTCAATTTCGAGAAAAAAGTTGCAATAACAAGGAAAAATGACGAGATTCTCGAATATATATTACAAAAGGGAGGGGATACTGTGTCATTTTTGTTTGTTCTGTCGACTGCTATTATTTTATTGTTTGTTTTATTCACTTTATATTATTACATTGCCGGTAAGAAAGAGGTTCCCCACCATCAATTGTTAGAAGAAGAATTGGAACGAGAAGAATGACACCTTATATATAAGGTGTCATTTTTTTTCGCTATAATAGTCAGTTTTAACGTATTTCTCACAAAAAAACGTAATTTTTCTTAACTTAGTCCGCAAAAATAGTGAACATGTAGCATATATCAGTAGTGCGGGCAATACAATGGTATAAACCAAAGCAAAGAGAGTGTTTGAGGTGAGAAATCGTGAATCATTTCATTATAAATCCAAGAATGTTTAACGCTTACAAACAGCACTCACACTTACTTCTTAGTCGTATGCAGCGAGGCTCATTTCACCCTTCTCACATCCAAATTAGGGAGGCGAGTGGTGTGCACGATTACATCAAAGAGAGAACTATCAAGATTGGTAAGTATATCGTGGAGACAAGAAAGACAGTGCGTGTCATTGCAAAGGAATTTGGGGTATCAAAGAGTACAGTCCATAAAGATTTAACAGAACGTCTACCAGAAATTAATCCAGAGCTCGCAAATGAAGTGAAAGAAATTCTTGATTATCATAAGTCTATTCGTCATTTAAGAGGGGGAGAAGCAACAAAACAAAAGTATAGAAAAGAAGATGTAGAGAAGCCTGTACGTCAATAATGTTACAGTAGCAAACATTCCGTTCACATTCGGTAATATTTTTCAGAAGAATTCTTTTTGCGAATATTACGTTTCTGTTAAATTTATGATAAAATCAGAAATTAGGTGAAAAGAATTCGGGTGTAACCTGATTTTGAATATCGAGGAGGAAAAAACGGGAATGTTTGCGCGAGATATCGGAATTGACCTAGGTACGGCTAACGTATTAATTCATGTTAAAGGTAAGGGTATTGTATTAAATGAGCCATCTGTTGTGGCGATTGATCGTAATAGTGGTAAAGTATTAGCAGTAGGTGAAGAAGCGAGAAGCATGGTGGGACGTACGCCTGGTAATATTGTAGCAATCCGTCCACTTAAAGATGGTGTAATCGCAGATTTCGAAATTACAGAAGCAATGTTAAAGTATTTCATTAACAAATTGGACGTAAAGAGCTTCTTTTCAAAACCTCGTATTTTAATTTGTTGTCCAACAAATATTACATCAGTAGAACAAAAAGCAATTCGTGAAGCTGCTGAACGTTCAGGTGGTAAAACAGTATTTTTAGAAGAAGAACCAAAAGTAGCCGCAGTTGGTGCTGGTATGGAAATCTTCCAACCAAGCGGTAACATGGTTGTTGATATTGGTGGAGGTACAACAGATATCGCTGTACTATCTATGGGTGATATTGTTACCTCTTCCTCTATCAAAATGGCTGGCGATAAGTTTGATATGGAGATCTTAAACTATATTAAACGTAAGTATAAGCTATTAATCGGAGAACGTACTTCAGAAGATATTAAAATTAAAGTTGGTACAGTATTCCCAGGTGCACGTAGCGAAGAACTTGAAATTCGCGGACGTGACATGGTAACAGGCTTACCACGTACAATTACAGTATGCTCTGAAGAAATTACAGAAGCATTAAAAGAAAATGCAGCTGTTATTGTACAAGCTGCAAAAGGCGTATTAGAGCGCACACCACCAGAACTATCTGCAGATATCATCGACCGCGGTGTTATTCTAACAGGCGGTGGAGCTTTACTACACGGTATCGACATGCTTCTAGCAGAAGAACTAAAAGTACCAGTATTAATTGCTGAAAACCCAATGCACTGCGTTGCGGTTGGTACAGGTATTATGTTAGAGAATATCGACAGATTACCAAAGCGTGCTTTGAGATAATTTGAAAGAACTAAGGCTAATGCCTTAGTTCTTTTTTCGTTTTTATATTTTTTTATTTTGTTTTTTTGCGAAAATGGAAGGAAAATAGAGAAATATGAAGGAAACAGGTAAAATATTCATATATATGGTTAAATTTAATATTTCCTTAATTGAAAACGTTTATAATATAATGAGTCGAATACGACATTAAGGCAAATAATGTTTCAATACATATTGCCTTTCCCTAATTTGGGCATACACTCTTTTCCACCTCCGTGTCAGTTGCAAAAATGTGCAACTATTTTAATGGAATAGAGTGTGTGCATTTTTTTTTAGGAAGTTGTGCTAAATATAAAATGTTACTTTGTAATGACAAACAATAAACAAAATGGGATAATAGCAATATGTCCAAGTGGTAAGACCAATATTACAAAAGGGGCGATTGTTACATGCTAAATATAGAACAAATTAAAGAAATCATTCCTCACCGCTATCCATTTTTACTTGTTGATAAAATATTAGAAGTAGATGAAGGAAAAAGAGCGGTTGGGATTAAAAATGTATCCGCAAATGAAGAATTCTTTAACGGACACTTCCCTGACTATGCAGTTATGCCTGGTGTACTTATTGTAGAAGCATTAGCACAAGTCGGAGCAGTTGCAGTATTAAAGAAAGAAGAAAACCGCGGAAGACTTGCTTTCTTTGCAGGTATCGACAATTGCCGTTTCAAAAAACAAGTACGCCCAGGTGATCAGCTTCGTCTAGAAGTAGAAATGACACGCGTACGCGGCCCAATTGGAAAAGGAAAAGCAATCGCAACAGTAGATGGTGAAGTTGCATGTGAGGCAGAAATTACATTTGCGATTGGTGATAAAAAAGAATAGAGAAAAATAAAAAAATCTCCTTGTGAAAAGACAAGGGGATTTTTTAGTTTCTGCTATATAACGATGAAACGATAATATGCAAACTAATCAGAAAATATCTTGTAAATAGATGGTAATTACCATATACTTACTTTATTATTTATCTAGAAAACAGGATAAGTGATAAAGGTAATAAAGAAATAAGGGCATTGTCATATTGTTAAGATACTTAAATAAGACAAAGTAGAATGTTATTGATTATGATGAAATATGGGGAAAACAGCAAAAAATTAATTAGACGTATGAAATCGAGCATAAAAGAGAGAAAAGGGAAATGTCGCATTTCACAAAAGGAGATTATGAATATGTTCGGGAGAAAGAAAAGAAAACCATTACGACAATTAATTACACATAAAGAGCCTAAATCGCGTATTACAGAACAATACCGTAACATTCGTACAAACATTGAGTTTACATCTGTAGATAATCATGTTCGTTCTATTATTGTTACTTCAGCCGATCCAGGTGATGGGAAAACAACAACAATCGCAAACTTAGCAGTTGTTTTCGGACAACAAGGAAAGAAAGTTTTATTAATTGGAGCTGACTTGCGTAAGCCGACGATACAAAACTTATTTGCTATTCATAGTTCAAATGGGTTAACGAACCTATTATCAGGACAAGCGAAACTCGTGCAATGCATTCAAAAAACAGATATAGAGAACGTATACTTAATGGCAGCAGGCCCAATTCCGCCAAACCCAGCTGAATTATTAGGGAGCCGGATAATGGATGAGGCATTACTAGAAGCATATAACATGTTTGATATTATATTAATCGACACACCACCTGTCCTTGCGGTTACAGATGCACAAATACTAGCGAATAAATGTGATGGAATCGTACTCGTTGTACGAAGTGAAAAGACGGAAAAAGATAAAATCGTAAAAGCGAAACAAATACTAGATAAGGCATCTGGAAAAATACTTGGAGTCGTTTTAAACGATAAAAAAGAAGAAAAAGAGCAGTATGGTTATTACTAAAATATGAAAAAGCCAACAAAAATTTGTTGGCTTTTTTGTTTTCTGAAAATTATTTATCAAGTTATACAGTGTAAAAAGCATGATATGATAAAATTTTTGGGAAATCATTGGAATGTGTTGTCATATTTAAGATTATTTTGTAAGATTAAACTTGTTTGTTAGAAGCTTGTATTAAATAATTTATTTAAATAAAAAAATATAAGATGAATATGCTATAATTTTTCTTATGTGCAAATTTTAGAAAGTTGGAGGAACTTATGGAAGAAACAATTAGTTTGAAAGAGTTATTTCATATCTTAAAGAAACGTTTAGCAATGATCCTCGTAATCGCCTTTGGTGCAGCTATAGTAAGTGCTATCATTAGCTTTTTCTTTATGACACCAATCTATCAATCTTCGACGCAAATTCTTGTGAATCAGAAGAAACAAGAGGGTGCAATGATTCAAGCAGGTGAAGTTCAAACGAATATTCAATTAACGAATACATATAAGGTTATTATTAAAAGTCCAGTGATTTTGGAACAAGTAAGAGCGAAGCAAAATTTAAATATTACATTACAAGACCTAACAAAGAAAATTGATGTTACAAACGAAAGAGAATCTCAGGTTATCTCGGTCACTGCACAAGATAAAAATCCAAAAATGGCTCGTGATATCGCAAATACTATAGCTGAAACATTCAAAGCTGAAGTTTCAAAAATCATGAATGTTGATAATGTAACGGTATTATCTAAAGCTGAAGTTGTAGAAAATCAATCACCAATTAAACCACGCCCAATGTTAAATGTAGCAATTGTTTTCTTTATTGGTCTATTAGTTTCGGTGGGTCTTGCATTCTTATTAGAATACTTAGATAACACGGTGAAAAAAGAAGAAGATGTAGAAACCTTACTTGGTTTACCAGTGTTAGGCATTGTAGCTCGCATGGATGAAGAAAAAATGAACATGAAATCACATGCTCCATCATCAAGAAAAGTGAGGGGACAAACAATTGGCTCTTAATTTATTTAAAAAGAAAAAGAATCATCGTCAACGTCGTCAATTAATTGCTCATCAACAACCGAAATCACCAATTTCAGAACAATATCGTAATATTCGAACGAATATTGAATTTGCGGCTGTTGACACAAATTTACATTCATTAATGGTAACGTCTGCAAATCCAAGTGAAGGAAAAACGACAACGACAGCGAACATGTCAGTGGTTTTTGCCCAACAAGGAAAGAAAGTACTATTAATTGATGCAGATATGCGTAAACCAGCGATGCATCAAATGTTCCAATTAGATAATATTTTTGGACTAACGAACGTATTAACAAATAGTGAACGTTTAGAGAAATGTATACAAGCGACATCTGTAGACAATCTAAGCTTTTTAGCATGTGGTCCAATCCCACCAAATCCAGCAGAATTGTTAGGTTCGAAATCAATGAAAGAACTTCTTGGGCAAGTATACAGCATGTATGATTTAGTGATTTTTGATATGCCGCCAATTTTAGCTGTTACCGACGCGCAAATTATGGCAAATGTATGTGATGCTTCTATTCTTGTCGTTCGTAGTGAATCGACCGAGAAAGAAACAGCAGTAAAAGCAAAAGGATTGTTAGAATCGGCTAAAGGTAAACTGTTAGGTGTTGTTTTGAATGACTGTGAACGTGAACAAGGCTTATATTATTATTACGGTGCAAACTAGTTTTAAAGTGAGATATGGTAGAAACATATCTCCTTTTTTCCCTTGAATATGAGATGTATCTCATATTCAAGGGAAAAAAGATTTTTATATGAGAGAGGGAGGATGAAACAAATGATAGATTTACATTGTCACATTTTATCTGGTATCGATGACGGTGCACAGACAGTGACTGATAGTTTAGCGATGGCACAACAAGCTGTGTCAGAGGGAATACATACAATTGTCGCGACGCCGCACCATCAAAATGGAAAATATATAAATGAACGTACCTCAATTATTCATGGAGTAAAACAACTAAATGATGAACTACAACAACATAATATTCCACTTACTATTTTACCTGGGCAAGAGGTCAGGTTATATGGCGATTTATTAGAAGACTATGAAGCTGGTAAAATCGTTACTTTAAATGAAACAAATAAATATATATTCATTGAATTTCCATCGAATCACGTACCTCGTTATGCAGAACAACTATTATATGAACTACGTGTAAAAGGAATGATTCCAATTATCGTTCATCCGGAACGTAATGCCGAGTTAATCGAGAGGCCAGATAAGTTATATAACCTTGTAAATAAAGGGGCATTAACGCAAGTAACGGCAGGTAGTTTATTAGGGAAATTCGGTAAAAAAATTAAAAAGTTTTCACTTCAACTTGTAGAACATAATTTAACACATATGGTCGCTTCAGATGCACATAACACAACGTCAAGAGGTTTTCACTTAGCGGAAAGCTATGAATTAATTGGAAAAGAATTTGGAATGAGTGTTATGAGTGATTTAAAAGAAAATCCGTATTTATTAATTAGTGGGAAGGCAATTTATAAAGAAGATCCAGAACAAATCCGTCGTAAAAAATTGTTCGGTATTTTTTAATTGAAGAGTTTGGGTGATGTCTCCTAACCGTTATCAATGGGGGCACTCGGTTGTGCTGTGGGTAGAAATTTTTATTTCGCACCTACCTTAGACGCTTGTCGTCGGAAGTACGGCGTGAGGTTGGGTTAGATGCCCACAATTTATTTATATATAGAAACTCTACCTATGGAGTTATAACTATGACTTTATAGGTAGGGTTTTTGTTTTTGTTTTTGTTATTGTTACATATAAATAAAAGTGATTAAGGAGGCCTTGGTTTGAAAAAAGTAAAAAAAGCAATTATTCCAGCGGCTGGTCTTGGGACAAGATTTTTACCAGCGACAAAAGCGATGCCGAAAGAAATGTTACCAATTGTTGATAAACCGACAATTCAATACATAGTAGAAGAAGCGATAGAATCAGGAATTGAAGATATTATTATTGTTACTGGAAAAGGAAAACGTGCGATTGAAGATCATTTTGATCATTCCTTTGAATTAGAACAAAATCTTTTAGAAAAAGGAAAGCATGAAATACTGGAAAAAGTACAAGCTTCCTCAAAAATTAATATTCATTACATAAGACAAAAAGAACCAAAGGGTCTAGGGCACGCAGTATGGTGCGCTCGTAAATTTATCGGAAATGAGCCATTTGCGGTATTACTTGGTGATGATATTGTCCAAGCAGAAACACCATGTTTACGCCAATTAATGGATCAATATGAAGGTACACAGTCATCGGTTATTGGTGTACAAACAGTGCCAGAAAATGAAACACATCGTTACGGTATCATAGATCCGATTGAACAAAACGATCGTCGTTATCAAGTGCGTCAATTTGTTGAAAAACCAGCTCAAGGGACAGCACCATCAAATTTAGCAATTATGGGTCGTTACGTATTAACACCAGAAATTTTTATGTTCCTTGAAGATCAACAAACAGGTGCAGGTGGAGAGATTCAGTTAACGGATGCGATTCAACGATTAAATGAAATTCAACGTGTATTTGCGTATGATTTTGAAGGCACTCGTTATGATGTCGGGGAGAAATTTGGTTTTATTAAGACTACAATTGAAATAGCAATGCAGCAGGAAGATTTAAAAAGTAGACTCATAGAATATATGACAAATTTTTTAAAAGAAAAAGCTCAGTGAGGTGAAAGAATTGACATTAATAAGAGTATCAGATGAAGAAAATGATAGTATGATGGATCTAGAAAAAGTAAATAACTGTAGAAGTTATTTATTAGCAAAGCGTTGTATGGACATTGTAGGTGCAGTATTGGGTTTAATTATACTGTTTCCGGTTTTTTTAATTGTGGCATTACTTATTAAATATGAGGATCCAAAGGGATCTGTTTTTTTTAAACAGGTACGCGTAGGAAAAAACGGGAAAGAATTCCATATGTATAAATTTCGTTCTATGGTTACGGATGCAGAAAAGAAACTGAAAAATTTATTGCAATATAATGAAGTATCTGGGGCTATGTTTAAAATGAAAGATGATCCTCGAGTTACGAAGATTGGGAAGTTTATCCGTAAAACAAGTATTGATGAACTTCCACAATTATTTAATGTTTTAAGGGGAGATATGAGCCTTGTAGGACCAAGACCACCTTTAGTTCGTGAAGTAAGTGAGTATACAACGTATGACAAACAAAGACTTTTAGTGACTCCTGGCTGTACTGGGCTTTGGCAAGTTAGTGGGAGAAGTAATATTGGGTTTAATGAGATGGTGGAATTAGATTTGTTTTATATTACAAATAGGAGCATTGTATTTGATATCAAGATTATTTTAAAAACGGTTCTAGTATTGTTTGGATCTAAGGATGCATTTTAATATTAAAAAAAAGAGTAACTGAAAGGAGATTATAAGGAAGAATGAAAATTTCTTTAGTTATGGCCACTGTTGGGCGAGTAAGTATTGTTGGTGAACTTTTAGAGAGTTTGAAAAAACAGACATATCAAAATTTCGAATTGATTGTAGTGGATCAAAATATAGATGAAAGATTATCTGAAATAATTTGTGAATACGGAGAGTGTATGATAATAAAGCATGTAAAATCTAATCCAGGACTCTCTAAAGCTAGAAATGTTGGATTAAGGCATGTGAGTGGTGATATAATAGCTTTCCCAGATGATGATTGTTCATATGATATTGATACCTTAGAAAAGGTTGTTTCATATTTTGAAAAAAATCGTAATTATGATTTTCTAAGTGGGATATGCTTGGACGAATTTGACAATATAATAATTAACAAGTTTGAATATGGTGAATTTAAATTGAATAAAATAAATGCGCTGACGCATGTAACCTCTGCGACTTTATTTGTTAAGAAGAAGGTGTTAGAGGAAGTTTCAACTTTTGATGAAGCTTTAGGAGCTGGGGCCGGTACAATATATGGTGCAGGTGAAGATACAGATTTTGCCTTAAGGAGTATGGCAGAAGGATTCATGGGAGTATATACATCAGAAATTATTGTAAGACACCCAAATCCAATTCTGGCTTATGATTCCAATTCTTATCGTAGGGCTGAATTGTATAGTGCAGGATATACAAAATTATTAAAAAAACACCGTTATTCTTTAAAACTGAAAATAAAAGCTATAGTAAGACCATTAGGAGGCTGTTTGGTTCATTTAGCCAAACCTAAAAAGAGTATATATTATTTTTATACTTTAAAAGGACGTATTAAAGGTTTAATGTAGCTCTTAAATATTTGTTATAAGCAGGGGTAACTATGAAAAAAGGAATATTTAACTATCTATGTTTAATACTAAATTTAGTGCTTGTACTTATTCTCTCGTTCTATACTACAAGTGAAGCGATTTTACTGATGTTCATCGTAATATTTTTTGTGCAATTAATTATAGATATTTTACAAGTAAAAAAAAGATTGGTTTCTATTTTATTTGTTTTTATTATGTTATATTCAGTATCAGCATTTATAGCAATGAGGTTAGGATATATCTATTTTTACATGGATCCGGAGATTATAGTTGAGGTTACAGGTAAAAGTTTAGCTAGTATAATACTTGCCTATATATTTATTACTATTAGTAGCTTCTTTTTCTCTTTTCCCTCAGTAGAATCTATAAAAAAGAGAATAAGGGATTATGTATTGGGAATTGAGAAAATTTCTATTAATATATGCATTTTAATTTTATGTATTATTGCAGGGTATTTTTGGAGTAAGATTATTTTTCAAATAGGGATAAACGCTTTGCTATCTAATCCGAGAATATATGCAACGGTTTTATTTGAACATATAAATTTTTATCATCAAATTATATTAATTCCAATATCAATTATACTGGCAATACGGATGGATTATGATAAAGATAGCTTTATGAGAAACTTAACTGTTAAGTTAAGTCTTGCTCTTGCATGGTCACCGTTAGTATTAGTTGGAGCTAGAAAAGAATTATTTATTTTTGTTATGGGATATTTTATTTTTGGTGGAATGAAAAAGTTGCTAAAATATATGGGGCTAATACTGATCGCAATATTAATGTTATTTTTACCATTAATTAGAGAAGGATGGTCTGGATTTAATAACATTATAATGAGTTTTCACGAATTTATTATGCCCCAATATGCAAGTTTTATTTATCAACAGTTAGACGATGTCTCTAAGAATAGTATATTAGATGTTTCTGGTTATATGGTCGGTATAAATGCTATGATACCGGGTTTCTTAAGAATACATGAATATATTCCATTAGGAGAGAGTACGTTTACTTTAGGTATTACAAATGTTGGAATTGCAACGCATTTTATAGGAGAAGCTGTTTTGAATTTTCCGAATGGAGGATATTTGCTTTTTTCTATAATGTATACATCGATGTTACTAATAATTGTGAAGGTTAATAAAATATCACCAATGATATTCGTACTTTTTTATTCATATTTAATCGTAATTGGGCGATCTGATTTTTGGCTAACAATGTTTTTCTGTTGTTATAGTTTTATATTTATATATTTATTAACATTCAGAAAAAAGAAACAATCTCCTGAGGCGGAAGAAAGAGTGTTGTCATGACAGTATATATAAATGGAAGATTTTTTTCACAACGAGTTACTGGAGTGCAAAGGGTTGCGAGAGAAATACTAAAAGAACTTGATAAGAACCTAATAGAAACGGACGAAGAGTTTATAATATTAGTTCCTAAGGGCACTAAGGTTGATTTGTTATTTTCGAATATAAAGATACGAGAAATTGGTCTTTTTAGAGGGCATTTTTGGGAACAAATATCATTGCCATTTGTTACTTATAGAAATAAATTAATTAATTTTTGTAATACCGCACCAATATTGAAAAGGAAGCAGGTTGCCTACATTCATGATGCTGCTGTGTTCTCTAAGCCAGATGGTTATTCGAAGTTATTTGTAATTTGGTATAAAATTTTATTTAAGTTGATTATACGCTACTCCAAAGCCATTGTTACTGTTTCGGAATTTTCGAAGGAAGAGATAATTAAATATTTCCAAATACCAGGACATAAAATTAATGTCACTCACATCGCAGCTAATAATTTTCAAGAAATTAATGCAGATACTAATGTTTTGAATAAATTTGGATTAATGAACACTGATTATGTATTAGCTGTTAGTAGTCTACATCCTAATAAAAATTTTAATTTAATTATTGAGGCAATTAAGGATATGGATATTCCAATAGATATAGTAATTGCTGGGGGAGCTAATAATAAAATTTTTAGTGGGCACGAAATTGAAGCGCTCTCTCATGTGAAATCAGTTGGTTATGTTTCAGATGAAGAATTGAAAGCTTTATATGAAAACGCTGAAGCATTTGTTTTCCCATCTTTATATGAGGGATTTGGATTACCACCATTGGAAGCGATGACTGTAGGATGTCCTGTTTTGGCATCGAAAGCCGCTTCTATTCCAGAGATATGTGGAGAAGCGGCACTTTATTTTGATCCGCATAGTAAAGAAGAGTTGCTAAAGCTGATAAGTATGGTATACAGAAATAAGGATTTAGTTTTAGAACTAAAACAGAAAGGTATTAAACAAAGCAAAAGGTACCATTGGACATTCACTGCAAAACAAGTTTTAGAAATTATAAAAAAGGTTTAATATAATGAAGCAAGGGTGTTTAAGATGAAAATAGCAATAGTACACGATTGGTTAGTAACATATGCTGGTGCTGAAAAAGTATTAGAGCAAATGCTTGAGGTATTCCCAGAAGCAGATTTATTTAGTTTAGTTGATTTTTTAGATGACAAAGATAGAGGCTTTATTAAGAATAAAAAAGTTAGTACAACGTTTGTTCAGAAGTTACCTTTTGCGAAGAAAAAGTATCGGAATTACCTTCCTTTAATGCCTTTGGCTATTGAACAGTTAGATTTATCAAAGTATGATGTTATCCTGTCGAGTTCTCATGCTGTAGCAAAAGGAGTTTTAACAGGGCCAGATCAGTTGCATATCTCTTATGTACACTCACCTATTCGTTATGCATGGGATTTGCAACATCAGTATTTAAAAGAGGCAAATCTAGAAAAAGGTCTTAAGGGGCTTTTAACAAAATCCATTCTACATAAAATAAGGAATTGGGATTATCGTACTGCAAACGGTGTAGATTATTTCATTGGTAATTCTAAGTTTATTGGACGTAGGATATGGAAAGTGTATAGAAGGGAATCAGAAGTTATTTACCCACCTGTCGATATCTCCGCATTTACACTACATGAACAAAAAGAGGATTTTTATATGACTGCATCGCGTATGGTACCATATAAGAAAATTGATTTAATTGTTGAAGCATTTGCACATATGCCAGACAAAAAGTTGATTGTAATTGGTGATGGACCAGATTTTGATAAGATAAAGGCAAAAGCTAAAAGTAATGTTCAGCTTCTAGGTTACCAATCGTTTGAAGTATTAAAAAGCCATATGCAACGTGCAAAGGCGTTTGTCTTTGCTGCAGAAGAGGATTTTGGTATTACACCAGTGGAGGCACAGGCCTGTGGTACACCTGTTATTACATATGGCAAGGGTGGGGCTACAGAAACTGTTCTAGATTTAAATAATGAGAAGCCAACTGGTCTATTCTTTAAAGAGCAGGCTGTTGAAAGTATTGTTGAGAAGATTAATGAATTTGAACAAAGCTATGATAAGTTTACTCCATCTAATTGTAGGGAAAATGCTATTAGATTTTCTCCAGAGAGATTTAGAGAAGAGATTAGAAGTATTGTAGAGGAAAAATATAAAGAAAAATTTCTAGGGTGAGGAGATAATATCTTCACCTTTTTTATTTTTGGTAAGGAAGTGTACATATGAAATTAATACTATTATCTGGTGGTTCTGGGAAACGTTTATGGCCATTATCAAATGATTCGCGTTCTAAGCAATTTTTAAAAGTACTTAAAAATGAGAATGATGTAATGCAATCTATGGTTCAAAGAGTATGGGGACAATTAACTAGCTTGGGGATTGAAAAAGATGCAGTTATTGCTACAAGTAAATCTCAAGTAGATATGATTAATAGTCAACTAGGAAATAATGTACCTATTATTATTGAACCAGAGCGCCGTGATACATTCCCGGCAATTGCTCTTGCTGCTTCATATCTATACTCTAAAGAGCATGTTGATTTGAATGAAGTTGTGGGTGTATTACCTGTAGATCCATACGTAGAAAATAGTTTCTTTGAAAGGTTACTGGATTTGGAAAAGGTATTAAATTCTTCAAATGCAGACTTAGGTTTAATGGGGGTTACACCTACATATCCATCTGAAAAATACGGTTATATTGTTCCAAACATAGGGACAAGCACACAGGAACTTATTCAAGTAAGTCATTTTAAAGAAAAGCCAGCTACTGCTGAAGCGGAAGAGTTACTTAAACAAAATGCACTTTGGAACAGTGGTGTATTTGCATTTAAATTAGATAAAATTATTTCCCTATTAGATCAAAAAGGACTTCCTGTTCAGTATGATGTACTAGTACAACAATATGCAAGTTTACCAAAAATAAGTTTTGACTATGAGGTAGTCGAAAAAACGAAAAATATTATTGCATTACCTTATGACGGATCATGGAAAGACCTTGGGACTTGGAATACCCTTACGGAAGAAATGGGAACAAACATCCTTGGAAAAGGAAATATGGGGGCTGAGTGTGAGAAAAATCATATTATTAATGAACTAGATATCCCAGTTTCTGTATTAGGTCTTTCTAATATAATTGTAGCTGCAAGCCCAGATGGTATTTTAGTTTCAGAAAAAGAAGCAAGCCCTCGGGTAAAAGAATTAGTGGGTGATTGGGATCAAAGGCCAATGTATGAAGAGCGCCGTTGGGGTTGGTATCGTGTGCTAGATTATACTAAATATGATGATGGGAACGAAGTATTAACCAAGCGTATAGGTATTACAGCTAGCAAAAATTTAAGCTATCAATATCATAATAATAGAAACGAAGTTTGGACAATTGTAAAGGGTGAAGGTATTTTTGTATTAGATGATGAAATACAAGTTGTTCGTTCTGGGGATGTATTAGAAATCCAGCCAGGGCAAAAACATGCAATTAAGGCTGTTACAGATTTAGAATTTATTGAGGTACAATCAGGTAGCGAATTAATTGAAGAAGATATCGTTCGAATTTATATGCAATGGAATGAAATAGAGGAAATTTGTTATTTAAAAAAGTAAAGATTAGTAGTAAGTGTAACTAGAGGTGGAGTTATTTTGTATAAAGAACCATTATTTTTTCAACCAGTGTTACAGGAGCGTATTTGGGGAGGAGAATCTTTAAAAGGATTTAATTATGATTTACCTTCACAAACTACCGGTGAATGCTGGGGAATTTCTGCCCATTTAAATGGGCCAAGTATTGTAAAGAGCGGTAAATATAAAGGATTAACATTAAAAGAACTGTGGGATAAGCATAGAGAATTATTTGGTAACTATCAAACTGAGAAGTTTCCTTTATTAACCAAAATTTTAGATGCAAAAAAAGATTTATCTGTACAAGTGCATCCAAACGATGAGTTTGCGAATATTCATGAAAATGGTGAGCTAGGGAAGACAGAATGTTGGTATATTATTGATTGTAAAGAAAATGCTGAAATGGTGTATGGGCATACGGCTCAAACTAAAGAAGAATTTAAGGTCATGGTTGAAAATAGCGAGTGGAATCGTTTACTGCGTCGGATACCAATTAAGCCTGGTGACTTTTTCTATGTACCAAGTGGAACTATCCATGCGTTATGTGAAGGAACGTTAGTGTTGGAAACACAGCAAAGTTCAGATACGACATATCGTGTGTATGATTATGATCGTGTTGATGGTAATGGAAATAAGCGAGAATTACATGTTGAAAAATCAATAGCTGTATCAATGATTCCTCATGAGGATTATAAAGTTTATCCTGAAATTGAAGAAGAAAACGGTGCCATTGTTACTAAATATGTAAAAGAAAGATACTTCTCAGTTTATAAATGGGAGATCCAAACGGAAGCATCTTTTCAACAGAATCAATATTTTCAATTAATCAGCGTAATTGACGGCGAAG
Organism: Bacillus sp. FSL R5-0585; assembly: GCF_038004545.1. Classification (NCBI taxonomy): domain Bacteria; kingdom Bacillati; phylum Bacillota; class Bacilli; order Caryophanales; family Bacillaceae; genus Bacillus; species Bacillus sp. FSL R5-0585. Next base: position 4,546,191 of record NZ_JBBORJ010000001.1, read on the forward strand.
CAACTTTAAGAACTGTGAGTGGGGAATTTGATATTAAAAAGGGAAATCATTTTATTCTTCCTAATGGAATTGAAAGTTTTGTTATAAAAGGAAATGTGACTTTAATTGTTTCTCATCCGTAGAATAGGTTACATTAATTTTATGATCTAGCTTTATTATTTAATAGTATTGCTATAATATAATGAAGAGGTCTTAGTATTTTATTTGTAATTATAAGCAAAGAGGGTATAAGAATGAAAAAGAAAATTTTATTTTGGATTCTTGGTATACTAGGCATTATTATTATTGGTGGTGGTGCATATGCATATCACATTTATTCTAATGTTTCAAATACATTAGATGCTGTGCATAAACCATTAGATCGCAACAAATCAGAAAAGCGAACAGAGAATGTAGATGTAGCAGATAAAAAGCCAATTTCAATTTTGTTAATGGGAAGCGATCAACGAAAAGATGAGGTAGGACGATCAGATTCCCTAATGTTGTTTACTTTAAACCCAAAAAACAAATCTATGAAAATCACCAGTATTCCACGTGATTCTTATACAGAAATTGTTGGAAAAGGTAAAAAAGATAAAATTAATCATGCCTATGCATTCGGTGGTATTAATATGGCAGTGAAAACGGTTGAAAATTTCCTTGATGTACCGGTAGATCACTATATTGAAGTAAATATGGCTGGATTTAAAGATATTGTTGATGCAGTCGGTGGAGTGGATATTAATAATGATATGGACTTTACTATTGATGGAGTGCATTATGCAAAAGGTGACTTGCATTTAAATGGGGATAAAGCACTACTATATTCTAGAATGAGATATCAGGATCCACGTGGTGATTTTGGGCGTCAAATGCGCCAACGTCAAGTTATCCAAGCAGTCATTAAAAAAGGTGCTAGTGTTTCTTCTCTGGCAAGCTACGGTGATGTATTAAAAGCGATTGAGAAAAACGTTAAAACAAGTTTAACGCAAGAGCAAATGTTTGATATTCAAAAGAACTATAAGGATTGCATGCAGAACAGTGAAGAAATACAAATTCCAGGTGACGGGCATAAAGCTGCCGATGGTATTTGGTACTACTATGTTCCAGATGCAGCAAAACAGGATTTAACAAACAAATTAAGAGCACATCTTGAATTGACTAAGTAATATGTAATAAACCCAACTCCTTTGGAAGGAGTTGGGTTTATTTTTGCATAGGTTTATATTAGTATTATATATTGTGAGATTAATAGATGAGGTGAATCGATGAATAAGAAATCAGTACTTGTCCTTGTTATTTTTGTATTGTTTGTTGCTTCAATCGTGAGCGGTAAACTATATTGGAATAAAAAGATTGCGAATGCAACAGGGCAAACGAGTGAAGTAACGAAAAAAAAAGCTGAAGTGAAAGATAGCGGAGTGAAGAAAGAAGAAAAAAAACAAGGTGTAAAGGCATCTTTTAATGAGGCATATGCAAAGAATTTGCCGGATGCAGTGAAAGAAAAATTAAAGAAAGCTACTGAGGAGAAGAAGGCAGTAAATCTTGTTATTGTTGGTGATGAAGCTTCTTCTTCGGAAAAAGGTGCTTGGGCAGAAAAGTTAACTGCTAATTTAGAGGCTTCTTATGGTAAAGGTTTTTGGAATGTGACGATAAAGGAATATAAAGGTGAAAGTACAGAAGAATTAATCGCGAATAAACGCGATAAAGAGATTGCGAAAAATAATCCAGATTTAATTCTATTTGAGCCACCATTTATTACTGATAATAGCAAAACTGGTAATGGAAATTCTGTTGTAAATACACAGAAGTTTGTTCAGGCACTTTCTACTAATACAAAGGGCGCTGCAATTATGATTCAACCACCAAACCCAGTGTATGGTGCGAAGAATTATCCGAAAGCGATTGAAGCGTTAAAGCAATTTGCGACGCAAAATGGTTATACATATGTTGATCATTGGGGAGCATGGCCTGATGCAACAACAAAAGAGATTACACATTATTTAGAGGATGAGTTTGGTTTCCCAAATATGAAAGGTCATAGTGTTTGGGGTGAATATATATCAAATTATTTTATTAGTAAATAAAATGTTTATACTAAAAATTTATAGGGGAAATAATACAGTTAGGAATGGAATGATATAAATGAAGTTAACAGCCAAATTAAAAAAATCCATAAAAAATAATAAGTTTGTATATGCATTATTAAAGAAACCTTTACAATATCGGTTTAAGAAGAAAACACAATGGAAAAGGGAGGCTATTCAACAGTACGGATTAGAATGTTTGGTGCTAGTAAAAGAATCATTTCAAAAACATCAGAAGGAGTTTTGGCTAGATTATGGAACTTTATTAGGCGCAATTCGAGAGAAAGATTTTATTGGCCATGATTTAGATGCAGATGTTGGTGCCTTTAATATGCTTGAAGAAGAAAAAAGAGAATTAGAAGGTACGTTATTGAGTAAGGGGTTTACTAAATTAAGGGAATTTGTAGTTAATAATATAATAGTTGAACAAACTTATATTTATAAAGATGCGCATATAGATATATTTTATTATTATAGAGAGGGAAATGATAAGGTTTGGTGTTATTTTTTTGAAGACACTGAAGAGATGACGACTAGAATTAAAGGAGAAAAACAAATAGTAACTGGATGGATAGCTAAGACAGCAACATCTACATATTTAGGAAGTACAAATATACTATTTAAGGGTGAAGAATTCCCAATTCCATCGAATTATAGACAATATTTAATTGAAAATTATGGACCTAATTATATGGTTAAAGATGAAAATTGGGATTACGCTAATTCGGGTAGTAATATAAAAGTTGTATCTTTAAAAAATATTGAAGCAATTTATGAATAAATTTTAAGGTAGATTATAAGGGTATCTAAATGGTTAAGTTTAATATATTTGTAGTATAAAATACATTAAATATATATAAAAAGTTTCGGTATTTTAATCTGTACCCTTTGTAAAGGACATTTTGAAAAAAGTTTGGCAACATCAAGAAGATGATTTCTGTATCCAACAGGAGTCATCTTTTTTAAATTCCATTGATATCTATAATGATTATAATTATAATACGTCATATATTTCTTAATCTCTTGTTTCAATTCATTAAAGGACGCGCAAGGTTTTATATAAGCTTCATCTTTCAGATGACCAAAAACGATTCTTGTGGGGCGTTATCCCAACAGTTTCCTCTTCTTGACATGGATTGTCCAAGATTTAGCTTTTTGACTAGCTTTTGATAGGTAGGGCTTGTGTAGTGGGATCCTTGATCTGAATGAATATAAGCACCTTCAGTCAATCGAATCCGCGGATTCCTTTTTAGTTTATGGAGAGTTGTCGTTACGAGCTCTAATGTCATCTGTTCTGAAACATGGTAAGCTAAAATTTCATTAGTTGAGCCGTCTAAAATTGTAGATAAATAGGCCCTTTGATTCTTACCGTAAACTAAATAGGTGATATCTGTAAGAAGTGTTTTCCCTGGGGTATTTTTTTAAAATTCCCGATTTAATTGATTCGGTACTATTCGATGTTCTTTTATAGCTTTAAGCATTCTTTTATAAGGATTCGCTTTGCGAACCGGACAAATAATCTCGTATTTCTTCATAATTCTACGGATACGCTTTAAATTGTAGATAACTTGAAACTGACCCGCCAATGTCATCTTTATCTGAAGAGCCCCCTTCTTTCTATTTCTAAATCGAAGTGCTTTTAATATGGTTTCCTTCAAGATTTCATCTCGATCACTCTTTTGTTTCCGTTGTTCTTGAGATGAAACTGAAAAGTAATTATAGTATCCCGAACCGGATACACCAGCTACTTTACACAAATGACTGACCATAAATCAAGATGAATTTCTGACTAGGTGGTAGTGTTATTTCCTTCTCATCCTCCCTTCCATAAGTTTGATTTTTTTTAGCAATTCGTTTTCCGCCTTTAGTAAGTTTCGTTCGGCTTCTAAACGGGCATACTTTTCTTCTAACGTAAGCTCTCTCTCAAGAGTTCTTCCAGCGTTTTCGATACGTGTATCCCTTAAACCCAATACACATTTTTTCTATAAGCAGCACGCCATCTACTTCCCGATGACATAACTCGTTTCATTCCAATGATATCTATATCAAAACCACATTCTTCAAAAATATTTCGAGGTAGCTTTCCTCTTTCATTTTTCTCAATAAAAATATGCTTAAATTCCTCTGTATAAGTGATACCTTTCTGACTTACAGATTTTACGTATAGGTTATTTGATAGAATTTGAATTTCTCTTTCTGTAAATAGTTTTTTGTCATTTTCAACATTCTCCGATCCCAATTTTCCTTTTATTATACAAGAAATACCCTATAGAATAGACTTTTTTCAAGTGTCTATTCTATAGGGTACATTTTATTTTACCGAAACTTTTTTTATAGTGAGGTTCAATTTTATATTAGATTGGATTTGTATATGCTGTAATTATCGATTGAATTTAGATCTAATCTTATTTAAAAACATATGAAGAATTTCATCTTTTGTTATAAATAAAATTAATAAGTATACAGCCATATTCACGCTTACTAAAGAAATGAATAATGGAATAGGTTTGAATATATATAAGCGAATTAGGTACGAAATCGGAATGAATACTAATGAATAAAGACCATATTTCATTTTAGATAGTTCAAATAAATTGAAATTGACATTCAACTTCTTCTTTATATAGATATATTCCATTGTGAAAAGAGAAAAATTTGCGATAGTTGTTGTTACAATGGCAGATGAAGGTGAAAGAATGTTCATATTTACTAATAAAATATTTAGTAATAAATTGAAGAAACCACATATGAAAATAAGTTTCACCAACATACTTTCTCCCTTTTTTACATAAATTACTTGATTAGCTAATATTGATTCGATTCCAAGAGATATCATATAAATAGAGAAAATAGATAAAACGTTTCCGGTATTCATAAATTCTTTTCCACCATAAATATATACACCGACATCAGAAACTATATAAAGTCCTACTGAAGCGGGGAAGAGAAAACAAAGATAGAGTTTTGAAATGGTATCTAACAGTCTAATATAAGAGGTATCATCTTGAGCCCCCGATAAATGTGATAAGCGAGGGATAGTTACTTGTATGATACTGAGCATGAGCATGTGAATAATACTCATAATTTGTTGTCCCATTGCATAGTAAGATACAGCCTTGGTACTTACATACTGCCCTAACATATAACGATCTAATTGCGTATATAAGATGTTAGCATTTGAAAAGATTACAACCAAAAATAATGGTTTAATATGTTTTATAATATTTATATTTTGAAAATCAAATTGTAAACGGCGTTTAACATAGATAAAGCTAATAATATTATTAAGAAAAGTTGAGAGTACCAATAGCCAAGCATATTGATGGTAATCATCAGAGCCTTTTATTAAGATAAACAGAAAAATTACATAAAAAATACGAATAATAATAGTTTTTATGGTGATGAAATCATAATTCTCAAAAGCCTCGTTAACCCATTCTACATAAAAAATGGAACCAATGAAATTTATTCCGTAAATTAGGAGTATAGGGAAAATAATGTTGTCTCCGTATCCAATATAAGAAAAGGAAAGATATATAAGTAGTGAGCTTATACTAGTAACAAAGCTAATTGTAAATAGACTTGTAAAAAGTTTATTTACTTTTTGTTTATCATTTTTAATAAGACTCATTTCACGCATTCCATATTGATAAACCCCAAATACAGCAAAAATGAAAAAATAATTAAAGATAGATTCAGAGAATTGTACCTTTCCGATGGAAGAGGCACCTAGCGTTCTATAAACATAAGGACCTACTAAAATTGGAAGGATTAGGTTGAATAAATTCAACAATACTTTATAGATAATGTTTTTTAAAAGTGATTTTTGCATCGTTTTATTGAACCTTTCTACATAACATTTATATTCGAGTAAAATAATGAAATACAAATAAGAGTATACCTTAATTTATAAAGAAAACTAAATAAAAGGCTATAACTTAAATATTCATTTACTTATTTAAATTAAACCGTGTTCCTGTAAATCATCTATTAGTGCTTTTAATGTACTAGCAACATCTTGAAGTGAGGCAGTGGAAGAGTCCCAACTATTTCGATTTGCAATACCGGTTGGTGGATTATTCCATCCAGGTCTTCTTTCACCTAGAACCTTTTGATTGTTAATTAATACATTTGCGTCATTTGGTAATCTAATAGTGCCCGCTTGAGAAACTTGTAGTATTACTTTTTCGAAACTTTGATCTAAAAAAATTAATTGCCCAAATTCATCTATTCTTAAATGGAATCGATTTTGTGGGTTATGTGAATCAGCAATAACTAAAGCTCCATCCCCATTTAATGGATCAGTATATATCGTTTTTGCATGTCGGTCGGCAAATTCAGTTAATTTCCTGTGCTGATTTGTAAGCTCTCCATTAGTACGAATGTTGGAATAATGAAAGTTTGTTATTTTTGCATTTTCATCAAAATTAAATGCGGTTGATTCTCCACATTGCAATAAACTTACATTTATTGCGTTGTTATGATTTTTGAGAAATAACCCATATGGATTATTTAAATTAGAAATAGTAGAGTTATCGGTATTATTTAAGCAAATAGAGGTAATCCAACCTTGAGAAATGCGATGATTAGCTGTATTTTCTAGCTTGAGTGCATACTTACCACTTTCCGCATCTTCAACGTCAAAACCATCAGCACCACCACCAATTAGGTTAAGAACTATAATAGCTTTTTCTCCAATAGGTCCATGAACATATATTCCCTGTTGAGCTGTGGCACCGGATGGTCTATTAACAACAATCAAAACATTATGCCAATAATATCCACCTAAGTCTTCTGTAGTTGTTCTTGATATCTCAATACCATATTTCCCCGTAAATGCCCCTACAAAAACAATCTGTATGTCATGCCAAGTCATTTCACAACCACCATCACCATCATGATAAATACCGGCTTTAGAAGGGTTTTTATGATAGATTTTATTTAGTTCATATGTATGGGATTGCTCTGCATAAAATCCATATGCTCCATTCTCTAGAAGTATATTATTAAAATAACCTCCAGAAATTTTTCTTAAATTAAATGCAATTTGTGTAGGATGATTTTTATTCATTTGAATAAATGCGTTTCTTAAGTAAACAGGATTATGTGTTTTAAAATTAGTATCAAATAATATACCATCACCATCATGAAGGATAGTTGCGTATTTAAAGTCTATTTTTTGATGTGGATTTAAATAGATAGTTTTTGAAAAACGATAAATACCGCCTTTTGAAAAACATATTGTTTTGTTAGGATCTGTATTTTTTAACATATTTTGAAAGGCTTCTGTACAATCTTTTTCTCCAGTGGAATCTAATTCAAAGTCATCCACACATAGTTCTATTTGTTCTATTTTTTTATCCATTAAATTTAATTTTTCCATTATTGTTTCAAATTTAGATGCTAATTCATTATTTGACAAAGGAACTTCCTCCTTTAATATTTAGGTTATTGTTAATTGGTAATTTTTAAGGTATCACAAATTATTAGTTTGTGGCATGGTGAAGAACAAGTCAAGGATGTATTTTTAATTTTTTAAAGTGGCGAGAGATAAAGGTGAAAAATGTTAACAAAAACATAAAAGATAATTTTGATACTGTTTACATCGTAATTTATTGATGATAACATCAATGATATATTCAATTTTTGAATGTATTATTGATATCATGGGGGCTATTGATTTGCAAGATATATTAAGAGTACTAGAAGTCATTAATCGAGAACTGAAATTAAGTCAGAAAAAAATTGCGGAATACTGTGGGATTTCTACAGGAAAAGTAAATTACATTATTAGTGATTTAATAGAGAAAAAATATGTTTCTAGCGAGAAAGCAGGAAAGCATATAAGGTATTATTTAGAGGAAGATGGATTTCTTTTTTTGCAAAGGGAACTAGCTATTCTTCAGAAAAAGAAAATTAAAATAAATCAAAATGGTTATAAAAAAATTAAGCAAGCAGTTATTTTAGCGGCTGGGAGTCGAAAAGAATTAGAAATGCCATCAGGTTTATTATCTATAGGGGATAAAATACTGTTAAATAGGAATATAGAAATCTTATATAATCATGGGATTGAAAAAATAGTTATTATTTCTGGGTATAAAAAGGAGAGGTTTGTTCCTTGGAGTAAACATCGGGGCTTGTATTTTGTAGAGAACCAGGATTACAAATGGACAGGATCAATGGCTTCGCTTGCTTGTGCAAAAGGAATAATCAATGATGATTTTTTATTAATTGAAGATGATATTTTAATAGAAGAAAATGCAATTAGACAGGTATTAAAACATCCTGAAAGAGATTGTGTACTAATTACAAATGAGAGTGGCTCTGGGGATGAGGCCTTTGTTGAAATTCAAGAAGGACATTTATATAAAATTTCTAAAGATATCCACCAATTAAATCGTATTGATGGTGAGATGATTGGGATTTCAAAGGTTTCGTATAACGTTTTTGATAAAATGTTAGAAGTATTTGCATGTAATCAAAATCCATATGTAAATTACGAATATTTACTTTTAGATATTGCGAGAACTTATGACATTGGATATGTAAAGTTGCAAAATGTTGTATGGGCTGAGATTGATACAAAACAACAATACGAAATTGTTAAAAATACAATTTATCCTCGTTTAATGCGCAAGGAGGCAGAATTTAAAGAAAAACAAATAAAGCAATGCATTGTAGAGGGATTAGGGGTTCAGGAAGATAAAATTACAGATATTCAGCCATTTGGAGGCATGACTAATACTAATTTTAAAGTATGTGTGGATAATTCTGAATATGTACTGCGTATTCCTGGAAGTGGTACTGAAGATATGATTAACCGATATGATGAAATGGTAAATTCGAAGTTTGCAAGTGAGTTAGGAATTGATGCTGAACTACTCTATTTTAATGAGAGTACAGGTGTGAAATTAGCTAAATTTATTTCTAATGCAGAAACATTAAATCCGAAAACTGCAAAACGTAATGATAATATGGTGTTAACAGCTACAGTCTTGAGGGATTTACATAATTCAAACGCATTAATGAGTAATAGGTTTAATGTATTTGAAAAAATCGAACATTATGAACAGTTGTTAGATAGGGTAAACGGTTCTAACTTTAATGACTATGAAAAAGTTAAAAGAGAAGTCATGGAATTAAGAGGCGTTTATGAAGGAATGAAAATTAAGTTAACGCCGTGTCATAATGATACTGTTCCTGAAAATTTTGTGAAAAGTGGCGAAAATAAAATTTATTTGATTGATTGGGAATATGGTGGTCTAAATGATCCAATGTGGGATATTGCCGCTCATTGTTTAGAAAGTGGATTTTCTGTTGAAGATGAAGAGCTATTTTTAAAATATTATTTTAATGGGAAAATAGAATCTTCACATAAAAAAAGAATATTAATGAATAAAATTTTCCAAGATTTTTTATGGAGCATTTGGACGAAAATTAAAGAAGCTACTGGGAGCGATTTTGGTACATATGGGATGGATCGTTATCATAGAGCTAAAGAAAATATGCAATTATTTATAGAGTATTATGGAGGATATCATTATGAATCTAAAGCAAAGTAAAGGTATCCTATATGGTGCTTTTTCAGGTTTTGCTTGGGCTGTAGATACTATATTAATTGGAATTGTTTTGTCTTCAGCAATTATGATGGAAACAAAACAAGTTATATTTCTTGCGCCTCTAGTTAGCACTTTTTTGCATGATTTTATGTCTGCAATGTGGATGATGATTTATATGGCTATGAAAGGAAAGTTAACGACTGTACTTTCAAAATTAAAAACAAGAAGTGGGCTCTTTGTAGTTTTTGGTGCGCTTTTAGGTGGGCCGTTAGGTATGACCTTTTATGTATTAGCTGTAAAATACATTGGTGCATCATATACAGCTGCTATTTCGGCAATATATCCTGCAGTAGGAGCTTTTTTTGCATTTATGTTTCTTAAAGAGCGGTTACGTTCTTGGAATTGGTTAGGGCTTATAGTCAGTATGGCGGGTATTACCATATTAGGTTTTGCAGGAGTAAGTAATTCTACAGAAAGTTACATTTTAGGCTTTGTATTTGCTTTAATTTGTGTTTTGGGATGGGGATTGGAGTGTGTGATTTGTGCATACGGTATGAAGGACAATGAAGTTTCCCCGGAAGAGGCTTTACAAATTCGTCAACTTGTTTCGTCTATTACGTATGGGTTAGTAATTTTACCTTCTTTAGGTGGACATTTTTTAACAAGAGAAGTTGTTTTTAGTAGTGACTTTATTTTAATCATTTTTATTGCATTAGTGGGAACAGCTTCATATGTTTTTTACTATAAAGCAATTCGTGAATTAGGACCAACTAAAGCGATGGCATTAAATATTACATATTCAGCTTGGTCAATTTTAATTTCTGTATTTATACTAGGTGCCTCCCTTTCAGGTGGATTAATAATTAGTTGTTTATTTATTATTATGGGGGCTGTTTTAACAGTTTCAGATTCACAAGGGTTTAGAAAGAAAAAATATAGAGGTGAAGCAGCATGAGAGCGATTTTATTAGCAGCAGGTATGGGGACAAGATTACGTCCATTAACTTTAACAAAACCTAAATCTTTAGTTGAAGTACAGGGGAAGCCAATGTTAGAACGTCAAATTGAATTTTTACAGGAAAAAGGTATAGAAGAAATTATTGTTGTTACTGGATATCTATCAGGAAAATTTAATTATCTTACTGATAAATATAAAAATATTAAACTTGTATATAATGACAAATATAATGTATACAATAATATTTATACTATGTATTTAGTGAGAGAATATTTATCAAATGCATATGTTGTTGATGCAGATGTATATTTACATCGTAATATTTTTATTGAACAACCTAATTCATCTTTATATTTTAGTGCGAAAAAAGAACATTTTTGTAATGAGTGGATTATTAAATATGGTGTGAATAATAGAGTGTACGATATTGAAGTCGGTAATGGTCATAATGATTATATTTTATGTGGTATTTCATATTGGTCTAAAAATGATGCGGCTTATATAGTGAAAGAGCTTGAAAAGGTAGTTGCTCAAGAAAACTTTGGTGAATTATATTGGGATAATATCGTGAAGGATAATATTACGAAACTTGATGTTCATTTATATGAAATCAATAGTAATGATAGTTTTGAAATTGATTCGCTTGAAGATTTAAAAATAGTTGAGGAAAAACTTTCTATAATAGAGGTTTAAATATTAAGTTTTTTTGGGAGGACTATAATTATGGAAATACTTGTAACAGGTGGAGCAGGATATATTGGTAGTCATACATGTGTAGAATTACTAAATAGCGGTTACGAAGTTATAGTAGTGGATAATCTTTCGAATAGCTCGGTAGAATCTATAAATCGAGTGAAAGAAATAACAGGAAAACAATTTAAGTTTTATAAAGAAGATGTTTTAAATCGCAAAGCGCTTGACGCAATTTTTGAAGAAAATGCAATTGAAGCAGTTATTCACTTTGCAGGATTTAAAGCTGTAGGGGAGTCAGTAGCGATTCCATTAACATATTATCATAATAACATTACAAGCACGTTAGTGCTATGTGAAGTAATGCAGAAACATAATGTAAAGAAGATAATCTTTAGTTCATCTGCAACTGTATATGGTATCCCGGAAACGTCACCGATTACGGAGGAGTTTCCATTAAGTGCAACAAATCCATATGGTCAAACGAAATTAATGATTGAGCAAATTATGCGTGATGTAGCATTTGCAGACGCAGAATGGAGTATCGCATTACTTCGCTATTTCAATCCATTTGGTGCACACGAAAGTGGGCGTATCGGAGAAGATCCAAATGGAATCCCAAATAACTTAATGCCATATGTAACGCAAGTAGCGGTAGGTAAGTTAAAAGAATTAAGCGTATTCGGAAATGACTATCCAACGAAAGATGGAACAGGAGTCCGTGATTACATCCATGTTGTGGACTTAGCAAATGGTCACGTAAAGGCGCTTGAGAAAGTACTGAGTACAACAGGAGTAGATGCTTATAACCTGGGCACAGGCATGGGCTATAGTGTACTAGAGATGGTTGAAGCGTTTGAAAAAGTTTCGGGCAAGAAAGTTCCTTATAAAATTACAGAGCGTCGCCCAGGTGATGTGGCAGTATGTTTTGCTGATGCATCGAAAGCAAAGCGTGAATTAGGCTGGGAGGCAACACGCGGATTAGAAGAAATGTGTGCTGACTCTTGGAAATGGCAATCAAATAATAAAAATGGCTATATTAAATAACGTCTTTAAGTTTTCAGTGTACATACTTTAGACGTTTAAAGCATATGTCCATAATCTCATGTACTATAAATTAAATATTCATAAGCTTGAAAATGCAGTTATGAGGAAAGTAGGAAAACAATGAATTCAATTCTAATCTGCGGGCTATATCGGCTCTCACGCTGTAAAAAAATCAATAGATGAAGGTTTATCTGTAGTAGTAGATAACTTACAAACTGGTCATGAAGATGCAATTACGGAAGGTGCGAAGTTTTATAATGGTAATCTTCGTGATAATTCATTTTTAAGAGATGTTTTTAAATAAGAAAATATTGAGGCGGTAATGCACTTTGCAGCTGATTCTTTAGTTGGAGTTAGTATGGAGAAGCCCCTTCAGTATTATAATAATGTGTATGGTGCTTTTTGCTTGTTAGAAGTAATGGATGAGTTTAAAGTAGATAAGTTTATTTTCTCTTCTCTTCTACTGCAGCAACGTATGGTGATGTAGATGTGGACCTTATTACTGAGGAAACGATGACAAATCCGACGAATACATACGGAGAGACGAAGCTAGCAATCGAGAAGATGCTTAATTGGTATAGCCAAGCCTCTAATTTACGCTATAAGATTTTCAGATACTTTAACGTAGCTGGTGCAATTTCAAATGGTATTATTGGTGAAGATCACCGCCCAGAGACACATTTGATCCCTCTTGTGCTGCAAGTGGCGCTAGGTCAACGTGAGAAGAGTATGATGTTTGGTGATGACTATAATACACCAGAAGGTACTTGTATCCGTGATTATATTCATGTTGAGGATTTAGTAGCCGCTCACTTCTTAGGGCTTAAAGATTTGCAGAACGGCGGAAAGAGCGATTTCTATAACTTAGGAAATGGTAATGGATTCAGTGTAAAAGAAATCGTTGATGCAGTTCGTGAAGTTACAAATCATGAGGTTCCAGCTGAAGTAGCACCGCGCCTTGCAGGAGACCCAGCGTGTTTAGTTGCTTCTTCTCATAAAGCGAAAGAGAAGTTAGGGTGGGATCCTAAGTATGTAAATGTAAAAATTATTGAACATGCTTGGAATTGGCATCAGAAGAAACCCCATGGGTATGAGAAATAAGGATTTAAAATTAAAATATAAGGAATTAACTTGCTAGTTTAAAAGGTATGTGTTCTATGGCATACCTTTTAAATTTGAAATTGGAGGATAATAGAATGAATTGGAAAAAAGAATTTGATCGCTGGCTTTCTTACGCACAATTAGATGCAGAATTAAAAGAACAGCTAGAAAATATGAAGCAAGATGAGAAGAAAATCGAGGATAGCTTTTATAAAAATCTAGAGTTTGGCACAGGTGGTATGCGTGGTGAACTTGGTGCTGGTACGAACCGTTTAAATGTATATACAGTTCGTAAAGCAACAAAAGGATTAGCAAGCTTTATCGAAAAGTTAGGTGAGGAAGCGAAAAAACGCGGTGTTGTTGTAGCCTATGATTCTCGTCATAAATCACCTGAGTTTGCAATGGAAGTTGCTGCTACACTTGGTGCATGTGGTATCACAACATATGTGTTTGAAAGCTTACGTCCAACGCCAGTACTTTCTTTCGCAGTTCGTCATTTACATACAGTAAGTGGAATCGTTCTTACGGCAAGCCATAATCCGCCTGAATATAACGGATACAAAGTATACGGTGAAGATGGTGGACAGTTACCTCCAAAAGAGGCAGATGAGTTAATTAGCTACGTAAATGCAGTAGAAGATGAATTAACAGTTGAAGTCGCTGATGTAGAGCAATTAAAAGCTGACGGTTTATTACATATTATTGGACAAGAAGTAGATGATGCATATGCTGCAGAATTGAACAATGTCATCATTAATAAAGAAATGGTACAAAAGGTTGGTAAAGACTTAAAAATCGTCTTTACACCATTACACGGAACATCAAATATTTCTGTACGCCGTGGTTTAAAAGAAGTTGGATTTACAGATGTAACAGTTGTAAAAGAGCAAGAGTTACCAGATCCAAACTTCTCTACAGTAAAATCACCGAACCCAGAAGAGCACGCAGCGTTTGAGTATGCCATTCGTGACGGTGAAAAGGTAGGCGCAGATGTATTAATCGCAACTGATCCTGACGCAGATCGTCTAGGTGTAGCAGTGCGTAATCATAATGGTGAGTTCCAAGTATTAACAGGAAATCAAACAGGTGCATTAATGCTTGATTACTTACTATCTCAAAAGAAAGAAAACGGAACGCTTCCGGAGAACGGTGTCGTATTAAAAACAATCGTAACGTCTGAAATTGGTCGTACAATTGCAAAAGCATACGGTTTAGATACAGTTGATACGTTAACTGGATTTAAATTTATCGGTGAGAAAATTAGACAGTATGAAGAAAGCGGACAATATGAATTCCAATTCGGTTATGAGGAAAGCTATGGTTATTTAATCCGCCCATTCTGCCGTGATAAAGATGCAGTACAATCTGTCCTATTTGCATGTGAAGTAGCTGCATACTACAAATCACAAGGGAAAACGTTATATGACGGTCTATTAGAAGTATTTGAGAAATACGGCTTCTTCCGTGAAGACCTTGTATCGTTAACGTTAAAAGGAAAAGATGGAGCGGAAAAAATCCAAGAGATGATGGCAACGTTCCGTGAGAATCCTCCGAAAGAAGTGGCGGGCTTAACAGTCGTAGCAGTTGAAGACTATAAAGCGAGCGTTGTTACATCTTTGCAAGATGGACATAAAGAAGAGATTCACTTACCGAAATCAAATGTGTTAAAATATCAATTAGAGGATGGTTCATGGTTCTGCCTACGTCCATCTGGAACTGAGCCGAAGATTAAGTTTTACTTTGGTGTAAAAGATAGTTCTTTACAAAATAGTGAACAAAAGTTACTTACTATTAAAGAAGACATTATGAATCGTTTATAATAAATTTTAGAAGAGTTCGGTTGAATATCGAACTCTTTTTTTATGAACAAATTCCAAACTATAAAATCCACTGATTCACTAATCTACCAATATGCTATGATAAATACACTAAGTTAGTAATATATCGTTTGTAAAGGATAAAAGAAACAGGTGAAATAGATGAATAAAAGACAACAGGAAATTTTACAAGTTTTATTATCTGAGTCTAATGAGTATTTGTTAGTGCAGGAGCTTGCTGATAGGATAGGTTGTTCGGAGAAGACGATTCGTAATGATTTTAAGGTGATTGAGGAATATTTAGAGAAGTATTCAGATGCACTTCTTATTCGGAAACCAGGTTTAGGTGTCTGTTTAGAAATTAAGGATTATGATAGAGCGAGTTTGTTTAATAAATTGTATGCTGTAAAACAGAATGTAAGCTATGCATCAGACGAGGAGAGAGTGTTGCAAATAGCGTATAGTTTGTTGATGAATGTTAAGCCAGTTACGGTGCAGGAGCTTGCTGAGCATTATTTTGTTAATAGAGCTGCAGTTAAGAAAGATTTAGATAGAATTGAAAAGTGGCTTGAGGAACTGGGATTAGAGTTAATTTTAAAGCAGAGGGTAGGCTTAACGGTAGAAGGCGATGAGAGAAATAAGAGAAAAGCATTAGCTAAACTATCAGATTTAATTCATAATCAGGAGTTAATGAATCAATTTATTAAAAAGCAGTTTTTGTATCATGAAATTGAATTTGTAATGACTGAATTGAAAGCGTTACAAAAAAGATACGCTATATTTTTTACAGATGATACGTTAGAAAATCTTTTATTACATACGTTAATTATGGTGCGGAGGATGAAGCTAAAGCAACCAATTTCAATGTCTACAGATGATTTGAACATTGTGCGAGAGACGAAAGAGTATGGGTGGACATTAGATTTTTTAACAAGGTTAGAGTTTGTATTTACTGTTCATTTTACTGAAGAAGAGATAGCGTATTTAGCCATTCATATTTTAGGTGGAAAAATCCGCTATCAAGATGAATGGGAAAGAAATAAGTTAAATATGAGTAGTCCTGTGCTTTCACAAGTTGTATCGCATTTAATAGATCGTATGTCTAAGTTGAATGAAATCGATTTCGATAAGGATACATTTTTAGTAGAGGGACTACAGATGCACTTGTATACGACATTAAATCGTTTGCAATATAATCTTTCTGTCTCGAATCCGATGCTTCATGAAATTAAGCGCATGTATCCGTATATGTTTGATATGTTAATTCATGAGCTGGATGATATGAATCAATCATTAAGTTTACAAATCCCTGAGGAAGAGGCAGCCTATCTTACTTTGCATTTTCAGGCGGCAATGGAGCGCTTGAACGATAAAAAGGTATCAAAAAATGTAATTATTGTTTGTCATATGGGGATAGGGATGTCGCAATTATTACGGACAAAAATTGAAAGGAAATTCCGGCATGTCCATGTGATGGATTGTATCGCAAAGTCCGATTTGGAAGAATACTTAATGAAAAATAAAAAGGTAGAGCTTATTATTTCTACGATAGATCTTCCACAGTTAAAGATTCCTCATTGTGTTGTATCTCCTTTATTAGAGCGGAGGGAAGAAAGTAAGTTAGAGAATTTTATGAAGAAATTAGATGAACTACCATCTAACGAAAATAAGGACTTTGTTTTATTGAATTATACAACTCCTTTTTTAGTTTTTTTACAACAGGAAGTAGAGCATCGTTACGAATTAATTGAAAGATTAGCGAGATCTCTTTATGAAAAGGGATATGTAGAGAAAGAGTATGTTGAAAGTGCGATTGCTAGAGATAGAATGTCAGCAACGACAATTGGTGCAGGAGTCGCCATTCCGCACGGAAGTCCTAAGTTAATTAAACAATCCGCAATTGCAGTGGCTACGCTGAAGGAGCCACTAGACTGGGGAATAGAGAAAGTATCGCTTGTATTTATGTTAGCAGTTAAGAGTGATGGGAAGGAAGTTACGAAACAGTTATTTCATGAGTTGTCTTTTATAAGTGAACAACCTGTTTTTGTTCAGAAGCTTATAAAGGAAAAGAATATAATGAAGTTTTTATCTTATTTAAGATATGAATAGGTAAGGCGAGAAGCCTTACTTTTTTGTTTGCTCCGGTAAAATAATGTTTTTTCCGGAGGTTACGGTAAAAAAGAAAACTTTTATGAATCGAATATTGATATATAGTATTTGTAGGCGCTTACATAAGGGTGAGGAGGATTAAAATGAAAGTATTAGCGATTACATCGTGTCCAAATGGGATTGCCCATACGTATATGGCTGCAGAAAACTTGCAAAAAGCAGCGGATAAATTAGGGATTCAAATGAAAGTTGAAACACAAGGTGGTATAGGTGTTGAAAATGAACTTACTGAGCAAGAGATTCGTGAAGCTGATGGCATCATTATAGCTGCGGATCGAGTAGTAAATAAAGATAGATTCATAGGCAAAAAGTTATTAGTTGTAGGAGTTAAAGAGGGTATTCGTAAACCAGAGGAACTCATTCGAAAAGTAATAGATGGCAATGTTCCTGTGTATCATTCGGATGTGCAAAAAACAGGAAATGATTCGCAAGGAAAAAAACAAAACCCTATATACCGTCATTTAATGAATGGTGTATCATTCATGGTTCCTTTCATTGTTGTTGGGGGATTATTAATCGCAATTGCATTGACACTTGGCGGCGAAAAAACTCCTGGTGGTTTAGTAATACCAGAAGGATCTTTTTGGAAAACAATTGAGCAAATAGGTGGAGCTTCATTTGCATTCATGGTGCCAATTTTAGCTGGTTATATTGCGTATAGTATAGCTGATAAACCTGGACTAGTTCCTGGTATGATTGGCGGATATATCGCAGCAACGGGAAGTTTTTATGGTAGTGAGAGTGGGGCTGGCTTCCTAGGTGGAATTATCGCAGGTTTCTTAGCTGGTTATGTAGCTCTGGGAATTAAAAAGTTAAAAGTGCCAAAAGCAATTCAACCAATTATGCCAATTATTATTATTCCGGTATTTACATCACTTATTGTAGGTTTAGCGTTTGTGTTTATTATTGGTGCTCCTGTAGCGCAAGTATTTGAATCGTTAACAGCTTGGTTATCTGGTATGCAAGGTTCAAGTTCGATTCTTTTAGCCTTAATTTTAGGTGCAATGATTTCATTTGATATGGGTGGTCCAGTAAATAAGGTGGCATTCTTATTTGGTTCCGCAATGATTGGAGAAGGAAATTATGAAATTATGGGACCGATTGCAGCAGCAATTTGTATTCCGCCAATTGGGATGGGACTTGCTACATTTATAGGAAAGAGAAAGTTCCAAGAGTCGGAAAAGGAAATGGGGAAAGCCTCATTTACGATGGGCTTATTCGGTATTACAGAAGGAGCTATTCCTTTTGCAGCGCAGGATCCATTACGTGTTATTCCAAGTATTATGGCTGGTTCGATGACAGGTGCTGTTATTGCAATGATTGGTAACGTAGGGGATAGAGTAGCACATGGTGGACCAATTGTTGCGATACTAGGAGCTGTAGATAACGTGTTTATGTTCTTTATTGCTATTATTGCAGGTTCTCTTGTTACAGCGGTTATTGTGAATGTATTAAAGAAAGATATTTCAAAAGCTGAAGAAACACAGGAATTAAAAGAAATGAAAGAAGTGTCAGCAACAAAGGAAGTAGCAGAAGTTCAAGAGCAAGTAATAGAAAAGAAAGCTGAAAAAGTTGAAATTCAGAAATTAACAGATATAACGAGTCTGGAGTTAATTGATATTAATTTAGCAGGAGAGACACGTGACGATATTATTGATGAAATGATTGAGAAATTAAATGTTGTAGGTGTTTTACATTCAGATTCGGAGTTTAAGCAAGCTATTATGAGTCGAGAAGCAGAGAGTAGTACAGGGATTGGAATGAACATTGCAATTCCTCATGGAAAGTCGGATGCAGTAAAAAAACCGAGTGTTGCATTCGGGATTAAACAATCGGGGGTAGATTGGGAAAGTTTAGACGGAACGGATGCAAAATTAGTATTTATGATTGCAGTTCCGAGAGAGAGTGAAGGAAATGAGCACTTGAAGATTCTTCAAATGCTTTCACGAAAGCTTATGGATGATAGTTATAGAGAGCGGTTAATATCTGTCCAAACGAAAGAGGAAGCATATAAATTATTAGACGACATCGTATAAAATGGAGGATTTTAATCATGACAGAACCATTATTTTTTGCACCCATTTTTAAAGAAAGAATTTGGGGTGGTACGAAATTAACTTCTTTCGGATATGAAATACCATCAGAACAAACGGGAGAATGTTGGGCGTTCGCTGCACATCAAAATGGACAAAGCGTAGTTAAAAGTGGAAAGTATAAAGGGCTGTCTTTAGGACAATTGTGGAATAATCATCGAGAATTATTTGGGGATATTGAGGGAGATCGATTCCCCCTTCTTACAAAAATTTTAGATGCAAATCGTGACTTATCTGTTCAAGTGCATCCAAATGATGAGTATGCACGTATAAATGAAAATGGTGAGCTAGGAAAGACTGAATGCTGGTATATCATTGATTGTAAAGAAGGTGCTGAGATTATTTATGGGCATCACGCAAAGACAAAAGATGAACTAGTAAATATGGTTGAACAAGAAGAATGGGACAAGCTATTACAACGTGTGAAAGTAAAGCCAGGTGATTTCTTCTTTGTTCCAAGCGGAACGGTTCATGCAATTGGTGAAGGTATTTTAATATTAGAAACACAGCAAAACTCTGATACTACTTATCGATTATATGATTATAATAGAAGAGATTCAGAAGGTAATTTACGTGAACTTCATCTTGATAAAAGTGTGGAAGTAATAGAAACACCATTTGTTTCAAGCCAACAAGCTGTTCAATATGAAGAAATAGAAGATTTATGTGTAACCAAGTTTATTGAGTGCTCTTATTTTTCCGTAAATAAATGGAATTTAGATGGAGTGGTTAATTTAACGCAAAAAAGTCCATTTCTTCTCTTAAGTGTAATAGATGGAGAAGGAGAGTTAATACATGGTAATGAAACGTATCGATTTGAAGAAGGGGATCATTTCATATTACCAAGTAACTTTGGGGAATATAAGATTGTAGGGCGTGCTGAAGTTATTGTTGCGAGTGTGTAAGAGAAAATATAACAGGAGAGGGTATCGTCGACAAAATATGTTCGACAATACCCTCTCTTTTTTTATAGGATTTTTGCTATACTAAACTGTACTATAATACATGATGGAAGGAGGAGAATGATGAAAATACTTGTGGTTGATGATGAATCGAGTATTCGTAATTTGATTCGGATGCAGTTGGAGATGGAAGGTTATGAAGTATTGGCAGCGGCTGATGGGAGAGAAGCTTTGGAGCGATGGAATGAAGGGCCGGATGTATTGATTTTGGATGTTATGCTTCCGGATACGGATGGGTATGAGTTGCTTCGTTTGTTCCGTGAGAGGGATAGGGATATTCCGGTGCTTATGTTAACGGCAAAGAGTCAGATGAATGATAAGTTGCTTGGCTTGCAGCTTGGTGCGGATGATTATGTGACGAAGCCGTTTAATTATGCGGAGCTTATTCTTCGGATTAAGAATATGGCGCGGCGTGTAAAGAAGGCGGAGGCTGCTGTAAGTCATGAAGTAATTGAGGCTGGAGAGATAGTGGTTTGTCCTAAGGAAAGAAAGGTACATGTGAGTGGACAAGAGATTCAGTTAACATACCGAGAGTTTAATTTATGTCAGTTATTTGTTTCAAATCCGCAGCGTGTGTTTATGAGGGATGAGTTACTTGAGAAAGTATGGGGATTTGAGTATATCGGAAATACGAGAGCAGTTGATATTATGGTGCAGAGACTTCGCAAGAAGCTTGGGACGAGCGGAGAATATATTAAGACAATTTATGGCGTTGGCTATAAACTGGATTGTTAAGTGGTGATGGTATGTCTTTAAAACGAAATATGGTGTTTGGAATAGTTGGGCTGTTAATTCCGATTTTTGTTCTTTTATATGCAGTTGTTTATATTACGTTAGAAAAGAATATGTATCATAACGCAGCAGATTCTTTAGAAAAGTTAAGTGTAGAAGCACAAATTTATACGATGAATTATTTAGAGAAGGAAGCAGAAGTGGATACGCTTGGTCCGAATTCACTTTTAATTGCGTCGTATTTAGCGAAGCGTATGGATGTCCGTGTGCAGATGATTGGGAAGAATGGCGATGTTGTTGCAGATACACAAAAAGGGGCATTGCTTCACCGTAACATCGACATTGAGAGTTCTTTGAAGGGGAAGAAGTCTTACGTTTTTGAGGAGGCGGATCCAGCTCCTATTCTTTTGTTTTCAAGCCCGGTTTATTATGGAAACGATGTCATTGGAAGTATTCGTTTTATAAATGAGTTAACGGGTGAGAAGGAAGTTTTAACAAATGTGAGCTGGACGTTCTTAATGACATCTCTTTGCCTAGTAGCTACCGGTATTTTCTTTGCGATTCGTTTGGCGAAGTCTCTTCATAAACCGATTGATCAGTTGAGACAAATGGCACAGAGGCTCGCGAATGGTGATTATAAGAGTAAGATTGAGTTAAATGAGTACGTGGAAATCGCTCAGCTTTCAGCATCTTTTAATGCGATGGCTGATGGAATTGAGCTGCATATTAAGCAATTGCAGGAGGAGAAAGAGAAGCAGAAAGATTTCCTAGACCGCATTACGCATGAGCTAAAAACACCGCTAACGGCAATTATCGGTTATGTTGATTTAATTCCGAAGTTACAATCGAAAGAAGATGTACAGGAAAGTCTTCGTTATGTGGCGGTGGAAAGTGAGCGTTTATTATCACTTGTAGAGGAACTGCTTAAGTCTTCGAAATATGGGACGAGTACGTTTGAGGTGTCTCCTACAGTTGTGAATATAAAGGAATTGGCAGAAGAAGCCGTTTCAATTGTGAAACCTCGTCTAAATCAGTTTGAAATTGAAGTGATAAATGAGTTAACGGATGTACATGTTGTTGCGGATTTTGATAAGACGAAGCAAATTTTCTTAAATGTGCTTGATAATGCAATTAAGTATAGTGATGCTTCGCACATTCGTATGAATGTAATTGTAAATGAGCATGAGGCGAAGGTTTTTGTTCATGATGATGGGATCGGTATAGATGAAGTGGTGCTTGCAGAGTGGAATGAGTCTCCGAAGAGAAAAGCACTTCCTTCTAGTTACGGGAATGGTTATGGTTTGTATATTTGTCAGGAGATTATGAATAAGCAGGGTGGAAGCATGCGGATTGAGAGTAGTGAAGAAATAGGTACTACAATATTCATTACATTTTTGCTTCCGAGAAGGATGGAAGACATAAAAAACTTGAAAGCGGTTAAATGATACATTTATGAAACAATTATGCGGTATTTTCGAAACAACGTTTTTTTATCTTGGAGGTAGGCAGAAATGAAAAGGCTATCATTTCAAATTCTTATGTTTGTCATTTGTATGATTGTTTCTCTTGTTTTGTTTTATGTTATGGAGAAGCAAATCTATAATCGAATCAACATTGTAAATGATAAACAAGCCGTTTTACAAAGGGTGAATGAATCTCTTCCAATTGAAGTGAAAGTAAGACATGAAAAGTGGGGAGAAATCGTTGTAACGGATGAAGTTCGTTTGCATACGATTGTTTCATTCTTTGACCGAATTCGAATAGAGCCAGGGGACGTTAAGAGCCAAGAACAAGTATTTACTGGAGAAGTAACGTACTTGAATGGACATAAGCGTACTTTTGCAGTAGGTGACTTGTTCCAGTATGGGGAAAATGTATACGGAAAGAATGGCATGGATCCGATGATTTCAGCACTTCAAACGTATTTATTAAGCCTGTATTACACGCCAGAGCGTATTAGTGATTTCTTTGCTTCAGCAAAGGATGTCGTAGTACGTCAAGGCGATGTGGTACGTACTATCAATCTTACGCACATACTTGATTCTATTCGGTCCGCAAAGCAAATTACAGATTACGGAGAAATTCAGAAGTTATTACAATCGCAGAATGAACCGATTGCTTATATTACAGCTTATAAAACAGGTAAGCGTGTAAAGAATGATCGTGAAGATATTCTTACGATTTCTGTGTATCCATCGTACTTTGTTGTGCAATATCTCGGTGATAATAACGGAAATGTCATGTATATGAAAGGCTCTCTAGCAGAGTTATTCGTAAAGGAGAATGCGTCATGAGAAAGATAGCCTTTTTCTTCTTTTTGCTAGTAATTGGAGGAGCGATGTCTAGTTGCTCTCGAGATACAACCTCTATTAAATATAGTAAAAATGGTCTCCCTATTTTGGATGATCGTCATATTGTTGCGTATGTAGCGGCTCGTGAGGAAGTTGGTGAAGCGTTACTTTCATCATTTTGTAAGCCGCGCGGATGTACGTATGAATTTATTCGTCTTTCAACAGAAGAACTTCTTCGTAGAGTGGAAGAAGAAGCTGGAAATCCGAAGGCGGATATTATTATTGGCGGTACAGTAGATGCGCATCAAATGATGAAGCAGAAAAATCTTTCTATTCCTGTGATAAGCCAACATGCAAATCGTATTTCAAAAACTGTTAAAGATAAAGATGGTTATTGGTATGGTTATGAAGTGGAGAAGCTGGCAATTGCGATTAATAAAGAGCGGTGGAACGAGGAAATAGCGCCGCTCGGTCTCTCGTATCCGTTAAGATGGAAAGATTTATTGAATCCAGTATATAAAGGAAAGATTGTCATGCCCGATCCAAATGTTTCAGGTACAGCATATACGTTTTTCCAATCACTGATTGATACGTTAGGTGAAGAGGAAGCGAAGGGATATGTGAAGAATTTGGCAGAACAAGTTGGAGAAGTAACAGTGAATGGTTACATCCCAGCAGAACTTGTTGCGAGCGGTGAATATATGATAGGCATCAACTTTATGGGAGATCAGAGAATGCTTCAAAAACAAGGCTTTCCGATTTTAAGTAACGAACCTGAGCAAACAGGGTTATCTGTTAATGCGATTTCGAAACTAAAACGTGCACCGAGTGGTATTATTGCGGATTTATTTATTGATTATTGTTTATCAGAAGAAGCGGGGCATATTTTAGAAAAAGTGTCGTTTGGCGTACCAACGATGTTTGCGAAGAATGAGAAAGAAATAGAAGGACAGCCGGTTAGAAGGACGAACCAAAATATATCAAATAGCGGAATAATCGAGATATGGAATAGACAGCGTCTCTCTCTGAAGTGAGAAAAGGAGACGAAAATATATGTTTAAATGGCTCAAGCCAGCACCTGCAATTGAAAGATTGCCAGCGGATATGATCGACCGTGTATATCGATTACTACGTATTCGTGTGTTAATCGGGATTTCAGTTGGATATGCTGCTTATTATTTAGTTCGTAGTAACTTTAATTTATCTACTACGTATTTAGTAGACGAGTTCGGATTTAGCACTACACAAATCGGATTATTAGGTGCAGTAATGGCTGTTGTTTACGGACTTAGTAAATTCTTTATGGGTAATTTATCGGATAAGGCATTTGCTCAACGATTTATTGCAGTAGGTTTATTTTTATCTGGGCTTGTTAATATTTGTTTCGGTTATGCATCTTCCTTTGGGATGATTTTAACATTACTTGTTCTAAACGGTATTGTACAAGGTATGGGAGCACCACCTTGTAGTATTGTTATGACGAAATGGTTTTCAAAGAAAGAACGTGGTACGAAAACAGGTCTTTGGAATATTTCACATAACGTTGGTGCACTACTTGTTCCACCATTCATTGGGATTGGGGTAGGGATTTTCGGTGAAAGCCATTGGCAAGGCGGCGTGTTTATTTTCCCAGCGATTATCGCAATGGTAATTGCAGTACTTGTTTGGATCAATGCGAAGGATACACCAGAATCTGAAGGTCTTCCACCAATTGATGAATATCGTAATGACTATGAAGAACTTGAAAAAGTAGATAATGCTAACAAAATGTCACCAAAAGAAATTTTAATGAAATATGTAGTGAAAAATAAATTTGTATGGTTCTTATGTATTGCGAATGCTTTTGTTTATTTAATTCGTTTC
Organism: Bacillus sp. FSL R5-0585; assembly: GCF_038004545.1. Classification (NCBI taxonomy): domain Bacteria; kingdom Bacillati; phylum Bacillota; class Bacilli; order Caryophanales; family Bacillaceae; genus Bacillus; species Bacillus sp. FSL R5-0585. The sequence continues at coordinate 4,571,538 of NZ_JBBORJ010000001.1, forward strand.
GGTGTTATTAACTGGGTACCAATTTACTTAACAACAGTGAAAGGTTTTACAAAAACAGAAGCGCATTTTGCGTATTCAATATTTGAAACGGCAGCGATTCCAAGTTCTTTAATTGTCGGCCTTTTAAGCGATAAATTATTCAAAGGAAAACGTATGCCATTATGTGTTATGAGTATGGCTGGGGTTGTTGTTGGAACAATCGTCTATTGGCAAGCAACTAATATTATTGTTGTGAGTGTTGCAGTTTCTATTATCGGTTGTTTAATTTATGTACCACAGTTCTTAATCGGTTTAAGTGCAATGGAATTAGTACCGAAATTTGCAGTAGGTACGACAGTTGGTATGTGTGGTCTGTTCGGTTATGTTGGAGGAAGTTTCATAGCAAACGCAGCAATTGGTATCATTGTTGATCGTTCTGGCTGGGATGGTTGCTTCATGTTACTGTTAGCGGGTGGCATATTAGCAACGATATTCTTACTGATTGTTCAAATGGGACATGAGAGAAAAGCTTCTAAAGTAGTATAATATTTTATTTGAAAAAGCTATCCAATTGTTATATTGGATAGCTTTTATATTTTTATTTAGAAAAAACAAATAGTATGTAAAATTGGAGTTTAATGTGTAAAAGGTTTTTGTTACTTAATATAATTTTTTTAGATTTAATAAACCAATCACGTACATAGTTAGACCGAAAAATCCACCGCCACAGATGAAAATTACAACCTTAAATAAAGAAATAGAGATTTCTTCTGAACCTACATAGGGAAGGATATAATTCATAAAAACAAACATTTGAAAGCCCCAAAGCACACCTGCTTTTAAGCCAGCTTTTCTTAATTTTTTCTTGTGTTGTAAATATTCTTCTTTTGTTGCACATTCAGTATCACTTAAACCTTTTTTCTTGAATTTAAAGGCTAAGTAATTAGCATAAATCATATTAGATAGAAAAATGAATATTGTCCCTATAGATATTGTGTGGTTCATAGTATCAACAAGTAACATAATAAGCATTACCAACATATTTAGCCACCATAAACCAATTCCAGCTACAGATAATTCTTTATTGATTTCTTGTTTTTGATATTCATCTCTCTCACTCAGTGTTCCAACAAAACTATTATAAACTCTTTCTTTCCATTCAATTTTCATCATTTAATCTCCCTCCCAAAATAGACTGTTTAAATCTGTTTTTAGTGCTTTTGCTAATTCGATACATAAGGCTAAAGAAGGGTTATATTTATTATTTTCAATTAAATTTATTGTCTGTCTCGCCACGTTAACTTTTTTAGCTAACTCTAGCTGCGATAGCCCTTCAGATTTTCGATATTGTTTGACGTTATTCAAATATAACCCTCCCATTTATGGTTGTAGACCTCGTGTACCGAAATGTCATTTATATGTGACATTTTATAATTGAATAAATGAAATGTCAAATATATATGACAAAAATGATAGTAGTACAATTAGGAAAATGATTTTAATAATTTATCTTGGTAAGAAGTTTATTAATAAAAGATGGCTTACATTCATATAAAAAGTACTTGAAAATTCAATTTAAATTATCCTTTTTCCTTTCCTTAAATCTATCTTAAAAGATATAATGTCATATTTCTAATCATTGGAATTTTTGTTACAATATAAATGGATGTGTAAAACTTTGTAAAAATAATGTAATAATATGTAATATATTTTCAGAAAGTTTTATACAATTTTTATATTAAACTATTAAGTTATAAAAAAAGGAGCGGTAATATGTTACCAAATACGGTTCGTACTCCAAACAAGAAGAAGAAATGGATTATTATTGGGGTTATTGCACTAATTGTTATTGTAGCGGCAATTAATATTTTTGTTATGCAAGGTAAGAAGAAGGGTGCATCAACAAATGCTGATGCTGTAAGTTTTGAGAAAGTGACAGAGCGTAAGCTGAATAATACGAAGTTAATTTCTGGTCAGGTGAAGCCTGGTAATATTGAAAGCTTCTATGCAGATCCGGCCAAAGGAAAAGTGAAAGATATTGAGGTAAAAGAAGGGCAAGAGGTAGAAAAAGGTACGAAGTTATTCTCTTATGACAATGAAGAGATTAACCTTCAAATGAAGCAAGCTGAGCTTGATCAGAAGATGGCGGATATGCGTTATGATCAAGGGAAAAAGAAGATTGATTCGTTAAAGAAAGAAATTAAGAAGGCGAAAGATAGCGGAGCTGGCAAAGAAGTAACAGATCCGATGGACGAGCAAGTAAACGAGTTAGAGATAGCTCAAAAGACAACTGATCTTGAGAAAGAAAAAGGAAAGTTGCAGAAAGAAGAGTTAAGTAAGAAGCAGAAAGAGCTTACGATTTATAGTAATTTCGCTGGTGTTGTTCAAAAGTTAGATAAAGATGCGGCACAAAGTTCATCTCAAGCGTTAGGTGGTCAAGGAAAATCGTTTTTACAAGTAGCTTCTAAAGATCCATTCCAAGTTCAAGGTACGTTAACTGAGCTTCAGAAGTCACAAATTCAAAAGGATCAAACATTCACTGTAACGGCGAAAGCAAATAATAAGAAGAAGTGGACAGGTAAGATTACAGAGGTAAGCGAATTCCCAACGAGCGCAGAGATGGCACAAGCTGGCGGCGTGGGTGAAGCAACTCAAAATATGTCTCAGTATACATATAAAGCAAGTCTTGATAGTCAAGATGGTTTATCGCCAGGTTACCACGTTTCATTGCAAGTAAACTTAGAGAATAAGACGATGATTGCTGTTCCAAGTAAAAGCATTGTAGAAAAAGGCGATGATGCATTTGTTTATGTTGAGGATAAAGGAAAGCTTCGTAAACAAAATGTGAAAAAAGGTTCTACTGATGGAGACTGGACAGAGGTTGTAGAAGGCGTAACAGTGGGGCAAAAGGTGGTTAAAAATCCTTCCGACGATGTGTATGACGGAATGGAAGTGAAAGAGAAATGATTACGTTAAATAATATTGCTAAAACGTATTATCAAGGAAAGTTGGCGGTGCCGATTTTGCATGGTATTAGTTTAACGATTCAGAGCGGTGAGTTCGTTTCGATTATGGGACCGTCTGGTTCTGGTAAGTCGACGCTTATGAATATTATCGGTTGTTTAGATCGTCCAACAGAAGGCGAATATATGCTGAATGACGTGAATATCTTAACAGCAGACGAGTCAAAGCTTGCTTTAATTCGTAATGAATATATTGGCTTTGTATTCCAGCATTTTAATTTACTACCTCGTCTTTCCGCAGTGGAAAATGTTGAGCTTCCGCTCGTATATGGTGGCATGAAGAAAGCGGAGCGTCGCAAGCGTGCTTTGGAGGCGCTAGGTAAAGTTGGATTGGCAGATCGCGTGCATCATTTACCAAATGAGTTATCAGGTGGGCAGAAGCAGCGTGTAGCGATTGCAAGAGCGATTGCGAATAACCCAACGTTCATTATGGCCGATGAACCGACTGGTGCACTTGATACGAAGTCTGGTGAGCAAGTTATGGATATTTTCACGAAGCTTAATGCAGAAGGTACAACAATTGTTATGGTTACGCATGAAGAGGAAGTAGCAGCGTATTCTTCCCGCCGCATTGTACTGCGAGACGGGAAAGTTACAGAAGATAGAAGGTGTGCGGTATGAGTTTACTAGATAGTATAAAAATTGCCCTATCTTCTATTTTAGCTCATAAATTGCGTTCTGCTCTTACGATGCTCGGTATTATTATCGGGGTAGGTTCGATTATTACGGTCGTTGCAATCGGGCAAGGCGGGGAAGCGATGCTGAAGTCGAAATTCGCAGGTTCTGGTGGTAATAACCTTATGCCAATTCAATTTAAACCAGATATTAATGATGAGTTTGCTATAGGTGGATTTGAAATGCCGAAGTTAACGGAAGAGGATATTTTGGAAGTAAAACAAGTGAAAGATGTTTCACATGTTATTACGACAAACCAGAATTCAGAGGTGCTTGATGTAAATGATAAAAAAGCAAATTTGAATGTTATTGGTCTTGATAATGAATATTTTGCGGTTAATAAAGTAAAGGTCGTAAAGGGACGTACTTTAAATGAATCAGATATTTCTCATGCAAATAACGTTGTGATGATTAGTACAAAAACAGAAGAGACGTTATTTAAGGGCGTAAATCCAGTAGGACAAATTATTGAGATGAAAGGACAACCGATGCAAATTGTTGGTGTGTATACATCTGATAATGAATTTATGGGATTTGAAATGGAAGAAGCGTTAATCCCTCTTACGTTATGGCCTGTTTTATACGGAACAGATGAAATTCAAAGTATCGCAATTCAAGCTAAAAATGTAGACGATTTAGAAGCAGCAGGGAAACAAGCTGTTGATGTATTAAATAGCCGTAAGCCAAGTGAAATTCCGGGTAAATATGAACTGGTTAATTTAAAAGAATTCCAAGAAAATGTTTCTAAAGTTACTAACATTATGACAATGATCATCGGTGGTATCGCTGGTATTTCATTAGTCGTTGGTGGAATTGGTGTTATGAATATCATGCTTGTATCTGTAACGGAGCGTACACGTGAAATTGGTGTACGTAAAGCACTTGGAGCAACACGTAGTAAAATTTTATTACAGTTTTTAATTGAAGCCGTTATGTTAACACTTCTAGGTGGTTTAATCGGAATTGGTCTTGGGTATGGCGGAGCATATATCGTTTCTACATTCGCAAAATGGCCACCACTCGTTTCATGGGAAGTTGTCGTTGGAGGCGTACTGTTCTCAATGACACTCGGTATTATTTTTGGATTAATTCCAGCAAACAAAGCTGCGAAATTAGATCCAATTGAAGCATTGCGTTATGAGTAATTAATAGTGTAGTAGAACTACACATTAACGTTCTAGTGGGCGGTTCGTAGCCTCTATATGAGGAAGTGAACCGCCCGTTAGAACGGGTTATATAAATAGAAGGAGGCGTTATAATGGAAGCAAATATTAATACGCAAGATGTAGGCGTGAAGAAGCCATCATTATTAGGAATGATTACTTCTCCAGGTGAGCAGTTTGAGAGAATGAAGACGAAAAGTCCGGTTTGGGGGGCATTTGTCTTATTTGTTATATTAGGAACGATTATAGCAACAGCAGTGTCTTACTTAACATTAATTAGTACTCCAGAATTGGCAAAAGAATTAAATGGTGAAGCAGGGGCAATGGTAAAAGGATTTACCCTTGGTGGAGGCGCGCTTGTTGGTCTATTAGGAACACCTATAGGTCTCTTTATTGCGGCAGGTTTTTATAAAATTATTATGATGTTTATGAGCAATGATACACCATACATGAAAATATTATCGATTTACTTATATGCTAATCTTGTTTATTATATCGGCGGATTGTTAAATGCAGGATTAGGCTTTATTTTTGATGGAAATGGCACTGATGTTTATACAAGTTTAGCTCCTTTATTTGAACAAGGGACAGTAGCACATGGAATTGCCTCTTCAATTGAAATTTTTAATATTTGGAGCCTTATTCTAACAGGACTAGGCTTACACATTGTAGCTGGTTTAAGTAAGAAACAAGCTACGATTTTAATTGTAATCTTCTTTATCCTAACAATTGCATTCGGCGTTGTAAGAGGTTTAGTAAGCGGCTTTGGTGCATAACATATTATTTTAAAAAGGTGACTCTTTAAAGGAGTCACCTTTTTTATTTTTACCCCTATTTCAAATACCACCAACAAAATTTCAAATACTATCTAGTGTAATTTCAAATTCCGTCGGTAGTATTTGAAATTACTCACAGTGAAATCTTTTCTTTATTTTTATATTGTGAAGGTACCGCGGAATACTAGAAAGGTATACCTTTTAGAAACGGGTACTGTGTGAAGCCAGCCACTTTTAAAGAGGCAGCTGTTTTGTATGAAGGGATGATTGTAAATCAAATAAAGAAATTAGGTATTCGTCAAGATTATGAAGAGTATTATCAATGTGGTTTAATTGGTCTTTGGCATGCGTATGAAAGATTTGATGCAAAGAAGGGGTATTTCCCTGCATATGCACTTGTAACGGTGCGTGGTTATATATTAGAAAGATTGAAGAAAGAATCTACTTTGCAAGAAAGATGTGTATGTGTAGGTGAGTATGAGGAAATCTTTCATTTTGAAGATGTTGAAATAAGAGTGAAGGATTTTATGAGTGTGTTAGATGAGAAGGAGAAGTATATTATTTTTGAACGTTTTTTTGTAGGGAAGACGATGGGAGAAATCGCTTTAGAGACGGAAATGACATATTATCAAGTAAGATGGATGTATCGGCAAGCACTCGAGAAAATGCGCGATAGTGTAAAAGGATAAAAATAGCAAATAGAATGGAAGGTGAGGAAATACTACCTTCCATTCTATTTGTTATTAAGGTGATGAATCTTGCATGTTCATTTGGGATAATACATATCCAGCTTTCCATAATTGCTGACTTAGCTTATGGGAACTAATTTGTATCGTTACGGTAGCTCCGTTTGAAAAATGAATTTTAGCTCGTTTAGCTTTTTTGAAAAACTCTATTGTATGAACATGTTTGAAGAAAAGCCAAATACAATTTGGAGAAGCAGGAGATTCTGTTGGGAAAGCACAAATATATTCTCTATGATTGATCGGAATTGGAACGTTTTGTTTAAATTTAAATTTTGTTTTTACAGCATTACGTCTCCCTTGATAAGTAGAATGAATATTTGTTAGACAAGATTTCTGTATAAGTTGGAGAGCAGTTTGACAGGAGTAAAGATGGTTCCCGCTACTGTCGATAATTTTTGTGCGGTAATAAGGGTGTTTACATGGTTCAAGCATCATTGTAGAACTAGAAATAAAAATGTTGTTTTCATTATCCATAATTCTATATCCTCCCTTATAATTTTCATTCCGAATATAATTATATATAAATTAGGTAAATTTACTGTTAATATTCTATTTCATATTGTAAATTTTGGCTATTCGTTTACAATCAATAGGTGATAGTCTTTCTAATTTGCATCGCTTGTACATATATATGAAAATAGAAAAGAGTAGGCGGTGATATAGTATGAAGAAAAAGTATATTATTATGGCTTTAGTTGTCGTTCTCCTAGTATATTTAGCAAACAGTAATCCGAGTAAGGGCGAATATACAGAATGGGCAGCGAAGCAGTTTATGAAGCGTAATGATGTGAGTAAGAAGCTAGATGAAGTTCAAAAAGAGAATGAAGAGGGTCTCCTTGGCGACTTGGCATCGGCCGGTAAAAAGTTAGCGAAAAAGTATGTTGAGCCACAAGTTGGGTTATTAATTGATCATTATACGAAGCGAAATGATTATATATTCTTCTCAACATATACGACTGAGTTTGATATAGGTGAAGAACATTATAAGTACGTATGCGTCGGTTTTTCAAAGATTTTTATTCCGATTGAAATGCCGAAGAAAAAAGACGAATCTGCAAAATGATGCAGATTCGTCTTTTTCATTTTATAGAGTAATTGGAACTTCAGATACATTTTTTTCTACAAGGCGAGCTCCCTTTTTTCGTGTATTTTCATCAATGGATGAAAATACAGATGAGGCGAGGATTGTATCCATTACTTGATTTACGACTTGTGCATCGATTGGTGTGATGGGCGTATCGATAGAAAAAACGACTGTTTTTCCATCTTCTTTTGCAAAAATCAACTCTAGTACTTGCATGTGTTATTCCCTCCTTTGTATTTATCCCGCTATTTACGGGATTTGGGTCTGCCGGTTAAATTGTGGGCTAATAATCAGCGGGGATGAATAAAATCCCCACTGATCCGAGTTTACTTTATAGTTTAGAAAGATCTGATGTGCTTACAAGTTGTACAGCGTGAAGTGGTGATGCTTGTAAGGAAGCTAGAGCATGAGCTACATTGTGTACTTGATCTAAGCTCGCATTTGTTTTAACACGTTTAAATTGTTTGCTCTTGAAAACTGTTTTGCCGTTCTTATCTAATCCGTTGTTTAAGACAAGACGTAAAGTTAAATCCATTACGATTGTTTCAATTGCCATGTGTATCACCTCCTTTCACTTTATAAATAGGGCATGAATGTCATGTTTTGGCGTGAAATTTTTTCTTTTTTTTGGTACCCTTAAAAGATTAAGAGAGGAGAATTCTGGATAATGAATCGTAAATGGTTATTTTGGATTCCTGTATTACTATGGATGGGGCTGATTTTCTATTCTTCGGCACAACCATATAAAAAGCAGGATATGCGTTCAGATATTGAACAATATGTAAATGTTGAATTTGTGAAAGAGCATTTTTCATGGGTATCTGTCGATTATGGTGGAGGAACCCCTGTTAGTATTGCGAATAAAGGTGTAGGCGGATTTATTGAGTTTTTCCTTCGTAAAGGTGCTCATTTTATGGTGTTCTTTATGCTAGGTTCATTGATTTATTACGCTTTTCATCGATCAGGTCATTCGAGGAAAAGATGCTTTATATATGCCCTTCTTTTCGTTGCGGGTTATGCAACATTTGATGAAATTCACCAATGGTATACGGGAGACCGTACACCAATGTGGCAAGATTCATTGCTTGATACGTGCGGCGGGTTAACGGGAATTATAATAAGTAATTGGTTTTGGAATAGAAAAAAGCGCTAATCTCAAATAAGATTAGCGCTTTTTTTGCGGGGAGTAAAACCCCCACTGATTAAAGTTTCACTTTATACACCAAGTAATTCTTTTAGTTCGTCTGTTGATAGTTCAGTCATCCAGCTATCGCTTGTGATGACCGCATTGTTTAGAGATTGTTTTCTTTCTAGCATTTCATCAATTTTTTCTTCTAATGTTCCTGTTGTAATGAGTTTGTGAACATGAACAAATCGTTTTTGACCAATGCGATATGCGCGGTCTGTTGCTTGATTTTCCACAGCTGGATTCCACCAACGATCGTAGTGAATGACATGGTTGGCAGCGGTTAAGTTTAATCCTGTTCCGCCAGCTTTTAAGGATAAGATGAAAATGTCATACGTTCCGTTTTGGAACTCCTCAATCATCTTGTCGCGATCTTTTTTCGGTACACTACCGTTTAAGAAGAGGACACGCTGGCCGAATTTTTCTTCTAGCACACGTTTTAGCATGTTCCCCATGCCGATATATTGAGTGAAGATGAGGCAACTTTCATTTTGATCTTTTATATTTTCTATGAGCTCCATCAACGTTTTTGTTTTCATAGAGCGTTCAACGACATTTTGTGGCTCTTCTTCTTTTAAATAAAGAGCTGGATGATTACAAATTTGTTTTAGCTTGTTCAGCATAAGTAATATAAAGCCGCGTCTTTCAATTCCACTTAATCCTTCGACATTTTGCAGTGTATCTTGAACAAGTTGTTCATATAAGGAAGCTTGTTCACCAGTAAGAGGACAGTAAGCTTTTTGTTCTTGTTTATCTGGTAAATTTAATGCGACTGTTTGATCTTTCTTCGTTCGGCGCAGTAAAAATGGTGAGATAAACCGTTGAACTTGCTGGATTTTTCCTTCATCACGATCCTTTTCAATTGGTGTGACGAAGCGGCGTTGGAATTGCCCTAAGCTTCCGAGATATCCATGATTAATAAAGTCGAAAATGGACCAAAGTTCAGCGAGGCGATTTTCCATCGGTGTACCAGTTAAAGCGATTTTGTGATTTGCTTGCAAGTTTCGTACTGCTTTCGACTGTTTCGTATGTGGGTTCTTAATATTTTGTGCTTCATCCAAAATAACAGCATCCCAGCATAATGAAGTTAGTTCTTCCTCATCGAGTTGAGCCAATGCATAGGATGTTAATACAACATCTGCTGATTGAAGGAAATCTTCAAAAGAATTGCCCTTATCTCTATTACTTCCGTAATGTAATTGAACACGTAAATTCGGTGCGAAACGCTCAAATTCTTTTTGCCAATTTCCAAGAACAGATGTCGGCGCTACTATTAATGCAGGGCCTGTTTTGAGATTGTTTTCTTTTATATATAGTAAGTAAGAGATTGTTTGAATACTTTTCCCGAGTCCCATATCGTCAGCTAGCAATGCTCCAAATCCAAGCTTTCGTAAATATAATAACCATTCAATGCCGTGTTGTTGATACGGACGAAGTGTTGCGTTTAGTGAAGTAGGGACATCTACTTTTGGAATATCTCCAATATGAAGCAGCTTTTGGAATAGTTCCTCATAATATCCATCTAGTTCGATTTCAATATCAGTAAACGGACTATCATCTTCTACAATTTCTGTTTCAGCCGTATTTGATAAATGTTGTTGCAAAACATCTTTCATCTCTAGTCCGTATTTATCGGCACGGTTCATGAGTTTCCTTACTTCTTCGATAAAGGCTGGATCTAGTCGCATCCATTGACCGTTTATATTAAATAGACGTTTGTTTTGTTCAACGAGCTCGAAAAATTCGCTTTCTGATAAATCAATGCCGTTGGTCGAAATGCGCCAATCAAAATTAACGAGCGTATTCATACCGAAGAACGATTGTGTTTGTGCTGTATTTTGCTTCAGCTGGACACGTAATTTCGGTTTTGTTGCTTTTAAATTTTGCCACCATGATGGTAGTAAAATTGTAATACCGGCTGCAAGTAATTCATTGCTTGCTTCTGTTAAGAAGTTCCAAGCTTCTGTTTCAAAGAGCTCATTTCGGAACGTATCTCCTTCTTTTAACCACGGTATGAGTTTACTAAAACCTTCTTGTGTTTCTGTAATCCGTTCTTCGTAATCGTGCCATCTTTTCGGTAAGGAATCGATGTTTTCATATACATATATGCGATGCGCCCCGCGCTTTGGTGTCACAATTGTTTCAAGCTTCCACATTTCAAATTCTTCTTGTGGTTCTTGTAGTCTTAGTCCGATTGTAAACGGAAGATCATCTTCAATATAACCAATTTTCCGAAGCCAATCTTCTTCATGTAGTGCTGTTTCCAGTTGTCTTTTCGTAAAGTCATAATGTTCATATAGTCTTTTAGCATCTTCCCAGCCGTCATTTGAGCGGTTGTCTTGTAATATGCTTTCATTTACTGCTGCTGAGAAAAGCGATGCTAATGTGTCATCTTCAATTGGTGTATTTTGAACTTTCCAAGATGGTTGTTTAGGCCAATGATTCATATCTGGTACGAAACTACCACTCGTAAAGGCATCCCATAGTTCATTTGCATCTTTCGTAAGTGCTGTAATCGTGCCGTTTATTTGAATATGTGCAAAGGAATTCATCGGTTTGTTTGCAATGTATTCAAAGGCTTGTGCATTTGTTAGCAGCACACCTTGTTTTCCTTCGAAGGTTGCTTCTTTTAGAAACGTACCGTAGAAAGAAGTGGAGTGCCATGTGAATGCATTTCGTTTCCAACTTGTTACGGATAATGGAGTACCGCTGTCATCTTCTCCCCAAAGGAACCAACCTTGACTAACATGCTGGAGCCTAATTGTTACTTCAGTTTGATTGATCATCGATTAATTTTCCTTTCCGTAATTCCTCTTGTAGTGCACGCAGACGTGAATGGAGATTGGCGATGTGAATAATGAAAGCATCCCATTCATCGGTGCGTTTTAATCGTTTATATAATGTACGTAATTTCTTTAAGTAACGAACTGCACGTTTATATGATTTACGATTTCGTTCTTCAATCGCCTCTACAGCAGCAAGATGGTAAAGAGGAAGTGCCACTTCTGGCGCTTCTTTTTCAATATCTTTCAGTGGCTCTTTCAACAGTTCAATTGCCTCAAATCCATATAAGAGATGAAGCTCTGCCCATGTGCGATACTGTTTTTTCGCGAGTACGTACTGTTCGTAGTTTGTGAAACTATACGGTAATAGTTCTTGTAAAATCATTTCAAAACCAGCTTGTTCATTTGTATGTGTTGCATATGTTTCATACATGATTACAAATAGCCGAACGATATCTTTTATGAAAATCGTATTTTCGTGATCTTGGATCGTTTTCTTTACTTGTTTATACGTAAAGGAAAGCCAGTTTTTTGCACGATCCCATTGCATGGCACTTAATAGTTCTTCTAACCAATAGAAGTATAGACTCACAACAGAAGCAGGTTGTTTCTTTAGTAAGTCCATCGCTAGTAAATCTTCATCATTTAAAAAGAGAAGATGAGAAGACGCTAATGCTTTGGATAGTGGATTGATTTTCGTATCGATTCGTTTTTCTTCCTCTTGTATGTTCTCTTTATTGTTTAAAAGTTCACTCCATATGTGGCGATAAATGAAAAATCGCTCTTGTGTATAAGCGTCGGTAGAGAAGAATACTTCATGAACAAGACGAGCTGTTTCTTGCAAAATTATTTCAGACTCTGAAGGAATCGCTTCTGATTGTAAGTCCCGAACGATGGATTCCACTTTGTCTACAAATAGGCGAACGACATTAACAGGTTGGTGATAAGAATACGTTTTGTTTGCTTCGAATGCCTGGATTTCTTCTAATAATTTTTGAAAGCAGTAAAGTGCTGCATGTAACCTGAATAATTCATGTATGGCGATGACGCGCGGAGCTTTCCGCTCAAGCTTCGTATAGAAATCTGTAAAGATACTCATAAGAAAATACATTTGTTTATAAGTAAGGCGAGCTTGTTCTTTTTTAAATGATTCATATTCTTTTTCAAAATATGATTCCCAACTTTTATAATCCGTTTCTTCAAAAGCTGATGATTGCAATACTTGTCTTGCAGTTCGAATAGGAGGAAGGGAAGGTTTCGTATTATTTTTAAATAAAGTTAATACATCTCCTACTTGCCCGAAACTAGACGCTGCAGATAGTAATACAGCGAGCATATGCTCACATTGTGTTGGTGCGAAGCAATCACAATAACTTTCAGCGACATTACGAATCGGAATATGAACGCTATATACGTTGCCTTCCGCATCTACAGTTCCTGATAGTGTATAACCATCAAAGTCAACGTTATAGACAACACCACTACGATATAGGTGCCGAGCTGTAGCGACATGTTCCTGATCAGCTGTTTGCTGTGGATCTAGTCCTTGAACGAACTCATTCGCAATCATCATAATTTCATCTTTCGTAATTGAGTGTTGCAGCATAATATTCCTCCGTACACATATTTCTTTCCTTTACCATTATAAACAAAAAACGCTCAAAACAGAAAAAATGAAATTTGGATTACATAACTTGAAAATCATGGTAATATATAAAATGTTAATTTTATATATGAATATATACGTATAGGAGGAGAAATGATTTGTCAGATTTACAGACGAAGTTAGGTAGTGGAATGAATAAGTTACAAGAAGGAATAGAACAAGGGAAAATGAAGTTGCAAGTTGCACAAGAAATTGCTCAATTGAAAAAGGGGATGCAAGTGCAAATGCAGAAAAAAGCAGAGGTTCTATTAGAGGTTGGACAGCAAGTGTATGTTCAATTAAGAGGAAGTGGAGTAAATGAAGCGAGCTTAAAAGAAATGATTGCTCCAGTTCAAGAATTTGATGTAGCTATTTATCAAGCAAGAAAGCGCATTGTTGAATTGCAAAAACAACAAGGTGAAAAAGCTACATGTGAATGTGGTGGACCTTTATCAATAAATGATAAGTTTTGTGGTTCGTGTGGAAAGCCTAACCCGATGTTAACAGTAGAAAATGAAGGTGAAACGGTAAATTGTATTTCATGTAATGAGCATATCGATAAAAACTCTACTTACTGTCCAGTTTGTGGAATTAAGCAAAGTGGGGAGTGAATTAAATGTATTGTCGCACATGTGGAAAACAACATGGTGAAGAAGTAAATTATTGCCCAAATGAAGGTAGTATGGAGATTGCAGGAGCTATAGATGCAGTAACATTAGAAAAAGATACTGCAAAATACTGCAGAGGTTGTGGCAGTGAAAATGCTCAAAAAAATTTATATTGTCAAAAGTGTGGGTATTCTTTATCTGTTGTGAAGAAAAAAGAACAAACTGTAAAATTGCCTACAATGGATGGTGCTCCTAAAGTTGAATTTAAAGCAGATAAAGCCGTTTTACAAAAAGGTTTTATTGGTGGGGCTGTTGCAAGTATTCTCATGTTAATTGCTGGTTGGATTGGTAGTTTATTATTTGCCTCTATGTTAAGTGAGATGTTTAGCAAATTTGCGAAAGAATTAGAAATGTTGCCAAGGTTTTATTCGAGTGCAACTTCTACGATGTTAAGTTATCATTTACTTGGTTTTACAGCTAACGATGATAGTGGATTGATATTTTCTTTATCTTGGCATACTCCATTTACATTATTATTAATCATTCCATTTATTATTTTCGCTGGTACAGGAATTTGGTTAGGGAAACAGCGTGTTGCGAAAACGATTAAAGATCAAATCTTTATGGCAGCAACAGTTGGTATTATTTATGGCGTCTTTTTATTCATCATAAGTTTTATAGCATCACAATCTTTTGCAATTCCATTCTCAGAAGCAGGTAAGATTACGGTTGGCTATTCAGCGATTAAGAGTTTATTGAGTGGTTTTGTATGTGGGACATTATTTACCTTATTAGGATTTATTGGTCATACAAGCAAAAATAATATGGCAGCAGCATTTCAAGAGTTAATGCCATATGGAGCGTCTGTTTATTACGGTGTTTCAGCTATGATAAAAGGACTATTAGTAACAGCAGTAGCGGTTTGTATTATGGCATTAGTAAGTAAGGAAGATGGTATTGAACCATTAAAAGAAATAACAACTTTAAAATCTGAAAGTACATTATTAGCATTAGAGTTAACACCTCAATTATGGAGTATGGCTCATTTTGCGCCGTTAGAAGTATCAAGTCCAGCACTTAGTAAAGAATTTACTAGAATTGGTAAGAAATCAAATACATATGAGAGCACACTATCGTTTTCATTTATATCAGGTGTCTCTGTAAATGGCGTAGAGCTTAGAGAGATATTGATTTCAAAAGGAGCAAATGAGGAAAGCCTTGCAGAATTTGATAAAGTGAATAACGTATTCCATTATGGTTTATTACTGCTTATTATTCCATTGTTCTTTATGTTTAGAGCGGGAAGAAAGTTAGCTAAATTACCGACTGCCAATATATATATTACATTAGCGGTATGTAGTGGTTCTTACACAATTATGATGATTGTAATGAATATGATTTCTAAGTTCCAAATTAATGTTTCAGGAACGGTAACAGGTTTATTTGGAACAAGTGGAACGGTATTATCTATGCAAAATTCATTTATATATTTAACTTTGTTTAGCTTGATTGTGACATATGTAGCGGCATTTGCTGGAATGAAATTAGCTAAAAAATAGGAGGAGAGCACGTTGAAGTTTTGTGGAACATGTAAAAAGAATGTTGCAGACCATTTGAACTTTTGTCCGGAGTGTGGGAGTAAAGTAGAAGTAATCGTTGATAACACTGCTGCTTCATATACAGAATTACAAAGCGAGACAAAACCAGTGAAAAGTAAGAAAAATTTATTTTTGATCATTGGTTTTGCTGCTATTGCTGCATTATTATTTGGGGCATATAAATTTGGAGCATATAAGTTTTCAAAAGAAAAGCAAGTAAATGTAATGATTGAAGCATTTCAAAAGAAAGATATTAATGCAATTGATGAGTTTGTAAAAGCGAATGATTCAAGCTTAAAGATTAAGACAGAGGATATTAAAGCGTACATGCGTTATTTAAAAGAGAATCCTTCTTACAACAAACAATTACTGTCTTATTTACAGAAAGAGACAGTAGATCAAAAGTTAACTAAAGATAAATCTTCATTTAAGGACGGGGAAATAGTAGAAGAGGGAAAAGAGTGGTTCTTATATCCAAAGTATAAGTTCAGCATGAAATCTTATTATATGAGCGTTAGTACAACTGCAAAAAACGCAGAAATATATGTGAATGACAAAAAAGAAACAGAGCTTTCTAGTGATAAAACTTCGAAAGAGTTGGGGCCATACTTCCCAGGTACATATGTTGTAAAGGCAACGGCGAAGACAGAACTGACTGAATTAGAAACAGAGAAAGAAGTAGATTTAGCGGATGAACAGAGCGAGAAGGTGAAAGTGGATCTATCGCTTGAAGGCAAGTATGTAAGCATTTCTTCTGATGAAAGTGATGCAACTGTATTTGTGAATGGGAAAAAACGTGGAAAATTAAATTATGGAAGTTATAAACTTGGCCCTGTACCAACAGATGAAACAGTAGAAGTACATTTAGAGAAAACTACTGATCTTGGTGTGATGAAATCTGAAAGTGTTAAAATTGGAGACCAAAGCACATATTACTTAAAATTCCCGAAAGAAACATCAAGTTCAGCGGTGGGCGAATTTGTAAGAAATCACATTTATGATAACGTACGTGCAATTTCATTAAATGATTTTAGTTTAATTGAAAATAATTATGATAAGAGCGGGAAATCGTATAAGGAAGACCGTGATTATATACAGTATTTACACAAAAAAGGAATTACAGAAGACTTATTAACGATGGAAGTTCGTAATGTAGAGCGTCAAAGTGATACGAAATATAAAGTAACGACATATGAAGAGTACCATATTCGTTACGGTGATGGATCTGTGAAGTTCAAAAGTTTTAATAACGAACATATTGTAACTGTGAATGGAAATGGAAAGATGTTGTATCATTCTCTTGGTGCAAATAATACTTTGAAATCAGAAGATGTATCTGGTCCAACTCGTTAATATGAGAGAAGCTGTTCAATATTTGAACAGCTTCTTTTTTGTAGCTAAATCGATATTTCGTGTCGAACCGTTGATATATCGTAAGTTATGATAGATATAATCGAAAAATCGTTGATATATTGCGATGTATGATAGATATAATCGAAAAATCGTTGATATATTTTTTTACAATTATGAGTGTGTTTCCTTTAGTATCGCTTGTACATACGGATCATGTAATATTTGCTCTATAATTGGTAACATGTTTTGTTCAAATGGAATGTCGATAGGAAATGGCTTTTGAGAGCCTGGTTTTATTCCATATTGTACAATTTTGTAATGTGTATTGTTTTCAGACTTGAGCACAATTAACTTATAGCGGTTATCATCGCCAGCGAGTGAAAAATCAATAGAAGTAGCGTTATATGTCACTTCATCTTTATATATGTACGGTTTTGGCGTACCAATCCAGTCTACTTTTGCTTGTACATTCATGGGCGTAGCCTCCTTATATGTATTATAAATAAATAAAAGCCAGCTCTCAATAAAGAGAACCGGCTTGTAATTTAGCAGTCATTGGTTATTTTAAAATTTTCACTTTAACAGTTTTGCGTCCCCATTTTTGAGCAGCGCTATCTGATCCAAGTAAGATATCGATACGGTTACCTTTAATTGCACCACCAGTATCTCCAGCGATAGCTTCTCCGTAACCTTCTACCCATACTTTAGATCCTAATGGGATTACTTTCGGGTCAACAGCGATCATTTTCATATTTGGATTCGCAGTTAAATCATGACCCATTGCAGTTAATACACGGCCGCCATATGTTCCACCGTTTTCGCTCGGATGAGCTGTATATGCTGTAGCTACAACTGTTAACTCACGACCACCAGATGGTTCGCTAGTTTCAGCAGCTTTCACAGCAGGCTTAGCAGCTGGTTTTGCTTGTGCTACAGGTGCTTGAGCCTTAGCTGGTGCTGCAGCTTTAGCAGGAGCAGTTGTTTCTTGTTTCTCAATTACAGGTGCTGTACCTGTTAAGAAAGGAACATGAACATAAGCTGTTTTTCCGTTATATTCAAATTGTAACCACTCATTTTGTACTTGGTTCGTTGTTTCGATTACATCGTCTTTCTTCAACTTTCCAAGAACCTCTGAGTTTGTGTTCGCTTCAGCACGTACGTTTAATACGTTAGCTGTTACGTAGTAGATGCTTTTTGTGAACTCTGCACTTACGAATGCGTCTTTACCGTCTAAAGTAATTTTTGACCATCCGTTCTCTGTATTTTGAACATCTATTTTATTACCGTTTAGTAATTTACCGACAACTTTTGATTCAGTAGTAGGGTTTTCGCGTACGTTTAGTACGTCTGTTGTTACAACAGTTTCTGCATTAGCAGATGATGTGAAAATCCCAAGACCAAAAACTGCTGCTGTTGCTATACCAATTAATTTTTTCATGATAGCCTCCATTGCGTTTGTTTTCGTGTCCTCATTATAGCAACAGATTTTTTCGGATTTGGGGAAAACACACAATTACAAACCATTCGTAATAAGTCGTTAACATCCTGTAATATAACAAAAAATATAGGAAAGCGTTTTTCATTCTATATGACTCATAGGTTTCTAGTTATATTCAAAATATTTAATACAACATGTTTTTTTCGACGTAAATAAAAATGTTACAGAAATGTTACATGATGTTTACTAAACGATTACATTCCTTGAGTATTTTACCGTTTTATGGGTAATATAGTTATATAAACATAAACATTTTGTTTGTGAAGCTATAAACACGTGCTATATACTAGCAAAAAAACCGCATAATTGTTACAAAACGAAAGGGTTGCAAGGAAGAACTTTGCCCTTTTTTACATATGTAACACATCCTTTTTTAGGAAAATACATTCCTATCCGCGTTTTTCTCACACAATTTGACAGCAGTATTTCTAACTTGTAGCTCTTGCAGAGTGAAAAGGTTATACGAAAGGTAAGGCTGTCCATAAGAATTCGAATTGGTGAAGGTGAAAGTAAGAAAATCACCGCAAAATTATAGTTTTCTATCCGATTTTACATATCGGAATTTATGTTATTTACAAAAACGAAACCTACGAAGGGGGATTTGATGAGGAAACTGACAAAAACATTCATCGTTTCATTAACATTATGTATTGCATTTACAATTTGGGGGATTATTCCCGAATCTATTATTGGAAAAGGTAGCTTAGGAAATGTAACAACCGCAATTCAAACTGCATTAGTTAGTAAGTTCGGGTGGTTTTATATTATTTCCGTTTCTATTATTTTAGGTGTGTCTATCTTTTTAATTGTTTCGAAATACGGTTCTATTCGTTTAGGTAAAGATGATGATGAACCTGATTATAGTTATATGACATGGTTTGCTATGTTATTTAGTGCTGGTATGGGTATTGGCTTAGTTTTCTGGGGCGTTGCCGAACCATTAAACCATTTATACGCACCTCCGTTTGGAGATAGTGCAACTGAGGAAAGTGCGCGCCTTGCACTGCGTTTTTCATTTTTCCATTGGGGATTACATCCTTGGGGACTATATGCGTTTGTAGCGTTATGTATTGCTTACTTTACCTTTAGAAAAGGAAAAGCAAGTACGATTAGTGCGACAGTAGGACCGTTATTTAAAGGCGGGGACCATGGACGTATTGCTCATTTATTTGACGTGTTAGCTGTTTTCGCGACTGTGTTTGGTGTTGCAACGTCATTAGGTCTTGGCGCGAAACAAATTGCAGGTGGTGTTAGTTATTTAACATCTATTCCGAACTCGTTAACGACTCAGTTAGTTATTATTGCAATCGTAACAGTATTATTTATGTTATCTGCGCAAACAGGTCTTGATAAAGGGATTAAATATTTAAGTAATACGAACATTATTTTTGCGTTTGCACTTATGATTATTGTATTATTTGCGGGTCCAACAAACTTTATTATGAATTACTTCACTTCAACAATCGGTTCTTACATTCAGGAATTACCAAGCATGAGCTTCCGTTTAAGTCCATTAGATGAAGGTGGAAACCAATGGATTCAATCGTGGACAATTTTCTATTGGGCATGGTGGATTGCATGGTCACCGTTCGTAGGTACGTTTATTGCTCGTGTTTCACGAGGACGTACGATTCGTGAGTTTGTAATCGGTGTGTTACTCGTACCGACAATAATTGGTGCCCTTTGGTTCTCTGTTTTCGGCGGAACAGGTATTCATATGGAGCTGTTTGGTGATGCGCATATCTTTGAAAAAATTAAAGAAATGGGAACAGAAGTAGGATTATTTGCTATGTTTGATCAAATGGGAAGCTTTGGATCAGCTTTATCTGTTCTAGCGATTCTTCTTATTTCTACATTCTTTATTACATCTGCAGATTCTGCGACATTCGTTTTAGGGATGTTAACGACACATGGTAGTTTAAACCCACCAAATCGCATTAAAATGATTTGGGGTATCGTTCTAGCCGCGCTAGCTTCTATCTTATTATATGTTGGTGGATTAGAAGCCTTACAAACGGCAGCTATCATTGCGGCATTCCCGTTCGTCTTCGTTATTTTCTTTATGATGGCAGCATTATTTAAAGAGTTACAAAAAGAAGGGCGTATGAAGCGTCATTAATAATAGAAGGAAAAGAGCTGATTTCATATCAGCTCTTTTTTATTTCTCTATTTGCCTGTAAAAGTACGATTGGTGATGGCTAATGAAAGTTTCACTTTATATAGAAGGAATTTGAAATGCGGGTAGGGGAAATAAAATACTTTACCATATAAGTAGTATGCCTTTTATACGAAGAAAAAACGATAGGTTTCGACAATATTCGATATCTTACGAATTCTATTCGTATTTTTGTCAAAAATATGTCGGAAATGTGTTGTCACGTTTATATATATGTGCTATATTATTTCCTGTAAGCGATTTCAAATAGTTTTAAAGCGCATTCAAGGGGGACATCTAGAATAATGAAACGTTACGAAAGAAAGTGGAAGCATATTTGTTTGAAACGTGTGGCACATCGTAGTGTCCAAGAAAGCACGGAACCTAAGACTGAAACGCGCAAAGAACAGCAAGAGAAGCAATTGGTTCTACAAAAATAGCAATCACTTTTTCGTATATAAATGAAGGTCGATCGTTCGTTGGGGGATGGACGTGAAATTACTTTCAGCTAAGGGGTATTGTCTGATATATAATTTATACGGCAATAAATAAGCACAGAGCATACGGCGCTCTGTGCTTATTGTTATTATTTATCTTTTTTAAATCGAACTGTTTTATCCCAGCCAATGACTTGTTTCTTGCTCTTTGCACGTAAGTATAAGATTAAGCTACGAATAAATAAGTACGTAAAGAGCTGTGCGTACGTAAAGTACATAATAACGCTAATAAAAATATTAGTCGGTGTAAAGGTTCGTTCGACACTCTGGGCACTAAATAATTGAGAAACATATGTAATATATGCGACATACCACATGAATAGTAGCGGAATGCTATATTGAATTTGGAATATCCCGAGTAGCCCAATTACAAACCAAACGTTTGAAATGATTAAGAATAGCCAAAATACAACATACACTAGAACTTGTTGTAAGGAATGGACGAGAAGTTTTCCTTTAAAGAAACTTAATGACGAGAACATTTTTTCTAAAATGTATAAATTCCCTTGGAGCCAACGTGTACGTTGTTTGATAAGAATTTTTAAATGCTCTGGTTCTTGTTCCCAAGTAACTGATTCTGGGACGATTGGTAAGAGATAACCTTTTTGTGTAATTCTTAATGTTAATTCAGCATCTTCTGCAATTGCATAAGGATCATAGCCACCAAGCTCTTCTAGTGCGGAGCGACGAAGAAGCATATTTGTTCCTGTCAGTGAGCCTGTTTGGAATAGTAACCAGCGTCCAGATTGCATAAGGAGTTGGAAGATTTGAAATTCCAGTGAAATCATTCGCGTCAGCCAGTTTCGCTTTTCGTTTACTGTACGAACATGTCCAACAGCTCCAACAGCATCTTCAGTTGTTTCAGCGTGCTCTACAAGCATTCGCAGTGCGTGTGGTTCAGGTTGGTTATCTGCATCGTACACACAGAAGTATTCACCATCTGAAATACTAAGCCCATAGTTTAGTACACGTGATTTACCCTTCGGTTCACCAGGGGGAACACGAATGTGGCGAATATGAGCATAAGCCTTGTCAAAATCATCGCCGATTTCAGGTGTTTCGTCTTGAGAGTTATCATTTAATAAATAAATAGTTAGCTTTCCAGGATATTCAATCTTTGCCATCGCCTCTAAAGTATCTTTAATAACGACGCCTTCATTATGGGCAGGTATGAAAATATCGACGCTCGGATAATGTTCTAATGTACGATCTTTTCGTTTACTATTTCGGTGAATTAGGCCCGCGATTGTTAAGAAAGAGTAGTAAACGAGTAAGCCAGAGAATAGAAAAGCCGTAAAAATAAGTACATATTTAATTGAAAATGTGATACTGATCCAAAAAACGAGTACGCAAAACAGAAGGAATAAAAGAAGTATAACGAGAGTCATCATAACAGGTTCTGTCCTTTGTTTCCAATTTGCTCGCGTGAAATTTTTATATCTCGGATTGCTTCAGCAGCAAGCCATTGCTCCATTTTTGGTTTTAGGCGGTTCATTACAATGTCAGCACCAGCTTCATTTGTGTTTTGTAATAAAATAACTAGCGTATTATTATCATATTCAGCAGCAAGGTCAAAATCATTCCTTACTGTTTCAACTAATAAGGAAGCTACACGGTCCATAACACTTTCCTTCGTATATTTACTAAAGGAAGTGAAATCAAAGTAAATGATAAAGCCTGTTTCATTACGACGATTCATTGCAGTCGTTAATAACGCTTGGCGTCTCTCGAATTCTTGTCTTGTTAGTAATTTGGATTCTCCAATATATTGTTCCAATGTTCTCACACGCTCAGTTAAAGCTTTATTTTCATGAATCACTTTTTTCAATAGGTGAGTTGTTATATATACAATGAAGAAGTTAGCTGCCATCAGGAAGTGGGTAATCATATATTGCCATTGATCTGATGTACTCCATAAGTGAAGCCATGCTTGATAGAACAAATAAAATACGGAAATAATGGTTCCTAGTATGAAGAAAACAAATGCTGTTTTGTCAGCTAAAAATAAGAATAGTACATTTACGATTACGTATATTATTGTAAAAATGAGAGCATGCTCATATTTCGTCACATATACAGTAGTAAAATAAAATACAATTTGTAAAATCCACATAGAGAGGATTTTATAGAACTTATCTTTCACAAAACTTTCCTCCTTAAAGCTATTTCATCAATAGATACTTGTAGTATGCGCAATTATTAAGAAATTGACCATGTCGTTAAACTCTTTTGAAGGGCAACAACAAGTAGTATCTCTATTTTCATAAGAAAAATAAAAAGACTTAAACATTATTGTATCATAATGTGCTTATATTTAGGATAAATTGATTAATAGATACATAAAAGACGTTTGGATTGCATGAAAAAAGTCTCCTCTTGTAGAAAGAGAAGACTCTATATAAGTTTATAGGAACATCATACCTGCAACTGCTGCGTTTAAGAAGTTCGCTAATGTACCAGCGATAACTGCTTTAATCCCTAATTGTGCAATTTGTTTACGGCGAGTAGGAGCTAACGTTCCTGTTACACCTAATTGAATTGCGATAGAAGAGAAGTTTGCAAATCCACAGATTGCAAATGTTAAAATTAGATTTGTTTTGTCAGAGAACTCTGCCATGTGTGGTCCTAAGTTTGCGTATGCAACGAATTCGTTGATTGCAAGTTTTTGACCGATAAAGCTTGCTGCTTGTATCGCTTCACCAGGAGAAACCCCGATTAAGATTGCGAATGGTGATAATAAGTAACCAAAGATTAAATCAAGGCTAAGTTTAATATCAAACAGAGAACCAACCCATCCTAATAATCCATTTAATAAAGCGATTAATGCGATGAAAGCCATTAACATTGCTGCTACGTTAATAACAAGTTGCATACCTTCAGATGCGCCGCGTGCAGCTGCATCAATAACATTTGCGTCTTCACGTTCTGTAGAAAGTTCAACGTTATTATCTACTTTTTCTGTCTCTGGCATGATTAGTTTCGCAATTAATAAGCTCGATGGAGCCGCCATAATTGCAGCTGCTAATAAGTGCTCTAACGGAATACCCATTGCTGCATAACCGACAAGAACGGATCCAGCAACAGCTGTCATACCGCTTACCATAATAGTGAAGAATTCACTATTTGTTAAGCGTGCTAAGTAAGGTTTAATTAAAATTGGAGCTTCAGTTTGTCCTAAAAATACAGTCGTTACTGAGTTTAGGCTTTCTGCTTTAGAAGTTCCAAGAAGTTTACTTAATGCACCACCAACGATGCTAACAAATTTCTGCATAATACCGAAATAATATAAGATTGCTACTAATGAACTAATAAATACGATTGGAAGTAGTGCTTGAATAAAGAATACAAATCCCCAAGGTCCTTTTGCGTTGACTAAATCCCCAGTAACGAACTTAATTCCCTCGTAAGAAAAATTAATTAATCCTTGAACACCGTCAGCAGCGTGTTTTAAACCTGCTTTACCAGCGTCCCATCGTAATACGATAAATGAAAATGACATTTGTAATGCTAGCGCAATTAAAATTGTGCGCCAATTAATAGCTTTGCGGTTGGAAGATAGTAAGAAAGCAATTGCTAATACTCCAATCACGCCGCCAATTCCCCATAAAAGATTCATGCAGTGTATGCTCCTTCCTCATAGTAAAAACAGTGTATAAACCAGTTGTCTATACGTTTACGAATATAACATCTTTAGTAACTTATCATAATGGACATCGGAGGTCAAACGTCTAATGAAAAGTTTAAATAAAAAGAAAATTCTTCAAAAAAACACATATAAAATAAATAGACATGAAATAGGTTATGTTTTTTATGAAAATATATACATTATGATAACGTTATGCATTGTTTTTGCAGAATAAAGTGTATGAAATGGAAGAATGGATACATTATTTTTGTAGAGAGAAGGTAGGAGAAAGGAAGTAATATGTTGAACTCATAGCAAAAAAGCCTTCTAGTAAACTAGAAGGCTTTGAAACTATTAATTAAGGTGCTTTCGTGTATCCTAAGAAGTGGCTCTTCCAATAAGAGTTACTTAATGAAGCGATTGCGACACCTTTATCTCCAGCTTGGATAAATGATCCGCCCCCAAGGTAAATACCCATGTGAGAAGGACCAGATTTATAAGTGTTTTGGAAATAAATTAAGTCACCAGGTTGTGGACTTGAAGTTTGTGGTAGGCTACTCCAATATCCTGCAACACTTTGGCGGCTAATGTTATGACCAAATTTCTTAAATACGTGGTAGATGTAGCCACTGCAGTCTACGCCGTTAGCAGAAGTTCCGCCCCAAACGTACGGTACACCTTGCATTGATTTTGCATATGCAAGTACGGAAGAACTGTCGCCGCTATTATTGCCCGTATTATTATTATTGTTTTGATTGTTATTTTGGTTATTGTTAGGCTTATTATCTACTGCGCCTCCAACTGGTGTTTTAGATAGGTAACGTGTTCCGATATAACCAGTTTGACCGTTGTAGTTAATTTTGCTCCATCCAGAGTTTTCAGAGATTACTTGAACCTTCTGACCTTGTGGAAGTGCGCCTATGATTCTATAATTTGTACCTTCGCCGCTACGTACATTTAGTGCAGAAGCATTAATGTAGTAGTCGCCAATTGCACCTTGGTTAGGTTGTTCAGGTTGTTTTGGTTGCTCAGGAGTAGTAGTGCCACCTTTAACGAATTTCACAAATTCGCTACTAACAAAGCCTGTTTTTCCTTGGTAATTTACTTTAAACCAACCGTTTTCAGATCCAACTACGTTTAATGTTGTACCGTTTAAAACGCCACCAATTACACTATGGTAAGCGGCAGGGCCTGTACGAACACGTAAAGATGTAGCGTTAACTACGTAAGAACCGCCAGTTTGAATAGTTCCATTATTATTGTTTTGCTCTTGTTTGTTGCCTTCTGTAACGTTTTCGTTAGAACCGCCTTTTGTTACATAGTCTTTGCTTACATAAGCAGTTTGTCCTGCGTAATTGATTTTGAACCAATCTTGAACTTCTCCAACAAC
The DNA here is from genome assembly GCF_038004545.1 of Bacillus sp. FSL R5-0585. Lineage (NCBI taxonomy): Bacteria > Bacillati > Bacillota > Bacilli > Caryophanales > Bacillaceae > Bacillus > Bacillus sp. FSL R5-0585. Next base: position 4,597,322 of record NZ_JBBORJ010000001.1, read on the forward strand.
TTGTACTACTTGTCCTTTTGTCACAGAACCTACAGTTGTGTGAGAAGTGCTAGGACCTGTACGGACGCGAAGGGAAGATACATTTACTGTATAGTTTCCGCTTGCTGGTTTTACTTCTTGGTTGTTATTATTCGTATTGTTGTTTGAAGAACCTGCATTAGAAGAAACGCCAGATACGAATTCGCCACTTACATAACCTACTTGTCCATTATGGTTAATTTTCACCCAACCATTTTCTTGTCCAATTACGTTTAATGTTTGTCCTTCATATACACGCCCAGAAACAGAACTAGATGTGTTAGGAGCTGTACGTACACGTAATACATCAGCGGTAACTTTATTGTTTCCACCTGTACTTACATTGTTGTTTGCTGCTCCACTTTTTGATACAAATTCACCACTAACAAAACCTGTTTGTCCATTAATGTTAATTTTGAACCAACCGTTTTCTTCGCCAATCACGTTTAGTGATTGACCGTTATAAACGCGTGAGATGATGTCGTGAGAAGTGCTTGATCCAGCACGAACATGTAATACGCTCGCGTTTACCTTATAAGATGAGCTGTTTGATGCAGAAGCTTGGACAGTTGTAGCAGCTTTTTGTGTATTTTGTTCAGGTGCAGCTTGAACACTATCAAGTGTAGGTGCTGCTCCTCCTGCTACAGACACTGCCGCAAGACCGGCAAGATACTTTTTCATAATTTGTCGATTCCTTTCTGTCTGTAATGTAGTGAAGAAATATTTACCAACTGTTAAAAATTCTAAAGAGCATGTCGATTACTGTCAAGACTTATATAGGAATCTGAATATGACAAAAAGATTACAAGAAAAAAATCAAGGCATAAAATTACACCTTGATTTCCATTTAAATGCATATATTGAATATGAAAGGACAGAAATTATTCGTGTTTAAGAAGATGCCATATTGGATTGTAATAAGATTTGATTAAAAGATTTTTGCAGTTTTTTGGTGATAGGTCCAACTTGCCCATCTTGAATCGCGGTTCCATCAAGGTGGGTCATTGGTAAAATTTCAATTGTTGTGCCTGTAAAAAAGCATTCATCTGCTTGATAAACGTCACGAACGCTGAAAAGTTCTTCCTGTACAGGTATGTGAAGAGTATTCGCTAAAGAAAGGACATATTGACGAATAATGCCATTTAAAATAAGGTGATTGGCTGGATGTGTGTAAAGAGTTCCATTTTTAATTAAAAAGAAGTTAGAATGGCTTCCTTCCGTTACAATACCATTCCTTACGAGAAGTGCCTCTTTACAGCCTTTCCGTTCAGCTTTCGTAGCAGCTAGTACGTTTGGTAATAAATTTAATGATTTAATGTCACAGCGTAGCCATCGAGTATCGGGTTCTGATATAGCGCGTATACCATATTCAATCCATAAGGCTGGTCTTTCTTTTTTTGTAATATAGGCATAAATTGTCGGAGGGGTGTCATATGAAAATACATGTGTGCGAGCTTGTACACCGCGAGATACTTGCAAATAAATTGTGCCATCTTCGTGGAAATGGTTTCGTTCAATTAATTTATAAAGTAAAGTGATGAGCTCAGCTTTTGAGAAAGGGAGCGATAATTCTACTTCTTCCATGGAGCGATATAATCTCGTTATGTGCGGATCTAATAAGTGAAAGTTCCCTTTATATAGGCGAATAACCTCGTAGACACCATCTCCGAACTGCAAACCTCTCTCTTCAAGTTCTATGTACGTTTGTTGTTTTGTTGTATCAATAACTTCATCATTCCAAAGTACAAATTTTTCGTATGCCAATTTCCGTCCCATCCTTTCGTAAGTACGTAAGTAACGTGAAACTTTCATTCATGCGAGATAAAAATCACTATAGTAATTTTTATGTAAGCAATTCTCTACATATGACCGTATATGTATTTGTAAATCATAGAGAAGTAAGGATGATTTACCCCGCATTAACGGGAAGTAAAACTTCCACTTAAAAACTAGGGTGGAGCAAAGAAGTGAAGTGGGCGAATAACTGCCCGTAGCTGCCCGATTGGTGAGGGCTGATTAAAGTTTCACTTTACAGCATTTTGTATATACAAATTCGAAAATAAGAATGAGAATCCTGCTTTTAAATAAAAAAAAGCAACATTCTTATGGAATGCTGCACAAGGAGGGTAGCTATCTTTCATAGGGACATTGTCTCGTTGAGTGTTTTGTGTATGGAAACAAAACATGTTGAAAGACAATTATAAGAAAGTAGAAACAAAAGATTTACACACTTCTTTAAGGGAGCTTACGAAAGATGAGAGATAAGAAATATGTAGAACCTCGTTTACATATTTTATTATAGAGATTCTTCATTAACACTATGTGAATATTTGGTAAAGGTTATGTAATTTTAAAGTTAATGAATATAAGTAGTTGTATGGAAGAAAATAAAAAAAGAGGCTGAGATTACTCAGCGCTCTTCTTTTCTTCTTTAATAACTGTTTTTACTTCACCAGTTTTGATCTTATTACTTTCAGAGAAGCGAAGTAAGTCACCTTCAATGATTTTATCAGACATGTTCAATTCATTTTGGGCACGATCAATTAGTGGTTGAGATTCTTCTTTCGGTAATTGTACAACTTCGCCAGTAGCACGATCGTAGAATGTACTGTTTGTGTACATGTATTTATCTGTAACGAAGCTACCGTCACGAAGAACAACAAATCCTTTATTATCAGGTGAGAATACATCATGACCGAATCGAACGTCATTTGTAGAATCTACACCAAGTAAGTTTAGAATAGTTGGTTTAATATCAATTTCTCCAGTTGGTTTCGAAATTGTTTTACCTTCTTTTTGACCTGGAACGTGAATAAACATCGGTGTTTTTTGTAAGTTCATATGGTCAAATGCAGTGATTTCTTCTTTTCCTAAGAACTGTGCCATTGCACGGTTATGGTTTTCAGAAATACCGTAGTGGTCACCGTAGAATACGATTACTGAGTTGTCGTAAATACCTTCTGCTTTTAGACGCTCAATAAAGTGTTTCATTGCTTCGTCTAAGTAACGAGCAGTTACCATGTAACGGTCAAATACTCCATCACCAGAATTATATTCGTCGATTAATTTTGTACTGTCATCGTAAGTGAATGGGTAATGATTCGTTAAAGTAAGGAAGCGAGTATAGAATGGTTGCTTCACTTGTTTTAACATATCAATAGATTGATCGAAGTACTCGATATCTTTTAATCCCCAATTTAATTTTGTTTCTGGTGTAATCTTGTAGTCAAGTTCGTTGTAGTAACGATCATAACCAAGTGCTGGATACATAATGTTACGGTTCCAGAATGTTGCGTTGTTTGCGTGGAATACCGACGTGTGATACCCTTGCTGACGTAAAATTTCTGGAGTTGCTGTATATTCATTGTTACCGTGTGTGAAGAATACAGCACCGCGGTCTAGTGGATATAACGAAGTATCTACTAGGAATTCAGCATCAGATGTTTTACCTTGACCAGTTTGATGGAAGAAGTTATCAAAGTAATAACTTTCTTTCGTAAATTGGTTTAAGAATGGTGTAACTTCTTGTCCGTTAACTGTTGCACCAATTAAGAATGTTTGTAATGACTCAAGAGAGACAACAATTACGTTTTTCCCTTTTGCAGTACCGAACATATTTGGGTCTGGTTTACTTTGTGTTGTTTTTACGTAGTTCTCTGTTTCTTGTAATTTACTACCGTCAGCGAACGCTTTTTGTGAACTTGATTTTGCTTGTAAGCCAAGATCGTATACTTGGTGTACATATAATCCTAAGTTTTTAACAAGCATAACGCGGTCGAATGAACGTGTTAATAGTTCTGGGCGTTCAGCTTCTGCAAGTCCTAAGTTTGCGAAGAAAATAGCAACTGTTGATACGAAGTATAGAGAACGCATCGGGCGTGCTACACGCTCTGTAGGTGCAAAGTTCTTCATTTTCTTTAATAGAACGAAGAAAACGATAATGTCTGCAAATGCAAGGATAATTTTGTAGTTAAATAATTCTTTCACACTAGAACCTAAACTTCCGAAGTTAGATGTTTGTCCTAGCACCGGTAATGTAACGAAGTCATTGTAGAATCCGTAGAACATTACGTTACCAACAAGAACGATTGTTAAGACAAAATTAATTCCAAGTGCTATATAGTTACGTTTTTTCCCTTTTGCAAATAATGCAAGACCAACAAGCAGTAATGATGCTGCTAATGGGCTAAGGAATAAAATGAATTCTTGCATGAAAGATTCAAGTTTTAAGTCAAAGCTTGTGCGTGTAATAAGGTAAGTTTTCAGCCATAAGGCTAAAGCTACGAATACAGTGAAACGCACATTTTGAAATTGTGATTTCAAGGTTTCTTTCATTCATTTCCACCCTTTCTCTATCAGGCTTGGTCGATTTTGGAGCGAAAAATGCTAAAATAAAAAATACATAGTTTTCTTGGCCATAATTAAAGGTTCTATATTCACCCATATACGACTATAACTATGCATACCCTTTTGGTTTCTTTTGTTGCTCATAAGCATAACGTCATTTCTGTATTATACAACAAAATTCATTTCTGAGAAACACTATAACATTTTACATTTTTTGTATAAGATTTGTCACTACCAGAGAAAACTTTAACATTCGTTTATATGTCCGTCAACTAGAAAATATAACAAAGGTAGAGCAGAATGTTAAGTGGAAGTGAAAATTTTCTTTGTTGAGAAATAAGAAACGAAGATGGGTAAGGGTTATCTAGAAATCTATTATATGAAGGAAATCGTGTGAAAATTAACGAACACTTGTTCTTTTTTAGTTTGTTTGTTACAATGAAAGTTCATTGATAGGTTTTGTGTAATTTCCATGAACTTTTACTGATAACATATTGTAGCTTATTTCTTTTTAAAAATAGGGAGGCTTTTTACATGAAACAAAAATTTTCAGTTGAAGCGTTTTGGAAGAAAGTAAAACATGTTGCAAAGCAAGCTGGGCAGTCGGTCATTTATGCAAGTTTATTACTGTTTTACGTTTTGCAAAGACCCGATGTTCCAAAACGAGTGAAAATTATTGTAATTGGAGCACTTGCTTATTTTATTGCACCGATTGATGCGATTCCAGATTTCATTGCTGGAATTGGCTATACGGATGATTTAGGGGCGTTAACGGCTGCACTAATACAGGTGTCGTTATACGTCAATGAAGATGTGAAAGATAAGGCACGAGTGAAGTTGGCAGAATGGTTTGGTTCGGATATAGACACAACATTTATCGATCAGAAATTAGGTCAATAGGTGAAACCTGTCATAAGGTGACAGGACGAACGTAAGCGAGGAAGTGCATTATGCCATCAGGAAGAACGCATACGAAAATAAACTTAATATCCCTTCCGGTTGTTTTGTTTTTGCTCTTTTCGTATGGATTAACAAATTTTGATTTTTTATTAACTTTTGCAATTGGTTTTTTAGTAGGTACTTCATTTTTAACACCAGATTTAGATACGTACAGTAATGCTTATAACAAATGGGGTTTCTTACGTATATTTTGGTATCCTTATAAGAAAGTAATGCCGCATCGATCTTTCTTTACGCATACGATTATACTTGGTGATGTGATTCGTATTGCGTACATGTTAATCGTCTTTTCTCCATTTTTATTTCTATTAAATGTAATCGCACTGGATGGTAATTTAATAGAAATTGCGAAGAAACATGAGGTTGAAATTGTAACGTTCTTAATGGGAATTGTTGTGGCAAGTACGCTTCACATTATAGCGGATAAAGTGAATACGCGCCGAAAGAAAATGATGAGAAAAAAGAAGAAACGCAGAAGATAAAGTGAACGAATTAGGAAAAGGACCCTTGCAATTTGCAAGGGTCCTTTTTTAAACAAACGTTTGTTTAAAATTAAGCTTTCAGCACTTTAATTCCTTTTACAATGTTCCAGATGAAGTAGTATAAGCTGATGATTCCGCAAATAGCTAAGACAATCATTGATCCAATTCCAAGTGTTACATCTGGTTGATCAGATCCAAGACCCATAATTCCTAAAATAGTTACGCCAATGAATGTAGCGATACTTGGAATGATGTGTGTCCATAGAGCACGTTTTGCATGTGGTTTTGTTTCAGCGTCTCCTACAATCCAAACGATAATAGGGAATAAGATAGGGGCAAATAGTACACTAAAGTATGATAACGCAGCTAATATTTTATTTCCGTTCATATATATCACCTCATAAATAATTTCTGTTGTTATACTATTATTATGCAATAATTTTGGCAAACTTCCTATCGATGAACATTACAAGAACGTGACGATTTTGTAAGATTTTCTTTTAAATAATAAAATTTTCAAAAAAATCTTTTTTAATAGAAATTGTTATGGTACAGTATAAATGAAAGTTGTTGAAAACGTTTTCTTAAACGTTTTTTTTATTTTAGACTTAAAGGTATGATGACCTGATAGTCTATTGATGAGGTTATTCTATTCAAAAGGGGATTCTTTAGGGGGAGAGAACAATGAACACATGGACACAAGTTTATGATCCGTTCGGAAACATTTGGATTTCGGCAGCGGTCGCACTTATTCCGATTATCTTTTTTTTCTTAGCTTTAGCAGTTTTCCGCATGAAAGGGTATGTGGCAGGATTTATTACAGTTGTACTTACAGTTTTAGTAGCGTTATTCGCTTATAAAATGCCGTTCACGATGGCAATGGCAGCGACCGGATATGGTTTCTTATACGGATTGTGGCCAATTGCTTGGATTATCATTATGTCGGTATTTTTATATAAAATTTCTGTGAAAACAGGTCAATTCGATGTGATTCGTGCATCGGTATTATCGATTACGAACGATCATCGTCTACTCGTTATTTTAATTGGATTTTCATTTGGAGCATTTTTAGAAGGAGCGGCAGGATTTGGGGCACCAGTAGCGATTACAGCAGCACTTCTTGCGGGGCTTGGGTTAAATCCTTTATACGCAGCAGGTCTTTGTTTGATTGCAAATACTGCACCAGTGGCGTTCGGAGCGATGGGAATTCCGATTACAGTTGCTGGACAAGTAACAGGTATTGATCCACATAAAATTGGACAAATGGCTGGGCATCAATTACCGTTCCTATCATTATTTGTGCCATTCTTTATCGTATTTTTAATGGATGGATTTAAGGGGATACGACAAACGTGGCCTGCGTTATTTGTAGCGGGTAGTTCATTTGCGATTACGCAGTTCATTACAGCGACATTTTTAGGACCAGAACTTCCGGATATTACATCGGCACTTGTAAGTTTAATTAGTTTAGCGCTGTTCTTAAAAGTTTGGCAGCCGAAAGAAATTTATCAATCTGGGCAAGCAAATAGTGAAGTAGCAGCAACAACGACAGTAGCATCGATGCCGAAACTAACGTTTGGAAAAGTAGTGAAGGCATGGTCCCCATTTATCGTATTAACGGTTATGGTAGTCATTTGGAGCCAAAGTTTCTTTAAGGCATTATTCACTCCAGGAGGAGCTTTAGAAAGTCTTGTATTTAAGTTTGAAATTCCAGGTCTGCATAATCTAGTAATGAAAGCAGAGCCAATTGTAAATAAACCAACGCCTTACGAGGCAATTCTGAAGTTTGATGTATTATCGGCAACCGGAACAGCGATTTTAATTGCTTGTATCATTTCCATGTTTATTTTGAAAATGAATGTAAAAGATGCAGTAGTGACATTTAAAGAAACGTTAAGCGAATTAAAAATGCCAATTCTATCTATCGGATTCGTACTAGGGTTTGCATTTATCGCAAACTATTCTGGTCTATCTTCCACGTTAGCGTTAGCATTAGCTGGAACTGGCGGACTATTCCCGTTCTTCTCACCATTCTTAGGCTGGATTGGCGTATTCTTAACAGGGTCTGATACGTCTGCGAATGCACTGTTCTCGAATTTACAAGCCATTACAGCGCAGCAAGTCGGCGTATCTGAAGTGCTTCTCGTTGCAGCAAATACAACAGGCGGTGTAACAGGTAAAATGATTTCCCCACAGTCGATTGCGATCGCTTGTGCAGCGGTTGGTCTTGCTGGAAAAGAATCGGATTTGTTCCGTTTTACAGTGAAGCATAGTTTGTTCTTCGTAATTATTGTTGGTATTATGACTTATGTTCAGGCTTATTATTTAACGTGGATGATTCCATAAACAACAAAAGAAATAAACTTTTAATTTTCCAAATTATGGTGTATGATAGAAAAGTATTGAAAATTAAATCAGTGATAAACTAGGGGTGCCTAACGTATGCGTAGGCTGAGAGAGAAGCGCGTGAACTTCTTAACCCTTTGGACCTAATCTGGCTCGTACCAGCGTAGGGAAGTTAACGGCTTTACATAATGATGTCTTTATGAGCCAGGTCCTTATTTTTTTATGGACCTGGCTCTTTTTATGGAAGATGCGCAAATTGGGAATACCGACAGTAGTGGATAAGGTTGTTCAACAAGCAATCAGTCAAGTGCTTGGTTCAATATTTGAAAAACAATTTAGCGAATCTAGTTACGGCTTTAGACAAGGGCTCTTTTATGTTTGTATTTCGGAACTTCATCATATTTCTTTAAATAATAAGCACGGTAAGTAGCTTCACGAAATTGTACAGAGTTGGCAGCTTCAACCATGTAATAACGAAGATACTGGTTTCCCGTTCGTGTCATGGGTGTTCGTTCCGATTCAAAGTTTCCAGATTGCGATTTTTTCTAGTAAAGACCGGTGTATTTGGCCAATTGTGCTTCGTTCTCAAAGCGTTCAATTTTTCCAACTTCCGCAATGATTCCCGCGGCGTATACGACTCCAATGCCTGGAACACTTGTTAAATATCTCGCTTCTGGAATGGCTTAGAATAAAGCAGTAATGCTTTTTTCTATCTCTTTGATTTGTTTTTTTAATGTTTGAATCAATTGTGCATAAGTGGCTAATACAACGTCCACAGAGTCTTGAACGACCTTACCTAGTCGGTAGGAGTCACGTATGGCTTTCTTGATGGTTTTCGCTAAATCTTCCGGGTCGCTAAAGCGTCCTTTCCCCTTTTTCTGAAGAAGAGTAGCGAGTGTTTCTAGATTCATTTCTGCGATTTCATCCAACGAAAGGGAATCTGAGAGTATTTCCATCATCGTCGCACCAAAAACAGAGGTATTTAACTCTTTCGATAACGTATTACATTTGTAGTAAAGGTTCTTCAGAAAGTGTTGCTTACATTCTGTTTGCTGGTGAACGAGTTGATATCTAGATCGTGTTAAACGTTGAAGGGCAACGTATTTTTCCTCCTTGATAAGAAACTTATTATACCGTCCGATTCGTAAAAAATCGGCAATACGGAAAGCATCTATTTTATCGGTCTTATCTTCTTCAAAGAGTTTTTTATACCGATGGATGGCTTTTGGATTTTGTACGACCACTTCCACGTCTAAAGCCCTCAAATCCTTATCTTCCGTTAGGAACATGGAAGGACGGAAACTATAGACGGAAGTAGATTCCATACCAATGACAATTTTTTTATAGTTGTACAACTGATGAAAATGGAGAACATCCTCCTTAATGGCGTTGGCACCATTCACATCGTTTGAAAGACAAATTTCTTTCAAAACAGTGTCATGACTGTCAAGAAAACATACATCAAGTTTTTCAGAGCTTACATCAATAGCTACGAATAATTTCAAAGAAAGGACCTCCTTTCTTTGAATAGTATTTGGAATGAGCTTGGATACTGTGGGATCTCCCTAGAGTCAAAAACATAGCCACAACCTCGCGTATGAGTATTCAATGATTGCCTTCATCTAAGCTGCCCCTCCCACCATTATGAGAGGTAAGTGAAGGAAACCGATACAGCTTGTGCGTATGCAGTGCATTTTGGTCTGGGTCACAGTCTTTTAACGTGGTCGAACTACAGGAGGAGTAAGCATATTCCCGATGGATCCATTTCTATACTTCCATTATCTGGGGAAATCCCCCAGTATCCAAGACTAAATTTTACCCATACATCATTTTTTTGATGTAGCTCTTGAAGATAAAAACTATTTAATTTTCAAGGAACAGTTATTAACTTAAAACTTATTATACGAGGAGGGTGTATCATGAAAAAAATATGCTTTGTATTAATTGTCGACGCTGGTATAAATTATGGTTCAATATTTTCTCTACCATTTTTAAGGAATCAGGATGATTTGAAGGAATATTTTTCTAAGTATTATGATGTTTCAATTAATTATATTAGGGATAAAAACTCAGTTGACTATTTGGTAGTTCCCAAACCGTGTCCAGCTTTTGATAATGAAAATAATCTTCCAATAATTGAAGTACCAGCAATCTTATTTATGGAAAAGAATTTTGAAAAAATAAAGACTTATATAGACAATTATTTTTCTAATAACTCATAAAGAAAATAAAAGTACAGTAAAAAGAAGTCCGATAAAAAACGAGTGGTGTAGAATATTTCTATTAATCATTCGTTTTTTATTATATTTACATATATTTTTAAAAAGAGGATTATAGACGTTCTGAAAAAAAATAATTATAACAAGAACAGTGTTCGTGCTACTATCTACGGTTATTTTTTGTACTAAGTACCCCTTTAACTAACAAGACAACAAAAAAATAATTAACATATTAAGGAAATTACGTTACAATAAATGTAAGAGATTTTTCTTTGAGTTTTAGCTCTGAATAATAAAGATAGTTAAATCACTAAATGGAGGAGCAGGTCAATTTTGTTCCTTGTATAGTAAATTGTTACCTATCTCTATTGCAGGTTGTATGGCAGGTAACAGTAGCAGTTGTAGCGAAATACAGCAGAGACAAAGGCTCTTTGGCAAACGGGACTGATGAATGTATTTGGCAAGTAAAAAATGGTTCTTTCCGGAGTTAGTTGAAAAGTCTCATTCTCTCCAAAAGTAGAATCTTTGTCCGCAATGTGGAGAATTTGCATCGACCATACATGATTCTTTTAATAAGCTTTAACTTGTTTATGCTCCCTTCGGTAAGACCATTATTATTCTCATAAGTTACCGCATTTCTGACAGCTTCAATATCCCGGGCTAATCCATTCGTAAAGCTCTTAAACTCTTGTATATTAGTATTCTTAATTTTCTTAATACAATGGTTGAGATTCTCAACACTCTTTGTGGTGAAGATGTTTTTAAACTCCCATGTTAAATCATAAACTATTTTTACAATAGGGTGTTCTTCGTAATTATTGTTGGTATTATAACGTATGTTCAAGCATATTATTTAACGTGGATGATTCCATAAAGAGAAAAAGAAATAACCTTTGCATTTTTCAGATTATCGTGTATGATGGGAAAGTATTGAAAATTAAATCAGTGATAAACTAGGGGTGCCTAACGTATGCGTAGGCTGAGAGAGAAGCGCGTGATCTTCTTAACCCTTTGGACCTGATCTGGCTCGTACCAGCGTAGGGAAGTTAACGGCTTTACATAATGATGTCTTTTATGAGCCAGGTCCTTATTTTTTTATGGACCTGGCTCTTTTTATTTTGGCATGCGCTGGCCATATCTCGTCCTTGTCACGAACAGGGGAGGCAACAAAGGTTATGAAACAGTCTGTTTCAGCTGAGCAAATTGAATTGAAATCGAGTTTACCAGGGAGTAAGAAAGTATATGTGGATGGACCACGCGCAGGCATGAAAGTGCCGATGCGTGAGATTGAACAAAGCGAAACGAACGGCATCCCAAATCCTCCAGTCCGTGTGTATGATACGAGCGGTCCTTATACGGATCCGGCGTATAAAGTGGAGCTGGAAAAGGGAATTCCAACGCCGCGTCATTCTTGGATCATGGAGCGCGGGGATGTAGAGGCATATGAAGGGCGCGAGGTGAAACCAGAGGATGATGGTGTGAAAGTGGCTTCGAAACATACACCTGTTTTCCCGCAAATGGATCGCCAGCCGCTTAGAGCGAAGCAAGGTGCAAATGTTACGCAAATGCATTATGCGCGTAATGGCATTATTACGTCTGAGATGGAATACGTTGCAATTCGTGAAGGAGTAGAGCCGGAGTTTGTTCGTAAGGAAATCGCAGAAGGCCGCGCTATTTTACCAGCGAATATTAATCATCCAGAAGCAGAACCGATGATTATCGGGCGTAATTTCCACGTGAAGGTAAATGCAAATATCGGAAACTCTGCTGTATCTTCTTCTATTGCAGAAGAAGTAGAGAAGATGACGTGGGCAACGCGCTGGGGTGCAGATACGATTATGGATTTATCTACAGGTAAAAACATTCATACGACGCGTGAGTGGATTATTCGTAATGCGCCTGTACCAGTTGGAACTGTACCGATCTATCAAGCGCTGGAAAAAGTAAACGGAATTGCAGAAGATTTAACATGGGAAGTGTACCGTGATACGTTAATTGAGCAAGCGGAGCAAGGCGTTGATTACTTTACGATTCACGCTGGTGTATTGCTTCGTTACATTCCAATTACTGCAAAGCGTACGACAGGTATCGTTTCGCGTGGTGGTTCGATTATGGCGCAGTGGTGTTTATTCCATCATAAAGAAAACTTCCTATATACTCATTTTGAAGAGATTTGTGAAATTATGAAGCAGTACGATGTTTCGTTCTCTCTTGGAGATGGATTACGTCCAGGATCGATTGCAGATGCAAATGACGAAGCACAGTTTTCTGAGCTTGAAACACTTGGTGAATTAACGAAAATTGCTTGGAAACATGATGTGCAAGTTATGATTGAAGGACCTGGACACGTACCGATGCACTTAATTAAAGAGAATATGGAGAAAGAGCTTGATATTTGTCAGGGCGCGCCGTTTTATACACTTGGGCCACTAACGACAGATATTGCACCAGGTTATGACCATATTACATCGGCAATTGGAGCTGCGATGATCGGTTGGTTTGGAACGGCGATGCTTTGTTATGTAACGCCGAAAGAACATTTAGGTTTGCCAAACAAAGATGATGTACGCACGGGTGTTATTACGTACAAAATTGCAGCGCATGCGGCTGATCTTGCGAAAGGACATAAAACGGCTCATCAGCGTGATGATGCACTTTCAAAAGCACGTTTCGAATTCCGTTGGCGCGATCAATTTAATTTATCTTTAGATCCTGAACGTGCGATGGAATATCACGATGAAACGTTGCCTGCAGAAGGGGCAAAGACAGCTCACTTCTGTTCAATGTGTGGACCGAAGTTTTGTAGTATGAGAATTTCACATGATATTCGTGAATATGCAAAAGAAAATGATTTAGAAACGACAGAAGCAATTGAAAAAGGAATGAAAGAGAAAGCAGAAGAATTTAAAGAAGCTGGTAGTCATTTATATCAATAACACGTTACACCTCTTTACTTGATTGATCACACTGTAGTACCTAACTTTATTATAGAAGAATCCCCATTTGCTAAGACGGTAGCAAATGGGGATTCTGTTGTTTATAAGGCAAAGAAGAGATGTACCCAGTAGAATAAGAGGAATAGTGTGACGACTGTTGTGAGCGGGATAACGATAAGGGATACACTTAAATAGTCTTTCCATTTTACTTTAATTTTGTTTTGTTTCAGAATATACATCCAAATGAGTGAAGCTAGTGTACCAATTGGTAGTAATAGTGAACCGATGTCACTACCAATGATGTTTGCAAGATAGATTGTTTTTAATGTGACTGGATCTAGTCCCATTTCTGTTAATGTGATTGTACCAATCATAAGGGCAGGATGGTTATTGAAGACGTTAGAGAGGATGGATACAAGTCCGCCCATTGCAAAGCTAGCATAGAGTAGATGCTGATTCACAATTGGCTCGAGCCATTGTACAAGTGCAGCTGTTAATCCTGCGTTGTGGAGTCCGTAAATAATGACGTACATAGAGAAGGCGAAAATTAAAATGTGCCACGGTGTCTTTTTCAAAATGTCGACAGGATTTGTTCGTAAGTAGTACCATCTCCAAATGAGAAGAACGAGTGAACCAAGTACTGCAACGATTTCAATTGGGATGGATAAGAAGGATGCAACGAATAGAAGACAGCGCATCAGGAAGACGAAACCTAATACTTTTAACATGAATCTTGTCCGTTTTTGTTTCGTATCAACAGAATTATTTCCTTTTAGTGGATGGAAGTTTTTCGTGAAGAAAATTTCTTCAATATCATATGAAGAAACAGGTAATTTTTTCGGAAGTTTTTTCTTCAAAACTGTATACATGAGCCATGACATAAATAATAAGCCTAATGTTGCAGGTACAAACATCATAGCAGTATGCATATAAAGAGTCATATTAACGATATTTAATGCAATTAAGTTTACGATATTACTTACACCAATTGGTGCACTAGATGCAGTAGCGATTAAAGCGCCACTTAATAAATAAGGAATTTGTTGATGTGGTTTTAATTGAAGGTTTTTTAGAAGAAGAATTAAAATGGGAGTTGTAATTAGAATACTACCGTCGTTATTAAATAAAAGAGTCATAAGAAAACATAATAATTGAATATACCAGTATAGACGGCGTCCAGAACCCTTTGCTAGATTTGCTAGTTTCGCTGCGGACCAATGGAAGAAGCCGAAGCTTTCTAATATAACTGCCATGACGATGGTCGCTAATATTGTTATGGAAGCACCGCCAATTTTACTTATAATATCCATGACGTCTGGTTTTGATACAAGTCCAGTAATTATGATGATACCAGCTCCGATTGCTGCTGGCCACGCCTCATTCAAACCTCGAGGCCGCCAAAAGATAACGATCATCGTTAAGAAGAATACAATAATAGTAATCCATATTTCAATGCTCATATTTTGCCTACCTTTCTATTTTCCCTTGAACAGATGTAGCTTGTCTCAAGTTTATATTGGTAGTATATTCAGCAAAAAATAAGAAGAACTAGACGTATAACGAGATGAAGCGAATATGTGTTTTTCAAGCTAAAGGACAAGTGTCACGAATAGTGAAATAACTATTATGAGAGGCTTCTATAAATTATTGGGGTAGTAAAATAGTAAATGAAATTTATATGGGCGATTATTGAGATATATCGGCGCAACTTAAAATATATCAGCGATTATGGAGATATATCGGCGCAACTCAAAATATATCAGCGATTTTTAAAATATATCGACTTATTGACAAAACATGACAAAAGGAGTCTATTCCAAAATGCCTTTTGGGACAGACTCCAAGATTATATTATTTTTCCTTCAAAAAAGTACGATCCTTCAAGAATAAATTCCAGAAGAAAATAAATCCTGGTAATAAAATTGCAATCCCAATTGCGTATAGAATGAGCAGTGCATAGAACGTTTCTGTCGTTGTGAAGCTTGTAAATACAGTTACGTCAGGATAAATAATATACGGTAAATGCGCGACGCCGTAAGCGTAGCTTGCAAATGCATATTGAGCGACGACAGCTAAAACGGCAATGCGAGGGTATCCTAGTGTATTGTATTTTTTGTTTGTCCACCAAAGGGACGAGTATCCGATAACGAATAAAACAATAGAAACTGTAAACCACGGGAATTGCTTTATTAATCCTTGCATAAGCCAATGTGTTTCTGGGTCCATTACAACGAGGGCGATGATTGCTGTAACGAGCGTTGCAGGACCAAGAATAATAGCATTTCTTCTATAAATTCTATACGTATCTTCTGAACTTTGTTCTCTCGCAAAATCAGCAAGAAAGAGAGAGGAGAGAAATAGTTCAGACGTTAGTCCGAAAAGCATATAACAGTAGATAACCGGGCTAGAAAGAAGTTTTCCATACAGGAGTACTTCTTTTCCTTCAGACATTGTAATATAGGCTCCCTCTGTAACGGGTAAAACGGTAATTAATAGTGCTGGAATTAAGAGACCAGTAATACCTGAAATAACCCGAAGAAGGTATTGATATTTTGGCAAGGAGTAAGCAAATACCATAAACGTACTACGTACTGCAACGAGCACTAAAATTAACATAACTGGTACGAACATTACTGTCGCAAGAGTAAAGGCCGCTTTCGGAAAGAAGCCGAGAAATGCGACAACGACGAAGACGAGAAACGTATTTGTTACCTCCCAAGTTGGTGATAAGTACCGATTCGCAAGTTTAGCAGCGAGCGTCGGATGTTTTGCGTATACCATGCCCCAAAAACCAGCTCCAAAATCAATGGACCCTAGTATACTGTATACGAAAATAAGGGCCCATAAGATGATGATTGCAATACTTTCCTCATGCATGAGAATCGCCTCCTTGATGTTGTAAATCATTCTTTAATGGATGTCTTCTAAAGAATGTCCGTAGAACAATGACTGTTAAAATAGCGAGTCCAATATATAAAATGATGAACAAAACAAATAAAGGACCGACGAAATCGGCGCGTGTAGATGCATCGACGGTACGTTGCATACCATAAATTGTCCATGGTTGACGACCGCTACAACTGAAAATCCATCCGAATTCAATACCGAGCATCATAATTGGTCCGCAAGCGGCAGCCCCCCAAAGTAGCCACTTCGGTAGTTCTGTTCCTTTTTTTCGGTAAACGAAGTACCAATATAAGAGCGCAATTGCTGCAACAGCGAAGGTAAACGCAGCAGTGCCGACCATTAAGTTGAATAGTGTATGTGTATAAAATGGTGGCCATGTTTCTTGTGGGAATTCGTTTAGTCCTTTTACGACAGTACTAGGGTCTAGTCCCACTAATAAGCTAAGCATGTTTGGAATTTCAAGTGCATAGTTTAGTTCAAGTGTATTAGGATCCACAACTCCGCCAATGGATAGCGGTGCGTGTGATGTCGTTTCAAATAAAGCTTCAGCAGATGCAAGTTTTTCAGGTGAGTGTTTATGTAAGGCGATCGCTGATTCATGTCCTGAAAGCCACATCGTAGCGCCTGTAATAAATGTAACGACAAGCCCTAATAGCAGCCCTTTTTTATGATAAGCAATTTCACGTGTACTTAAATTTTTCTTCAATAATTTAAATCCAGCGATAGAAGCAATGACGGCCGCACCAGTTGCATAAGCCGTAATAACGACATGGAATGCACTTGTACCAAAACTTGGATTAAAGAAAGCTTTCCAAGGATCAACGTTAAAAACAGATCCATCTGGATTCATTGAAAAGCCTGCTGGTGTATTCATCCATGTATTTGCTGATGTAATAAGCACGGCGGATGCCGTGGCACCAAGCATGACGAAAAATAGCGAGATTAATCTCATAAATGGAGGAAGTTTATCGGCTGCATATACGTAAATCGACATGAATAAAGCCTCCAAAAAGAAGGCGAAAATCTCAATTTGGAAGGGAACAGAAATAACTTGCCCAACAATTTTGGCGAAACCAGGCCAAAGAAGTGAGATTTGCACACCAACGATTGTTCCAGTTGGAATTGCTACACCGAGAAGAATAGCAAACGCCTTTGTCCATCTTTTCGCCATAATGGCATAGTCGGAGTCTTTCTTCCAGTGATAGAGTATTTCGCTTATAAAAATCATCAATGAAAGTCCGACCCCAAGTGTTGCAAAGATAATGTGGAATGCTAATGAAGAACCAAAAAATGCTCTTGCTAATGTTACCGTATCCATATGTAAACTCCTCTTCTTTTTTGCCATTATTTTCTGATTGAATTGGAAGATTTATTCAAAAAAACTACCAAAAATATATATGTATTTAAAAAGTGAATATGATAATATAATGTTTTAATATTTTGAATAGAAAGAAATAAATAGTTTCTCATGTTTTGTTTGTTTTTTTTACAGGAATCTTTTATAATCTTTTATGCGAACATAAGTTCTGTTTTTCGAAAAAAAGAAGTTTATGTGAAATGGAGAGGGTGTTTTATGTATCCTGAAGTCATTAAAAAGATGGCATTTTCAAAAGAGCATAGAGATTTATTATTGAAGCTATATAATAAAGAAATTACACGTCGTGAATATGATCGACTTGTACAATCGCTATATAAACCTTCTAAAGAGGTTTGCGAGGGATAGAAATGGGGGGAGACAATCTAATAGATTGTCTTTTTTAAATTTATGTATGTTCTGATAAAATTAAGGTTAGCCTTACTAGGGAGGTGAAAAGATTGCGGAAACGTTTATATATAGGGATTGGAGTTATCTTCTTAATCGCTTTAGGTGGAATTGTATTTTGGTCAGCTTTACAAGGAAACCGTACAGAAAATTTTATTTTAAGACATATGGTGAATGACAATGGAACACTTGCCACGTATCGTTTAGTAGATACTAAGGCAGGTACGGGTGAAGCTAAGGGACGTGAAGCTTTATCAGAATCGGCGGGATTATGGTTACAGTATACACTTGATAAAGATGATCAGGCGTTATTTGATGAGCAAGTAAAGGTTATTCAAGATAATTTCGTATATAAGAATCATATCGTTTTATGGAAACTCTCTGAAAAGGGAGAGAGGCAGTCAGCTACAAATGCACTTATAGATGATCTTCGTATTATAGAACAATTATATCGTGCTTATGAAATGTATAAGGAAGAGCGTTATAAAAACCTTGCCGATCAATTAAGTGATGCTGTACTTCGTTATAATAAAAAAGATAATTATTATGTTGATTATTATGATGCAGATGCAGGGAAACAAAATAATTTTGTAACAACATCATACATAAATCCACGTGCATTCTCCTATATGAAGAAGTACGGCAAAGTTTCTGCTCAGCAATATCAGGAAGTCGTTCAATTTTTAGCAGATTATCCAAGGCATGGCTGGGCATTCCCAAAAGAGTATAAAGAAGATGGTACATTTACGTACGATAAAGAAGTGAATCTTATTGACCAATCATACATTGCATATCATCGAAGTTTAGGTGGTCTTTCATCAGCTGCTTATTTGGAATTTATAAAGAAGAAGTTCCAGGAGGATGGAAAGCTATACGGTCGTTACAATTTAGAAACGGGAAAACAAACTGTGAATTATGAATCGCCGGCCGCGTATGGACTAACGATTTTGTACGTACTACAAACAGGTGATACAAAGTTTGCGAAGGAATTGTATGATCATATGGCCACATTCCGAAATGACAACGTATTTAGTAGATATTACGGTGGATATGTAACAGGTGAAAATAATAATACGCATATTTTTGATAACGTACTACCACTTTTAGCTGAAATGGAATTAAAAAAGAGCGAACAATAAAAGGTGCCACCATATGAGGGTGGCACCTTTTATTTGTTCATATAATTTTACGTCCTAATATTAGAGAAGTAGTCAATCACGAATTCACGGAATTGCTGAGCTGTTTTTGATAAGTAGCGTTTTTTTGACCAACTTAATCCGATGGTTCGCTGACAAGTGGGTTCAATAATACGCAACTTGCTCGATGCTAAAGTAGAGTTTTTTAATAAAGTTAAACTTGGAACAAAAGCGATGCCGAGACCTTGCTTAATGAGGTCACTAATTACGGTCGGTTCATCGACTTCAAAAGCAATATGCGGAGTGAAACCAGCTTCTTTGCAAAATCCATCCGTTAAGTGCCGAAATCCATAGCCAGTGTTCATACTAATAAACGGTTCGTCTTTTACTTCATGCAGATGGATATTTTCTCGGCCTGATAAACGATGGCCTGAAGGGAAGACTAAGAAAATTTCTTCTGTAATAAGCGGTTCCCAAACAATTTCTTCCCCTTCAATTGGCACAGAGGAGATACAAAAGTCAATTTCTATATTATCTAGTTGTCGTTTCATAGAAGGAGTGGATGCAAGAAATTGTTGGAACCTAACGTTAGGATGTTCTAGTAAAAAAGAGCCAAGTAGTTCTGGTAATATTCTCGGAATAGAAACGGCCAGTGTAATAGAGCTTTGTTGTAATTCGGCTAAATCTTTAATTTCTCGTTCCCCTTCGCTTAATTCATGAAAAATACGCTCTACTCGTTTTAAAAATACTTTTCCGAAAGAATTTAAAGTAATCTGTCGGCCTTGTCGATCAAATAAAGGGACGCCTAAATCCTTTTCGAGTCTAGCTATTGTTTTGCTGAGTGAAGGTTGTGCGATATGCAATTCTTCAGCTGCCTTTGTCATATGTTCTAGTCGTGCAACTGTCTGAAAGTATTTTAACTGGAGCAGTTCCATTTCGAGTCTCCTTTCTATAGACCAAAAGGAATGAATTGATAATTAAAGATGTATTATACAGTATGGAAAGTGACGTGTATAGTAAATCTGTTAAACTATTCTAATGGTGTTAAATTCGGAGAAGGAGTATGTTTCATGAAGGGAATTCAACTTGTATTTAAAGATTGGAAAGCGATGTGGCACCATAAACATGGACGTATCGCTTTAATTTTTTTATTAATCGTTCCGTTAATTTATTCAGGATTCTTTTTAGCTGGATATTGGGATCCGTACGGAAAATTAGATAAATTACCTGTTGCGGTTGTGAATTTAGATAAGGGTGCTGTGATGGATGAAAAAACAATTCATGCAGGAGACGATTTTGTTAAAAATTTAAAAGAGAATAAGGAACTGGCTTTTCATTTCGTATCAGAAAAAAATGCTGATGAAGGGTTAAAAGAAGATAAGTACTATATGGTTGTTACGATTCCAGAAAATTTCTCTAAAAAGGTAAGTACACTTATGGATGAGAAACCAGAGCCGGCAACGTTGCAGTACAAAGTAAATCCAGGTAAAAACTTTGTAGCGGCTCAAATTGGAACGACAGCTGTTGAAAATATGAAAACAAAAATCTCAAACAGTATTACGAAATCTTATACAGAAGGTGTCTTTTCAAAGTTTCAAGATTTGGCACAAGGGTTGAGTGATGCAAGTAATGGTGCTGGGAAGTTACATGAAGGAACGACCGATGCAAGAAATGGAGCGAATCAGCTTGCGGATGGTATTGATCGTTTAAGTGATGGGACATCGAAATTGAAAGAAGGAAGTGAAAAGCTTGCATCCAGTCAATCTGCTTTAACCGGGGGAGCAAATGAGCTGAGTCAAGGAGCGACATCACTTCATAGTGGTATGGAGTTATTAGCACAAGGTGAAAAAACGTTACAATCAGGAGTTAGTGAATTAAGTGCTGGTACAAATGAATGGGTGAGCGGAAGTGAGAAGCTTGCTGAAGGGCAAGTAAAAGCGGATGGGGCGGCTAATAGTGTGAAAGAACAATTAGAAGAGTACGTGAAAAATCATCCAGAAGTGCAGCAAGATCCCGCTTTTCAAAAAATTGTTGCTACGTCTAATGGACTAGCTAAAGCAACAAGTACTTTAAATAATAGCCAACAACAATTGACACAAGGTGCGAAGAAGCTAACTGATGGTCAACATAAGATTGAAGAAGGCATGAATACATTCGGAGTTAAGTTAAATGAAGCTACTGCTGGAACGAAAAAGATAGCAGATGGTGCATCGAATTTGGCTGATGGATTTACGAAGTGGGGAAATGGATTTACATCATTGCAAGAAGGTGTAAACCAGCTTGCGAGTGGTGGAACGGAGCTGAATAACGGTGCTAGTAAATTAACAAATGGACTTGTTAAACTGGATGATGGTGCGAAAGAACTTTCTGCGAAATTGGGAGAGGGTGCAGAGAAGATAGCGAATGTTCGTAATGATGATGCACGTAATACGATGTTCTCAGAGCCAGTTCAGTTAGTGAAGTCAACAGTTTCTGAAGTTCCTAACTACGGTTCAGGCATTGCACCATATTTCTTATCACTTGCATTTTATGTTGGCGGAATTATGGCATCGAATATTTTACCGCTTGGTCGTAGACAAAATATGAAGGTAAGTGGAACGGTACATTTTATTAATAAACTAGGATTGGTATATTTAATTGGACTTATTCAAGCGCTACTCGTAGATGTAGTTGTGCTAGGTGTTATGAAATTAGAAGTCGCAAGTGTGCCACTCTTTGTTTTATCAAGTATTGTTATTTCCTTTACGTTCATGACATTTATTCTTATGCTAGTAACAGTATTTGGTCTTGTTGGAAAGTTCTTAGCGGTAACGCTTCTTGTCCTGCAATTAGCGACGAGCGGAGGTACTTTCCCAGGAGAATTAAATATAGCTGTTCTTAGTAAAATTGGACAGTTTCTCCCAATGTCTCATTCTCTTAGAGGATTACAAGATGTTATCTCTTTAGGAGATTGGTCGCAATTACAAATGCAAATTTTAATATTGTTATGTTATCTCGTTGTTGCCGGTGGAATTGCTTGGATCACGAGCCATATACAGCATAGAGAAACGAATGTAGAACAAGTTTCTTAAAATGAAAGAAGCTATCCAATTTTTTCGGATAGCTTCTTTTTTATTTACGTTCCATTACTGCAAAGTAATTATTTTCATTATCAGCAAAGTTGAATGCTCTACCAGTAGGTAAATCTACAACCTGTCCAACTGTGACATTTTTCTCAGAAAGATCTTTATATAGACGGTCTAAGTCATTTGAGAAGAACATAAGTGAAGGCGTATTAAGGTTTAGTTCAGGTTGCATCTTCGCGATTAACGCTTTATCGTGAAGGACGATGCTTGTTCCTGCTTCTTTCGCCGGTGCAATTTCAATCCAGCGGAATCCGTTGCCGTTATTTTTTTCCGCAATGATTTGGAACCCTACTTTTTCTGTCCAAAATTGTACTGTTTCGTCTTGGTTATTTACATATAGCATAATTTGTCCAACTTGATTAATCATAGGTGTCTCTCGCTTTCTTTTTATATGCGTATCATTATATCAAATATATGGCTTGAATAGTTTTTTATGATTTTTTCGGAATACAACCTTCGTCCATTTCATCTTTGTTGTAGGAGAAGGCCCTGTAATCCAAGTGTGAAATGGTATTGTGCTACAAATGACCATTGTTGAAATAGAGATAATAGCCGTTAACACAAATAGTAATAGGCTATATAATATAGTATTTTCTTGCAGTGTGAATAAAGAAAGAAACTTTGTGCATAGTTGCAAGAAGAATAAGTGAGCTAAATAAGCATCATACGTGTAATTTCCAATGAAACGTAACGTTTTATATAAGAAACCACGACGCTGTACTATCATAATAGATAACACATACAGTATGATAATTTCGCATACGATATATAAAAACATAGATGGTTTTAAATAGGTAGAAACAGTTAAATGAATAGAGTTTGCTCCGTGAAAACTAAACAACTCATAGTTGATGAATAAAAATAAGATGAAAAATAATATTGTTATAAGCGGGATATGTTTCATGACGAATAGACGCCAAGTTTTTAGTGCTACAGCGGCAATGCCACCCATAACGAAATAGAATGAGTAGAATAGAAATGATCGATCTGTATAATGTAAAATTGTTGAACTTGTTAATTTTTCTCCATTAAAAATATAGTGAGAAGAGAACCACATTAATAGAAAATATAGGCACGCGAAAAAGGTCATATATTTATATATGTCTTTTTTATTTTCTGTTCGTTTTTGAAACCAATAAAAAAGTGTGCATAGTAAAGGGAACAATAAGTGAATTTGGAACATCATAATAACGTACCAAAGATGGGGCGCGGCTGTTCCGAGTAATAAACTTTTTATTCCACTTTGTAATGTAATAAGATCGTTTGTTGTTAATAGGTAAAGAATAGACCAAAAGAAATAAGGAATGAGTAAGTGTGTCGCTTTTTCAGAAATATATTCTTTATATACTAATTGCTTCGTATAGTGCCGAATTAAGTGAAATCCAACGATAAATATGAATGCTGGTGCTGAGAATTTTGCAAGGTTGAATAGCATGCCCATAATGAGGGATTGCTCAAGTAAGACATTTCCTTGATTCATTGTATATAATAAGGAACTTTGCAAAACAACAGCGAGAAATGCAATGCTTTGCAAAACTTTAAATTCTGGTGCGCTTTGAGTCATTATTTCCATCTCCTTTTCCATACATGATTATAGTACGGAGAATGGATAATGGATGTGGAATATTTGTGAAGATTGTAACAAATTTGTGGCGAGAGGAGATATCAACTTATTAACAAATAACGACAGAAAGAGGATGCTCGTTTAGAGCATCCTCTTTCTATCTATTAAGCAAATTTGTTTTTGATCCAATTCTTACCTTCTACAAGGCGAGCTGTCATTACCGCACAAGCGTTATCTGCTGTTACGTTTAACATCGTTGCAGGTGGATCAATGATTGTACTAATTGCTGCAATAATTGGCAATGCTTCTGGCGGGAAACCGTATAGAGATACGATTAACATTTCACCAATCATACCACCGCCTGGAATAGCACCCATTACTGTTCCTACTAATAAAGAAACAACAAGTGCGATTGCTAATGTTTTCGGTCCTTCGAATTCCATGTTGAAAATACCGAATAAGAAAGCAATTTTTAATACGCCGCCTAAAACAGATCCATCTTTATGAAGTGTAGATCCAAGAAGGACAACTGTTTCACGAACGTCTGAAGAAATACCCATTTTCTTCGTTGCTTCTAAGTTCGCTGGAATACTTGCGGCACTACTACAAGTTGCAAGTGATGTAACTGTAGGAGAGACCATGTTCTTCCAAAATACTTGTACACCTTGTTTGCGACCTGCAAGGTATGCATAGAACGTGAAGAATACAAAGAAGTAGATAAGAGAAGCTGGATAGTATACCATTGCTGCTCGGAAGTAAGTTCCAAGAAGTTGTGGTCCGAATTCACCAACTAATGCTGCGAAGTAAGCAGCAAGTCCGATTGGAGCGTAGTACATAATGAAAGATACAACTTTCATTGAAATCTCTGCACCAGCTTGTAGGAATGTAGCGAATGGCTTTCCTTTTTCGCCAACTGCTGAAGTTGCAATCCCCATTAAGATAGAGAAGAAAATAAGAGCTAACATATTTTCACGAGATAGTAACTTCGAGAAGTCAGATACTGTTAAAATACCGACGATTTGATCTGCAACACTAACAGCTTTGCCGGCTTTGTCAGGTTGTGTTAGTTCTAGTACAACACCTTGTGCTGGCGGGAATATTTTCACAACAATAATCATAAAAATAGCAGCTAAAATACTTGTAAATAAGAAAGTCCCAGCCATACTAGACATAATTTTACCGAAACGTTTTAATCCATCCATATTAGCAATAGACGATGCGATGCTAAAGAACACTAGAGGTACAACAATCGTAAACATTAAGTTTAAGAAAATGTCACCAAGCGGCTTTAAAGCAACTGCATCGGCACCCATGAAATAACCAATGAAACCACCAATTAGGATAGAAGATAATAAAATAAGTGGAAAGCGATATGCCTTCATAAATATATCCTCCTATCAATTAAAAAAAGTCATACTGAATCATTATAGCGAGTTAGAGTTCTCTTTACTAGGAGAATACGGATAAATGGAATAGCGCGAAAACCAAGAAATTTTTGTTTTTAAGCTCGGCATACAGCAGGAAATCTAGACATATATATTTGTAACCTAGTGGTGGCAAGGAGTGCACCATAATTTAGGTAGAGAAAAAAGGGGAGGGAAGCGGGATGAATATTTTACTTTGCTGTGCAGCGGGAATGTCTTCCAGTTTGATTGTTACAAAGATGGAGAAAGCAGCAGAGACAAGAGGGATAGAAGTAACAATCTGGGCAGTATCAGGTTCTGAAGTGAATAGTCATATTGATAAAGCTGATGTCCTTTTACTTGGACCGCAAGTACGTTATTTATTACCGAAAATGAAAGAATTATGTAAGGATAAAGGGATACCTGTTGATGTCATTCAATCTGTTCATTACGGACTTTGTAATGGAGAAGCTATCTTGCAAGCAGCTTTGTCAATGAAACCATGAGGAGAGTGGGATAGATGATACGGTTTTTAGAGAAGTATGTGATGCCGGTAGCAGGGAAGGTTGCAGAGCAGAGGCATTTACAAGCAATTCGAGATGGAATTATTTTAACGATGCCTTTCTTAATTATTGGATCGTTTTTCCTCATTATTAGTGCACTGCCGATACCCGGATATAACGAGTTTATGGCAGGTTTGTTTGGTGAGAATTGGCAGAGAGCTTTAGGGTATCCAGTTAGTGCAACTTTTAATATAATGGCTTTAATAGCTGTTTTTGGAATCGCTTACAGGTTTGGAGAGTATTATAAAGTGGATGCTTTAGCATCCGGGGCATTGTCGCTTGTGACGTTTTTACTTGCGACGCCATTTCAAGTTGCATATATTATACCAAGTACAAAAGAAAGTGTACTTGTAGAAGGCGCTATCCCAGCTGCATTAATGGGAAGCCAAGGGTTATTTGTAGCAATGATTATTGCACTTATATCTACTGAACTGTATCGATTTATTGTACAAAAAAAGATAATTATAAAGATGCCAGAGACAGTTCCACCAGCTGTCACGCGTTCATTTGCGGCACTTGTTCCAGGATTTATTGTTGTAACAGTTATTTGGATTTTACGCTTAATTATAGAAAATACTTCTTTTGGCAGTATCCATAATATTGTAGGACAAATTTTACAGGAACCACTTAGTGTACTTGGTGCTAGTCTTTGGGGCGCAATAATAGCAGTTATTCTCGTTCATGTTCTTTGGTCGTGTGGAATTCATGGTGCTACTATTGTTGGTGGTGTAATGAGCCCCGTTTGGTTGTCGTTAATGGATCAAAACCGAGTCGCTTTTCAAGCTGGGCAAGATGTACCAAATACGATTACGGCACAGTTTTTTGACTTATGGATTTATATGGGCGGTTCTGGTGCAACGCTTGCTCTAGTTGTCGGAATGTTACTATTTGCACGAAGTCAACAATTAAAAAGTTTAGGGAGATTGTCAATTGCACCTGGTATATTTAATATTAATGAGATGGTAACTTTTGGTATGCCGATTGTAATGAACCCACTTTTACTAATTCCATTCATATTAGTTCCAGTTGTGTTAACAATTGTTTCTTACTTTGCAATGGAATGGGGATGGGTCGCACGTCCGAGTGGGGCCGCTGTACCTTGGACGACACCTATTCTTTTTAGTGGATATTTAGGATCGGGCGGGAAAATTTCAGGTGTTATTTTGCAACTTGTTAACTTTGCGCTAGCATTCTTCATTTATTTACCGTTCTTAAAAATATGGGATAAACAAAAACTGGCGGAAGAAAAGGGGGAGTAAAGAACTAAAATGGATACGATAGAGACGAAAGCTTTTCATTTAATCTTGCATGGGGGAAACGCGAGAAGTTGTTCAATGGAAGCCATTGATTGTGCGAAGCGTGGGGAGTTTACAGAAGCTGAAGCTAAATTACAAGAAGCACTAGAGGAATTAAAAGAGGCGCACCGTGTACAAACGGAGCTTATCCAGAAAGAAGCTGGTGGCGAAAAGACCGAAGTTACTCTTTTAATGGTACACGCGCAAGATCATTTAATGAATGCAATTACGGTGAAAGAATTAGCGAGTGAGTTTGTAGAGTTATATAGGAAGATGTCGGTGGATGAATGAACCTTGCTTATGCAAGGTTTTTTTATCTCGAATTAACGGGCAGTAAAACACCCACTAATTAAAATTTCATTTTATGTATGTGCCTGTACCATCAGCGAAATGTTCATCCCACTGATGGTATTTTACAATCCTCCTTTTTTCGGATGAGTAAGAGTTATAATTAATCGGCAGTAACAATTTCTCCTATACCACGAATTAATCTTTTTATATGCATCCGCTCCGGTTTTAATATATTTACGATATAATCAATCGATATTTGTGGTTCAACGGTTGTACCGCAAGTATAACAGTCAATAGCTGCAAAATTTTGTTCCGGGTAAGTGTGAATGGAAAGATGGCTTTCTGATAATAACACTAATACAGTAACACCATATGGCTGGAACTCTTTTTTACTTACGTTTAAAACATGGGCACCAGAGTAATCTGCAGCTGTAACTAGATGATATTCTAAAAATTGCATATCATCTAATAGGGAAAAGTCCACTCCCCACAAATCTACTATTATATGCTTGCCAAAAGTAGAATATTCCATAGGGTAGCACTCCTTATTATAATATTGTCAAAACTTCATTTCCTGTTTGTAGCATTGATGTAAGATAAGATTTGATTCTGAATTTAAAAGAGCGAGGTTACGTTGTTCTAAATGTTCTTCTTTAAATTGAAATAAAGGAAAAAGAAGAGCAGGCAATGTTCGAGGAGTTGGTACTACATATAATTGTTCAATTTGATCGAGTACATGTGCAGAATTAGTAGCAAGATGAAATCCCCAGTCAGTTCCGAAAGAAGGAACGATTGTATGATAACTCTTCACAGTTAATCCAGCGTGTTCAATTGTATTACCGATACTCCAATATACTAGAGGTGCATCAGCAGGTGAATTAGATTGACAGACGAAAGCACCATCTTCTGTTAAGAATGTAGCTATACGAGCAAATAGTTCGCTTGTATATAAAGTACTTAATAATTCTGTCGCTGGGTCTGGAAAATCAATAATGATTACATCGTATAAAGATGAAGGTGAATTTAGAAATTCTTTTGCATCGCATACGTGCACGTTCACACGATTATCAAAAAAAGCATTTTTGTTTAAAGATACTATTTCTGGAACATTACGTGCCATATTAATCATTGCCTCGTCTAAATCAACAAGGTCTACATGTAGCACAGTTTCATATTTCAAAACTTCTCGTAAGGCAAGGCCATCGCCACCACCTAATATGAGAACACGTTTTGGATCAATTACTTTTGCCATAATCGGATGTACAAGTGCTTCATGATAAATTTGCTCATCAACGGAACTGAATTGTAGTTGCTTGTCCAAGTATAAGCGAACATCGTTTACTTGGACTAAATTAATATTTTGATAATTACTCTTTTCTTCAAATAGGCTCGTATGTTCACCAGCTTGTATTTCCTTTAGAGAAATTTCATCCCACACATCTAAGCTGTGTGAATCTGTAGGTACTATAGTTACATTTTCCGATTGTACTTGCTTATCTTGCTTATTCTGCTCATCCTGTTTGTCCTGTTTGTCTTGTTTGTCTTGTATATCATGCTTGTCCTGCTGTTCTAGTTCAAATTTGTCAGAGTCTAATTCAGAACGCTTGTCTTTTTTATAGCTTGTTATTCTATAAATCTTTATTTTGCTTTTTTTTCTATGTTTTGGCATAGGAATCCCCTTTCGAATTGTGTTATTTTATTCTATTTTATTTTATGTAATCTAGTAGAGTTTGCTTGGACAATAGAATAGATAGAAGACTGAGCCCAAGAAAATGTTGTTTTTTACTAGATTCCTACGATAAAAAAGTTTTTTTAGTGTTTTTTCATATTAAACACAACTAGACAACTAAACACTAATCTATTTTCATACAGTTATGTGTTAAAAGCGTGTTGTTTTATAACACACTGTGTGTTTTTTGGACGACACACTAATTGAAAGCGTTAACACACAAAGAAAATAGTCGAAAAAGTGCTGATTTTAGTGCTTTTAAAAAGTTGGCACGCTAATTGCATTAATAAATAGCGTAAAGAAAAATAAATAAAACATAAATTTTTTATACTACACAAGGGGGATTTTCAAATGAATATTTTATTATGTTGCTCAGCAGGGATGTCTACAAGTTTACTAGTTACAAAAATGGAAGCGGCTGCAAAAGCTCGCGGTTTAGAAGGCAAGATTTGGGCTGTATCTGGGGATGCAGTAAAAACGAATATCGATCAAGCAGATGTATTATTACTAGGACCACAAGTTCGTTACATGCTTTCTTCAATGAAAACGCTTGCTGATGAGAGAAACGTTGGAATCGACGTTATCAATCCAATGCACTACGGCATGATGAATGGAGAAGCAGTTTTAGATCACGCATTAACACTTAAAAAATAATTAGGGGGGAAGCGAAATGCAAAAGTTTATTGCATTCATGGAGAAATATATTGTTCCTGTCGCTGGTAAAATCGGGTCGCAACGTCATTTAGCTGCGATCCGTGACGGATTTATCGCAGTTATGCCACTTATTTTAGTTGGTGCACTGGCATCACTAATTAATGGTTTTCCATCTGAGGCTTTCCAAGATTTCATGAAAGGTTTGTTTGGTGAAACGTGGAAACAAGTTGGCGGTGGAATGTGGACTGGTTCTTTCGCGATTCTAGCACTAATCATAGCATTTACAACAAGTTATAACTTAGCAAAATCTTACGGCGTTGATGGTTTGTCAGCAGGTATTATTTCATTTGGTGCGTTAATTATTCTTACGCCAACAACACCGAAAGAAGGCGGATTGAACTTAGCTTGGACAGGTGCACAAGGGTTATTCGTAGCAATTATTGTAGCACTCCTTGTTACTGAAGTATTCCGTTTCTTCGTACAAAGAAACATTACTTTTAAAATGCCTGATGGAGTACCACCAGCAGTTTTAAGATCTTTCGCAGCTATAGTTCCAGCATTTGTTATCTTAACAGTAGTTGCAGGTATTCAATTAGCAGTGAAGTTAGCTGGTACAAGTGTTCATGAATTTATCTTTAATACGATTCAATCACCACTGCAAAGTTTAGCAGGGACATTACCAAGTGCAATTGTCATTGTACTCCTTGTTCATCTTCTTTGGTTCTTCGGTTTACATGGTCCAAATATCGTTGGTGGTATTATTGAGCCGTTATACTTACCAGCATTAGAGAAAAATATGAAGTTATTCCAAGGTGGCACATCTGCATTTGATGTTCCAAATATTGTTACAAAACCATTCTTTGATACTTTCGTATATCTTGGTGGTTCTGGTGCAACATTAGCGTTCTTAGTAGTTGTATTACTTGTAGCAAAAAGTGCACAATTACGCGGTGTATCTCGTTTATCAATTGGTCCTGGTGCATTTAACATTAACGAACCAGTAATCTTTGGTACACCAATTATTTTAAATCCAGTTTTATTCTTGCCGTTTATCATAACACCAATTGTATTAGTAATTACTTCTTATACAGCTATATCTATTGGTTGGGTACCAAAAACAGTTGCAATGATTCCATGGGCAACACCACCAATTATTAGTGGTTATCTTGTAACAGGTGGACATCTTTCAGGTGCAATTCTACAGTTATTCAACTTTGTAATTGCGATGGTAATCTACTATCCATTCGTTGTATTATGCGACCGTTCTGTTGTTCGTACTGAAAAAGCAGCAGCACAAGGAAATAATAATTCTGTACCTATGTAACATAGTAATTGTTCTCACAGACAACATAATCTGTGAGAACAATTACCTTTATATCATGTTCAAAAAGATGAAAAACATCTATATGAACACTAAACTATCATTAATAAATTCATACTTTAATAGACATGTTCAAACTGAAGGGGTATTTAAATCGGTTGAACCTTATAGAGAGGGCGGTAATTATGATGACTACAGCAGAACAAATTCCATTCCAATTGATTTTAAATAGTGGTAACGCACGAAGCTTTGCGATGGAGGCACTTCAATTTGCCAAACAGGGGAAAATGGCAGAAGCAGATGAAGCGATGGTAAAGGCAAAAGAAGCGATTAATGAAGCGCATCATTTCCAAACAGAGCTCATACAATCAGAAGCAAGAGGAGAAAAAACAGAGGTTAGTGTTCTTTTAATTCACGCACAAGATCATTTAATGAATGCGATTACAGTGAAAGAATTAGCAGCAGAGTTTATCGATCTTTATAAAAAGCTTGAAGCGAAAGGGGAATAAAGCATGACTGGAATTAAAATTGCTACAATCGGCGGTGGATCTAGTTATACACCAGAGTTAATTGAAGGATTTATTAAGCGTTATGATGAGCTTCCTGTTCGTGAAATTTGGTTAGTAGATATTGAGGCAGGAAAAGAAAAGTTAGAAATCGTTGGTAACTTAGCGAAACGTATGGTGAAAAAATCAGGCTTACCAATCGAGGTACATTTAACACTTGATCGCCGTGAGGCATTAAAAGATGCTGACTTCGTAACAACACAACTTCGCGTTGGTTTATTAGAAGCACGTGCAAAAGATGAAGCAATTCCGTTAAAGTATGATGTAATCGGTCAGGAAACGAATGGTCCTGGTGGTTTATTCAAAGCATTGAGAACGATTCCTGTTATTTTAGATATTTGTAAGGATATGGAGGAGCTCTGTCCAAATGCATGGTTAATTAACTTTGCAAATCCAGCTGGTATGGTAACAGAGGCTGTCCTTCGTTATACAAATATTCAAAGAGTAGTTGGTCTATGTAACGTTCCAATCGGAATTCGTATGGGTCTTGCAAGATTACTTGAAGTAGATGCAAGTCGTGTTCACGTTGATTTCGCAGGTTTAAATCATATGGTATACGGACTAGATGTATACTTAGATGGCGTAAGTGTAATGGACCGTGTGTTAGAGCTTGTGACAGATCCAGAAAAACAAATTACGATGGAAAATATCGCAGCGCTTAACTGGGAGCCAGACTTTATTCGCGGACTTCGTGCGATTCCATGTCCATACCATCGTTATTACTACAAAACACGTGAAATGTTAGAAGAAGAGAAAGAAGCTTCTGTTGAAAAAGGTACACGTGCAGAAGTAGTAAAACAATTAGAAAATGATTTATTTGAGTTATATAAAGACCCGAACTTAGATATTAAACCACCACAATTAGAAAAACGTGGCGGAGCTTATTATAGTGATGCAGCATGTAGCTTAATTACGTCTATTTACAATAATAAAGGTGATATCCAGCCTGTTAATACACGAAACAACGGAACAATTGCAAGCTTACCACATGATTCAGCTGTTGAAGTGAACTGTATTATTACGAAAGAAGGCCCAAAACCAATTGCAGTTGGAGACCTTCCAGTACCAGTTCGCGGTTTAGTACAACAAATTAAATCATTCGAGCGCACAACAATTGAAGCTGCTGTTACAGGGGATTATCATAAGGCGCTGCTTGCTATGACAATCAATCCACTTGTACCATCAGATAAAGTTGCAAAACAAATTTTAGATGAAATGTTGGAAGCACATAAAGAGTATCTTCCACAGTTCTTTAAAAAGGTAGAGAAGTAAAAGCGGCGCTATTTAGCCCGCTTTTTTTATTCTATTAGGAGGTATTATGATGATTAAGTTAATTGTAAATGCAGATGATTTCGGTCTTACAGAAGGTACAAATTACGGCATTATTGATGGGCATATAAATGGACTTGTAAATTCAACGACGATGATGATGAATATGCCAGGAACAGAGCATGCGGTACGCTTAGCGAAAGAGTATAACCTACTCGGAGTAGGCGTACATCTCGTATTAACGGCAGGAGAACCACTGTTAAAGGATGTACCGTCACTCGTAGGGGAAAACGGATCGTTTCATAAACAAAGTGTTGTAAGGGAAGGGAATATAAATCCAGAAGAAGTTGAGAGAGAATGGACTGCTCAAATTGAGAAGTTTTTATCTTACGGATTAACACCAACTCATTTAGATAGTCATCATCATGTGCATGGTTTACCGATTTTACATGATGTTCTTGAGAGATTAGCGGCTAAATATAATGTTCCGATTCGTCGTTGTGAGGAAGATAGAGCGGTGCATCCATTTTCTGATGTGTTTTACAGTGACTTTTATGCGGATGGTGTGACGGAAGATTACTTTGTGAAGTTAAAAGAAAGAGTACAAGGTGAACAAACGGTAGAAATTATGGTTCATCCAGCTTATATTGATCCAGAGCTTGTGAAGCGTTCTTCTTACGTAATGGATCGTGTGAAGGAATTGCGTATTTTAACAGAGAGTGAGTTGCCAGAAGGCATAGAGCTTGTGAAGTTTTAATAGAAAAAACGACGGCTACATCATGCCGTCGTTTTTTCTATTTATAAAATGGACAGAATATATCCGCCAAAGGCTCCCAGTATAACGATAACCCAAGGTGGTGTTTTCCAAAAAGCTAGTAAGCAAAAAAGAAGCGAAGCGAAAACGAAATCTGAAGCATTTATAACTGTACTCGTCCAAATAGGATCATAAAAAGCGGCAATTAAAATACCAACAACTGCGGCGTTAACACCAAGTAGTGCGCCTTGTATGAATGATATTTTTCTCACACTGTTCCAAAATGGTAAAACACCAATAACGAGTAAGAAAGCAGGGAGGAAAATCGCAATTGTTGCGAGTATTGCCCCAAGTGTCCCGTTTAACACTGCTCCTATATACGAGGCGAATGTAAATAGTGGTCCTGGTACTGCTTGTGTTAATCCGTATCCAGCTAGGAACTGTTCTTTCGTCATCATTCCGTTTTGTACGAACTCACCTTCAAGAAGGGGCAGCACGACGTGTCCTCCTCCAAATACAAGTGCGCCAGAGCGATAGAAACTATCAAATAAAGCGATGTAATAAGAAAACGGTCTTAATATCGGTAGCAGTAGTAAGAGTCCAAAGAATAAGACGAGACAAGAAACTGCTATCTTTTTTGAAATAGGTACTTTTATATTTTGAGATTGGCTAATTGGTTGGTTGCGATATAAAAACCAACCGATAAAGCCACATATTATAATAAGGATGACTTGTGTCCAACTACTTGGCCATAATAAGGCAATTGCGGCAGTTACAATCGCAATCGTCGCACGGTTGCGATCTGGAGTTAACTTTCGCGCCATTCCCCATATGGCATGAGCGACAATAGCTACTGCTACAAGTTTTAGTCCATGAATCCAGCCAGCACTTCCAAGATCGAACTGATTAAGGAATGAGGCGAAGAAAACTAAAATAAGGACAGACGGTAAAGTGAATCCAATCCATGAAATAATAGCTCCTAATAGTCCGCCTCTTAATAATCCAACCCCCATACCGACTTGACTGCTGGCAGGACCAGGAAGGAATTGACATAGCGCTACTAAATCTCCATAGCTTCGTTCATCCATCCATTTTCTTTTTTGCACGTATTCGTGGTGAAAATAGCCGAGATGAGCGACAGGACCGCCGAATGAAGTAAGTCCTAATTTAAATGAGACGAGAAAAATCTCTAATAATGTGTGAAAGATGTGTTTGTTTTTTTTCAAAATAACCTCCTATAATGTTTTTCTATGTGCATTATACAAGAGACTTTCAATCTACAGGAACGATTTTAATGTAAAGATTTTGTGAATCTTTTCTTTGTAATTAAAATTGAAAAAGTCATAAATGATTATGTCTAAACCATAAAGTAGTAGAAGTAGTGCTGGGAAATTTATATAAGGAGAATGCCTTATGACAACACATTTCTTTGCCAGGTTAACAGGTAAGAGGGAAGTGCCTCCTGTAAATACAGAAGCTTTTGGGGTAGCAGAGTTTATTTTTAGTGATGATTTAACGAAATTGCATTACAGAGTAATACTAAAAAATATAGAAAAGGTTACATCGTGTCAAATTCATTTAGGGAAGTCTACTCAAATTGGTCCTGTTGTTTTATATTTGTATGGTCCACTGGAGCAAGGGATTAGTTTGAACGAGGGAAGTATTACTGGTGTAGTGAATGTAGAGGATTTTGAGGGACCTTTACAAGGGAAATCATTTGTACATTTACTTCAAGAAATTATTCAAGCAAATGTATATGTTAATGTTCATACGAAATCACAAAAAAGAGGAGAAATAAGAGGGCGAGTTAGAAAAGTAAAGAAGTAGAGGAAAAGGCTGTCCATATGTTGGAACAGCCTTTTCTCATTATATAAGGTGCTAGTTTTAGCGATTATTGTCGGTAAATCGATATGTTTTGAAAATCGCCGATATAACTCACGTTACGGTCGATATTTTTAAAAACGGCCTCAATTAATTTTTAACAGGCTGATTTTTAATAAAGAAGTCCATAACGTAAAATACTTCGTCATCAGGTATTTGTATTTCAAATGTATTTTCAATCGGTTGCAATGCTTTTTTTACTTTCATATACATCCAGTATTCATCTTGTCTTCTTTTCTCTTTATCAGGGTGAGGAAGAAGGCTTTCTCCTTTTTGAAGACGGTCAACCATACAGCTCATATGCAGAATAACCCCCATTAAGCTATCAGGAGTTAGCTGTAAGGAAATTAATTCTTGAATTGTATTTAATGCGTAACGAATTGTTTTAATAAGTAATGCCCCATCGTTACGCTGCATTTGTTGTTCAAGAATATCCGCCATTTTTGCATATGTTTCTTCATACGTAATTAATTCTTGAATGGGCTGAATCGCTGTGTAGTTTACGATGTCTTGGAAATGATATGTTAAGCACGGCACTTGCACATCGAAATTCGTGACGATACAAATGATATTACGCTCTTTTTTTATGTTCTCGATCATTTTCGTTAAATCTTTTTCATGGACGATACTAATCGGAATAATTTCAATTAAGTCTTTATCAAATCGTAAATAGTTCTCTAACATTTTTTGAATAGCTAAAGCACTTCCTTCACCAGTTAAACAAGCTGTTAAAATAACAGATTTCATTGGAGAGAGAGGTTTTTTCTTTTCTTCTTGTACGTTTAAGTAAAACGGTGTTAAATTTTTTACTGTTTCATACAGTGCATCTAATGAATAACCGAGCTGAGCTTTTCGAGCTGCTTCTAGTGCATGTGGTGTGCTCGTCATCGAGAGAACACGTACAGGGATTTTGAACTCCGTTTCTAATATGTCACCGATATAAGCAAGTGACCCCATATCGACAAGTAAGAGAAGCCCATTTACATTTTGTAGTGTTTTCATATACACTTTCACACGTTCCAAGAAATCTTTCGGTGATTCGTGTAACGGCATATCAATACCGGTTACTTCCTCAATACCGAGAAGTTCGTTTGCAACGTTTGCCATTTCAGTTGCGATGCCATTACCGTGTGCTAATATTAATACTTTTACTTCTGTTTGTGAGGCAGGAATTGGATCAACAACGAAGAACATTGTTAAAAAGCCAGCTTCATCAATAGGCATTGTTATTTGTAATTCTTCCTCCAGTAGTTGAATGCATTGCATAGCTACGGAAAAAGCTTCTTTATATTTCGTACGAATTTGATTTAATTGTGGGTGATGTATTTGTTTTCCGCTTTGTAAACGTTGTAGAGTTGTCTGTACATGTAAACTTAAAGCGAGAAATACTTTTTCATCAAACGTCTTAGATAAATGCTTTTCAGCAAGTTCCGCTATTTTTTCACATACGGAAACGATATTACGATCCACAATTTTAAAAACATTTTCATGGCTTGTTTTTTTGGATATTTGGTTAAAATATTGTACGAAAAAGCTTTGAACATCATTTTCTATTAGTAATTCTAATTCTTCCTCTTCAATACCACGTGCTTGAAGTTCTTCGTATTTATAGTCAATATAATCGTAAATAGAAGAGCGTTTTTCATCTTCTGTTTTATGATTACTCCAACCTTCCTCACTTGTAAATACAAATGTTTCATTTGGTATTTGGTATAAGTGACGGCTCTTCCTTTCAATGAACAACCCTTCTTTCATATACCAAGGTAAATCTGTACTTGAAACATAGACAGAATCACGTTTCTTTGTGACCAAATCAGAATAGGCTTTCGCACAGGCAATTTGAACATCTGTTTTTAATTGACCGATGTTATTGGGACAATTGTAAAAGACGAAAGCACGCATTGCATTTGGACTAACGTGAATGTCTTTTCGCAGACGAATTGCTTCATTTGTGAAAAATAGCTGTAGTAAAGCAAAGCGCTCTTTATGTGTACGCTCACGAAGTGGTGGCAGCGTAACAGTCATCGGTATACGTCTTGTAAATGTTTTTAATAAAAATGAATTTGGTTCTTCTGTTGTTGCAGTAATGATTAATACTTGTGCTTTACGTTCGTTCTCTGTTTCTCCAAGGCGGCGGTATACTCCGCGGTCAATAAAGGTGAAAAGCATTTCTTGTCCCTCTGGAGGCAGGCGATGTACTTCATCTAAGAAAAGAATTCCTTCATGTGCTTTTTCAATTAACCCTTTTTGATCACTTGCTCCTGTATAAGCTCCTTTTTTAATCCCAAATAATTGCCCGAGTAGTAACTGTGGATTATTTGCATAATCAGCACAGTTAAAGACGATAAATGGTGCATCTTTGGGAAGCTGTTCAACTTCAATTGCATATTCGTGCATTAAAGAAGCAAACATAGACTTTCCGACCCCTGTTTCTCCCAGTAGTAAAGTATGCATACCGTTTGGAGGATAGAGAATAGAAGCTTTCGCTTTTTCAATTGCAATTTTAAGGCTCGTATTTTCAATTGCAAATGTATCCAATGAAGTTATGTCTTTTGAATGCGTTTCCAACGAAGTGTTCGTTTCTATGTAAAAACGAACAGGTCGCGTATTTGTTTTTAATAAACGTTTATCTTTTACAAGTTTGTTTAAATCGCTACTTACATTGGCGCGATCTAGTTGCAGAAATGTAGCGAGTTCTGATGCGGTTACACCTTCTGTATAATTGCCTTTTTGTATTGCGTTAAAAATGAGATCTATTCGTTTCATTTCTATTCACCTCGAAACTTCATCACTATTTAAAATTTTACACAAAAATGGGAAGGGTGGGAAGAGAAAAATAAAACAGCTTTAGCACATAGGCACTAAAGCTGTTACAATCTTGTGTCTTTCCAAAAATTTACCTTGAGATGAGAAGAAGGATTATAGGGAAGAAGTTTGTATCCTTGTGACTGTAAGTAATCAATTACTTTTGGCAGTATTTGTACAGTTACACTCGAATCATGCATTAAAATGACTTCGACTTGTTCATCACTTTGATTACGTACTCTTTCGAGTATGGCAGAAGGATTGTCATAGCTTTTCCAGTCGTATGTATCGATCGTCCAATCCCACATTTTATACTGGGCCGATACAAGTGCGTCACGGTAATTCTTTTTTAAGTAGGGCATACTACCATATGGAACGCGAACGAGATGTGTATTTAATTTCGTAACTTGCTGGACAATGCTTTGTGTTTGCTCCATTTCTGCAATTAAAGTGGAAGGGTCACCAGTGTAAAGGCGTTTTACATCGTGTGACATACTGTGAAGTCCGATATAATGTCCGTCTTTAATTAATCGTTGCATTGTCTTTTTATAATGTGGTACTTTTCCACCAATAACAAAGAAAGTTGCTTTTCCGTTCTTTTCTTTTAAGATGTTTAAAATTTGTGTAGTATATTTGTTTGGCCCGTCATCAAATGTTAAGTACGCAATTTTTTGTGTAGGAGAAGTTGTTTCAGTATTTGGATGATATTCAGCAGGAATAACAGTTGTTGCTTCAGTATTAGGTGATACGTACATAGTAATCGTTAAAAATAAAATAATACATTGAAATACTCGCTTGATCATAACATTCACCCTCAGTTTGACAATCAAGATGTAAAAAAGAAAACTTGATACTTTTCTTATTATGTATATCTTTCTCCAATAGAGGAACTCTCAAACAATCTATATTTTGGAAATATAAAATGAGAATAAAAAATAGCATCCTCTTATAAGAAAGAGGATGCTATTTGAATATTTCATAATTGAAAAGGCTATACTACAATTAGTCTTCGCGTTTTTTCACTTTTTTATAAAAGGAAATGATTGGTTTGTAGCGTTCATGTACAAGCCCGATTATTTCAGCGATGATTTCTGTGAAGAAAATCAAAGCGAAAAGAAGAATAATGGATAGCCATAACGTTGCACTAGTGAAAATAATGGCATTTACACTAAAGAAAATACCGAATGCGTATATAATTAGTACCGTTTTGCGATGAGAGAATCCCATTGCAAGTAAGCGGTGATGTAAATGCGATTTATCTGGTGCTGAAATAGGTTTTTTATTTACGATACGACGGATGATTGCAAATATCGTATCAAATATAGGTACACCTAAAATAATAATTGGAACGATAAAACTGAATAGCGTTACACTTTTGTATAATCCAAGTAACGATATAACAGAAATACAGTATCCTAAAAATAGTGCTCCTGTATCTCCCATGAAAATTTTTGCTGGATGGAAGTTGTAGAATAAAAATCCAATTGTACTTGCTAATATAATTAATGCGAGTGGCAAGATAATAGCTGTTCCAGTACCCCATGGGCTAGTGAAGGCCATATATGCTAGCGTTGCAAGTACGATAGATGAAATCCCAGCAGATAATCCATCTAAGCCGTCAATTAAGTTGATTGCATTTGTAATACCTACAAGCCAAAATACTGTAATTGGATAAGCAAGCCATCCAAGTTCAGTATCCCCAAGGAATGGGATATATAATACTTGCACTAATAATCCACTTTTTACAATCATAATGGCAACTAACAGTTGTCCACCGAATTTTACTCTCGCAGATAACTCGTACATATCATCTAAAATTCCGATGATTACAATGATAATCGCACCTAG
This sequence comes from Bacillus sp. FSL R5-0585, assembly GCF_038004545.1. NCBI lineage: Bacteria > Bacillati > Bacillota > Bacilli > Caryophanales > Bacillaceae > Bacillus > Bacillus sp. FSL R5-0585. The sequence continues at coordinate 4,637,503 of NZ_JBBORJ010000001.1, forward strand.
CGTTATCGATAACATTCTTTGCTCATATAAGCCGCCGACAACAAATCCTACAGCTACACCAATAAATATTGCTAACCCGCCAAGACGTGGCATAATCTTTTGGTGCACTTTACGTGCGTTTGGCTTATCTGTCGCTCCTATTTTAAAAGCTAATTTAATAACTAAAGGAGTAACGACGAGTACAGTGATGAAAGATGCCAAAATGGCATAAATCACTTGTGAGTCCATTAATACCCCACCCTTTATAGTCTAACGTAATTTTTTTTTTGAAAATATATTTATCTGAAAATTATGATGTTTATTTACAGGCTCATAACATATGGTATCACAAAAAGATTAGAATTCAATCTTTTTTTCTTTTTACGGTTAATGGAAGCGAATAGAATATATGACAATTGTATATAGAATGTTGAATCATATGAGAAGGTTAATCGTACTGGACTTCGGAATGTGACATTTCCTCTTTTTCTTCGATAGTGAATACTTTTATTTCAGTATTATAAGTGTTGCACGTAGAAATGAGTAAGTTTCGTGTTAAAATGTGGGAATTTATTACGCGTGACCTGGCAGCCTGATTCTCACTGATTAAGTTTTACTTTATAGTGCATTTAATTTTACAAAAACTTTAAAAAAAGTAAGGGAAGTAATTCATATAATGAAGAAGGAAAAGGGTTTTCTCATTTTTAATATGAGAGGGGGAAGCGCAGGGAGAGTTCTATATTTCATATCTTTTCTATTGTGAATTCCTGTGCGAAAAGGAAATGAAAATTACGATAGTAGGTACTGGATATGTTGGATTGATTACAGGAGTAGGATTGGCAAAATTAGGGCATTCAGTTACATGTTTTGATATAGATGATGAAAAAATTGAACGGATAAAACAAGGGGATTTACCTATTTATGAGGTTAGATTACATGAATTAATAAATTATGCATATGAGAATAATGCTTTAACTTTTACATCAAATAAAGAAGAGGCATTTGATGATGTAGAGTTTATATTTATTGCAGTTGGAACACCACCTTTATTAGATGGGACGGCAGATTTAACGTATATTCAGAGTGCTTGTAACGATATTGGATTATATGCGACGAACGATATTATTGTTGTTACGAAAAGTACAGTTCCAGTAGGTACAAATGATGTAATGAAGGGATGGATTGAGGAGAAGTTAAAAGGGAGGCATACAGTACATATCGTATCGAATCCAGAGTTTTTGCGTGAAGGTTCAGGTATTTATGATTTCTTTCATGGAGATCGTATTGTAATTGGAGCGGATAGTGAGGAAGTAGCAAGAAGAGTAGAGAGTTTGTATAGTGAATTATGTTTAGAGACGTATGTTACAGATATTAAAAGTGCAGAGATGATTAAATACGCGTCGAATGCCTTTTTAGCTACAAAGATTAGTTTCATTAATGAAATTTCAAATATATGTGAGAAGGTAGGCGCGAATGTATTGGATGTTGCCAAAGGGATGGGAATGGATAAGAGAATTGGTGCATCTTTTTTAAATGCGGGCATTGGCTACGGAGGATCGTGTTTTCCGAAAGATACGAAAGCGCTGGTGCAAATTGCGGGAAATGTTGCTCATGATTTTCGTTTGTTAAAAGCGGTTATTGAAGTAAATAATAAGCAACAGCTGCTATTGATTGAAAAAGCGAAAAAAGTTATGAATATGAATAAAAAGCGGATTGCAGTTCTTGGCGCATCCTTTAAACCGAATACGGATGATATTAGAGAGGCATCATCTCTTATTATAATAGAAGCATTACTTAATATAGGTGCAGATATTGTTCTTTACGACCCAAAAGCAATTCAATATGTGAAAAATATATTTGGAGATGCTATACAATATAGTAGATGTATAGATGAATCGATTAGAGATGCGAGTGCGGTTTTTATCGTAACAGAATGGGAAGATATTCAAGCTTATCCGTTAGGAAAGTACGTACAACTTATGAGGGAGCCTATTTTATTTGATGGGAGAAATTGTTATACTGATGAAGATGTTAAGAAACAAAAGATAGATTATTACTCGGTGGGAAGAAAAAGTATTTGTAATAGAAAAGTTTCTGTTATGCGTTAAAAAGGGATGTACTCATGTATATTTTTATATGTCATAATAGAAGCTGTAATTAGTGAAAGAAAAGAGGCAATCACATGACTGAACGTTTAAAAGTAATGACAATTTTCGGGACACGTCCAGAAGCAATTAAAATGGCACCTCTTGTATTAGAGTTGCAAAAACACCCAGAAAAAATTGAATCGATTGTGACTGTAACAGCACAGCATCGCCAAATGTTAGATCAAGTATTAAGTATCTTTGGAATTACGCCAGATTTCGATTTAAATATCATGAAAGACCGCCAAACTTTAATTGATGTTACAACGCGTGGTTTAGAAGGTTTGGATAAAGTAATGAAAGAAGCGAAGCCGGATATTGTACTTGTACATGGTGATACAACAACAACATTTATTGCAAGCTTAGCTGCTTTTTATAATCAAATTCCAGTAGGTCATGTTGAGGCGGGCCTTCGTACGTGGGATAAGTATTCTCCATACCCAGAAGAGATGAATCGTCAATTAACAGGTGTAATGGCGGATCTTCATTTCTCACCAACAGCAAAATCAGCAACGAACTTACAGAAGGAAAATAAAGATGAGTCACGTATTTTCATTACAGGAAATACAGCGATTGACGCGCTACAAACGACTGTAAAAGAAACATATAGTCATCCTGTACTAGAGAAACTTGGGAATGATCGTCTTGTACTTATGACAGCTCACCGTCGTGAAAACTTAGGTGAACCGATGCGTAATATGTTCCGTGCAATTAAGCGTCTTGTTGATAAGCATGAAGATGTACAAGTTGTGTACCCTGTTCATATGAACCCTGTTGTTCGTGAAATAGCAAATGAAATTTTAGGTGAACATAACCGTATTCATTTAATTGAGCCGCTAGATGTAATTGATTTCCACAATGTTGCAGCTCGTTCATACTTAATGTTAACGGATTCTGGTGGTGTACAAGAAGAAGCTCCATCACTTGGGGTACCAGTTCTTGTTCTTCGTGATACAACAGAGCGCCCTGAAGGTATTGAAGCAGGTACGCTGAAATTAGCAGGAACAGACGAAGAGACGATCTTTGGTCTTGCTGATGAGTTGTTATCAGATAAAGAAGCCCATGATAAGATGGCGAAAGCATCTAACCCTTATGGTGATGGTCGTGCATCAGAGCGTATTGTAGAAGCGATTTTACAACACTTTAATAAGTAAATAAAAAAAGGCCCAATCGGATAGATTGGGCCTTTTTTTACGGCTGATTGCGCATAATCCACTCTGCATGAGCATTTGTAGAAGGTGGCGGATCAGTTGGTGTGTTATTTTGGTTTGTCTCTTTTTTTGTTTGTTCGTTAGAGGTAGAACTTGAATTTGAATCAGGATTTGAGTTGTTTTTTGTAGTTGTTTTTTTTGCTTTTTCTCCTAATTCTTTTTCAATTTCGTTACGCACCGTTTCTACACTGATTGGATCTGGAAGGAAGTAATAAATACCGCCTATCTTTTTGTCTTCGCCTTCAAGCTTTAACGTTTGCATTGTAGAAGGATCAAATCCAGAAAGTTTATTGTAAAGAGCAAGTCCGTCTGAAATAGGAATGTCGGTTTTTATATATTTTCCAACGACAGCTGTTAAATCTTTAATTTTAAATACAGTAGAGGTGGAGTTTAGTTTATGAGCAACAGCGGCCAGTAATTGTCTTTGTCTAGCAGCTCGACCATAATCGCCATTTGGATCTTGCTTTCGCATACGGACGTAAGCAAGTGCTTCTTCACCGTTTAAGTTTTGCTGTCCTTGCTTAAATTGAATTTTTTTGTAGTAATCCACGTCAGAGCGCTCCCAGAAATCGAAGGGTACGTCAACGGTAACGCCGCCAACAGCATTAACGATACCTTTAAAGCCTTGGAAATCAATTTTCAGATAATGGTCTACAGGAACTTTTAGAAAGCCTTCGACAGTTTTGATTGCCATTTCTTCTCCGCCGTAAGCATGGGCAGCGTTAATTTTGTCTTCCTTATTTTTGCCAACAATTTTAACTCGAGAATCACGAGGAATACTCATAAGTGAAATCTTTTGCGTTTTTGGATTGACTGTTGCAAACATTAATGAGTCTGTACGACCATTTTGACCATCTGTCGCATAATCTTCTATACCCATAATGAGAATTGTAAAAGGTTCTTTTGTAATTTCTACATCTTTGTTTCTTAAATCTGATTTTTCACGAGTAAAACCACTATACATCCCCATAAGAGAAGAGTAAGAATTTAACACATAAACTCCTATGCTGCCAAATAAAAATGCGAAAATAAGGAAGAAGAAAAGTTTCCTTCTTCGCTTCTTTTTTATTCTGCTATTTTGGAGATGATAATAACGTTCTTCCATATATAATCTCCTTAGTTCGTTAGTTCATTTGTAGGGAAGTAATTCACTACATTAATCTTTGAAGGTGATAAATGGGTTATGCTTAGATAACATCTTGTTCTAAGTACAACATATCTCCTTCTGTAATTGTACATTTCCCGTTTGTTAATTCAATCATCCAATCTGTAAATGCTTGTTTGCCGTCTTCTTCTACATACGTATCAAATGTGACATTTTCTAGATAATGAATATCTTTAATGGCATATTTTGAATTGCGTAATTCATTTTCCACTTTGCCAAGTAATGTGTAATCAATCTCGGTTTGCATCACACGCATTAGTTTTCGCTGGACAACACCGACATGATTAATGCCTTCGCTTGTACACTTTCCATATGCACGAATTAATCCACCTGCGCCAAGTTTAATGCCACCAAAATAGCGTGTTACGACAACAACGGTATCTTTTAGTCCACGTTTTTTTAGTACTTCCAGCATTGGTACGCCAGCTGTACCGCTAGGCTCACCGTCATCATTTGCTTTTTGAATATGATCTTGTTCGCCAATTAAATAAGCGGAACAATTATGTGTTGCATTCCAATGTTGTTTTTTTATTTTTTGTATAAATTCTTGAGCCTCTTCCTCAGTTGTTGCTCGGCTAATATAACAAATAAATCTTGATTTTTGAATGACGATTTCGTGTTCGCCGTAGTCTTTGATTGTTAAATATTGTAATAGCACTTGTGTACGCCCCTATCTATCAAAATGACTAGTACTTTCCATTTTAAAAGCGAGCCTTTTTATATTCAAACATTTTTTCTAAATATGCTGAAGTTTTTGGTGAGTATTTTATCTTTTTGTTGTAATTTGTCGAGATGGTAGGTATAATTTCAACCGGCATTTTCATGTATGGATGCACCATTTGTAGTTTTCGTGTAAAATTAGGAAATAAAACTTTTTATAAGGCAGGTACGAAAATGAAAATAGCTATTGTTACTGATAGTACGGCATATATACCGAAGCAAATTCGTGATGAACTCAATATATATATGATTCCATTAAACGTTGTGTTTGGAACAGAATCTTATCAAGAAGAAGCTGAAATTTCAGCAGATGATTTTTATGTGAAAGTACGTGAACAAGAGGAACTTCCAAAAACTTCTCAACCAGCAATCGGAAAGTTTGTTGAGCTATATGAAGAACTAGCTAAAGATTATGATGCAGTTATTAGTATTCACCTATCAAGTGGAATTAGTGGTACATATCAAACATCAACGACAGCTGGACAGATGGTAGAGGGTATTGATGTATACACGTATGACTCTGAAATTAGTTGTGAAGTACAAGGATTTTATGTGCGTGAAGGTGCAAAGTTAGCAAGTGAAGGAAAGAACCCAAAAGAAATTATCGCTCGTTTTGATGAAATGAAGAAAACGATGGACGCCTATTTTGTAGTTGATGATTTACATCATTTACAGCGTGGTGGTCGATTGAATAGCGCGCAAGCTTTCATCGGCAGTCTGTTACAAGTGAAGCCAGTTTTATATTTTAGAGATAAAATCATTATTCCGTTTGAAAAGATTCGTACACGTAAAAAAGCATTAAAACGTATCATTGAAATTTTTGATGAACAAGCAAGTAAAGGTGTACCTATGGAAGCAGTTATCATTCATGCGCAACGTGAAGAGGAAGCGAATGAATGGAAGAAAGAATTAGAAGCAAAATATCCTCACGTCACAATTCGTACAGGTTATTTTGGAGCTGTAATTGGTACACACTTAGGTGAAGGTGCATTAGGTCTTGGATGGTATACGAAGTAATAAAGATATAAAAAGCTCTCTTTTTAAGAGGGTTTTTTTACGGGTATGTTACGTTTAGTTGACAAGTTAATATTTGGAAATGGTAAAATGTACGTAAAATAAAATAATGAGGAAAGTTTTATAACTTACTTTTTACAAGAAACTATATTATAATAGAAGAGAGGTGAAACATATGGAGCATAATTCTTGTTTATGTCCAAAGTTTGAGTCAGCTTTTACTCTGCTTAGTAAGAAGTGGACTGGCTTAATTATTAAATCTTTGCTTGAAGAGTCGAAACGTTTTAGAGAAATCGCAGATATTATCCCAAATATGAGCGATCGTATGTTGTCAGAGCGTTTAAAGGAATTGGAAAGCGAGGGCATTGTAGTTCGTAATGTCTATCCAGAAGTACCAGTTCGAATCGAGTATGGCTTAACTGACAAGGGAAAAGCGTTAGAAAGTGTTATGGATGAGGTCCAAAATTGGGCTGAGAAATGGATGAAGTAGTATTTCATTTGTATTCGTATATTTAATAAAACGTAAGGGATTCCTTACGTTTTTTCTTTGTTTATAGAAGTGAGAAAAGTATATAAATTTCTACACATACATACAAAAATATACGCATTTTGCGCTAGAGCTACATATAATATTACATTTGTTTTACAAAAACGTAACATTAGCAAAAAAAATCCCGAATTATGGTATAAATTTTATAGGTTATATACGGAAAAAGAAAAAAGAAAGCGGTGTAAAAAATAAAATGAAAAAGCTAAAAATGGCATCTTGTGCATTAGTTGCAGGATTAATGTTTTCTGGGCTAACACCAAATGTATTTGCAGAAGATAAAATTTCTGACGTGAAATCACAAATTAACACACAAAATGACACTTTACATAAACAACAACAAGAACGTGATGAATTACAAAAGCAAATGAATGACTTAAACAAAACAATTCAAGGTTTAGATAAATCTGTTCAAGAGAATGCTGCAAAGCTTGATGAAACAATGAAAAAAGTTTCTGATACTGAGCAATTAATTGAAAAGAAAAATAAAGATATTGCAGAATTACAAACAAAGATTGCAAAACGTGAAGAGCTATTAAGAAAGCGTTTAGTTGCACTTCAAGAACAACCAAATACGAACGTTGTAACAGAAGTTCTTGTAAACTCTAAAAACGTTGCAGATTTAGTTGATCGTTTAACTTCTGTTTCTAAAATTCTTGAGTCTGATGAAGATATCATGAAAACACAACAAGAAGACCAAGCTAGTGTGAAAAAAGATGTTGCAACGGTAAAAGAGAAACAAAAAGAATTAAAAGAAGCACAAGCTCAAATTGAAACTGCTAAGAAAGAACTTGACGCTGAAAAAGAGAAAAAAGCAACAGCAGTAAACGATTTAAGCGGTAAAATGGATACGGTTGTAACTTCAATGACAAGTACGGAAGGTCAATTGAAAGAGCTTGAGAAACAAGCACTGCAATTACAACGCATTGCAGAAGAAGAAGCACAAGCAAAAGCTGCACAAGAAGCTGCTGCTCAAAAACAAGCAGAGCAAGCTGCTAAAGCTGCGCAAGCTCAGCCAGCACAAGCACCTGCAGAGCAAGCTGCACCAGCAAACAATGGTGGACAAGCTCAAAAAGAAGAGCCTAAAAAAGAAGAACCAAAAAAAGAAGAGCCTAAGAAAGAAGCACCTAAACAAGAAGAGAAAAAGGCAGCTCCAAATGTGGGTGGCGTAATTGGTAAAGCACAAAGCTACTTAGGTTTACCATATGTTTGGGGAAGTGCATCCCCATCAAACGGTGGTTTTGATTGTAGTGGATTCATTTCTTACATCTTTGGTGTAGGTCGTCAAGACGTTAGGGGTTACTGGAACTCAGTTTCTAAAGTAGATAGCCCACAACCAGGAGACTTAGTATTCTTCCAAGGTACTTATAAAGCAGGTCCATCTCACATTGGTATTTATGTTGGTAATGGCCAAATGATTCATGCTAGTGATAAAGGAATTGCGTACGGTGATATTAACAGTTCGTATAACCAAAAACATTTCTTAGGATACGGTCGATTCTAGGATTTATAAAAGAATAAAAAACGTGTATAAAGTCGATAGCTTACTATTTTATAAGTAGGTTATCGGCTTTTTTGAGTTTTTACGAGATGATGAGAAAGGTTTATAGTAGTGCTGGAGGTGATTGTTGATGGTAGCGGGGAAACAGTTGCTATTAGAAGAACTTTCTTCAGATTTACAGAGGAAATTAAACGATTTGAAAAAGAAGGGAGAGATCGTATGTGTACAAGGTGTAAAAAAGAAGAATTCTAAATATATGTGCCAACGCTGTGGAAATGTAGATCGGCGGCTATTTGCGTCGTTTTTATGTAAAAGGTGCAGTAAAGTGTGCACATATTGCCGGAAGTGTATAACGATGGGGAGAGTAAGTGAATGTACTGTACTTGTTCGCGGGATTGCTGAAAGAAAGAGAGAAAAGAATTCAAATTTGTTACAGTGGAACGGGACGTTGTCTACTGGCCAGAATTTGGCGGCGCAAGGAGTTATAGAGGCTATTAAGCAAAAAGAATCATTTTTTATTTGGGCTGTATGCGGGGCTGGGAAAACAGAGATGTTGTTTTACGGTATTAACGAAGCGCTTCAAAAAGGAGAAAGAGTTTGTATCGCAACGCCAAGAACGGATGTTGTTTTGGAATTAGCACCGAGATTACAAGAAGTATTTCCATATATAAAGGTAGTGGCTTTATATGGAGGGAGTGTAGATAAAGAAAAAGATGCAGTATTAGTCGTTGCGACCACGCATCAATTATTACGTTATTATAGGGCGTTTCATGTCATAGTTGTAGATGAGATAGATGCTTTTCCATATTGTGCAGATCAAATGTTACAGTACGCGGTAAAACAAGCGATGAAAGAAAAAGCGGCGCGTATTTATTTAACTGCGACTCCAGATGAAACGTGGAAGCGAAAATTTAGAAAAGGTGAACAAAAAGGTGTTATTGTTTCTGGACGATATCACCGTCATCCGTTGCCAGTTCCTCTATTTTGCTGGTGCGGAAATTGGAAGAAAAGCCTCAACCGTGAAAGAATTCCTCGAGTTTTACTACAATGGTTAAAGATGCACTTAAACAAAAAGTATCCTGTTTTTTTATTCGTTCCCCATGTACGATATATAGAAGAAATAAGCTCGTTATTGAAATCATTGCATAATAAAGTTGAAGGGGTACATGCAGAAGATCCGATGAGAAAAGAGAAAGTCGCAGCGTTCAGAAAGGGAGAAATCCCATTATTAGTTACAACGACAATTTTAGAGCGAGGCGTAACGGTGAAAAATTTGCAAGTTGCAGTTTTAGGGGCGGAAGAAGAAATATTTTCAGAAAGTGCGCTCGTACAAATTGCGGGCCGAGCAGGGCGGAGCTTTGAAGCACCGTATGGAGAGGTCATTTATTTTCACTATGGCAAGACAAAGGCGATGGTGCGCGCGAAAAAACATATTCAAGGTATGAATAAAAATGCGAAAGAACAAGGATTGATCGATTAATGCATTGTTTACTTTGTGATGAGTGTTTTGTAGAAAAGGTTAGTTGGTACACTTTTTTTGTAAAGTGTCATAGAAAATATATATGTGATAGATGTGAGCAGAAACTTTCCTATATTATAGGAGAAATTTGCATGGAGTGCGGGCGACCTTTAGAATTTGTTCCTGCCTCATTTCAAGAAGACGGTATTTGTATAGATTGTATAAGGTGGATGAAAGAGGAGAAGTATCGTTCTTTTAAAAACCGTTCGTTATATATGTATGATGATGAGATGAAAGAAATAGTAGCGCAGTTTAAGTTTCGGGGGGATGCAGAGTTAGTGCACATTTTTTATCGTCCTTTTCGAAGTTTATTTCAAAAGTGTTTTGCCAATGTTTCAACTGTTATCGCTGTTCCGCTTAGTAAGGAAAGGGAAGTTGAACGTGGTTTTAATCAAGCTGAGTTATTAGCAACTTGTTTGCCTGTCAAAATTTCTTATCCATCATTAAGAAGAAGGGAAACAGAAAAGCAAAGTAAGAAGACACGTAAAGAAAGGGTGTCAGGAAGCAATCCTTTTTATTTTCAGGGAGAAGAGATGTTTTCTGGGCAACATATTTTACTCGTTGATGACGTGTATACGACAGGGATTACGGTCAGGCAAATCGGAAGTTTGTTATATGAAAGAGGGGCAAGGGAAGTATCTAGTTTGACACTTTGTAGAAGTTAATATGGCAGTGTCGAAAGGGATAAGAAAAAGGCGATAAGTCTTCTTTGACTTCATATGTTGTCATTCGTTATAGTCAAAATATGGGGCGAATACCCTGATTTTTAGAGTGAAGGGAATGGAATGAACATGCAAGGAAGAGTGAAATGGTTCAATGCAGAAAAGGGATTTGGGTTTATTGAGCGTGAAGATGGTGACGATGTATTTGTCCATTTTTCTGCTATTCAACAAGATGGGTATAAGTCATTGGAAGAAGGGCAACAAGTAGAGTTTGACATTGTAGATGGAGCACGTGGACCACAAGCAGCTAATGTTGTGAAACTGTAGGGTATATTGTTTTGGGAAGAGAAAGCTGCGTTTGTGGCAACGTTATATATATGTAGTAGAACCTCTTGTTTTTCGCAAGGGGTTTTTGTTATAGGGTAAGTTGTCAAAAAGTTGTTTCTTTTCTGTAACGAATTGTCCACAGAAATATTCGTTATTCACGATGTTAATAGGATAAAATAAAGATAGAAACGATGCATCTTTTCATTTCAACAAAAAACGATAAAAAAATCGCAATTCCACTAATTTTTTTAAAAAAGTTAGAAGGAGTTTTTAAGCCAATGTCGAAATTATAGTACATAGGCTTGAAAGGAGGAATTCATCTATGAAATTCAACATTCGTGGTGAAAATATTGAAGTAACTCCAGCATTAAAGGAATATGTAGAGAAAAAACTAAGTAAGTTAGAGCGTTATTTTGATACATTCCCAGAGATTAAAGTTAATTTAAAAGTATACTCTGACAAGCAACGTGTCGAGGTAACAATTCCATTTACTGATTTATTACTTCGTGCAGAAGAAACTAATAGCGATATGTACGCTGCTATCGATTTAGTAGTTGATAAAATTGAGCGACAAATTCGTAAACATAAAACAAAAGTAAATCGTAAGTTACGTGAGAAAGGTTCTATAAAAACGAACTTTATCCTTCCAGAAGCAGTAGCTGTTTTGGATGAGGTAGAAGAAGATGAATTAGAACTTGTACGTACAAAACGATTCGATTTAAAGCCGATGGACGTTGAAGAGGCAATCCTACAAATGGATATGCTAGGACATAATTTCTTCGTCTTCACAAATGCTGATACAAACGAAACTAATGTTGTATATGGCCGTAAAGATGGGAAATACGGTTTAATCGAAACTAAATAATAATTCGAAAGCGCAGCCAAATGAGGCTGCGCTTTTTTTGCTGAAAATAGATTTTTAAAAAACTTTTCTTAATTTAGAACGAGACAATCGGCCGATTGTTGTCATAGTTATAAGACAAGTGTTACAATTATCATTAGGTATATACATTTTAGTTTTTTTAATTAGGAGAAAAATTGGCATAACATACATTTGATTTTTATAACGACTGATTGTAATAGAGAAAAAGAAAAACAATCGGAAGTTTTATTTTAATAAAAAGAGGAGCGTATTTCCTATGATCGGTATTTTAAAAAAGGTGTTTGATGTAAATCAACGCCAAATTAAACGTATGCAAAAGACAGTTGAGCAAATTGATGCATTAGAGTCATCTATTAAGCCACTAACTGATGAACAATTAAAAGGAAAGACGCTTGAATTTAAAGAACGTCTAACAAAAGGTGAAACAGTAGATGATTTACTACCTGAAGCTTTTGCAGTTGTTCGCGAAGCGGCAACTCGTGTTCTTGGAATGCGTCCATATGGCGTACAGTTAATGGGTGGTATTGCCTTACATGAAGGGAATATTTCTGAGATGAAAACGGGTGAAGGTAAAACGTTAACATCTACATTACCTGTATATTTAAATGCTTTAACAGGAAAAGGTGTTCACGTTGTTACAGTCAATGAATATTTAGCACAACGTGATGCGAGCGAAATGGGACAACTTCATGAGTTCCTTGGCTTAACGGTAGGAATTAACTTAAATAGTATGTCACGCGAAGAGAAACAAGAGGCTTATGCTGCTGATATTACGTATAGCACAAATAATGAGCTTGGATTCGATTACTTACGTGATAACATGGTTTTATATAAAGAGCAGTGCGTTCAACGTCCACTTCACTTTGCTATTATCGATGAAGTCGATTCTATTTTAGTCGATGAAGCACGTACGCCGCTTATTATTTCAGGACAAGCTCAAAAATCAACAGAGCTATACATGTTTGCAAATGCATTTGTTCGTACGTTAGAAAATGAAAAAGATTATTCATTTGATGTGAAAACGAAAAATGTAATGCTAACAGAAGATGGTATTACGAAAGCAGAGAAAGCTTTCCATATTGAAAACTTATTCGATTTAAAACATGTAGCACTTCTTCACCATATTAATCAGGGGCTTCGTGCACACGTTGTTATGCATCGTGATACAGATTATGTTGTACAAGAAGGCGAAATCGTAATTGTAGACCAATTCACTGGTCGTCTTATGAAAGGTCGTCGTTATAGCGAAGGATTACACCAAGCGATTGAAGCAAAAGAAGGTGTAGAAATTCAAAATGAAAGCATGACGCTTGCAACAATTACATTCCAGAACTACTTCCGTATGTATGAAAAATTATCTGGTATGACTGGTACAGCGAAAACAGAGGAAGAGGAATTCCGTAACATTTACAATATGAACGTTATTGTAATTCCGACAAACAAACCGATTATTCGTGATGATCGTGCCGATTTAATCTTTAAATCAATGGAAGGTAAGTTCAATGCTGTTGTTGAGGATATTGTAAATCGTCATAAAAAAGGACAACCTGTTCTTGTAGGTACAGTTGCAATTGAAACTTCAGAGCTTATTTCAAAAATGTTAACGCGTAAAGGTGTACGTCATAACATCTTAAATGCGAAAAACCATGCTCGTGAAGCAGATATCATTGCAGAGGCTGGTATGAAAGGTGCTGTAACAATCGCGACGAACATGGCAGGTCGTGGTACAGATATTAAGCTTGGAGACGATGTGAAAAACGTTGGTTTAGCAGTTATCGGTACAGAGCGTCACGAAAGTCGTCGTATTGATAATCAGTTACGTGGTCGTGCTGGTCGTCAAGGGGACCCTGGTGTTACGCAATTCTACTTATCGATGGAAGATGAATTAATGCGCCGATTTGGTTCAGATAATATGAAAGCAATGATGGACCGCCTTGGTATGGATGATTCTCAGCCGATTGAAAGTAAAATGGTTTCTCGTGCGGTAGAATCTGCACAAAAACGTGTTGAAGGAAATAACTATGATGCACGTAAGCAGTTACTGCAATATGATGATGTACTTCGTCAGCAACGTGAAGTTATTTACAAACAGCGTCAAGAGGTAATGGAGTCTGACAACTTACGCGGCATTATTGAAGGTATGATGAAATCTACAGTAGAACGTGCTGTTGCTCTTCATACACAAGAGGAAATTGAAGAAGATTGGAACATTAAAGGTCTTGTTGACTACTTAAATACAAACCTTCTTCAAGACGGAGATGTAAAAGAAGAAGAATTACGTCGCCTTGCTCCTGAGGAAATGAGCGAGCCAATTATTGCGAAATTAATTGAGCGATACAATGAAAAAGAAAAGCTTATGCCAGAAGAGCAAATGCGTGAGTTTGAGAAGGTTGTTGTATTCCGCGTTGTAGATACGAAATGGACAGAGCATATTGATGCGATGGATCACCTTCGTGAAGGTATTCATTTACGTGCTTACGGTCAAATCGATCCACTTCGTGAGTACCAAATGGAAGGATTCGCGATGTTCGAGTCAATGGTTGCTTCTATTGAAGAGGAAATTTCTCGTTACATTATGAAAGCTGAAATTGAACAAAACTTAGAACGTCAAGAAGTTGTTCAAGGTGAAGCTGTTCATCCTTCTAGCGATGGCGAAGAAGCAAAGAAAAAGCCAGTTGTAAAAGGTGACCAAGTGGGCCGCAACGATTTATGTAAATGTGGTAGCGGTAAAAAATATAAAAACTGCTGTGGTATCGTTCAGTAATATAGGACGGTAGCTTAGGCTGTTTTGCAAACTTTTATATCAAAAATGTATAATTAAGAAGGATTAAACTCTCTCCGTAATAAGTGGAGAGAGTTTCCCTTGTTTTCATACGAAAGTAACAGCAATTACATAGAGGTGAAGGAAATGGAATTAGTAGAAATTAGACAGGAATTAGAGAAAATGGCTAAGCGATTAGCGGCTTTTAGGGGGTCTCTTTGACCTCCCTACTAAGGAGAAACAAATTGCAGAATTAGAAGAGAAAATGATGGGCGCAGGATTTTGGGATGACCAACAAGGCGCACAAGCTGTAATTAATGAAGCGAATGCGTTAAAAGATATGGTTGGAAAGTTCCGTCAATTAGATGAGACGTTCGAAAATTTAGAAATCACGCATGAGCTTTTAAAAGAAGAGTATGATGAAGATTTACATGAGGAATTAGAATCAGAAGTAAAAGGCTTAATTCAAGAAATGAATGAGTATGAGCTTCAGTTACTATTAAGTGATCCTTATGATAAAAATAATGCGATTTTAGAATTACATCCAGGTGCAGGTGGAACTGAGTCACAAGACTGGGGTTCTATGCTATTACGTATGTACACACGCTGGGCTGAAAAACGCGGATTCAAAGTAGAAACGGTTGACTATTTACCAGGTGATGAAGCTGGTATTAAGAGTGTAACTTTATTAATTAAAGGTCATAACGCTTACGGTTACTTAAAAGCAGAGAAAGGTGTACATCGTCTTGTACGTATTTCACCATTCGATTCTTCAGGGCGTCGTCATACATCATTCGTATCTTGTGAAGTTGTACCAGAGTTCAATGATGAAGTTGAAATCGAAGTACGTACAGAAGATTTAAAAATTGATACGTACCGAGCAAGTGGAGCTGGTGGACAGCACGTAAATACGACAGATTCAGCAGTTCGTATTACACATACACCGACAAATACGGTTGTAACATGTCAGTCGGAGCGTTCTCAAATTAAAAACCGTGAGCATGCGATGAAAATGTTAAAAGCGAAATTATATCAAAAGAAACTAGAAGAGCAACAAGCAGAATTAGATGAAATTCGCGGAGAGCAAAAAGAAATCGGATGGGGTAGCCAAATCCGTTCTTACGTATTCCACCCGTATTCTCTTGTAAAAGACCATCGTACAAATACGGAGGTTGGTAACGTACAAGCTGTTATGGATGGAGAGATTGATCCATTTATTGATGCTTACTTACGTTCTCGCATCTAATAAGCGAAAAAAAGCCAACGAAATTGTTGGCGCATGCTGAGGACAATAGAGGATATAAAGAATTTGATTTTATTTTTATAGATGAAGTAAAGAGGAAGAGAAGTTGGAAACGACAACTTCTCTTTTTGATGGGATTATATGTAGATTACAATGCTGTATATTGTTTTGTAAAAAGTAGAGAATAGTAAAATAGAGCGGTAATATGGTAAAGATTTATATAGAACTTTTCTAATTTTCCTTTTAAAAAGGATGCTTTATAGAAGTTTTTTAAGTTGTTCACAGAATTGAAACAACTTATGAAAGCTTTATTTTATCAAGGTTCTCACTGTATTTTTGAGGAATATGAAATACACCTTAGTTTTTCTATATAAAGATAATGCTTATAATGAAAATGAGTGTGTTAGGAATAAAAAGAATATCAACAATGGGGAGCGATAGAAGTGAAAAAGAAATTGTTGGCTATTGCGCTAGGGACATCGGTTGTTTTTGCTTTAGGAGCATGCGGAAATAAAGAAGAGAGTAAGTCTTCGAAACAGTCTGCAAGTACAGACAGCGCAGAACAAATTTTCCAAAGAAGTTGTGCGGGATGTCACGCAACAGATTTATCAGGGGCAACTGGACCTGATTTAAGAAAAGTAGGCGGTAAGTACGACGCTGCAGATATCGAAGAGATTATTAAAAAAGGCCGCGGTTCAATGTCACCAGGACTTATTCAAGGTGAAGATGCGAAAAAAGTGTCTGAATGGTTAGCTGAACATAAATAAAAAAGGTGAAATGGACGAGTTGATAATATAGTCAACTCGTTTTCCTTTTTTCTGGTATGTAACATAACTGTAACAAAAATGTATCCAAATTGGAAACCGTTTGATGTTACAATGGGGTTTGTAGAATTTTGCTGAAATATATTACATAGAGTGGTATTGCTTATGAGAAAGCATAAGTAAACTATCTTCAACAAGGATGACTAAATGAAAATGAAGGATGTCTTTTGTTTTCAGATGTACAGAAAAGTATTTCGAAAAAAATCATTAAGTATTGGGTGATAAATAATGATAAAAATGACGAATGTTTATAAGGAGTACCCGAATGGTATGAAAGCCATTGCTGGTCTTACAGTTAACATTAAACAAGGTGAATTCGTATACGTAGTTGGACCGAGTGGAGCCGGAAAATCTACATTTATTAAAATGATGTATCGTGAAGAGAAACCATCTACAGGATCTATTAATGTAAATGGACTTACTATCGAAACATTGGCAGAAAGAGACGTTCCGTATTTTCGTCGTCAATTAGGCGTGATTTTCCAAGATTTCAAATTGCTACCTAAGTTAACGGTATATGAGAATGTTTCGTTTGCTTTAGAAGTAATTGAAGAAGAACCGGATGCAATTCGTGAGCGTGTAACAGAAGTTCTAGGTCTTGTAGGCCTTGAAGATCGTGCAGACGCACTTCCAAGTGAGCTTTCGGGCGGGGAGCAACAACGTGTGGCTATTGCAAGAGCAATTGTAAATAGACCAAAGGTTGTAATTGCCGATGAGCCAACAGGTAACTTAGATATTGAAACAGCTCTTGATATTATGAATATTTTTACTCGCATTAATGAGCGCGGCACAACGATTGTTATGGCGACGCATAATGCAGATATCGTAAATACAATCCGTCATCGTGTAATCGCGATTGAAGGCGGAAAAATTGTTCGAGATGAGATTGAGGGAGGATACGGATATGAAGGCTAAGACCCTTAGTCGACATTTGCGAGAAGGTGTAAAGAATCTATCACGTAACGGATGGATGACATTTGCTTCTGTTAGTGCAGTAACAGTTACATTATTACTTGTAGGTGTCTTTTTAACAGCGATTATGAATATGAACCATTTTGCGACGAAAGTAGAGCAAGATGTAGAGATTCGTGTACACATTGATCCAGCTGCAAAAGAAGCGGATCAAAAGAAATTAGAAGAAGATATGAGTAAGATTGCAAAAGTAGATTCTATTAAATATTCTTCTAAAGAAGAAGAGTTAAAACGTTTAATTAAAAGCTTAGGTGATAGTGGAAAAACGTTTGAGTTATTTGAACAAGATAACCCACTTAAAAACGTATTCGTTGTAAAAGCGAAAGAACCAACCGATACAGCGACAATCGCGAAGAAGGTTGAAAAAATGCAGTTTGTTAGTAATGTTCAGTACGGAAAAGGACAAGTTGAACGATTATTTGATACTGTAAAAACTGGTCGTAACATTGGGATTGCGTTAATTGCTGGTCTTTTATTCACAGCGATGTTCTTAATCTCTAATACAATTAAAATTACAATTTATGCTCGTAGTACAGAAATTGAAATTATGAAACTTGTTGGTGCAACAAACTGGTTTATTCGTTGGCCATTCTTGCTAGAGGGATTATTCTTAGGAGTATTAGGATCAATTATTCCAATTGGCCTAATTCTAATTACGTATAATTCGTTGCAAGGTGTGTTTAATGAAAAACTTGGCGGAACAATTTTCGAGCTTCTACCATACAGTCCGTTCGTATTCCAATTAGCTGGTTTACTAGTGTTAATCGGTGCTTTAATCGGTATGTGGGGAAGTGTAATGTCAATTCGTCGCTTCTTAAAAGTATAAAAAGTTGCAAACATAATTCGTACAAGCTTATCATATAGTAGAAATAGGTAAAGGCATCACACACTGTGTGATGCCTTTTGCTACACCACCTGTGTGTTTTGGAAAGGGGAATTCCGCATTGAAACGTAGAGTTGCAATTATTGGAATGGTTGTTGCATTTTTAATTGGTGCTGGCGGAATGTTTGCAGGCATGTCTGTATTTGGGGTTAACCCATCAGAAGTAACGCAAACAATTTCGAGTGGGAATGCTAGCACTGCGCAAGGGAATTTGGCAAAAATTAATGAGGCGTATGCACTAATTGATTCACGTTATGTGGAAGACGTGAAAGATGAAAAGTTAGTTGAAGGTGCAATACAAGGTATGTTGTCTACGCTGAAGGACCCTTATTCCACGTATATGGATAAAGAAACAGCCAAACAGTTTAGTGAATCGCTTGATCCCGAATTAGAGGGGATTGGGGCTGAGGTGAACAAGACGGACGGTAAGCTTATTATCGTATCGCCAATTAAAGGTTCACCAGCAGAAAAGATAGGAATTAAACCGAATGACCAAATTTTATCTGTAGATGGAAACAGTGTGAAAGACTTATCACGTGAAGAAGCAGTATTAAAAATTCGTGGTAAAAAGGGAACGACTGTCGCAATTGAAATTAAACGTGCGGGAGTAACTGATCCGATTGTATTTAAAATTAAGCGTGAAAAGATTCCGATCTTTACAGTGTTTAGTTCTGTGAAGCAAGAGAGCGGAAAAGATATCGGTTATATGCAAATCACTTCTTTTGCTGAAAATACAGCGAAAGAATTTAAGGATCAGTTAAAAGAGTTAGAGAAGAAAAATATAAAAGGCTTAGTTATTGACGTGCGTGGTAATCCTGGTGGCTACTTAAATAGTGTAGAAGATATACTAGGGGAAATTATGACGAATAAAAAGCCGATGCTACAAGTAGAGCAGCGAAATGGTGAGAAGAAGAAATTCTCTACGGAACTGAAAGAGAGAAAACCATATCCAATTTCAGTATTAATTGATAATGGAAGTGCTTCTGCTTCAGAGATTTTAGCGGGTGCGCTAAAAGAAGGAGAAGGATACGATTTAATTGGTGAAAAGACATTTGGTAAAGGTACTGTCCAGCAAGCTGTTCCATTTAAAGACGGCAGCAACATTAAATTAACGATGTTTAAATGGTTAACGCCGGATGGGAACTGGATTCATAAAAAAGGAATCGCGCCAACAGTAGAAGTGAAGCAACCAAATTATTATCATGCGACACCAATTCAAATTGAAAAAACACTTTCATACAATTCAAATGATGTACAAGTAAAACATGCTCAGGAAATGCTTAAGAGCTTAGGTTATGTACCAGGTCGTGAAGATGGATACTTTAGTAAAGAGACAGAATCGGCTTTGAAAGCATTCCAAAATGCAAATGAAATGGAAGCGACAGGACAGCTTGATAAAAAGACAGCTGAAGCGATTCAAACTAAAATTATTGAAAAAATCCGTTCTGGAGAAAATGATTTACAATTACAGTCAGCATTAAAATTAATGGCAAAATAAGAAGAAATACAGGCAGTTTGCTGCCTGTATTTTTTTGTGTTAAACAAACGTTTGTTTAGTTATGATAATATAAAAAGAAAGAATGATATAAATGGTGGTGAATGAGTTCGTGGAGGCGTGGATTTTTGAAATAATGCGGGCAGTTGGACGTTTTTTCTTACACCCTGCTGTCTATATATTTGTAATAAGTAGTATCTTCGTTGGATACTTACGTATGTTAAGAGAACGAAAAGATTTTTCTTTTAAAGTTTATGATATTTGGTTTGAACTGCGAACCTCCCTATTTGCAGGGATTGGATACGGATTAGTAGTATCTATTATTACGATTGGGCTTGGACTTGTTGTTTCTAAAGCAAGCTTATGGGCCATTTTAATTTGGACGTTACTATTTGGATTAACGGCTATGTATCGATATTTATCGGCGGCTTATACATTTAGCATTGCGATTGTATGTGTTCTATTATCTTCTAAGCTACCAGTTTCCTTTTTACAGCTTCGAGAAGGTGAAGAGAGTACCATTGTATCCCTTGTTATTTTACTAGGCGTTATGCTTATTGTAGAAGGCTTATTGATTTCGAAAAACGCAGTAGGATATTCGACGCCGAGGCTTAGGCAGGGGAAGCGTGGATTAAAGATTGGTTTACACGAATCAAAGCGTTTATGGATCGTTCCTATTTTTATTCTTGTACCGGGTGATGCGGTAACGCAGTTTATTTCATGGTGGCCTGTCGTTTCAATAGGTTCAAATACATATTCTCTATTCCTCGTTCCATTTTTAATTGGATTTATGAGAAGGATTAGAAGTTATGAGCCGACGGAAGCTTTATTATTTACAGGAAGACGTGTGTACGGATTAGCAGGACTTGTGCTCGTTTTAGGAATCGCAAGTTACTGGTGGCACGTACTTGCAATTATCGCGATGGGAGTTGCTATGCTTGGGCGTTTCACAATTTCGATGCAAGAAAAAATTGCCGATGAAACAAGACCAGCGTATTTTGCTGCACGCAATGATGGGCTCGTTGTACTAGATACAATTCCAAATACAATTGGAGCAGAGCTGAAATTACTGCCTGGAGAAATTATTACGAAAGTAAATGGAGTCATCCCAAAAAGCGCCGAGGAATTTTATGATGCGCTTCAAACGAAGACGACAGGAGCATTTTGTAAATTAGAAGTATTAGATACAAATGGTGAGCTTCGTCTTGCACAAACTGCATTATATGCTGGTGGACATCACGAATTAGGTATTGTATTCGTTGAACAGGAGCATGAGTGGGATTCGGAAGCGATGTAATAGAAGGAATGGTATCACCTTGTGGTGGTACCTTTTTTGTTTTTGGGAGATGGGAGAGTAGTTAGTAAATGAAATTTATATCGGCGATTTTCCGAATATATCAGCGCAACTTGAAATATATCGGCGATTTTGCAAATATATCAGCGCAACTCGAAATATATCGGGGATTATTCGAATATATCGACTTTCCAGCAAAAAACGACAACTATCGCAAAGCTTATTTTCAGTTTCATAGACGGATAACTTGAATAATTATTTGATAATGGTTATCATTTAGGGAGTCTTTTTAATTTTGGAAAATGGAGGTAAGATATGCTGCGTAAATTTTTCTCGTACTATAAACCGTATAAAGGTTTATTTATACTCGACTTTTCTTGTGCGGTTGTCGCAGGATTATTAGAACTCGGCTTCCCGCTTATCGTAAATCAATTTATTGATAAGTTATTGCCAGGGCAAAACTGGACGCTTATTTTATGGGCTTGTTTCGGTTTACTCGCAGTTTATATGTTAAATGCAGGCTTACAATATGTCGTTACATATTGGGGACATATGCTTGGTGTTAACATTGAAACAGATATGAGGCAGAAATTATTTGATCATATTCAAAAGCTATCATTCAGATTTTTTGATAATAATAAAACAGGTCATTTAATTTCACGCCTTACAAACGATTTAATGGAAATTGGGGAAATTGCTCACCATGGACCAGAAGATCTATTTATCGCCGTAATGACTTTAGTTGGGGCATTCTCATTTATGATGATGATCAACTGGAAGTTAGCGTTATTAACGTTCTTCGTCATTCCATTCCTATTATGGTTAGCACTTTACTTTAATAAAAAAATGACAGGTACATTTAGACGTTTATTCTCAGACGTTGCTGATTTTAATGCATGCATTGAGAACAATGTTGGTGGTATTCGCGTTGTACAAGCATTCGGAAATGAAAAGTTTGAGAAAGAGCAATTTGCTGTTAACAACGCTCGTTTCCGTACAACAAAATTAATGGCGTATAAAATTATGGCGTTAAATTCGTCGATTAGTTATATGCTCATGCGTCTCGTAACGCTCTTCGTCTTAATATGCGGTACATGGTTTGTGCTGCAAGGAGAATTAACGTACGGTGGATTTATCGGATTCGTTCTATTAACGAATATTTTCTTCCGCCCAATTGAAAAAATTAACGCGGTAATCGAAAGCTATCCGAAAGGAATCGCCGGTTTTAAAAGATATGTAGAGCTTCTTGAAACAGAGCCTGACATTGTAGACTCTAAAGATGCAATGGAAGTGAAGCATGTACACGGTGATATTCAATATAACAACATTACGTTCGGATATGAAAACAAAGAACCGATTTTAAATGACATTAGTTTGAAAATACATGCAGGTGAAACAGTTGCGTTCGTTGGACCATCAGGAGCTGGGAAAACGACGTTATGTAGCCTATTACCACGTTTTTATGAGCAATCATCTGGATCGATTCAAATTGATGGAATTGATACGAAAGATATGACATTATCTTCACTTCGTAAGCAAATTGGAATTGTGCAGCAAGACGTGTTCTTATTCTCAGGAACAATTCGTGAAAATATCGCTTACGGAAATTTAAAAGCATCAGAAGCTGAAATTTGGCAGGCAGTAAAACGTGCGCAATTAGAAGATTTAATTTACTCACAGCCGGACGGTTTAGATACTGTTATCGGTGAGCGCGGCGTGAAACTTTCAGGTGGACAAAAGCAGCGTCTAGCTATTGCTCGTATGTTCTTGAAAAACCCCCCAATTTTAATATTGGATGAAGCAACTTCTGCATTAGATACAGAGACAGAACTTGCGATTCAAAAATCGCTTGCGGAGCTATCTGTTGGCCGTACAACATTAGTTATCGCTCACAGACTTGCAACGATTAAAAATGCAGATCGCATCGTTGTTGTAAATAAAGATGGTATTGCAGAACAAGGTTCACATAATGAATTAATTGAGCAAGGTGGAGGATACAGTAGGTTATACGAAGCTCAGTTTAGTTCGTAAATATAATTTGTACAGAATTAGTGCACCATAAGTAGGTGAAAATCTCATATGGGAGGCTATAAAGTATGATTGTAACAACAACGTCTACAATTCAAGGAAAAGAAATTATTGAGTACATCGATATTGTCAATGGAGAAGCGATTATGGGCGCGAATATCGTTCGTGACCTTTTCGCCTCCGTCCGTGACGTTGTCGGCGGTCGTGCGGGTGCTTATGAAAGTAAATTAAAAGAAGCACGCGACATCGCAATGGAAGAGATGAAAACTTTTGCAAGACAAAAAAATGCAAATGCAATTGTTGGTATCGACGTGGATTACGAGGTAGTTCGCGAAGGAATGCTAATGGTTGCTGTGAGCGGGACTGCTGTCCGTATCTAAAATGAAAAGCCGTGCTGATGCACGGCTTTTTGTATTCTATGTCGAAGATTCAATATTTCTTGGGAAATGTGGAATGCCCCGTCGATATATAGGGAAGACATTAGAGTGCTTCTTTACATTTTTGAATTTGAGTTAATAATTTTGCGTATTCTTGTTCGAGAGATGTGATGTCATCGTGATGATTTGGAATGGAAATCCGGCCGATGACTTCTGTTAATTTTGTTTGTAATCGTAACAATTCTTGCTCAGTAACGTTTACAGAATCTCCGGTGGTTCTTTTTGTGTATTGTTCGTAATTACCGTGGAAGATTCTTGGTTCACTCTCATCTACTTGTAGAATATGGTCTGCAACAGAGCGAATAAAGGCACGGTCATGGCTAATGAAAAGTATTGTGCCAGGATATTCTTGTAACATGGTTTCTAATTCTTCTTGCGTCGCTAAGTCTAAATAGTTTGTCGGTTCATCTAGCAGAAGCAGATTATAGTTTCCTAAAAATACTTTTGCGAGTGCAACCTTCATTCGTTCACCCCCGCTTAAAACGTGCACAGGTTTATGAACATCCTCACGGCGGAATAGAAGTCGTGCAAGTATTGTGCGAACGAATGCTTCTGTATAGTTTGTTTCTTCTAGAACATTTTCTAAAATGGTTTTATCTGTTTTTAAAATAGATAATGTTTGTTCGAAGTATCCAATTTTACAACTTTTCGATAGCTGCATGCCACGCTCGTTTGTGAGAAGCATGTTGAACAAAGTGGTTTTGCCGCTTCCATTTGCCCCTAAAACGGCAAGCTTTGCACCAGGGGCAATAGTTCCATTCATATTTTTAAATAGTATACGGTCGCCTATTTTCTTTGTTGCTTTATTGAATTGTACTGCTACCTTACTATGAATGGGTGTATGGTATTGCACGTCAAATTGAGCTTGAGAAAGATCCTTTGGCTTTTCCTTCTTTTCTAGTTTTTCGAGACGTGTCTCTAATGCTTTTGCTGCTTTACTAACCTGTTCTTGGCCATGAGCCCCACTTAACCTATAAAGTCTAGATTCAGATGAACTGAACCGTGTTGGGATTTTTGTCATGTTAGAAGCACGTTGCTTTCTTTGTAGAATGGACTGTTCTAAACGATTTTTTTCTTGTATATATTGCTCATATTCTGCTTGTTTTTGTATTCGTTCACGTTCTTTTTGTTTTCGATAGTTTGAATAATTACCTTTGTACTCTTGAATAATACCGTCTTCAATTTCAATAATTTTGGTACATATATTATCTAGAAATTCACGGTCATGCGATATTAAAACAAGTGCCCCTTTATAAGATGAAAGTGCCTTTTCTAATTGCTCTGTACCGACCATATCTAAGTGGCTTGTTGGTTCATCAGCGAATAAAATGCCTGCATTTTGTTCGAGAGCATGCGCAATCTTTAGTCGCATTCGTTCACCGCCGCTCATTGCGTCGGTAACGTTTGAAATACTCCATTTTCCTTTTGCGAGAGAAGAAGCGGTTTCTGGTAGTTCTTCGCTGAGCTGAGGAATGATGGCGATAGAACTATGATGAGTTACTATGCCTCTGTCAGCTTCTATTTCTTTACTTAATATTTGTAATAACGTAGATTTACCAGCTCCGTTGACTCCGACAATTCCTATGCGATCCTGTGCTTGAATTTCCAGTGATGGTAATGTAAATAGTGTGCGATCACCAAAGCTCTTTTCAATATTACGTGCGAATAAAATAGTCATAAAAAAACCTCCCTAGTTTCACTAGAGAGGATAAACGTCGCCCTTGTATGTAAAAAATCGTACATAAATAAACGATTTTTTACATGATCGTTTCGAAAGAAAGTATCGACAAATGGACAGACTAATCCCCTGCTAGTTTTCATCATTTTTGTTCACTATTTGTGATGGATGAAATAAATAAGAGAATTAGAACTTCATTGGTCAAAGTACCTTCCTTTCATAATATTACTTTTATTGTATGCGCATACAAAAGGGTTTGTCAAACTTATTTCTGTTCGCTATTTTTGAATTTATTATTATACAATTGTGCTTTTGCCAGCGCCTCAGCATCGTTTTTAATTTCATCCAGTCCATTCGCATCTCCAATAACATAACCTTCAAATGAAGAACCAACAAAATCAAAGATATATTGGAATTGAGCAATAAGCGGTAATGCTTTTAGCTTTGGATTATCCCCGCCAACGATGACAACATACATTTTTTTGCCTTTCATTTTTTCTTTGAAATGAAGAGATGTATCGCGCAAGCTTTGTGACCAGCGATCAACAAAGTTTTTCATATGTCCACTCATTCCGTACCAATATAATGGTGTAGCAAAGATAATCGTGTCGTGCTCTAGCATGCGTTTGGTTAACTGCTCATAGTCATCATTTACGGATTGGAATCCTTCTGCATCATGACGTTGGTCTGTAATAGGATAGACGGTATGATCACGCAAATAAATTTGTTCTGTTTCAATGTCCTCTATCATCATATGTGTTAAAGCTTCTGTATTTCCGTTTTGTCTTGAACTGCCATGTATAACAAACATGTAATCACTCCTTTTCTTTTGCATGTTTTAGGAGTGAAACGTGTTTTTGCAAATTCGTTTGGATGTTGGAAAGTAATGTGATTTGCTTTGTTACTTCATTGAGTTTATCTTCGTAAAGTGTAAGGATACTGCTGCACGGATTGTCGTACAGGTGCGGTTCAATTTCAAGGCAGCGCAGCATCCTTGCCGTCTCTTCTAAATTTAAGCCAATTTGTAAGTACATTTGAATAAGCTCCACTTTTTCGATGGCACTTTCATCAAAATCACGGTAGCCATTTGCAAGGCGCTTAGAAGGGAGTAAGCCCTTTTCTTCGTAATGTCTTAGTGATCTTTCACTAACGCCAGTTTCTTTTGATAATTCTCCAATTCGCAATGTATTTCACTCCTTTTACATGTATTGTAAACCTTCACACTAATGTGAAGGTCAACTCTGTTTTTTCGCAAAAGAATCTACATGATTTAAGAACACTTGAATGGCTTTAGATGGAATGAAATATTTACCGCGCACGATGGAAAACGGACGGATTAGTTGTTCATTTGGAACTTCGACGTGGAATAGTTCTTTTGCTAATAGCTCTTTCCGTACAGTCCAATCAGAAAGGATAGCGATGCCAAGCCCGGCACTAACAGCTTCCTTTACGCTTTGGATACTACTGAATGTAAAGAATCGTTTCATTTTTAAATGGTGTTGATGAATAAAGCGGTCACTATAAGCGCGTGTACCAGAACCACTTTCTCTTAATACCCATACTTGATCTTGGAGTGTACTTTCATTTATTTCATTTGTGTGGAGTAATGGATGATTTGGCGGGACGACGAGCTTCATTTCATCTTGCATAAATGTTTCAACATCTACGTCGGCGTATACGACTTGTCCTTCCACTAGGCCGATATCAATTTGATTAGAGCGAAGGCTTTGCAAAACGTCTTCTGTATTTGAGATGAAAGTATGAACTTCGACGTGTGGATTTTCATTCGCATAGTTAGCCAGTATTTTTGGAAGTAAGTATTCGCCAATTGTAAAACTAGCACCAATGCGAAGTGTTCCTGTTACAACGTTATGTAGTTCATTAATTTCTTGTTTAGCATCTTCGTAAAGAGAGAGCATTTGCTTTGCATGTATATATAATATGTTTCCAGCTTCAGTAACTTGGACGTGCTTCGGGGAGCGTTGAATAAGCGTAGTGCCAAATTCGTTTTCTAAGTTGCGTATATGCATACTTACTCCAGGCTGTGAAAGGTTTAATAATTCTGCTGCACGGGAGAAGTGTTTCTGTTCAACGACAGTAACAAAAATTTTTAAAATGTCTACGTTCATATAATGGGCTCCTTTCTTTTTCTATCATCTTATCATAAGTATTTCTGATGATAGAGATTTGGTATTGGTATTAAACTTATTATAGAAACTCTCTTATAATGTAAGTAGAAAGAACATGCATGTTCCAATACGATTATTGGAGTGGTTCAAAATGGAACAAACACTTGTTATACAAAAGAAGAAGCGTTTTGGATTTTCGCAAGGAATTGGGATTACATTATTAATCGCAATTGCCGCGAAATATTTAGCAGAGCTTCCATTTTTAAATATTATGGGACAATTAGTAATTGCTATTCTAATTGGGATGGTTTGGCGCGCTGCAATTGGAGTTCCTCACGAGGCGATAGCAGGAACGAACTTTGCGAGTAAGAAGTTGCTGCGCTTTGGGATCATCTTACTTGGAATGCGATTAAATCTTGTTGATATTGCGAAGGCGGGACCGAAAGTATTGGTCATCGCGGCGGTTGTTATTACATTTACTATTTTTGTTGTATACGGACTAACGAAAGTATTTAAAGTAGAAAAGAAACTTGGGATTTTAACAGCATGCGGTACGGCAATTTGCGGCGCAGCCGCGGTCGTGGCAATTGCACCGCAAGTGAAAGCGAAGGACGATGAAACAGCAGTTGGGGCAGCAATCATCGCGATTTTAGGTACCATATTTACGCTTATTTATACGTTATTATATCCAGTGCTTGGTTTATCTCCGTACGGTTATGGTGTATTCTCAGGTGCGACGCTTCATGAAATCGCTCATGTCATCGCAGCTGCGGCGCCAGGAGGAAGTACTGCTGTAGACATCGCAGTTATTGTGAAGTTAACGCGCGTAGCAATGCTTGTGCCAGTAGCGATTTTAATTGGTCTATGGTTTGGTAAGAGTGAAGGTAGCAAAGAAAAGAAATCGTGGCGCGAACTTCCAATACCATGGTTCATTTTCGGGTTCTTAGCGATGAGTGCAGTGCATTCACTCGGGATTATTCCAGAAGTTGTTGCGGGATACATTGTTGTTCTTGCTTACATGCTTATCGCAATGGCGATGGCAGGGCTCGGTTTAAATGTAGAGTTTAAAACGTTCCGTAAATTAGGAAGTAAAGCATTCGTGGCAGGGCTGATTGGCTCGGTTTGCTTATCGGTTCTTGGATACGTTCTTGTATATGCGTTAGGATTTATGTAGTAGAGGAGAAAGCTGTTCCCGAAGGTATTTGGGGACAGCTTTTTCTTATGATTATAGTAGCGCTACGGATGTCGATATATTTGAAAAATCGCTGATATAAATGGAGTTGCGCTGATATATTTGGGAAATCGCCGATATAATTTAAGTTGCACTGATATATTAAAAAAATCGCTGATATAAATTGAATTACTCTTGTACTTTGTTAGAGTAGATGTTCAATGAAATATTTTTCTAAAATTTGTAAAGATATCTTTACTTGTAACTGGAAAATATTTATAATTCAAGTAAAGATATCTTTACTTTTGAAGGTGGATCCTATGGGTGTAAAAAATAAAATTAAAGAATTAAGAAAGCAACATCATATAACGCAAGTTGAAATGGCAAAGGCGATGCAAGTGACGCGGCAGACAATCGTAGCGATTGAAAACCACCATTACAACCCGAGTCTAGAGTTATCTTTAAAAATCGCCAAATATTTTGGAGTGAAGGTGGAGGAAATCTTTACGCTGGAGTAAGGGGAAAGAAAATAAATGATAAGCTTGAGAGATTTCAATTAGAGTAAACGTTTAAATATATAAGGATTGGTTTTGGTTTATTAATAAGTACGGCATCAACGAGTGTGTTAGCAACAAAGAATAATAGATAGAAAAAGGGGAACTGGGATGGGATTACCGGTGTTATGTGTCGCTACAGCTATATTTTCGCTTCTTTGGGGAATGCAAAACTTTTCTCGTAATCCAGTGCCGAGCATTTGTATTATGATTGGTACTGTAGGTTTATCGTATTATTTATTATTATTAGCCCATTATCATAAAACGGCAACGAGTGTTGTTGTTGGAGCACTTATTTTATTTTGTGGGCGCGCCATACAAAAGGGGTTATTTCCATAAAAGCTGTTTATACACTTTGTATAAACAGCTTTTTGTATTTTTTTTACAAAACGCTTGAAAGTTACGTAACGTCATCTTTTATAATGAAAGGGAAGAGGTGATGGTAGTGATTTCAATACAACAATTGACGAGAGAAACAGGGGTTACAGTACGTACACTACGTTATTATGATCAAATAGATTTATTAAAGCCGAGCGGAAAAACAGAGGGTGGACATCGGTTATATAGTGAAAATGACGTTATTCGTTTGCAACAAATTTTATTTTTGAAAGAAATGGGATTTTCATTAAAAGAAACTGCGAATATGTTAGTAAAAGGTGAGCTGGATTTAAAAAATTCGCTTGAAAAACAACTTCGGTTTGTACAGGAAGAACAAAAGAAATTTAATCGAATGGAGAGTGTTTTACAAGCAGTTGTTTATTCGGTAGATGTGGAGGGAGAACTCGATTGGAAAGTTATGTTTGAACTGATTCAGCTTTCGAAGCAGTCTTCTTGTATACGTGAAATATTTCAAAATGAAGTGTTTTCAAAGGAAGAACAAAAATTGCTTCATAATTTACCAAACATGAGTAAGGAAGATCCGAATGTTTTAGAATGGGTAGATTTATTAAAGCAATTACGCACTTTTATGAAAGACGGTAAAGAAGCTACTAGTGATGAGGTACAAGGGGCAATGAAGAGATTAATGCAGAAGTGTTTAGAGATGGCCAATGGTGATGAAGCGTTTTTAGATAAGTTATGGGAAGTTAGAAAATCGAAGGAAGATTCACAGAAAATGAGCATGTATCCAATTGAAGAAGAACTTTTAGTGTATATGGATGAGGCTTTTCGTATTTATGATGAAAGGGAGAAGGATAAATGAGCATACTCGCAGAATATCGTTGGTATTTTTTAATTGGAGCAGAAATTGTATTTTGGTTATCAGCTATCGGTTTCTTTTTACTTCGCTACGGATTCCGTTTGAAAAAGGCGAGTTTTATTATGGGAATTGTACTCCTCGTAAATGAAGTGTTTATTTTAACTTTAGGAGTAGTGGACTATTATCAAACAGGAAAGTTCTCTAACTTTCAAATTATTACTGTAATTATTTTATTGTATGCAGTTTTCTACGGGAAAAAGGATTTGAAGAAGCTTGATATATTTGCACAAAAATCAGTTGCGAAATGGCGTAATGAACCGGCGCCTATTATTGAAGAACAGGTAGAATTAACAGGCATGGCCTATGCAAAGCAGGAAATAAAAAATTGGGTATTACATCTTGTTTTATTCGTTGGTGTGCACATATTCTTTTTCTTCGCGTATGGATTTATTCCATTTGAACAATGGGGTAATTGGTTAGAATCGGGAATCGTTTTAAATAAAGCTGCAAGTCGCGTGAGCCAAGTGTGGGCGATTGTAATTTTAGTTGATACAGCAATTTCATTTTCATATGTGATTTTTCCGAAGAAGGAGAAAGGAAAAGAAAAGCTACTTTCATAGTTGAAAGTAGCTTTTGGGTATACAAATAATTTTTATAGGAGAGGATGACAATAGAAAAAAGAACCAGCTTTATATGTCTATTTCTCTTTAGTTTAGTAGCATGCTCACCATCTAACACTACAATTGATAAGAAGAACGATGTCATTGTAAAGGGAACCAGGATTTCCAATCTAGATAAATTTGAAAAGTTCGTTTTGAATGTCGAGCAAAGGGAAGTTGATAAAATAAGAATTGTACAGTATACCCTTGAAGGGGATCCGATTTTTCAAACGTTAGAGTATAGTGGGAACGATATATTTTATGTGTCAGATAATAGAAAAGACAAATTTGCTGGGAAGGATAAAGGGTTACATAAAGATAGTTGTAAAAGTATTGTTAAAGAGCTGCGCGAATCAGAAAGTACTTATCGGTTAACAGATTGTATGAATGAAGCTGGGCGCAATGGATATGACTTAGTATATGTATCTAAAAAATAGAATTAGTAGAGGAAGGAAGTATTTACTCCTTCCTTTTTCTATGTGTATATTGTCGAAAACTTTACCGAATATCTGTTCGTTTTTTTAGGTTTTTTATAGGTATTCGTGGTAAAATAATAATACAGATTTTTATGAGGAGGTCGGATTTTCTTGGAACGTCAATTTGAAATTGTCTCAGCGTATTCCCCGCAAGGTGATCAGCCGGTAGCTATAGAGAAGCTTGTAGAGGGAATTAATAGTGGAAAGAAAAAGCAAGTGTTGCTTGGAGCAACAGGAACGGGTAAGACATTTACGATTTCAAATGTCATTAAAGAAGTGCAAAAGCCAACACTTGTTATGGCTCATAATAAAACGTTAGCAGGGCAGTTATATAGTGAGTTGAAAGACTTTTTCCCGAATAATGCAGTTGAATATTTTGTTAGTTACTACGATTATTATCAGCCAGAAGCGTATGTACCACAAACAGATACGTTTATTGAAAAAGATGCGCAGATTAATGATGAAATTGATAAATTGCGTCACTCGGCAACGTCTGCATTATTTGAACGGGACGATGTAATTATCGTTGCGAGTGTTTCGTGTATATATGGCTTAGGTTCTCCAGAAGAATACCGCGAGCTAGTTGTTTCGCTTCGAGTTGGTATGGAAAAAGACCGTAATCAATTGCTTCGTGAACTTGTTGATGTACAGTATGGACGTAATGATATTGATTTCAAGCGTGGTACATTCCGTGTGCGAGGAGATGTAGTTGAAATCTTCCCGGCATCACTTGATGAGCATTGTATTCGAATCGAATTTTTCGGTGATGAAATCGATCGTATTCGTGAAGTAAATGCGTTAACAGGTGAAGTATTAGCAGAACGTGATCATGTAGCAATCTTCCCAGCATCTCACTTCGTTACACGTGAAGAAAAGATGAAGGTCGCTATTGAAAATATCGAAAAAGAATTAGAAGAGCGTTTAAAGGAATTAAATGATAACGGCAAGTTGTTAGAAGCGCAGCGTATAGAACAGCGTACACGTTATGATTTAGAAATGATGCGCGAGATGGGATTTTGTTCAGGTATTGAAAACTACTCCCGTCATTTAACACTTCGTCCAGCGGGGGCAACGCCGTATACGCTATTAGACTATTTCCCGAAAGATTTCTTAATCGTTATGGATGAATCGCACGTATCAGTACCGCAAGTAAGAGCGATGTATAACGGGGACCAAGCGCGTAAGCAAGTGCTTGTGGATCATGGATTCCGTCTGCCGTCAGCTTTAGATAATAGACCGCTCACATTCGATGAGTTTGAAGAGAAAACGAATCAAGTTATTTATGTTTCAGCAACGCCAGGACCGTATGAGTTAGAGCAGTCGCCAGAAGTAATAGAACAAATTATTCGTCCAACAGGGCTTTTAGATCCACCAATTGATATACGACCAATTGAAGGGCAAATTGACGATTTATTAGGAGAGATTCAAGATCGTATTGCAAAAAATGAACGTGTATTAATTACGACGTTAACGAAGAAAATGTCAGAGGATTTAACGGATTACTTAAAAGATGTAGGAATTAAAGTTAACTATCTTCACTCTGAAATTAAAACGTTAGAACGTATTGAAATTATCCGCGATCTTCGCCTTGGTAAATTTGATGTACTTGTCGGCATTAACTTATTGCGAGAAGGATTAGATATTCCGGAAGTATCACTTGTAGCTATTTTAGATGCTGATAAGGAAGGGTTCTTGCGTTCAGAACGTTCATTAATTCAAACAATCGGTCGTGCCGCGCGTAATGAAAACGGCCGCGTTATTATGTATGCAGATCGTATAACGAAATCTATGGGAATTGCGATTGAAGAAACGAAGCGTCGTCGTAGTATACAAGAAGCTTACAATGAAGAGCATGGTATTACGCCGAAAACGATTCAAAAAGGCGTTCGTGATGTTATCCGTGCAACGACAGCTGCTGAAGAGACAGAAACATACGAAGCAACTCCTGCTAAGAAAATGACGAAAAAAGAGCGCGAAAAGACAATTGCGAAGATGGAAGCAGAAATGAAAGAAGCAGCAAAAGCGTTAGACTTCGAGCGTGCAGCTGAACTAAGAGATTTACTATTAGAATTAAAAGCGGAAGGGTGAAAAAAGTGAGTAAGAGCAAGGATTTTATCGTTGTAAAAGGTGCTAGAGCACATAACTTAAAAAATATTGATGTAACCATTCCGAGAAATCAGCTTGTCGTTGTAACGGGATTATCTGGTTCGGGGAAATCATCATTAGCATTTGATACGATTTATGCAGAAGGGCAGCGCAGATACGTAGAATCGTTATCTGCGTATGCGCGCCAGTTTTTAGGACAAATGGATAAGCCGGATGTGGACACGATTGAAGGATTATCACCAGCAATTTCAATCGATCAAAAAACGACGAGTCGTAACCCACGTTCAACTGTTGGAACGGTAACGGAGATTTATGATTACTTACGTTTATTATTTGCACGAATTGGTACGCCAATTTGTCCGAATCATGGCATTGAAATTACGTCACAAACAGTAGAACAGATGGTAGACCGCGTTCTTGAATATCCTGAACGTACGAAATTACAAGTGTTAGCACCTATTGTTTCTGGGCGTAAAGGTGCGCATGTAAAAGTACTTGAAGATATTAAGAAGCAAGGTTATGTTCGTGTTCGCGTTGACGGTGAAATGCTTGATGTATCTGAAGATATTGCGTTAGATAAAAATAAGAAGCATTCCATTGAAGTTGTAATTGACCGTATTGTTGTAAAAGAAGGGATCGCAAGCCGTCTTGCTGATTCACTTGAAAGTGCATTAAAGCTTGGCGGGGGACGAGTGTTAATCGATGTTATGGGAGAAGAGGAACTTCTGTTTAGTGAGCATCACGCTTGTCCGCATTGTGGTTTTTCAATTGGAGAATTAGAGCCGCGTATGTTCTCATTCAATAGTCCGTTCGGAGCATGTCCTTCTTGTGATGGACTTGGTTCAAAGCTAGAGGTAGATTTAGAGCTTGTTATCCCGAACTGGGATTTATCATTAAATGAACATGCGATTGCACCTTGGGAACCGACAAGTTCACAATACTATCCACAACTTTTACAATCTGTATGTAATCACTACGGCGTTGATATGGATATGCCTGTGAAAGATATACCGAAAGATTTATTTGATAAAGTGTTGTACGGAAGCGGAGAAGAGAAAGTTTATTTCCGCTATGTAAATGAATTTGGTCAAGTAAAGGAAAATGAGATTTTATTTGAAGGTGTTATTCCAAACATTGAACGTCGTTATCGTGAAACGAGTTCCGATTACATTCGTGAGCAAATGGAAAAGTATATGGCAGAACAAGCTTGTCCAAAGTGTAAAGGTGGACGCTTAAAGCCTGAGAGTTTAGCTGTATTTGTTGGCAATAAAACGATTGCTGACGTAACGAAGTATTCAGTTCAAGAAGTACAAGAATTCTTCTCGAATGTAGAGCTAACGGAGAAGCAACAAAAAATAGCTCATTTAATTTTAAGAGAAATTCAGGAGCGCGTTGGGTTCTTAGTGAACGTTGGTTTAGATTATTTAACGTTAAGCCGTGCCGCAGGAACTTTATCAGGTGGTGAGGCGCAGCGTATTCGTTTAGCGACGCAAATTGGTTCTCGTCTAACTGGCGTACTTTATATTCTTGATGAGCCTTCAATTGGTTTACACCAGCGTGATAACGATCGTCTTATTCGTACATTGCAAGAAATGCGTGATTTAGGCAATACGTTAATCGTTGTTGAACATGATGAAGATACGATGATGGCTGCTGACTATTTACTTGATATAGGGCCTGGTGCAGGTATTCATGGTGGACAGGTCGTTTCAGCGGGGACGCCGGCTGAAGTTATGCAAGATGAGAATTCATTAACAGGGAAGTATTTAAGTGGTAAAGAGTTTATTCCAGTTCCACTTGAAAGACGTAAAGGTGATGGACGTAAAGTAGAGATTGTCGGCGCAAAAGAGAATAACTTAAAGAATGCGAAAATGTCATTCCCACTCGGTACGTTTGTAGCGGTAACAGGGGTATCTGGTTCTGGTAAAAGTACGATGATTAATGAAGTACTATATAAATCGCTAGCTCAAAAGTTATATAAAGCGAAAGCGAAGCCAGGTACTCATAAAGAGATTAAAGGTCTTGAACATTTAGATAAGGTAATTGATATTGATCAATCACCAATTGGTCGTACACCACGTTCTAATCCAGCGACGTACACAGGTGTATTCGATGATATTCGTGATGTGTTTGCACAAACGAATGAAGCGAAAGTGCGCGGATATCAAAAAGGACGTTTCAGCTTTAACGTAAAAGGTGGCCGTTGTGAAGCGTGCCGTGGTGATGGAATTATTAAAATCGAAATGCATTTCCTACCAGATGTGTATGTTCCGTGTGAAGTTTGTCACGGTAAACGATATAATCGTGAAACGTTAGAAGTGAAATATAAAGATAAGAATATTTCTGAAGTGTTAGGGATGACAATTGAAGATGGAGTAGAATTCTTCGCCAATATTCCTAAAATTAAGCGTAAACTTCAAACGCTTGTAGATGTTGGGCTTGGTTATATGAAATTAGGTCAACCAGCAACAACATTATCTGGTGGGGAAGCACAGCGTGTGAAATTAGCTTCTGAATTACACCGTCGTTCTACAGGTCGTACGTTATACATTTTAGATGAGCCAACGACTGGTTTGCATGCGCATGATATTGCACGTCTTCTAGAAGTGCTGCAACGTCTTGTTGAGAGCGGTGAGACCGTACTTGTAATTGAACATAATTTAGATGTAATTAAAACAGCTGATTATATCGTTGACCTTGGACCAGAGGGCGGAGATAAAGGTGGACAAATCGTTGCTTCCGGAACGCCAGAGCAAGTAGTGAAAGAAGAGCGCTCATACACAGGTAAGTATTTAAAAGAGATTTTAAATCGTGATAAAGCAAGAATGAAAGAGAAAATAAAAGAAGTAGAGTTATCTCAATAAGTGTATTACGAAAAACCGAGTGGAAATGGCACTCGGTTTTTCGTTCATAGGGGGAGAAGATGGAGTTTACAGATGTTTTAAGAAAGAAAAACATGAAGGTAAGAGAGTTTCAAAGTTGGGGTGTTTATTTTCGCAAGCGCTGGGAGGATAACTTTGCAAATCATTTAAGTGATGAGGAAAAGGAAGACATCTTTCTGTATGGAGATAGGTATGCATGTGGTTATCTATGGCACATATTTAGTTATGAGAAAAAGAAGTGTTTAGAGGGGAAAGAAGCAAAGAACGCGTTTCATAATGAAGTGAAAAAGGATTGCTACATTTTCTATCAACACTGTGATGAGGTACTGTTAATAAAGGATGCGAGTTTGTTACATATGGATGATATATTGTGTGAGAGGGACGATGCGTATAAAGGTGAAATCTATATCGTAGATAAAGATTTCACTTGGACCTTTGTAAAAACTCATGAACATAGGTGGTGTGGTCCTTATTTTGCGAGGAAGTGTTAGTAGGTATACAAGCATGAAAGATAGAATAAGTTGGTATAAGTGTTCGTATCATACTTGCGTTTATTATCTATTAGCGTATGATGAAATATATATGTTTAAAAGGATGTGTGACGAAATGAGATGGATTGTATCACTTCTTGTAAATAGCGTTGTGTTAATCGCTGTATCGGGACTTTTAAAAGGGATTGCACCAGATGCATTTTACGTAGCAAATATACAAACTGCAATTATTGCGAGTATTATATTGGCGGTTTTAAATGTGTTCGTAAAGCCGTTTTTAATTTTAATTACGCTACCAATTACTGTTGTAACTTTCGGCTTCTTCTTAATTGTTATTAATGCGATTACGTTAAAAATAGCAGATTCATTATTAGGAGATGCTTTTAATATATCAGGATTTGGTGTAGCGATTGTTGCGGCAATTTGTATTTCAATTTTTAATATGATAATTGAAAAGGCAATTGTTGAGCCTCTATATGAAAAAAAGAGAAAGTGACAAAAAGAAAAACATTTCATTATTCGTATGAAATGTTTTTTTTTATTTATTAGAAACCGTATTTCTTGTTTCCAGAAAAAAATGGTACAATATCCGATAGAATGGAATTTCACATCAAACGAGACTGAACCCGCAGCGGAGTGGAGGTTTATACATATGCCGAAAGTAAGGACAAAAGATTTAATTGAACAATTTCAATTGGAGTTAATCAGTGGTGAAGAAGGTATTCATCGTCCAATTGATACAAGTGATTTATCACGACCTGGAATTGAAATGGCAGGATTTTTTACATACTATCCAGCAGATCGTGTGCAGCTTCTTGGAAAGACGGAGCTTACGTTCTTTGACACGTTAACGTCAGAGCAAAAACAAGAGAGAATGAAAGCGCTTTGTACTGAGGAGACGCCATGTATTATTGTAACTCGTAATCAAGATGTACCAGATGAGTTATTACAAGCATCACGTGAATCAGGTATGCCTTTATTACGTTCTTCTCAAACGACAACGAGATTATCAAGTCGTTTAACAAACTATTTAGAAGGTAAGTTAGCACCAACAACAGCTGTTCATGGTGTGTTAGTAGATATTTACGGCGTTGGTGTTTTAATTACAGGTCAAAGTGGTGTTGGTAAAAGTGAGACAGCTCTTGAGCTTGTAAAGCGTGGTCACCGTCTTGTTGCGGATGATAGTGTAGAAATTCGTCAAGAAGATGAAGACATGTTAGTCGGAAGCTCACCAGATTTAATCGAGCATTTATTAGAAATTCGTGGTCTAGGTATTATTAACGTTATGACGTTATTCGGTGCAGGGGCAGTGCGAAATTATAAGCGTATTACACTTGTTATTAATCTTGAAATTTGGGATCAAAAGAAAAATTACGATCGCTTAGGTCTTGATGAAGAGAAGATGAAAATTATTGATACAGAGCTTACGAAGATTACACTTCCAGTTCGTCCTGGTCGAAACTTGGCTGTTATTATTGAAGTAGCAGCGATGAACTTCCGTTTAAAACGTATGGGAGTCAATGCAGCACAGCAGTTCTCTGAACGATTAATGAGTGCAATTGAGTTAGGAAATCAGGAGTAAACTTTGGAGAGGGAGGTCATACATATGCTGTTAGGTTCTGTACCGCAGCTTGACCGTGTAGCTATCCAACTTGGGCCGTTTCCTGTGTATTGGTACGGGATTATTATCGGTACAGGTGTGCTATTAGGTCTTTGGCTGGCAACTCGCGAGGGAGAAAGGCTAGGTATTCCAAAAGATACATTTGTTGACCTTGTATTAATTGCAGTACCGATCGCTATTCTTTTTGCGAGAATGTACTATGTTATTTTTGAATGGGAATATTACGCACAAAATCCGAGTCAAATTATTAATATTCGTCAAGGTGGTTTGGCGATTCATGGTGGTTTAATCGGGGCTGTTATTACAGGTGTTCTTTTTGCGAAACGACGCGGACTTTCTTTCTGGAAGTTGGCT
This sequence comes from Bacillus sp. FSL R5-0585, assembly GCF_038004545.1. Classification (NCBI taxonomy): domain Bacteria; kingdom Bacillati; phylum Bacillota; class Bacilli; order Caryophanales; family Bacillaceae; genus Bacillus; species Bacillus sp. FSL R5-0585. The sequence continues at coordinate 4,676,431 of NZ_JBBORJ010000001.1, forward strand.
GATATTGCTGCACCAAGTATTTTACTAGGACAAGCAATTGGCCGATGGGGAAACTTTATGAACCAAGAGGCGCATGGTGATGAAGTAACGAGACAGTTTTTAGAAGGTCTTCATTTACCGGATTTTATTATTAATCAAATGTATATTGAGGGTGTGTACTATCATCCGACGTTTTTATATGAATCATTATGGAATTTTGCAGGCGTAATTTTACTACTTGCATTAAGAAAAGTGAATTTACGTCGCGGGGAATTATTCTTCACATATTTAATTTGGTATTCAGTAGGACGCTTCTTCGTAGAAGGCTTACGTACAGATAGTTTAATGCTAGGACCACTTCGTATTGCACAAGTAATGTCAATTGGACTTGTTGTTATTTCTATTATTTTCATTATTGTGAGACGAAAAATGGGGCAAGCTGATAAAAGATATTTAGAAAATTAGAGACAAGTAGCATCTTATTATAAGATGCTGCTTCTTTCATATTCAGGAAGGCGAAAGGACTAAGGCGATGAGAATAAATACAGTTTTATTTGATTTAGATGGAACTTTAATTAATACAAACGAACTTATTATTTCTTCTTTTTTACATACTTTAAATACATATTATCCAAATCAATATAAGCGTGAAGATGTGTTGCCATTTATCGGTCCATCTTTGCATGATACTTTCAGTAAGATTGATGAAAGTAAGGTTGAAGAGATGATTACAAGTTATCGCGAATTTAACCATGATCATCATGATGAATTAGTAGAAGAATATGAAACTGTATATGAAACAGTTCGAGAGTTGAAGAAGCAAGGTTATAAAGTTGGTATTGTTACAACGAAAGCGAGACAAACCGTTGAGATGGGATTACAGTTGTCAAAGCTTGATGAATTTTTTGATGTTGTCGTGACAATTGATGATGTAGAGCATGTGAAACCACATCCAGAGCCACTTCAAAAAGCGCTTGAATTATTAGATGCAAAACCAGAAGAAGCATTGATGGTTGGGGATAATCATCATGATATTGTCGGTGGTCAAAATGCGGGGACGAAAACAGCTGCGGTTTCATGGACGTTGAAAGGTAGAGCGTATTTAGAGGCTTACAAGCCGGACTTTATGCTAGATAAAATGAGTGATTTGCTACCGATTTTGTCTAATATGAACCGTTCATAAAGGTCCAAGTAAGTTAGTAGAGGAGCGAGCTAAGTGCGACGGACAACGCGCTATCCTGTTTCAGGAGAAAATTCATTATGGAATGTGTATAAAACAGTGTCTTTTTGGAAGGTAATGAAAAACTTTATTATTATCCAAATTGCACGTTACACGCCATTTTTATCTGTGAAGAATTGGTTGTACCGCACTTTTTTACGGATGAAAGTAGGAAAGAAAACATCATTTGCGCTTATGGTAATGCCGGATATTATGTTCCCAGAAAAGATAACTGTGGGAGAGAATTCGATTATTGGCTATAACACAACGCTTTTAGCACATGAATATTTAATTCGTGAATATCGACTTGGGGAAATCGTCATTGGAAATGAAGTGATGATTGGAGCGAATGTAACAATATTACCAGGTGTGAAAATTGGAGACGGTGCGACTGTCTCAGCTGGCACACTTGTTCATAGAGATGTACCGAGCGGTGCTTTCGTAGGTGGAAATCCAATGCGTATTATTTATACGAAAGAGCAAATGACCGCAAGAGAAGGTTCATGGTGAAAATGTAACATTTCTCCTCTTTTTTTATGAATAAAAAGGAAATAATTGAGTATAATATACTGTTTTGTTTTTTACGGAATCGTTTATACTTATAGATAGAAGAATGTGTGAACGAAGAAAACAAAAAACTGGAGGATATATGGGGAAAAATCAAAGGATATATAAGGAGAACGGACAAGTTATCTCTTTTAATCAATTAGCGGACTTCTTTTATAAAAAAGGGATGAGAGCTTACAAAGGACAAAAATTGCAAGATGCAATTAAATATTTTCGAAGAGCGGCACAAAGTGAGAAGGAGCCGTTTATTTTATGTCAATTAGCATCAGTATTATCTGAGGCTGGTGAATATCAAGAATCGAATCAAATCTTCTTAAAGTTAGTTAGATCTAATCCAGAACTTGAACAGTGCTATTATTTTATTGCAAATAATTATGCATATATGGGGTTATTTCAACAGGCGAAGAAATATGCAGATCGTTATTTAGAAGTTGCAAAAGAGAAGGAATTCGTAGAAGATACATTAGAACTTCTTGAGATTATGGAAGAAGAAGCAATGGGTGCGGAAGAGATTGAAGATGAAGATGATTTAATTGTTATGCAGGAAGAAGCGAATCGCTATATTCGTAATGGACAATTGGAAGAAGCAATTGCTACATTAGAAATTGTTACGAAAGATTATCCGGAATTTTGGTCAGGTCATAATAATTTAGCCATTGCACATTTTCAATCTGGTAATGTAGACAAAGCACTGAAGTTAACAGAAATGATTTTAGAGAAAAACCCTGGTAATATACATGCGCTTTGTAATACGCTTATTTTTCTATATTCAATTGGAGAGCATAAACAAGTAGAGGCATTAGCGGGACAGCTAGTTTCGGTATATCCGATTTCATTTGAACATCGTTTGAAACTGGGAACTACACTCGCAACAATTGGTTATTTCGAGCATGCATATAAGTGGTTCAAACTATTAAAGCGTCAAGGATATGAGGGAGACGTTAGTTTTTATTATTGGTTTGCATATTCTGCGTATATGGTGAAAGATCAGCAACTAGCTGAAAAAATGTGGCAATATGTCGTGGAATTACATCCTGATAAAAAGGGAAAAGAACCGTGGAATGCGCTGAATTTAGCAGATGAAGGGCAAAACGTGTTATTTGAAGAATTACGAAAATCATTTCAGCAAAGTGCGACGCTAGAAGAACAAATGCTAGCTTTATATTTAATGAATGAATTGTCAACGCCGGAGAAGGTTGGATTCTTCTTTGATATAACGCAAGCGAAGAATGGTGTTCCCATCGTATCGCAACTTGCAAAGTACTTCTTTTTACTTAATAGTCATAAGAGTATTCCAGCTGATTTACAGCAATTTGAGCAGTGCGCGAGAATTGCGGATGCATTATACAATTATACGAAAAAAGATGATGAATTAATTGAAGAGTGTTTACACTTTTGGTTTTGTACGTTCATACGTTTATATACATCTGGAGACATATTTATAAATGTGTACGGCTGGTCAGCTGCGATTGAATACATTGTACGCGGCGAACAAGGAAATAAAATGACACAGTCGGAGCTTGGAGATGTATATAATGTATCTGTAGCGACTGTCCGAAAATATGTGCAAGCTGTTAAGCGTACGCACACATAAGATAAGCAAATCATTGGGAAAAAAATGATGCTAACAGTATAATGAGGGTAACTTAATTGTGTAGGAATGGATAGGAGTGAATAGTGTGTCAGAAGAAAAAATTTATGATGTCGTTATTATTGGTGCAGGACCAGCTGGTATGACAGCTGCAGTATATACATCTCGTGCAAATTTAAGCACATTAATGCTTGAGCGTGGTATTCCAGGTGGCCAAATGGCAAACACGGAAGATGTAGAAAACTACCCAGGTTATGAGTCTATTTTAGGACCAGATTTATCAAATAAAATGTTTGAGCATGCGAAGAAATTTGGTGCTGAATATGCATACGGTGATGTGAAAGAAGTCATCGATGGTAAAGAATACAAAACAATTATTGCTGGTAAAAAAGAATATAAAGCACGTGCAATTATCGTTGCAAGCGGTGCAGAGTATAAAAAAATTGGTGTACCGGGTGAAACAGAACTTGGCGGCCGCGGTGTATCATATTGTGCAGTATGTGACGGAGCATTCTTTAAAGGAAAAGAGCTTATCGTAATTGGTGGCGGAGATTCTGCTGTTGAAGAGGGTGTGTTCTTAACACGCTTCGCATCAAAAGTAACGATCGTTCACCGTCGTGACACGCTTCGTGCACAGAAAATTTTACAAGACCGTGCTTTCCAAAACGAAAAAGTAGATTTCATTTGGAATCACACTATAAAAGAAATCAACGAAGCAAGTGGTAAAGTAGGAAGTGTAACACTTGTGGACGTAAATAATGGAGAAGAGAAAGAAGTCAAAACTGACGGCGTATTCGTATACATCGGTATGTTACCTTTATCAAAACCATTTGTTGAACTAGGTATTACAAATGAAAATGGTTACCTTGAAACGAACGAGCGTATGGAAACGAAAATCCCTGGTATTTTCGCAGCTGGTGATGTTCGTGAAAAAATGCTTCGTCAAATTGTAACTGCAACAGGTGACGGTAGTATTGCAGCGCAAAGTGCACAACATTACGTAGAAGAATTATTAGAGGAATTAAAAACTGTATCAGAAAAATAAGGGATAATATACCTTGTGAGAAGAAAGCTACCGACAGGAGCTTTCTTCTTTTTTTATGTGAAAATGTCAAAGTTTTGTCAAAAAATATAAGGATTATAAGCTTTCTTATTGATATACTGGACTTTACGGAAAAAATCACTATAAGAAATGAGGAATTTATTCAGTATGGAATGGCGTAATATATATCGTGGATTTTGTATGGGCGTTAGTGATTTAATTCCTGGTGTGAGCGGCGGTACAATCGCTGTTGTGTTAGGGATTTATGAACAATTGCTTGCGGCAATTAGTGGATTCTTTAGTCGTGAATGGAAAAAACATTTAGGATTTTTAATTCCCCTTGCAGCTGGTGTGGCAGCGGCATTTTTAACGTTAAGTCACGTTATTAAATATTTACTTGCAAATCATTATGAACCGACTCAATTTTTCTTCCTCGGTTTAATTATTAGTATATTACCGATGTTAATGAGGGAAGCTGATGCAAAGTCGTCGTTTAAAGGTAAGCACATCGTTTTATTAATAGTTGCAGCAATTCTTGTTGCGATTACAGCTTTCTTTAAACCAGATAAGGCAGCAGATCCGATTACGACGTTAACAATTTTAAATGCAATTGGTTTATTTTTCGCAGGATGGATGGCTAGTATGGCCATGCTGCTTCCTGGGATTAGTGGATCGTTTATTTTATTAATTATTGGTGTGTATCCAACAGCAATTAACGCTTTAACTACACTTAATTTACCTTTAATCGTGGTTATCGGTGCTGGTGTTATGGTCGGATTTGTTGTAAGTAGTAAAGGCATTAGTTTTTTATTAGATCGTTATAAAAGTATGACATTTGCGGCAATTATTGGACTTGTAATCGGTTCGATTGTAATTGTATTCCCTGGGATTCCGACTGGCGGATTTTCAATTATAAGTTCAATCATTACCTTTATTTTAGGATTTGTGATTGTTACTTATTTCGGTAAGAAATAAGGGCTTTAATCCCCTTGGCGATAAAAATCGTTAAGGGGATTTTTCATGCTATTCATTCAAAGTATAAGCATTTACATTGCTTGTTATAGAAAGCTTTTTTAAAATTGCTGAGTAGCATATGCTTAGCGAAAGAGGACTGGCTCCTTCGTTGTAGCAAACTGTTTTTGATAGTATAATGAAAGAAGTATGCAGTGAGGAATTTTACTGCAAGTAGCTGAGGTGAAGAAACATGCAAAGAGTGACAAACTGTGTGTTAATTAGAGATAATGAAGTACTCTTACTCCAAAAACCTCGCCGAAATTGGTGGGTTGCACCAGGCGGGAAAATGGAGCGTGGTGAGACTGTAAGAGATTCCGTTGTTCGCGAGTATCGTGAAGAAACAGGTATTTATTTGAAAAACCCAGCGTTAAAGGGGGTCTTCACCTTTGTCATCCAAGAAGGTGATAAAGTTGTTTCTGAATGGATGATGTTCTCCTTTTTAGCGACAGATTTTGCAGGAGAAAACAAACTAGAGAGCGAAGAAGGCATCATTGGTTGGCATACATTTGATAAAATTGATGATTTAGCAATGGCGCCAGGAGATTATCACATTATTGATTATTTAATTAAAGGAAATGGCATAATCTACGGTACATTTGTATATACCCCAGATTTTGAGTTGCTTTCATATCGATTAGATCCGAGTTAAACCGTCAAGGAGAGGATACAATGACAGAGAATAATGATATAAAAATGGTAATTATTACAGGGATGTCTGGAGCTGGAAAAACAGTAGCTTTACAAAGTTTTGAAGATTTAGGATATTTTTGTGTGGATAATTTACCACCGATGTTATTGCCAAAGTTTATTGAGCTTATGGCGGATTCAAAAGGGAAAATGAATAAAGTGGCACTTGGTATTGATTTACGTGGCCGCGAGTTTTTTGAACATTTATGGGGAGCACTTGATGATTTATCAGAACGTACATGGATTATTCCTCATATTTTATTTTTAGATGCGAAAGATAGTACGCTTGTAACTCGTTATAAAGAAACGAGACGTTCGCATCCACTTGCACCAACTGGTTTGCCGTTAAAGGGAATCGAAGCAGAGCGTAATTTATTAACAGATATGAAGGCACGAGCGAATATTGTGCTTGATACATCGGATTTAAAACCGAAAGAATTACGTGAAAAAATTGTTCACTTGTTCTCAACAGAAACTGAGCAAGCATTTCGTGTAAATGTTATGTCATTTGGATTTAAGTACGGTATTCCAATTGATGCAGATTTAGTATTTGATGTTCGTTTTTTACCAAATCCATATTACATTCCACATATGAAGCCATTAACAGGACTAGATGAAGAAGTTTCTTCGTATGTACTGAAATTTAATGAGACACATAAGTTTTTAGAGAAGTTGACGGATCTGATTACTTTCATGCTGCCTCATTATAAAAGAGAAGGCAAAAGTCAACTTGTAATTGCAATTGGATGTACAGGTGGACAGCATCGTTCTGTTACGCTTACAGAATACCTTGGGAAACATTTGAAACCAGAGTATAGTGTTCATGTATCTCATCGTGATGTGGAGAAGAGAAAGGGCCATTAAGGGATGAAAAAAGAGAGAAAGCCTAAAATTGTCATCATGGGAGGCGGAACTGGACTCTCTGTTTTATTAAGAGGATTAAAGCAATATCCTGTTGATATTACAGCAGTTGTTACAATTGCTGATGATGGTGGCAGTTCGGGTAGATTACGTGATGAGCTAGAAATTCCACCTCCAGGTGACATCCGTAACGTACTTGTTGCGTTATCGGATGTAGAGCCACTGGTGGAAGCTTTATTTCAGCACCGTTTCACAACAGGAGACGGACTGAAAGGTCATGCGTTAGGAAATCTATTGTTGGCAGGTATGACCTCGATTACAGGAGACTTTTTCCATGCAATTACAGAAACAAGTAAGGTATTAAATGTCAGAGGACGTGTATTACCAGCAGCGAATCAAAGTGCGGTACTTCATGCGGAACTTGAAGATGGGGAAATTGTAACAGGTGAATCAAAGATTCCTTATTACGGAAAGAAGATTAATCGTGTCTTTTTAACTCCAGAAGATGTAGAGCCATTGCATGAAACATTGGCTGAAATTAAACGAGCTGATTTACTTGTTTTCGGTCCTGGAAGTTTGTATACGAGTATATTGCCCAATTTAGTTGTTAACAAAATTGGAGACGCTGTTCTTGCTGCAAAGGCGAAGAAGGTATATGTATGTAACGTTATGACACAAGCGGGTGAAACGATGGGATATACTGCTTTTGATCATGTGCAGGCGTTACACGATCATTTAGGGCAACCATTTATCAATACTGCAATTGTAAATAACCGTGAGATTCCTTGTGAATTACGCAAGTCATATGAGGAAGAAATGTCTACACCAGTTGTAGTGGATGAAGAACGTTTTGTTGAAAATAATATTGATGTTATCCAAGAGGGATTAGCGAAGTATGATGATCATGTTGTAAGGCATGATACGTTAAAGTTAGCGTCCATTTTATATTCATTGTTATAAATATGCGTTGCCTCGTTTGAGGTAGCGCTCCTCATTCATATAGGACAAGAATTTTGTTCCATAATAATCGTATAAGGAGGTGTTGACTGTGTCATTTGCATCAGAAACAAAGAAAGAGTTGACGAATCTTGAGATGAAGGAATGCTGTGAGAAAGCAGAATTATCAGCGTTACTTCGAATGAACGGGTCGCTTTCTTTTTCAAACCGTCGTCTATCTATCGATATTCAAACGGAAAATGCGGCAATTGCAAGAAGGATTTATACGCTTTTGAAAAAAGGATATGACGTGACGGTAGAATTGCTTGTCCGTAAAAAAATGCGCTTGAAGAAAAATAATGTATATATTGTGCGGCTTGTTGAGAAGTCTCGCGAAATATTAGCTGATCTTCATATCGTTCGAGATGACTTTTCATTTATTCGAAATATATCACAAGAATTGATTGAGAAGAAATGTTGTAAACGATCGTACTTACGTGGCGCATTTTTAGCAGGTGGTTCAGTAAATAACCCAGAAACATCATCTTATCATTTAGAAATCTTTTCGTTATATAAGGAACATAATGATGCTATATGTGAACTGATGAACGGATTTGATTTAAATAGTAAGACGTTGGAAAGAAGAAAAGGGTACATTACGTATTTGAAAGAAGCAGAAAAAATTACAGAGTTTTTAAATATTATAGGTGCTCATAATGCACTTTTAAGATTTGAAGATATTCGAATCGTACGTGATATGCGTAATTCTGTAAATCGTTTAGTGAACTGCGAAACAGCTAATTTAAATAAAACAATTGGTGCAGCACTAAGACAGATTGAAAATATTCGTTATATTGATGAGACAGTTGGTCTTGATATTTTGCCGGATAAATTACAAGAGATTGCACAATTACGAAGAGATTATCAAGATGTAACATTGAAAGAGTTAGGTGAGATGGTATCCGGGGGGAAGATTAGTAAGTCGGGTATTAATCATCGTTTGCGTAAAATCGATGAAATCGCAGAGAAATTACGCGCGGGGGAAACGTTAGTAAAAAAATAAGAGGTTAAAGGGGAAATGGAGCTGTGGTTCAAAAACGAGTTCAGGTTTCATTAAAAAACGGTTTACAAGCACGTCCGGCTGCGTTGTTTGTACAAGAGGCAAATCGCTTTCATGCAGATATCTTCATCGAGAAAGATGGAAAGACAGTAAATGCAAAGAGCATAATGGGGATTATGAGCTTAGCAATTGGAACTGGAAGCATGATAACAATTACAACAGAAGGTTCAGATGCAGAAGAGGCTTTAGAAGCATTAGCTGCATATGTACAATAAGAAGCTATCGCGTATATGCGATAGCTTTTTGTTTTTGCGGTTTACTTAAAGGGAGTTTTCGGGATAGGGGGTATGTAGGTGGTTTGTCCTTGTCGTAGATTGTCGGTAAATCGATATGTTGTGTCGAACCGTTGATATATTAAAAAAATCGTTGATATAATTTAAGTTTTGTTCGATATAATTGAAAAATCGTTGATATATTTAGGTGAATACCAGGGTGGGTATCCGGACGGAGATGCATGATAATAAAAAAGCGCCCTGTAATAGGGTGCTTTTTTATGTATCTAGCTCCATCGGCTAGCTCTTCGTGTCTAAGAACCTTCCGCATAAGAAGGCAAAAAGCGCCTTTTATGCGAAAGAACCTTAGCCAGTCAGAGCTGAACGAGCCGCTTCCGCTTTTAGTTATTAACGATTTGTAAAGATCTTATCGATTAAACCGTATTCTAAAGCTTTTTCTGCTGTCATGAAGTTGTCGCGGTCTGTGTCGCGTTGTAGTACTTCAAGTGGTTGACCAGTGCGGTCAGCAAGAATTTGGTTTAGTTTTTCACGTAAGAATAGGATACGTTTTGCAGCGATTTCGATTTCAGTCGCTTGACCTTGTGCTCCACCAAGTGGTTGGTGAATCATTACTTCACTGTTTGGAAGTGCATAACGTTTTCCTTTTTCACCTGCTGCAAGTAAGAATGCACCCATAGATGCAGCCATACCGATACAGATTGTTGATACTTGTGGTTTAATAAACTGCATTGTATCATAGATTGCCATACCCGCTGTGATAGAACCACCAGGGCTGTTGATGTAGATGTGAATATCTTTTTCTGGATCTTGAGATTCCAAGAATAAAAGCTGGGAAACGATTGAGTTAGCTACGTTGTCATCAATTGCACTACCAAGCATAATGATGCGGTCTTTTAATAGTCGAGAGTAAATATCGTAAGCGCGTTCTCCACGATTTGTTTGTTCAATTACTGTAGGAATTAAATTCATCTGTTATTTCCTCCTTATAAAGCTTTCTTAGTCTTATAATACAATTATGGTCAATAAAGGTCAAACGAAACCACTTTAAATCAAAAAAATATGTAGTTGTACCATGAAATATTCGCTATGTTTTCGAAATTCCCTGCTTATGTATCTTCAACATCATAACCGAATTACATAAATTTAAACGTTACGAAAACTGGAGAAAAAAGAAAAGAACGCCTTTTAACTGAAGCGTTCTTTCGATAATTAGTCTTTTAAAAGATAGGTTACTTTATTTAAAATCTTTTCGATTTGTTTCGCGTTTTTACTATACATTTCGCTTGCTGACTTCGACTTTGTTTCTAGGGAAAATAGTTCAAGATCAGCATGACATTTTTTTAAAGATGCTAATAATAAAGGTTTGTTTTGAGGAGAAGGCATTTGGAGTTTGTCATTGTAAATGTCGATAGTAAGTTGTCCGTATGAATCCACTTGACCGAGGAAGACATTTTCAATAACAACACCGATTTTTTCTAATTCTGAATGTAGCCAAGCACGGTTATGTCCGCTTGCTGAAAGAGGTTCATCTAGTACATTTCCATCCATAATAACAGTTTGTGGTTCTTTTTCATTTGGCACTTTTAAACCGAGATCTTTTGCTGTAAGTGGCTGAGAATCTTTCTTTAATAATACATTTAATTCTCCACTCGGTTCTAAGACAGCAAATTCGACTTCAGCTATACTGAATGCACCATTTCCTCTAAGAAGTTCAAGTAACTCATCACTTGTATATTTCTCTTTCTTTAAATTATCCTCAAGTACTTTGCCATCTTTTATTAACACTGTAGACTTCCCTTCAAAAAAATCTCTAGCCGTTTTGTTTTTTAGGGAGAGAATTCCGACAAAGAAGGGTACTGAGGCGAAAATAAGTATGGCAAAGACACCGTGGAAAAACTTTTGATCAAGCCCTGTAGCTATTTGAGCGGCAATATCGCCAATTGTCATTCCTGCTATGTATTCAAAAAAGGAAAGCTGAGAGATTTGCCTTTTTCCTAAGCACTTTGTAATAGTGAATAAAATGATTAATATGAATACAGAGCGAAGGATAACAAGTGTCCATTCCGGCAGGTGAGACATAGTCATTTCCTCCAGTCTACTTAAAACCCTTTATATTGAGGTTCTTCACGTTCTAATAATGAAACCCTATCCTGTAAATCAGCGATGATGCTGTCCATTTCTAACATACATTCATGAAATACGCGTTTTGCTTCATCGTCTGTAGAGTTTAGCGAAAGGGAACTTAAGCTTGCTTGAGCTCCCCTTACACTAGCGAGGCAAGTTTTTACGCTAGCAATAACAGTCATATAAACACCTCTTATCCTTTCGGTTTGAATAACAATGCTCCAATGAAGCCGAAAATAATAGCTGCTGATACACCGGCGCTCGTTACTTTAAACATGCCGGTAATAACGCCAACGATGCCATGTTTTGCAGCTTCTTCCATTGCGCCATGAACGAGGGCATTACCGAAGCTTGTAATAGGTACGGTTGCCCCAGCTCCAGCGAAATCAATTAATGGTTCATACAAATTGAATCCATCTAATATAGCTCCGGCAACGACGAGTGTTGCCATTGTATGAGCGGGTGTTAGTTTGCCGACATCAAACATAAGTTGGCCGATTACACATATAAGTCCGCCAATGACGAAAGCCCAGAAAAAAATCATTGCGTTGCACCTCCAAATTCAATCGAAACGGCGTGAGCGATACACGGAATTGTTTCTTCTTGTTGGAATGTAAGTGGAGATAGTAAAGCGCCTGTCGCAACGACAAGTATTTTTTTGAACTCTCCTCTTTTCATTCGGTTTAATAAATGACCGTACACGACCGTTGCAGAACATCCTGGTCCGCTAGCACCAGCGATAACAGGTTGCCCTTCTCTATAAATGAGTAACCCGCAATCTTGAAACTGTTCGCTCGTTACTTTCGTTCCGTGTTTATGTAGTAAGTCATAAGCAATTTCGCGACCGACATGTCCGAGGTCACCCGTTACGATTAAATCGTAGTAAGAGGCATCAATTTGACGTTCGCGTAAGTGGGCTTCAATTGTATCAACGGCAGCTGGAGCCATTGCACCTCCCATATTAAACGGATCTGTTAATCCCATATCAACCACTCGGCCGATTGTTGCAGAGGTTACTCTTGGACCGTGTCCAGTATCGCTTAAAATAGCGGCTCCTGCTCCGGTTACTGTCCACTGTGCAGTAGGCGGCTTTTGTCCACCGTATTCGGTAGGGTAGCGGAACTGTTTTTCTACAGCTGTATTATGGCTTGAAGCTCCAGTTAATAAATATTTTGCACCTTTTGCATTTACGATACTTGCCCCAAGTGCTAAACCTTCCATAGAAGTAGAGCAAGCCCCGAATAATCCGAGATAAGGAGTCCCAAGTGTGCGGCAAGCAAAGCTTGTTGGAGTAATTTGATTAATTAAATCTCCTGCGAGTACGAATTGAATATCATCTTTACGAAGTTCTGCTTTTTCAGTAGCGCGACTACAAGCTTCTTCGAATAAAATCTTATGTGCTTTTTCATAGGAATCTTGTCCGAGCCATAAATCTTCATGAAGGATATCGAAGTCTTCTGGGATGTTCCCCTTTGCTTCAAATGGTCCACCGACAACCCCTGTTGAGATAATGACTGGTTTGTTTTCAAATACCCACGTTCGATGTCCTTGTAACATTTATAGCCCTCCCCATTGAACGAGAATAGTTTTAATAAGTGCGATGACGAAAGCGGAAAATACACCAAATAAAATAACAGAACCAGCTAGTTTAAACATATTGCCGCCAACGCCAAGGACAAATCCTTCCGTTCGATGCTCAATACATGCGGCAATAACAGAGTTACCAAATCCAGTAACAGGTACAGCTGTACCAGCACCGGCAAACTGTCCAAAACGATCGTATATACCAAATCCAGTTAGTAACATGGAGATGAAAATGAGAGTTGCGACTGTTGGATTGCCTGCTGAGCGTTCAGTGAAATCAAAATATGTGATGTAAAAAGTAGAAATGAGTTGTCCGATGAAGCAAATAAAACCACCGACGAAAAAGGCTTTTATACAATTTTTTAAGACAGGTCGTTTCGGTTCGCGTTCTTGTTCGAATTTTTTATACTCCTGTTGTACAGGGGTTAAGTTTTTATCTTTACTAGACATTGCAATCCTTCCTTTTCTTTTAAAAAGCGTTAAGTGTTAGACTCCATTTTTTTACCAATGAATTTTAATTGTTTATTAATTTCATCTTTAGATACTTCTTTTTCCTTAATTTTTTTTTCGAGTTTTTCGAGTAACATAAAGATTTTTTTATCTGTACTGACACGAACATCGAAAGTAGGATGCTCATCACTTAGCTGCTTTTGAAGCTTTTTACGAAGAGGTTTTAATCCAAACCTTTCGTGATGCTCCGGTGTAACTGCTATGTAGAGATCTAAATTTGAATTCACTGCTGTGCTTTTTATAATTTCATCCATAGCGAGAGCTCTTTTCTTCGCTCCTTGTGATATAGATTGATTAAAGGATTCCGTACTCGTCTTTGTTAACTTTGGACCTTTTTCTTTCTCCGTTCGTTTTGCTTCTTCTTTCACTTTTTTATCTAAAGGACTATTATCACATCCGGTAAAAGAGCTAAATAGAAGTGCAAATAATGCGGTTATGAGGCCGAGTTTTCGCATAATTATCATTCCATTTCTATTGCAATATGTAATGTGATAGAAAAAGGATGACTGCATATCATCCTTTTTCTATTTCACAGCAAGATTGATTCGTTATTGCTGTGAGTATTGTGGTTCTTCTTGTTGGACTTCTTCAACACGTGGGTTTAAAGAATCGATAATCGTTTGTGTTTGCTGCGCAGCTGTTTGGAAAAGTTGCTTAGCTTGTTGGTTATCCGTATCAAGAGCGAATCCCTCTAAGCTAGCTTGGGCACTTTTTAATCCAGAAACAGTCTGCTTTAATTTTGTAATTACAGTCATTGAATGAAGCCCCCTTTGGAATATCAATTCAAAGATTATAATTTGTGAGTTGGGGAGAATTTATGATTGGAAAATTTAGGGGTGGAATAGATTTTATATGCTTTTAGCTAAGGTGCATAAGGTATTATGGGGATATTTTTATTGATTTAGATGGATTTTATTGCTATTATTATGAGAAGAAAATGAAGTGTTTTCTATAATCATGCGCCCATAGCTCAGTCGGATAGAGCGGTGGTTTCCGGTACCACGTCTGCCGGGGGTTCGAATCCCTCTGGGCGCGTCAAAAAGTCCTAACTTACGTTTTGTAGGTTAGGACTTTTTTATTTATCTCATTATTTGAGGGTTAAACAAAACAAACTGATGGAAGTCTCATTTTATATGTGTACTTTCAAAATGCCTTGTCTCATTGCTTCTGTTAAAGCTTCGGAGCGTGATCCTACTTTTAATTTTTTGAAGATTTTTGTTAGGTTGTATTCTACAGCTCTTGAACTCATGTACAGTTCATCAGCAATTTGTTTATTGCTACTTCCTTTAGAGACGGATTCTAAGATTTCTAATTCTTTTTGTGTAAGAAGAGCGGTTTTATTTTCAAGTTGTTGAGTCGTTATATCGTCTGTACGTAGTTGACGTAATAACGAAATAGGAAGTAAAGTATATCCGTTTACAGCTGCACGAATTGCCATTAATAGCTCTTGCTGAGAAGCTGATTTACTAATAATTCCGCTGATACCAGAGTTTATTAATAAATTGAATTGGGATACGTATTCAAAACCTGTATATAAAATGATTTTCGCATCTGTTTGAATATGTAATATTTTCTGGGCGAGTTCAATACCACTACAATTGGGCATATTCATATCCAAGAGGTATACGTCAAAAGGTGTAGCATCACTTTTTATAAGTGCTTCCTGTTCATTTAAAATATATTCTGCTTGCATATCTTCTT
Organism: Bacillus sp. FSL R5-0585; assembly: GCF_038004545.1. Lineage (NCBI taxonomy): Bacteria > Bacillati > Bacillota > Bacilli > Caryophanales > Bacillaceae > Bacillus > Bacillus sp. FSL R5-0585. Next base: position 4,691,599 of record NZ_JBBORJ010000001.1, read on the forward strand.
CTAATTCAATCATGCTCTTTGTTCCTTCGCCTACAATTTGATGATCATCTACAATTAATACTCGAATCATTATTTACCACCTCGGAACTGTAATGTTTATTTGAAGTCCTTTTTTAGCTTCGGATACTATATGTATTTCTCCACCAATTGATTGAAGCCTTCCTTTTATACCGGAAAGCCCCATATGCTGCTTAGGAGAGTAGGGAGTGTCTATATTAAAACCTTTGCCGTTGTCTCGGTAGTCTAGGAAAATACAGTTATTCTCTTCCCATAAAAAAATCGATACGATGGTTGCCTCGGAATGTTTATCTGCGTTTGTTAGTAGTTCTTGAATGATACGATATAAAGATAAAATTTTGTCAAAATCGTAATGATGCTCTTGAATTGATTCATGATCAAATTGAATTTGAAACTGCACACGTAATTGTGTTTGGGCTAGCAATTCTCTTAATGCACCAATTAAACCAGCATCTGATAAAAGTGATGGACGCAATTCATTACATGTGTCGCGAATTTGTTGTATTACATCGTGCATACCGAAGTGGATTTTTTTTATTTCATTTTTTAATTCTAGTGGAACGGATTTGTTTTTTAGTAAAGAGTCTAGTTTGCGGTACCATACAATTTGATCTTGTAATGCAGAGTCGTGTAAATCTGAAGCAAGTCGGCGCCTTTCTTGTTCAGAAATTTGAAAGAGTAGGCGTGATAAGCTTGCAGAATTTGTTTTGGATTCTAAACTCTCCTGCTCTAGAGAATGAATAATTTCATTAATGGTATACAAGTTTTCGTAAATAAGACGGACGTATGTCGTGACAGTGATGAACCATGATTTTTCATGCGTATTATATTTAATATTATTCACTTTTCTTCCAATCCAGATGTAGTGTTTTATATGTTTAGTAGAGTATAAGTAAATACCGATGCATCCATCATCCTCTAATAAATCATTAATTAGTAATGCTGCCATACTCCATTTTTTCTTTTTAGAAAGTGTGAAATCTTTCGTTTGTCCATATCCGTTGCATTGTGTATATGTGTTGTCTTTCATATCATATTGAACAAATTGAACAAAAGAAGGTTTCAACATCGAAACGATTTCATTAGTGAATTTTTTCTCTAACTCTTCTGTTTTCATAATAGATGATAGCTGTGCGGTAAACTGTTCAATGTTTACGTATAAGTTTGTTTTAGTCCGAAAGAGGTGATTACGGAATGTAAAATCTAATCTTTCTTTTAATATGAGAAATAGAATGTTTAACGGGAAAATAATAATAAAACTTTGCAGCAGTCGAGAGAGAAAATTGTCTTTGTAATAAATGCTCCAGCTCGTAATGATTGCAATTAATAGAGTTGGGATTAGTGACAGAAATGCGTAATATCGTAAACGATCAAATACAAAATCTATATCAAAAATCTGCTTAGTCGCTACTAAATAAAAATAACCGATTGGAAGAGCGATTAGGAACATAGCTCCAATATCTGCTGAGAGAATCGGTGTACTGAATATTGCATCTGGAAGAGCATAGAGTGTAACGAACGGAAAGAAGGCAATGGAATGGATCGTGAGCATTAATTTTAAAAATGGTTTATGTACTGTATTGTGATATTTGATATAGGCACGGATTAAAAAGTATATGCAAAAGATAATATTTATTGAAAGATAAATTAGTTCTAATCCATCGGTATTAACTACGGGAAATGGAATGAACATCATTAAAATAGAGAGTGATAGTAAAATGATGCCAATTGCAATGTCGATTTTTAGAAATCTCATAGAAATGACGTATAGTTGTTTTTTCTTGAATAATTCATTCAATAATAAAATGAGAGACATAGGTGTACCTTGAAATACAATACTTAAAATAATGAGGGCGATAAAATCACCTTTACCAGATTCAACTGCAATTAGAAGACTTGAGGAAGTCATGAATAGAAACGTGATCAAAAAGAATGTTTCTCGGTTCAAAGGCTTCTTGGTATAAAGAAAAATAGATAACCCTAAACAAATAAAAGCGAGTAGGAAGGGGAAGTATACAGAAATGATTTTGTCACGACAATCAATGAAATGTTCTGTTCCTTTATAAGTTTGAGTGATATCGTCTTTTTTAACTTGTATTTCAGATGCATTTAGTGATTGGTTTTGATATCCAGGAAGTATTCCTAAATGAGGTTTCTCTTTATTAATTGAATAGATTATATCTCCTTCTTTTAAGTCTGTATGAAAAGCCCAACCGGAGGATTTAATTTTTGCTATTGTGTATGTAGCTGAGTCTGTTTTAGAAATAAGAACGCCGCTATATGGTTGGTTTATTTTATATAAGATATAGCCTTGTAAACAAAAATACAGGATAGTTACACATGAAATGAAAACGAAGTTACGTTGTATCTGCAACGGTTTGGACACCTCTCTTTGTAGGTACATCATTTAATTTCTGAATATTTTTATAATAACATTTAAGAAGTTTTCATACAATCAACTTCATCTGTTGAAATTGCGGTGAACCACATAAGAGTGTTTCGCTTTTTTTACGGTAAATACAGTACGGATTGCGGGCAATAGCATCAGAAAGAAGTCTATGATAAAGATACAACTTAACAAGTCAATGAAGGAGGAAATAGTTATGAAAAAGTTTTTGTTGATGGTAGGCGGGATTGTATTAGGAATGGCGGTTATTTATTTCGTAAAAAGCTAAAAGGAGCTGTTATGGATGGCATTTGAAATTCAAGGATTAAATAAAACATTTGGTGAATATAAAGCCGTTAATGATTTAAATATACGTGTAGAAGAAGGTGGGATTTTAGGGATGCTGGGCCGAAATGGTGCTGGTAAGACGACAACGATTCGTATGATCTTAGATTTAATCAAACCGGATAGCGGCCAAATTCTATGGAATAATCGCCCTTTTTCAAAGAAAGACCTATCTATTGGCTATTTACCAGAAGAGCGTGGATTATACCCGAAAATGAATGTAGTGGAGCAATTGGTGTATTTCGGCAAGTTAGAAGGAATGCCAGCTAATCTTGCAAAAAGGCATGCGTTACAATGGCTAGAAAAATTAGAAATGACACCACATTTAAAGAAGAAAACAGAGGAATTGTCAAAGGGAAATCAACAAAAAATCCAATTGATTTCAGCAATATTGCATAATCCGGAATTCATCATACTAGATGAACCATTTAGTGGATTGGATCCTGTAAATGCAGAGATGTTAAAAAATGTTGTGCTTGAGTTAATTGCGCAAAGAAAAACGATTATTTTTTGTAGTCATCAAATGGACAGTGTAGAAACGTTCTGTGAGGAAATTTGTATTATGAAAAACGGTCAACTTGTATTATCGGGTGCTTTGTCAGATATTAAGAAAAGTTATCAATATAAATATATGACGTTGCAAACGGAAGGGGATATTGAACCTATTCTTAAGGAGAAGAATTTCAATTTTGAAAAAGTTAATCGTACGTTCATGATTAAAGTTAATGATGGAGAGGATGCATTTTCGCTGCTTGAAGATATTAAAACTAAACAATATATCCGAGATGTTTCTATTAAAGAACCTTCTTTACATCAAATCTTTGTTGAAAAGGCGGGTGCATAAGTAATGAGGAATTTCTGGATTGTTTTAGGGCAAACGTACTGGGACCGTGTGAGAACGAAAATATTTATTGGGATGACATTGTTATTAATAGGAGGAGGGATATTCTTATTCTCTTTTCCAACTTTAGTACAAAAGTTTTCTGGGGAGAAAGAAAAAGCAAAGGTTGTATTTATTTCTGAAGCACCCAATGTTACGGTGGATCAATCTAATCTTAGTAAAGCTCTGCCAGAATGGGATTGGTCTTTAGGAGATAAAACAAAATTAAATCAATATAAGCAAGAATTGTTAGATAAGAAAGTCGAAGCGCTCTTTATATTAAAAGAGGGTGCGGGTGCTGAACCAGTATTAGATTACTTTATGAAGCTAGATAATCCTAAGTTGATTCAAAGTGCACAGGTATTTGTACAAAATCAGTATTTTCAAAGTGCGGTAGTTAAGCAGCAGTTATCAGAAGAGGCTGTGAAATCACTGACGATGAACGTGCAAGCGACAAAACAAAACTTAAATAATGAAGAAACAAGTTCATTTTTACTAGTATATTTATTAGTAGCGATTATGTACTTAGCAATCACTTCATATGGAAATGCTATCGCGACAGCAGTTGCATCAGAGAAAGCCTCACGTGTTATGGAAGTGATGGTCACAAAAGTATCTCCTGTCCATATGGTTTTCGGGAAAATTTTAGGAGTCGGTCTTGCTAGTTTGACACAGTTATTTATCTTCTTCTTTAGTATGGCGCTATATATTAAATCTGGAATTTTTAAAGTATCGGATTCGTTTTTTGGAGTGAATATTGATGTAAATATGATTACAGGTGAGCACGCTGCATATTTCTTGTTATATTTTGTTCTCGGTTACTTCGTTTATGCGGCACTTTTCGCAGTGTTTGGTTCTATGGTAAGCAGGCCAGAAGAATTATCTGGAACAACGATGCCAATTACTCTTATATTGATGGGGAGCTTAGTGGTGGAGTTATTAGTAGTGCTTGATAACTCTGAAGGGCTAGTATCAAGGGTGACATCATATGTACCGTTTACAGCTCCAATTAGTATGATAGTTAGGATTATTAATGGGTCTGTGAGTGGTATGGAAATTGCAGCGTCTATATTGGTTCTGTTAAGTAGTATTAGCCTGATTTCTTTATTTGCTGCGAAAGTATATCCAAAGGGTATTTTGCGAAGCGGTAAGAGCTTGAAGTTATTTCAGCTTTTGAAAAATAGTTGATTAGTGGAAGAGAAGATGGGATCTTCTCTTTTTTTATTGCCCATTTTAATATCTTGTATTAATATTTACTATTAGTACTTAGTGTTAAAAATAAACGTTATTATTTTCTTTCAATATTATTCAAATTTCGGTTGTAAGTTGTAAATCTCATTAATACATATAAATTAATAATATTTTGGAATGGGTGTCTGTGATAGCATTCTCCTTTTACCAAACTTATTGTACAATAGAAACAAGGGGGAGATTAGTTTGAAGGCAAGTCTTTTACAAGAACAAAGCTTACGTTTGGCAATGACACAAGAGTTAAGGCAAGCGATTACAATGCTCCAGTATAATGTACAAGAATTATCGGAGTTTTTGTATGAGCAATCGTTAGAGAATCCCCTTATTGAGTTAGGTGGTTTTGAGAGGGAGAAGAAAAAGAGCTCTAACAACAGTAAAAGTACCAGCAAACAAGTCGAGAATCAGATGGAGATCTACAGTGTGGATTCTACAACGATTCAGCAACATTTATTAAATCAAATACAGTATTATAAAATAGAGGAAGAAGAGCGAAAAGTAGCTTCTTTCATTATTATGAACATGGATGGAAATGGATATTTACAAGAAACGAATGAAGAGTTAGCAGAGCTCCTTTCTGCACATATTCATGTAGTCGACCGTTCTGTAGAGCTTGTCCAATCACTGGAGCCAGCAGGGGTAGGGGCGCGTAATATTCAGGAATGTTTAACTTTGCAATTGAAGCGCTTACAAAGACGTAATGGATTAGCAGAAGAGGTTGTAGAAGATCATTTCGCTTATTTCGTGAAGAAAGATTGGCGAAAGCTCGTTCAAGTGTTGAAGTGTAGTAATGAGGAATTGCAGAGTGCGGTAAATTGTATAACGTCATTACAACCAAAACCAGGTCTTGCGTTTTCTTCAGATAAACCACTTTACATTGTACCTGATATGGCGGTGAAAAAAGATGGCGATCGCCTCGTCTTACAAATGAACGAGAGAAATATGCCGAGAATTGAAATTCATTCTGAATATAGTGCGCTTCTTAATAATAGTGAAAGTGAAGTAGCATCTTACGTATCAGAAAAGTATCAGCATGTGCAGTGGATTATGCGCAGTTTGAAGCAGAGAAAACAGACGCTGCTGCAAGTAATGACTATTATTATGGAAAAACAACGTGATTTCTTCTGGAAAGGTCCAGAGTATTTAAGACCTCTCGCTTTAAAAGAGGTAGCGGAAGAGTTAAGTGTGCATGAATCGACAATTAGTCGTGCGACGCGAAATAAATATGTGCAAACACCACACGGTTTATTTGAGATGAAATCGTTCTTTAGCAATGCCGTTTCGACGACTGAAGATGAAGCAGTTTCTACAAAACGTGTAAAACAATTTATTCAAACGCTAATTGGGGCAGAGGATAAGAAAAAGCCACTTTCAGATCAAAAGATTTCAAAATTATTAGAAGAAGAGCATGAAATTGTTATTTCTCGAAGAACAGTGGCGAAGTATAGAGAACAAATGCATATCCCAGCTTCGTCATTACGAAAAACGATCGGATAGGTGAAGAAGATGAAAGTTGTACTGTATACTAAAAAAGATTGTGGCCTTTGCGTGAAGGCGAAACAAGTTTTAAAGGAAGTACAATGTGAATATTCTTTTCAAATCGAGGAAATAGATATATATGAAGATAATGACCTTTTAGAAAAATATCACTTAATGATTCCGGTTGTAGAAATGGACGGAAAACAAGTAGAATATGGTAACATTCACAAAGGTGTCATAATAAACTATATAAAGAATGCAGTTAAGAGTTGAATAAGTTTCTATCTCCTGTTACAATAATACACGTAGCAGGGATTATTTTTTTAACCTATGTGGGACACAAAATGTCACTACGGGACGTAAAGTGACCACAAGGGAAAATGAACCGATGTAGTGAGGAGAAAAGATATGCGCTCATGGATTCAGAATACAAAAAAATTATTACCTGATCTGCTACCTGTTATGCAAACGAGAATGCAAATTCTTCAATATATTAGGCTCATGCAGCCGATTGGAAGAAGAAACTTATCAGCAAGTCTCGGTATGACAGAACGAGTATTGCGAAGTGAAGTTCAAGTTTTGAAAGAACAAAACTTAGTTCACGTCGCTTCTTCTGGAATGACTTTGACAGAAGAAGGAACAGCTTTAGTTCTTGCTTTGGAAGACTTTATGAAAGAAATTTCCGGGTTAAAGGTTTTAGAAAAGCAACTTAAGGAAACATTAGACTTGGATGAAGTTTTCGTTGTCCCTGGTGATAGTGATGAATCACCTTGGGTCAAACTGGAGATGGGCCGTGCTTGTGTGACTTGTATAAAAGACCGTCTGACAGCGAATAATATCGTTGCTGTGGCTGGAGGAACTACGCTAGCTGCTGCTGCGGACATGATGCAACTTGATTGCAAAGATTTACATATGCTATTTGTCCCAGCACGTGGTGGAATTGGAGAAGGCGTCGAGTTAGAAGCCAATACCATTTGTGCCAAGATGGCGCAAAATACGATGAGTAATTATCGCTTATTGTATGTTCCAGATCATGTTAGCAGCGAAGCATATGCGTCTATTGTGACAGAGCCTTCCGTGAAAGAAGTTCTTGAGTTGATTCGATCTTCCAATATCGTCATTCATGGAATAGGTGATGCGTTAACAATGGCACGTCGCAGAAGTACTTCAGAAGCAGATTGGTTAAAGATTCAGGCAAGCGAAGCAGTTGGCGAAGCTTTCGGTTACTACTTTAATGAAGAAGGAAATGTTGTTCATAAAGTACGAACAGTTGGTATGCAACTAGAGGATTTACAAAATGTATCTCACGTTGTTGCAGTCGCTGGAGGTTCTTCAAAGGCAAAAGCAATACAGGCTGTAATTAAACAAGGGCACACTTCAATTCTAATTACAGATGAAGGTGCAGCAAAACAGTTAACAAAGGGTTTTACCCTTTAATATAATCCCCCAAGGAGGAAATTCAAATGACTAAAATTGGTATTAATGGATTTGGACGTATCGGACGTAACGTATTCCGCGCAGCTCTTAACAACTCTGAGGTAGAAGTAGTAGCAATCAATGACTTAACAGATGCTAAAACATTAGCTCACCTTTTAAAATATGACACAGTTCACGGAACTTTAAATGCAGAAGTATCTGCTAACGAAAACAGCATCGTTGTTAACGGTAAAGAAATTAAAGTTATCGCTGAGCGTGACCCAGCTCAATTACCATGGAGCGACTACGGAGTAGAAGTAGTAGTAGAATCTACTGGCCGTTTCACTAAAAAATCAGACGCTGAGAAACACTTAGGTGGATCAGTTAAGAAAGTTATCATCTCAGCTCCAGCTTCTGACGAAGATATCACTGTAGTTATGGGTGTTAACCACGAACAATACGATGCAGCTAACCACAACGTAGTATCTAACGCTTCTTGTACTACAAACTGTCTAGCTCCATTCGCTAAAGTATTAAACGAAAAATTCGGCGTAAAACGCGGAATGATGACAACAATTCACTCTTACACTAACGACCAACAAATCTTAGACTTACCACACAAAGATTTACGTCGTGCTCGTGCAGCAGCTGAAAACATGATCCCAACATCTACTGGTGCAGCTAAAGCTGTAGCATTAGTATTACCAGAACTTAAAGGTAAATTAAACGGTGGCGCTGTACGTGTTCCAACTGCTAACGTTTCTCTAGTTGACCTAGTTGTTGAACTTGACAAAGAAGTAACAGTTGAAGAAGTAAATGCAGCATTCAAAGCAGCAGCTGAAGGCGAATTAAAAGGTATCCTTGGATACAGCGAAGAGCCATTAGTATCTATCGACTATAACGGATGTACAGCTTCTTCTACAATCGATGCATTATCTACAATGGTAATGGAAGGTAACATGGTTAAAGTACTTTCTTGGTACGATAACGAAACTGGTTACTCTAACCGCGTAGTAGACCTAGCAGCTTACATGACTTCAAAAGGTCTTTAATTCTTAATTATATAAGTTATCAATGACAAAACGAGGGAGAGGGTTTGTTCCCTCTCTCTCTTCTTTCGTTTTAAAAGCAAATGTGTTAAGCTTTTGAGTGGGTTTTGTCAATCCTAACTAGTAGTCGGAGGGAAATCCAATGAACAAAAAATCAATTCGTGACGTAGATTTAAAAGGTAAGCGTGTATTTTGCCGCGTTGATTTCAACGTACCTATGAAAGAAGGCAAAATTACAGATGAAACTCGTATCCGTGCAGCTCTTCCTACAATTCAATATTTAGTAGAGCAAGGTGCGAAAGTTATTTTAGCAAGTCACTTAGGCCGTCCAAAAGGTCAAGTAGTAGAAGAAATGCGTTTAACTCCAGTAGCAGCACGTTTAGGTGAGCTTCTTGGTAAAGACGTTAAAAAAGCGGACGAAGCATTCGGACCAGTTGCACAAGAAATGGTTGCAGCAATGAACGAAGGCGACGTATTAGTTCTTGAAAACGTACGTTTCTATGCGGGCGAAGAAAAGAACGATGCAGAACTTGCGAAAGAATTTGCAGCACTTGCTGACATCTTCGTAAACGATGCATTCGGTGCAGCTCACCGTGCTCACGCTTCTACAGCAGGTATCGCAGACTACCTACCAGCAGTATCTGGTCTATTAATGGAAAAAGAGTTAGATGTACTTGGTAAAGCACTTTCTAACCCAGAACGTCCATTTACAGCTATTATCGGTGGTGCGAAAGTAAAAGATAAAATCGGTGTAATTCGTCATCTATTAGACAAAGTAGATAACTTAATCATCGGTGGTGGACTTGCTTACACATTCGTTAAAGCTTTAGGTCATGAAATTGGTCTATCTCTATGTGAAGACGACAAGATCGAACTAGCTAAAGAATTTATGCAACTTGCAAAAGAAAAAGGCGTAAACTTCTACATGCCAGTTGATGTTGTAATCACTGAGGAATTCTCTGAAACTGCAACAACTAAAATCGTTGGTATCGACTCTATCCCTTCTAACTGGGAAGGCGTGGACATCGGTCCTAAAACACGTGAAATTTATGCAGATGTAATTAAAAATTCTAAGCTTGTTGTATGGAATGGACCAATGGGTGTATTCGAAATGACTCCATTCGCAGAAGGTACAAAAGCAGTAGGACAAGCATTAGCAGATGCAGAAGATACATACTCTGTTATCGGCGGTGGTGACTCTGCAGCAGCTGTTGAAAAATTCGGTATGGCTGATAAAATGAGCCACATTTCTACTGGCGGCGGTGCGTCATTAGAATTCATGGAAGGTAAAGAGCTTCCAGGTGTAGTTTGTCTTAACGACAAATAAGTAGCAGCCAAAGAAAAAGGACGGTGCAAAGCATGCGTAAACCAATTATCGCAGGTAACTGGAAAATGAATAAAACTCTATCAGAAGCAGTTAGCTTCGTAGAGGAAGTTAAAGGTCAAATCCCAGCAGCTTCAGCTGTTGATGCAGTAGTTTGCTCTCCAGCTCTATTCTTAGAGCGCCTTGTAGCAGCAACTGAAGGAACTGACTTACAAGTAGGTGCACAAAACATGCACTTCGAAAAAAATGGTGCATTCACTGGCGAAATTAGCCCAGTAGCACTTAGCGACTTAAAAGTTGGCTATGTAGTACTTGGCCACTCTGAGCGTCGTGAAATGTTTGCTGAAACAGATGAGTCAGTAAACAAAAAGACTATCGCAGCATTTGAACATGGTTTAACACCAATCGTATGTTGTGGTGAGACTTTAGAAGAGCGCGAAAGCGGAAAAACATTTGATTTAGTAGCAGGTCAAGTGACAAAAGCACTTGCAGGTTTAACAGAAGAGCAAGTTAAAGCAACTGTTATCGCTTATGAGCCAATCTGGGCTATCGGTACAGGTAAATCTTCTTCTTCTGCAGATGCAAACGAAGTATGTGCGCACATCCGTAAAGTTGTTGCAGAAACTGTTTCTCCAGAAGCTGCAGAAGCTGTTCGTATCCAATACGGCGGTAGCGTAAAACCAGAAAACATTAAAGAGTATATGGCACAATCTGACATCGACGGCGCTTTAGTTGGCGGTGCTAGCTTAGAGCCAGCTTCGTTCTTAGGTCTTCTGGGGGCGGTAAAATGAGAAAGCCAACAGCTTTAATCATTCTTGACGGTTTCGGACTTCGTGAAGAAACTTACGGGAATGCTGTAGCACAAGCTAAGAAACCTAATTTTGATGGTTACTGGAACAAATTCCCTCACACAACGCTTACAGCTTGTGGCGAGGCAGTAGGTCTTCCAGAAGGTCAAATGGGTAACTCTGAGGTTGGTCACTTAAATATCGGTGCTGGCCGCATTGTATATCAAAGCTTAACACGCGTTAACGTTGCAATTCGTGAAGGTGAGTTCGATAAGAACGAAACGTTCCAAAGTGCAATTAAAAGCGTAAAAGAAAAAGGTACTGCACTTCATTTATTCGGTTTACTTTCTGACGGTGGTGTGCACAGTCACATGAATCACATGTTTGCTCTTCTTCGCTTAGCAGCTAAAGAAGGCGTTGAGAAAGTATACATTCATGCATTCTTAGATGGCCGCGATGTTGGACCAAAAACAGCACAAAGCTATATCGATGCAACAAATGAAGTAATTAAAGAAACAGGAGTAGGACAATTCGCGACTATCTCTGGTCGTTATTACTCCATGGACCGTGACAAGCGTTGGGATCGCGTAGAAAAATGTTACCGTGCTATGGTGAATGGTGAAGGCCCTACTTATAAATCAGCAGAAGAGTGTGTAGAAGACTCTTATGCGAACGGTATCTATGATGAATTCGTATTGCCGTCTGTAATTGTTAACGAAGATAACACGCCAGTTGCAACAATCAATGATGATGATGCAGTTATCTTCTATAACTTCCGTCCAGACCGTGCAATTCAAATTGCTCGTGTATTTACAAACGAAGACTTCCGTGAGTTCGATCGTGGTGAAAAAGTACCTCACATTCCAGAATTCGTATGTATGACACACTTCAGTGAAACTGTAGATGGTTACGTGGCATTCAAGCCAATGAACCTTGATAACACTTTAGGTGAAGTTGTTGCGCAAGCGGGATTAAAGCAACTTCGCATCGCGGAAACTGAAAAGTATCCGCACGTTACATTCTTCTTTAGCGGTGGTCGTGAGGCTGAATTCCCAGGAGAAGAGCGTATCTTAATTAACTCACCAAAGGTTGCAACGTATGACTTGAAACCTGAAATGAGCATTTACGAAGTAACGGACGCTTTAGTAAATGAAATCGAAAATGATAAACATGATGTTATCATTCTTAACTTTGCGAACTGTGATATGGTTGGCCATTCTGGGATGATGGAACCAACAATTAAAGCAGTAGAAGCAACTGACGAATGTTTAGGAAAAGTTGTAGAAGCGATTCTTGCAAAAGATGGTGTAGCACTTATTACTGCTGACCATGGTAATGCGGATGAAGAATTAACTTCTGAAGGAGAGCCAATGACAGCTCATACAACTAACCCGGTTCCTTTCATCGTTACTAAGAACGACGTAGAATTACGTGAAGATGGTATCTTAGGAGATATCGCTCCAACAATGCTTACACTTCTTGGTGTTGAGCAACCGAAAGAAATGACAGGTAAAACAATTATTAAATAATTTGCTTATATAAAAAGGAGAGAATTTATTATGTCAACAATTATTGATGTTTATGCTCGCGAAGTCCTTGACTCTCGTGGTAACCCAACTGTAGAAGTAGAAGTTTACACAGAAAGCGGCGCTTTCGGACGCGCTATCGTACCAAGTGGTGCATCTACTGGTGAGCACGAAGCAGTAGAATTACGTGACGGTGACAAATCTCGTTACCTTGGTAAAGGTGTTGTTAACGCAGTAAACAACGTTAACGAAATTATCGCTCCAGAAATCGCTGGTTTCGATGTAACTGACCAAGCTGGTATCGACCGTGCTATGATCGAATTAGATGGCACTCCAAACAAAGGTAAACTAGGCGCTAACGCTATCCTTGGTGTATCTATGGCAGTAGCTCACGCAGCAGCTGACTTCGTAGGTCTTCCATTATACCGTTACCTTGGTGGATTCAATGCAAAACAATTACCAACTCCAATGATGAACATCATCAACGGTGGTTCTCACGCTGATAACAACGTTGACTTCCAAGAGTTCATGATCTTACCAGTTGGTGCTCCAACATTCAAAGAATCAATCCGTATGGGTGCTGAAGTATTCCATGCACTTAAAGCTGTATTACATGACAAAGGTCTTAACACTGCAGTAGGTGACGAAGGTGGATTCGCTCCAAACCTTGGTTCTAACCGTGAAGCTTTAGAAGTAATCATCGAAGCTATCGAAAAAGCTGGTTACAAAGCTGGCGAGAACGTATTCTTAGGAATGGACGTTGCTTCTTCTGAATTCTACAACAAAGAAACTGGTAAATATGACCTTGCAGGCGAAGGCCGTACTGGCTTAACTTCTGCAGAAATGGTTGATTTCTATGAAGAGCTTTGCAAAGACTTCCCAATCATCTCTATCGAAGATGGTTTAGACGAAAACGACTGGGATGGTCACAAATTATTAACTGAGCGTATCGGTGATAAAGTACAATTAGTTGGTGATGATTTATTCGTAACTAACACTCAAAAACTTGCTGAAGGTATCGAAAAAGGTATCTCTAACTCAATCTTAATTAAAGTTAACCAAATCGGTACTTTAACTGAGACTTTCGAAGCTATCGAAATGGCTAAACGTGCTGGTTACACAGCAGTTGTATCTCACCGTTCTGGTGAAACTGAAGATGCTACAATCGCTGACATCGCAGTTGCAACTAACGCTGGCCAAATCAAAACTGGTTCTATGAGCCGTACTGACCGTATTGCTAAGTACAACCAATTATTACGTATCGAAGACGAGCTAGGCGAAGTAGCTGTTTACGATGGTGTAAAATCTTTCTATAACATCAAACGATAATTGTAGAAAATAAACGACAGACCGTGAGAAATCACGGTCTGTTTTTTTATGCTAAAATTGTTCACCCGTCATAAGTGACATGAAATGTTTGAAGAAGCGGTTATAATCAAAATCAATTGCTATTTGATGACTCGGCCAATCAATAAATGGTTTAGATTCTCCTAAAGAGCGAAATTCTCCAATGCTTGCCCCCTGTGCATAAGATTCTGTCATGACAACGATAGGTGATTTGTGATAGGTAAACATAGAGTTATCAAGTAAAGCGAGTATTGGTATTGTGTCATGGAAGGGGCTCCCCTTTAAATGTGGTAGGGCGTCTTTATAATATCCGTAGTAATAATGATCGAATAAAGGTTTGAGAAGTGGGGCTTTTCCTTTTGCTTCAATATATTCTGCCATTTCTGGTGTAATGATGGAGTATTGAGTGACGTTTAATGGGTATATGTACATGTTAGCTGTGGATTGAAGGACTATATTAGCGGCAGTAGGATCGCCATAAAAGTTTGCTTCGGAAATAGGGGTAACATTACCAGGATGTAAAAAGGCACCGCCCATTACGTAGTAAGATTTAATTTGTTTCATTAACTGTTTGCACATGATAAACAAAATTGCTAGGGAGGTAAGTCTTCCTAAACTCACAATAATTAATTCATCCTTATACTGTTCAATAAGAGGAATAACTTCAAAAAAATTCTCCATTTCTCCGTTAGTCACATTCACCTTTGGAATAATTGGACCGAGCCCCTGTTTTCCATGTACATCCGTAAAAAACGCAGGTGGGGCACCAGTAAGGGGCCGTTCTGAACCACCGAATATCTTGATATTTCTATTCTTTGTTTCGTTATTAAAAAAATGAGCATTTTCTACGGCCATTTTTTTTGGAACATTGCCGTAATCAGCAACGATACCAACGATTTCTATTTCATCGATAAAGAATGCTAAGAGGAGAGCCATCGTATCATCAATCCCAGGATCACAAAAAATGAGAACTTTTTTGGGCATATGTTCACCACCTATCTTGTTTATCCCGTACAAATCCGCTTGGTGAGGGCTAATAATTAATGAAGATGAGGAAAACCTCATTGATTAAAGTTTCACTTTATATATATGTAAGTTTAAGAATAAAAAGATTATTTTATTGAAATAATAGTCTTTTAAATTCAGAAAATAAAAACTTTTTATATTAGGTCAAGGTTTTTGACATAATTTTCGTTTGGAAATGCAGTCATATCAAGGTTGTAAGCGTATAACATAGGCTGTTTTTGCTGTCAAGTTGATAAATTGCAGCTTTTTACAATTTATACTATGATAAAGATATTAACAGAAGATCGTATAAACATGAGGGATGATGAACATGAAATTTACAAAGATTCTTGTCCAAATTGCTGCTCTTTACGTGTTTTATATGGTTGGAACTTGGGTGCAAGAAATGTTAAATATTCCGATTCCAGGAAGTTTGATTGGAATGTTCCTCTTACTTGTTTTACTTAGCCTAAAAGTTCTTCCAGTGAAATGGTTCGATTTAGGAGCAGAAACACTCGTTGCTATTATGCCGTTTTTATTAATTCCGCCAACGCTTGGCCTAATGAATTACGGTGCTTTTTTTATGAGTAAAGGAATTTCTCTTTTCATTACAGTTGTAGCGAGTACATTTTTAATTATTATTGTCGCAGGACATACAGGACAATATCTTGCGAATAGGAAGGAAAGAGAGTCGCGATGAGCCAAATATTAATCGGAATCGGTTGGGTTCTTTTTACGGTGCTATTATATCAATTATCTAAAAAAATCTATAAATTATTTCCAACACCATTCACCATTCCAATGCTTGTAGCAACTGGATTAATGGCTTTTCTATTTATCGTGCTTGATATACCATATCAACATTATATGGAAAGTGGTGGTGGCTGGATTGCAAAGCTACTTGGACCCGGTGTTGTAGCATTTGCAATTCCTCTTTATAAACAACGTCATGTTCTGCAAAAATATGTTGTACCGATTGCTGGCGGGGTATTAGTAGGTACAACAGTTGCAATCGCTAGTGATTTTGCGATTGCTTCACTTATGGGAACGGATAAAAGCTTAATCTTATCGTCATTACCAAAATCGGTGACAATGCCAGTTGCGATGAGTGTTTCAGAGCAAGTCGGTGGTGTACCTTCCTTAACAGCAGCTTTCGTTGTTATCGCAGGTATTACTGGAACGATTACAGGACCCCTTTTATTAAAATGGAGCCGTGTTACAAACTCAGTTGGTAAAGGTATCGGATTTGGATGTGCTTCTCATATTATGGGCGTGATGAGAGCGATGAAAAATAACGAACATGAAGGTGTTATTGGATCGGTAACAATGACATTAACAGCAATTTTGACATGTTTACTTGGACCGTTATTTGCGATGATGTTTATGTAATAGAAGAAAAGCGAGAGCGCCTCTATAGCTCTCGCTTTTCTATAGAATTTATGCTACAGTTACAATAACTGAATCTTTGTAGGAGGTACGCCAAGTGCATACGTTATTATCAGTTTTACTTATTATTGTATCGATTTTAATGATTGTTATGGTACTTATGCAATCTAGTAATAGCTCAGGCCTTTCAGGTGCAATTTCAGGCGGTGCGGAGCAATTATTTGGTAAGCAAAAGGCACGTGGAATTGAAGCGGTATTAAACCGTATTACAATTGTTTTAGCTGTATTGTTCTTTGTATTAACAATTGGTGTTACGTACTTCAATTTATAGAATTGAAAGAAGAAGCGTTAGTGAATGGTACTAATGGTTCTTCTTTTTTGTTTTGCTATTTGAAAGATGTTTCTAATTAGATTATAGAAATACAAATATGGTACACTAGATATAGAAAGAATACGACTAGATTACAGAAGAGAAAGAGGAGAAATACATGATGAAATTAGCATCTCCGAAACCATTTACATTTGAGGGTGGAGACCGCGCTGTTTTATTACTACATGGATTCACAGGGAACTCAGCTGATGTACGTATGTTAGGGCGTTTCTTAGAAAAGAAAGGCTATACTTGTCATGCGCCAATTTATAAAGGGCACGGTGTACCACCAGAAGAGCTTGTTCATACAGGGCCTACAGATTGGTGGCAAGATGTAACGGAGGCATATCAGCTTTTAAAAGATAAAGGTTTTGAGAAAATTGCTGTTGTTGGATTGTCACTCGGCGGCGTATTTTCTTTAAAATTAGGTTATACAGTACCGGTTTTAGGTGTAGTACCAATGTGTGCACCGATGTATATTAAGAGCGAAGAAACGATGTACCAAGGTATATTGGCATATGCCCGCGAATATAAAAAACGTGAGCAAAAATCACCTGAACAAATTGAACAAGAAATGTTGGAATTCCAAAAGACACCGATGAATACATTAAAAGCATTACAACAATTAATTGCTGACGTACGTAACAATGTGGATATGATTTATGCACCAACATTTGTTGTACAAGCACGTCATGACGAAATGATTAATACAGATAGTGCTAACATTATTTATAACGGTGTAGAATCTACGTTAAAAGACATTAAATGGTATGAAGACTCTACGCATGTCATTACACTTGATAAACAACGTGACGAGCTACATGAGGATGTATATAACTTCTTGGAGCAACTAGATTGGTAAGATCTAGTTGCCTCTTTTTTTCATAAGGAATTTTTTGTGAAAACTGTAAAAATCATAAGGGGAGTATTGAAGTTTCACTTTATACATCCCCTATCTTTCGGATACACTAAATAATATAAGGTTTTAAAGGAGGTATTTTTGCTTGGAAGAAATCATACAAGAACATATTGATAAGTTGTTATTATTTATGAGAGAAGAAGCGTATAAACCGCTAACGATACAAGAGTTAGAAGAGGCATTTGGGATTGAAGGTTCTGAGGGCTTTAAAGATTTCGTAAAGGCACTTGTAACGATGGAAGAAAAGGGACTTGTTATTCGTACTCGTAGCAACCGTTACGGTCTTCCTGAAAAGATGAATTTAATACGCGGTAAGTTAATTGGACATGCACGTGGTTTTGCATTCGTTGTACCAGATGAGAAGAAAACAGGAGACGATGATCTTTTCATCCCGCCTACAGAATTAAACGGTGCACTTCATGGCGATACCGTATTAGCACGCCTTAGTTCTCAATCAAGCGGTTCACGTCAAGAAGGTTCAATTGTACGCATTTTAGAACGCGGAACGAAAGAACTAGTTGGTACATATACAGAATCGAAAAACTTTGGATTCGTTATACCTGACAATAAGCGCTGGACGAGTGACATTTTCGTATTGAAAAGTGCATCTATGGGCGCTGTAGAAGGTCATAAAGTAGTTGTGAAAATTACGAGCTATCCAGAGAATCGTTTAAGTGCAGAAGGTGAAGTTATTCAAATTCTAGGTCATAAAAATGATCCAGGAGTAGATATTTTATCTGTCATTCATAAACATCATTTACCTTTAGCATTCCCTGAGGAAGTGATGGAGCATGCAAACAGTGTACCAGAAACGATTTCAGAAGAAGATTTAAAAGATCGCCGTGATCTACGTGACCAAATGATCGTAACGATTGACGGTGCAGATGCGAAAGACTTAGATGATGCTGTTACAGTAACGAAGCTTGAAAATGGTAACTACAAGCTAGGCGTTCACATTGCGGATGTAAGTCATTACGTTCAAGAAGGCTCTCCAATTGATGTAGAAGCAGCGGAAAGAGCGACAAGTGTGTATCTTGTTGACCGT
The DNA here is from genome assembly GCF_038004545.1 of Bacillus sp. FSL R5-0585. Classification (NCBI taxonomy): domain Bacteria; kingdom Bacillati; phylum Bacillota; class Bacilli; order Caryophanales; family Bacillaceae; genus Bacillus; species Bacillus sp. FSL R5-0585. The sequence continues at coordinate 4,710,130 of NZ_JBBORJ010000001.1, forward strand.
GTAATCCCGATGATTCCGCATCGTCTATCTAACGGTATTTGTTCATTAAATCCGAAAGTAGACCGTCTGACATTATCTTGTGAAATGGAAATCAACAACTTAGGTGATGTTGTTAAACACGAGATTTTCCAAAGTGTGATTAAAACGACAGAGCGTATGACGTATGCTGACGTAAGAAGCATTTTAGAAGATGAGGACGAAGAGTTAATTAAGCGTTATGAGCCGCTCGTACCGATGTTTAAAGAGATGGGTCAATTGGCACAAATTTTACGTGAAAAACGTATGCGCCGTGGTGCAATTGACTTTGACTTTAAAGAAGCGAAAGTATTAGTAGATGAAGAAGGAAAACCGACAGACGTTGTCATGCGCGATCGTTCTGTATCAGAGAAGTTAATTGAAGAATTTATGCTTGTTGCGAATGAAACAGTAGCAGAGCACTTCCACTGGATGAACGTACCGTTTATGTACCGTGTCCATGAAGATCCGAAAGAAGATAAGCTTGAGCGTTTCTTCGAGTTTGTAACGAACTTCGGATATGCAGTAAAAGGACGTGCGAATGAAGTGCACCCTCGTGCGCTGCAACAAATACTTGAAATGGTTCAAGGACAGCCAGAAGAAGTAGTTATTTCAACAGTTATGCTTCGTTCTATGAAGCAAGCTCGTTACGATGCGGATAGTTTAGGACATTTCGGTTTATCAACTGAGTTCTACACACATTTCACATCACCAATTCGTCGTTACCCAGATACAATCGTTCATAGATTAATTCGTGAATACATTATTAATGGTAAAGTCGACAACGAAACGCAAGCAAAATGGCGTGAAAAATTACCTGAGATTGCAGAGCACTCTTCTAATATGGAACGCCGTGCTGTTGAAGCAGAGCGTGAAACAGATGAGATGAAAAAAGCAGAGTATATGGTTGATAAGATCGGTGAAGAGTATGACGGTATGATTAGCTCTGTAACAAACTTCGGTTTATTCGTAGAGCTTCCAAATACAATTGAAGGTCTTGTACACGTTAGCTACTTAACGGATGATTACTACCGTTATGACGAGCAACATTTCGCTATGATCGGAGAACGTACAGGAAACGTATTCCGCATCGGTGATGAAATTACAATTCGCGTTATTAACGTAAACAAAGACGAGCGTGCAATCGACTTTGAAATCGTTGGCATGAAAGGCACACCTCGCCGTAAGTTCAAAGATCGTCCAGTCGTTATCGAGCAGCCAAGAACAGGCAGAAAGAAACGCGGTGGACGTAGCGAGCGCAGTAATGAGCGCGGCGGTGAACGTGGCACAGGTAGAAAATTTGACCGTGGTGGTAAAGGAAAAGGAAGAGGATCTGCATCCGCATCCGCTTCTGCTAGCCAGCCAGGAAAAAAAGATGGTAACGGTAAGAAGAAAAAAGCATTCTTCGAAAACGTACCAGGATTCAAGAAGAAAAAGAAAAAGCGTAAGTAAGAAAAGAGTGGCTTCGCTTTGATGAAAAGCGGGGCCTTTTCTTTTTTCTTCGTGGCTTAAGAGCGAGCCACTTTCGCTTTTTATTAACATTTGTTACAATAGTAAAAATAGAGGAGGGACGTTATATGCCAAAGGGTACAGGTAAGGTTATTGCACAGAACAAAAAAGCATTTCATGATTATTTCATCGAAGAAACATACGAAGCAGGGCTTGTCCTTCAAGGAACGGAAATTAAGTCGATTCGCGCTGGACGCGTAAACTTGAAAGATGCGTTTGCACGTGTACATAATGGTGAAGTATGGGTTCATAATATGCACATTAATACGTACGAACAAGGGAATCGTTTCAACCATGATCCACTTCGTACGAGAAAATTACTTCTGCATAAAAAAGAAATTGATAAACTAGCGGGCGCTGCAAAAGAAACAGGTTACGCATTAGTTCCACTTAGAATTTATTTGAAAAATGGATTTGCAAAGATGGCACTTGGTTTAGCAAAAGGTAAGAAGCAATATGATAAGCGTCACGATTTAAAAGAGAAAGAAGCTAAACGTGAAATTGCACGCGCGTTCCGTGATCGCCAAAAGATGTAATACAGATATTTACATTTGTAAAATGGAGCGCGTATGTTATAATAACTTATGTAAGGTTGTTGCACATTGAAAAACAGCTCTTAGTAGCTATCACGATATTTTCTTCGTATGCTCCATTTTTATCATGGGGACGTTACGGATTCGACAGGGATAGTTCGAGCTTAGGTTGCGAGTCGAGGGGATCGGCCTCGTTAAAACGTCAAAGCCTATAATTGGCAAACAAAACAATCTTTCTTTAGCTGCTTAATTGCACTAAAGGTTCCTCCCTCCATCGTCCATGTGGTAGGGTAAGGGACTCAAACTAAGTGGACTACGCCGGAGTTCGCCGTCTGAGGACAAAGGAAGAGAATAACCAGACTAGCAACTTGGAAGCCTGTCGATAGGCCGAAGAGTTCGCGAAATGCTAATATATCGACTACACTCGTAGAAGCTTAAGTGCCGATATTTTTGGACGTGGGTTCGACTCCCACCGTCTCCACCAATACATATTTGGTGGTTTTTTATTTTGTATAATATGAACCATAATTTTGCCAGGTTGGTGAGGTTATGGTTCTTTTTGTTTGTGGTTTTATAGAATGCTGAAGTCGATGGGACGGTATCCCTGAAAGAGAGAATAAAAAATGGTTATTGATGATAAGCGGGTAGATACTATAGCAGATTGTAAACGCTCAATTGTTAAGTAATTATTATTTTTTCACTTTATTCGAATCTTCATATGTTTTGTGTTTTTATCCATACCTATTGTAAGATTATATAGAGTTCTCCTAATAAACTGTTTTAATGGATTATTTAGGGGTTTTAAATTTATAAATCTTAAATTATTTTTTCGGGATAATTTATATTGAAGTAGAGGTGAACCATCGGTGAAGCAGGTGTTGGTGATTAAAAATGAACGGTCTTCAGCAAAGAAAATCGTAAGCGGTTTAACGCAAGAGGGCCATTTCATTTTAAAACTTCACAATGAAAACCAAGGTTTAAATATAGCATATGAGCAAGATTGGGATATTATCATATTGGATTGGGATTCATTAAGTATATCGGGACCAGAAATTTGTAGACAAATACGACTTGTTAAAACGACACCAATCATTATTGTGACCAACAATATTTCTAGCGAGGATTGCATAGCAGGGTTACAAGCAGGAGCAGATGATTATATTAGAAAACCATTTGTGAAGGAAGAATTAGTAGCGAGAGTTCAAGCTATTTTAAGAAGAAGTGACTATAACCAGCAAAATGAGACAAACTTTTTTCAGTTTAAAGATCTCTTTGTTGATGCATCTAGCAATATTGTGAAAAAAGGTGGCAAAAATCTCTCGCTTACGAAGCGCGAGTACGATTTACTTGTATTTTTAATTAAGAATAAAAATACGATATTAAGCCGTGAAATGCTTTTGAATCAAGTTTGGGGATATGACGTAGTAGTAAATCCGAATGTAGTAGACTTATATATTGGGTATGTAAGAAAAAAGCTAAAGTGCGAGAAGAAAGATAGATATATTCAAACGATACATGGCAGAGGCTATTCAATGGTTGAATGATAAAAATAAGATAATAAAGTAGTTTCTGTGAAATATTAGCTATTACTGCGCGTATTTTGTAAGGGAAGGTCTCTGTCCCGTATTTGTTGAGAAAGTATTTAATGAAGGTTAATCAACAGTCCTGACCGCACATATTACTTTTTATGCTTGATTTTATGAATTCATACCATTCACAAGATTTTCACAGAATTAATGACTATACTAATTAACAGGATGTTCAAATGAAAATGATTATCAATAGCGATTCAATTGAATGAAAATTACTTTCTAATTCAATCTATGGATGTCATCATTTTCGAAATAAATCACACTATAAGGAGTATACATATGAAAAAATCTATGCTTTTAAAATTAGTGAGTATTCTAGCAATTTTCACTTTAATGTTAGTAGCTTGCTCAGATTCAAGTAAAGAAACTTCGAAGGCTACTAAAGATAATGGTAGTGATAAGCCAAAAACGGTTGAAATCACTGATGCTCATGGAACTGTTAAAGTCCCTGTAAACCCAAAGAATGTAGTTGCTTTGGATAACAGAACTTTTGAAACTTTATCTGATTGGGGAATTAAATTAGCGGCTGCTCCAAAGGATATCATGCCTGCTGATTCAGCATATAAAAAGGATGAAAAGGTTCAAAATATTGGGAATCACCGTGAGCCAAATCTTGAAATTATTGCAGCGGCAAATCCTGAACTTGTAATTGTTGGTCAAAGATTTGCTGACCATTACGAAGAAATCAAAAAATTAGTACCAAATGCAGCAGTTATTGATCTTAATTTTGATGTTTCTGAGAAAGCTACTAAGCCTGGCGAAAACTTAGTAAAAGGACTTAAAGATTCTACAATTACTTTAGGAAAAATCTTTAATAAAGATAAAGAAGCTAAACAATTAGTAGCTGATTTTGATAAATCTATTGAAAAAGCAAAATCTGCTTATAACGGAAAAGATAAAGTTATGAGTGTTATCGTTACTGGTGGTAATATTGGTTTTGCTGCTCCACATTCTGGTCGCGTTTGGGGACCAATGTATGAAATTTTCGGTTGGACTCCAGCGTTAGAAGTTTCAAATTCTACTGCAGGTCATAAAGGTGATGACGTTTCTGTTGAAGCTATTGCACAAACAAATCCTGATTGGATTTTCGTATTAGATCGTGATGCTGCAACATCTGATGCAGCTAAGTCAACACCTGCTAAGGATGTTATTTCTAAATCACCTGCTCTTCAAAACACAACTGCTGTTTCTAAAAAACAAGTTATTTATGCACCAGAAGATACTTACACAAATGAATCAATTCAAACTTATATAGAGTTATTCGGAAATATGGCAAAAACTTTAGCTAAGTAGTGTAAAGGGGTACGAAACAGTGTCAAAAAATATGATTTCTAGGGTTGAGAATATTTCTCAACCCCAGTTTTATAATCAAAATAAAATATGGACAAAACCTTTTATAATAGCAGTTATAGTTGTTATAATTTTAGGGATTATATCACTGTTTACTGGAGTTTATGATATACGTGGACAAGAGGACGGGACAGAGATGTTTTTCATAACTCGTGTTCCGAGAACAGCTGCATTAATGCTTACTGGAGCTGCGATGGCGATGGCAGGGCTCGTCATGCAACTTATTACACAGAATCGTTTTGTTGAACCTACTACAACGGGGACGATTGAATGGTCAGGCTTAGGCCTGCTTTTTGTGTATTTACTATTTCCTGCCCCGACTTTAGTTCAAAGAATGACTGGTGCAATCATTTTTTCTTTTATAGGAACTATGATTTTCTTTTTATTTTTAAGAAGAGTTAAGCTTCGTTCGTCTTTAATTGTTCCGATTATTGGATTGATGCTTGGAGCAGTTATTTCTGCAGTGTCTACTTTTTTAGGACTCCTTTTTCAAAAGACGCAAAGTATTGAAACTTGGTTTGTAGGTTCATTTGCTAACATTCAGGTGGGAAGATATGAATATTTATGGCTGATTGTTATCATTACTTTTCTTATTTTTATGTATGCTAATAGATTGACTTTAGCTGGACTAGGAGAAGATGTCGCAACAAGTCTTGGAGTTAATTACAATAGAATTGTTCTTTTTGGGACTGCTCTTATCTCTGTTGCAGTTGGAATTGTTGCAGCTGTTATTGGACACTTACCTTTCTTAGGATTAATTGTGCCAAATATCGTTTCAATGTTTAGAGGTGATGATCTTAGGAGTAATTTACCTTGGGTTTGTGTGATCGGAATGGGATCAATAACTGCCTGTGACATCATTTCTCGAACAATTATACAGCCTTTTGAATTACCTGTTTCTTTAATACTTGCAACAGTGGGAGCAGTCGTGTTTATTACTATTTTATTGAGACAAAGAAAACCAAGGAGGCTACGATGATCACATTAGAATATAGAAAAAAAGAAAATGTCGAAATCGATTCTAGCCTTCATAATGAAAGTAGATCAGCTAGCGCTTTTCGGTCTAAGAAGGAAGCAAGACGTTATTGGATTTTACTGATAACATTGATTGCTTTAGGTCTTCTTTCTTCATATGGACTTTTAGTTTATAACAATCCAGTTCCGATAGATTCACCTTCTTTTATCCCAGTCGTTAAGAGAAGGATAGTAGCTATTGTTGCAATGATTATTGCTGCGGTTTGCCATAGCTTGTCGACAGTTGCTTTCCAATCTATTACGAATAATAAAATTATTACTCCTTCACTTTTAGGTTTCGAATCACTTTATTCAGCAATTCAAACGAGTACAGTATTCTTCTTTGGTGCTAGTGCGTTAATAAATTTTAATGGAATTGGATCATTTTTATTCCAAGTTGTTGTTATGGTCTTCATGAGTTTGATACTTTATGGATGGTTACTTTCCGGCAAATACGGGAATTTACAACTTATGCTTTTAGTTGGAATTATTATTGGTACCGGGCTAAATTCTGTGTCAACTTTTATGAGAAAACTACTTGCGCCTTCAGAATTTGATATTTTACAAGCAAGATTATTTGGTTCTGTTAATCATGCAGATCCTGCATATTTTCCTATTGTAATTCCTATGATCATAATTGTAGCAGTATTAATTTTTGCTCATTCTAAGAATTTGAATGTTTTGTCACTAGGAAAGGATGTTGCTACTTCTTTTGGAGTTAAATATCAACCTAGTGTAATTTATACGCTTGTATTAGTAGCTATTTTGATGTCTATTTCAACAGCTCTAATTGGGCCACTTACTTTCTACGGCTTTTTAGTAGCAACTTTGAGTTATCAGGCGGCGTCAACTTATGATCATAGATATATTTTCCCAATGGCTTTTGCTATAGGATTTTTAATAATGACGAGCGCATACTTTTTAATGTATCATGTATTCCATGCTCAAGGTGTAGTTTCAGTTATTATTGAATTATTTGGTGGAATCATATTCTTAACTATAGTTTTAAGGAAGAGGGCTTTATGATAAAAATTGATAATGTTAAAAAGTTCTATACTGATAAGGTAAAAATAGGACCTTTGGATATTGAAATACCAAAAGCAGGCTTTACTTCTTTAATTGGACCAAATGGTGCTGGAAAGTCAACAACACTTTTGATGATTGGCAGACTTTTAGATATGGATGAAGGCCAAATTCAGGTAGCAAATATGGATGTTTCTGAATCTAAATCGAAAGACTTAGCAAAAGTTTTGACTATATTGCGACAAGAAAATCATTTTGTAACTAGGCTTACAGTTAGACAATTAGTTGGATTTGGGCGCTTTCCTTATTCAAAGGGAAGATTGACTAAAGAAGATGAGGTTATCATTTCTAAATATATCGATTTCTTAGATTTAACTAGTTTAGAGAATAGATATTTAGATGAGCTTTCTGGTGGTCAAAGACAAAGGGCATATGTAGCGATGGTATTGTGCCAAGAGACGGAATATGTACTTTTGGACGAACCTCTGAACAACCTTGATGTGGCTCGTTCTGTTCAAATGATGGAGCATTTAAGACGTGCAGCTAATGAATTTGGACGAACAATTTTGACTGTCATGCATGACATAAATTTTGCAGCTAAATATTCGGATAAAATTTGTGCTATGAAAGATGGACAAATTGCTGCTTTTGGAACAGTAGAAGAAGTTATGGACCCAACACTTTTGACAGATATTTTTGAAACAAAAATAGAGATTATTAATGGTCCTTATGGGCCAATCGCTGTTTATTAGTTATAAAATGTCTTGCGTAGATTATGCAAGACACTCTAGTTGAAGTTGCTGTCTGTATTTTATAGGCAGCAGCTTTTTTTATGTGATTACTCATAAAATGCAAAACAATGCTTCACCTTTTCAAGTATGTACCAAGTGGAAAAAATATCTCTGTATAATTTTTCAAAAGAATTCAGCTTATTTTTTTATATGTAATATTGCATATCAGAGTGTATTGATAAAAGTGTAAGGGGTCACTATAATGAGGGCATAAAGATAAATCATATTTTCGTAGCAATAAAAAGGAGGAAATAATATGGAAATCGCAATGGCAGTTTTAAAATTTGTAGGTGGCGTAATCCCGTTAATTCAAGAACTTTTAAAAGCATTTATGTAAGTTTATTAGTTAGCTATCATTTATCAATCATTATCATATTTTACTAAAAAAAGAACGGGGTGATTTTTCTGAATATTAAGAAAAACACTAAAAGAAGAAAGTTCCTTGCATGTTTATTAGTTAGTCTATGCACTATTAATTATTCATCTATTTCCTTCGCAGAAACACAAGCAAGTAATGCAACTGATGTAACCAAAAATGTTAGTGGCATTGATACTGGTATAGCAAATCTTAAATATAATAATCAAGAGGTTTTAGCTGTAAATGGTGATAAAGTAGAGAGTTTTGTTCCGAAAGAAAGTATCAATTCAAATGGTAAATTTGTAGTAGTAGAACGCGAAAAAAAATCACTTACAACGTCACCAGTCGATATTTCAATTATTGATTCTGTAGTGAATCGCACGTATCCAGGAGCTGTACAACTTGCAAATAAAGCTTTTGCAGACAATCAGCCAAGTTTATTGGTGGCTAAAAGAAAGCCTTTGAATATTAGTATAGACTTACCGGGCATGAGAAAAGAAAATACAATCACTGTCCAAAATCCGACATATGGTAATGTAGCTGGAGCAGTAGATGATTTAGTATCTACTTGGAATGAAAAGTATTCTACAACACATACGTTACCTGCAAGAATGCAGTATACGGAATCTATGGTTTATAGTAAATCACAAATTGCAAGTGCTCTTAATGTTAACGCTAAATATCTTGATAACAGTCTAAATATTGATTTTAATGCAGTTGCAAATGGAGAGAAAAAAGTGATGGTAGCGGCGTATAAGCAAATATTTTATACGGTAAGTGCTGAACTACCTAACAATCCATCTGACCTTTTTGATAATAGTGTTACTTTTGACGAGTTAACTCGAAAAGGCGTAAGTAATTCGGCTCCACCTGTTATGGTTTCAAATGTAGCTTATGGTAGAACGATTTATGTAAAATTAGAAACAACATCTAAGAGCAAAGATGTACAAGCTGCTTTTAAAGCCTTACTTAAGAATAACAGCGTCGAAACAAGTGGACAGTATAAAGATATTTTTGAAGAAAGTACCTTTACTGCTGTAGTATTAGGCGGAGATGCGAAAGAGCATAACAAAGTTGTTACTAAAGATTTCAATGAAATCCGAAATATCATTAAAGATAATGCTGAATTAAGTCTTAAAAATCCAGCATACCCGATTTCATATACAAGTACTTTCTTAAAAGATAATGCAACTGCTGCTGTTCATAACAATACAGATTATATTGAGACGACAACTACAGAATATTCAAGTGCTAAAATGACACTTGATCATTACGGTGCTTACGTTGCTCAATTTGATGTATCTTGGGATGAATTCACATTTGACCAAAAGGGTAATGAAGTACTAACACATAAAACATGGGATGGTAGCGGAAAAGACAAAACGGCTCATTACTCTACAGTTATCCCACTCCCACCAAATTCAAAAAATATAAAAATTGTAGCAAGAGAATGTACAGGTCTTGCATGGGAATGGTGGAGAACAATTATTAATGAACAAAATGTTCCATTAACAAATGAAATAAAAGTTTCAATTGGAGGAACAACATTATACCCAACAGCTAGTATTAGTCATTAAGTATAAAAAAAGCGCCCTGTAAATAGGGCGCTTTTTACTCTTTCCAAAATTGTTCTAATAGAATGACAAGCATGGTACCCACAAGTAAGCCATTACTTAAAACATATTGTAAGGAAGAAGTAATACGGCTAAATGCACTTTCTGGAAGAAACATTATTCCTAAACTGATTAGTAATGAAATTCCTAATATAGTTAATCGGCGTTGATTTACTTCTTCGCGTAAAATGGATTGAAATGAAATTCCTATTACTTGGACAAGTGTTGCTAAAAGTGCAGCATTAGCAATAGGTCCTGGTAGCAAGGATATAAAGTTTACAATTGAGGGAATAAAAGAAATTCCTGCTAATATAAGACTTGCTATAAGGAACGACTTCACTTTTCTTTGTCCTGTTAGTTGGATAAATCCTGCTGATGCAGGTAATGGTACAATTCCAATTGTAGAGAACAACGACGAGATAATATGTGATATACCTCCGACCCAGACACCACGGTTCAGTGTTTGCCTTTCATTTTCTTTAGATAATGGGGCCACTTGTTTTACAGCCGAAATAGCAGCAATTGTATTTGCAACTAAAAGAAATGTAAATAAAGTTGCAGTTAGAGTCATTCCAATATCGAATCTAGGTGTGCCCCAAGCAAATATTTCTGGTAACTTAACTAGCGTTGTGTGCGAAGGCATATGAGATGATTTTCCTAATACTGCATACAAAAGCCAACCGCATGAAATTCCAAGTAATACAGCGTAACTTTTCATCCATCCTCTCCCTTTAATTGATAAGAAAGTAATAAGGGCAAAAACAAAGAGAGCAATAGTAGCTGTTGTATAGTCAGGATGAGTTGCAGATCCTTGTAATCCCAGCATTCCTTTTAGTAACACACCACTAAGCTGAAGTGCTAAGATTAAAAGAAAAGTTCCTGTAACTAAAGGGGTAAATAAACGTAAGATTCGATGAACAAGCCCTGTTATACCAAGAACGAAGAGTAATATGCCTGAAATAATTAATCCACCTTCTAAAAGTTGCAAAACGTCTTTTGCACTTTGTCCCTGATGCATAGCGACTTGTCCCAATATGACAAATATACTTACCCATGAACCGGCTGGCCCATCCGCAATGGGATAGCGATGCCCAAGCCAGGATTGTATAAATGAACTTACTCCTACAACTAAAAAAGTTCGCTGCATTAATGTTGGGACATCTTCTATTGGTAAATGAAATATGCCACCAATAATTATAGGTAATGCAATTGCATTTGCTAATAGAAACACAAACCATTGTAGAATATTAAAGCTCGTATTAAAGTATTTTTTATTCATATTATTCTCCTTTGCCGAAAAAGAATTTCATAGTAAAAATCCATCCTTTCTACACAGTTAGACTAAAAAGGATGGATTTTGTAAATCTATAAAATTAATTTAATTATATAGATAGATTTTAAATTAATTACCATGCACGGAATGGTAAGAATTTACCGTTAAGTGTAATCACGATACGAGGATCGCCACCTTTTGGATCTTCTTGTGTATCTACACCCAAGTTGAAGTTAATTGCACTCATTACACCTTCGCCAGCTTTTTCTAAGATTAATTCTCTAATAGTTGGTGCATATTGTAACATCATTTCATATAAACGATATGCAATCGGGTCCGTAGGAGGCATCTCCATTATTTGGCCACGAAGTGGAACTACTGTTAATGCTTGAACTACTTCTTCATCTAATTCTAATAGTTTACCGATTTTTTCTGCTTCTGGACGTGTCATTGTAGCTTGTCCTAATAATGCTGTTACAACCCAAGTCTCAGAGTTTTCACTTACTTTTGCAATTTCTTCCCAAGTTAACCCTTTTTTAATTTTTGCCGCTAGAATTTTTTGCGTAGCTTCTTGTCTATTCATATCTAATACTTGTTTTTTCATATCTCATAACTTCCTTTCATATACGTGATAATTATTATTTTGTTTCACTATTTAACGCTTTATAGCCATCAACCACTACATCTAATTTACCTGTGTGAGGGTCAATAACTAAACCATGTACAGGAACATCTTTTGGGATAAGTGGATGATTTCTTACTAAATCAACATTAGCTTGCGTTGAGTCGCAAACATCATCAAATCCGAATAACCATTTTTCAAGATCAATACCAGCATATTCAATCGCTGATAAAATTTCTGGTGAAACTACTCCGCGATCTAATATTTTTTGAAGTGTTCCTTTTGGATTCGTTTGGCTCGCGCCACATCTATGGTGTCCAATAAGGAAAATCTCATCTGCATTTAAATCGTATACTGACGCTACAACACCTTGCATAACACTATCAAAAGCAGAAGCAATTTTACCACCTGCATTTCTGATAACTTTTGCATCACCATCGTGTATATCTAAAGCTTTTGGAAGTAGCTCAATTAAACGAGCATCCATGCAAGAAACAACAACCATACGTTTTTTAGGCATCTTTGTCGCTTCACGATGAGCGTATTCCTTATTTTCTACAAAGTGTTCATTGAACGCTAGAATTTCTTGTAATAACATATTTGTAACCTCCTTTAAATCTAGATGTATTTTTTTGTTGTGTCCTCTGTGTTATAAGTAAATATAGCTGATAAATAATGTGATGTAAGAGGATAAACTAAGTATAGTGAATTGTATCGATAAGCAGAATAAGTTGGCGAAATACTTTCGGGCTTTCTACTTTCACGGTGAAAGGATTGGTTTATATCATTGATCAAACAGATTTTGAGATACTGAAATTATTAGGAGAAAACTCAAGAATACAATGGAAAGAACTTGGACAAAAAATACATATGACGGGGCAAGCTGTAGGAAATCGAATTCGAAGATTAGAGGATTTAGGGATTATTGAACAGTATACAATTGCAATAAACCGAATTAAATTAGGGCAAGTAGTGACTGCATTTGTTACTTTGTTCGTAACAACAGCCAATCACCAAGAGTTTATGAATTTCTTTCAAGGAGAAGAAGGAGTTTCTGAAGTACACCGTATAAGTGGTGAGGGGTGTTATTTATTAAAAACACATTTTGCTTCCAATGAAGACTTAGATAACTTTCTAGGACGACTATTAAAATACGGGAATTATCGTGTTAACTTATCAATAGGAAAGTTGAAATAAGGTTTCTTTTCCTTGGAGGGGATGATAATATCAGTTGTTAAACTTTATTTGTATAGATGGAATGAAGTCTTTTAATTTTTATCTTAAATAGTCAGAGCCTTACTACAATTTATGTGTAGTAAGGCTTTTTAAAGTTTTCATATTCAACAATCAAGCTGAAGTGTTGAGGGTGGATATGAGATGATTTTTTAAAGAGAATCAAACGTTTTTAAAAGCTAAATTGTGGTTTCATATCACCTTTATAAGGTTCATGTTCAACGAATATAGTTATATCGTTACCAGCTTGGTCTTTACCAGTTCTTTTATACGTAAATTTATTTTTATTTAGTTCAGTAAGTTCAAGAGCAGCACCGTATTTGTTATTTCCAATTGAAACATGGGCTCTTATTTTATTTTCGTGTACAACATCGAAGTAGCCATAATCACCGCGGCTTTGACCTGTTTCGCTATTGAAGAACTCATATTTATTAGATTTGTCATCAAATTTTGCTAGACTTATAAAATTCGAATTAAACTGTGTTACATCGTTACCAGTTTCGTCTAATACCTTTGTTCCGTGCCAAAGGGTACCGCCTAAAATTTTATCTCCATCAACGTTTTTAACAATATCTCCTGTAGTCGTGTTCAGCTGCTTGTCCGGATCAGTGAAAGAAAGTTCTTTTTCTTTATATGGAACATGTTCAACGAAAACTTCTACATCTTTACCGTTAGCGTCTTTCCCTATTCGTTTATAAGTAAATACATTTTTATTTAGTTTTGTCATGTCAACGACAGCTTGATACTTCATTGATTCTGAAATTAATATTCTCTTTTTCCCATCATTTGTGATAAAGAAAGTTCCTTTATCGCCACGACTTGCACCTGTTTTAGCATCAAAAAATTCATATCTGCCTGACTTCGCATCATATTTTGCAAGACCGATGAAGTTTGCATTCTCTTTTGTTAAGTCATTCTTATCTTTGTCATACACTCGTGTACCTTGCCAATTTGTCTCGCTAAGAATATTAGCCATTTTTTGCCCTTTAGTTAATTTATTTTCCTTTTTTGTTTCTTTAGCAACTTGTTCTTGCTTTTGTTTCCCATGATTTTCTTCAGCTTTAGTACCAGCACACCCTGTTAATGCTAATGTGAATCCGAGCAGTATGGATGATAGTGTTTTTGTTTTTTTGTTCATGTTTTATCGTCTCCTTATTTTATGATTTTAGGTAGTACGGTTAGCGATTATAGTAGCAGTGCGTCATATACGAACTTAGTTGCTACGTTTCTTATGTTAATACTCGACTATAAACTGCCTCTAAATAAAACATTAAAAAAAGATAAACTAATTCCTAAAAAATGTTCATATTTATAAAAAATCGCTAGCTTGCTGTAGTGCCTACGAGTAATCCCAAAAATACATTGTAAAGAAGAAGGAAAGCCACTAACAATAATGTAATTGCTAATAGAGCTAATCGATTGTAGTGCAAAACTTTTGAGGAAAACTGTAAGGAAAATGAAGATTTTATAGAATTCGTTTCGTATAGGAAGGGGATGCCCATGTTTGATTCAACAGATTTTAAGATTATACAATTACTACAAGAAAACGCTAGAATGAACTGGAAGGAAATTGGGGAGATAGTACATTTGACTGGCCAGGCTGTTGGGAAACGAATTAATAAATTAGAAGAGGCAGGTGTCATTCAAAAATATACGATAAATATTGACAGGGCTAAGCTAGAAGGTTCTATTATGACCTTTGTTACACTATTTTTGCATGCACCGCACTATCATAATCAAATTCAAAACTTTTTTGAAAAAATGGACGTAATTACTGAAATGTATCGTATAAGCGGCGATGGGTGCTATGTCATGACTCTTCACACATCTTCGCATCAGCAATTAGAAGAGGCTCTTGCAGATGTTTTACATTATGGTGATTATCGTATAAATACTGTTATTAAGACAATTGAAAAAAAGAAAGGATAAGATACTTATCCTTTCTTTTCTCATATGGAACTGTAATTCTTTATTTGCTTTTGTTTATAAAACAGCTCGCTGACATGATTGTTGCATAAATATCACCAAACTCTAATGCACTCATGAACGATTGATGAGCGTGTACTGCGGGGATTAAATTTCCTTGGAATTCTAAATCTTTTGTTGTACAAGCATCTTCAATTACAATACATTGAAATCCAAAGTCACTGGCAGCGCGTACTGTTGCATCAATACATACATGAGTCATCATACCGCAAATGACTAATTGATCTATTTCTTCTGTCTTTAATGTTTCTAATAAATTTGTTCTTAAAAAACTGTTAGGGTGGTGTTTTTGAATGACTCTTTCGTTAGCAATCGGTTGTACATCATCATAAATTTGAACACCTACTGTATCGGGTAAGAAGAAAGTAGCCCCTTCATTGTTCGCAATATGTTGTACGTGAATAACTGTTTTATGCTTTTCACGAAATACTTTCAAAACTTCTTTCGCTTTGTGTGCGGCTTTTTCAGGTTGATGTAATTCCATATTGCCGCCTGCAAAGTAATCATTTTGTATGTCTACTAATAGTAACGCCTCTTTCATGGTTATTCCCCCATACTTAGTGATTTAGTACGTTATTTGTACTGTACCGTTATTATATAAATTGTAGCTATGCGGAAGTAATAACGTCGTGAAACGATTTTAACGTATATAGTTTCATTGTGAAAAAGGTGAAAGTTGGTATAGGTACAAATGGATTTTGTGGAATTCACGGCAAAGTTATAGGTAGAGTGGCGTTGTAGGATAAAAACATAACTTTGCTAGAGGAGCGGGTTATGGTTTTTTTTATGAGGAAATACGATTTTAAGTTTTTGCTGAAGGTGTTTTTCTAGGATATGCTGTGAGTGATTGGAGTGAGGTAGTGTCAGATATTGTCGACCAATCGATATATTGGAAAAATCGTTGATATATTGTGAGTTGTGATAGATATATTGGAAAAATCGTTGATATATTGTGAGTTATGATAGATATATTGAAAAAATCGTTGATATATTTGTAAAGGGGTGTTTGAGGTGATTGTGAAAGAAAGAAAAATGCCGATTTATATAAGACAGTTAGAAGCACTGCTTAGAAGGTTACCTGTACATCATCCAAAACGAAATTTAATTGGAGAAAACTTGGCAAAACACATGGCGGGGTATAAAGGGGAGCTAGCAATTGATTATCCACTTAGTTTTATTTCTGAGAAAGAGTATAGTGTTTTACATGATGTTCGCTTATCTAATCATGATCAATACTTTCAAATTGATACTATTATCATTTCCACAAAGTTTCTTCTTTTTCTTGAGATAAAAAATATAGCAGGTACATTAATGTTTGATGCAAAGTTTAATCAACTTATCCGAATAACAGAAGGAAATTCAGAGGGATTTCCAGATCCGGTTTTACAAATAAAAAGGCAAGAAATACAATTAAAGAAATGGTTAAGCTTACATGGATTTTCCTCTAGTCTTCCAATCGAGTCCCTCGTTGTTATTAGCTCGCCTCGTACCATTATAAAATCTTCAGATGACAATCTTCTTCATACAATTATTCATAGTGCAAATTTACCTCATAAAATAAAGTGGTTTGAAAGTAAATATAAGAGAAAAGTTATAGATAATGTAGATAGGCTCATTCATCAAATAATAACGGAGCATTCTCCACTTCAACAAAATATACTTGAGCAATATAAAATAGAAAAAGAGGAGTTGTTAAATGGAGTACAATGTGAGAAATGCTTAGTTATTCCAATGGTTAAAGTGAAGAAGGGCTGGCGTTGTACAAGTTGTAAAGATTTTTCAAAAGTGGCACATGAGGATGCTATACGAGATTATGCATTGCTCATTAGTACGACATGTACGAACGGTAATTTGAAAGAGTTTCTCCATGTTTCGTCGGGTATGGTTGTAAACAGAATTCTCCACACACTAAATCTCCCCTACACTGGCAACAACAAAGGACGAATATATGATTTAACTTCTTTCCAATCGTAATTTTGCTATAATAAATAAGTACTTATACGAAGGGGAGTCTAAAGAGAAAATGAAGTCATTTAATATCGATCATGTTATAGCTAGTGTTTTGCAATGGATATTAAATATAGCTTTAATTATATTATCCATTGTGTTATCGATTTTCTTAGTGAATGAGACAATTACGTTTGTGCAGTATATTTTTTCGGCAAAAGAGTATACGTCTTATAAATTGGTTGAAAGTATCATCGTCTATTTCTTATACTTCGAGTTCATTGCATTAATTATTAAGTATTTTAAATCGAACTATCATTTCCCGTTACGTTATTTTATTTATATCGGAATTACGGCCTTAATTCGATTGATTATTGTGTCTCATGAGGAACCGATGGAGACGTTATTATACGCAGGAGCAATTCTTGTTTTAGTTATTGCTTTATACATATCGAATATGAGAGATTTGAGAAAAGAGTAGTAGTGCAGACATAAGTTTGCACTACTTTTTTACATCTTGACCTTCAAGTTGCTTGAAAGTTTACAATGAAATTAGGGCGTTTGAAATCGAAAAAAATTGAGAAATTAAGTGAAGAGGTTTCTTTTACTTGGAGGTTATAGGAATGAATCAGGAATTGAAGTTACGTCCATTAGAACGAGAAGATTTAAAGTTTGTACACGAACTGAATAATAATGCGCATATTATGTCGTATTGGTTTGAAGAGCCGTATGAGGCATTTGTGGAGCTGCAAGACTTATATGATAAACATATACATGATCAAAGCGAACGCCGATTTATTGTTGAGAAAGACAATGAAATGGTTGGATTAGTTGAGTTAGTAGAAATCGATTATATTCACCGTAGAACAGAATTTCAAATTATTATTGATCCGAATTATCAAGGATATGGTTATGCAGTGGATGCGACGCGTTTAGCAATGGATTACGCTTTTTCCGTACTAAATATGCATAAGATTTATTTAGTTGTGGATAAGGAAAATGAAAAGGCAGTACATGTTTATAAAAAAGTTGGGTTTATGGTAGAAGGTGAGCTTATCGATGAGTTTTTCGTTGATGGTAACTATCATAATGCAATAAGAATGTGTATGTTTCAGAAGCAATATTTTGAAAACAAGTAGTTGAAAGATTCGGAAGTAATGTTGACGCTTCGTAAAACCGTATGCTAAAATCCTTTTTAAGTATTAAGGAAGGTGCATAATATGCTTTATATAAAATTTGTAAAACTCATTAGAAAACTTTGCTCCGCACAAATGTATACGGTGAAGCGTTGTACGGAGCTTAATCAAGGGGCATAAATCCCCTATATTCATCGGCTGAATAACTTTTCTAAAAAAGTATAGTGTATCTATGCTTATTTCGTTATGGTTTTTCAGCTGGTGTATAAAATAGATTAAGGGGCCATAGACAATGCTTTGTCTATGGCCCTTTGTGTATATTATTCCGATGAGTCTTTACTATAAATTGGAGTAGTATAGGAAAAACCACGAAGCAGAGGGCTAGTGTCGAATGACGCTATCTCTCTGCTTTTTTTAATTTCAGGAAAAGAGGAATAAAAATGAGTTTACTTAAAGTGGAAAGTTTATCACATAGTTTTATAGATAAAGTATTATACGAAAATGCTTCTTTTGATTTGCATAAAGGGGAGCATATGGGAATTGTTGGACAGAATGGTGCAGGAAAAAGCACATTAATGAAAATATTGGTGGGGGAAATTATTCCTGATAAGGGAGACATAAAGTGGCAACCTAATATTCAAATTGGACATCTTGATCAATACGCAGAAATTGATGAGGGTTACACCATTTCACAATATTTAAAGAGAGCCTTTTATGATTTGTATGAAATGGAAAAGAGAATGAACAAGTTATATGAAGAAAGTGCGATGACTGGAGATGAAAATCAACTATTGAAAGCGGCAGAAATTCAAGGACTGCTCGAGGCTCGTGATTTTTATTCAGTAGATAGTATTACGAATAAGGTGGCAGCCGGTTTAGGTATTGATGTGATTGGGATGAATCGTGTGATTGGTGAATTAAGCGGAGGGCAGCGTGCAAAGGTAATTTTAGCGAATCTCTTATTAGAAGAGCCTAATATTTTATTGCTAGATGAACCGACGAATTTTCTCGATAAGGAGCATGTGGAGTGGCTTGCTAATTATTTAATGAATTTTGAAGGAGCGTTTATTGTCGTATCACATGATTTTGATTTTCTGGAAAAGGTAACTTCTTGCATATGTGATGTAGAATTTGGAACAGTAAAGAAGTATTACGGCAAATACTCAGATTTTGTAAGACAAAAGGAGCATTTGCGAAAAGATTATATTCGCCAATATTATGCACAGCAAAAGAAAATTGAAAAAACGGAAGAGTATATTCGTAGAAATATTGCTGGGGTGAATTCAAAAATAGCGCAAGGTCGTAGAAAACAATTACAGCGTATGGAAAGAATTGCGCCACCAAGTTTTACTCATAAACCGTCTATTCATTTTCAGGAACTTCCCATTTCAGTTCAGACAGTTCTTGAAGTAAATAACCTTGAAGTTGGTTACGACTTCGCTCTCTTACCAAAGTTGAATTTTTCAGTAATGGGTGGGCAAAAACTTGTTCTTACAGGTTTCAATGGAGTAGGGAAATCTACTTTATTAAAAACAATCGTTGGAAATATTGCTAGTATTTCTGGAGAGTTTCACTTTTCAGAGCAAATAAAGATTGGATATTATGAGCAAGATTTAAATTGGAGCAATGATTCTTTAACGCCGCTTCAAATTATTTCAGAACAGTTTCCTAAACTGAATATGAAGGAAATACGTCATCATTTAGCTGCGTGTGGAGTGAAGGATACGCACGTTTCGCAAGAAATTCGTACGTTAAGTGGTGGTGAACAATCGAAGGTGAAACTGTGTGGATTATTACTATCACCTTGTAACTTCTTAATTTTAGATGAGCCGACAAATCATTTGGATGCAGAAGCGAAGGAAGCTTTGCAAAAGGCGTTAATTAAGTTTAAGGGCAGTATTATACTCGTATCTCACGAAGCAAGTTTTTATCTTGATTGGGCAGATAGCATCTTTCATATAGAGACGGGATTAGTTAAGGGGGTGTGAAACATATGAGTGAAAACAATTGGAAAACGAAAATTATATTATTTTTGACCGCTCAAACTATTTCGTTGTTCGGTTCCTCTCTCGTGCAATACGCGATTATATGGTATATCACCCTTACAACATCATCAGGAGTGATGTTGACTATTTCAACTGTTTGCGGTTTTCTACCACAAATTGCGATATCTTTGTTTGCAGGTGTTTGGATTGATCGTTATGACCGTAAAAAGATGATTATGTTATCGGATGGAATTATAGCGATTGCGACGTTAGTCTTAGCAATTTTATTTTTAACAGGATATAAAAGTATTTGGTTACTTTTTATTGTGTTACTCATTCGTTCAGCTGGAACAGGAGTACAAACGCCAGCTGTGAATGCATTAATTCCGCAAATCGTTCCGAAAGAGTATCTTATGAAAGTAAATGGAATAAATAGCAGTATTACATCTTTAATTATGTTTCTTTCTCCAGCAGCAAGTGCGACGATTCTTTCTATTGCCAGCATTGAAACAACATTTTTTATTGATGTTATTACGGCTATGATTGGAATTAGTATTATGTTTGTCATTCAGGTGGAAGGACATGTGAATGTAGAAAGTAAGCAAAAATCTAATCTACAAGGAATTAAAGAAGGGTTCTCTTATTTAAAAGAAAATGTATTTATTAAAAGGCTAATCGTTTTATTAATTATCGTCATGATTTTAATAAGTCCAGCTGCTTTTTTAACACCTTTAATGGTAACTCGTTCTTTCGGGGCCGAAATGTGGAGACTTACTGCTAGTGAGATGACCTTTAGTGCGGGTGCGGCAGCTGGTGGCGTATTGATTGCAGCGTGGGGTGGTTTTCGTAATCGTATGCATACAACAGCGCTAGCTTGTGCATTATATGGACTGCTTATGATTGGACTCGGAATAGCGCCGATATTTATTATGTATTTAGTCTTTAATTTTTTAATTGGTATAACAATGCCGTGCTTCAATACACCAGTTACTGTGTTATTGCAGGAGAAAGTAGAACCATCAATGCACGGACGGATGTTTAGCCTTGTACAAATTGCGAATTCATGCGCGCTTCCTTTAGGAATGATAATATTTGGTCCGTTGTCGGATATGTTTAGTGTAGAGATTTTGTTAATTTATGCTGGGATATTCGTGCTATTTTGCGCAATGTATATTGTATTAAGCAAGAGGTTTGAAGTGTAAATATTTATAATACAGAGGGTTTGCGAAGTGATTTAATATGCTTCGTAAACCTTTTTGTTATTATTCTAGTCAATAATTATTTATTGTTAAACAATAAATAATTATTGACTGTTAATGATTTTTTGGATAATATGATGTTAAGAATCTAAGGAGAATTACATGAGTAGAGGAGAATGTGAAATGAAAAATAAATACGTAGTAGCTATTTCTTTCATGATTTTAGCGATTATTTCTTTAACTATACATGCTTCAAACAGTAAAGTAGGAGCGGATGGATTCCTTGAAGAACCTTTCTTTTTCCTAGTACCGATAAGTTATGTATTGTTCCTTAGTGGTATTGGCGTATTATTATTTGGATTTATTACTTCAAAGCTGAAAAAGGGCAATAAATAGGGGTTACCAATAGGGACAAAATACTCACTATGAAATAGAAACATACCATATGGAAGAAAAAGAATAAGTGAGATGAATCATGATGAACCATCATTTTTATAATGGAAGACAAGTAGGAGCAGCTATTACGCTGGCTGGGGCACAGGGAACAATTCATGCTATGAATCAAGCTATTCAAATGCAACAAAAAGCATATTTTGCACAAATGATGCAAAGTCAGTATATGCCGTATTCACAGCTTCCGATGCAGATTGTACATTACGATATACATCCAGCTGGTTTATTTTCTATTCCATATGGCGGGACATATTTCTTATGAAAGAAAGCGACTGGTTAGAGTCGCTTTCTTTTTTTATCCAGCTATGGGCGGCCTAATTAAAGTTTCATTTTATATTCCGCCTAGCTTCATTCCAAGGAATGCGAAGAGGATACCAATTATGTAAGTAGCGCTTAAGTATAAAAGGAAAGTACTAATATTTTTTCGATTGAGAAGTTGAACAGCGTCTAGTTTAAACGTAGAAAATGTAGTGAACGCACCCATAAATCCAGTACCTAATAGTAGTTGCCAGCCTGTAGTGACCCCGTTGCCAATTATATATCCAAGTAAAAATGCCCCTGTTATATTAATAAGGAATGTAGCAATTGGAAATTGTGTTTTATTTCTTTTTTTAAACCAATTGCTAATTGCAAATCGTGTAATCGCACCGAAAAATCCTCCTGTTGCGACTAATAAAGCTTCTATCATGAGTAATCACCTTCCGTAAGAGATTTCTTAATTAAGAAATCTCCAAGTGTATAGCCAAGGCCAGACATAATGAGGCCACCAAGTATGCTACATGATACATATAAGAAGGCTATGCTCCACTCAGAATGATTGATCAATTGCACAGTTTCTACACTAAATGTTGAAAAAGTCGTAAAGGAACCGATGAATCCAGTCCCGATGCCTGTGATAACCTCTGAAGGTAAGATGTTTAGCCGAGCGATATAAGTAGTTAGCCACGCTAAGAAGAAGCAACCAATTAAGTTAATGAGTAATGTTGCTAATGGAAATGAATGATGCCAAAATGTGGTGATATTAAGACCTAAATAATAACGAGAAAGAGCTCCTAATATACCAGCAATGCCGACGACAATATAAATCAATTTTCTCACCTCTTTAAATAGTTTGCTCAAAAAAATAGACTCCTACCAGTATCCATACTGGTAGGAGTCATTAGCTAAGCAGCGTTTATGGCGAACTCCATCGCCTATGATTATTACATATAGTGTACTAAATATACCGTTTAATTTCCAGTGAGGAGGAGGGTGTAACTTTTCTTTTTTTGATGCCTGAAGGCTTTTTAAGTAATTAAAATGGGATCGATTACTTATCAACTAAATATAGTGATATACGGTTTTAATTATGATAAAATGTTTCTTATGTGTGTCGTTTTGTTTTATTTGACTGAAAATAAAGAAAAATAAATTTGCGTGAAAAGGAGTCATTTATTTGAAGAAATTTTTAAAAATCGTATTTACATGTGTTTTAGTAGTAGCGGGCATTGTAGGAGGATTTCTAGCTTATATGACACTTACTAAAGAACAGCCTGCTGATGTTATAAGCTTGAAGGTGGAGAATAATAAGGAGCGCGTATTAGCGACTGGGAATGAATTTAAAGTTACAACATTTAATATTGGATATGCTGGGTTAGATAAGGATCAAGATTTCTTTATGGATGGTGGAAAGGGATCTGGTTCCAGTAGTAAAGAGCAAACGGAAACTAATTTAAAGAATATGCTTTCGTTTTTACAAAATGAGAATAGTGATTTTGCACTATTACAAGAAGTTGATATAAAGTCACTTCGTTCATTTGATGTAAATGAACATGAATTTTTGAAAAAAGGATTACCTGATTATGTTTCGTCATTTGGCAAGAACTACGATACGAAATGGGTTCCAGTGCCAATAACAAATCCAATGGGATATGCGGAGGCTGGATTAAGTACGTTTTCTAAATACACTGTTCAAGAAGCGAAGAGGTTCCAGCTGCCTGGAATGGAGCCTTGGCCAAAGCGTTTGTTTGATTTAGATCGAGCAATTGTGGAATATAAAATTCCTGTTAATAATGGAAAACATGTTAGACTCGTAAATTTACATTTGTCTGCTTATGATGAAGGCGGGAAAATTAGAAAACAGCAAGTAGAGTATTTAAAAGAATATATGAACAAGCATTATGAAAATGGTGATTACGTAATAATGGGTGGAGATTGGAATCAATTAGTTTCAAACGCTCAATTAAGTGATCCGAAGTTCGTGAAAGAGCGTCCTGAGTGGTTAGTAGAGTTACCGAAGGACTTTACAGACGGTGGCTTTAAGTGGGCTGTAGATCCGTCTGTTATGACTGTAAGAGATGATGTAAAGAAATATGTAGAAGGTGAAAATTTCGTCACTATTATTGATGGCTTTATCGTTTCACCGAATGTAGAGATTGTAAATGTACAAGGAAAAGATTTAAAGTTTGAAAATAGCGATCATAATCCAGTAAGTGCGGTATTTAAACTGAAGTAATTGATATGTATAAGTAGAAGGTGGGGCTTCATATGGAGTGGTTAAAGAGGACTTGTTTTTCTAACCTTGAGAAAGAATCACAGAAAAATCATTTATTACTGTTTATAACGATTTGTAGTTTCTTCCTTGGGATAATCGCGATTGGGTATTATGGATATATTTTTACAGAGAGAGCAATAGCATTTTGGATTTGTGGTATTTCTGTCGTTACATTTGGAACGCTTTTTACTTTTATAAAAAGTATGGAATCAGTGTATAAATATATCATGACATTCATGTTGCTTACAATGTCTTACATTATGGTACAAGCTTTTAATGAAAGCCCGGCTGTATTTCAAATGGTCTATTTTACATTAGCTGTTTCACTTATTTACTTAAGTGAGCGTCTCATTTTAATTCTTGGCGGGATAGCTGTTGTGATCACATTTATCCTTTGTAGCTATTGGCCGGAGAAATTTTTTGCTTATACAGCCTCGTCTGAAGCTGCTAATTTCGCAAGTTTGTTAGCGATTGTAACAATCGCTATGTGGGGCGTCACGAAAATTGGTTCTAATCTGCTCCTTCGTTTAAGTGATGAGAAGCAAGAAGTAATGAGAAAAGCTCAGGAGTTAGAAGAGACGCAAAGACTTATTGAAGAAACAGTTGTGAAACTAGATAGTAATTTCAATCATTTAAGACAAAATATGAACACGTCGATGGAATCGATGAGTGAAATTAATTTTGCCTTTGAAGAGGTGGCAGTTGGTACGCAATCACAATCAGAGATGATGTATCGTTCGGTAGAAGTATTGAATGATATGGAGGGAAATATTGAACAAATCATCTCTCAAGTAAGAACTGCATCGGCTCGTGTGGATGAAAGCTTAGAAATTTCAAAAGGTAGTGTACATACTCTAAGAAATTTTGAAACTAACATGAGAAGTTTAAATGATGTTGTTTCACAGTCTGGAATTATATTTAGAGATTTAATGATGCAATCGAAACAAATTAATGAAATTGTAGATGTAATAACGAATATTTCAAGTCAGACGAGTCTGCTAGCTTTAAATGCAAATATTGAAGCTGCGAGGGCAGGTGAGCATGGAAAAGGTTTTGCTATTGTAGCGAGTGAAGTGTTAAAGCTTGCTGAAGAATCAAATCGTTCTGCGGGAAGAATTCAAGGGATTTTGAAGGAGTTTAGTAATCAAGCAAGTAAGGTAGAAGTGCAAGTAGAGAAGTCAGAAAGAGTACAAGAAGAATGTAACGAGATGTTAGCAAGCGTTTTAACAAATGTAACTGATTTAGGGAAGTTTATTGATGCGATTAATGAAGTAATGCGAGAGGTTGTTGTTCATCAAGAAAGTTTCCAAGTTAAAACGACGAATATCGTAAAGGATGTTACGCATGCTTCTAACGTAATTCAGCAAACTTCTACAGCTACAGAAGAAGTGCTAGCGAGTGTGGAAGAAGAAAAACATCGAAATGATACGTCAGTGAAGACGTTACAAACTGTTAGCGAGCAAGTGAAGTTGTTAGAAGATATTTTAGAAAAGTAATATTGCTTGGAAAGAGCACGAATGATGTGCTCTTTTTTCATTGAAACGAATACTTGATAGGAATTTAATTGCTTTTCTGCGCGTTTTCTGCCAAGCTTAAGGAGATAAAATTCAGCTAATAGCGGAATTAAAATACTTCAAAGAAAGAATTAAATAGGTGACGCATATGATCGAAGTTAAGACTTCTGAACTTAGTGATGGAGAATTTAATAGAGGTGTATTTGCAACTCGTGATATTAAAAAGGGTGAGTTGATACACGCAGCACCAGTTATCTCTTATCCGAATGAACAGCATGAACACATTGAGAAAACATTACTTGCTGACTACGCATTTGAGTATGGAATCAATCATACGGCAATCCTTTTAGGATACGGTATGTTATTCAATCATTCATATACACCGAATGCAACGTATGATATTGTCTTCGAGAACCATACGTTTAACTTCTATGCTTATAAGGATATAAAAGCAGGAGAAGAAATTTTAATCAATTATAATGGTGAAGTTGATAACGATGAGCTGTTATGGTTTGATAAAGAAAAAGAAGAGAACGAAAAGTAATATAAAGAGTATAGAAAGAGCACATTCTGTCGGATGGGCTCTTTTTTCATTGATGTAAATAAAGTAAAAAGTACAAAAAAATACCACTTTCTTTTTGTATGGTATAGTAAGATACTGAGGGATAGTGTTTTGAAAAAGTCACATATTTTACAAATTGTTGTCTTTCTGATGACATGTCAAGTTTAGTAGTCCATTTGGGTTGCTTTATTATGCAATATATATTTTAATATGAGTGGCACCTCTTATAAATTAAGAGGTTTATAGGTGTCTCGAATTGATTTTGGGTACACTGTATCCACCACTTTAGGTTCTTTCATGTACGTGGGGATATTATGGGCCCGTATAACGGGATAAAATGAATATAGAAATAGAGGAATCGTAAAATGAATATGCAAGAGGTTTATAAATATTTAAGTACGGTATTGCCTGAAGGACATGTTAAACAAGATGAAATGTTAAAGAATCATACGCATATTAAAGTTGGCGGAAAAGCAGATGTTTTTGTTGCGCCTACAAATTATGATGAAATTCAAGAAGTTATCAAATATGCGAACGAATATAATATTCCAGTTACGTTTTTAGGAAATGGATCGAATGTCATTATTAAAGATGGTGGAATTCGCGGGATTACAGTAAGTTTAATTCATATTACAGGTGTTACTGTAACAGGAACGACGATTGTAGCACAGTGTGGTGCAGCAATTATTGACGTATCACGTATTGCCTTAGACCATAACTTAACGGGTCTTGAGTTTGCTTGTGGTATTCCAGGTTCAGTTGGCGGAGCATTATATATGAATGCAGGTGCATACGGCGGTGAAATTTCGTTTGTGTTAACAGAAGCTGTTGTAATGACAGGTGATGGAGAGCTACGTACTTTGACGAAAGAAGCATTTGAATTTGGATATCGTAAGAGTGTATTTGCTAACAACCATTACATTATTCTTGAAGCGAGATTTGAACTTGAAGAAGGTGTACATGAAGAAATTAAAGCAAAAATGGATGATTTAACGTTTAAACGTGAGTCAAAACAGCCTCTAGAATATCCTTCATGTGGTAGCGTATTTAAGCGCCCACCAAATAACTTTGCTGGTAAGTTAATTCAAGACTCAGGACTACAAGGTAAGCGAATTGGTGGAGTAGAAGTTTCTTTAAAACACGCTGGATTTATGGTGAATGTTGATAACGGAACAGCACAAGATTACATCGATTTAATTCACTTCGTACAAAAGACAGTTGAAGAGAAATTTGGCGTGAAGTTGGAGCGAGAAGTAAGGATTATTGGAGAAGATAAAGAATAACGAAATACGTATGAAGATATGAATTATTTTAAAATAACATTTGGGTATTGTTGACAATTTGTTTTCAATTCAATATAATGGCTAATAATTTAACAAATAACATACGTTGAAAGAGCCCAGTAGCAGTTTGTCACTGTTAACGAGAGAGCTAGGGGTTGCTGGAACCTAGCACAAACAAACTTGCGAATTACACTCTGGAGTATCTTAGGTAATGCTAAGCGGACTAGCAATCGATATTATTGCTAAGAGTGGTATGAGTAGCTATGCTATTTATGCAAACTGGGTGGTAACACGGTGAATAATCGTCCCTATGTCTATCGTAGACATAGGGGCTTTTTTGTTTTTAAAAAATAAAGGGGATGACAAAAGATGAATATTATTGATGAATTAGAATGGCGCGGCGCCGTTAATCAGCAGACTGACGAAGAAGGCTTACGTAAGCTAGTAGAAGAGAAAAAGATTTCACTATATTGCGGAGTTGATCCAACTGGTGATAGTATGCATATCGGACATTTGATTCCGTTTATGATGATGAAGAGATTCCAATTAGCTGGCCATCATCCTGTTATTTTAATTGGCGGGGCAACAGGAACAATTGGTGATCCGAGTGGACGACAATCAGAGCGTCAGCTTCAAACGTTAGAAGTGGTTCAGCATAATGTAGATGCGTTAACAGCACAAATGAAAAAGCTATTTGATTTTGGTGGAAATAGCGAAGTGAAGATGGTAAATAACTATGATTGGACACATGAAATAAATATTATTGAGTTTTTACGTGATTACGGGAAAAACTTTAGCATCAATAGCATGTTAGCGAAGGATATTGTAGCAAGCCGTTTAGATACAGGTATTTCTTTCACAGAATTCACGTACCAAATTTTGCAAGCGATGGACTTCCATCATTTATACACGAAAGAGGATGTTCAACTTCAAATTGGTGGCAGTGACCAATGGGGAAATATTACGAGTGGTTTAGATTTAATTCGTAAGTTAGAAGGTCATGAGGCGAAAGTATTCGGATTAACGATTCCGTTATTATTAAAATCGGACGGTACGAAGTTTGGTAAATCAGCAGGTGGTGCGGTTTGGCTTGATCCTGAAAAAACGACACCGTTTGAATTTTACCAGTTCTGGGTAAATACAGATGACCGTGATGTAATTAAATACTTGAAATACTTTACGTTCTTAACGAAAGAGCGTATTGATGAATTAGCAGCGAAGGTAGAAACAGAGCCTCATAAACGTGAAGCGCAAAAAGTGTTAGCGGAAGAAATGACGAAATTTGTTCATGGAGAAGAGGCGTTCCTGCAAGCTGAGAAAATTACAGCAGCATTATTTAGCGGAGATATTAAATCGTTAACAGCTGATGAAATTGAACAAGGCTTTAAAGAAATGCCAACATTCCAGTCTTCAAAAGAGACGAAAAACATCGTAGAGTGGCTAGTCGATTTAGGGATTGAACCATCTAGACGACAAGCACGCGAGGACATTAAGAATGGTGCGATTTCTATGAATGGTGAGAAAGTAACAGATGTGGGTACAGATGTTACTGTAGAAAATTCATTTGATGGAAGATTTATTATTATTCGTAAAGGGAAGAAGAACTACAGCCTTGTGAAGTTAGGCGAATAGTTTGTGTGAAAGGATGGGAGTAGGAAGAATACTTCCATCTTTTCGTATACACAATTTGGACATAAAATAATCAGTAAATTTAGATAATTGAAAGGGTTATACGATTATTCTGCCGAATAAATAAGTTAGAGAAAATTACGGATAAAAATAGCCCGAACCATGCAGGGCATGATTCGGGCTTATATTCAGATTAGTAAGCTAAGCTGAATAGACCTTTAATGTGTGATAAGTAACGAACGTTACTTGCTTCTTTCATTAATGATGCTGGTAAGCCTTTAAGTGGAGTATTGCTTGCTCCGATTGTAGCAACAGCATCTTTACGTCCTAGACTAGCAAGTGTTCCAGAGTTTACAGGTGCGAACTCTTCTAATGCTTTGCCTTCTAGTGCTGCGTATAAGTTGTATCCAATTAACTCACCCATTTGCCAAGCGATTTGTGCAGTTGGTGGGTATGGACGTCCGTCTGGAGCGAAGACAACAGCGCTGTCTCCAGCAACGAATACGTCTTTGTGAGAAGTAGATTGTAGGTATGCATCAACTGTTGCACGTCCACGGTTAACTTCAAGACCTGATTCACCGATTAATGGGTTACCTTGTACGCCGCCCGTCCAAACGAATGTGTTAGCAACAAGTTTTTGACCGTCTTTTAAGTCGATTTCATTGCCAGCAACGTTTGTTACAGGAAGACCAGTTAAGAATGTAACGCCGCGTGCTTCTAGGCTAGTAGTTGCACGTTCGATTAAGTGGTCTGGTAATACTGGAAGGATTTTTGGACCTGCTTCAACAAGAAGAAGTTTCACTTCTTTTGGATTTACGCCGTGGCTTTTTGCAAGTTTAGGCATAATGTCAGCAAGCTCACCAACTAGCTCAACGCCAGTTAATCCGCCACCACCGATTACGATTGTAGCATCAGCTTCGTTTTTCGTTTTCGCGTATTCACGAATACGGTCTTCAACGTGTTTGTAGATTTTGTTTGCATCAGCAGCAGATTTTAATACCATGCTGTTTTCTTCTAGTCCTGGAATACCGAAGTAAGCAGTTTTACTTCCTAAAGCAACTACAAGTGCATCGTAAGATAAAGTAGTGCCGCCAGCTAATTTGATTTCTTTGCTATCAACTGAGAATGACTCAACTGTTGCAATTTTAAGGTCGATGTCTTGCCCTTTGAAAAGCTTTGTAAGTGGCATTGCAACTGCTTGCTCAGACACGTTACCAGCTGCAAGGCGGTGTAGTTCAGTGATGATTTGGTGTGTTGGGTATTGGTTAATCACTGTAACTTGTGCTTCTGATTTGCTGTAATATTTACGTACGTTTAAAGCGGCAAGAAGACCGCCATAACCAGCGCCTAAGATGACAATTTGTTTTGACATAGTATGATATCCCCCGTCTTTACTAATTGTTGTTATAAGTTAAATTATTTATTGTTACGTTCTGCACTAATTTGAAGATATGCGTTCACAAAGCGGAACATTTTTTGTGCTTGTGGATCTTTTAGTAATTTTAACAGACCGAATAGGCCGATAACTTCGTTGCTTTCTTCAGCACGATCTTTCGCTTCGATTGCAGTTGCAGCCATGCTTTTCACTGTATCTTTTACAGGTTCTACAAGCTCTGTAATTGCACCAACAGTGTCGCTTTTTAATACTTCATCAGTAGCAACAGTTTGAGCGAAGTCATAAGACTTAGTTAAAATGTTAACAAGCTCAGTTAATTTTGGAAGCTGTTCTACTAGTGTTGTTAATGATTCTTGTACCTCAGGTTTTAACAACTGATCAAGTACATCAAGTTGTCCTTGGCTAGCAGAAATTTGTACAGTTTCTTGTTCTGGCTTTGTTTGAGTCATAGTTTCTGGCATCTCCAATTCTCCTTTACGATAGCAATACTCTTATTTTTTATAAGTAAGATAGTAAACGTTTACGAAACTTTATACAAAGTTTCACAAAACACAATAAAATGCCTTTAAATTTATGACAGCAAGTAAGCTGCAAACATAAATCTAAAACCATAACGTCTTACTTATTATTTATGAACTGTCCGATACATGGCTTGTCCGCATAATGGAAAAGCTCCGTTACCGGAAAGTGTATATAATATATATCCTATATTATATACTATATACACCTATGTTAACATAAAAATGATTCCTAATTATTTGATATTGAGTGTATAACGTAGTGCTGACAAGGTATGAAAGCGTATAAAATATTTTGTTCCAGTTAGAAATGTATATACATATAAAGAAAAAAAGGAAAAAATGAACAAATTCATGTTCGTTTTTTCCTTTTTCCTATTATTCACCTTCTACAATTAGCATCGATGTGTTACCGCTTTTTTCAAGATGGCATTCGCCCCAAGTACAAAGAGAATCAAGAATGGACTCTAAAGACCAACCGTATTCTGTAAGTGAATATTCTACTTTTGGTGGTACTTGATTGTATACCTTTCTTTGAATAACTCCATCGTCTTCTAATTCACGTAATTGCTGAGTTAACATTTTTTGTGTAATCCCAGGCATTAAACGTTTTAGTTCACTCGTTCTTTTTGTGCCTTTCGTTAGATGACAAAGGATAACAACCTTCCATTTTCCACCGATAACCTCTAAAGTCGCTTCAACGGGAATATTATATTTCTTCATATAAAAATCTCCTTTGATGAATGTAGATTTAAGTTCTCCAACAAAAGAAGCTAAATAATTAAATGTTACTAAAAAGTGCCTATAGCACTTTAAAGTACGTACTTTTTATCATGTTGAATATGTTCCATAATAGCATACGTAAGAGGGAAATGAGTAGTACGGTACTAAAAAGTGCCTATGTTACTTTTAGGTACCTATCGTACTTTTAAGTGCGTTCTTCAAAAAAAGAGTAAAGCCATTCATAATAGCATATATCAACAGTAAAGTTATTTTTGTAGAAGATAAAAAGGCCTTTTTATCATACTATTATGATTGGATTTCTCGCATTAAGGAGGAGTTCAATTGAATTCATATACAGTATCTTCTTCGGTTATGCAGACGAATCGGAGAAGTATGTTTGCTTTATTAGCACTAGCAATTAGTGCGTTTGGAATTGGTACAACTGAATTTATTAGTGTCGGCTTATTACCATCTATCTCAGAGGATTTACATGTTTCTGTTACAACAGCGGGGTTAACTGTTTCTTTATATGCATTAGGAGTAGCGTTTGGTGCTCCAGTATTAACGTCATTAACAGCTAGTATGTCGCGAAAGACGTTATTAATGTGGATTATGATTATTTTCATTATTGGTAATGGAATTGCGGCGGTAGCAACAAGTTTTACTGTGTTACTTATTGCGAGGGTTGTATCTGCATTTGCGCATGGTGTTTTTATGTCAATTGGAGCTACAATTGCGGCTGCGCTTGTACCTGAGAATAAACGTGCAAGTGCAATAGCATTTATGTTTACTGGTTTAACGGTTGCGACTATTACAGGTGTACCAATTGGAACATTTATCGGTCAACAATTTGGCTGGAGGGCCTCGTTTATTGTTATTGTGGCCATTGGAATCGTTGCTTTAATCGCCAATAGTATGCTAATTCCTTCTAATTTAAAAAAAGGTACGTCTGTATCATTTCGCGATCAATTTAAGCTGATTACGAATGGAAGACTGTTACTTGTATTTATTATTACTGCATTAGGATACGGGGGAACGTTCGTAACATTTACGTATTTATCTCCGTTATTACAAGAAGTAACAGGATTTAAAGCAAGTACCGTTACAATTATTTTGTTAGTATACGGAATTGCAATTGCGATTGGGAATATGGTCGGGGGAAAATTATCAAATCATAATCCGATTCGAGCGTTATTTTACATGTTCTTTATTCAAGCGATTGTATTATTTGTTTTAACATTTACAGCGCCATTTAAAGTCGCTGGATTCATCACAATTATTTTCATGGGACTATTCGCATTTATGAATGTTCCAGGGCTACAAGTGTATGTTGTTATATTAGCTGAGAGGTTTGTACCTAGCGCTGTTGATGTAGCATCGGCGATTAACATTGCAGCATTTAACGCAGGAATTGCTCTTGGTGCTTACTTGGGCGGTATTGTAACGAACTCGTTAGGATTAATTCATACGGCTTGGGTAGGTGGAATTATGGTAGTAGGTGCTGTTGTTTTAACTGCGTGGAGTATGACATTAGAAAAAAGAGATCAAGTAAAATAAAAGGAGAGAAAATAAAATGAAAAACTTACAAAGTAAAACAGTATTAAATAATGGTGTAGAAATGCCTTGGTTCGGTTTAGGTGTATTTAAAGTAGAGGATGGACCAGAACTTGTAGAAGCAGTGAAATCGGCGATTAAAGCAGGATACCGCAGCATTGATACAGCTGCAATTTACGGAAATGAAAAAGCTGTAGGTGAAGGAATTCGCGCGGGTATAAAAGAAGCAGGCATTTCTCGTGAAGATTTATTCATTACTTCAAAAGTGTGGAATTCGGATCAAGGATATGAAACGACACTTGCTGCATATGAAGAAAGCTTAAAAAAATTAGAGCTGGATTATTTAGATTTATACCTTGTTCATTGGCCTGTAGAAGGGAAATACAAAGATACGTGGAGAGCGTTAGAAACACTTTATAAAGAAAAACGCGTACGTGCAATTGGGGTAAGTAATTTCCAAATTCATCACTTACAAGATGTAATGAAAGATGCAGAAATTAAACCAATGATTAACCAAGTAGAATACCACCCTCGTTTAACACAAAAAGAATTACAAGCTTTCTGTAAAGAACAAGGTATTCAAATGGAAGCATGGTCACCACTAATGCAAGGTCAATTATTAGATAACGAAACATTACAAGAGATTGCTGAGAAACACGGTAAAACAACAGCTCAAGTTATTTTACGTTGGGATCTTCAAAATGGAGTAATCACAATTCCAAAATCAACGAAAGAACACCGTATTATTGCAAACGCTGATGTATTTAACTTTGAATTAACGAAAGAAGATATGGAAAAAATCGATGCGTTAAATCAAAATCATCGCGTTGGTCCAGATCCTGATAACTTCGATTTCTAAGATTAAAGTAAGAAAAAAGAGTGCGTAAAAGCACTCTTTTTTTGTGCATAAAAATAGTTTCTAAATAAATACTACTTAGTATTAAGTTTGTGATAAGGGGCTGTAAACATGAATATAAAGCAATCGTTCAAGATTTTAGCTATGTTTTTAAGTGTTTTATTTGTGTTATTCCCGCTTCAAAAAGCATTTGCAGAAGTTATGGATCATACAAAGTATGAAATGAATTGGAGTTATAGTAAGTCAAAGAAGAAACCAATTCGAACAGAGCTTATTAAAACCGCAGATGGCAAAATTGCTTTTTGCTTAAATGTAGATTTGAAATCTCCAAGCGGTCAAGATTTACCGGAAATGGGGAAAGTGGATATTAACGTATACCGTGTACTATTGAATGGATATCCACAAAAGAGTCCGCAAGAATTAGGTGTTTCTGATTGGAGAGAAGCACATTACGCAACGCAGCTTGCAGTGTGGAATGCGTTAAAACAAATTGATATTAATGATTTAGATTTCCGCAATAAAAATGTAGAGAAAGTAACGAAAGACATCGTTGCAAAAGCAAGCGCTAGTGAAGAGTTACAAGAAATTACAATGAGTGTAACTCCTACAGAAGAACAAGAAGCAGTATTAAAAAATGATTTCTTTGAAACAGGTTTATATACAGTAGAAACAAATGCAAAAAGCGGAACGTATAAAGTGCAAGCAACAGGTGCACCAGCGGGCGTGAAATTTGCAAATGAAAAAGGCGAAACAAAAACAGAATTTAATGTAGGAGAAAAGTTCCGCATTTTAATTCCGAAACAAACACCAGCTGGTGGATTTAGCTTTAAAGTATCAGGAAATTTAACGAAATTACAAGGGATTGCGCATAAAGGTACACCGACTATTCAAAATGCAGTAGTATTACTTGAGCGTAGTGAAGAAAAAACAAGTCCAGAGTTAGCGGTAAGTTGGAAAAAGGCCGAGGCTCCAAATAAACCAAATAAGCCATATACTCCAAATGAACCGCATAAACCGAATCAAAAGAGAGAATGAAAAAGCATTGGCGTATGCCAATGCTTTTTTATATGAATTCTTTAAAGGTATATCAAGATAATAATTAATCAAGTGAAACACTATTTTAACGTTTGAAGAAGTATTTAAAAATAATAAAATATGTAGAAATCTAAACGTTACAATAAATGGGTTTTATTCACGGAATTGTAACATTATTCTAATTAGAGAGGCTATCAAACAAAGTGTAAAGCGTGTACAATTCAGTTGGAAAAACTACCTATAGATGGTCATATATGAAGAAAATGTAAGGTTTTATTTTTAGATGTATAGATGACGAGACTAAAATATATCTTTTACTATGTTCCTTTTATGTAAGAAGAGAACTCATCACAAGTAGAGTGAAGTGAGGAGGGCATAATACATGAAAAATTTTACAATATAAGAAAGCGAATACATTTAGAGAAATGCGGAAGTAATTGATATAGGTGCGAGAGGCGTTAGTCTATTCGTTAAATATTTTTATAAAAATAATAGGATTTCTTATTAAATGAATATATAGGATGGTTTGTCTAAAAAAAGGACAGGGGACACAGATTATGTCAAAGCAGAAAAAGAGTAGGGTATTAGTAGCTGGTATTTGTATATCTACATTATTATCACCAGTAGCTTTCGAAGCATCGAAAGGATATGCGGCGCCTTTGGAAGAGAATAAGGGCGGGCAGTTGGAAGAGAGTAAAGAGAATCTTTTGGAGCAGAGAACGTTTCATTTGCCTGGGAAAGGTAGTATTGAAGAAGAACAAAAACGCTTAAAAGTACGTTATGTACTTTCAGCGAATGAACCAACTGGAATTTATGCTGGTCCAAATGAAGAAATTAAAATTGAAATAAAAGGAACGCAATCTATTAAAGCGTTCATAGGAACGAAGTCATATGATGAAAAAGGGTTTGAAGAATTTGAGTTAAAACCTGGTGAAAATAATATTTCATCTTCAGTAGGTGGAATACTATATTTTTATAACATGAATAATGATGGCGAAGTAACAGCTTCAGTTATTCATGGAGGAAGTCATTTTCCATTATTTATCTTAGGGAAGCACACAAAAAAAGATTGGGATGCAATGTTAAAGAAGTATAAAAATCCTTATGCAGTTGAATTGAAGGGTGAGAGAAGTTTAATTACTGCAAGTCCTGAAGCAGTGGAAAACTATATGGGAGAGACGGATCCAGTAGAATTAATGAGGCTACATGATAAGATTATTCGCTTTGAAAATTCTGTAGCAGGATTATCTGAAGATGGTATAGGGGTGTCAAAAGCTCCAAACCACTATATCCAATTTGTTGAAAAGAGAAAACCAGATAAAGATGATTGGATGTTTGCTACTCATTATCATACAGGGTATGTTCCAGAGACTATGGATAGGGTTTTAAATATAAAGAGATTACAAGGAGATGGCTGGGGACCGTGGCATGAAGTAGGGCATTTACATCAGCAAGCTCCTTGGTTTTGGTCAGGTGTAGGAGAAGTAACAGTAAATATATATTCATTATCGGTTCAAAGAATGTTAGGTAATAAATCAAGTCTAGAAGAAGATGGTCATTATAAAAAAGCTTTTGCTTACTTAGATAATCCTGATGCTCAAAAAAATATGGAAGAATTCGAGAAACTAGTAATGTTTTGGCAACTCGATTTAGCTTATGGAGAGCATTTTTACCCTAATTTACATCAAATGTATCGCTTATTACCAGAATCTGAAATGCCTGCTTCAGATGAAGATAAAAAGCAAATGTTTATTTATATGGCATCGAAAGCGGCTAAGCAAAACTTAGTACCGTTTTTTGAGAAATGGGGATTAGGTCCAAATGATGAGGTTAGAGGGAAAATCGAAAATTTAAATTTACCTAAATTAGAAAAAGAAATATGGAAAGCAACAGATAGTAATATTATTCGTGAAAAACAAGTGAAACCATACGGTGGGCTTCCTTATGGTGAAGCGTCTAATGTGGTACAAGATCTTATCGTTGGTGCGAATTTTAATGAAAATCTAGCAAATAGTCTTGTTCAAAATTTAGGTGAAAATGTAAAAGTAACAGGTAGAATTATGTGGCTGGATTTAGAGGTTGGAAAAAGAGCGGTATTAGTAGAAATTGAGGATGAGAAAGGACAGAGGAATTTCATTTCTGTTCCAGTTAACAGTCTTTATGGAGATACTATGGTATTTAAAGGTTACGGTGATGAGGTAAATTCTGTTATAACGCTCCTTCATGATGAAAAGAAAATCAACGTTTCTTTCGTTGGTAATGAGTTCCATGAGCGCTTTAAAAATGAAAAGTATGTAGGGATTACCTTATATGATAAGGACGGAAATGAAAAGAAAAATATTTCTATAGAAGGTCAAGAAAATTCTAAAAAAGTTGCTTTGCAACTTGAAGGTGTTGAACTTCAATATGGCGATATTATGAAAGTATATCATGCAGAACCAAGTCGTTTAGATTGGTATCAAAGTAATAAACTTGTAGAGCAAGGTGGAGCTAAGAATAAAAAAGAAAAGTTCTTTAAGATTACTCCACAAGGATATGAACTAATAGACGGTATACAGGAAGTAGAAGCAGTACCGCAAAAAGTAGTAATCGGGGCAGACGCTGAAAAATTAGAGGCGAACAACTTTGTTCAAGTAAAAGGTGGAGAAGTAATTGGTTTTGTAGAAAAACCGAATACAATGAAAATCGGTGAACAAAAAGTAAAAGTGGAAACGAAAGATCGTTTTGGAAATAAGAAAGTGACGGAAGTTCCATTAGAAGTGACATATGGAGATAGTTTACTTGTATATGGGTTAAGCTATGATGGTGACGATATGAAATCAATTATAACGTTGCATCATGATACGAAAAAAATGAGTGCGACAGATACGGATAATTTGATTCATGATTACTTTGGAGATGAGAAGTATTTTGAATTTACCTTGTACAATAAAGAGGGAAAAGAGAAGAAAAATATAGAGGTAAAAGGCTTGGAGAATACAGAAGCTTTTGCCAAGGAAGTAAATGGGTTAGTATTTGAATATGGAGATGTGGTGAAAGTATACCATGCAGAGTCTTCACGTTTACATTGGTATCAAAAAGGTTTATATGTGGGAGAAGGAAAAAATAAAGAAATAAAAGAATTATTCTTTGAAATTACTGAAAATGGATTTGAAAGATTAGAAGCTCTGCAAGAAGTAACGGCGAAACCACAACAAGTAGTAGTCGGAACAGAAGTAGAAAAGCTAGATGTAAAAAACTTTGTTGAAGTAAAA
This sequence comes from Bacillus sp. FSL R5-0585, assembly GCF_038004545.1. NCBI lineage: Bacteria > Bacillati > Bacillota > Bacilli > Caryophanales > Bacillaceae > Bacillus > Bacillus sp. FSL R5-0585. The sequence goes on from NZ_JBBORJ010000001.1 coordinate 4,748,619, forward strand.
GGCGGAGAAGTACTCGGATTTGTAGAAAAACCAAATACATCAAAAATTGGTGAACAAAAAGTAAAAGTAGAAACGAAAGATCGCTTTGGTAATAAGAAAGTGACGGAAGTTTCATTAGAAGTGATGTATGGAGATAGTATAGTATACCAAGGTGTGGCTGATGTAACGCGTTCAATCGTTACCTTAAATCATGATGCGAAGAAATTACATGCAACATTTACTGATGGTGAAATACATTATCGTTTTGTAAATGAACAGTATATAGGACTTACGGTATATGATCAAAATGGAACCGAGAAAAAGCATGTAACAGCAGAAGGACAAGAAACTTCAAAGAATTTTGCTGAGCAAGTAAATGGTATGATGTTCGAGTATGGTGATGTAGTAAAAGTGTATCATGCAGAATCTGATCGTTTAAGTTGGTATAAAACTGGTGAGTTAATTGGAAAAGGGGATGCGAAAAAATTTAAAGAGATTTCCTTCAAGATTACTCAAAATGGCTTAGAGCAAGTACAATAATAAGAAAAAGCTCGTAAAACATAATGTTTTACGAGCTTTTTCTTATTATTCAGCTTCAGAAACTACTGTGAAGCGTTCGTTTACATGTTTTGGATTTTCGATTTCATCAAGTGCTGCTACTGCGAAATCTTCGTAACTTACGTAGCTATCACCTTTTGCGTTAACAAGAAGGTTGTCTTTACCAGCTTTGTAAGAACCAGTGCGTTTTCCTAATGCGAATAGTGCAGAAGGGCTGATGAATGTCCAAGTGATATCATTTGTTTGTTGTAAGATTTCTAAGTTTTTGCCTTGGTTTTGAGCTGTTGCAAGGTATTCGCCCGGGAAACCTGGTGTCTCAAATACACGTGTTGTTTTCTTTTCGTCTACAAATAAGCTTCCAGCGCCTCCAACTACAAGTAATTTTGTATTTGGTGCACCTTTCATAGCTTCAATAAGTACGTTTCCTGCATCTACGTGAAGGTGTTCTTCGCCTGCTGGAGCACCGAATGCATTTACAACTACATCGAATGCTTGCAAGTCGTTAGATGTAAGAGAAAATACGTCTTTTTCTAAAACTTTTACGTTTTCTTCTGTAATTTTTGCAGCGTTTCTTACGATTGCAGTTACTTCATGTCCGCGATTCAATGCTTCTTTTAAAATACGACTTCCTGCTTTGCCGGTTGCTCCGATAATTCCGATTTTCATAATAAATCCCTCCAAAGTGTTTTGTTAAAGTGTATATCTGAAAGTAAATGAATTTGTTGTAATTAGGTTTGTTACAACCTGTTGTAATCATTATAGTTACAGGTTGGTATTTTTGTCAATAGGGTTGTTTGTGAATTTATTTTTTGTTTTAGTATGCACAGTTAGAGGGAGGGTAGTCAGTCATAAAGATATTGTTACTGTGAACCTGGCTAATATTTGGAAATTGCAAATTGTCGAAAAATGTTGATTTTTGAATGTTTTTTAAATATAATTCGTTTTATGGAGAAAAGGAGGGGTTAATTGTATGAATATTTTAGAGCAATTTATTTCATCAACAAATACAATTCTTTGGTCATATATTCTTATTGCAATGTTAATTGGTTTAGGTCTTTATTTTTCTATTAAATTGAAATTCGTACAAATTACTCATTTAGGGGAAATGGTTCGACTAATGAGTGATGGATTAACTGGAAAGACGCGTAAAAAAGGTAGTGTATCTTCTTTCCAAGCGTTTTGTATGAGTTCAGCAGCTCGTATTGGTATCGGTAACTTAGCTGGTGTAGCATTAGCTATATCTATGGGAGGACCTGGAGCTGTATTTTGGATGTGGGTTATTGCGATTATCGGGGCTTCTTCAAGTTTCGTAGAAAGTACGCTTGCCCAAATTTATAAAGTAAAAGATGGCAGTGGCTTCCGTGGTGGTCCTGCTTATTATATGGAAAAAGGTTTAAATAAACGTTGGATGGGAATTTGGTTTTCTATCCTTATTACAGTTAGTTACGGTTTAATTTTTAACTCAGTACAAGCGAATACAGTAACATTAGCGTTTGAAAATGCATTTGGTTTAGAGCGTTATATTGTTGGTATTGTATTAGCTGCATTAGTTGCGGTTATTATTTTTGGTGGTGTAAAAAGTATTGCACGTATGTCGGAAATGATTGTTCCGCCAATGGCGCTTGTTTATATTGCGGTAGCTATTTTTGTTGTCATTAAAAACTTCTATTTAATACCAGATGTGTTTACGGAAATCTTTAAAGGTGCATTCGGTTTAGATTCAGCTGTAGGCGGTGGTATCGGTGCTGCGATGAAATATGGTATTCAGCGCGGATTATTTGCGAACGAAGCAGGTATGGGTAGTGCGCCGAACGCGGCAGCAACAGCTGATGTAACGCATCCAGCCAAACAAGGTTTTATTCAAACGATCGGCGTTTTAGTAGATACATTCTTAGTATGTACATCAACAGCATTTATCGTACTATGTTCTGGTGCATATAAAGCAACAAATTTAGAAGGTATTGAATTAACGCAAAATGCATTAAGCTCACAAATCGGCCCATGGGCAAGTAGCTTCTTAGCGATTATTATTTTCTTATTTGCATTTAGTTCTCTTTTAGGAAACTACTATTATGGTGAAACAAATATTGAATTTATTAAGCAAAGCAAAACGTGGTTAACAATTTACCGTATTGCAGTAGTTGGAATGGTATTATTCGGTTCTGTTGCGACGCTTCAAGTTGTATGGAATATGGCAGACTTATTTATGGGTCTAATGGTAATCACGAACTTAATTGCGATTACACTTCTTGGCCGATTTGCGTACGCGGCATTAACAGACTATGTAAGGCAAAAGAAACAAGGGAAAGATCCAGTCTTCAGTGCAGATTCTATTCCTGGTTTAACGAATACAGAGTGCTGGGATAAGCCAGTGGTAACAGATAAAGAAAAAGCAGTGTAATTGAAAAGGCGAGCATCGAGGTAAATTCGATGCTCGTCTTTTTTGTTGTAGTAAATGATGAAAAGGGTGAGAGGTAATTATTAATATAACTTTTTTTGTTTGTTTCTCTCGTTATTTGTAGGGAACGTACTGTTTTAAAAGTATGGCTGGTCGAAGAGGATAAGTGATTGAGTATTGGATAAATGCATATAATAGCTATATTTTTATGTAAAAAACACGTATGTTAAAATAATTAACGTACTCATGTAATAAAACCTCACATAAAGTTCTTGATTACTTAAAGTTTTTAGAATATAATTTTCTTATTGTTAGGAAGAGGGGGCAATGCAAATATGGATTTTTTAGCTAGGGTAATTGGGGATGTAAATAATATCCTTTGGTCATATGTCATTATTGCGATGTTAATTGGGTTAGGGCTCTATTTTTCATTTCGTGTGAAATTTGTCCAAGTTCGTTACTTCGGTGAAATGATTCGTTTGCTTGGGGATGGGGCAAGCTCGAAAACGAGGAAAGCGCAAAAAGAGAAGAGCGGTGTATCATCATTTCAAGCATTTTGTATGAGTACAGCTTCTCGTGTAGGTACTGGTAACTTAGCTGGTGTAGCTATTGCGATCTCAGCAGGTGGTCCAGGAGCAGTATTTTGGATGTGGTTAATTGCGGTAATTGGGGGTGCTTCTGCATTTGTAGAGAGCACATTAGCGCAAATTTATAAAGTAAAAGATGGGAATGCATTCCGTGGGGGCCCAGCGTATTATATGGAAAAGGGTTTAAAGAAACGCTGGTTAGGTGTTGTGTTCTCTGTTCTAATAACAGTAAGTTTCGGATTGATTTTTAACGCTGTACAGTCTAATACTGTAGCTGCTGCTTTTGATGGGGCATTCAAAACAGACAGTAGATTAGTAGGCCTTGTTATGGCTGGTTTACTTGCAGTTATTATTTTCGGCGGAGTAAAACGAATTGCTCGCGCGGTTGAAATGATAGTTCCAGTAATGGCAATTATTTATGTAGCAGTGGCATTATTCGTTGTTGTAACAAACATTACGGCAATTCCATATGTATTTAAAGAAATTTTCTTACATGCTTTCGGAATTAAAGAAGTAGTAGGCGGAGGATTAGGAGCTGCGATTTTATTAGGGGTAAAACGTGGATTATTCTCAAATGAAGCAGGTATGGGTAGTGCGCCGAACGCAGCAGCGACTGCAAACGTAACGCACCCAGTTAAACAAGGTTTCATTCAAACTTTAGGGGTATTTACAGATACATTATTAATTTGTAGTTGTACAGCATTTATCATTCTTTTATCAGACGTGCATAATGCAGCTGATTTAAATGGAATTCAATTAACGCAACAGGCGTTAAGTCAACATATCGGTCCATGGGCTTCTATATTTGTAGCAGTTGCAATCTTCTTGTTTGCATTTAGTTCATTAGTAGGTAACTACTACTATGGTGAAACAAATATTGAGTTCTTAAATGGAAGTAAAGTGTTATTAAATGCATACCGCATTGCTGTACTTGGTATGGTTATGCTAGGATCTGTAGCAACAATTCAAATCGTTTGGGACTTAGCAGATTTATTTATGGGAATTATGGCTGTTATTAACTTAGTAGCAATTGTATTCCTTTCTAAGTATGCTTTCGCAGCGTTATCAGATTATATTAAGCAAAAGAAACAAGGGAAAGATCCAGTCTTTTATGCGGAGTCTATTCCAGGTTTGAGCAATACAGAGTGTTGGGATGAGTCAGCGGTAGCTGATAAAGAAAAAGCGGTATAATGAAAAGGGCATCAAGTGAAACTTGATGCTCTTTTTTTGTTTTATTCAACTATTTGCAGATAGTAAAAGACGAACATTCATAGACGTTTTATAATAAAATGTAATTTTTTAAAGAAAAGTGCGGATATGATTTGTGATTTGTGTTAGAATGGAAAATGCCTTTGAAATAAGAGGTTTTATGATCTTTCCTATCCGATTGAAGATTTTGGAGGAGAAATGGAAAGTTCGGATTATTTCTTGTTTTGAATGGTCAGACGTTCAACGTTAATGAAGAGTTAAATGGAGGATTTTATTAATGAAGTTTGTTATGTTCCTTGTAGGATTACTCGTTGTATTTGTACTCGGTTTTCTTATAAGTGCCGATCGAAAGAAGATTAAGTATAAACCAATTGCAATTATGCTTATTATTCAGCTAGCATTATCTTATTTCTTATTAAATACGCAAGTTGGTTATATTTTAGTAAAAGGAATTTCAGATGGATTTGGCGCACTTCTTGGATATGCGGAAGCTGGAATCGTTTTCGTATTTGGTGGTCTTGTTAATAAAGGAGAGGTTTCATTCTTCTTAACAGCGTTATTACCAATCGTATTCTTTGCCGTTTTAATTGGAATTCTGCAACACTTTAAAATTTTACCAATATTTATTCGTGCTATTGGTACGTTGTTAAGTAAAGTAAATGGTCTAGGAAAACTAGAATCATATAACGCAGTAGCAGCTGCCATTGTTGGACAAGCAGAAGTATTTATTACAGTAAAAGATCAATTAAGTAAAATCCCAAAACATCGTTTATATACATTATGTGCATCTTCTATGTCGACAGTGTCGATGTCAATCGTTGGTTCTTATATGAAAATGATCGAACCGAAATATGTAGTAACAGCACTTGTATTAAATTTATTTAGTGGTTTCATTATCATTCATATTATTAACCCGTACGATATTACAGAAGAAGAAGATACACTGAAATTAGAAAATAAGAAAAAACAATCATTCTTTGAAATGCTGAGCGAGTACATTATGCTTGGTTTCACAATCGCGATAACAGTAGCAGCGATGTTACTTGGTTTCGTAGCATTAATTACAGCAATTAATAGCTTGTTTGATTCAATGTTCGGTATTACATTCCAAGCTATTTTAGGATATATTTTCTCACCATTAGCATTCGTAATGGGTATCCCACAAGCTGAGATGGTAACAGCGGGACAAATTATGGCAACAAAATTAGTATCAAACGAGTTTGTTGCGATGCTTGATCTTGGAAAAGTAGCTGGTGATTTATCGGCTCGTACAGTTGGTATTCTTTCTGTATTCCTTGTATCATTTGCGAACTTCTCATCTATCGGAATTATCGCAGGTGCAACGAAAGGTATCGATGAAAATCAATCAAATGTTGTATCATCATTCGGTCTACGCCTTGTGTACGGTGCGACATTAGTAAGTATTCTATCAGCGATTATCGTTGGTGTTATGTTATAAAGTGAAACTTTAATCAGTGGGGGCTTTATTCCCGCTCATTATTAGCCTCACCAATCGGGGTAAAAAGGATGGTCCTAGCTCATAGCTAGGGCTATTTTTATGGTAAATTTACATGAAAAAACCAATTAATTAGGAATATATTAACATATAAAAATCTTTTAAAATTTATATTGCATTTCATCTAGATAACGCTTACAATTTGATTTGTAGGTGGTATCAATTTCAGACTTTCAAGTATGGTAGGAGAGAAGAAGCTACCTTTTATAAATTGCAATTTATGTAAACGCTTACTGATTTTAGATGACAGTTGAATAGTTTTAGGGGTTTTAAATTTTTTTAACAACAATGGTCAGACGTCATTCGTTATACGTTATACGTTATACGACCAATAACTCGTGGGAGAAGTGGAGGATTCACATATGAAGTTCGTAATGTTTCTAGTCGGTTTACTTGTAGTGTTTGTACTAGGTTTCCTTATTAGTTCAGATCGTAAGAAAATTAAATATAAACCAATTGCACTTATGCTTGTCATTCAATTGGTACTTGCGTATTTCTTACTAAATACAAAGGTCGGATTCGTATTAGTAAAAGGGATCGCAGATGGATTTGGCGCTATTTTAAAATTTGCGGAAGCTGGGGTTAATTTCGTATTTGGTGGTCTAGCAAACGATGGACAAGCACCATTCTTCTTAACAGTATTATTACCGATTATTTTCTTAGCGGTATTAATCGGGATCCTGCAACATATTAAAGTTTTACCGATTATCATTCGTGCAGTCGGTTTCCTATTAAGTAAAGTTAACGGTTTAGGAAAACTAGAATCATATAATGCGGTAGCAGCTGCAATCGTTGGTCAAGGGGAAGTATTCATTACAGTAAAAGATCAATTAAGCAAATTACCGAAAAATCGTTTATACACACTTTGTGCATCTTCAATGTCTACAGTATCGATGTCAATCGTCGGTTCTTATATGAAAATGATTGATCCAAAATATGTAGTAACAGCACTTGTATTAAACTTATTCAGTGGATTCATCATCGTTCATATCATTAATCCATATGAAGTAAAAGAAGAAGACGATATTTTAGAATTACAAGAAGACAAGAAACAAACATTCTTTGAAATGTTAGGCGAATATATTATGCTTGGTTTCTCAATCGCTGTAACAGTAGCGGCGATGTTAATCGGTTTCGTAGCATTAATTACAGCAATTAACGGTGTATTTGATTCAATTTTCGGAATCACATTCCAAAGCATTTTAGGATACATCTTCTCACCATTAGCATTCGTAATGGGTATTCCAACATCAGAGATGCTACAAGCAGGACAAATTATGGCAACAAAATTAGTAACGAACGAATTCGTTGCAATGCTTGATCTTGGTAAAGTAGCTGGTGATTTATCAGCTCGTACAGTAGGTATTTTATCTATCTTCCTTGTATCATTTGCGAACTTCTCATCTATCGGAATTATCGCAGGTGCAACGAAGAGTATCGATGGCAAACAAGCAAACGTTGTATCATCATTCGGTTTAAAACTTGTATACGGTGCAACGTTAGTAAGTATATTATCAGCGATTATCGTTGGGGTTATGCTTTAATAAATTAAGAAAAGCAATGAGCGTAGGCTCATTGCTTTTTTTGTTTAACTTGCTTTATCCAAGTCTCTTTTAAAATGTGGTTTCTCTAAATAAGTTCCCAGTCTCCACACATATTCCACTGGCCCCATTCGGTATTTCTGGAGCCAATAGGTGCTAACGAATAATTGAATCGTATAAATTCCGATGGTTAAAAGAATACCGAAGAAATAGCCGATTTTCCCGTATAAGCCAAATCCATATGCGTAAAAAATGGTTGTTGCGATAATAGATTGCGCTAAGTAATTACTAACGGACATTTTCCCCATGTTCGCCATGTATGTTAGTAGACGGGTTGCTTTTTTGTAATGGAATAATAAAATGATTGTGCTTCCGTAAAAGAAGGTCATAGTTACTGGTGTAAGGCCATCTTGTAACATAATTAAAAGCGGGTGCTTTACAAACATAGCTAAGATTTTAATTGTAAAAGAGAAGAGACCGGTGGCAAACCATATTTTTTTGACAGCAGGTATATATTTACTGACCTCAAATAGCCAGCCTTTTTTCCCTACATACATTCCGAGTAGGAACAGTGGAGACATAAAAATTATTGCGAAAACTGATATGAAAAATAATCCGAATGCACCGTCAATTCCCATGTAATCAAAAGGATTTTCAGTCAATCTAAAGTTGACGTGATCCATATAGCTTCCAGTTTGATGGACTTTATGTTCTTTTTCAGTATAAGGTGCAAAATCATTTATATTTGTAGATGAATCAGTTTGATAAGACATAAGTGTAATAAGTGCGAGTAGAATAATCGCCCAAATGAGCAAAGTTTTCGGTTTTCGATTGATGAACATCATTAAGAAAATCCCGATTATTCCGTATGCAAATAAAATATCTCCCTCCCAAACAAAAGTGCCGTGAATGTAGCCGAGTAGTAAAAGAATGATAATACGTCTTATGTATGTGGGGAAGAATTTTTTTCCTTTTGCGATAATACTTTTTTGTAACAAAATAATGCTAAGCCCAAATAGAAAAGAAAATAGGGATATAAAGTTATGTGTGCCGAAAAATTGAATAAACCAATTAGCACCTTTATCAAGATCGCCAAATAGATAAGTTGGTTTTTCGCTGGTGAAGAACCCAAATTGAATTAATGTCATATTGACTAGTAAAATGCCAAACAAAGCGAAACCACGAATTGCATCAACAGCTTCTACACGTTGATTCATTTTTTCTCTCCTCGTATATTCGTTTTTATATTGAAAATAATACCATTTTATAGCTGGCACTATGTCAAATATGAGGAAATTTAAGGTGATTTTAAGATAGAGAGCAAACAAAAAATCACCTTAATACATGTACTAAGGTGATTGAAATATTATTCAGCTGGAGGCGTAAATGTACGTTTCTCTAATTCAGCATCTAGCATAAACAGTGCGTTTGAATCGCTTGTAATACGTTTTAATTTTTGAATGATGCTATCGAATGAAGCTTCTTCTTCAACTTGTTCGTCAACGAACCATTTTAAGAATGTAATTGTTGCATGTTCACGCTCGTCCCAAGCGATATCAGATAAGTTATAAATACGTTTCGTTACTTCACGCTCGTGCTCAAGTGCGACTTCAAAAGCGTTTAATACAGATTCGTATTCGTTATTCGGATTATCAAATCCAGTAATAATAGCGCGCTCTCCGCGGTCATTAATATAGTTGTAAAGCTTCATTGCGTGGAAACGTTCTTCTTCAGCTTGTACAAGGAAAAAGTTAGCGAATCCATCATAGCTCTCAGCTGTACAGTAAGCAGCCATTGCCATATAAGCATGGGCAGAATAAAATTCAAAGTTCATTTGTTCATTTAATGCGTCGTGCAATTTTTTTGATAACATAAAATCCCCCTTAGTATTGTGACAAGAATATTATACCATAATTGATAATATTCTCATTTAGATACTTCGAACCTTTTCGAAAGCTTTGTGACGTGTGCGTCCATAATGTCTTGTAAGTCTAAATCATATTTTTGCGAAAGAATAATAAGGTTAGATAGTACATCGCCAAGTTCTTCTTTTAGTTCTTGTTTTAGCTCTTCTTCTGTTTTCGCCTCTTCATCAGGGCGATCGCGGCCAATTTCAATAGCACGAACGACTCGTGAAACTTCCCCAACTTCCTCGGTTAAGAAATTTAAGCGAATAAAGGCATTATACTGTGACCAGCTTCGTTTTTCGTAAAATTCCTCAACCCATCTTTGAAATGCAACGATATCCATTTCTTCCTCATCTCCTCAATATGTTGTACAATGTCAATTGTATCATAACAATATATAGTTTCGGGGTGTAGGAATGAGAAAGATTTGTGTGTTTGCAGGTTCTAATTTAGGGGAGAGACCAGAATTCAAAGAGCAGGCAATTCAGTTAGGTAAAATGTTTGTTGAGAACGAGTATGAGCTTGTATACGGTGGTTCATGCGTTGGATTAATGGGAGAAGTAGCAAACGAAGTTCTTCGTTTAGGTGGACGTGTAACAGGTGTTATGCCGCGCGGTCTATTCCGAGGAGAAATTGTGCATACAGGATTAACAGAATTAATTGAAGTAGAGACGATGCATGAACGTAAAGCGAAAATGGCAGAGCTTGCAGATGCTTTTATTGCGCTTCCAGGCGGATACGGAACGTTTGAAGAACTATTTGAAGTTGTATGTTGGTCGCAAATTGGTATACATAATAAGCCAGTTGGTTTATTAAACATAAAAGATTTTTACGGACCAATTTTGCAAATGGTTGAACGTGCAGCAGAAGAGGGATTTATGAATCCATCAAATAAAGAATTGATCGTTTCAGCTGAGACAGCAGATAAACTAATTCATGCAATCCAAAATTATGAGCGTCCTGTTTTGGGAACGAAGTGGAAGCAACTATCATAGCAAATACGGAAACACATGTCGTTTTAATTTAAGATGGCATGTGTTTTTAATTTGGTTAAATATGTTAATGTTTAGATGTAATGTTTTGGGGAAAGGAGAGATAGATGGAGGAGTTCGTATATTTACGTCCGGTTTTTAAAAGTATTTTAGCAGCGTCTATTCTTGTTATGCTAATTGTTTTGAGACAGAAGAAAGAGTTGATTAATGAATTTTCGCTTTGGTTTATCTCGGTATTGTGTATCGGTGTTTCAGCGATAACGTTGTTTATGTCCGGATTTATCGTTGATGAGTATAATCTAGGTGGAGATCCACAATCGTTTTGTATGTTTATTGTGATTGGTTGTATTAGTGGTCTGAATTTCATTATTTATTACAGAAGGCAATAAAAGAGGCATTCCATATTACTTTGGAATGCCTTTATCATTTTGATTGCTTTGTTTTTTATACAGGTACCAGCCACCCCAGCCGCCACCAATTGCTACGACAACGAGGAAAGCATAGTCCTTAACCTCGACACGTATATTGAAAATATTAGCTATAAGTAAGAGAATCCCAACTGTTATTAACGCAAAAAATGCTCTAATTAAGTAGTCTTTCAACTGAACCACTCCCGTCATTTAAGTAGTAAATGATGAATTTGGAAAAGCTAAAGGGTGTTTCCTATATTTTAACATAGATGAGATTGTAATATATTGATAAAAGTAGGGGAGAGGGGCGCTGATATTGTCGTGATTTGTCGGCAAATCGATATCCTTTGTCAAATCGTTGATATATTGCGGGTAATGATCGATATATTTGAAAAATCGTTGATATATTGCGGGTAATGATCGATATATTTGAAAAATCGTTGATATAATTTCGTGTACCGCTAAGTGCGACCATTACATAAAAAAGCGACTCTGAACGAGCCGCTTCTGCTTTTAATGATATCCAGCTCCAGCGGCTAGAACAGTCGGTTGTTTCACTCCTTCATTCGAGGCAAAAAGCGCCTCGTAATCAGGAGTTCCAACACCCTCCAGTTCTGAACGAGCCGCTTCCGCTTTAAAGTGATATCCAGCTCCGGTAGCTAGAATGTTCGGTGGCTTCGCTTTTTCCTGCGAGGCAAAGAGCGCCTCGCAGGAAAAAGCTCCATCCCCCTCACATTCTGAGCAAGCTACCTCCGCTTTAAAGTAATATCCAGCTCCAGCGGCTAGAATCTCCGGTCATTTCGCTCTCTCGCTCGAAGCAAAAAGCGCTTCAAGGTCGAGAGCTCCAATGCCCTGCGATTCTGAACGAGCCGCTTCCGCTTTTAATTATTATTGATTCAAGAACGCACGTAGCATCCAAGCGTGTTTTTCTAGTTCTGTGTAGATGCCTAGTAGTAGGTCAGATGTCATTTCATCGTCAGAGTCTTGAGCGATTTCCATGCCTTTTTTCAGTTCGACTAGCATCATTTCGTAGTCTTTCATGATTGCTTCGACCATCCCTTCTGCAGTTTCTCCGTATGCTGCTTCTTGAATAGAAGATAGTTCTAAGTATTCTTTCATTGTTGCTACTGGTTTGCCGCCAATTGCTAAAATGCGTTCTGCAATTTCATCGATGTGAGTAGCTGATTCTGTGTAAAGTTCTTCGAATTTCTCGTGTAATGTGAAGAATTGAGGTCCTTTTACGTACCAATGGAAGTTGTGAAGTTTTGTGAATAAAACGCTCCAGTCTGCTACTTGTTTGTTTAATACTTCGATTACTTGTTTGTTCATTATGATCAATCTCCTTTTGAGTTGTTATGTGATATCAATTACTAATTTATAATAATTATAATCTAGTAATATCTATAAATCAACCCTTTTGCTGGAATTAATTTGAACAAATTATGAACTGTTGTAAATAAAAGGCCCTATTACGGTGAAGTAATAGGGCCTTTGTTTGTTAAACAGCCTTTTGTTTTTCTTCTACATCTTGCCCATCCCAGCACTCTGTATTCTTTAAGCCAGGGATAGAGTTTGCAACGAAGACAGGATCTTTTCCTTGTTTCTTTTGCTTCAAATAGTCTACTAATGCAGCATAAGCAAATTTGCTAAGGAATGAGATGGCAATTAAGTTTGTGAATACCATTAGTCCCATGAATAAATCAGCTAAACTCCAAACTGTTTTAAGAGCAGCGATTGATCCGAAGAATACCATTCCGACAACTGCAACACGATAAATCATTAACCATGTTTTACTTTCTTTAATGAATGCGATATTTGTTTCACCATAATAGTAGTTTCCTAGAAGCGAACTGAAAGCGAATAGGAAAATAATAATCGCTAAGAAAGTGCTTGCCCACGGTCCAATTTGTGAACTTAATGCGTTTTGTGTTAATTCGATACCTTCTAAATTTGATCCTTTGTAAAGTCCAGAACATAATACGATAAATGCTGTTGATGTACATACTAAGAATGTATCTACGAAAACACCTAACGCTTGAACAAGCCCTTGTTTTACAGGGTGAGATACATCAGATGTTGCGGCTGCATTAGGAGAACTACCCATTCCCGCTTCTGTAGCGAATAAACCGCGCTGAATTCCGAACTTGATTGCTGCTCCAATACCACCAGCGATGGCTTGGTCTAAACCGAATGCACCGTTAAAGATTTCCATGAAAATGCTTGGTAACATACTGAAGTTGTTAATAACGACAAAAATAGCCACGCCGATATAAACGATTGCCATTGGCGGAACAATCATTTCTGTAATACGTGAAATGCTCTTAATGCCACCAAAAATAATAACTGCAACTAATAAGGCTAATAGAGCTCCTACGATTGTTCGCTCTAGTCCAAAAGCATTTTCAAACGCTATTGTTACTGTATTTGCTTGCACTGAATTGAAAATTAATCCGTACGCAACTGTAATAAGAAGTGAAAACCAGACGCCCATCCAGCGTTTGTTTAACCCTTTTTCCATGTAATATGCTGGTCCACCACGGAACCTACTTCCATCTTTTACTTTATAAATTTGCGCAAGTGTACATTCTACAAAACTAGTAGCTGCTCCGATAATTGCGATAAACCACATCCAAAATATTGCGCCAGGTCCACCCATTGAAATTGCTAATGCTACACCAGCTAAGTTTCCGATACCGATACGTGCTGCTGCACTTAAGCAAAATGCTTGGAATGGTGAGATGCTATCTTTCTTTTTTTCTTTTCGATTAAACCCTTTACTAATTAAGCTGACCATCTCACTGAAACGAGTAATTTGGACAAATTTTAATTTAAAAGAGAAGTAAAGACCGAAGCCGATTAGCATTGCAATAAGAATATATGACCATAAAATATTATTCGTTACCTCAAGGAATCTGCTAAAGATATCAACCATATAATACACTTCCTTTTTTTCGTAATAAGAAAATTATATGCAAAAAATATACGAGAATCAATTTTTCTAAAAAATTATGTTACTTAAGTCATTTTTGTGTTATGATTATGTTACATCGTAATATTTTTAGAATTATTTACATTTTAAAAAACTAAATTTAAAGCGAGAAGGTGGGGATAATTTGAAAGAAGATTCTTTATGGAAAGTAAGCCTTGAGAGTTTGAAAATGAGAAGTAATATATTTTTTATCATTACATCTTTAAGTATCTTTTTAGGGTCCACTTATTATTACAATAAAAGATTTCCAAATCACAAATATCCTGAGTGGTTAGAATTTCTAAAGTTGATTGGATGAATAAAAGGCAGAAAAACAGAAAATTAAAATAAATAAGTTATGGAGGAGCTAAAAATGAATATTAGAGAAAGTGAACTTCCAGGTATTGGTTATAAGTTTCAAATCGTTACGAAAGGTAACGAAAAGATGGTAATTGTCATTCATGATGATGGTCGTAGAGAAATGTATCATTTTGATTCAGATCATGAAGAAAGCATCTCAAGTATTTCACTACGTGACTCAGAGGCGAGACAAATCGCTGCAATATTAGGTGGAATGGTATATAAGCCTAGGGCGTTAGAAAATGTTGAGATGGTTTTTGAAGGTTTAGCGATTGAGTGGTTCAAAGTGGAGAATACAGCTCCAGCAATCGGAAAAACAATTGGCGATCTTGAAATAAGAAAAACATATAGCGTAACAATAATCGCGGTTATGAAGAAGAACATGAAGAAGCTATTTAATCCAGGACCAGAAACAGTAATTGAAGAAGGAGATATGCTTGTAGTTTCAGGTGAGAGAGAAGAAATTAAAAAAATCATTAATGAATTACTTTCAAATAGGGGGGACTGATTAGATGGATACGTTAATTTTTGAAGTTGGTACAGCTTTAGTTTTAGTGGCAATTGCAGCAGTAATTGCTGGAAAATTTAAATTCTCAGTAATTCCTTTTCTAATCGTTCTTGGAATGTTAGTAGGACCGCATGCACCGACAATAGGTGTTATCGATTTCAAATTTATTGAAAGTGCAAGTGTAATTTCCTTCCTTGGACGGATGGGGGTTCTATTCCTTCTATTCTATCTAGGATTAGAATTTTCAATGAAAAAACTAATTAAATCTGGACGCTCTATTGCGATTGGCGGAACGATTTATATTTTAATTAACTTTTCACTTGGTTTGTTATACGGATTTATAATGGGATTCCCATTACTAGAAATCTTAATTATTGCGGGTATTATTACGATTTCTTCTAGCGCTATCGTTGCTAAAGTGTTAGTGGACTTAAGAAGAACTGGTAATAATGAAACCGAATTAATTTTAGGAATTATTATGTTTGAAGATATATTCCTTGCTGTATATTTATCAGTTGTTTCTGGTTTAGTACTTGGAGATCACGCTTCCTTCTTAGGTGCCCTTACTTCAATTGGAAGTGCTTTAGGATATATGCTTCTATTCTTTATAGTAGCTAGAAAGGCTACGCCGTTATTAAATAAATTGCTCAATATTAGCTCAGATGAAATCTTTATTATTGTAGTATTTGCTTCATTATTCTTCATTGCTGGTTTTTCAGAAACAATTCACGTTGCAGAAGCAATTGGAGCACTTCTTCTAGGATTAGTTTTCTCTGAGACAGAGCATAGTGACCGAATTGAACATCTTGTTGTTCCATTTAGAGACTTTTTCGGAGCTATTTTCTTCTTCAGCTTCGGGTTAAGTATTGATCCGTTCTCATTAGGCGGAGCGATATGGTTAACGTTAGGTGCTGTCCTTCTTACGATAATCGGTAACTTTGTAGCAGGAATGATTGCAGGAAGACAAGCTGGATTATCTCATAAAGCATCAACAAATATCGGATTAACAATCGTTTCAAGAGGAGAGTTCTCCATCATTATGGCTAATATCGGTATCGCCGGTGGTTTAATGTCAGTACTGAAACCATTCTCAGCACTATACGTGCTTATACTATCCATTTTAGGCCCACTTTTGACAAAAGAGTCGAAGAATGTATATAAATTCTTAAATAAAATCTTTAAGTGGGATATGAAGAAGAGCTGAATTTTTTAAAATCAAAGTACAAGATATTTATGAAAAAAGGGATTTATGTCGACATAGATCCCTTCTTTATTGGCATTTTTTCAAGGATGAAAGAATACGTTTAATATTTACCATATTGTGGCATACATATAGAAAAAGGGAGTTTGGAAAGGGGAATAAAGAAAAATGGAACTCCAGTTTCAAAATGTATATCAACAGGTAGAGAATTGGTATGTGTTGGATTCGGAGCTTCCTTGGGATGTCAAAAAGCTGAGAGAGGATTTGTGTTCTCTTATTGAAGTATGTAAAACGCCCGTTATTTTTTGTGATACGTGCGATGCAAATGATGTACTTCTATCATTAGGGGAAGAGGAAGAAGAGTTCCTATTCCCAGTAGGTGGTTTTTATCATAAAGAAAAGCAATTAATTTTCGTTTGTATGTGGGAAGAGTATGAGCAAGTTCTCAAAACGCTACTGCATGAATTCCGCCATGCGATGCAGCATAAGAGAGATATATTGTATGTGGGAAGTGAACGGTACGAAGAGCGGTGGATTGAAAAAGATGCGAGGAAGTTCGCGGAGAGGAAATTAGATGAATATAAGAGTAGAAAGTTAATGTAAAGCATAGTGGAGAAATAGCGCTGTGCTTTTTATGCTTATTAAAAATAAGTATTTGACTTTTATTAAGTTTAGTTCTAAACTAATGATATGAAACGAGCGAGGTGATGAAATGAAAACAGAAGAGAGACTAGGGCTACTATTATGGTTTCGTTTGTCACGCTTTTATAATAAGAGTATTCGTGAGACGAATCAGCATTTGAAAAAATGGAATATATCTGCCGCCCAGTTTGATGTGTTAGCTCAAGTTGGAGGACATAATCGTTTAACGCAGCAAGAACTTGGGAATAAGCTATTTGTTACGAAAGGAAATGTAACGCAGCTTTTAAATAAAATGGAGCAGCTTGAGTGGATTTTGCGTGAACAAGAGGGTACTACGAAATATATTTCTTTAACAGAAAAGGGAAGAGCTTTATATGAGGAAATCGTCCCACCTCAAGAAACGTTCCAAGCAGAGAAGTTTCATAATTTAAATATAGAGGAACAAAAGCAGTTATTAACACTATTAAAAAAGTTACAGTAAGAAAAAATTTTAAAATAAATCTCGGATTCGAGATAGTATGAGGTGAAGGATATGTTTAGAAAAGTTGATCATAAAAATATGGGCAGAGCAAATCATGGTTGGTTAAATACACATTTTCATTTTTCTTTTGCCAATTACTACAATCCAAATAACATGAACTTCGGAGCGTTACGTGTTATTAATGATGATCTAGTAGCGGCGCAAACTGGTTTTGATATGCATCCGCACCGTGATATGGAGATTATTTCTTACGTTGTGGATGGTGCTTTAACACATGAAGACAGCATGGGAAATCGTGGAACGATTGAGCGTGGACATGTTCAATATATGAGTGCTGGCACGGGTGTATTTCATAGCGAGCATAATTTAGGCGATGAAACGCTGCGTTTATTACAAATTTGGATTTTACCAGACCGCGCAGATCATAAACCAAACTATGGTGAGTTTAAATTTGATTGGAGCAAGCGTGAAGATGAATGGTTCCATATGGTATCTTCAGTAGAAGGAAATGCACCAATTCAAATTCACCAAGATGCGAATTTATATTCTTTATCATTAGAGGCTGGAAAAGAAATTCATTTTCCAGTGAAAGAAGGCCGTCAATTGTACCTTGTACAAATTGAAGGAAGCAGTGTAATAAATGGTGAAACGTTTGTTATGCGGGATGCAGCAGAATCTGTAGAAGAAGATATTCACATTCAAGCGAAAGAGCAATCACACTATTTAGCAATTGAATTAAAAAAACAATAAAAGGTTTATAGAAAAGAGGACATCCGATAGATGTCCTCTTTTTTGATTGGAATTGTCTGAAAAATGTTTCTCAAATTTTTGGTAGAGGTATCGGCTGGGAAAATAAGAATTGTATAAAAGTGTCAAAAATCTTTATGGGAATGGGGAATGTTATAGTGAAAAAGCAAGTCATTTCATCAGCATTAGCGTTAACTGTTATCGCCGGGGGATTTGGAGCGTTTGGGGCAACGACAACGAAAGCGGAAGAACAAAAAATTCAATATCATCAAGAATTTAAAACACCTGCATACATAGGTGAAGAATGGAAAGCACCGGAAGGACTAGATAAAAAAGAGACAGTCTTTCAATACTTAGAGAGTAAGAAAGATATGTTTAAATTAGCAGGAAATATTGAAAAGCATTTTAATATCGTTGGGGAAGAAAAAGACGCTGAATCTGATACGACACATGTGAAGCTAGTTGAGAAACATAATAACATTCCTGTGTACGGTTCTGATCAAACTGTTACACTTGATAAAGAGAATAATGTAAAAGCATTCTTCGGACAAGTTATTCCGAATTTAGATGATAAAAATATTCCTGCAGCTGCAAGCATTACTGCGGAACAAGCAGAAACAATTGCAAAGGCAGATATTGAGAAAGAAATTGGTAAAGTAAAGAGTTATGACGGTGTGAAAAAAGATTTATTTGTGTATGAAAAGGACGGTAATTACTACCTTGCATACTTAGTTAAGGCATCGATTTCAAAACCAGCTCCAGGATATTGGCATTATTTTGTTGATGCAACGAATGGAAATGTTATTGAGAAATATAACGCTGTAGATAACATTACTGGATTTGGTTACGGAGTATTAGGTGCTAGACAATCATTTGAAATTGCTCAAGATACGAAAACAGGACAATTCAACTTGTTTGATGGTAAACGAGGACAAGGTGTTCATACATTTGATGCAGAAAATATGGACGAGAACTGGTTTAATTTATTCTCACAATGGCTTGGATATACAGGAGAAGAAGTTGAAAGTAAATCTAAGTTCTTCGAAGATAAAGCTGCAGTTGATGCGCATGTAAATGCAGGAAAAGTATATGATTACTACAAAAAGACATTTAATCGTAACTCTTTCGATGATAAAGGTGCGAAGCTTATTTCAACTGTTCACGTAGGGGAGAGCTGGAATAACGCAGCTTGGAATGGTGTGCAAATGATGTACGGTGATGGCGATGGAAAAACGTTCATTCCATTATCTGCCGGACTTGATGTTATCGGTCACGAATTAACGCATGCTGTAACTGAACATACAGCAAACCTTGTTTACAAAAATGAGTCAGGGGCGTTAAATGAATCGTTATCTGATATTATGGGTGTTATGGTTGAGAAGAAGAGCTGGGATTTAGGTGCTGATATTTATACACCTGATAAACCTGGTGATGCACTTCGCTCTCTTAAAGATCCAGCGTCTATTCCAAATCCATTAAAACCAAGTGAAGGTTACCCAGATCACTATAGTAAACGTTATACTGGAACAGCTGATAATGGTGGTGTTCATATTAACAGCAGTATTAACAATAAAGCTGCATATTTAGTATCTGAAGGCGGAGATCATTACGGCGTGAAAGTAACTGGAGTGGGCCGTGAAGCGACAGAAAAAATTTATTACCGTGCTCTTACGAAATATTTAACTGCAAACTCTGACTTCAAAATGATGCGTCAAGCTGCTCTTCAGTCAGCTGAAGATTTATATGGTAAAAACTCTAAAGCTGTACAAGCTGTAACGAAAGCTTATGATGCAGTAGGTGTAAAATAATAAGAGAAAAGACCTGACATCCTAGTCAGGTCTTTTCTTTATCCCGCTATCCGCAAATGATGAAATTTCCACTTTATTTAGTCGCGAATACCTAATGCGATTTTCGCCATACGTGACATACGTTCTTTCGACCACGGTGGATTCCAAACGACATTTACTTCTATTTCATTAACTTCAGGTACGTTTGTTGATAATACTTTTTTAACGTCTGATACGATTTGCCCAGCCATTGGACAACCGATAGAAGTCATAGTCATCGTAATGACAGCATTATTATTTTCATCTGCTGTAACATCATAAACTAATCCAAGATTAACGATATCAACACCTAGTTCAGGGTCAATAACAGCCTCTAAATTGGCAAGTAATTTATTTTCAAATGCTTCTTGTGACATAAGCAGCCCCTCCTACACTTTAATGATATCGATTCTCATTATAACGGAAATGAGCATAATGTGCAGGAAATGAGCTCAAAAAAATATCCCTCTTTCAAAGAAGGGATATTTTTTGAACATCTATTCTGTTTTAAAATGAGATACGAGTTGATCTAACTCTTCAACTGTTTGTTTCATTTTTCTAGCAGTTACTGTCATTTCATTCATAACAATAACTTTCTGTTCAGCAGATTGTGCCGTTGCGGCAGTTTCGCTGGATACTTCAATAGAGATAGAAGCGATGTTATTAAGTGAAGCATTCATTTCTTCAGCACTTGCAGCCATTTCTTCAGCAGTTGCTGATATATCTTGCATTTGAGTAGATACTTTATTTACTTGTTCCACAATTGTTGTGAAAGAAGTACCAGCTTCACGAATAACATTGATACCTTCAAATGCTTCAGAACGGCCTTGAGACATCATAGAGCTAGCAGTTTCTGTATCATTTTGAATTTGATGTAGTAATTGATTAATGTCTGTTGCAGCTGTTTTAGATTGTTCAGCAAGTTTTCGAACTTCGTCAGCTACGACAGCAAATCCTTTTCCTTGCTCGCCAGCACGAGCAGCCTCAATAGAAGCATTTAAAGCAAGTAAGTTTGTTTGCTCAGCAATATTAGAAATAGATTGTACAGCAGTATCAATATATTTCGTATGAGTGATTAGACGTTCAACCACTTCTGATGTAGCATTTACAGCTTCGTGTATCGTTGTCATTTGTGAAACAGATTTTTGGATAACGGTACTTCCATCGCTAGCATGTTCAGATGTGGCAACAGCAAGTTCCGCTACAGATGAAGCAGATTCAGCGATACGCTGAACACTTACTGCCATATCGTCCATTGCAGTTGAACTTTCTTCCATACTAGAAGTTTGTGATTGAATACTTGCATTTAAGTTGGACATCGAGCTTTGGACTCTTAATGTCGCCTCACGTGATGTATTCGTTTTTTCCAGCATATTTTCAGAAGCGGTTTGTACTTCCACTGATGTTTTTTGAACACGATTAATGATATGTTGTAGGTTTTCTAACATTTTATTAAATGATGCTGCGATAGCACCTATTTCATCGTTGCTATTTACTTGTAGACGTGCCGTTAAGTCACCTTCTTCAGAGGCTAATTCTTTTAGTTTTGTATCAATTTGTTGAATTGGTTTCACAAGTTTACCAGAGAACCACCATGCAAGAATAATTGCAACGACAATACAAATAACAAGTGATAGAAAGACTGCATATTCAATTCCTAGTGAAGATTGATCAATTTGTTCAATAGATTGTTCACGTAATTTAGCTTGTTCATTACTGTAATTTGTGAAGTCACCAATTACTTTATAGACCGTTCCGTTTTCTGAAGAAGCTACTTGTAAAGCTTCTTCCCATTTTTGTTCTTTTGCAAGAGTGAATACTTTTTCTTCAACGAACTTTCTCCAAGTAGACCCTAATTCCATTGTACTTTTTACGGATGAAGAAAGATTTGGATTAGAAAGAAGTTTATCTTTTGAATCCTCAAGACGTTTACTCATCTCATTAAACTTGTCTAATTCGACTTGATCATGTTGTAGTAAATAACCTCTTAAAGCAGATAGCTGTACTTGATAAGCGTCTCCACGTTCTTTCAATTCTGTTGCCAGTGGAGAAATTTCTTTTTGTAATGTTTCAGCTTTACGAGATTGGTCAATAGCAAAAAATAAAATAAAAGCTAAGGCGATGCCAAATAAAGCGCAAATCGTTCCCATCATGAATATAAGTTTTTTTCTGATACTTACAAAATTCATATAATTAAAAGCCTCCTTTGTGAAATCTTAGTATTAGAATTAATAAATGTAAAAAATTGAAAGAAAGCTTTACTCCAGTTGGAATAAAGCTTTCTTATTTCCTTTAGGAATTATAGCAGACGGAATGAGAGATAGAAAGAGATATTTTAAGGTAAAAAAAGTCCGCGACTCAATATACAATACATTTATGGACATGTCTTGCATCATTTCGTCACAATAGATGGTGGAGGTTCTGGTGAGAGAAAGTAGAGGAACTATTGGCCGGTGATAGGAACATATAAAAATAGCGTCGTAGAAAAAGAAAGAGTGGATTCCTTATGAGAGCTGGGATTCGCTTTTTGATTGCTATCGATAGTGAGACGTTAAGTAAACCTGATAGGAATGTTTATACAACATAAAAAGACGAGAATTCTCTCGTCTTTTTACACGGTTGAGCACGGATTAAGTGCAACAAAGTGTAGCTTTATTAATATCTTTTTCACGAATTTCTAAATTGCCTTTTTTATCAATTTTGTAAGGGATATCATTATTTTGTAGCTTTTTTAGTAAACTATTATTTTCTTGTACATTTTTCTCCCAAATAATATATCTTTCATTTTTGGTAGTATCATTAAAAAATATAAATCCGACTAAACATAAAAATAAAATTATTAATATTGAAATTAAAATATTAATTTTTTTCATGATGTACCTATTCCTAATCTGTTATTTATTGGTTAGTCCATAATAACCAGCCTTCGGGTTGTCTTATATATTTTAGTAAACCATTTCTTATATCCTGATTAAGATTATCTGCCAAACCTTGCGGCGTTAAAGCGTAACCATTAGCTGCCCGCCAATTATACATAATTCGACCTCGTTCATTATTATAATAATCCATATCATGTAATTTCTTTTCTGTCATATTATATCTTTCATGATTATCTGCTACAATTTTAGCATTCGAACATCCTATACTTTTACACATAAGTGCATTCCAATATCCATGTCTAAATGCATCACCTTTTCCGTTATTTAGACTAGCTTTTGGATAATATGCTGTAGCCATATTAATTGCTGCGTTAGCATTTAGTCTAGCTTGACCACATTTATATGCACCTATTGATCTCAGACACGCTTGCATTTCTTCACTTTTTCCTAAAGCATTTGCAATGCTAGCACTACGTTGTACTCTTGTTTTAGGATTGTTTTCCTTTTCATTTACTAACTCATCAAATCTTTCATTACCTTCTTCTTCATTTTGAATCTGACCGTTCTCCATTTCTACAACCAACTGTTCAAAAGCAGCCATATACGCTTGTTCATTAACTGGAGCAGTTTCTGCTGCTGCGTTATTACCTACTGTCATCGTTAATAAGATACCAGATAGGATTCCGAATACTGTTTTCTTAAGCTTCAAATTCATTTACCCCCACGCTATTGTGTTTTTTATATATCTTGATATCACCCTACTTAGAAAATTTTAAATATTATTAATAGAAAATAAAAGACTGTTTACTAATGAATTTTTATGTTAAAATATGTAATTAAAGGTAATATAATTACATATTGTTAAATATTTACTTGGTAAAGTGAATGGTTATTTTAGAACCTGTCTAAAATCTTTTTAGTACAATCGTTACACCTGCCAATATAGTCAGCTTATTATATATTTTGCTTAGCGTGGTTTTCTCGAATGCTGGCGGTATCTCTGGTAAAGGGTTTTGAATAAACTAAGAAAGAGTAGAAAAGTATACATTTCTACTTTTCCATTGGATGTTGAGGTTCGTATTCCTGAACATTATCTTTCACGGGTGGTTCATGCAGCTGTAGAAACTATGGATCTCTCTCCTCTTATCTCGTTATCCAGATGGTGGTAGACCACCTTACCATCCAAAAATAGATTGAAATGCGGTCTTATTTGTGTTGCTCATAATTTACGGAAGTAGGCAACAACGGCTCAACTAAAAGGAGAAAATTCGAAATTTTAGGAGGGAATCAACAGTGTTCCTTTCCCTTAAAGTATTTTTTACCCATATAAAGGAAAAACAAAGAGGTTGTCTACAAAAGGTAGTTTTTAGTGACCTTTTGAGACAGCCTCTTTCTAACAATTTGGAGCTCATAGAAGTATAAATGAAAGTTTCGCGTTAAATGTTTGTTTTGAAATGAGAGACGAGAACTTCAAGTTCTTGTACGATTGTTTTCATTTCAGATGATTTTTTAGCCACGATACTCATTTTGTTTACTTGATCACCAGCCGAATGTGCTGTTTGTGATGTTTCTGCAGCAACTTCGTTTGAAATAGAAGCGATATTATTTAAAGCTGCGTTCATTTCTTCAGAGCTTGCAGCCATCTCTTCAGCAGTTGCAGACATTTCTTGCATTTGTGTAGAGACTTTGTTAATGTGGTTAACAATTTCTGAGAATGAAGATCCGGCGGTACGAATAACCGTAATTCCTTCAGAAGCTTCTGCTTGACCTTGTGCCATCATGTCATTTGCTATTTTTGTATCAGCTTGAATTTGATGAAGTAAATGGTTAATGTCAGTTGCGGCTAGTTGAGATTGTTCAGCAAGTTTTCTAACTTCATCGGCAACAACAGCGAATCCTTTGCCGTGTTCACCAGCACGAGCTGCTTCAATAGAAGCATTTAAAGCGAGTAAATTTGTTTGCTCGGCGATATTCGAAATAGATTGAAGTGCAGTATCGATATGATTTGTATGTGTAATGAGTCGCTCAACTACTTGTGATGTAGCGTTAACGGCTTCGTTAATTGTATGCATTTGTGTAATAGATTTCTCAATGACTTTATTCCCATTATCTGCTTTTTCTGAAGTTGTGACAGCTAAACTAGTAACAGAAGAGGCGGACTCAGCGATACGCTGAACACTCGTTGTCATGTCATCCATTGCGGTTGAACTTTCTTCAATGCTAGAAACTTGTGAACGAATATTGTGTTCAAGAGCATTCATAGTTTCTTGGGTCCTTGCGGTATTTTCCATAGAAGCGGTTGTTTCGATAAATACATTTTCGGAAGCTTCTTTTACACTTGTTGATGTTTGTTGAACTTGTTTTATTATATGCTGTAAGTTAGTGAGCATTTGATTAAAGGAATTTGCAATGTCACCAATTTCATCTTTACTCGTTACGTGTAATCTAGCCGTTAAATCTCCATCTTGAGAAGCTAATTCTTTTAACTTCTCATCAATTTGTCGAATTGGTTTAACGAGTTTACCAGAGAACCACCATGCTAATAAAATAGACGTTAATGTACATGTAATGAGTGAGAAGAAAATAATATATTGAATAAGTGATGAAGAAGACTCGACATCAGCAATTAATGCGTCACGTTTCTCATTTTCTTCATTTGTATATTTATTAAAACGACCTAAAAGATCATTTACATAATCTGTTTGTGCTAAAGCAATTCTAGATGCTTCGTCCCATTTTCCTTCACGCGCAAGAGGGAGTACCTCATTATCTATGACGCTACGCCATTTTCCTCCCATTAAAATGGCTTCTTTCATTCCTTCTGGGAGCTTTTTGTCACTTGTTACTTTCTCTCTAGTATCAGCTAATTTTTTCCCTTCTCGGTTGAACTTATCTAATCCTTTTTGATCATGTGATAGCAAATATTCTTGTAAACCAGCAACTTGTCCTTGGAACCAATCGCCACGTTCTTTTAAAATCGTCGCTCTTTTCGATACATCATTTTTTAACGTTTCGATTTCACTTGCTTGATTCATGGCGAATGAAAGAATAACAATAAGAGCAATGCTAAATAAAGAAGAAATGCTTAAGAGTGTGAACAGTAGTTTTTTTCGAATACTAACATATTTCATCGTTACCCCTACCCTCATTTAAACTATTTATTATGATTTATAGATATTTAAAACGAAATTAATAAAAACATTATTATGAAGTTATTAATCTGTTCAATAAAAATTATAGCAGATAATGGAAGGAGTCAGATTGGTATTAGAAAAAGTTCTTAAAATGTATACATTTGCATATCATAAAATTCATAAATAAATATTAGAAATGCTATTGAAATTTGAAATGACATCATGTATACTTCTAATTAGTTGATAACGATTATCAGTATCAACTAAAAACATTACTCTTCGTTATGTTGGTCATACCCCTTTTTGACGACGTAAGTCAGAGACGAAATGTTGAAATATCTTGTGTCCTATTCTACAGAATTATGGTAATCTCCAACCTCAACTTATATGCGTGAGCATGCAAAAAGGATCCTATCCGTGAAGGGATCCTTTTTTGCATGCTGTCGCAATTATTGTATATAGACCAGGGATACGTTCTTCGATTCCTTCTGGTGCAGTAGAAGGGAAGACCCATCTTTGATGAGATCCATGTTCTTCAACTAGTTTTTCGATTTTAAAACGTTCTTCCGCAAGTGTTGTAATGATTTCTCCTAGCGTCCAGCGACGGATGGTTGTTTTAGGTAGCGATTCTTTCTGTGCTTCTGTAAGAAGGATGCTATAAGCAACATCATCTTCAATTAATTCTTCATCGAAATAATTTCCATTGGCCTGAAATGATGGGTGGTCGACTCCTAATAA
This sequence comes from Bacillus sp. FSL R5-0585, assembly GCF_038004545.1. Lineage (NCBI taxonomy): Bacteria > Bacillati > Bacillota > Bacilli > Caryophanales > Bacillaceae > Bacillus > Bacillus sp. FSL R5-0585. The sequence continues at coordinate 4,775,200 of NZ_JBBORJ010000001.1, forward strand.
TTTCGTGTAAACAGGATGATAGTCACGAAGGATAAGCATTCCATCTCGCTTAAGTAAAGTAGCAATTTTTTGAAAGAGTGGTTTTAAATCTAGAAAGTAATGGAGTACACCAAGTTCCAGCAATACGATATCAAATGATTTGGAGAGCTGCACATTTAATACATCAGAAACGACATACTGGATAGAGACACCTGCTGCGTCCGCAAGTTCATTTGCATATTTTGCATTACTTGCTGAAATATCAACAACTGTTACGTCAGAGCCTAAAAGAGCGAGAGCAACACCTTTATTTCCTTTTGAGCCGAGTAAGTTAATAATGCGTTTTCCTTTTGGAGATTGTATGTAAGGTAAATAATGTGCTACTTCGCGTGTGGGATCTTCCATAATTTTTTTCGCATAATCCTCTGGCGCCCCATGGCGATTCGTCCAAGCTTCATAAGCAGCTGTATTCCAGCTTTTTTCATTTATAGTGCTTAGTTGTTTTTGGTTCAATGTTATCACTCCTTTTGTGAACGTATAGGTATTCGGCAGGGGGATGTAATTTCCTTTTCTTTCCGGATAAAAGTTTGATTTTTCTGTGATTAAGTCGTACAATACTTGTTATACGTAAAAGCGTTGAAAAGGAAAAGTAGGATGAACACATTCTTTCCAGAGAGCTTCGGTAGCTGAGAAGAAGCAAGAATATTCATTTGAACAATGGCCTTTGAGCTTCGTCCTGAACTTATCAAATGATAATAGTAGGCGGCGACGAGAGTTGGTACTCGTTATCAAAACCACAGTATAAGAGCATATAGCTCCGTACTTGTTAAGGCTAATTATGTGAGTAATTGGCGAAATAAGGTGGTACCGCGACTGTTTATACAGCCCCGCCCTTATCTTTTTTAAGATAGGGGTGGGGCTTTTTATATTTTAAAGGAGGAATGTAAGATGAGTATTTTTATTGGGGGCGCTTGGCCGTATGCGAATGGTTCATTACATCTTGGCCATATTGCGAGTTTATTACCTGGAGATATTTTAGCACGTTATTACCGGTCAAAAGGTGAGAATGTGTTGTATGTTTCGGGAAGTGATTGTAATGGAACACCGATTGCAATTAGAGCAAAACAAGAAGGTGTGACAGCGAAGGAAATTGCTGATCAGTATCATGAAGAGTTCCAGCGATGTTTTCGTAGCCTTGGTTTTACTTATGATTGCTATACACGTACAGATAGTGAGCACCATCATGAAACGGTTCAAAATGTTTTTTTACTTTTATTAGAAGAAGGACATATTTATAAAAAAATAGTGGAACAAGCGTATTGTGAAACGTGTACGCAGTTTTTACCGGATCGTTATGTAGAAGGAATATGTCCACATTGCCATGAAGCAGCAAGAGGAGATCAATGCGATGCGTGTTCTGCTATTTTAGATCCACTCGATTTGTTAGAAAAGAAATGTAAGTTATGTGGTAGTACACCATCTGTACAGGAAACAGAGCATTTCTATTTCGCATTGCATACATTTCAGGAGCAAATTAAAAGGGCTGTAGAAATTGCCAAACAAACAGGGACATGGCGCGACAATGCGATTCAACTAACAGAGAGATATGTAAAGGAAGGATTACTAGATAGGGCCGTATCACGTGATTTACCAATTGGGGTACCAATTCCAGTAGATGGGTATGAAGATAAGAAAATTTACGTATGGATTGAAGCAGTGACAGGCTATTATTCAGCGAGTAAACATTGGGCTGAAGAAACAGGGAAAGATGATCAAGAGTTTTGGGATAGCGAAGCAAAAACATATTATGTGCACGGAAAGGATAATATTCCGTTTCATTCCGTCATTTGGCCAGCGGTATTACTTGGAATAGGGGAAGGAGCAATCCCGCGTCATATCGTTTCGAATGAATATTTAACAGTTGAAAAAAGAAAATTATCTACAAGTAAAAACTGGGCAGTATGGGTGCCTGACATATTAGAACGCTATGATCCAGATTCTATTCGCTACTTTTTAACCGTCAATGCACCAGAAAATCGCGATACTGATTTTTCATGGCGGGAATTTATTTACAGTCATAATAGTGAATTATTAGGTGCATACGGGAACTTTGTGAACCGGACATTAAAGTTTATTGAAAAATATTATGGTGGTATCGTGCCGAAGCGAAGTATTGAGGTAGAGCTGAAAGATAAAGTAGAAGGATTATATAAACATGTAGGAGAGGCGATTGAGCAAACTAAATTTAAGGTGGCGCTAGAAACAATATTTGATGCAGTACGTTTTGCAAATAAATACTTTGATGAAAAGCAGCCTTGGAAACAAAGAGAAGATGATCCAGTTTCGTGTGAAGAAATGATTTATAACTGTGTGTATCTTATTGCTAATTTTGCAAATCTCCTTGAACCGTTTTTACCATTTTCAAGTGAAAGGGTTAGAAACACATTGTCGATTGTGAAACGAAATTGGGAACCGCAAAATACGTTGCCAAGTAGAATTGATAGCGTACAGCCATTATTTGAGCGAATCGATGTAAAACAAATTGAGCATGAGATAGAGAAGCTGTATGGAGCAGTAAAATGAGATAGAGAAAAAGACCTTTCAAGTAAATGAAAGGTCTTTTGTTATGCAGTATGATTCTCTTTCTTATCTTTCAAAAAGAAAAGTACAGCAAGGATTACAAGAATAATAGCTGCAATATCATACGTTATTTTAAATGTAGTATTAAAGTTTAAGTACTCTACGAAAGGAGTTTTCACTGCTCCTGCATATATACAAACGGGAATGAGAAGTAAATCGTAAAATTTCTTTTCTTTCATATATCTTATTAGGAAGAAGATACACATAATAGCAAAAAATACGATGCTTAAAATAGTCATTTATACCTCCAGATAAATTTACTTATTTTAATTGCAGTTATATCTTTTATATAAATTCTGTATTTTTTCAAGCGCTATGCACGCGATTTTGTTTCCTTTCTTTCCTAGCCGTAAGCAGCTGAGGAGTGAAGATCCCAACCAATATGAAAATAATTCCAATCCACTGCATGAACGTTACGACTTCATGTACAAGTGTAATAGAAGCAATAATAGCAGTTGGTAATTCAGCTGCACCTAATATCGTACTAAGCCCTGTTCCAACCTTTGGTACACCGATTGAAAAACAAATGACAGGTACGACAACACCGAACAAGCCGAGGAAGAAAGCATATTTCCATAGGCCAGCTTGCAAAGCACCGTCTGTTAAAAAGGTTGGCGGAAAGAATAGGCATACGATAAGAGTAGCACTTGTTGTCATAAGAAAGCTTTTCGTATAAGGCGGAACATCTGTAGCGACGCGTCCGCTTGCAAAAACATAGAATGAAAAAGAGACTGCAGCTAATAGTCCAAAGATAATCCCTTTCGTAGAAAAACTTTGTCCGAGGCCTTCAAATACACCACCTGCAAACAATGTACCAGCAAATAAAATAAGGATAGATATGATCTTATCGCGGTTTGGAAATGTTCGATTTGCAATCGCTTCGATAATGACACCAATCCAAGTGAACTGAAAGAGTAGGACGACAGCGATAGATGCGGGTAGTTCTTCTACAGAAATAGCGTAGAAAATCCCAGTCATACTCATTGTTGTTCCGACGGTTAGTAATGAAAAAAATTGTTTTTTTGTTACTTTATGACGTGAAAAGAAAAGAACGAGTAGAAATAGTCCAATCCATCCGAAGACATATTGTCCTCCTAATAGTTGATGTGCTGAAAATCCATTTATGAATCCGAGTTTGAAAATAGTTGAAAGTATGCCATAGCTGCAAGCACCGAATAAAACGAGCAATGAATATTTAAACTTCTCCATAAAAAATCCTCCTTTTAAGTAATAAAAAACGCCCGCTATCCAAATAAGGATAACGGGCGAACGAAACAGAGTAAGACACTCTACAAAATTCCGCCACTCACACATGAAGTATAAGTTTGGGGTATGTAATTATAGTAAATGTTACATTGCTTTTGGGAATACAATAGAACATTTTACACCTTGAGGCGTGTTTTGTATCCCGTAAGGAAACTGATGTTTATCTAATATTTGTTTCACGATATATAATCCAAGACCACTACCTTGTACTAAACCGTGTTTATCAGGGTTTGCGCGATAGAAAGGCTCAAATAAATGAGCAAGTTTATCTTCATCAATTTGTGAACCTGTATTTAATACTTCTAATGCGTAACCATTTGGTTTTTCATAAAGCTTTATATATACGTGCTGATGGTCAATTGTATAATGAATTGCATTTGAAATAATGTTAAAAATAGCAGTTTGAATAAATTTAGGATCAGCTAAAATTTGTACGTCGTGTTTAATATTAGATTGTACATTTAATTGTTTTACAGATACAAAGTAATCTACTTTCTTCATAACATCCTCAATAATATTAGATAAAGAAATGACTTCTAAATTCGGTTTAAATTGAGGGTTTTGTATTTTGGATAATTCCGACATTTTTTCCGTTAATATGTTAATGTCTTGCATCATCTCGTAGGAACGTTTCAAATACTTATCTCTATCTTTATAAGCTCCAATTCCGTGAATCATGCCATCTAGTTGTCCCATAACGGCTGCGATTGGTGTTTTTAATTCATGGGATACCATAGACATAAATTCTTTACGAGATTGTTCTAATTGTTGTTCCTTCTTGAGCTCGTTTCTTAAATCTTGATTGCTTGCATGTAAATTCTTCACAATATTTGGTACTTGTGAAGCAGCTACTTGCAAATTAAAATCTGTTTGATCTGTATTTTTGTTAAGTAGCTTTTTATCTGAGAAATCAAGATTCATAATATCTTTTAAAGCATCACTCATATATTGAAAAGGTTTGGCAATTAGTTTTGTATAAATTAATGATCCGAGTAGTGATAATGCAAGCATTGTCGCGCCAATATGTGGAGCTAATTGCTGTAACGCATCTGCTAACTTTGGATTATCATTTGTATCATTTGTTTTACTTGCTGCATTTTGTGTATGTAAGGCATCATTATTAGCGGCTTTCTTTTCTGCTTCTGTAGGCGGATTAGAAGTGCTATTTTTCCCCGAAAGATTTTGTGTATGTTCTTTTGCCTTTGCAGTTTGGCTAGGCTGCAAAAGGTGATTGATAGCTGTAGAAAGAGATTTATAATCTATAATAGAAGATTGGAAATTAGAAATGCTCCCCTCTGACACAGCTTTATTTTGCTTCGTTTTACTTCCGTCGTTTTGCTTATCTGAATCGGCCTGTTCTGTAGTCGGCGTTCCATTTTCTTTCGCAAAACGTTCTTTATCGTAGTTTGAAGCTAGAAAGTAAATAATTTGATAAAGGCAAAGTGATAAAAGAATACAAAATAATAAGGTTTTGATGAAAATATTTTTGGTGATGTTGTCTTTGCTACGATTCGATTTTGTAGCCAATGCCTTTCACCGTTTTAATATAAGGAATTCCTAATTTTTTTCTTAAGTTTTTAATATGTGTATCTATAACTCTTACATCACCATAATGTTCATAGCCCCATACCTTATTCAACAAATCACTTCTTGATAATACTTTTCCTCGATTTTGCAGTAAAGTATATATAATTTCAAATTCTTTTGTTGTCAATTCAATTTGATTACCATGAACATAAGCTGCATATGCTGTAGAGTTTAACATCAATTCATGGAATTGTAGTATAGTTGCAGCTTCTGCTTCCTTCGTTGCTGCCCTTCTTAATACAGCCTCTACACGCTTAATAAATACAGTGTAATGGAACGGTTTCGTAATATAGTCATCAATACCTAACTCAAATCCTTTAATTTCACTTTCTTCATTATGTAAGCCTGTTAACATAATGATTGGTACATCAGATTGTCCTCGCATAATTTTACAAATACTATAGCCATCTATATCTGGTAACATTACATCGAGGAGGACAAGATCGTATGAATTTTTTTGGAAAAGAAGAATACCTTCTGTTCCAGCACCAACTACATCAACGGTAAAGTTTTGTGCCATTAGAAATTCACGAATAAGTTCTTGTATATCTGGGTTGTCTTCAATCACCAGTATATGCGTCATAGTAACACCTCCTAAATAACGCTTTTTACTGCAATATTCGAATTCATCATTTTTCGAGTGACTCAGATTGTTTATACATATAATAAGCCCCCGCTATAAAATAATCATGATGGTAGCAAGGGGAATAGTTTAGTGTTACTGAATAGTTCAGAATTACAGTAGTTCTATTATAGTATGTATTATAAAATTTATAAAACATTATAACTGTATAATTTTAATATCTACGTTTATCAATGTTTAAATATTAGCTAATCAAATCTATTCCTATTATATATGTAAATACAGTTGTTTTGCTACTGTAAATGAATAAATAAAATAAGCCAAGACATAAAATTCTTGGCTACACATAAATCTTGTTTTTAGGCTATTTTACAGTGACAGTAGCTTGCTGCTGAATGCGCTCAAATAACCAGTGTATATCATTGTTATACATACGAATACAACCAAGTGTTGTCCATTTGCCGATTGCTTGATTATTGTTAGTTCCGTGAATAGCATAAGTTGTTCCGTAAGTTCCTGCCATATTTAATCCGAGCCAACGGTCACCAAGTGGATTACGTGGATCGCCGCCTTTAATTTTGCCTGTATAATAAGGGCGGTTTTTAATTTTATTTACGATTTGAAAAGTGCCTTTAGGTGTAGGTGTTGCAGCTTTTCCAGTAGCGACAGTAAAACTTTTTATAAATTTTCCATCCTGATAATAATCCATTTTATTTAACTGAGTGTCTACAATTAATTGATCTTTCGTTGTAGCTGCCTCTGCACTAGCGAATGGAAGGGTTAAAAATCCTAATGATAATAGTGCGCTTAATAATAATTTTTTCATTGTTATTCTCCTTTTACTATCGTAATAGTCTTACATACAATGAAGTTGTAATCCTCGTAATGCTTTATTTACATTTTCATCTAATGTTTCAAAGAATGTAGTGATTTTGCTGTTGTGTTTGTTGTTGTTATCAATAAGTAATCTTTCATTTAATAAAAGCTCGCCACGTAGTCCAAAACTTTGAACTTGAATATTTAGCTCATCTTCATTTTCAGAGATGATTGGTAAGAAATAATGAAAAGCTTTTGTTGGAATGATGTAGCTTTTGCCAATCATGCTTTCTTGATTTGAATTAATCCATTTTTTCGTGACAATTTTAATATTCTTTTTTGAAACGATAAAAGATAGTGTTGTAGATTTTGTTAAACTTACGTCAAATTCACTTGTTTCACATATTTGCAAATTAAAAACGGTTTCATTTTGATGAGATTCAACATTTGTATTAATAAAATCGTGCATTTTATATGCTTCCATTTCGTATTCACCCTTTTTTCAATTTCGAAAAACGACTTATATTTATTCAAATTAATGCTTAGTCATATATTGGTTAAATTTTTCAACAAATTCCGATATAATCTTACAATACGTATATGAAGCTAATATGAAGTTAGCATGAGTTTGTGATGGTTTTTTATTGAGAACAAAATAAGAGAGGTTTTTTAATGCTAAAAAATGGATAAAATTTGCATGTTATTAATGCGCCTTTTCGCTATTTCGACTTGAAAAATGATTTTTACTATTTAATAAAGAACGAAAATCATTAGTGTGACCCTTACAAAAATGTAATAAAAATGTAAGCTATTGTGATAGTTATTTCGACAATTTTTTTATACAATAATAGTAAGAAGTTGTACGTGATTGAAAGGAGAGATGACATGGAATGGATTCATGAATTATTTCAGCAATACGGGTACTATGTTGTACTTGTCGGCTTGCTGTTAGAATATATTGCACTTCCGTTTCCGGGAGAGCCAACGTTAGCATATGCGGGATTTTTAGCACATAAGGGTGATTTAAGTTTACCGATTTTAATTATTCTATCCTTTATTGGGACAAGTGTAGGAATGACGATTCAATACTTTTTAGGAAATAAATTAGGTATGCCTTTCATTCAAAAGTATGGGAAATACGTATTTTTAACGCAAAGAAAAATTGACTTAACGAGAATGTGGTTTGATAAGTATGGGTACTTCCTGATTTTTATTGGTTTCTTTATTCCTGGTGTACGTCATTTCACAGGATACTTTGCAGGAATTATTAATTTACCATTCCGTCGTTTTGCCATTACAATTTATTCAGGAGCTCTATTTTGGGTATCATTCTTCTTAATCGGTGGTTACTGGTTAGGTGGAAACTTACATGATATCTTTGGAGTGCTAGAAGGTCATATCGGTAAAATCATTTTTGGAGTTATTGTGATTGTAGCGGTTACGTTAGGTATTCGTTTCCGTAAGCAGTTAAAACGAGTATTACTACAAAACGCAAGTTAATATGAAATCCATTCTATGTCAGAATTTAGGAAGTCAGTGCAAAAGCACTGACTTTTTTATTTTTAAGACTATGTTTAATGCACATTTTACATTCTTTATAGGAATTTGATACAGGATAAGAAATAAGTATCTTGTCAATTATTATAGTCGTAATGACAATTATAATTGACAAAGATAAGGATATTATTTACAATTTTAATTAAATAAATGAAAAAGAGGGAAGACATGAAGCTTCAAAATCGAGTGAGGGAATTGCGAGCAAAGCATCGTTTATCACAAGGGGATTTAGGGAAAGCGATTGGATCATCACGGCAAACGATTAGTTTAATTGAGCGCGGGGATTATGCACCATCTATCGTATTGTCGTTAAAAATCGCACAAATTTTCAATGTACCGGTGGAGGAAATATTTACGTTAGTAGAGGGGGAAGAGGACGATGAAGAGTAAACGAAAAAAACAATTTGATTCTGTGGGGAAAATAGCATTAAGTATGATGGGTGGCTTTTTAACGTCTTATATAGCTTTAAATTTACTCTCGGATGAACCGAGAAAATTATCATCCAATACATTTATAGGTATATGTACTATTTTTGGAATCTTAATGATGTACTATACTTGGAAGAATACACGTATGTTAGCAGAGGCACGCGATGAAGAAGAGAGCGTACAAGGCAGAAAATTAGGCATTATAAGTATATATTTACGTGTAGGCGATATAGTTACGCAGGCATGGTTTGTATATGCAGTTATTACATGTAGACGTGCACTGTTGCAGGATACAAATGTTTCATTTGCGGTGTGGAATTTAGTAGCTTCTATTGTTTGTTTAACTACTGTAGTAATTATCGGACTTATAACAAAAAATCGTTATAATAAGCTATATCCTGAACAAGGTGTAACGTATATGGAATCTATGAAAATGTGGACGAAAAACGCAGATGAAGGATTAAAGCACATTGTGCATGAGGCTGGATATAAAGCGTATGAATTTACGAATACAATATTGGCATATGTATGGTGGGCTGCCGTTATATATACAGCTGCTAGTGATATCGATTTTGTATTAATTGGCTTAATCTCATTTATTTGGATATTGCATCTCGGGAAGTTCATGTACGAAATGCAAAGAAAAATGATTTATTAAGGGGAGAAAAAGGTGGATATTTTAAGAAGGCCAGCTGGCTCAATGACAGTGGCGCTAATTCTGTCCATTTTATACGGAGTAATCCGAACTGGGAAATTAGAAGTAATTTTGAACTTATGGGCAATAGTTGGAATTTCATTGCTAGTGTTAGCCATTCATGAGCTAGGACATGTAGTATTTGGTGTAATAGGTGGTTTGACATTTAAATTTATGACAGTAGGACCCATTACTATTCAAAAAGAAAAGGGAAAATTACGCATTCGAGAAAATAAATTGTGGGCGTACTTTGGAGGCGTTGCAACACTAGTACCACCTTCTATAGAGACACCGAATCTTTCGAAAAAGTGGGCGTGGCTCACTTTAGGTGGACCGATTACGAGTTTACTATTTGGTATTACTTCCGGTTACATATATATGGTGAGTTATTATCAATATCTTTTATATTTTTCCTTTTTCCATTTTGCAATCTTTGCGGTTACAATTGTGCCGATAAAAGGAATGCTTATGAGTGATGGGATGCAATTTCTTATTTTAATTAAAGATGATGAAAGAGCTAGAAATCACTTATATGAGATTCAAATATCGAGTGAGTTATTTAGTTATAAAAGACCGAAAGATTGGGATGAAAGGTTAGTAGAATTGAGTGAGGGGAAAATAAAAGAGAATAAAGGGATAAGAGAGATAATGAGTAGACTTATGCTCGTCTTTTTTGCTCGTGCAGATCAAGAGGGAATGGAAAGAGCGATACCGTATATAGAACGAATTGTTCAACTACCTGTAACGAAAGAAAATAAGTTTTTCGTTAGTAGTTTTCATAGTTGGTACCTTTTATATAAAGCCCTTTATCAGATGGATAGTCTTTCTTTGCAAGAAGCAAAGGAACATGCAAAGGCTATTACAAAAATGGACCTAAGTGGATATTACCGTACACAAGGAATTATTAGATATGTAGAGGGGAATATGGAAGCGTCCCGTACTTATATGAAGAAAGCCGATCAAGAATTAAAGAGCGCCGAGAAGAGTGAGATGGGATATTTACAATTAGAAAGAGAATGGTTTGAGCAGCTGAAAGAGAGGGTATCTTACGATGGGTGAGGTATCCTCTTTTTTATATGTCATCTTATGCCGTTCCATAAACAGCCTAGGACGAGTAAAATGAGATAAGAAGAGCAAAGCTTGGAGGAATTCTAGATGGAAATTTTAACGATTATTTTAATCGTCTTGCTCATTTATGCTGTTTTTAAAGTGGCATATGTAGCATTAAAGATACTCGCGATCTTATTAATTATCTTTTTAATTGTAGAGTTCGGCAGTAAATTGCTTGGTGGATAGGGTATGTTGTGGGTTTTGAGTGTCGAAGGTTGTCGGTAAATCGATATCTTGTGTTGAACCGTCGATATAATGAAAAAATCGTTGATATAAGTGGAGAAACGATCGATATATTTGAAAAATCGTTGATATATTTTAGTGAATACGAAGTGGGGTATATGGAAAAGAAGTTGCCGTGAGGGCAACTTCTTTTTATCGTGATGCGGGGTATGCAAACCAACATAAAAAAGCTGGAAGAGTATCTTCCAGCTTAAGAGTTACTTTCAATTTGGCGACCGCTATCTTCTTCATTGTCTTGTAATAGGTTGAATACGTCTGCTAAGCAGAATGCAATGAACCAAGTCCATAGACCGTGGAAGAAAGCTGAGCTTAATTGAAGTGGTAATGTATAGTTTGTCATTGAGTAGGAAATACATCCACCAACGATTCCGATCATTGTTAATAACATTGTTTTTTGAGCGTTTTCTTCTGGATTGAAGAGGAAGTAAATGTATCCGCCTAAAATTGAAGCGCTTACAAGTGTTTCGATTCCATTAAAGATGATATTCTCTCCAAGCTGAGTGTTTGTCCAGAAGCAGATTGTTCCGCCGATAATAGCAAACAGGACAGCTATTGTATATCGTATATATTGATTCATATGTTCATCTCCCTATGTAATAAGATGATTTGGAAGTCAAAAAGGTAGGTATAGTATATTGAAGTGAGTTTTAATTGTACGTATCTTTTTATAAAAAGATCATTGAAGAGTAACTAAGATGATCGGTTGTTTAAACCGTTACGTGTATGGTGTCTGAAATATACCCGACTGCTCGTTTCTTTTTGCTTGTAAAATAAGAGAAACTTCCAAGTCTATATACTCTTTTTTTGTGAGTCTGCTTTCATTATAACACATTTAGGGACATAATAATAGAATTATCTGATTTTGTAATAAGTGTAAAAAATAAAAAGCGCAAGGAAATACCATTAACGGTGCAGTTTAGTGGAAGAAGGATTTTAATTTATTATGATGAAATATGTAATCAAGGTGAGATCTAAGAATGAGGCCTAAATACTATAAAAAATGTTTTATAGCATGAATGTAAGGGAGGAGAGCTAACTTGGAGTTCACAACAGAAAGATTAATAATTAGACCTTTTAAGAGTACTGATTTACAGGATGTATTTGCTATTTATAATAGTGATGATACATGTAAGTTCCTATTACATAACAAGTGGACTCATGAAGACATGCAGAAAAGATTTAATAAGAAGATAGCAAATCATGTACTTACTAAAGAAACAATATTAAGTTTGGCAGTTATATACAAAAATAAAGTAGTTGGTGATTTATCCGTATGGTACACAAATATGAAAGACACTGTTGAGATTGGTTATAGTTTTTCAAATGAAGTAGCTGGGAGAGGTTTGGCGACAGAAGCAGTAAGTAGTTTGGTATTGAAATTATTTAATGAATTCAATGTACATCGTATACAGGCTAATCTTGATGCACGTAATACAGCTTCACAAAAATTGTGTGAACGAATAGGCATGAGAAAGGAAGCCCATTTCATACAAGATTTTTGGAATAAAGATGAATGGACAGACAGTATTGTATATGGAATGCTATCCTCCGATTTGTAGTAATAAACTTAGTGATTTTATTATGCTAAAAGGTACGTTAGTTGAATAACAAAGGGCATAACATATTATATATGACTAATATGTTATGCCCTTTAATTTATTAACCTTTTTATATGCGTTTGAAACGGCCGACAATTTCAACTGTTTCAGTAATGTTCATAAATGCTTTGTTATCCACTTGACGGATAATACGTTTCATTTCGCCTAACTCATAGCGAGTCACGACAGTGTAAATCATTTTTTTCTTATGGTTTGTATAGCCGCCGACAGCGTCTACCATTGTCACCCCGCGTATGCCGTGATGTAGTAGTGCGCTTTTTATTTCCTCGCCTTTTTCTGTAATAGTCATTATCGTTAATTTAATATGTTTCGTATGCACAGCGTCGATAACTTTGCTGACTACAAATCGACTAATTAACGTATAAAGTGTAATATCCCATCCGAAAATAAAACCTGCTGCTACAAGTAAGATTAAGTTGAATACAAATATGATTGCTCCAATTGAAACATCTCGATATTTCGCTACAATCAATCCAACAACATCAAAACCACCTGTTGAAGAAGCAAATCGGAATATAATTCCTGAAGCTGCTCCGCAGATAACACCACCGAATACAGAAGAAAGTAAAATATCGTCTGAAACTTGGTGTACCGGGATAATGTTCATCGCTAACGATGACACAGCTACAAAGTAAGCTGTTAAAAAGGTTGTCTTCTTGCCTAAGTAAAAGTGACTTAAAATAAGAAGAGGAATGTTTAGTAAAAAGATAAGTGCACCGATATTGTAGTGCATTAAATAACCGATAATCATCCCTACACCAGCGAATCCACCGCTAATCATATTATGCGGGATAAAAAACATATTCATAGAAATTGCATACAAAATAGAAGCTATAAAAATAACAACCAACTGTATCATAAATTCTAAGTGAAATGTTTTAGCTGCTGGGAAGGATAAAAAGGCGGTGTCGGGAACGTAATCGGCGTCTCCTAGTTGACCCATAGTATGTTTCATCTCCATATTCATTTTTGATTACAAGAAGAGAATAAAGGTTTTTTCAAAAACTGGCAATAGTTTTATTATAATGCAAAAATTTTATAAATTTCTAATAAATCAAGCCTATTCATTGATGTGTGTGAATATGCTAAAGAAAGCGAATACAACGTTTCTTAATTATTGTTTTCTTGAGAAAATATGCAAAATACTTTTTTTGAAAATAAAAGGAAATAGAGAATATTTGCCCGATGTGCTAAAATGACCTTATTAAGGATGTGAAGCGATGGAATTTTTATTGCAGGATGCAATTCTATATATATCGTTTGTAACGACGGCACTTTGTTTATTAGAAGTTTTCTTCCTTGCTAATGTTTCTCGCTTTGTGCGTCAACAAGCATCAAGCGGTAGACAAAGAGCTTTTGCGTTAGTTGATACATGTGAAGATAGTGCGGGAAATGTACCGCTATTTTCTATTTTTTATAAATATGGAATGATTCGTTCTGTACGCAGACAAGAATCAAGTGAAGAGAATGACGAGGTCGGTCCGTATACGCCAATGTTTCGCTAAATAATTACGAAACATTGGAGGAATGAACATGTTAAAATCATACCGAGCTGTGCTCGTTAGTTTATCATTATTATTTGTTTTTGTTTTATCTGGTTGCAGTAATGCGGCCCCAATTGATGCACATAGTACTGGGATTTGGGATCATTATTTTGTATATCCAATCTCTTTTATGATTCAATTTGTTGCTCATCATATACCTGGAGCTAGCTTTGGGATTGCTATCATTATTATGACGCTCGTTATTCGTTCAGCGATGATTCCATTAGCTGTTTCGCAATATCGCAGCCAAGCGAAAATGAAGAAAATGCAACCTGAATTGCAGAAGCTAAAGAAAAAGTACGGTGATGTAAGCAAAGACCTTGAAAAACAAAAGCAGTATCAAAAAGAAATGTCAGAACTAATGAAATCAGGCGGTTGGAATCCACTTGCTGGTTGCTGGCCAATTTTTATACAAATGCCGATTTTCTCTGCTTTGTATTATGCGATTAGTAGAACTGAAGAGATTCGCACATCTTCGTTTTTATGGGTGAACCTAGGACATGCAGATCCATATCATATATTACCGATTATTGCAGCGTTAACGACATTTATTCAGATGAAAGTTTTCCAATCGAATATTACACCTGGAGAACAAGTGCAGATGCTGAAAATGCAGCAAATTATGATGCCAGCAATGATTCTATTTATGGGGTTTGCGGCGCCATCAGGACTTGTGTTGTATTGGATAACAGGTAACTTATTTACAATGACACAAACAATTGTATTAAGAAAAATAATGGAACGTGAAGAATTACAATTACAAAAGGCTTAGTGAAACACCGCTCATTACGAGCGGTGTTTTTTTTTGTTAAGTCGTTAAGGAAATGTTAAGAAACCGACATTACTATAGGCATTGTATACGAAAGTGTACATGCATTAGAAATATGAAGGAGGAAATTTCCTATGAAGAAGAAAACAGTTGGGTATTTAGCGATTGCAGGTGCGTTATCATTCGGAATCATTGGAGGAGTCGGCATTCCGGCATTCGCGGCAACGAATACTCCAACAGCTGAGCAAGCGACAAAAACAGCGAAAAAAGATTTAGATGCCGCTACAAAACAAAAAGTAAAAACGATTATGGACGATACAAAGAAACAGTTACAGGAGCTAGGTGTAAAGCTTCCAGAAAAAGAAAAACGTAAAGAAATGTTTGCGGGATTAGATGAACAGGCGAAAGAAAAAGCGAAGTCAATTTTAGAGCAAGAGAAGTCTGGTAAATTAACACGAGAACAAGCAAAAGAAGAATTAACAAAATTAGGCGTGAAGTTCCCGGAAAAGGGTAAGCACAAAGAAATGTTTGCGGGATTAGATGAACAGGCGAAAGAAAAAGCGAAGTCCATTTTAGAGCAAGAAAAGTCCGGAAAATTAACACGAGAACAAGCAAAAGAGGAATTAACAAAGCTAGGCGTGAAAATGCCGGAGAAAGGTAAGCATGGAGATATGTTTGCTAACTTAGATGAACAGACAAAAGAGAAAGCGAAGTCAATTTTAGAGCAAAAGAAATCCGGAAAATTAACGCATGAGCAAGCAAAAGAAGAATTAGCAAAATTAGGTGTGAAACTTCCAGAGAAAGAGAAGCATGAAGACATCTTTGCTGGATTAGATGAAGCAACAAAAACAAAAGCAAAAGCGATTTTAGACAACGAAAAGAAACAATTAGAGGCATTGAATGTTGATTTACCGCACCATAAGTTTTTTATGAAAAAAGAAGATAAATAATTGATTTATGTATCTTTCGTGTGGGCAACCGGAAGGTACGTGCGAGGACCGATTTCTGTCAGCAGAAATCGGTCCCTTTTAATGATTCAATAAAATTCTTTTCATTGTTAGTATGTATCCGAAGATGCAGTAGAAGATTGCAAAACTGATAAACACTTCCGTATATTGATATTTACCCAATACGTAGAAGGAAACAGCTGGTATAATAGCTACCGCTAAAATGCTATAACCAGGATACTTGTGCCGATGCATGATAGCGAATAGAATAGAGAGAAACGTAGCAATGATACAAAAGACAGCAATCATTATTGGTGCACCTCCTAAATAGATTATACCATTTTTAGGGAAATGGAGAAGTGTCGTACCTTCTGTTATAATATAAGAAGAGAAATATTTCCTATGTTATATAAAAAATATATTGATTTTTTCTAACAATTCAATATAATGAACAATAACTACAAAATTCGACATCAAGAAGTGATGATGAGGACACGATCAATTTTTTACGATTCTCAGAGAGGGAAGCCTTTGGCTGTGAGCTTCCTAATACGAAAAAATGGATTACCACCTCTGAACTGCAGCAGTGAACGAGCATCTAGTAATTGCTTGCCGGCAAAAACCGTTATTTAGACTTGAGAAATTGGTGAAGTGTGTTACTTTACGAATTGAAACAAGGGTGGAACCACGAATACAACACTCGTCCCTTTTTTAGGGAGGAGTGTTTTTTTATTTCATTTTTGCATCACACTAGGATTGGAAGGAGGTAATAACAGTAAATAAGAATCTATAAAAAACTATAAAAATTTACAATTACAGGTTTTATATTTTACAGAATTCAACCTATAATATTTTCAGGTGATGAAAAGGGGGGAAAAGGATGAAAACAACACGTACTTGTAAAATCAATTCTATTACAAAAGAACAAACGGAAGATTTAATTACTTTGATCCGTACGTTCGAAAGTGCAAAACGATATAGTTTTAATCGTTTGATTGAGGGCGAAAACGAGAAAGAATTGATAAAAAAACTACAACCTAAATATTTGTTAAATAAACGTTTTTGTGAAGATGCAATTTTACAAGCGCAAACGATCCTTTTCTCTCAAAAAGAACTTCTTCCTGTTTACCTAGAAAACAATCAAAAAAAGTTAGAAAAGACGTTACAAAAAATAGATGATTATGAACGCGGCAAAAAAAGACCTAAACAAGTTGCATTAGAAACTTGTCTAATTGGATTAAGAAAACGAAAACAAAAATTAGAACAAAAAATTGAAACGTATGCAAAACATATTAAAAATAAAACATTACCTCCTATTATTTTTGGTGGGCGGAAAAATTTCTATGAAAGAATGAAAGATAAGATATCCAATCAAGAATGGAAAGATTTGCGGACACGACAATTATATTCTCGCGGAGATAAAAGCAAAAAAGGGAATTTGAACATGCGCATTACAGTTGATGATTGTGGGCAAGGATGGTTAGAAATTGCAAATCCATTAGGACGAACAAATGGAAAAACAAAAAGCCCACGAATCAAAGTTCCGATTATCATTCCATATCATTTTTATCATCAAATCACAAATGTCGTTATGGGAAAGCAAATCGGTGTAAATCCAAAAGGAAAACCGATTATAGAGCATCAAAAATATAGTGTAGAAATCATTCGTAAACAAAATGAATTTTATGTAAATATTACGTTTGATGAAACAGAAATAGGTCGTGTACTAGATTTCAAGGAAACACCACAATCAGATGTAATTGCAGGAATTGATGTAAATCCGGACCGTATTGCAGTTAGTTTATGTACAAAACAAGGTAATTTTAAAGGTTCAAAAATTTTTTATCTACACAATCTGAATGCGTTTTCGACAAACAAACGCGCAACGATAATTGGACAAATCGTACAACAAATTAAAACATGGTTATTGGAAAACAATGTAGGTGGAATTGTTTTAGAAGATTTAAAGTTTCAACAATCTCATGATACTGATAAATACAGTAATCGTAATTTCCATCAATTTACGTATAAAAAGATGTTGAACAGTTTAATTCGTATGTCTCTTCGTAACGGATTTTCTGTTAAAACAGTAAACCCCGCTTATACAAGTGTGATTGGAAAATTAAAATACAGTAAAAATTTCGGTATTAGCGTTCATGAAGCAGCCGCATTCGCGATCGCAAGACGTGGATTAGAATTGCAAGAACAAGTACCACAAGAGATTATATTATTATTAAAAAACCAAATTACAACAAAACTGCGTATTCTTGTTGCTTCCATGGAAGAAAGTAAAAAGAATACGCAAAAAGTATATAAAAAATGGTTACAAACAATTCAAACGTGGAAAGAATATCACAATTGGAAATTGTGGAGCATTCTTCATAAAACTGTTTATATGAGCAATCAACAATTCGTATTTAAAATTTAAATGAGAAGGGGGGGTACTGGTTTATTTCTTATAACCTCTTGCATACTACTGACTTGGATGAATGGTAGTATGCAAGGACAGATCGTTCCTAACAGGAACCTGCCGTCATTCTTTCACAATAGGTGGATGAAAAGGTCACAACCCTTACGGACAGGAAAAAGGTGAGATTCCTTTTCGGTAGTTGGCATTTGACTTGGTTCGCCAACAATTTATAGATTTTTATAAGAATTTTAAACCAGGATACGCAGCATGCATCATGATGAGAAGAACAAAATTGGTTTAACGGTAGCACTTTCTATCGTAGTAGGAACGATTATTGGATCTGGTGTGTTTATGAAACCAGGGAGCGTATTAGATTACTCGGGGAGTTCTAATATGGCCATTCTTGCTTGGGTAATTGGTGGTCTGTTGACGTTAGCAAGTGGTTTAACAGTAGCTGAAATTGGAGCGCAAATCCCGAAAAATGGTGGGTTGTATACGTATTTAGAGGAGATTTACGGAAGTTTTTGGGGATATTTATCAGGTTGGATGCAAACAATTGTTTATGGACCTGCTATTATCGGAACATTAGGTTTATACTTTAGTTCTTTAATGATTAATTTTTTCTATTTAGATAAAGTGTGGAATTTACCAATCGCAATTGGAACGGTTGTGTTCCTTGGCGTTGTAAATAGTATGGGAACAAAATACGGAGGTATCGTTCAAACAATCACGACAATTGGGAAGATGATTCCGATTGTGTTAATTGTTGTGCTAGGTTTCTGGAAAGGGAATAGCGATATCTTTAACGTAGTTGTGCCGATATCGGAAAATCAAAGTATCGGTATGGCAATTTTAGCAACATTATTTGCTTATGACGGCTGGATTCTACTTGCGTCAATTGGTGGAGAAATGAAGAATCCAACAAAGCTATTACCGAAAGCAATGACAGTTGGGATTTTAATTGTAACAGCTGCTTACGTATTAATTAATTTGGCGTTATTGAATGTATTACCAGCAACGCAAATTGTAGAACTTGGAGAAAATGCAACAGCGACAGCTGCAGGAATGCTACTTGGAGAATATGGCGGGAAAATTATTAGTATCGGTATTATCGTTTCTATTTTCGGTTGTTTAAATGGAAAGATTTTAACATTCCCACGTATCCCGATGTCGATGGCAGAACGTGGACAACTTCCATTTGCTAAGTTTATTGCAAAGGAAAGTCCAAGATTTAAAACACCAGCAAATGCGATTACTGTTGAAATCATTTTAGGAATTATTTTAATGATTATTAGTGATCCGAATAAGCTATCTGAGATTTCCGTATTCATTATTTATATTTTCTATGTAATGACGTTTATTGGTGTCTTCATTTTAAGAAAACGTAATAAGAATAAAGAGCGTGCATATAGTGTGCCGTTATTCCCAATCGTACCAATCGTAGCGATTTTAGGTTCGTTCTTTGTAATTGGTAGTGCAATTATCAATGATCCGGTAAGTTGTTTCTTATCAATTGGAATTGTCTTTACGGGACTTCCGGTGTATTGGTATTTAAATAAGAAGAAAGAAACAGAATGATGGAAGGGTAGGCGTATAATACGCCTACCTTTTTTACTGTAAAAAAATTATACTTGCGTCCACTTTCTGTTTTGGTTACTATAGTCGTAGTAACCAAAATAGAAAGCGTGGGGAAAGACTTGAATTTTCGTGTTTATATTTTAGCTATCGCGGCTTTCGTAGTCGGAACGGTTGAGTTAATTATAGGAGGAACGCTCGATTTAGTTGCCAATGATTTAGGAGTATCTATTAGCGCAGCTGGTCAGCTTATAACAATATTTTCGGTAGTATTTGCTTTGTCAGGTCCAGTTTTATTAGCTGTGACAGGGAAGTTTGAAAGAAAAACATTGTATGTTGGAGCATTATCGATTTTCTTAATCGGAAATATTATTTCGGCATTTAGTGTGAATTACGGAATGCTAATGTTCTCAAGGGTTATTTGTGCGGCGAGTGGTTCATTAATTATTGCACTATCGGTAACACTTGCTTCTAGTGTTGTAGAACCGCATTTTCGTGCGCGTGCAATTGGAATCATTTTCATGGGAATTAGCGGATCACTCGTACTTGGAGTACCGCTCGGTCTTGTGCTCGGAAATGCATACGGATGGCGTGCACCATTTGTATTAATTTCTGTATTAACAGTTATGGCAATAGCTTGTATTTCATTGTTCTTAACGAAAGTACCACCGACATCGGTATTATCAATAAAAGAACAACTTGCTACTTTAAAAGATAAAAAAATTGTAAGTGCACAGTTAACATCATTTTTGTTTTTAACGGGGCATTTAACATTGTATGCATATTTAACACCGTTTTTAAAAGATGTCATGCATGTGGAAGCAAACTGGATTAGTGTGTTTTACTTTATTTTCGGAATCGCAGCAGTAATTGGTGGCGGATTCGGTGGCTGGCTTGCTGATAAATGGGGATCGAAGAAAAGTATTATTTCTATCATTATCGTATTTGCGTGTGCAATCTTCATACTGCCATTAATGACATTCTCATTCCCGCTCTTCATCATTATGATGGGACTTTGGAGTATGCTGAGCTGGGCGATTTCACCAGCACAGCAAAATTATTTAATTGAAATTGCACCGGAATCAGCTGGTATTCAGCAAGGTT
Source organism: Bacillus sp. FSL R5-0585 (assembly GCF_038004545.1). Classification (NCBI taxonomy): domain Bacteria; kingdom Bacillati; phylum Bacillota; class Bacilli; order Caryophanales; family Bacillaceae; genus Bacillus; species Bacillus sp. FSL R5-0585. The sequence goes on from NZ_JBBORJ010000001.1 coordinate 4,796,072, forward strand.
TAAATAACTCTGCGCTTCATTTAGGAATTGCACTCGGTTCAACAGTAGGCGGAGTTGTTATTGAGAAATCATCTGTTATATATAATGCTTGGGTAGGCGGCGGCTTTATTATATTAGCGTTGCTTTGTGCGATTTTCTCGATTACGAGAGGACGTTCTAATGAGTTCGCAAAAGAAGAATCTATCATTTGATAGATTCTTCTTTTATTTGTAAAAAATTGCAGGTTTTAGTAGAAGGATGGAGAAGGTGTATATAGCGAGGTGAGGTATATGTATACGAATTTTTCAATTATTGGTCTTCTAATTTCAATGCTTCCGTTGTTTCTTATTATTCTTGCACTTAGATGGGTTCGTTTCATCTATCAAAATTCAGAGAAACAGGTAGAGCAAAATGAGAAAATCATTGAGCTGTTGATGGAGATAAAGGAACAAAATAAAAAGGAGTCTAAGTGAAAAACTAGACTCCTTTTTATTATTTAATTAGTATCTTAATTTCATTAACAAACTCTTAATTTCATCATCTTTCATAAAGAGATCGTGGTGCTTCTGGGTAATCTTTGCAAGTGCAACGTCGTGATAGAAAAATTCTGTAAAGAACTTTACGAAAGGTTGTGACATTGTTTTCATCGCTTGCCATGACTCTTGTTCTACGCCAGCAAATAAAATTTCACGATCGTCAACGATAAGTAGCAAGTAGCGCTCTAATGCATTAGGTTCTTCAGCTGGGATTAGAAAATGCATGTTTTCTAAGTCTGTTTCTACTTCTCCAACAATAAGGGATTCAATTTGAACACCTTGTTTTGCTTTTTGTTCTAGTAAAGGGAGATATTCTAAAAGAGTATCATTCCAAGCTGAAATACGGATTGATTCTTGTGCACTTTCAATGAGTTCTTTACTTTGAACTCGAATAGAAGATTGCATTTTTAAGCTCCACACACGGTCATCTGTAAATGATTTTTTTGATATATTTGTTTCCAGTTCTTTAATATTTGATTGGAATTCAGTCGTTAATTTTTCAATTGCTAGTTTTAGTGGTAATGCTGTATACAATTTTTTCTTTTCTGAAACAGAATCCATTACCATTCCTTTATCGATTAGGCGTGCTAGTACTTCATATATTTTTGCTTTTGGAACACCTGAATGCTTCACAATTGTTGTAGCATCTAATGGTTCATTGCTTGATACGACAACTTCATAAGCCTGGCTTTCATATTGTGAGAAACCGAATTTTTGTAACATAGTTCCCTCCGAACGAATGAGATTATATTTTAAGGATAATGAACTATTTGTTTTTGCACAAGTGGTAGTCCTTTTTCTAATTGTATTAAGGTGAGAATTAATTTCAATTTTTTAATTTTATCTATTATACTTAATATAATGATTAATAAGATTTTAATTTAATACGAAGGGGATGCTTGGGGGAAAATGTTAAGAAGTTTACGTTTAAAAATTGCGGTAGTGTTTTCAGTACTTATTTCTATGATGTTCGTAATATTGGGTACAGCTGTGTATCAATTACAGAAAGAAAAGGAAGTGCGTTCCTTAGACGAGTATTCTCAAAATGCGATGGATCTTGTGACAGAGCAACTTACGACATTTGTTCAAAGAACGGATGAAGATATGGGGTATTACGCGAACAGTGAGATGATTCGTAATATGCTTCAAGGTGGGGTTACTCCGGAAGAGGAAGCGTTTTTAACGAAAGAGTTTGCGGAGTATAAAAAGAATCATCCTGGTATTTTAGATTTATATATTGGTACGAAAGATAAAAAAACATTAAGTGCCAATCTTGCTGAAGGTGGGCAAGTGCCAGAAGGATATGATCCAACGACAAGACCATGGTATAAAGATTCAGAGGCTGATGTAAAAAAGGTCCATTGGGGACAACCTTCTTATGAAATTGCAACAGGAAAGTTAAGTGTAGGTGTTTCTAAAGCAATTACAGCTCAAGATGGATCTGTATTAGGCGTTGTTGCGATGGATGTATCGCTTGGGACGATTCAGAAGTTGCTTCACAATATTCAATACAATAATGACGGAGAAATGTTTATTATAAATGATAAAAATATGGCTCTTGTTTATCCAGAAAAGATAGGGAAAGATGTTTCTAAAGAGCCGCTTATAAAGAGCTTAAATAAAGAGGGAACAAAATATGCGGTCACTACAATAAAAGGTGAAGATGTAGTTGTTTACAGTCAATCATTTGATACGATGAAATGGACGATAGGAATCTTTTATCCGAAAGAAACGATTGATGGGCTATTAAATAGTACGAGAAATACAGTTATTATAATGGCATGTATTAGTTTATTAGTTGGAATTGTAGCTTCCTACTTGTTCTCAAGAAGATTAGCAAGACCACTGCAACTATTAAAAAATCACGTGCAAAAAGTAGCAGAAGGCGATTTAACGCTGCGAATGAAAGTGACAAGTGAAGATGAAGTTGGAGAGTTGACGAAGCACTTTAATGATATGGTTGAACAAATGAATGAAATGGTAAGTAAAATTAAAAACAGCGTATCAACGGTGCAACAATCAACGAATAGTTTACATTATTTAACGAACGAAACAGTAGCGGCTAGTAGAGAAGTTTCAGGAGCGATGGATGATGTGAGCGGAGGAGCTTCTACTCTTGCGAATAGTGTGGATGAAGTTTCAGCTCAGCTCGAGAATATGGCGGAGTCAGTGGAACAAATGAATAGCTCCGTTGGTGAAATAAAAGGTGTGGCTGGCAAAGCGGAAGAGGCATCTAAGCAAGGATTAAATACAATGAGGAATTTAATCCGTACGAGGGGACAATCATCTTCGATTGTTGTTCATACAGAAGAAGCATCGGATAAGTTAGAACAAAGAGTTGGATCGATTCAAAATGTTGTTGAGCTTATAAAAGGTATTTCGGATCAAACAAATTTACTTGCTTTAAATGCATCGATTGAAGCTGCCCGTGCAGGTGAGCAAGGTAAGGGATTTGCGGTTGTTGCTGAAGAGGTTCGGAAATTAGCGGAACAATCAAAAGAGGCAACCGGAGAAATCACAATGATGATTGGTGATGTACAATTAGAAGTAAAAAGGGTTGTAGAAGTTGTAAGTAAATTGAAAGACATTGCAGATGTGCAAAATAAAGTGACGACAGAGGCGGAAATGGAGTTCCGTACAATTATGTCAGTTGTAAATACGATTAGTACTTCAGTTGAAAAAATTGTAGAAGAGGTACATAACATAGGTTATGAGCAAGGGGAAATTACAGCGGTAATGCATACAATTGCTGGTACGAGTCAAGAAAGTGCAGCTGTTTCTGAAGAGGTACATGCTGCAACGGAATCACAGGTGAATCATTTAGAAAAGGTAGCTCACACGATGGAAAGTTTGACAGAACATATGAGAGATTTAGAAAGATTAGTCGAGCAGTTTAAAGTGGAAGAGTAACATATTAGTAAAATGATGAGGATTTCGGTAAAATAGACAATGGATATATAAGAAACGATTATAGGAGGAAGACTACTATGGCAATTGTTGATGTATCGATTATTCCAGTAGGAACAGGTAATCCAAGTGTTAGTGAATATGTAGCAGAAGTACAAAAGGTGCTAGAGAAAAATGCGGATCGCGTGAAGTATCAATTAACACCGATGAATACAATTATTGAAGGAGATCTTCCTGTCATTCTAGAAGTAATACAACAAATGCATGAAGTTCCATATACGAAAGGTGCACAGCGTGTTGCAACAACTATTCGTATTGATGATCGTCGTGATAAAGTAAGCACAATGGAGAAAAAATTAAACTCTGTTCGATCAAAATTATAAGAAAAAGCAGCGATCTTCGCTGCTTTTTTCATATAGGAGGTAAATAAAATGAGTGAAAAGTTTAACGAGCAGTTTGATGGTTTACTGGAGAAATATACTGAGCTGTTACTTGGAGAGAGCAATGAAGAGAGAAAAGAACAGGTACAGAAGTGGGCACTGTATTCTTACATAGCTAAGACGATGCCAGCTTTAGTAAAGCATTGGAATGAAACTTATCCAGATGCGAAAGAAGAGATGGTACAGTTAATTACAGATATTAAAAGGCTGAATGAAGAGAAGCGAAATGAGCAATAAAAAAACTTGAGGTAAATATAATCGCAAGTTTTCTGTATTAATATCCTTATATAATTTACATGGAATATAAAGGATTTTATAGGCATGTCGAATATTTTCGACATGCCTATTTTATGCCTAGTAAACTCCATTTTTCTAAATGTCGAAAAATATTTCGGGTATATTTATAAGCAGAAATATAGGTTTTTAAATGTTTTTATAGTATTTTATAAATTATCTAAATAATTATTTGTATCCAATAATTTTAAACAATGATATAATTTTGAAGAGGGGTAAAAAACAGATAAATTACAGTCATAGGGGTGAATTACATGGAACAATTAATGCGAAATTCGTTTCTTTTCTTATCTAAAAATAAAGCGCTAACAAAACTGGCTAAAAAGTACGGTTTACGCTTTGGGGCAGGTCGCTTCGTCGCAGGGGAGACGATTGAATTAGCGACAGCTGCTATTAAGCAATTGAACAAGCAAGGACTTTGTGTAACAATCGATTATTTAGGTGAATTCGTTGATAATGAAGCGGAAGCAAATGAAATGGCTAACCAATCGATTGAAGCGATCCGTGCAATTGGAAGAGAAGGTCTTGATTCGCAGCTTTCTTTAAAGATGACTTCTATGGGATTAGATATCTCTGATGAAATCGTAATGAACAATATGCGCCGTATTTTAGAAGCTGCAAAAGAAAATGGTGTGTTCGTTACCATTGATATGGAAGACTATACACGCTGTGGTAAAACAATTGATATCTTTAAACAATTAAAATCTGAATACGATAATATTGGTACTGTTATTCAAGCTTACCTATATCGTACAGAAAAAGATATTGAAGATTTAAATGCTTATAATCCTAATTTACGTCTTGTAAAAGGTGCTTATAAAGAACCTGAAGAAGTGGCATTCCCAGACAAGAAAGATGTAGATGACAATTATAAAAAGATTATTAAAATGCACTTATTAAATGGAAATTATACTGCAATTGCTTCACATGACGAAGCGATTATTGAATATACAAAAAAACTTGCTGAAGAACACAATATTCCAAGGGATCAATTTGAATTCCAGATGTTATATGGTATTCGTAATGAGCGTCAACTTGAGCTAGTAAAAGAAGGCTACAAAATGCGTGTTTACGTACCTTATGGAAACGACTGGTATGGATATTTCATGCGTCGTCTAGCAGAGCGTCCAGCAAACGTTGCGTTCGTATTAAAAGGTATGGTTAAAAAATAACCAAGGAGAAAATACTCCTTGGTTATTTTAATTGCTGAAATGCGTAATGTGCCATTTTTTTCGTATCAGGATATAGTTGCGCGCGAGTAGAAGATAATACGACGTTAATGACGCGTTTACCGTCTTTTTCATCCACTGTTACGACTGTATATTTGCCAAGTGCTGATAGACCGCTTTTACTTCCAATCGCATATGGATCGTCATATAGTTCTTCTCGTCCGTAGTTTGCGATGTTTGGAGAGCGTTCTGAAGTATGTAGAGTTGTACGTGTTGAATTCATATATTCTAAAACAACTGGATACTTTAATGCTTCTTTCGTAATAATAGCAATGTCATATGGCGATACTTTATTTCCAAGTGCATCAGCACCACTTGCGTTCTTGAAAGTCGCATGCTTTGTACCGAGTTCCTTCGCTCTAGCATTCATCATTTTTACAAATTCATTTTTTGATCCTGCAATATGTTCTGCGATGGATTCAGCTATTGGATCTGCACTAATGATAAGCATCAGTTTTAATGCCTCATCACGTTTTAACTTTTCCCCAGCACGAAGTTTAATTTTCTTGCTTTGACTTTCTGTTTTAATTGCGTTTTCTGTAACTGTAATTTCTTCATCCTCTTTTACATTCTCTAGTAAAAGAAGGGTTGTCATCATTTTGGCTATACTAGCCGGATAAGAGCGTTCGTCTTTGCGTTTTCCATACAAAACTTCACCTGTGTCTGCATCGATTGTAACTCCATATTGCCCAGTAATATTAGGTTGATCAGCTCTTACAGCTTGTTGCCTTTGTGCATAAGAGAAGAAAATCATCCCTGTAAATAGTGTGGCAATCATTACAATCATAACTATTGTTCGTTTCATTATAATTCCCTCATTTGTTACAAATAAATTGGGCAGAAAAAGCAGCCATTAATCATTATGCCACGTTCTCTGCCCAAAAATATAGCGTTATTTTTCGCCCATATTATGCTTTTTATATTGTTGGTTATTACCTTGACGTCCTTTTTCCACGCCGTGGTTATGCGGACCTGCGTTTCCAGTTACACTAGCTGCACTAATTCCAGCCTTTGAAGGGTTCTTCTTAAGTTTTGCCATATATATTCCTCCAGTTTCGTCAGATTATAAAAAGGGAAAGTGTATTTTAGTGAAGAAAATACATATATAGCATGGGCAAATAAAAGAAAAATATTTATTTCAGAAAATTTTATCAATAAATATATTGCGAAAATTTAAACAGTATCATATATTTATTAGTAGAGGCTCACTCATTGATTGCGACTTATGTCGAAAAATTGAATGAGCATTCATTCAAGAATAGGGGGAGAATTGGATGTTCCAAATTAAAAAGGCTGCTGTTCTAGGTTCAGGCGTAATGGGTTCGGGAATTGCGGCACACTTAGCTAATATTGGTATTCCGACATTATTGCTTGATATTGTACCACCTGCGCTTACGAAAGAAGAAGAAGCGAAGGGACTTACATTAGAACATAAAAGTGTGAGAAATCGTTTTAGTAATACGGCTGTGCAAAAACTATTAAAGCAAAAACCAGCTCCTCTGACAGTGAAAGGAAATTTAGCACTGATTGAAGCAGGTAACTTAGAAGATGACCTTGAGCGTCTAGCTGATGTAGATTGGATTATTGAAGTAGTAGTTGAAAACTTAGATATTAAAAAGAAACTATTTGAAAAAGTAGATGCGGTTCGTAAACCGTGTTCTATCGTAAGCTCGAATACATCAGGTATTTCAGTTGAAAAAATGGCAGAAGGTCGTTCAGACGACTTCCAGAAACACTTCTTAGGCACACACTTTTTTAACCCACCACGATATTTAAAACTTCTAGAGGTAATACCGACGAAAGAAACAGATCCACAAGTATTAAGCTTCATGAAACTATTTGGCGAAGACGTTCTTGGAAAAGGCGTTGTTATCGCAAAAGATACACCAAACTTTATTGGAAATCGCATCGGTACGTACGGTTTACTTGTTACTCTTCAAGAGATGGTAAAACGCGGCTATAGCATTGGGGAAGTTGATTCTGTAACAGGCCCACTTATTGGTCGTCCGAAGAGCGCAACGTTCCGCACATTAGATGTTGTCGGTTTAGATACATTCGTACACGTTGCAAATAACGTATATGAAAATGTGCAAGAAGAAGAGCGTGATGTATTTAAAGTACCAGCTTTCATGCATGACATGCTGGAGAAAAAATGGCTTGGAAGTAAAACGGGGCAAGGCTTCTTCTTAAAACAAGGAAAAGAAATTTTAGAACTAAATCCTGAAACGATGGAATATGAAGCGCGTAAAAAATTAAAAGCTGCATCCGTAGAGTTAAGTAAACAAGAAAAAGGATTAGCGAATAAATTGAAAGCGCTTGTATACGCAAAAGACCGCGCAGGAGAGTTATTATGGAACATCATTACACCAACTCTTTTATACTCTGCAAAACTTCATAAAGAAATTGCTGACGATATCGTTGCAATTGACCAAGCGATGAAGTGGGGCTTCGGCTGGGAGCAAGGGCCATTTGAAGTGTGGGATGCAATCGGCGTTGAAAAATCTGTTCAAAAGATGGAAGAAAACGGCGTAGTTGTTCCTACTTGGGTGAAAGAAATGTTAGAGAAAGGTTTCACTACTTTCTATAAACATGATAACGGCGATAGCTACTATTACGATAATGGCGAATATAAGCTAATCGAGCGTAATAAAAAAGCAATTTCTCTTAAGCAATTAAAAGCGAAAAATGGTGTATTAAAGAAAAATAGCGGAGCGAGCTTAATTGATTTAGGCGACGGTATCCTTTGCTTAGAGTTCCATTCGAAGAGCAATGCAATCGGTATGGATATTACGCAAATGATTAACTACGCTGTTGATGAAGTAGAAAAGAATTATAAAGGTCTTGTTATCGGTAACCAATCGAAGAACTTCTGCGTTGGTGCGAACCTAGCAATGATCTTAATGGAAGCACAAGACGACAACTACTTTGAAATTGAGTGGGTTGTGAAAAACTTCCAAGATGCAATGACGAAAATTAAGTACTCTTCTAAGCCAGTTGTAGCAGCACCATATGGTATGACGCTTGGCGGAGGTACAGAAGTTTGCTTACCAGCAGCGAGCATTCAAGCTTCTAGTGAAACGTATATGGGCTTAGTAGAAGTTGGTGTTGGCTTAATCCCTGGCGGAGGCGGTAATAAAGAGCTATACATTAAACACTTAAACAAAATGGCAAACGGTGTAGAGTTTGATCTGCAAAAAGTTGCAAATAAAGTGTTCGAAACAGTCGCAATGGCGAAAGTTTCAACTTCAGGACAAGAAGCAGTTTCTCATAACTTCTTAGGTGATAAAGATGGTATTAGTGTGAATGGTGATCACTTACTATACGATGCGAAACAGAAAGCACTTGCTTTATATGAAGCTGGTTATAAAGCGCCGATCCGCAAAAAGATACCAGTTGTTGGGGAAACAGGATATGCAACTCTTGCACTTGGTGCGGAAGCAATGCATTTATCTGGTTACATTTCAGAGTACGATCTTCACATTGCTAAGAAACTTGCATATGTCATTGCGGGCGGAAAAGTACCGTACGGAACAGAAGTTGATGAGCAATATTTATTAGATGTAGAACGTGAAGCATTTATTAGCTTAGTAAGTGAGATGAAATCACAAGCAAGAATGCAGCACATGCTTGTAAAAGGAAAGCCATTACGTAACTAATAACGAGGGGAGATATCGTTCATGAGAGAAGCTGTCATTGTTGCGGGAGCAAGAACACCAATTGGAAAAGCAAAGAGGGGTTCATTAAAAACAGTTCGTCCTGACGATCTAGGGGCGTTAGTAGTAAAGGAAACGTTAAAGCGTGCGAATTATGAAGGACCAATCGATGATTTAATTTTCGGTTGTGCGATGCCAGAAGCAGAGCAAGGTTTAAATATGGCTCGTAATATCGGCGGATTAGCAGGACTTTCTTACGATGTTCCAGCTATTACGATTAACCGTTACTGTTCTTCAGGTTTACAAAGTATCGCTTACGGAGCAGAGCGTATTATGCTTGGTCACTCTGAAGCTGTATTATCAGGTGGAGCAGAATCAATGAGTTTAGTTCCAATGATGGGACACGTTGTTCGTCCGAATAGTCGCCTTGTAGAAGCGGCTCCAGAATATTATATGGGTATGGGACATACAGCAGAGCAAGTTGCTGTGAAATATGGAATTTCTCGTGAAGAGCAAGATGCATTTGCAGTAAGAAGTCATCAACGTGCTGCGAAAGCATTAGCTGCAGGAAACTTTGCTGATGAAACAGTATCTGTAGATGTAACGTTACGTACTGTTGGATCAAATAATAAACTGCAAGAAGAAACAATCACTTTCGCACAAGACGAAGGTGTAAGAGCAGAGACGACGCTAGACATTTTAGGGAAATTACGTCCAGCATTTAACGTTCGCGGTTCTGTAACAGCTGGTAACTCTTCACAAATGAGTGACGGTGCAGCATCTGTACTATTAATGGATCGCGAAAAAGCAGTGAGCGATGGCATGAAGCCACTTGCGAAATTCCGTTCATTTGCAGTAGCTGGCGTACCACCAGAAGTAATGGGAATCGGCCCAATCGCTGCAATTCCAAAAGCGCTAAAACTAGCTGGCTTAGAGCTATCTGATATTGGCTTATTTGAACTAAATGAAGCATTCGCTTCTCAATCAATTCAAGTTATTCGTGAACTTGGTTTAGATGAAGAAAAAGTAAACGTAAACGGTGGTGCAATCGCACTTGGACATCCACTTGGCTGTACAGGAGCAAAACTAACACTATCTCTTATTCACGAAATGAAACGCCGCAACGAACAATTCGGTATCGTAACAATGTGTATCGGCGGCGGAATGGGAGCAGCGGGAGTATTTGAATTACTATAAAAAAAGTGGAAGCGGCTTGTTCAGAATGTGAGGGGGATGGAGCTTCAGACGTAGAGGCGTTCTTTGCCTCGCAGGAAGAAGCGAAGCCACCGAACATTCTAGCCGCTGGAACTGAATTATAAAAAAAGTGCAGGTGGCTCGTTTAGAACAGGAGGGCGTTGGAAGCCCTGACGAAGAGGCGCTTTTTGCCTCAAAGGAAGGGGTGAAACGACCGACTGTTTTAGCCACTGGAACTGGATTATAAAAAAAGTGGAAGCGGTTCGCTCAGAACGAGACGACGCTAAAGCAAAGAATGGAAGCAACAAAGGTTTATAAAAAAAGGGAGAGCCAGCTTCTTTCAAAAAGAGAGAAGCGGCTCATGAAAATATGAAGGAGGAAATTTTCATGGAAAAAACAGTAGGAAATGCGGTTAAAGGCGGTAGCTTTTTAGTAGATGAGATTACGATTGATCAAGTGTTTACGCCAGAAGATTTTTCATCTGAGCATAAAATGATTGCAAAAACGACAGAGGACTTTATCGTAAATGAAGTTCTTCCAGAGCTTGAATATTTAGAGCAACATGAATTTGATCGTTCAGTTCGTCTTTTAAAAGAAGCTGGGGAACTTGGTTTATTAGGCGCTGACGTACCAGAAGAGTACGGCGGAATTGGTCTTGATAAAGTAAGCTCAGCGTTAATCGCAGAGAAATTCTCTCGCGCTGGTGGCTTTGCAATTACTCACGGTGCTCACGTAGGTATCGGATCTTTACCAATCGTATTATTCGGTAACGAAGAGCAAAAGAAAAAGTATTTACCATTACTTGCAACTGGTGAAAAATTAGCTGCATACGCATTAACAGAGCCAGGTTCAGGATCTGACGCATTAGGTGCAAAAACAACTGCACGTTTAAATGCAGAAGGTACACATTACGTATTAAACGGTGAAAAACAGTGGATTACAAACTCTGCATTCGCTGACGTATTTATTGTATATGCAAAAATCGATGGAGAGCACTTCTCAGCATTTATCGTAGAGAAAGACTACGCTGGCGTATCTACAAGCCCAGAAGAAAAGAAAATGGGTATTAAATGTTCTTCAACTCGTACGTTAATTTTAGAAGATGCGTTAGTACCGAAAGAAAACTTACTTGGTGAAATCGGTAAAGGTCATATTATCGCATTCAACATTTTAAATATTGGTCGTTATAAATTAGGTGTTGGTACAGTTGGATCTGCGAAACGTGCAGTAGAAATTTCAGCACAATATGCAAACCAACGTCAACAGTTCAAACAACCAATCGCTCGCTTCCCATTAATTCAAGAGAAACTTGCGAATATGGCAGCAAAAACATATGCAGCTGAAAGCTCTGTATATCGTACAGTAGGTTTATTCGAAAGCCGCATGAGCACATTATCTGAAGAAGAAGTAAAAGATGGTAAAGCAGTAGCAGCTTCTATCGCTGAATATGCAATCGAGTGCTCTTTAAACAAAGTATTCGGTTCTGAAGTATTAGACTATACAGTAGATGAAGGTGTTCAAATTCACGGTGGTTACGGATTTATGGCAGAGTACGAGATTGAAAGAATGTACCGTGATTCTCGTATTAACCGTATTTTCGAAGGAACGAACGAAATTAACCGCCTAATCGTACCAGGTACGTTCTTACGTAAAGCGATGAAAGGTGAATTACCACTTCTTCAAAAAGCACAAAAATTACAAGAAGAGTTAATGATGATGATGCCAGAAGAAGTAGGCGATGAGCCATTAGCACTTCAAAAGTATTTAGTAACTAATGCGAAGAAAATCGGCTTAATGGTAGCTGGATTAGCGGCTCAAAAATACGGTAAAGCATTAGATAAAGAGCAAGAAATTCTTGTGAATATCGCTGACATCGTAAGCAATCTATACGCAATGGAATCAGCTGTTCTTCGTACAGAAAAAGCAATCAAAACAACTGGTCTTGAAAAGAATAAACAAAAAGTGTTATACACTGAAGTATTCTGCCAAGAAGCATTTAACGAAATCGAAGCAGATGCGAAAGAAACACTTATCGCAGTTGAAAACGGCGACATGCTGCGCATGATGTTATCATCATTACGTAAATTAACTCGCCACACACCACTTAACGTAATTCCGAAGAAACGTGAAATCGCTGCGAAAATTTTAGAAGATGAGCGTTACACAGTTTAATATCTTTAAATAACAGTAGTCGTATAAACGACTACTGTTATTTTTTTTGAAAAAAAGAAATTTTTAGTGACACAAAACTAATACCGTTAGTATAATAAAACTAATAGTATTAGTTTTCGTGAAAAGGGAGATGGAAATATGAGAATGATACATGAACAAACGGTATATCAATTGTCATTTTTGCCAAGAGCGTTTCCTGTAAATTGTTACTTTGTAGAGGAAGAAGATGGTTTAACTTTAATTGATGCGGCTTTGCCATATAGCGCAAAAGGTATTTTACAGGCGGCTGAGAAAATAGGAAAACCAATTACTAAAATTGTATTAACACATGCGCATGATGATCACATTGGTGCATTAGATGCATTAAAGGAAGTACTTCCTCAAGTTCCAGTCCATATTTCTAAGCGGGACGCAAAGCTGTTAGAAGGAGATACGACGTTACAAAAGGATGAACCGAATATACCGATAAAAGGCGGTGTACCTAAAAAATTAAAAACGGTACCTGATGTTTTATTGGAAGATGGCGACCGAGTTGGATCGCTTCTTGCGATTATGACACCGGGACATACGCCGGGCTCCATGTCGTTTCTTGATGTAAGAAATAAAGCTCTTATTGTTGGGGATGCATTCCAAACAAGAGGAGGTATGGCCGTTTCGGGACAAATAAAATTTTGGTTTCCGTTTCCGGCGATGGCAACGTGGAGCAAAGAAATATCATTACAAAGTGCACAGAAGCTAAGCGAATATGAGCCTTCCTTGCTTGCAGCAGGGCACGGAAAAATGATAAAGGATCCAGGGGCTGTCATAGAGCTTGCTATTAAGGAAGCGAAGCGGAATATAGAAAGTAAGAAAGAGGGTTAATTTATGTCACCGAGAATCGGACTTACATTACAGAAAATTGTAGAAACAGCTGCAGAAATTGCAGATACAAATGGAATACAAGAAGTAACGTTAGCTTCATTAGCGCAAAGATTAGGGATACGTTCGCCCTCACTATATAATCATGTAAAAGGGTTACAAGATGTACGGAAACATCTTGGTATTTACGGAATAAAACATCTGCATAACAAACTGGAAGAAGCAGCCGAGGATAAACGTATGGATGAAGCAATTCATGCATTAGGAGAAGCATATGTAGCATTTGTCCGAAAACATCCTGGACTATATGAAGCAACTTTTTTACGAGATGAAGAAGTAAGAAAAGCAGGTGACGGAATTGTAAAGCTTTGTCTTCAGGTTTTACAACAGTATGGCTTAGAAGGAGAGAATGCACTTCATGCGACACGCGGATTCAGAAGTATTTGTCATGGATTTGCTTCGATTGAACAACAGGGCGGATTTGGTTTGCCGTTAGATTTAGATATAAGTTTACATGTATTGTTGGAAACGTTTATTAAAGGGTTACGTGAATAAGAAGCGAGGCAAACAAAAACCTTAGAAGTGATTCTAAGGTTTTTTAGTGCATATAATTCGAAAAGAGCGGTAGGCTTTTTCTCATTACATGATATTATTTAGCAGGTTTGAAAAATGTGTATATGGCTAAGAAAAAGCAAACGAAACTGAATACGGTAGGATCTTGATATGGACTAGGCTCAGAGCCCTTCTGGATTTCTGTAAGGAAGTCATGTGTTTTCATGTTCATTGCTCCTTTAACTAATAAAATTTATATGATGCGAGGGTTATGGTGGATAGATAAGAAATTTTTGGAATTTCATCTAATAATTATTCTATAGTAATCTAATTCCAAAAACTATATAATACAAAGCTTTCATGATATGTAAAATTGCATATTATTCTTTTTGAAAAATTTGTTATATTATCTATATATTTGTATTAAAGGGTTTTTGTTAAGGTAATGAAAACAAATGGAGGAATAGTATGAGAAAAACAGTATTAGACGCGTATAATGCAGAAAGAGAAGTAGATAACATAACATATAAAAATCTAGTTGTAACGATTGCAAGCATTCTAGGGTTCTCACTCTTAGGGGGATTATTCCTTGCTTTAGCCCTTGGAATTTTTGGAGAAGAGGTATTACGTGCTAATTTAGAGGGCTATTATTTACTTCTATTTGATGCAGCTGTTGTTACTATTGTTTTATTTGCGTATAAACCAGTGCTTCATTTTATTAAGAACATATGGGATGTATCTATTTTAAAAAATGGGAAAACCTACTTGTATTTATTAATAGGTTTTATCATCATTGCATTAACTCAGTATGTAATGTTAGAGTTGTTTAGCTTTGAAAGTGCAGAGCAGCAACGAGATCAATTAGGGAGCTTAGGACTTCAAAATAGTCTACAAAGTATTATATATGTGTTAAGTGTTGCTATAATTACACCAATTAAAGAAGAAATTTTATATAGAGGTATTTTGTATCGATTTTTTGAAAAGAAATATAGTTTTCTAGTTGGTATCATTATTTCTTCCTTTATCTTTGGGATTCTTCATGGTGGTTTTCCGGTTACGGCAATGATTATGGGGATTGTATTTGCTATGTTATACAAAAAGACGCAATCTATTATACCTAGTATTATTTTACACATTATATGGAACTTACTTGTGAGTATAAGTATGATTGTATCTCTATAAAAATAAATACATAACCAGCATAAAAGATGAATGGCCTAGCTATTCATCTTTTATTTTGTTTATATGTGGGAAAAGTTGATGAATACAATCCAAAAAGAACCAAATACTAATGATGAATGAACAAAGAAAGGCGGGTATGTTATATGCAAAACTTAACAGAGCTTGAAGTAGAAAATTTACGTCATTTGATTGGTGGACACGCAACCATTATTAACAAGTTAGACCAGTATGCACAGGCTTGTACAGATCCACAACTGAAACAAATGCTACAAAAAGATGCGCAAGATGCACGAAATACGAAACAGCAATTAATGACTTTCCTAGGATAGGAGGAAGCGGAAAATGAATGAAAAAGATATGGTAAATGATTATTTAGCAGGATTGAATGCAAGTTTAACAAGCTATGCAAATTATATTGCTCAGTCTGATAATGAACAGTTACATCAAACGTTAATTCAAATTCGTAATCAAGACGAGGCGCGCCAACGTAATATGTATGAGTATGCAAAGCAAAAGAGTTATTACAAACCGGCAGCACCTGCTAATCCAATGATTGTACAGCAATTAAAAAGTCAATTAAGTGCGGAATAACAGGAAAAAGAAGACGAGCGAATTTATTCGCTCGTTTTCTTTTTGTATATGTCAATAAATACATAATAAATATTTTTCCAGTTGTAACAAATATGACGAAAATGGAATATAACAATTCACAAAAAGGACAAAAACTTTGTTCAATATTTCACAAAGTATCCATGGTTTCTATCGTGAGAACCTCTATAATTAGGATTGTAAAGAACAAAAGAAATAGATTATATGATCAATTAGGAGAGATTGCTATGAAAAGACATACAAGAAAAATTGCAATTATCGGTACTGGATTAGTTGGATCAAGTTGTGCGTATTCTATTGTGAATCAAGGTATTTGCGAAGAGCTATTATTAATTGATATAAATCATGAACGTGCAGTTGGGGAAGCAATGGATTTATCACATTGCATTAACTTTACAAATACAAGAACAAAAGTATATGCAGGAAGCTATGAAGACTGCAAAGATATGGACATTGTTATTATTACAGCAGGGCCAGCACCAAAACCTGGACAAAGTCGCTTAGATACTTTAGGAGCGAGTGCGAAGATTATGGAAAGTGTTGTTGGTGGTGTAATGGCAAGTGGATTTGATGGTATTTTCTTACTTGCATCGAACCCAGTTGATATTATTACATATCAAGTGTGGAAATTATCTGGATTACCTAGAAATCGCGTAATCGGTACTGGTACATCACTAGATTCTTCTCGCTTAAGAACAATTTTATCTGAAATGCTACATGTAGATCCTCGTAGTATTCATGGGTATTCATTAGGAGAACATGGTGATTCTCAAATGGTTGCTTGGTCTCATGTAACTGTTGGTGGAAAGCCAATTCTGCAAATTTTAGAAGAACAAAAAGAACGATTTGGTGAAATAGATTTAGATGAAATTGTTGAGAAGACTGCAAAAGCTGGCTGGGAAATTTATAAACGTAAAGGAACTACTTATTACGGGATTGGAAATTCTCTAGCATATATTGCGAGTTCAATCTTTAATGATGATCACCGTGTCATTGCTGTATCAGCCATTTTAGATGGTGAGTATGGTGAATATGATATTTGTACAGGAGTACCAGCTATTATTACTAGAGACGGTATAAGAGAAGTTGTAGAACTCAATTTAACAGAGGATGAAGAATCTCGATTCGCAAAATCAAACGATATTTTACGTGATTATATGAAAACAATTGGTTACTAACTTATAGAAGAAGGTGAAACAAATGAAGGAATATATAATGTCTCGTGTATTTAAAGCATCTGCTGGAATCGCACAAGGTATTTTCGTATCCCTCGGAATTGGTTTACTGATCGAAAATATAGGAAGAATTGTTGATATACCATTACTTATTACAATCGGAGTTGTTGCAAAATCACTAATGGCACCGGCAATTGGTGCCGGCATTGCTTTTATGCTCGGTGCAAACGGTCTTGTAATCTTCTCGGCGATGGTAGCCGGAGCGATTGGTGCCGGATCCATTTCAATTACTGAAGCTGGTCTAATTATTAAAACAGGTGAGCCAATCGGTGCATTATTAACAGCAACTTTAGCTGTATATATTGGTAAACGTTTAAGCGGAAAAACTGCTTTAGATATGATGCTCGTTCCATTTGCGGCCATATTAGGTTCTGGTTTAGTTGGTATTTGGTTATCTCATAATATTACTCCTGTTTTAAATGCAGTTGGAGCGTTCATTAAAGATAGCTCAGCTGGTAGCCCGTTTATCGCTTCTATCGTCATTGCAGTAGTTTGGGGACTATTACTTATCTCTCCAGCTTCATCAGCTGCGTTAGCGATCGCACTTAGCTTAGACGGTGTTGCAGGTGGGGCAGCTCTTGCCGGATGCGTCGCTCAATTTATCGGATTCTCTGTCATCTCAGCAAAAGAAAACAATTTAGGTGGCATATTAGCTCAAGCTCTTTGTACTCCGAAAGTACAGTTGCCAAATATCACTAAAAATCCAATGATTCTCGTCCCAACTGTCGTCGCCAGTGCTATAGTCGGTCCGGTATCCGCATTAATTTTCCAACTGGAAGCAGGAAAAGAAATTGCAGGTCTTGGATTAAGTTCTCTTATCGCACCAATTAATTTAATTTCCAGCCAAGGATGGGAAGTTCTCCCGGCGATGGTAATTACTTATATCGTCATTCCAGTAGCTGTTTCTTATATACTTTACATTGCTCTTAAAAAAGCAGGTCGTATTCATTCTGGTGATATGACTGTACCGCAATCTTAAATTGAAAATCTCCTTAATAATAGATAAAAGCAGACTGAGAAGCCACAGTCTGCTTTTTTGTCATGTTACATTCTATGATTTTGTTTTACTGGAACTCTTATTGGTTCTTTGGCCAATAAGAGTTGAACGCCGAAGTAAAGTATGCTTGCAAGTGTCATTCCAGAGACGGCATCTACAAAGGCATGTTGCTTCGTAAATAGCGTTGATAAAATAATAAGTGTACCGAAGAAAGTAAGGATGTAATATTCAAAAGCATGTTGTTCTCTACGCTTAAAGGCAGCTAACATAATTACAAATGTAGTAAGAACGTGAATGCTAGGGAAACAGTTTACTGGCTGGTCGATACTATAAATATAGCGAACTAGTTCAGAAAATACATCTGTTCCAACGACAGTCGGACGCGGTACAGTTGTTTGCCAAAAATAATAAATAGAAAAACAAGCAAGCTTTCCAAAAATAACACTACTTAAAGTGACATAATATTGCTTTCGGTCAGCGAAGCAGTAATAAATAAGTGCGCCGTATAAGTATGGAAACCAAAGTAAATAAGGAATAATAAATGCTTTTACAAATGGAATCCAATCATCTACTACAGTTGTAACGTCTACTGCGTGAACAGTCGATTTATTTAATACGTCGTAAAGGGGACTTACGAGTACGAGTAGAAGTATATAACTTAACGGAAGAAAAGATGAAAGTTTAAATTTCTTCATGTTGATCTCCTATGTTTAGTAATGTAAGTAAATTCAATTGATTATAATATAGAAACGTGAATTGGGCTATCGATTTTACTTACATTTTCTTGAATTAACCTTACGTTTTTGTCACTTGACTAAAAAGAAGGGGGAGGGTGCTAAATGAAGCGTTTATCATATTTTTTAGTTTTTATATTGTTATGCCTAGTAGGTGCTGGGTGTGCAAAGAATAACGAAGGAGAAAAATTAGAATATAACGGAAGAGCACTCGTAATTGGAGTTGTTGGAGAAAAGCCGAAAGATACGTTTAGGAATGTAAAGTTTGAGGAAATGAAGTTAGAGGAACTGGAAAAGAAATCTAAGGAAGTAGATGGTTTTCTAATAATGAAAGATCACTTTCAAGAAGCCTCAACAGAGCAATATAAAAATGTATTTTCATCACTAAAGAAACCAGTGTTTTTTATCGGTTTACAAGATAAATCATATTCGATTTTTATTACAAAAGGGATAGAGTATAACAGTGCCCGAAAAGATGTAAATGCTATGTATACGCAAGGGTTTGCGAATATCGGAAGTGGTGAAGGACAACAATGGGCAATTGGTTTATCGAATGGTGGAAATACAGAAGAAAGTATTCATAATATGTATATCGTCGTATTTCAAACAATTGCAGATTATTTAAATAGATAATGAAGGAGCCTACAAAAGAGGCTTCTTATTTTTTTAATCAAACGTTTGTTTAAGCTGTATGTTCGGTAGGAAGAAACCGATGTAACTCAAGGGTTAACAAAGAAAAATAGAGAATTAATCAAACGTTTGTTTAAGCTGTATGTTCGGTAGAAAGAAACTCCTGTAGTTCAAAGGTTAAGAAAGAAAATGGAGAATTAATCAAACGCTTGTTTAAAATATATGTTTGGTGCAGAATCTAAAAAATTTATATATTTATTTTTTCTTAACAAATGGCGGAAAAATAAGAAAAATTCGCAGGATTATTAAAAATTATCACGAAATAAGTAAAAGTTTAGCGAATAATGGTTTGAAATAATAAAACGTTTTCTATATGATAAAGGTAAAGGTTAGTAAAAAAGTAGGTGAATTTATGACAGTAACATTTTATTCATATCCAAAGTGTGGCACATGTCAAAAGGCAAAGAAATGGTTTGAGGCAAACGATGTAGCATATGAGATGATTCATATTGTTGAAAATCCACCATCAAAAGAAGATTTACGTAATTTACATGAAAAAAGTGAATTACCATTAAAAAAATTCTTTAATACAAGTGGAATGCGTTACCGTGAACTTGGTCTAAAAGATAAGTTGAAAGATGCAAGCGAAGACGAAATGTATGAGCTTTTAGCATCTGATGGCATGTTGATTAAACGTCCAATTGTAACAGATGGAACGAATGTAACACTTGGTTTTAACGAAGAGCAGTTTGAAAGTGTGTGGAAAAAGTACCAATAAGGTATTTTTACATAATTAATACATTCACTGGAGGTACAGTCATGAGCATTCCAAATAATTTACGTTACTCTGAAGAACACGAATGGGTAAAAACTGAAGGTAATGAAGTTGTTATCGGTATCACTCACTTTGCACAAGGTGAGCTAGGCGATATCGTATTCGTTGAACTTCCTGAAGTAGGTGCAACAATCGAAGCTAACGAGCCATTCGGAAGCGTAGAATCTGTTAAAACAGTTTCTGAGTTATACGCACCTGTAAGCGGTAAAGTTGTAGCAGTAAACGAAGAATTAAGTGACCAACCAGAACTTGTTAACGAATCTCCATACGAGGGTGCATGGATGGTTAAAGTTGAACTTTCTGATGCAAGCCAAGTTGAGAAGTTATTAACTGCAGAAAAATATGCAGAAATGACAAACCAAGACTAATTATAGTCGACTAAAGGACAGCCTTTGTGCTGTCCTTTTTTATTTTTTGTGAAATAATGAAATTTAAGTTATATGTAAATAAATAAGCTATTATGAGAAAAACTGTTTTGTGGTAAGGTTTCATAAGTCTTCACAATCTAAACGAGCCGCTTGCGCTTTTCGTTGTCTAGCTCCACCTCCTAGCCCTTCATGTCTAAGAACCTTCCGCACGAGAAGACAAAAAGCGTCTTCTGTACGAAAGAACCTTAGCCAACAGGGCTAAGCAGTCGGTTCCGCTTTTCTTTTGCAAAAATAAACAGGAAACAACATGAAAATAACGAATATACTATATACTAAGTTCAAGGTTGTATAGTATATGGTGATCGGGTGATGGCATATGATTTATGTAGAAAAAGTCATTATTGTAGAAGGTACATCAGATAGAAGAAAGATTGAATCTATTATTCGTGAACCGGTGGAAATTGTTTGTACAAATGGTACAATTGGTTTGTCGAAAATGGATGAGCTCGTTGATCAGTTTTTTGATAAGGAAGTGTATGTGCTAGTGGATGCTGATGATGCTGGAGAAAAGTTAAGGAAACAATTTCGAAAAGAATTTCCGCAAGCCGAGCATATCTATATTGATCGCTCGTACCGAGAAGTGGCAACTGCGCCATCTACACACTTAGCAAATGTATTATGGGGAGCCGACATTGACGTTTATACAGAATATTTACGGTAAGGAATGATAGAAGTGATTGATTGGACAGGAGCCGAAGCTACAGCCCTAATAGAGAACGAAGAAAAAACAGTATTATATGTATATACTCCAATGTGTGGAACATGCCAATTAGCAAAAAAGATGTTAACAGTCGTTGAGATGACAATTGAAGGCCTCAAAATTGGGATGTTAGATTTAAATTATGCTCCGCATTTAGCGAAAGAGTATGGGATTGAAAGTGTACCTTGTTTACTTGTTTTTGAAAATGGGACACTGATGAAGAAGATATACGCATTTCATTCGGTTGAATATTTATATACGGAATTAAAGTAGGCGGCAAAATTTTTGCCGCCTCGACATATTTCTTGGGAAATATGTCGAGATGCAGGGTGGATACAGTATTTGTCGAGCGAAAATAACAGGATTGCTCTTTAGTGAGAGGGAATGGTATGTAATAGAAAGTGATATGAAGGATGTGATTTAGGGTGAGATTATATTCTTTGCTTCAATCATTTGTAAATTACGCTAATGCTCAATATCATTTAGAACCGCTTTTAAGACAAGAAGAAAAAACTGTTAATTTTCGTTTTGGAGATGAAAGTTGTTCGTTACAAATTTCAAGAGATTATATAGAGCTGGTACATGAAGAAAGAGGAACGGAACAAATCATTTGCTTAGATGAAAAGGATATAGAACAATTGGTGAATGGAAATGTACGATTGCAAATGCTAATGAATGATGGACGTGTACAATATTCGGGAACGTACCGAACGATGTTATTAGTGGAATCGATGTTTCATATATGTAAACCGATGTCAGTAGGTGCTTAAAATTCTGAAGTTTCATTTTTTGCGAAAATTTCTGTTGACATGGTGAGTGTATATTGATACAATTCAAGTCATAAAATATAGACAATTTCATAAATTTCAAATCAGACGAAAATTGAATCTGATTTCTCTTATCAAGAGAGGTGGAGGGACTGTGCCCTGTGAAGCCCGGCAACCGTCAACTTATGTTGAAATGGTGCCAATTCCTGCAAAGCAAATGCTTTGAGAGATGAGAGAGAGGGATAATGTTGTTATATACGCATAAAAACCTTTCTGCTTCTCTAAAGCAGAAAGGTTTTTTTATTGTTTGAATGTGGAGGACATTCAAATAATAAAAGTAATGATAATAGTGGACTACACGCATTAAAAATAAAAAATTGCGGAGTCGACCTAAAATCTTTATGAAATCTAGCTCCAGCGGCTAGAACAGTCGGTCGTGTCATCCCTTCCTATGAGGCAAAAAGCGCCTCTACGTCAGGGATTCAAACGCCCTCTTGTTCTAAACGATCCGCTTGCGCTTTTTATTTAAAAAAGGGGTGAACATCATGATTCTATTAGAGAACGTAAAGAAAATATATAAGGCGAAAAGCGGTGATGTCACTGCTGTAGATAACGCCAATTTAAAAATAGAAAAAGGTGAAATATTTGGTGTTATTGGATATAGCGGCGCTGGGAAAAGTTCTTTAATCAGATTGTTTAATCAGTTAGAGAAACCGACTTCTGGTCAAATTACAATTGCGAATCGTGTTATATCAGCAATTACAGGAAGTGAACTTCGTAAGGCAAGGCAAGAAATCGGAATGATTTTTCAACACTTCAACTTACTTTGGTCACGAACTGTACGTGAAAATATAGAGTTTCCACTTGAAATTGCAGGTGTTGATAAAGCGAAGAGAAGAAAACGTGTTGATGAATTAATTCATCTTGTTGGATTAGAAGGAAGAGGAGACGCGTACCCGTCTCAGCTGAGTGGAGGACAAAAGCAACGCGTTGGGATTGCAAGAGCATTGGCTAACAATCCACAAGTGCTTTTATGTGATGAAGCAACGTCAGCTCTTGATCCAGAAACGACAGATCAAATTTTGGATTTACTATTAGACATTAATAAGCGCCTTGGTTTAACAATTGTACTCATTACACATGAGATGCACGTGATTCGAAAGATTTGTAACCGTGTGGCGGTAATGGAGAGAGGAAAGATTGTAGAAACGGGTCCAGTACTTGATGTATTCCGTAATCCGAAGCAAGATATTACGAAACGATTTGTACAGCAGTTAACAGATTCTGAAGATACAAATGAAACGATTGAAAATTTAATTGAAAAATATCCAGATGGAAAAGTAATTCGTTTGCAGTTTATCGGTGAGGCTGTAGAAAGACCAGTGCTTCAACGATTAATGCAACGCAGTGATATAGAAGTTAGCATTTTGCAAGGAAATATCGCACAAACGAATAACGGTTCTTACGGTAGCTTAGTTGTTCATTTAAATGGTGAGGAAACAGCGATCCAGCAAGCAATAGAAGGAATTCATCAAGATCAAGTAGAGCTGGAGGTGATTGCACATGGATAAGTTACTCGCAAATGTTGATTGGAATCAAATGCTAGAAGCAACTGGTGAAACGTTATATATGACGGCAATCGCAGCTCTTGCGACATTTGTTTTAGGACTCATTTTAGGATTGTTACTCTTCATGACAGCGAAAGATAATTTATGGGAAAACAAATCAATTAATACGGTGATTGGAGCATTCGTAAATATATTCCGTTCTATACCGTTCATCATTTTAATTATTTTGTTAATCCCATTCACAAAGATTCTTCTTGGAACAATTCTTGGAGCAAGTGCAGCTTTGCCGGCTTTAATTATTGGAGCAGCACCATTCTACGCGAGAATGGTTGAAATCGCACTTCGCGAAATTGATAAAGGTGTAATTGAAGCTTCAAAAGCGATGGGAGCAAAAACAAGCACAATTATTTTGAAGGTGTTAATTCCAGAATCGTTACCAGCATTAGTATCTGGTATTACGGTTACGACAATTGCTTTAGTAGGCTATACAGCAATGGCAGGAGTTGTTGGTGCTGGTGGCCTTGGAACACTTGCTTACTTAGAAGGATTCCAAAGAGGGAATAACGATGTAACAATCGTTGCGACAATTTGTGTATTACTAGTTGTATTTTTAATTCAGTGGATTGGTGATAGTTTAACGACTCGAATAGATAAACGATAATGAAAAACGGGAGGATGTTTCAAATGAAAAAATTATTACTTACGGCACTTATTTCAACTTCAATTTTTGGATTAGCTGCTTGTGGCGGGAAAGATAAAGATGAAAAGAAACTTGTTGTTGGTGCTTCTAACGTACCGCACGCTGTTATTTTAGAAAAGGCAAAACCGTTACTTGAGAAAAAAGGAATTGAATTAGAAATTAAAAAATTCCAAGACTACGTATTACCAAATAAATCGTTAGCGGATAAGGAATTAGATGCAAACTACTTCCAGCATATTCCGTATTTAGAAAAAGAAATTAAAGATAAAAAGTATGACTTTGAAGTAGCAGGAAAGATTCATTTAGAACCAATTGGTGTGTACTCTCAAAAGTATAAGAGTTTAAAAGAGCTTCCAGATGGTGCGACAATTATTATGAGTAATTCAGTTGCTGACCACGGACGTGGTTTAGCAATTTTACAAAAAGAAGGTATTTTAAAAATTAAAGACGGAATAGATCCAGTTAAAGCAACTCCAAAAGATATTGCAGATAATCCGAAAAATCTAAAATTCAAAACGGATATCGAGCCTGGTTTATTGCCACAAGTGTATAACAATAAAGAAGGCGACGCTGTTTTAATTAATTCTAACTATGCAATTGATGCAAAGTTAAATCCGGAAAAAGATGCAATTGCAATTGAAGGAAATGATTCACCATACGCAAACATAGTAGCTGTTCGTAAAGGCGATAAAGATAAGAAAGAGATTAAAGCTCTTGTAGAAGTATTGCATTCTAAAGAAATTGAAGACTTCATTAATAAAGAATATAAAGGGGCGGTTGTTCCTGTAAAAGAATAATTGCTGAAAAGGGCTGGTGTATGCCGGCTCTTTTTATAACTACATAACTATTGGGGAGAAGGGGAAAGCATATGAAAAAGGTTCTACTGTCAATTGTTACAGCGTTGTCTGTATTTACATTAGCTGCTTGCGGAGGAAAAGAGGAGAATAAGCTTGTTGTGGGAGCTTCTAACGTGCCACACGCTGTTATTTTAGAAAAGGCACAGCCGATTTTAGAGAAAAAGGGTATTAAATTAGAAATTAAAAAATTCCAAGATTATGTGTTGCCGAATAAGGCTTTAGCGGATAAAGAAATTGATGCGAACTACTTCCAGCACATTCCTTACTTAGATAAAGAAATTCAAGAAAAGGGATATAAAATTGTAAACGCAGGAAAAATCCATTTAGAACCTATGGGCATTTATTCTAAGAAATATAAAAGCTTAAAAGACCTACCAGATGGCGGAACAGTGATTATGAGTAATAACGTAGCGGAGCGTGGCCGCATGCTAGCGCTGTTACAAAAAGGTGGCGTTATTAAATTAAAAGACGGAGTAGATGTTGTTAAAGCAACAGTAAAAGATGTTGTAGAAAACCCGAAAAACTTAAAATTTAAAACAGATGTTGAACCTGGACTTTCACCGAAATTGTATGAAAATAATGAGGGAGATGCTTTATTTATTAATTCAAACTATGCAATTGATGCAAAATTAAATCCAACAAAGGATGCAATTGCGATTGAAGGATCAGACTCTCCGTATGCAAACATCATTGCAGTTCGTAAAGGTGATGAGAAGAAAAAAGAAATTAAAGAGCTAGTAGAAGTGCTACATTCAAAAGAAATTCAAGATTTTATTAATAAAGAATATAAAGGTGCTGTACTTCCGGTAAGTGAATAAATATAAGGAAAGGGCTGGAAAATTACCAGTCCTTTTTTCTTTATATAAATAAGAAGAAAGGTGTATCATAGAAAGATGTGAAGGAAATACTTATATACATTTGTGAAAAAACGGTTACTTTTTTTCGTCGTTTGCGATATCATTTTATTTGATATAAAATTAGAATGAGAATAAAATGAGAATATGAACGTTTTAGGAATTTTTAAAATGTATATATAGGATTAATGGAGGTATTGAGATGGCTGGTTCTACATTAACGGTTAAAGACTTACACGTATCAATTGATGGCAAAGAAATTTTAAAGGGTGTAAACCTTGAAGTAAAAGGTGGAGAAATCCACGCAATTATGGGACCTAACGGAACAGGTAAATCAACTTTATCTTCTGCAATTATGGGTCACCCAAAGTATGAAGTAACAGAAGGTAGCATCATCATCGACGGTGAAGATGTATTAGAAATGGAAGTAGACGAGCGCGCACAAGCGGGTCTATTCCTAGCAATGCAATATCCAAGCGAAATTAGCGGAGTAACAAACGCTGACTTCTTACGTTCTGCAATTAATGCACGTCGTGAAGAAGGCGATGAAATTTCTCTTATGAAATTTATCCGTACATTAGATAAAAACATGGAATTCCTAGAAATGGATCCAGAAATGGCACAACGTTACTTAAACGAAGGTTTCTCTGGTGGAGAGAAAAAACGTAACGAAATTCTTCAATTAATGATGATTGAGCCAAAAATCGCAATCTTAGATGAAATCGACTCAGGTCTTGATATCGATGCATTAAAAGTTGTATCTAAAGGTATTAACGAAATGCGCGGCGAAGAGTTCGGTTGCCTAATGATTACGCATTACCAACGTTTATTAAACTACATCACTCCAGACTTCGTTCACGTTATGATGAACGGTCGTATCGTTAAATCTGGTGGCCCTGAGCTTGCACAACGTCTAGAAGCTGAAGGTTACGACTGGATTAAAAAAGAATTAGGTATTGAAGACGAAACAACAGAGCAAGAAGCGTAAGAGAGGAGCATAAACATGACAATCGGTACATTACCTTTCGATCAAGAAACAATCCGTCAACGCGCAAGCGAAGTAAACGAAGCAGCTTGGTTGACTGAGTTCCGCTTACAAGCTCTTGCACAAGCAACTGAACTTCCAATGCCAACGCCTGATAAAACGAAAATTGACAAATGGGACTTTATCGGAAAAGGCGACGCTGCTAAGCAAGAGCCTGTAAGTTCTTTAACTGAACTTCCAGAAGCAGTGAAAAACTTAATCGATGAAAATAACAGCGTATTAGTGCAACGTACTGGTACAACTGCATTCGTTTCTTTAGCAGACGAAGCAAAAGAAAAAGGTGTTATTTTTACAGACATCGTAACAGCAGCAACTGAGCACGCTGAACTAGTACAAAAGTACTTAATGAAAGACGGCGTGAAGGTAGACGAGCATCGTCTAACTGCACTTCATGCTGCATTAATCAACGGCGGTGCATTCGTATATGTTCCGAAAAACGTTGTTCTTGAAACTCCACTTCAAGCTGTATTCTTAGTAGATGGCGAAGAAGCTAACGTATATAATCACGTACTATTCGTAGCTGATGCGAACAGTACTGCAACTTATGTAGAAAACTACGTTGCAAATGAAAATGCTAAAGGTATTGCAAATATCGTGGCAGAAGTAATCGTGGAACAAGGCGCACAAGTGAAATTCGGTGCGGTTGATCTATTAGCAAAAGACGTAACAACTTACGTTAACCGCCGCGGCGTTGTAGGACGCGACGGCCGTATTGATTGGGCTCTAGGCCTTATGAATGATGGAAACACAATTTCAGAGAACGTTACGAACTTAATGGGCGACGGTTCATATGCTGATACGAAAACAGTAACAATTGGCCGTGGTAACCAAACACAAAACTTTACAACTAAAGTTGTTCACTTCGGTAAACACTCTGAAGGTTGGATTTTAAAACACGGTGTACAAAAAGATAGTGCAACATCTATCTTTAACGGAATTGGTAAGATTGAACACGGTGCATCTAAATCAAATGCACAACAATCTTCTCGCGTTCTTATGTTAGATGAAAAAGCACGTGGTGATGCAAACCCAATTCTTTTAATCGACGAAGATGATGTAATGGCAGGTCACGCAGCTTCAGTAGGTCGCGTAGATCCAGTCCAACTATACTACTTGATGAGCCGTGGTATTCCAAAACGCGAAGCAGAACGTTTAGTCATCCATGGATTCTTAGCACCTGTAGTTAATGAGCTTCCAATTGAAGGAGTAAAGGCACAGCTTGTTGAGGTAATTGAAAGGAAAGTTCGCTAATGAATATTCATGAAATACGCAAACAGTTTCCAATTCTTGATCAAAAAGTGAACGGCAAACAACTTGTTTATTTCGATAGTGCAGCAACTTCTCAAAAACCAATTCAAGTCATTGAAACGTTAGAACGTTACTATAAAGAATATAATTCTAACGTGCATCGCGGTGTTCATACGCTCGGTACGAAAGCTACCGACGCGTATGAAGGTGCACGTGAGAAAGTTCGCAAGTTTATTAACGCGAAATCAATGGAAGAGATTATTTTCACGCGCGGAACGACAACTGCATTAAATACAGTAGCAGCTAGCTATGGTCTTGAAAATGTAAAAGAGGGCGATGAAATCGTTATTTCTTACATGGAGCACCATAGTAATATCATTCCGTGGCAACAAGTTGCGAAGAAAACTGGTGCAACTTTAAAATACCTTCCGCTTCAACCAGACGGTACAATTTCTTTAGAAGATGTTCGTCAAACAGTTACACCGAATACAAAAATCGTTTCTATTATGCAAGTATCAAACGTACTTGGAACGATTAACCCTGTAAAAGAAATCGGAGCAATCGCACACGAAAATGGCGCAATTATGGTCGTTGATGGTGCACAAAGTACACCTCACATGAAAGTGGATGTACAAGATTTAAACTGTGATTTCTACGCATTATCTGCTCATAAGATGTGCGGACCTACAGGTATCGGCGTATTATATGGTAAAAAAGAATTGCTGAACAATATGGAGCCAATTGAATTTGGTGGTGAAATGATTGATTTCGTAGATTTACAAGAATCTACGTGGAAAGAGCTTCCGTGGAAGTTTGAAGCAGGTACACCGATTATCGGTAATGCAATCGGACTTGGTGCGGCAATTGATTTCCTAGAAGAAATCGGTCTTGATAATATTGAAAAGCATGAGCATGAATTAGCGCAATACGCTTTAGAAAGACTATCAGAAGTAGATGGCGTTACAATTTATGGTCCAAAGCATCGCGCTGGTCTTGTTACATTTAATATTGAAGACGTACATCCTCACGATGTAGCGACTGTATTAGATGTAGAAGGCATTGCAGTTCGCGCAGGACATCACTGTGCACAACCGCTTATGAAGTGGCTAAAAGCTTCTTCAACAGCACGTGCGAGCTTCTATTTATATAATACAAAAGAAGAAATTGATACATTTGTTGAATCGCTAATCAAGACAAAGGAGTATTTCACAAATGTCATTTAATAATTTAGATACGTTATATCGTCAAGTTATTATGGATCATTACAAAAATCCTCGTAACCATGGCGTGTTAGAAGATAGTGTTACCGTTAACTTGAACAATCCAACTTGCGGCGATCGTATTCAACTTACGATGAAAGTAGAAGAAGGGATTGTGCAAGAGGCGAAGTTTGAAGGTGAAGGATGTTCAATCTCAATGTCTTCAGCTTCAATGATGACACAAGCAGTAAAAGGTAAGAAAATTGAAGAAGCACTTCAGCTTTCGAAAATTTTCTCTGACATGATGCTAGGAAAAGAGTACGATGACAGCATCGATTTAGGAGATATTGAAGCATTACAAGGCGTATGCAAGTTCCCTGCACGTATTAAATGTGCAACATTAGCGTGGAAAGCGTTAGAAAAGGGCTTAAACGAAGATAAGTAATGTTAAAGGTTCCTAAAAACGAGGTTATCTAAGGAGGGACACACCAACATGGCGAAGCAACTGCCAGATATCGGCGATTATAAATATGGTTTCAAAGACAAAGACGTTTCGATTTTCCGTGCTGGACGCGGTTTAACAAAAGAAATCGTTGAAGAAATTTCACGTATGAAAGAAGAACCACAGTGGATGTTAGACTTCCGTTTAAAATCACTGGATAAGTTCTACGAAATGCCAATGCCACAATGGGGCGGCGACTTAAACGACTTAGATTTCGATGAAATTACGTACTACGTAAAACCATCTGAGAAATCTGAGAAGTCTTGGGATGAAGTACCTGATGAAATTAAAGCAACATTTGATAAATTAGGTATTCCAGAAGCTGAGCAAAAATATTTAGCTGGTGTATCTGCACAGTACGAATCTGAAGTTGTATACCACAACATGAAAGAAGACCTAGAAGCTCTAGGAATCGTCTTCAAAGATACAGATAGCGCATTAAAAGAGAACGAAGATATTTTCCGTGAGCATTTCGGAAAAGTAATCCCACCAACAGACAACAAATTCTCTGCATTAAACTCTGCAGTTTGGTCTGGTGGATCATTCATCTACGTTCCAAAAGGTGTTAAAGTTGATACACCACTTCAAGCGTATTTCCGTATTAACTCTGAAAATATGGGACAATTCGAGCGTACGCTTATCATCGTAGACGAAGGCGCACACGTACACTACGTAGAAGGTTGTACAGCACCTGTTTACACGACTAACTCACTTCACAGTGCGGTAGTAGAAATCATCATTAAGAAAGATGCATATTGCCGTTATACAACAATCCAAAACTGGGCGAACAACGTATACAACCTAGTTACAAAACGTGCGGTTTGTGAAGAAAACGCAACGATGGAATGGATTGACGGTAACATCGGATCTAAATTAACGATGAAATACCCAGCAGTTATCTTAAAAGGCGAAGGCGCTCGTGGTTTAACATTATCTATCGCGATTGCTGGTAAAGGCCAACACCAAGATGCTGGTGCGAAAATGATTCACTTAGCACCAAACACGTCTTCAACAATCGTTTCTAAATCGATTGCGAAGCATGGTGGTAAAGTAACTTACCGTGGTATCGTACACTTCGGACCAAAAGCGAAAAACTCTCGCTCTAACATCGAGTGTGACACGTTAATCATGGATAACCAATCTACATCTGATACAATTCCTTACAACGAAATCAAAAACGATTACGTTTCACTTGAGCACGAAGCGAAAGTATCTAAAGTATCAGAAGAACAATTATTCTACCTAATGAGCCGTGGTATTTCTGAGCAAGAAGCTACAGAAATGATCGTAATGGGCTTCATTGAACCATTCACTCGCGAACTTCCAATGGAATACGCAGTTGAAATGAACCGCCTAATCAAGTTTGAGATGGAAGGTTCTATCGGTTAATATATGTATGAAGAAAGCGCCCTGCTGTGCAGGGCGCTTTTTTATTGTGTGAGCTGGGCTTGGGGTGGGGTTAGCCGAGATACCCAGGTGGGTTTCTGGCTAAATATATCAGCGATTTTTCAAATATATCGATCACAACTCGGAATATATCAGCGATTATTTCAATATATCGACGATTCGACAAGGAATATCGACTTATCAACAAATTACGACAAAAGAAATTCTTCATATACCCTGCAACATTTTATATGAAAGGGGACCGACTGGAAGTAAGGCAAAGATACTGACAAATCCACTGGTGAATCCAATTGAAAAAAGACCTGCGAATCTCCTGTTGAACTTTCTGACAAATCCCCGCTCTACCAACTAATCCCCAGACTGGAAAAAGTAAAGTTTCTCCTATAAAAAGGACAATCTTTTGCTTTTTCTCACAATGCGAGTACAATGTAAAATAGCAAGAAAAGACGAAAAGTATTTACAGGATTATTGTGTGCGCATAGCGTAAATGGCAGTAAGGAACTGAGAGGAGGTTTTTTCTCTGAATACAAATAAAGAAACAATCATCCACCTTTATCATACAAACGATATACATAGTCATTTTGAAAATTGGCCGCAAATTTCTCGGTTTGTTCTAGGGGAGAAAAAGCGAAGACAGGAAGCGGGAGAGACTGTTTTGACGGTTGATATCGGCGATCATGTGGATCGTTTTCATAGTATTTCGGAAGCGACGAATGGACTTGGGAATACGAAGCTTTTGAATGAGGCGTTATATGATTATGTAACGATCGGAAATAATGAAGGAATTACGTTAGCGAAGGAGCATTTGAATCGGCTCTATGATGATGCTGGATTTGAAATACTTGTCGCAAATTTATTTGAAAAAGAAGGGGTACGTCCGTCATGGGCAAGGCCTTATAAATTGCATACAACGACGGATGGGATTACCATTGCTTTTATCGGATTAACGGTAGCTTATCCAGAGTTTTATCAGATGCTCGATTGGCATATTGAAGATCCCATTATTCATTTAGAGTCTATTTTAGAAGAAGTGAAAGATGAGGCTCATATTACGGTTGTCCTTTCTCACCTTGGAAAAAGTATGGATGAGTATATGGCAGAGCATTATGATATAGATGTTATTTTAGGAGCACATACGCATCATTTATTTGAGCGTGGTATTCTACTGAATAATACTTTACTTTGTTGTTGTGAAAAGTGGGGGCGTTACGTTGGTCACGTACAGCTTACTGTGGATATAGAGATGAAGAAATTGCTGAAAAAAGACGGTAGGGCGATTAAGACGGAACGTTTAGGTGCTTATAGCGAGCCGTTATCCACAATTGAAATACTGCAGGAAGAAAGTGAGCATATAATGGCAGAGTCTGTCGTTCATTTAAAAGAGTCATTACCGGTTGATTGGTTTCATGAGACGCCGTTTTCTCACATGTTAGCAAGTGCGCTGAAAACATGGTGCAATGCAGAGATTGGCATGGTGAACGCTGGTGTACTTCTTGAAGGGTTAGAAGAGGGTGTTGTAACGCGCGGAGATATTCACAGAATTTGTCCACATCCAATTAATCCGTGTGCTTTGAAAGTTCCAGGAAAGATATTAAGAGAAGTTATTTTGAAAGCACGTAAGCCGAATATGGAGAATCTTGAGGTGAAAGGATTTGGATTTCGGGGAAAAGTGATGGGGAAAATGATTTACGCTGGTGTAGAAGTCATTCCAGATACGATTCCCGGGAATAAAATTTTACTCGAAGATGTATTAATTAACGGGGAATCGCTGGAATTAGATCGTATATATACAGTAGGAACGATTGATATGTTTACATTTGGCTACTTATACCCAGAGCTATCCACACTTTCTGACAAACAATATTATATGCCAGAACTACTTAGAGATGTGTTAACAGATATGTTAATAACTTATACATCTTCCGTTAAACTATAGGCTAGTTAACTTGTAACACTCATTTTTCTCTTGTCATACAGATAAGAAAGAGAGGAGTGTGAACTATGGTTAATGTGGAGCCAATTATAATTGATAATTATACGTTTATTGCAGTTAGCGTGAAACTTCCAAAGACGAATTTGCTAGCTGTAATGAGCGATAAAGGATATATTATGTGTGGTGCATTAGATGTAGGTCTTTTAAATGAGAAGTTAGGTGATCGAGGAATTATTGCTGGCCGTGCGGTTGGCGTAAGAACGATTGAACAACTTCTTGAAGCGCCACTAGAATCGGTAACGATTGAAGCCGAAGCTTTAGGCATTACGGCTGGTACAATTGGAAAAGAAGCATTATTAAAAATGAGATAAGCATATATCGTCCCTCCTTCTTGCATAGAAATGATATAAGAAGGAGGTTTTTTTATGAGTATATTTCGCTCGAAAAACTCGCGGTTTCGAAGGGGACCTATTGCCTTTCGGTATATACTGCTTATGTCGTTTATTCTTTTTGTTATATTACTTACGCAAGGGTTGTGGATTGTGAATAATAATATTCAGCCGACCTTAATTAAATATGGGGAAGTAGAGACACATAAAATGGCGACGGCAATTATGACGAAGGCAGTAAAGGATCGAATTAATGAAGGATTCGATGTAGATTCATTAATGAAAGTACAGAATGATAAAAACGGAAAAGTATCCACAATTAATTTAAATACAAAGCAAGTAAATGAAATTGTAACATCAACGACCACATACATAGAAAAATATTTGCAGCAAGTAGAACAAGGGAAGTTGAAGGAGCTAGGTATTGCTGAAAAAAACGGCGCGACTATGGCAGTTCCTTTTGGGCGTGTAATTGATAATGCACTTCTTGGTAATATAGGACCAGATATTCCGATTCATTTCACGCCAGTTGGACATGTGAATACAGATATTAAACAAAAAATTGAGCCGCATGGGATTAATACTACAGCGATTCAAATTGTTATGGAAATGGAAGTAACATTGCAAGTGATTATTCCATTTCATACGAAAGAGATAAAGGTGAAACAAAATGTTCCGATTGCGACGCGTATCGTTCAAGGGGAAGTGCCTACGTATTATGGAAGCGGAAGTGTTGCTGTACCTGATAAAAAGAAAACAGATAGTTAGTCGCATATAAAGTGAAACTCGGTTCAGTCAGGCTTTTACTGGATAAAAAATAACCGTAGCAATGCAGCTACGGTTATCTTTTTGTATTTGCTCGTTCTTTGCGTTCCCAAAGGCTTAAATGCATGTATGGATCGAAGGCCCATTCTGTATAGCCATTGTCTTTATACATGCCAAAATGTAAGTGGGGCGGAAATTTTCCGGCTGTACCAGGAGGTCCATAACCAGTGCTACCAACAAATCCGATTACTTTCCCTGGCTCAACAATTTGTCTAAGCTGTATTTCTTTTGAGAACCCGCCTAAATGAGCGTAATAATGGTAATTGTTATGAAGGTCGCGAATACCAATGCGCCATCCACCAAGGCGGTTCCAACCTTTCGTTTCAATAATGCCATAGCAAGTCGACCTTACTGGCACGCCATATCCGGCAAAAATATCGGTTCCTTCATGAATCCTTCTGCCCCCAAAACTTCTTCCAGCGCCGAAAGTACTACGGTAGCTATGGTCACTACGGATCGGAAGAGGAAAAGCATTTCCTTCTAAATTAATACGTCCATAATGTTTATAAATTTGGGCGTATTCGCTAATTAAATCAACTGTTTTTGCACGTCTATAATATTCCCAGAGCATAATTTTAATACGGTCTTCTGACGTTCCTTGTTTCCTTAAAATAGTCGCTGCGGTATGCAGAAGATCACGATCGCTATTTGCATTTGCAAATCCATCTTTGTCACCATCTAAACCTATTCCGCCAAATAGAGAAATTGTATGGGGGAGAGTATCGTTACTATTAATAGGTCCAGCCCATATTTCTGGTTTGAAATAAAGGGAAATGATGGCATCTGGTTTTTTCGGAATATCTTTTCTTACGCTCCGTATATTTCTTTCATATTGATCCATTGCAGCTAAGTAATACCATGGAATGCCTGAAGACTGCTCGGTTTCTTTATATAGTGCCATGCGCTTTTCGTATATGCTTTGCTGATTATCTTCACCGTAAGCGATGTTTTGGTGAAGAAGAAAACAAATAGAAAGCAAAAGAGAAATTTTTCGAAGCATGAAATAGACTCCTTTCACAACATCACTCTTTTTAGTGTGGGATATACGGAGTATTTCATTATAGGGAACGATTGGAAAAAATCTTAGAATCTTCATTTGAGCAAATCGCTTTCATACGTTAGAATAGATATGTTACATTGAAAGAAGCGAACACGGTAAACTATTTCATATTGTGCGGAGTTGATAACCATGACAAAACAAACAGAATATAAGCGCAAGCCCGAATGGTTGAAAATTAAGTTAAACACGAATGAAAACTATACAGGCTTAAAGAAAATGATGCGTTCTAAGAATCTTCATACCGTTTGTGAAGAGGCAAAATGTCCGAATATTCATGAATGCTGGGCTGTAAGAAAAACAGCAACATTTATGATTTTAGGTGCGGTTTGTACACGTGCTTGTCGTTTTTGTGCGGTTAAAACAGGCTTACCAACTGAGCTTGATTTACAAGAACCAGAACGCGTAGCAGATTCAGTAGTACAAATGGGCTTAAAGCACGTTGTTATAACAGCGGTTGCACGTGATGATTTAAAGGACGGAGGAGCAGCTGTTTTTGCTGAAACAGTACGCGCAGTACGTCGTAAAAACCCATTCACGTCTATCGAAGTATTACCATCTGATATGGGTGGAGTAGAAGAAAACTTAAAAATGTTAATGGATGCAAAACCAGATATTTTAAACCATAACATTGAAACAGTACGTCGATTATCTGACCGAGTTCGCGCTAGAGCAAAATATGAACGTTCATTAGAGTTTTTACGTCGAGCGAAAGAAATGCAGCCTGATATTCCAACTAAATCGAGCATTATGGTGGGCTTAGGTGAAACGAGAGAAGATTTAATTGAAGCAATGGATGACTTACGTGCAAACAATGTGGATATTTTAACTCTTGGGCAATACCTACAACCATCTAAGAAGCATTTACCAGTTCTTAAATATTACCCACCAGCAGAATTTGCAGAGCTTAAAGAAATTGCACTTAGCAAAGGATTTAGCCACTGTGAAGCTGGCCCACTTGTGCGTTCTTCTTACCATGCGGACGAGCAAGTACGTTCTGCAAAAGAAAAAACAGCAGAAGCTAAATAATGAAAAAAAGAGAGCTAATGATTAGCTCTCTTTTTGTTTGTACTCTAAAACGGTATTTGGACATGTTAATAAAATCTTTTTTAATTCTTCTGTGGATAATTCAATTGTAAATTCAGGTACACCAGGTGTAATTAAAATTTTATCGTACGTATAAATAGCGTTATCCACAATAATTGTTACATCGTGTGAATATCCGAAAGGAGCCACACATCCCGGCGTACAACCAGTTTTGTCTCGCAGTTCATCAGGAGAACAGAGAGATAACCGTTCTCCTGTTAGTTCTTTCATCTCTCCCCGGTTGAGTCTTGTGCCCTCTAACGTAAAAAATACGTAATAATCTCCAGACTTTGATTTTAAAAATAAGCTTTTACTTGGAGTGCCTTGTAAGCCGAGTCTCTCACGTACAATCCGATCTGTCTCATAATCGAGTACTGGTTCGTGTTCAAATTTTTCATAAGAAACATTTGTTTTATGTAGTAGAGCAAGTACATCTTCGTACATATGGAGTGATACCCCTTTCTATTATTAGTACAGTTTCTTCTCGTGGCGTCAACTGAATGTTTTGGAAAGGGATATTACTTGGACGATGCTTCCCATAAGCGTTTTATGATACATTGTTCGTTGATTGTAATTTCGTAAATATCAGGATTCGTTAAAGTTCTCCATTCATTAAAGCCAATCGTATGATCAAAATGCTTTAAAATGAGCGTAAGTAAATTGCCATGTGTAACAAGTAGTGTTGTCGTATGGTTTAATTGTAAAACGTCTTGAATAAGCGATATGGCACGGTCTGTTGCTTGTTTTGTTGACTCTCCGCCTGAAAAGGCAATATCTATATTTGTAAAAGTAGATTCTAGTTTTTGCATCCAATCATCCATTGGAACGTTGCTCAATATGCGTTCAGTTAATCGTTCATCTTCTTGGATAGATAAGTTAGCTTGGAGCGCATAGGGCCGAATGGAATCGATAGCTCGGACAAATGGGCTTGAAATAATATGATCGATTTGTAGATGATTTTCTAAGAGGAATGTAGCAAGGGTATTTGCTTGGTCTTTTCCATCGGTCGTTAATTCAGCATCACGTTTTTGCCCAGTTGCTGAACAATGTCGTATTACAATAATTTTCTTCATAATTCATCCCCATCTTTCAAGTTGACGCTATATACTTCGACAAATGTGGAAATAATTCCTTTTTCTTGGAAAACGGCATATGGATTTAAATATGTGGAAAAGTAATGTGGATAATGAACATTTGAGGTGCAATCATGAATAAAATAATATGTATTGTATTTAGTCTTTGTTTTTTTATACACTTGTCCACAACTTATGCAGAGTCGAATCAAAAACTAAATTATCCAAGCAATCGAAATAAGTCATTTGTGAGTGAGGATGTTTTTTATAAACAGTTAGACAAGAAAATCTATAAAGAATACAATAATGCAGCATATAGTGTTCGGAAAAAAATCTTATTTAAAGAAGTGGCTGATGAAGAATTTTCTTTCCTACAAAAAACAGCCATGGGTTGTCGGAGTAGTGTGATGCTTCAAGATTTTTTTGTTCATCCTGATCGCCAAGTTTATTTTTTCGCTTCCTTTTCTCAAAATGAAGTAGAAGAGTTTCATAAATATATCGTTATAGATGCAGAAACAAAGAGGGAGCTGCAAGAAGGAAAAAGCTATCACCATTGCGACAATCCATAAAAAATACCCCACCAATCGGTGGGGTATTTTTTACTCCGGCACACTCATTAATTTCGCTTTCATCTTGCGAATAAGAACGACAGCCCCAATTGTGAAGAGAAGGGTAATTCCTTCGGCAACAAAGATATTGATTGTTTTTGTTTGGTAAAGTGCCGCGAAAAAGTCTACAAATGCGTGGAATAGTATAGCGTATACTAGGAAGATATATTTCTTCTGTTTGACTGCGTATAAAACAAGCATTGTAAAGGCGATTTGAAGCACGAGTGCCATAATTCTTTCTAAGCTACCAAGGAAGTATAAGTAGGCAGGTTGCTGAATTAACATGTCCTGTAAAATGCTAAGCTCGGGTTTTTGTTCAATCAGTCGAGCGAAGCTACCATCGTTAATAGAATTAGCAAAGATTAATGCTTGTAATGCAGAAAAACCGCCAATTAAAATAGATTCAATTCCGCCGTGACCAATTCCATAAGCGAAGCCATCTTTATATTCTAGATATTTTTTTAGTAAGAAGAAGAAGGCAACGAAGCGTCCTAATTCTTCAAAAATACCAGCAGTCAATCCGCCATAAATTGCGAAGACAAACGGATTTTCTAAAAATGGAGCGATTGTTGGATTACCGCGCATAAATAGGTGGAATGGTGTTTCAAGAATTTGGGTGAATCCGATAAAGATAAGAACACCAACGCCGACCACTTTCCAATTCATATTATATTTTTTACGGAAATAAACGAGTACGATAATTGGGACCAGAATCGAGACAATAAGTTGAAAAATGATGCTGGCAATTACAGTATTTGAAACCATACTTTCACCGCTTTCTAATATATGTACATATCTATTATGCATGAAATAGGGGAGAGATGAAACTTTTAGAAAGAAAATGAATTTACTTATTGACTCTAACGTTGCGTCATACTTTATCGTATGTACTAAGGGGGAGATACAAATGACAATGAGAGTAAAAGAAGTAGCTGATTTAGTTGGAATTAGTGTGCGCACACTGCATCATTACGATGAAATTGGGTTGTTAACCCCAGACGAGACGACAGAGTCTGGATATCGTCTGTATTCCAATGAAAATTTAGAGACATTGCAGCAAATTTTGTTTTTTAAAGAGCTTGGCTTCCCTTTGAAGAAAATTAAAGAGATTATCATGAGTCCATCATTTGATCGCGAAGAGGCACTACAGCTTCATAAGAAGATGCTTCTTGAAAAGCGTGCCAGATTAGATAAGGTGATTGCGACGATTGATAAAACAATTCAGCATACAAAAGGAGAGATTGAAATGACGAATAAAGAGAAATTTGAAGGATTCGATTTCAGCCATAACCCATATGAAGAAGAAGCACGTGAAAAATGGGGAGACG
The DNA here is from genome assembly GCF_038004545.1 of Bacillus sp. FSL R5-0585. Lineage (NCBI taxonomy): Bacteria > Bacillati > Bacillota > Bacilli > Caryophanales > Bacillaceae > Bacillus > Bacillus sp. FSL R5-0585. The sequence goes on from NZ_JBBORJ010000001.1 coordinate 4,835,682, forward strand.
CAGCTGTAGATAAAGCGAACGAATATGCAAAAGGTATGTCAAAAGAGAACCAAGAGGAGTTTAATGCTATTTATAGAAATTTAGCAACGCTTAGACACGATGCACCAGATTCTAAAGAGGCGCAGGCAGCTATTAAAGTATGGTACGATTACTTGCAAAACTTCGGTGAATATTCGTTAGATGCTTTTAAAGGACTCGGTCAAATGTACGTCGCTGATGAGCGTTTTACGAAAAATATTGATAAGTTTGGTGAGGGATTAGCGCAGTTTATGTGTGATGCGATGGAGGTTTATGCGGATCGTAATAAAAAATAAAAAGTAAAACAGGTGGAGATTTTCTCCACCTGTTTTACTTTTTAATCATATCATTCAAAGTCTGATCTCCCGTATTGTTCAAATGAGGATTTTTACTCATTTCTCGTTTTAACATATCGAGGCTTTGTGTATATTCTGTATCATTTAATGCGCCAGATTGAAGCCCTTGAATTTGAGAAATCAACTTTTGGTCTGTTGATACATATGCTTTATAATAGCGAGGAACGATAGACAAAGCAGCTCTATATACTTGATCCGCTACGAGTTTTGGATCCGTTGTGTTTGCACGGTATACAACGAACACTTCATCATCAGTAACGAGTGTAGCAGCGTTTGTAACGTCAGGAAGTTTGACTGTCATGCTTGTAATCATTTCAGCGACCTTCTCGCGATTAATGGCCCCTACTTGTTTGTTAGATACTTCATGCTTTTGTTTAGAAGAATAACCGACTCTTGTGAGTCTTGTATTTGTATTTTCCGTATGATACATGTCGTTTTTATTGGAAACAAGAACACGGCTTCCTTCTTCACGTTCCATTTCAGCTTTGTTCGCTGATTGGCAGCCTGCAAATAAGGAAAGAGTGAGAAGGGAAAGTAAAATTTGTTTTTTCACGATGTATCACCTCCTTCTCCATAGCATGTACTAATTTGCAATTTTTTGTATTTGAAATTGTTGGTTGTTATGCTTTGTGATACGATAAAAAGAAGAATGCTTAGAGAGGAAGTTAATGATGGAGCAAAAGCAAGAGATTCATGCTACGGTGAGCATTAATAATGTTCAGTACGAAGTAATTAAAAACTTTCGTGACGGTTTTAGTGAAGAAGCATTTAAAGAGCGCTATGCAGAAATTTTAAATAAATATGATTACATCGTTGGGGACTGGGGATATGAGCAACTTAGATTGCGCGGATTCTTTGATGATAGTAACCAACGTGCGACATATGATACGAAAATTAGTACGTTAACGGAGTATTTATACGAGTACTGTAACTTCGGTTGCGCACATTTTGTATTACGAAAAGTGAAGAAATAAAAAAATCCTCTTACGATTGTAAGAGGATTTTTTGCATATTCTCATTTATAAACAAATCGAGATACGATCGCCTTCAGAAAGTATTGTATTTGGCTTCATTTGTTGTCCGTTTAATTGAATATCCCCATTTTTAATTTTATCCACAATGCGTGTACGGCTCCAGTCGGAAATATATGTGGATAAGGCTTTATCGATGCGGTGGGAACCGAAAACAATATCTAATACGATCGTGATTTCGGTTATGCCGCTTTCTTGATGTTGCGTAATGGAAATGGTAGTAGTTGTTTCTGGCTGATCCTGCTGCGTCATATCGACTGTTTCAACGTGATCAGTAAATGCTTTATAAATACGAAGTTTTTGATTCCACGTATGGTCTTTCGGACATTTATAAATGGCAAAGCGGTATATGTTTTTTCCGTTGGCGTTATGCCTACGAATATTTGTGTCGGTAAATAGGGTAGTACGTCTGCAATTTTTACAATATTTTTCGATTGTGTTTTGCTCGTTTTCATATAAACTCCAAGAAAGTTGTACTTTCTGCATTTTCCTTCACCTCTTATAGTAGTGGTAAAGGAACGTAATACAGCTATTTGGATGTCTTGTAGTATGAAGGCATGAGAAAAAGACAAAAATAAAAGGAGGTTCCCCAAAGAGGAACCTCCGTAAACATCATACTACAGATGCAATACGCTCCTTTGTAATGGGAATGGGCAGACTACTCCCTTGAAAAAGCACGGTGCTTTTTTGAGAGTAATTCTATCCAATTGCTGGTCCATTACAAAGTAGTTGTTGGCATACGTCGTAAACGTCCTGTCTATCATGCCTTTCGAGAGGCCCCCCACCTCTAAACGTAAGTGAAGGTGGTGAGGTGAATCGAAAGAAATATTTTATTTTTGAGAAAAACAGAAACGTATGTTCTTTTTTTGCTATAATATCCTTAACAAGGAGGTGAATAAAATGGCAAAAGAAAATCCATCAAACTATAAAACTCTTCAAATTTGGATTAAAAAAGGGCATCGTATGTATTCTTATTTTCAAGAATGTTGTCATAACGCTAAGAATATGTACAACACTACAAACTTTTATATACGCCAGGTGTACACTGGATTAACACAAGAAAAAGAGTTACAGCCATTGCAAAAAGAAGTTCTGGATCATATTCATAAAAATATTGGTAAGATGAATGACACACAACTTCTTGCCTATCAGAAGAAATTGGAAAAAGAGAAATTAAAGCCTAAAGAAGAACAGAAAGAGATTACATGTAATTTTTTTTCAGAACCTAATTTTGAAAAACCTTATGTAGATTACAACTTTCTAGATGCACTATTTAAGGCTATGATTCAAAATGATTATCGAGCTTTGCCTACGCAATGTAGCCAGTCAATCATGAAAGGTGTGTTCCAAAATTGGAAATCTTTTTTTGCTAGTTTAAAAGACTATAAAAAGAATCCAAACAAATATGCTGGAATGCCTAGGATTCCAAAGTATATTCGTTCTTCTGAAAAAGAGATTCTGTATACAAACCAAGATTGCATCATTAAAAACAGTAGATTTTTAAAGTTTCCAAAGACGAAATTGCAATTAAATATTGGGAAACTAGGTTTCACTGAAGGTAAACTGAAACAAGTTCGTGTGATTCCAAAATACAATGAATATGTAGTGGAATTGGTAATTGATGTTCCTTCTGAACAACAAATTATTGAAGAGAATGCTCGTTATATGAGTATTGATTTAGGTATTGATAACCTTGCAACCATCGTAACAAACACAGGTATGAAACCTGTCCTTGTTAAGGGCAAACATGTCAAAAGCATAAATCAATATTACAACAAAATGAAGAGTCATTTTACAAGCATTCTTAGAAATGGAAAACAAACGAATGAAGGACCTTTTACTTCTAAAAGGATAGAAAAACTTCATCAAAAACGTTACTTGAAAATAAAAGACGTCTTCCATAAAGTTAGTCACCATATCGTAAAACTAGCACAAGAAGAAGATGTTTGTAAAATCGTTATTGGTCAAAACAAAAGTTGGAAACAAGAAACAAATATGGGAAAAAGAAATAACCAATCGTTTTGTCATATCCCACATAGTTTATTGATTCAAATGATTACATACAAAGCAAATGCTGTAGGCATTCAAGTTATTGTAACTGAAGAATCATATACATCGAAAGCAAGTTTTCTGGATAACGACTTCATTCCAACGTATGGAGAAAATGACCAAAATACAACTTTTTCAGGAAAACGAATAAAGCGCGGCATATATTGTTCAGCAAATAAAACTTTAATTCATGCAGATGTAAATGCTGCGGCTAACATTTTACGAAAAGTAATCCCAAATGCATGGACAAATGGGATAGAGGGGTTAGGTGTGAAACAGCTCGCTAATGTGTTAACTCCCCTGACGTTAATCGTCCGTTAGGTCGAAACGTTAGAAACCCCCACTTCAAGCTTTGCTAAGTGGGGGAGTGTTCATCCAAATAGATTTATTCTTAATTATAATTAAAAGATTGAAAATTTAAAATAATTATAATGAAAAACACCAGCTAAAAAGCTGGTGCCTAAGATAAATTATATAAGTTCAAATAAAAATGAGCGTAGTTCTTCTGCAATTTCTTCAGTCATAGAAAATGCATGCTCTAAGTAGCCTGGTTCGTTTAAATCGTCAGCACCGATGATTGCAAATTTATTGCGTTGCATATCAAGGACAATTGTTTTACCGTAATGACGATCGGAGTATAATAGCGCTAAATCGTGACGCTCATTTTCTCCCATAAAGCTAACGAAACGAGTTTTTGTAGCGACAGTATCGTCGTACAGAAAGAAACGTTCTTCCATACACATGGCTCCTTTATTAAATATCTAAGTTTAAGTGTGGTTTATGATCTAAATGGTGATGTGTTTTAATGAATCGTACTGTTCTTGTTTTGTAACGCATTACGATAGAGTATGTTTCAGCTAAGTCTCCGCCAAGGAATTTAACACCGTCTAATAACTCACCAGCAGATACACCAGTTGCTGAGAAGATTGCATCATCCCCAGATACTAAGTCATCTAACATAAGAAGTTGACGAGGATCTTCTAATCCCATTTCACGACAACGAGCTTCTTCTTCTTCGTTCATTGGAACTAAGCGAGCTTGCATTTCACCTTCAAGGCACTTTAATGCTGCTGCAGAAATAACACCTTCTGGAGCTCCGCCAATACCTACGAATAAGTCGATACCCGTTCCAGGTAGTGCTGTTGCGATTGACGCACCAACATCACCGTCACCAAATAATTTTACGCGTGCACCTTTTGCACGAACACGGTCAATAATATCTTGATGACGTTCACGTTCTTGAACGATAACTGTTAGATCGCGAATCTTTTTATTGTTAGCTTCTGCTACAATTTCAATTGTTTTTTCAATTGGATCATCTAAGCTAATTTTACCAGCTGCTTTTGGACCAACCGCGATTTTTTCCATGTACATATCAGGAGCATGAAGAAGGTTCCCTTTGTCTGCGATTGCAATAACTGCCATTGCATTTGCAAGACCTTTTGCAACGATGTTTGTACCTTCTAATGGATCAACGGCGATGTCTACTTCTGGACCGTTACCTGTTCCTAGTTCTTCACCAATATACAACATCGGTGCTTCATCAAGTTCTCCTTCACCAATTACAACTGTACCTGCCATGTTTACTGAATCGAACATATCACGCATTGCTGTAGTTGCTGCATCATCTGCTTCATTTTTCTTTCCGCGGCCCATCCACTGTGCGGATGCTAAGGCTGCTGCTTCTGTTACACGGACAATTTCTAGTGCGAGTTCACGTTCCAAGATTCCATTCCTCCAATTTCAAAAATCATACAAATATAACTATAACAAATAACGGAGAAAAGGTGAATTCGAAAAATTGTCGATTTTTTCAGAAGAAAGCGTTACAATTAAAATGTAAATGCTTTAATTTCCAGGTAGGTGACATTCATGTATTTTGTAGACAGAAAGAAAATAGAACAAATGCTAGTATGTTTAGAACGAGCAACAAGTACATTTCAAGAGAAAAAGATATATGAAACCGAGTTTGAATTTTACGCATTAGAGCGCATAGCCCATCTTATTATTGATACTGTATTAGATGTCGGGAATGCGATGATTGATGGATTTATTATGCGCGATCCAGGAAGCTATGAAGATATTATTGATATTTTAATGGATGAGCGAGTGATAAGTGAAGAAGATGGACAAGGGATGAAAGAAATTATCCTTCTTCGAAAAATGCTTACGCAAGATTATATTCAAATGAATCATGATGAATTATATAAGACGATTCAAAAACATATTGCAGTGGTAGAGAAATACCCAGCAAATATTCGCAGTTATTTAGAAAAGGAATTAGGACCTGTATCTGCATTTGTACCAGAATAATTATGCTTATAAGATCCCCAGAGAATGCCTTTTGGGGATCTTATATTGTATGTGAGAAAGAAAAGGGAGAAGGGTGAAGTATGGGGGAAGCACGTACTACGAAAGACGAGATTGTACAATTGTTGAAAGTAAAGGGAGAGCACACGGTAGCGGAACTAGCTGACGTTTTAGAGATTACAGAAATGGCGATTCGAAGACATTTAAGTAATCTTGAGAAAGACGGACTCATTTATTCTAAGATGGTAAGGCAACATGTCGGAAGACCAACTTATTTGTATGGATTAAGCGAAAAGGGAGAAGATACATTCCCGAAAGAGTATAAGCAATTTGCGATTGATATGCTAGAAGATTTAGCTCGAATGGGCGATGAAAAAATACTTCGTTACGTTTTAAAAGAGAGAACGAAGCGAATGGAAGAACAGTTACAAAAGAGAGTGAGTAATCAAAAGAATTTAGCATATAAAGTGCAAGAGATAGCAGCTATGCAAGAGAAAAATGGTTATATGGTTCAAATAAAGAGAGATGGAGAGAAATCTTTCGTAATTGAAAAACAAAACTGTCCGTTAAAGGAAATTGCCGAGAGATTCCCGCAAGTGTGTGAAGATGAAAAAGAAATGTATAAGCGTTTATTTACGAACGCAGAAGTGAAAACGCTAGCAAATATGTGCGAGGGCGATTGTAGTTGTTCTTACCAAATAAAAGAGAAAAAATGAACGTTATGGGGCGCTTTAAGGTAAAGCGTTTTTTTCTTTTGGAAAAGCGGGTAATATAAGAGTGGTATGATAAGGTGAGAACGTTAGCATAGAAGGAGAGACATAATCGATGTATAAAGGTTACTTAATTGACTTAGACGGTACGATGTACCGCGGAGAAGAACAAATTGAAGAAGCAAGCGACTTCGTAAAAGCATTAGGAGAGCGCGGCATTCCATATTTATTCGTTACGAATAACTCAACTCGCAAACCAGAACAAGTGGCAGAAAAGCTTGTTCGTTTCGATATTCCAGCGAAAGCGGAGCAAGTATTCACAACGAGTATGGCGACTGCGAACTTCATTTATGAACGTAAACAAGACGCAACTGTATATATGATTGGTGAAGAAGGCTTACACGATGCACTTGTGGAAAAAGGATTTGAACTTGTGGATGAAAATCCTGATTTCGTTGTTGTTGGTTTAGATCGTGACATCACATATGAAAAATTAGCAAAAGCGTGTCTTGCTGTGCGTAATGGCGCGACGTTTATTTCTACAAATGGGGATATTGCCATCCCAACTGAGCGAGGATTATTACCAGGTAACGGCTCATTAACATCAGTTGTAGCAGTATCAACAGGTGTGGATCCAATCTTTATCGGAAAACCAGAATCAATCATTATGGAACAAGCTTTGAAAGTGCTTGGCATAGAAAAGAATGAAGCATTAATGGTTGGGGATAACTACGATACAGACATTTTAGCAGGAATAAATGCTGGTATGCATACGCTTCTTGTCCACACTGGAGTCACAACTGTGGAGAAGTTAACAGAATACGAAGTACAACCGACGCAAGTTGTGCATAACTTGACGGAGTGGATTGAGAAGATGTAATGAAATGCAGGTAGCCGGAAGAGGTTACCTGTTTTTTTATGCATAATTGCATATGTACTATAGGTATACGGAATGTAAAATTTAAATGTATTGATATAAGGGAGGAATAAGAATGTACTGGATGTCATGTATTATGCTTGTTTTTACATTATGCGTTTTGTTCTTTGTTCTATGGAAAATATATAAAATAAATGAAATGAAAAAAAGCGCAGGAAAACTTATTGCAATGTATCCTCGGGTGAAAAGACGTTGGATTGCATTACTTGGACCAACATATTTCATTGGACAATGTATGTATATATATGCTCAGTACGTAAGTGGCGATATTGATACAGTTGAACAGTTTTTTATTCAGCTAGGTATTCATGCTGTAGCAAGTTGTTTTATGACTTTAATAGCTATACATCTTATTAAAAGTGTACAAATATATGAAAAAGGTGTAATAGATGGATTAAACTTTTATTCATATGAAGAATTGAAAGGCTATAAAACATCAACATGGGAAAATCCAAAAGAAAATATATTTTTATATCGCGGGAGAGAAAAAATGAATGACAATGTGAATTTACTTATTAGAAAGGAAGATATGAATGAATTAGAAAGCATTCTTCAAAGATATATTCCGAAATTAATGGTGAAATAAAAAAACTCCGGTTTTAACAACCGGAGTTTTTTATTAGAATGCACGATTCACAACGTCTTTAACCTCTTCAAGATATTGTTTACGCACACTGTCATCCACAGAAGGAACACTTGTATAGAATGTATGCTCAATTGTTTCAATGCCTGTAAATTCAAAAATACCAACATCCGCTGTTTTCTTCATTGCATCAAACATGCCGCCTGCTGTGTATGCTTCTTTCGTATTTCCCATTGTAGATAATAACAATCCTTTTTTACCGCTTAATAACTTTTCAATACCGTTTTCACCGTAAGCATAAGCGAATCCGTGGCTAAATACACGGTCAACGTATCCTTTTAAAATAGCAGGAAGTCCCGCCCACCACACTGGATAAATGAATGTAATGCTATCAGCCCAAGAGATATGCTCTTGTTCTTCTTTAATATCTTCTGGTGTATTTCCTTGAGAAAATGAGATGAAATCGGAAGCGCCTAATACTGGATTAAAGTTTAATTCGTATAGATCGCGAACGCGTACTTCGTGACCTTTTCCTTCTAATTCACTTTTTACCGTTTCTAAAATCGCATGGTTGAAGCTTTCTGTATTCGGGTGTGCATAAACGATTACATGTTTCATTTTTCTTCCTCCTATTTGTGGATATGTGAATAGCTTTTATGTATTCGTGTAACTATTATGGTTACTTTTTTTACGAGAGTCAATTTTTCTGACATGAGAAATATTAGTATGTTACAAAAAAATACAAAATAGTAGGAAGTTTGTATTTTGAATAGAATATATAGATTGATAAATAGAGAGAGAAGGGGATATGGGGATGAATATTATTGAGATTGAAAGGTTAGAAAAATCATTTGATATTGGAGATAGTAAAGTCAAGATATTAAAAGGCATTAATCTTCAAATTCAAAAAGGAGATTTCGTTTGTATTATGGGAGCAAGTGGCTCGGGTAAAACGACCTTACTTCAGTTGTTAGGTGGATTAGATATTCCATCGGTAGGTAGTATTCGAGTTGATGGTACAGAGATTTCCACATTAAAAGAAAAAGAGCTCGCTTTATTTAGAAGGCATAAAATCGGTTTTATTTTTCAGCAGTTTAATTTGATTCCAGTGTTTAGTGCAGAAGAGAATGTAGGGTTACCGTTACTGTTAGATAATGTCTCGCAAAAGAAGGCAACGGTGACAGCAACTCGTTTATTAGAACTTGTTGGATTGAAGGAAAAAGAAAAACATTTACCAGCACAGTTATCAGGCGGGCAACAGCAAAGGGTTGCGATAGCAAGAGCTTTTGCAAATGAACCGGCAATTATATTAGCGGATGAGCCAACAGGGGCATTAGATTCGGAAAATAGCAAAAACATAATTGCGGCACTTCGCAATGCGTGTGATGAGTTAGGGCAAACAGCTGTTATTGTAACGCACGACCCGTTCGTAGCGGCTCATGCGGATAAAGTTGTTTTCTTATTAGATGGTGAAGTGATTCATGAACATGCTGAAAGTAAAGGGTGGAAGTTTCGAAATATCCCACAACAAGTTACTCACATTCAAGAGATTATGAATCGCCACTTTAAAGTAGGGGGTAAAGGTGATGCGATGGGTAATTAAGTATGCAGTAAAATCGATGAAACAAAATTGGCTGCGAAATATGTTGATTGCTCTCGGTGCAGCTTTAGGTGTTATGTTAGCGACGATGTTATTGCTAGGAAATCAATCAGTAGAGAAGAGTGTGAAGGAACAAGTAGTAAGCCGATATGGAGATTATAATTTACAATTTGGCTATATAAAAAACGATATGTATTTAAATAATGAAAGTTTAAAGGGAATAGATGGCTTAGAAAATGCTGAGAAAATATCAAAAGCACTTATACCATATCCTTTTCCGCATTATAAAGAGTTATCGGGAAAACCGCCCTATTGGGGTGTTGAGCAAGATTCTCCAGAAATGCATTCTTATAAAATAGTAGAAGGGCGATATCCGAAAAAAGGTGCTGAAGTAGCGCTGACAAAAGGGTATACAGAACGTGAAAATATACGATTGGGAGATACGATTAAACTGCCATTCCCACAACATGGAGAAAAGAATGTGAAAGTCGTCGGCATTTTAAATCCGCCGTTAATGGCGGCAATGGGGCATGGGGCTTATTTTCCAATCCAGTGGCTTCAAAAAGAATTAAATCTACCAAATCAGTTTAATCTCGTTCAAGTGAAAACAGCCGATGTAAATGTGAAAAGGGCGATTGCTCTTGATGTAAATAAGAAGATAGAAAATATAAAGGTGGATCAACGTACTTATGTCGATAAGGCATTTGAACGACTAAATGTAATGAAGCCTTTAATTTTTAGTTTAGGTGGTATTGCCTTATTTGTAGTAGCCCTTTTAATAATGGGAAGTTTCTTCTTATCTGTCAGAAGTCGATTTAAGCAATGGGCATTATTACGTGCACTCGGTAGTAACCCAAATCAAATTATAGTAGTCGTTTTATTAGAGGCTTTATGCATCGGAGCGATCGGATCGTTAGCAGGGGTTATTCTTGGGGCAGGTACGCAAACAATTGCAGCATCATTCATTAACAAATGGGTGAATATTGAGGGGGCAGGGGAAGCATCATTCTCGATTTTAAGTGAGATTTTACTCATTACTTTTTTACTAGGGATTGTTATGTCTATCATAGGGGCTATTATACCAGCTTTCATGGTTAGAAAGATTCCACCAGTTCAAGCACTCCGCCCAGGTCTTCCTAGTAATGAGAAGAAAGAAAAAAGATGGAGTGCTTTTAGCCTTAGCATTTTAATTATTGGTACTGTTATTGGGCTAGCAGGTAGCGTATTAGAGGAGTATATCGGTTTTAATCCAAGTGCGATAGGAGCGCTTTTATTCGCGGTCGGTTTGTTATTTGCGATCCCGTTATTTATTCGCGTGATAGCACCAGTGATTGCAAAACCGATTCAAATGATATTACGAATTGAAACGACGATTAGTAGCCGGAATGTCATTCGTTATCGAAATAAGGCAGCTGTGTCGGTTGCTATACTAGCATTTGGTTTTATGTTAGCACTTGTTGGAACGATGTATGTAAACTCTATGTATGAAGGTATGAAAAAAGGATTACAAAAACATTTACCAGCGGACTTAGTAGTAAGAATTCCAGTAGAGTCACAAGGAATAGAAACATTACCGTTTAGTTGGATGGAGAAGGTTAAAAAAATTGATGGTGTAGAGACGAGTGTTGGGAATGCTACTGACTTTACAGCAAAGCTTGTGAATTATGACTTTAAAAAAGCGAATCAAGAATGGTATGAATTTATGAAAAAAAACAATTTGAACTCTGATTCAATGGAAGTTGTAGGTAATGATATTGTAGCGTATCAGAAAGTAACAAAGGCGAAAGTGATTGCAGGACAAACTTTAAATAAGCCATTAGAAGATGGTGAGGGAGTCATTACGAAGGAAGTGGCTAAAAATTTAGGGATTCAGTTGCAAGATACGTTTGAAGTACAAGGAAAGGGAAAAGAAAAACAAACGATTAAAGTCGTTTCAATTATTGAGCAAGGATTAAGGTTAAGAGGGTTAGATGTTTTTGTAAATGAACAATGGGCTCGCGATAAGTTTCACGTACAAGGATATGAAGCGATTCAAATTATGACAAATTCTAATCAGTCATTTGAAGCAATTAAGAAGCAAGTAAAAGAAATTACAAAGAATAAAGAGAATATAGAAGTTATAAACAGTTATGATTTATTGAAAGAACAAGAGCAGTTATTATCGCAAATGATGATGTTAATTAGCTTGTTAGTTGTAATTGTTTTCATTATTTCTGGTATAGGATTAATGAATGCGATAGTAGCAAGTTTACATGAAAGACGTGCTGAAATTAGTATGATTCGTGCGGTAGGAGCTATCCCAAAGCAAATGAGAAGGATCGTTTTATTAGAGGGAACTTTACTTGGAGCGATAGCTGGTTGCATTGGCATTTTTGGTGGGATTTTGTTTAGTTATATAGTGTTATCAAGCTTAGAGTTAACGGTTATTATTATTCCGTATAATCAAGTGGTCATACTGGCTTTAGCTAGCGTGATGCTTGGAGCGGGGGCAGCATTGATTGCGTCATTACAATTAAGAAAGTTCAAATTAAGTGATACTTTAAAAGAGTTATCAGCATAAAAGACTGTTACACACCACTCATACAAAGTACAAAGAAAACAAATAAAATGATAACAATACCAATGCCAAAGTTAAATACGAGAGTACTATCCATATATGTAGCCTCCTTGTTTGAAAGTAAAAAGCACTCTAGTTAAGAGTGCTTTTTATTTTGAATCTACTTTATAACTTTTAGAAAGTGATTCATGCGTGTCATGATTTACATTATTTTATGTATTTATACTTTGAAATGAGTAAGTCCTTGTTGGATATAGAAAAAAAGACACTCGTGGAGTGTCTTTTAAGATGACAAAATGTGCCAATTGCTTGAGGTTGATAAGACGCTAATTTCCGTTTTAACGCCTTTTCTCTAATCAAGAAGTGTAGCAACAGCGATTCAAATAAATTGTACCATCTGTTTAACCGCGGTGCGTATGCAATTGTGCATATGATGATCATGAGGTAGGTAATGAACTGTGAATAATTTGAAGTGATTTATTTACGATTTCTTCTGCGGCATATATGCCGATTGCGTCTGTTTTTAAAATATGGGGTTGTAAGTTATCATGCATTGCCCCTAACTCACCATGAAGTGGTGCGAAGGCATGGTTCGCCTTTTCAAGCATGCATAAATCAAGTAAAGAATCCCCAGCTGTAATAATCGTATCTATTTGCAAAATTTCTTTTATATATTGCACGGCGTCCCATTTATTAATTGGTTTTGGTACAAAGTATAGCTTTCTACCTTGAAGTGAATGATTCCAGCCTTGTTTGTCTAACCAGGAAGTGAAGGATGATAATTCATCATAAGGAATGTTCTCCCGTTTAATAATGCAATAATGGAATAGATCATCAGCTGTTTTTTGCGATATAACCCAATCCTTATGAGCTATTTGTCCAAATTCCTTTAGTATGTCGTTTCTCTCTATACATTCAACCGATAGTCTTTCTTTTACTTTCCTGTTCCAAGTACCATCTTGTTTCCCGTTATGAAGGATATTGCCGCCGTTACTTGTAATGGCGTATTCGGGAATGATTTCGTCTTGGAATAAAGCAATACGCTGAAACTGCTCAATAGTTCTTGTTGTAACTGGGATGAAATGTGAGTGCAGTTGTAATTTTTTTAGTAGTAAAATGGTTTTATGTGATATGAAAGAAATTTCTTTCCCATCTATAGTTTCAATGAGTTGAATTGATTCATCTTCTATAGGGGCACGAAACGATTTCCGGGAATAAATAAGCGTCTGATCAAGATCACTGGCGAAAATCATCTTGTTTCCTTCCTAAGAGGCTTAATGAGCCCGCAACATGAATAAGCCATATTCTCATAGATTTCAATAGGGACATTCTTTTCTTTAGCGAGAAGTAAAATATGCTTTAAATCGGGATTGTTTTGCTTCCGTATTAAAATTTTCCATGGTATTCTCCGGAGTAATACACGAGTTGTTTCGCCCACTCCTGGTTTGATTAAGTTAATATCGTCAATTTCAAAGTGATTTTGGATAGACTGTATATCTTTTAATCCTTGCCAAGAGGGATCAGTGTAAGTTGAAGTAATATAACGTAATTGATTATCTATATGAGAATGAACAGAAGGGAATAAATCTGTTACCTCATCAATGAATAAATTTGATAAGTCTTCTTGTTCTAGCTCTTTATAATATTTAACACCATGAAAATCATTTGGACCGATATAGGTGTCATTTAGTACAGTGCGGCTAATGAGTCCAGAGACTGTTGCATTTAAGCAAGCGCTAGGAATAAGAAAATCTTCACGTGTACCGTAAATTGAAGTACAGTAACCGGGATCAGCAAGCACAGCCATACAATGAGAAATGTGTGTATTATTTCGTTCGTTAAATGTGTGTACGGCATATTCTAATTCTTTTTTTATTGCACCTTTTCCAGTCCACCCATCAATGAATTGAATTGTTTCTTTAGGGTGATGTTCCAAAATATAATGGAGTGCATTTTCATCAATACCGCGTCCGCGAACAATAGAAATACAATAGTGAGGTACATCAAGGTCGTATTGATAGCGTATGTAGCGTTTGATAAGAATGCCAATAGGTGTACCAGCACGAGCTAATGAAACGAGGACAAGGTTAGTTCCTTTAGTTTGTATAATCTGTTCGGCGACAACTCCAACAGCGATGGCTAGTTTGTGTTTGTATTGTTGCAGGGAAGAAAAGAATAAATCCATATACGCTTTAGAGGGTTTATATTCCATTGGTAACATTTCGGAATAATGTGTGCCAGCTTGAATTGCTTGTTCTCTAGTTTCCGTGGAACTTTCTTTCATTAAATCACTAATATCTTTTAATAGAAAAATAGCATCATTTGGATTGTAACTACTAATATGAGAATTTAATTTTACCATAATTATCAACCTTCCTTTTCTATGCTATTTGAAAATGAGACGATATGAATAAAAGGAATAACTGTTTGTAACTGCTGTAGAAGAGGAGATAGGGCTTCTTCCCCTAAATCACGCTCAATGAAAACAAATACTTCATCGTAATCATGAGGTGAAATATTATAAAAGTAATTTGTAATAGTAGAATCTTCAGGACTTGGATATGAGAAATGATTATGAATGGCGTAGTTCACATCATTTGAAACAGAATGGATAGGGCTTCTTGTTGTAGATTGATATAAAATATTTTCACCCATTTCAGCAGCAATTTTCATTGGGATATACATAAATTCACCCGTTCCGAGACAGAGTGTTTGTTTTCCCATTCTTTCTCTTTTTAAAGTTTTTCCTGCTTCTTGGGCGAAAGAATGAATGTGCTTTTGTTCATATGCTGAAATGCCAAATCGCCCAGTATATTTTATATAATTTGATGTATAGGGTGATTTTAGGCAGGTAAGGGTATGTTTTTTGAAATCAGGTTTTGTTTCTTCAATTTGAATCTCTTTTTTTGCAATATTTAATGGTTGGCCAGTTGTATGAATACTGCCTTCTAATAAAGAAATAACATGAACCTTAATTTGAAGTTCTTCTTCTAATTGTTTAAATTGTTTTCTATTAGTATGAGAACGCCAGTCTAATAAAGAAGCAATTATATATTCTTCTCGTGGGAATTTATTTTGAATAGATCTAATAATATTTAATGCTGTTTTTCCTGTTGTCATCTCATCATCTACGAGAACAATTGGATTGTTGTTTTGAAAAAAGCTTTCATCTACATAACAACGGTGTGATGTTGCATGAGAATGTTCTTCCTCAAATGTAATGACAGATTCTAGGTGGGGTATCGATTCCCTAGTTGTATGTACATACTTTGCATTTTGAAAGCATTGAAACATAGAATGACCAAGTGATGTCGCTGTTTCAGCGAATCCGATGAACAAAACTTCTTCTTGCAGAGGATATTGATAACGAAATACTTCCTCTGGGATTTCATCAATTTCTAATGAAATGAGATTTAAAATTTCTTTTTGAAATGGATGAGAAATATTATGTAGTATTTCCATATATCTTGCAGCGAGAGCAACTCCACTTGATAGAGAGACTGCAGGTTTAATAGGAAGATGCTTTCCAAGGATTGTACTCACAAATAAAAAACTACGTTTCTTATTTATTCTCGCAGCCATTTGAAAAAGATTGTCTAGCGCTAAATTATATGGATTATCACGTACTTCTACATGGACTTGTATATTATTTAAAACGTTATACGTGTTGCTTTGCGTTTGTAATAAGGAGATCGGTGAATTGTTTGTTTTCATGTAGCACCCCGTAAATATTAGATTTTAAAATGGTTTTGCGAGCCCAGCTATAATGAGGTTTTACTTCATTCATTTTGTTAGAAAAACTGCTTTTTAGCACTCCATTATACGTATCTGCATTTTGTAAAATTGATCTCGCATCTAAATAATCTTCCATTGTGACAATGTGCATTGCCTGTACAACTTTAATATGAGATGGGTGAATAACTGTCTTTCCGATTAAGCCATTTGCATGGTCAAGTGATACCTCTTGAATAAGCCCTTCTTCATGATCATTAGAAAAATATTCCCATACACATCCTGAAATAATATATTCATTTGTTGCCCTTGAGAAAACGTTAATAATGTCTGAAATACAATCACGGACAACAGTAATATGATAGATAGGTGTGTATTTATTGCGCCGAATACTAAATATACTTGAAAAATCAGTAGCACCAATACGTACATTTAAGATGTAATCGTGATAAGAATCTAGTAAATTTTTTATTTGTAATAATGATTCTGCCCGTGTTTCCTTATACATAATTTCGGGGGATTCTAAAATCGGCATGCCATATAGCGATAATGAGTATAACTCGTTTATATATGCAAGCTGATCGATATAAGTCTTTCCGTTAATCGGTGTGAATTTTGGAAAGACAAAACCACATAAACAATGAACAGCACTACCTAATTCAGTAACAATTGTCTTCAGTTGACTTGGCTGTCGAACTCTAATAAAAAGAAGCGGGATGTCTGCTTGATTTAGTATGTTGGCACTGACTAAGTTAGCGATTTGCTGTATTTGAACGACGATGTTTTGCTCTGCAAGTTTTACTTCCTCATCGCTGATAGCGTCCTCTAGACAAAGAATAATTGAGGTAGCATCCACATGTTTCTTTCTAATTATATCTTCCGCAATCGTTTCTTTCGTGCCAGGAGTATATAGTGTGGCGCCTAGTGCGTAAGCTAGTTGTTCTTTCCCTATATTTTTTGAAAAACTAAGAGGTTCTTTATAGAAAAAATTTTGCCGTTCTTCCGAGGAGAGATAAGAAAAGTAATTCAAATTGTCACCACCTTATTTGTAATGATTCTGTTTAATCGTAACATAATAAGAAAAATCTTCCATAAAAATGAAGCGATAAATTTAAAAAATATATTGAGAAAGATGAATTATAAGATGAATATCGAATATTGTTAATAGAAATATAATAGGGGGAAAGAGAAAGTGGATATACATAAGTTAACGATAGAAGAAGCAAAGAAGATAAATACGTGGACGTACGAGGAACCTTATAGTTTATATAGTTTTTCAGGCGAGAAAGAAGTAATAGAAGAGCTATTAGATGGAACGTATTATGGCTGTTGTGACGATCAAGGAGATCTCATCGGTTATTTTTGTTTTGGAGGAAATGCACAAGTGCCAGGTGGAAGAGATGCTAATTTATATGGTGGAGAAGATGTGATTGATATCGGACTTGGCATGAAGCCGGCGTTAACTGGGAAGGGAATAGGGAAAGAATTCTTCCAAGCTGGAATAGCGTTTGCCACCAAAGAGTTTAATGCAAAAATGTTTCGATTAAGCGTAGCAACATTTAATACAAGAGCGATTACGGTATATAAAAATATCGGATTTAAACAAGGGACTATTTTTTTGAGTCGCGGAAGAGAATTTATGCTTATGGAATACGAAAGGCCGTCAGCATGAAACTGACGGCCTAGAAAACATTATTATTCTGAGTGCTCAGCTCGGTGCGCTAAACGGCTTGAAGCTGCGGCAGCAATTCCGCCAACGATATCGTCAAGGAATGTGTGCACTTTTCCAGTTGATTTATCATTTAAGTATTCTAAAATACCAGGTTTTAATTTATCAATATATCCAAAGTTCGTGAAACCGATAGAGCCGTACACGTTTACGATAGAAAGTGCGATAACTTCATCAATTCCGTATAAGCCTTCATCACGTTTTACAATATCTTGTAACGGTTCACTTAGCATTCCCTTTTCAGCAAGGACATCGAGTTCGATACCAGTAATCAGTGCGTTTTGTACTTCACGTTTTGATAGTACACGTTCTACATTGTAACGGCATTCTGACATCTCTAAATTTGGATGATATTTTTTTTGAAGAAAATGAACAAGTTCAGCAATATCGTCAATTGTTACACCACGTTCTTGTAATAGTTGTAATGCTCTTTCTTGTAGTTGATTTGATTCTTTCATGTTTATCACCTTTTTTTCTTTTTAGTATTTGTATACGTTTCGTTGCTTTATCCTGTGCATAGGAATGAAAGGCGAGCACAAGCTCATATATATAAAGAAAAACCATAGGTGGCGACTGCGATGATTCAGCATATTTATGAGCATTATCACATGCATGTTAAAGAATTAATCCCCCTTGGCCCCTATAAAAGCTTTTGGATTCGCAACAAAATTTATGTACTTGTTCCAATTGGAGAAATGGAGGAAGAAGTACTTGTAGAGATGAAAAAGCTCAGTGACTATATGAACCAGCAAGGGGATATAACTGTAGCGACTTTCGTTCCGACTATACACGGCTACTATGTAAGTGAGATAGAAGAACAAAATTACTGCTTATTAAAAGGTATGCGAGCGTTAGAACGACATGCTACATCATTAGGAAGTGAACTTTCTATATTCCATAAACGAGGTGCATTCTTTCCAGAAGAAATCGAGCAATTAAGCCGCATTGGTGAATGGAAAGCGTTATGGGAAAAGAGACTCGATCAGTTAGAAAAGTTTTGGCAATCACAAGTAATGAACCACCCTACAGACGTATTCGATCAATTGTTTATTGAATCCTTCCCGTATTACTTAGGAGTTGCAGAAAATGCCATTCAATATGTTGTTGATACAGAAATGGATGATACGCCGCAACTAACTGATGCAGCGACAATTTGCCAAGAACGATTCACACCTTTATTATGGCATCAAACGAAGCGTCTCAAACTTCCTTTTGATTGGGTGTATGATCACCCAACTCGAGATATAGCAGAATGGATTCGCTATATGATGATTGAAAAAAAGAAAGACTGGGATCAAACAATCGTTCAATTTGTTACAGATTATGAACGGAATTACTCGCTGTCCTCATTTGGTTGGCGTTTATTATTTGCAAGGCTCCTGTTCCCGCTTCACTATTTTGAAACGGTCGAACGATATTACCAAACTGGAAACGAAGAACAAAAAAGCATATATAGAGATCGCTTAGAAGCCATTTTACACGATGTAAACCGCTCAGAGCAATTTATGAAGCACTTTTATGGCTCACTTCGTTTACCAGTAGATAAGCTTGGGATTAGAAAATTAGATTGGTTATCTTAAAAATATAAAAAAGAGACCGAGTGAGGTCTCTTTTTTATATACCACAATTTTATGTAATACATTATGCCCCTACCTGTTGATCTGTACATATATTTAAAACGAATTGATGCCTTTCGAGCTTTTCATTTACTTTACCCAATAATTCTTGCTGGATTTCTTTAAATAAAAATTGATAGCTTGTATTCCATGTTGGTATAACGGATGAAAGGCCTAATAAATACTCTTTTTTCTTTTCTAGTTCTTGGATTGTTACAAAAGTGTTCCCCATTTTTGGCATCTGTCGTCCCCCTATGTTTTTTTACTGTATATGTGTGAACGATTCACTATATAGTATTAATTATCGCATTTTTTGAGAAGGATTTCCAATTTTGTTTTATGATGTTAACGGATAAATGTAATTTGAATAAAAAAAGGAGACCAAATTTGGTCTCCTTTTAGCAAGTGACTTTGAACGAGCCGCTAGATAATATCCAGCTCCAGCGGCTAAAATGTTCGGTGGCTTCGCTTCTTCCGCCGAGGCAAAAAGCGCCTCTATGTCAGAAGCTCCATCCCCCTCACATTTTGAACGAGCCGCTTCCGCTTTTAATTAGTATCTAGCTCCAGCGGCTAGAACAGTCGGCCATTTCGCGCCTTCCTGTGAGGCAAAAAGCGCCTCTTCGTCAGGAGCTCCAATGACCTCCTGTTCTGAACGAGCCGCTTCCGCTTTTAGATTAAAATACTTGTTCTACTTCGATAACGCCTGGTACTTCTTCAAGTAACGCGCGCTCGATACCAGCTTTTAGTGTGATTGTAGAACTTGGGCAGCTTCCGCATGCACCCATAAGGCGTAGTTTTACGATACCTTCTTCAATGTCTACTAATTCAACGTCTCCGCCATCGCGAAGTAAGAATGGACGTAATTTATCTAATACTTCTAATACTTGTTCTTGCATATGTGGGTTTTCCATTTTTATCGACTCCTTTCATCAGTTTTATTATAATCAAGATAGAGGGGAAAATCTATTTTTTCTCTTCTTGTTTTATTGTCGAAATATTGTATCGTGTTTTTTCAGTATAGGGGTATGGAATAAGTTTGTAAAATGATGTGCTTATGTAATAAGACATCTGAATATACTGTTGGAACAAGAAGTGGGGGAGAAGAAATGGTTAATGTTCAAGTGTATGGGACGAAAGTAATTTGTGCGAGCTGCGTCGGAATGCCATCTTCAACAGAAACGTTTGAATGGTTACAAGCGGCAATTGGTCGTAAATATGAAGGACAAGAAAATAAATTTAATTTCGAGTATATTGATTTCCAAGAAGAACAAGAAGATGCGGATAAAAAAGCATTCGCAGAGCGCGTAGTGGAAGAAGATTTATTTTATCCGGTCGTTCTTGTAAATGGAGAAATTGTTGGAGAAGGAAATCCTCGTTTGAAGGATGTTTACGAAGAAATCGAGAAATATTTATAAAACAAGAAGTCTTTGCGAATTTGCAAAGGCTTTTTTATTGGAGGGATAGATATGAAAAATGGAGTGAAGCATGCGTTACCAACGGAAGTACAACGGTTAATGGAGCGGTACACAGTAGAATTAAAAGAAATTTTTTTGGATGAAAAAATAGTCGGGGTATATATTTACGGATCTATCGCACTAGGTGCATTTCATAAGGAAACGAGCGATGTTGATTTTGTTACAGTGATAAATGATTCCGTGAATGAAGCTGAAAAACAGCAGCTTGTGGAACTACATAATAAACTTAGTGATAATACGCTAGGTAAAAGAATGGACGGTATGTATATTCCGCTTGCTGACTTAGGGAAATACAATGATGAAATGAACGAGTACGTGTATTGTGCAGATGGTAAAGCTAATGTTGGTCATTGGGACATTAATGCGGTCACATGGTGGACGTTGAAAAATGAAGGCATTACAGTTACCGGAAAAGAAGCAGAAGATCTTCCGCTGCAAATAAAATGGAATGATGTAGTAAATACAATGAAATATAACGTAGAACAGTACTGGAGTGAAAAGGCGAAGAAGCCATATTTATTTTTTATAGAAGAGTGGGTAGAATCAGCTGTCGTTACGATGGGACGTATTTTATATACACTAGATCATAAAACAATCGTTTCAAAAGATAGAGGATTGCAATACTTGTCAGAACGTTCAGCGGAAGAATGGGAGCTTTTATTAAAAGAAGTAGCGAGAATACGGCAGAACCCAAAAGAAAAGCGAATGCTCTCAAGGTGGAGAAGAGCAGATATGACGAAGAGGTACTTGCTGCATTTAATTGAGACGTGTAGAGAGAAATGGTAGGGAAGAAAATGGACAATACAGTGGGGTGTATTGTCTTTTTTATTTTGTAGTAGATAGAAAAGTATTTACAAGTATTGTGTAGAGGAAAGATAATAGAAAAAAATATGCGCATGGGGGAAGATGATGAGTAAATATAAATTACATATAGATAAAGAACAACTATGGAAAGGCTGCGTTTTAAATTCGATTGCCCATGCAATTAATGTAGCGCATTGTCCAGATTTCTTACATGAAAGTTCATGGGATGGATTTAACTATAGTATGCAAGATAGCCAAGGCGGACAAGGGACAATTACGTTTCATCCGAATTACACGATTGTATGTCTTCAAGATGTGAATAGCGAGAGAATTGATGAGTGGATTGATGCGAAAAATTATTTTGAAGGGGCACCTTCGGAAGTAATAGATATTGCGAAAGAAGAAGCACTTCAATACGTATTAGAAGAAGTAGAAGGCGAAACAGTTCCTTTTATTACAACTGCATTTTGGATTGAGGATAGTGGTGCGTATTCAATTGATTCATTTGAAGAGATGGAAGAGCACGGCGGATTCTTATTAGAAATTCCATTACTTGATACAGAATCAGCAATAGAAAGACTGGAAGAAGAGTATGAACTGACAGAGGAACAAATAGAGCTTTTACAACTCGTGTATAAGAAAAAAATCCAAAGTCCAAATGAGGAAATTAAGTTGTCTAAAGAAGAAATAGCAATGATTGGAACGGAAGATAGCGAAGGATTGGAAGTTAGTAAGGACTCATTTGAAGAAATGAATATTACTTGGGAGTTGTAGGGGGAGGATAAAATATTTCTGATTTAAAAAGTCACAAAAGGAATATAAAGCACTAGTAGAAAGTACAATGTGAAATTACATTGTACTTTCTACTAGTTTTTTCATATACATATCAACTTCGTGAAAGAATATGGGCTCTTTTTCCTCGGTATTCAGATGCACGGTGCAATGTAAATATTGCTGTAAGTAGCGAGTAGCTTGTTCGTACTGTTTTAATTTGTAGAAAGAAAAACAGGTAAGAAGTAGAAACGCTTTTTCTTCTAATATTGGAACGACAGCTAGTATGGGAGTAATGGAATTCATATTTGTTTCCACTAAATTTTCATAAGATACCCACGTTTGAAACCAGTCGAAAATAGTAGAAAGGTAATTCGGAATTTCGATAGTTTCATGTGAAACATTATGCAATAACTGGTTCTGTTTGATATGCATAGGCTCTATTCTCGTTTGTAGAATGCAATCGAATATTGAAATGTTCTCTTTTATTTGTAATTGGTTCGTAATAAGCTGCGGGAGACCGATAGGGTGGACTCCTATATTTATATAAAAGTCATCTCCAAACTGGCTTTTTTGTATGTTAATGAGCTTATAAAATCCGTTTTCAGCTTTGAAAAATGTATGTCTTTTTTTCTTAAAGCCGAGTGGTTTTAAAGTGGCGTGTAAATTTGTAATAAAATCTTGCTCCTTTTTAGAGCCAGGCTTATTCTTCGTCATATTCATAAGTAGTTAAGTTTTGTAAGAAACTTTCAAAGTTAGGTGCTAATTCAATAATTTCCTCAAACTCATTATCGATAAATATAACTGGAGGATTTTCAGCTACATTTCGATAGTCTAATGCAATCCATGTATGTCCATCACCAGATAAAAGTACGATATTCTCAGGCATTTCCCATTCTCGAATTAAATAGCGGCTCTCTAAAATACTAGATTCATTTTCATTAAAAGAAATACCATATAAACCAGATACATTAACGTGATCGTCTGCCCAAGAATTTGGCTTTGAAGTAGGGTGAACATCGAGACGAAGAGTTCCCCCATTTTGTTCTTTTAGAAGGGTTATATATGATTCTGGAAGCTTTACGTTCAGTACTTCTTCTGCTTTTTTGATTAGTTCATCGTTAATGGGTGCTAGTTTTAAATAGTCATCGTCTGCCCAAATTGTACTCTTCATATTCGGTCACCTCAAATAATAGTTTTAAGAATCTTATGTCATATATTATAGTTAGTTTAGATAACACGCAATAGAGGGAGGGACGGAGTATGGATGTGTATGAATACCTCGATCACGTAAATTCTAAAGAAGATTTATTAAAATTTCTTGTATACCTCCAAAAGGATTTTAAAGTGAATAAAGATGAATGGGAGAATGTAGAGGTAGAGACTTATTTAGAGGCATTAAATAGTTGGTTAGGTTCTTGTGAATCGGTTTATATAAATCAAGGAGAGAAGTTTCCAGAAAATATTTCATGGAAGTTTATTGCTCAAATGTTACTTGCGGCAGCTCATTATGAATAAAATTAGATTTTTAAAAGATAGAATGGAGAGGATATCATGATTAACCATAATAAAATTAAACAACTTTTAACACATATAGATCGTGCTGAGGATAATGAAATTGAGCTAGAGTATGAATCTGAACCTATGACGATAGAATTGTTTAATAGTGAAGAAATAGAAGAAGGGCAACTTGGTTATAGTTTTGATGAAGAAGGACAAAGCTTAGTCGGGAATGAAGAAGGAGATTGGAAAGAAGGATGGATTGTAATAGGGATAGATTCATATCTTGGAGACCCGATTTTTGTAGATAGTAATGATGAGAACTGTCCAGTTTATACAGCTATGCACGGTGAGGGAGAATGGGAGCTGGAATGTATAGCGGAACGTATAGAAGATATTATTGAGAAAGTGAAGGGGAATGTGGGGGAAATAAAATAGTATTTCAATGTGATTAAGAGGGAGGAAATAATGAAAAAGTTTCAAATCGAACTAAATAAACTGCCGACAGAAAATGCTGGAGAAATAGTACTTAGTATAGATGAGAGAATTGTGTTTGAAGAAAAAACAGACATAATAGGACCGATTTGTCAGTTGTTTGATGCTTGTATCGAGGTTTTTAAATATAATGACGCTACAATTTTCTTAAATGAATATGAAAAAAAGATGGAATTTAAGAAGAAAGATGGGGAGTTTCTCATTATTAATCAGAGAGGCAAGAAGTTAGCTAGTGTTGATAGCGAGCAATTTTTACGAGTACTCTTTTCGTTTCTTAAAAAGGAGATAGGGCAGATTTACATGAGTGGAGTTGATTCTTTTCGAATCAAAGATGCTTACCATAGAATGTTAGAAATTGATCCATTTGTTCCTAAACTTATAAATGGAAATGACGAAATTATGTATCGAACTTATCATTCTACAAGTGACAAGTATGAATTAAAATGGAAGTATTTAAAAGGGAGAGAGGTTGAACCGATATTTACTCCGGTACTATCTCATGATAAGAAGAGTATCTTTTATGTAGAGGAAAATAACCACAGAATTCGTAAACTCGATAGTGAAACGAAAGAAGAGATTTGGCAGTGCCGTATTCCAATAGTAGAAGATTGTAATTGCGTTACTGTGAATGGTGTCGTAATTATTTGGCATGCAAATAGATTTGGAGAAAGTATTGCGAAATTGTATGCTATTTCATCAAGTTGTGGACAGCTTCTATGGGATTTAGAAATAGAAGGGCATATTATACAAGATGTAAAAACTACGGGAGAAGAGTTACCACGTTTACTAGTTATTACACAAGAAGGCTACAATGTTTTATTAGAGCTTGAAAGTGGAGTAAAAGTATGGGAAAAGAATGTTCGAGTCGGAGGAGAAAAATTGCAGTGCCATCTTGGCCCAGATTACTATGTATTAGCAGGGAATCCTTTTGATGAAGATGGGGAAGTTGATGCATATAGTAATGTTGCAATTTCCATTCAATTATTAGATGCTTCTACACGATGGAAACAAATGATGGAAGATTGTAATCCAAATGAACCAGTTACTTTAACTAATGAACATTTTATATGTGTAGCAATAGATTCATTACAAAAGTGGGAATATGGAAAAGAAGGCTGTAACTTAATTTTTGAAAAAGCTTTTGATGAGGTATGGTACTCTTGCATTGAATCAAAGGAAGCGAAAATACTATTAACAAGAACTGAGTATGGATATGAAGGGGTAAGTAGACAAATACAATGTTATGACCATAAGAGCGGTCAAAAGTTATATGAAGTAAATATGTCTTTTGAAATTGAATTGCCTCCATTTCTTATCGGAGAGATGATGGTATTGTCCTTAGGAGAAGGCAGAATTTGTGGTATTAATATTCAAACAGGTAAAGTGCTTTGGAATAATACTACTCTACATGATATTACAGAGGTTCTGTTATATAAAGAGGGAGAAATTTACATTGCAACTTCAAATTTAGAATTGATAATACTTGATGCTGAATGTGGCGAAGTAAAAAATATAATTAAACTTCCTAAAAATGTTGTTGTAATAGATTTTATTGTATCAATTGAGGAAGTTAATAATGGACTATTCATTAGTTGTGTAAGTGGAAATATGTTTGAAATAGTAGAAGGCTAATTTGTGAGTTTTCTTAAGTCGAGATGTTTGTTTTAAAGTAGTAGTATATATTCACTAAAAAAGATGTATAAAAATGATTTTGATGCATCCTTTTTAGTGAATATATAAAATAATTAACTTAGTGTATTAAAGATATGATACATGATTATTTTAATATAATTAAAAGTAAAATGAAATAAGAAACGGATAATTGTCGGAATATATTCGATTTCCGTTCATTTTTATGAAATATGTGTACTTTTTGTTAGATTCCTTCATTTTGTCCATATACAATAAATGTATATAGAAATAAGAAAAGGATGATGTACGTGAAGGACACTGTTTTACAAGAAACGATTTCTCCACAAGAATTACATAAAGTTGTTCAAAAGAATACAGCTTATTATGATTTTAAGTGGGGTAAAGTAGAAAACCCTGCGCAAGGGAATACATGGAATTGGGTAGCCTTTTTCTTCCCAACCTTTTGGTTAGCTTATCGCAAAATGTATAAGTTATTTATTATATTTGCGTTATTGGCTATACCTAGTATAGTTATAACCCCTTTTATAGATATTCCAGAGGGGATTTATGTAACATTTAGTTTAGCTCTTCAATTAGGAATGATGATATTTACTGGATGGCAAGGAAACCGTTTATATTATAAGCAGGCTGTTCGTGTTTTTCGTAAGGGAGAAGATGCGTCTGATCATGAGAAGGCGTATTTCTTACAATCTAAGGGTGGCGCTAGTGTAGCTGGTATGATTGGTTTACAAGTTATAGTCGGGATTGTGTTTGGCGGAGCTATGCTCGGACTTTCTCTTTTACCAACTGAGCCGAATATTAAAAACGTTGTTCGTTCAACTGGTGAAGGGGTTACTTTAGAGATTATGACTGATAATCCAACCTGGAAGTTTGTGAAGAAAGAAAAAGATTATGATGTAGTAGAGTTTACTGGCTATGATTATACAGAGAAGAAAAACGTGAAAATTAAATTTGCTGTTTATTTCGATGAAGATTATTTCGAGTGGCAAGAGGTATATGAAAATAATAAGAAGTTAAGTGAAGAAGAAGTAGAAGAATATCAAATTTATATTGAAGAAAATAATTGGGGTTTCTAGAGGGAACTCGTTCATTTTGAAAAGAAGAATCTTGTGAAGGTTCTTCTTTTGTTTATTAGGGGGGAGAGAAATAATTTCAGCATTAATAGAAGCTCTAATAGGATCGATTAGTTTAAGTACGGGTTTACACACGAAAAAGATTGATGCTAACATACGTTACTTGCAGCAGTATGAATGGTTTCGAATGATATATGAAGACGAAAAGTATCGAAAGTTATTTATTACGAACTACAAAGTTCGCTCATATTTACAAAGTAAGCTAAGAGTTCGATTGCTTGTAAAAAATAAAAATGCACAACGAAGATTTTTAAAATTAGTAGAAGAGCAAATAGAAAAACGGCATACAAATTGAAATTTTGTAAAATACAATAAAAAATGAGAATTTGAGGTAGGCTTGTCAATAACGTGAGACTATGGCACTATAAAGAAATGCTATACAAATTTTATTTATCGAGATGTAAACATCAATTTTGATTTTTACGTATAAATAATGAACGGAGGAAATGAATTTATGGCTACTTTACCAAATTGTCCAAAATGTAATTCAGAATATACGTATGAGGATGGCGTTCTTTTCGTATGTCCAGAATGTGCTCATGAGTGGGGCCAAGAAGCAGAAGCTGAAAATAATGATGGTGCGAAAGTTGTAAAAGATGCGAACGGAAACGTTCTTCAAGACGGCGATGCAGTTACTGTTATTAAAGATTTAAAAGTAAAAGGAACTTCTTCAGTTGTGAAGATCGGTACGAAAGTAAAGAGTATCCGTCTAGTTGATGGCGATCACGATATCGATTGCAAAATCGACGGCTTCGGAGCTATGAAGTTAAAATCACAGTTCGTTAAGAAGGCGTAAGTAAATAGAAGAGGAGGCGAATAGCCTCCTCTTTTTATTATGTCACTTTTTGTCGGTAAATCGATATTTCGTACAAAATCGTTGATATATTCTGAGTTATGATAGATATATTTGAAAAATCGTTGATATATTGCAAGTTATGATAGATATATTGAAAAAATCGTTAATATAATTTCATTCATCGTGAACTACGCACGATTCACCGTGCACCATAGTCAATTTCTTTCAATTGACATCGCTTATTAAAGAACGTTTTATATCCAAGCTGTAAAAAGATAATGACAGCAAAGGCAGTACTTCCAGAAATACCGAGTATGATGGCGATTTGATATTGAATGGCTGTGAATGGTGATACACCGGATAATATTTGACCAGTCATCATGCCTGGTAAGCTTATAATCCCCATTCCGACCATAGAATTGATTGTCGGTAAAATAGCAGAGTCAAAAGCGTCTCGAATGAGCGGAGCAGCTGCTTCTTTCGGTGTTGCGCCGAGCATAAGTGCACCTTCAATTTGACCTCTTTGCGATTTCATATTGTTTAAGAACGTATTTGCGCCGAGAGAAACGCCAGTCATGGCATTCCCAACTAACATTCCTGTAATAGGGACGATATATTGCGGAGCATACCACGGATCATGTCCGATAATAACAAAGATAAATAGTAGAAGTGGCCCAATTGACCCGGCGACCATGGAAAGGGCGGCTACTCGTTTTAATTCTTTAGACATTGGGATGTTAACTCGTTTATAAATATTAAAAATTGCAAAGGTAGTAATAGAAGTAATGAGAGCAATTGTATAAAATGGATTACTGTTTTCAAATACGTATGTAAGGACATATGCAACAAGTACGAGCTGAATCGTCATACGGAATGTTGCGAGCGCGATTTGTTTTTCGCGAGGTATTCCTTTTAATTTCACAAGCCCAATTAAAATAAGAATGAAAATATAGGCAGCGGCAAGTTGCCAAATTTGGAGTTCAATAACGCCCTTCAACTGAGAGCACTTCCTTTCTAGTTGTACCGTTTGCTTTACTAATTTCAATAATGTCGTCTGCAATTTCTTCTGGAAGTTGTTGTGAGTGTGTGATGAAGATAATTGTTTTTTTCTTTTTTCGTGCTAGTTCAGTAAATTGTTTCATAACGCGGCGTTCTGTATCGCTATCTAGCGCCGAAGTTGGTTCATCTAATAAATAAACAGGTGGATCCATAAGTACGATACGTGCAAAAGCAAGGCGTTGTTTTTCTCCACCTGATAATGAGTCAGCGTTGTCCTCTAAACTTTTTTCTAAGCTAACAGTCTTTAATACGCTTCTCAAAATATCATTATTTGGAAATGGTTTTTCAGAAAGACGAAGTCCCATTAATAAATTGTCTTTAATGGTTCCATCAAAAATAGGTGGCGTTTGCCCAAGCATAACTACGTCACGTCGTAAATGAATAGGAGGATAATCGGAAATTAGTTTTCCGTTATATTCAATTGTTCCAGACGTTGGAGATTGCAAATCATTTAACATACGGAGCAATGTACTTTTTCCGCTCCCACTCTCACCTATAATACATGTGATTTTTTCTTTTTGAATCTGTAAATAAGGAATGTGTAGTATATCTTTATATATAACGTCTTTTAATATAAACATAAATCGCTCCTTTCTGATTCTAGTTATATCGTATCAAAAAAAGAGGGAAAAATGG
The DNA here is from genome assembly GCF_038004545.1 of Bacillus sp. FSL R5-0585. NCBI lineage: Bacteria > Bacillati > Bacillota > Bacilli > Caryophanales > Bacillaceae > Bacillus > Bacillus sp. FSL R5-0585. The sequence continues at coordinate 4,865,232 of NZ_JBBORJ010000001.1, forward strand.
TTATAATGAACAACGTTTTTTCTTCGTCTTGAGTTTTATTAATAAGTTAAGTAAACGATCTAATTCTTGGCTGAAAGAAATCACTTTATCATGAGTGAATCCGTATCGTTCAACGAGATAGAGTAACTCTTTCTTTTTCGCTTCTATTCGATTGTTTAGTTTCGATAAGTTCATAAGTGGAATGTAATGCCTCCTACAAAAGTATTTATCACATAAAAAATAAGACCGAATGAATTCGGTCTTCAAGGAAATAATAAAACAACTTACAAATAGCATACAATGTTTATCAATATTTTTTAATATGAAAATGAAAAATAAATCATTATAAATATTGAGAAAGATGTGTCTGATAATTTTTAAAAACTGATGCAAAGAGGCTGCCTATATAGTAGACAGCCTGTAAAGTATTAACCCTTATGATATTTGTACATCCAAAGAAGACCCGATTTTAATAACCTAGGTACACGTCCCATTAACGGTTGATTTGCGAGTAAACCAAATCCATGCTTCTTACCAAGAGAGCCGAGAACACCTTTTAATTTAATAACAGGTAGTTCATCCGGGAGTGATTCATTATTCCAACGTTTTAATAATATTTGGACAATTTGTTCTCCTTGACCTTCAGCAAGTTGGGCAGATGGTGCATGTGGAAGTGCTGCGCAATCTCCTACAACGTAAACATGATCGTTATTTGGAATATTGTGATATTTCGTTAAGACAACCCGTCCGCTACCATCTTGTTCAACTGGAAGGTTTCGAACAACTTCATTTGCTTGAATACCAGCTGTCCAGACGATTGCATCACATTCAAGTGGTTCATCGTGGTTATACACAATATTTGGTTCCACTTTTGTAATGTTAGAGTTTCGTATAATGTTAACTTTATGCTTTACAAACCATTCTTCTACATATCTACTTAATTTCTCTGGATATGGGAATAAAATTCTATCTTTTCGATCAAATAAATAGATTTTTAAATCAGAACGGCTTTCACGAAGTTCACTTGCTACTTCAACGCCACTTAAGCCAGCACCAACAACAGCTACTGTTGCATTTGGTTCTAGACTATTTAATTGTTCATAGGTTTTACGTGTTTGTTCAATTGATTGTAGACTATGTGTATATTCCCTAGCCCCAGGAACGTTATGATATTTATCTTCACAGCCAAGTCCGATAATTAAGTCATCATATTGGATTGCTTCGCCGCCATCGAGATGAACAGCTTTTTCTTCGAGGTCAATATTTGTTATTGTGCCGTATTGAATATTGAGGCGTGGGTGTTCAGGAAACGGTATACGAATATGCGTTTCTGAAATAGTACCCGCAACTAATGCATAATATTCAGTTTTGAAGCAATGATATGGTACTTTGTCGATTAATGTCACTTGTACATCATCTGGAAGTTGGTTGCTTGGAAGTAGCCTTTGCAGAATTCTCATTCCACCGTAGCCGCCACCTAGTATTACGAGGTGTTTCATGATGGATTACCCCTTTTCTGTTGAAATATCCCCTAATCATAAAATTTTATATTAATAAAATATTTTGACTTTACTCAATCAAATTATATCGAATTTGTGAACAAATAACAATGCATGAATGAATACTCTGTTGTACAATAAGAAGAAAAGTAAAATAAACTGTTTTTCCTTTGTAGTTACTATTTCATTGGAAGTAGCATGTTATATAGAAGAAGTCATCTACTTTGAAGTGAAGTAATGAAGTAACTAAATAGTTTAGACTGTGTAACGAAAACAACAAGAAACAGCTTAGTTTTCTTCTTATAGATAAAGTGAAAAGGTAATTTGTTTTGTAGTACAGGGGGGAGAATTTTGATTAAACCATTAATTGAATTTTGTGTAGGTAACCTTGCAAGTGGTTCACAAGCAGCTCTAGAAAAATTAGAAAAAGATCCGAATTTAGATGTAATGGAGTATGGTTGTCTAGGATATTGTGGTATTTGTTTTGAAGGACCGTTTGCACTTGTAAATGGTGAAGTTGTACAAGGTGCAACAGTAGAAGAGCTTGTTAATAATGTATATGAGTATTTGGATGAAAATCCAATGTTTTAAGGTGTTGCGAATTAGCAGCACCTTTTTTATTAGATAAAATGTGATTTCGATTGGGAAGGGCTAATACTAATTATTAGCTCTCCCCAATCGAAAATAGTGGAATAAATAAAAAAAGGCCCTTTTTAGAAGGGCTTTTTTCTTACACAAATTGTGTAAGAGTGGCTCATCGCCAAACGTTGTCAAATATGAGAAACGGGGGACATTCATATTGTGTTCTAAAAGCATGCATTTTATACTTAACATAACAAATTATTTTTGGAGTGAATATAAATGAGCCAATTTTCTTTTACAAAAATGCATGGTCTTGGCAATAGTTATATATATGTAAATATGTTTGAAGAGCAAATTCCTGAAGAAGATTTAGCCCTTGTGGCGGAAAAGGTTTCAAATATTAATACTGGTATTGGAGCAGACGGGATGATTTTAATTTGCCCTTCAGACGTAGCTCCGGTGAAAATGCGCATGTTTAATAATGATGGTTCTGAAGGAAAGAGCTGTGGTAACGGTTTACGCTGCGTAGCGAAATATGCGTATGAGCATAAACTAGTAGAAGAAACAGTTTTTACAATTGAAACGTTGGCTGGTATTGTAACGGCTGAAGTAACAGTAGAAGATGGTGTCGTGACATTAGCGAAAATCGATATGGGAGCACCGCGTCTAACACGTGCAGAAATACCGATGCTTGGTGAAGGTGAAACACCATTTATTCGTGAAAACTTCTTATACAATAATCATCGTTATGCATTTACAGCTGTTTCAATGGGAAATCCACATGCGGTTATTTTTGTTGATGATGTAGAAAAAGCGCCTCTTACAACACTTGGACCAGTCCTCGAGACACATGAAATGTTTCCAGAGCGAGTAAATGTTGAGTTTATCGAAATTTTGAATGATGACGAGATGAACTTCCGCGTTTGGGAACGTGGGTCTGGTGTAACGCAAGCTTGCGGAACAGGGGCGTGCGCTGCAGTTGTAGCTGCTATTTTAAATGGAAAGATGGAACGTGGTAAGGAAATTACAGTCCATTTAGCTGGTGGCGATTTAATGATTGCGTGGACTGAAGAAGGAAACGTGTTGATGAAAGGACCTGCGGAAGTAATTTGTCGCGGAGTGTATGAGTACAAGATAGAAGCGTAAAGATGTATAATGGACTAAGAACAGAAAGGAAGGTGTATTTCATGATTGAAGTAACAGAACAAGCAGCTTTTCAAATTAAAGATATGTTAAAAGATGCTGAAGATGGAGAGAAGTATGTGCGCCTTGCTGTACACGGCGGCGGATGTAGCGGTCTTTCTTACGGCTTAGGGTTTGAAGTAGAACCAAAAGAAGACGACACAGTTCTTGAGTTTTTCGGTGTTGAATTTGTTATCGATAAAGAAAGTGCTCCAATTGTTAAAGGAGTAAAAATTGACTATAAACAATCTATGCTTGGCGGCGGATTTACAATCGACAATCCAAACGCAATCGCATCATGCGGATGTGGATCATCTTTCCGTACAGCATCGAATGCTGGTAAGCCAGAAGAGTGCTAAGTTTTTAGCAGAAATAGAGAAAGACCTTTTTAGCGATGAAATAAAATCGTTAAGGAGGTCTTTTCTTTTGCCGTGAAAGTCCAATTAGTAAGGCTTATTAAAGTTTTACTTTATCTTTGCATAGATGCAAGTATCAGTTAGTTGTTTGCCGTCAGCTGAAAGATCTTCATTACGTAATATCCCTTCAAGCTCAAAACCAAGTTTTTTAGGGATTGCACGACTTTTCGTGTTATTACGTTCACATCGTATTTCAATCCTTCTAAATTTGAATAAATGAAATCCAAAGTTTATTAACGCACTTACTGTTTCCGTCATATATCCATAGCCACTAAATTGCGTGTTAATCCAGTATCCAACTTCACATTTAGAAACCTTCCAATCAATTGCGTGAAGGCTAGCAGTTCCAATAAAATCATTCTTCTCCTTATGATAGATAAGATAGCGAAAGCTTTCTCTTTTCAAAAAATCTATATGTGCATTTCTCAGAAGAATTTCCGTTTCTTCAACAGTAGGAATGGACTGAAATAGAGACAACCATTGCTTTAATTCATGAATTGAATCTTTAATAGCTTCATGTACTACATTCCCTTCACCAGCCTGAAGTGGTGCTCGAAGAATGAGTCTGTCTGTTTCTATTTGTAACGGAACATCCAGTAAAATAGGGTTCATATTATTTCTCCTCTCAAAAGCTAGAAAACAATAAATATATATTCAATTCATTATTTAGAAATCCCTTGTCACATATTGAAGGCGGGATGACGATTTCTAAAGTGAAGAAATAATTATTATCTTACAAAAGTGTAATGTTCATGTCATGTTTTTGAATTTCTTCTTTAAAGTTTAAGCTTTAAGATAACAATATAAGAAAAACACATGAGGTGAAGGAAATGAAAAGATATATTGCACTGTTTAGTATTTTAGTTGTATTCGCAAGCCTTTTAGTTGGTTGTGATATTAATCGTTTAGGAAAAGATGAGTATTACGTTCAAGTTACAGCTGATGGAATTGAAAAAAATGAGAAGTTTGATAACGGAGAGCCACATAAATATTTCGAGTATAAATTAAAAGGATTCGATAAAGACGGAAAAGAAAAAGAAAAAGAATTAGAATTCACAGCTCAAAAAAATCTTCGTAAAGATGCATTCTTACGCGTATACAATTCAGATAAAAAAGGTGTAACAGCTTGGGAAGAAGTAAAGAAAGATGAGCTTCCTGCAAAAGTGAAAGAAAAATTAGGTGCGAAATAAGAAAGAAAAAGGAATTGACGAACAGGGTCAATTCCTTTTTTGATTCTCAAAATCCTCTTCTGAAATGACTTTAAAGCCATGTCTTTTAAATAAAGCAGTTGTTACCCCGTAACCGATTTGTTTATTGCCGTTAAATTCTCCGGTGTAAATTGTAGAACTACCACAAGATGGGCTGCGTTCTTTTAAAATAATATATTCTGGGTTTAAATTTTTAATTTGTTCTAATGCTTTATAAGCACCGTTTACGAAAGCTGCTGTGACATCTTCACCATTTTTTGTCATCACTTTCGCTTTTCCGTCTAAAACGTCGTCGCCATTCCCGCCAATAATTTCAGCGGAAGGACGAGGTGTTGGTAGTCCTCCTAATATTTCAGGACAAATGAGGACTGTATCTTCTTTTTGCAGAAGCTCCTCTATTTTTGAAACGAGATTGTCATTCCCGTCATAACGGCAAGCAATCCCACCTAAACAAGCGCTAATTACGATCATATTTTCATCTCCATTAAAAAAATATTAACTATCACGCCAAATTCTCTTCCTGCCTCTTACTTATAAATGAGGTGATATAAATGGGAAGCTTATATAATTTAATGAAACCATATAGTGAATTTCGAAGTAAAGAAGAGTTTAATACATATCAAAACCAAGTTTTGAAGTGCTACCGATTTCAATTGAATAAAACAGATGCTACCATTATTCATTTTTTAGGAAAATATGCGGTGAACGAGAAACAAAAAACAGTAGGGGTTGCTTGTCCATTAATGGGGACGATTGCGACGAATGTTGGAAAGAGTATTCGTACAGTACGCCGTTCAATTGCAAAGTTAGAGGAACTAGGAATTATAAAGCGTGTTGCAACGAAAGAAAGGCATAAACGCGGCGGATATAGTGCGAACTTATATGTATTTCTTACATCTGCAATTGACCGCATGGATGACCGTATGCAAATGTCCGCTTGTAAAATTGAGGATAATGCAACTGGCTGTAGTAAAAATGTGCAAAAAAATGAGGGGGAAACAATTCTTTCTAAAAACATTCCACAAATAAAAGAGAATAGAAAAGAAACGTACGAACTTGATGAGACGTATTGCCGCCACGATATACCGAAGCCTTTTATATACGCACTTGTACCGATGACGCGTAATCCGAAGAAAATTAATATATTTTGGAGTAAGGTCGAGCTTGCGTATAAAAAGAGCGGGTTACTAGAACAAGGTGTTTTACTAGAGCAAATATTAGCTGACGAAGAATTGTATGGAAATTTAATTTGGCGTGTGAAAAGTGTTGTAAGAGCATATAAATATGGGGAAATTCGTAAAGACATTGGGGCACTTTTATACAGTACAGTGCGAGATTTATTTTTAGAGATTGGATTAGAATGGGGAGCAGCATTAAGGAGAAGTAAGGGAATATCACTATTTGATCCATTCAAAAAAGAGCCATGTGTATAATACATGACTCTAATTAGTTAATCGAACTTCCTTACAACTGGAACACGAATCGCTACAAATAGTACGAAGACGATAACAGCTATTGCACCACTTTTCATAACGGTTACGATTGGAATTCCTATTGCAAGTGCAATGGATGTGAATGCATAAGAGAGCGGGATAAAGCCCATTGATGATAGCATAAGTAAACTCATTACGCGTCCCATCATTTCTTCTTTGACTGTCGATTGAATCATTGCCATAAGCGGTACAATCGCCATTGCGATTGTAATACCGTAAAACATGCCAGCTAATAGTGCTTGCCAAAGTACGGTACTAAAGTTGATGGCTAAGAAGAATATACCAGACAATAGCATCATGATAATACAAAATAGACCGCGTCTACGATTAATATTTTTTAAACCGACAATGATAGCACCGATTGCCATTCCACCGCCTACAGATGCCTCTAAGTAACTAAACTGGAGCGAATCACCATGCAGCACGTTTTTAACAAAAAGCGGGAAACCAACTTGCATCGGACCGATTAAAAATAAGTTTAAAAAAGCGCTACAAATAAGGAAAGTTGAAAGGAATGGCGATTCCTTTACATATAAGATTCCTTCTTTAATGGAAGTGAACATACCTTTATCTGTATCTTTTTGTTCTGGCATCGTAAATTGTATTCTTTGAACGAGTATGGCCGCGACAATCAGTAATAAAATCGTAATGGAAAAGATTGTCTCATAGTTCGTAAATTTAATGAGAATTCCGCCAAGTACAGGGCCTAAGATGACCGATGCTTGGTTCGTCATTTGTGTAAGTGAATTCGCTTGTGTTAATCGGCTTTTTTCTACCAATTCCGGTAAGATAGATCCATCTGCTGACCAGAAGAAAGCATCAGCAAGTCCAAAGAATAAAGCGAATAAAGCAAATGTATATAGCGTTACATCACCGACAATGAACCATGTGAGAATGGTTGCGACAAGAATCGCTCGAATGATATTGGAGTAAAACATAATATTTTTTTTCGGGAATTTATCAGCTACAGCGCCGCCGACAATCATAAAAATAAGCCTTGGAACACTAAGGGCTACGAAAACAACACCGAGTGAAGCTTCAAGGTTTAACGTTTTTGCTATGTACCACGTTTGTGAAAAAGTAAAAAAGGCTAAAGCAAAGCTTGAAAAAAGAGTAGCTGCCCAAAGAAAAAGGAAATTCGTATTTTTTAATAACGGTTTTCCGCTTCCTTCTAAAGCAGTTTTATTTTGTTGTAGTTCCTCCATATTGCTTCCTTTCTATGTGACAAATTTAAACTAAGAAACCAGTAAACGCCCGATTGGTGAGGGCTAATACTTAATGGGAGATGCCCCCACTGATTATAGTTTCACTTTATACAGTTTCTAATATTTCTATACTGCACTTTCTCATTGTAGACAATAATAATGAATTTGCCCAGTAGCTATTTAACGACAAAAAAAGATGCCGAATGGGCATCTTTTTTTAGGCTAACGCAATATAAATATCCAGTTGTGCATAATTGGGGTCTAATGCCCTTTCGTCGTAAAGCTCGAAGTCTATTGTAAAAGCACGTTTATTTTCTTTTGACCATTTCCAAATATATTCCCAAGCCTCGCAAACGACTTCAGCAATTGGTCCCTTTCTTGTTGTAAATACCGCATATGTAGCGGCAGGTATTGTTAAAGTTGTCATATTTTCAGGCACGTCTTCTAACGAAGAAACGGGCATACCGATTGTGAATGTATATGTACCAGTTTCATCTGATTCGTAGTTTGAGTAGAAAGCAAATGTTGCTTTCGTTTTTTGGTTTGGGATGTGATGCATCATTTGTTCTTGGAAGTAGCGGTTCCAAAGCTCGGGGATTTTTCCTTTAGTAGATGCCTCTCTTTCGTTAGTCGTCGTAACTGAAACGCCGATTGCTTGGAAAGCTTCTTTTTTCATTATAATGGGCTCGTTAATCATGAAAATTCCTCCTTTTAAACGAGAACATTTGTTCTTTGATTTAATATAACATATTTTTACATGTTAAGATTAATTTTTTTGAAATTTTAATTATAAATAAAAAATAAGTAAAAAATGGTAAAAATTCTATTTCGTGTACAAATAGGTTTGGGAGTATGTTAAAATTTTTAAGTATCCTTTAACTGTTATATAAACCTATACAGCACGGTGTTTTTACTATATTAAAAGTATGGTAAAGGTTTGTATAAGTGTCCGGTATATATGCTATTTTTGATAAATTAAAATAGTAATATTCTATGAGATTTATATTGTTGACATTGGGATTTCAACGATACATTTTCGTAGGTCGGATTGTTGCGAGTGGATATATATTGCTATGTATTCGGCTACTAAATGAAAGGGTTACTGAAATGAAGTAGGCGGATAGCAAGTATATAGAAAGGAGAAAGGTAGAAAATATGAAGCAAGTATTGAAGTGTTTTAATGTCGTAACAATGATCACACTTCTTCTATCCATCATATTGCCTTCGCCCAGTGCTTTTGCTACAGAGATAAATAAAAAAAGCTGGGATGAGTTACAAGGAAATGATGTGAAAATTAAGGCAGATCAAGTGAATGCTGAAATGTATAAGGGAGAAGTAGCGGAGAGGGAGCACGTATTTCAATATAAGATTGAAAATACGGGAGATACACCAATCCGAGAATTAGTAATTAAACAAAATAATGACAATGGAATTGAGTTTCTTTCGCAATCTGTGAAAGTAAACGGAGAGAAGTTACTTGAAAATAAGGTAGCGGATTTCTATGTAGAGGAAAAAGATAATGGAGGAAAGGTTCTTTCTTCTAATCTTAAAATTCAAGATTTAAAATCACATGAAAAAATGACTGTATTAATAAAAGCTCGTCGTACGCAACACTTTAATAAAGAGTATAAGCAAAAAATTAGTGTGCAAAAGGATCAACTACAAATAGGAAACATGTCTGTAGATGTTGAAGGGCTTCCTTCTGAAGAGAAGTTAGAAGCTAATACCGATGATGAGGCTGACAGTAGTAAGAAAGCTATCGGATCAACAACTAAAGAAGTGGATGGGAAATTAAAAGTATCTGTAGAAGATAAAAATACATCTACACAAAAAACAGAAATAGAGAAGATAAAACAACCTGAAGCTGAGAAGCAACTAGAAAAAGAGAAAAAGCAATCACCTTTAGCAGTAAAGCAGAGCGATGCAGAAGTACAAGCTGCGTCAGAAAATGCTTCGAAGGTTCAAATCCAAACAGGAGATAAACAAGGGTTTGGAGATCCACTGTATTCTACAATTGCTGCTGGTAATTTAGTACAGACTGGTAATGTGACGCTTGGTTTGACAACTGACCATTACGGCAGACAAAGTATGGGTTATAAAACGAACAAAATGACAGTGGACGTTGATAACGATAATAGTACTTTTAATTCGTCAACAGGCGCATTTCCTAACATTCCTGCTGGAAGTAAAGTAAAAAAGGCGTATTTGTTTTGGACAGCTGCAATGGGAACTGTAACTAGTACAAATGTTAATCAAAGAGTTAGTGATAATGATGTACGACAACCAGTCAAAATGAAAATGGGAAATAAAGAATATGCAGAGGTAACTGCTGATAGTATACGAAAAGCGGATTACCTACCTTATATTTCTAATTACTCAGGTAGTGGCGCGGGATATGTTGCGTATGCAGATGTAACAAATGTAATTGCACAGCAAGGGATTTCTCAAACGTTGACAGTTGCAAACGTGCCACAAATTAAAGATGTAACAGGTGGCGGCTATTACTGGGGTAACTGGAATCTTATATTAGTTTATGAAAACTATAAAGAAACAGTAAAAGACATGAAGATTTGGGAAGGGCTAGTCTCTCAAAAAAGTACAGCTTGGACAGATATTAGTGTTAATAAAATAAACACACCAAAAGAAGGTGCTTTTAAAGCAAAATTTAGTTATTTTTCATCGCAAGGTGATCCAGCTGAGAAAGATGGATATGCATATGATTATGGAGAATACGATTTTGGTGCTGGATATATAAAGATAAAAAATATTAACGGTAAAGAAAATGATGCGAATGATTCGTCTATGACAGAAGTACAAGTAGACGGTACTAACGAGTTTGTTACAAAAAAATATCCAGGATATAACCCGGATTGGACAAATTCTTTCAGTACAGATATTCATACGTATCACCTTGAAGGACCCACTCAAGTGAAAAATGATTTAAAAGAAGCAAAAATGCGTTTTAGAGCATATGGTGGTGGCGGTGATATTTACGTATTAAATAACGCTACATTCGTTACAGAACATAATGCTCCAAACTTACAAGTTGATAAAAAGGCATTAGATAGTGCTGGTAAAGAGGTTAAGGAAATTAAAGCTGGTGAAGAGTTTACGTATCAAATTGAAGTGAAAAATGATACGAAAAATAACCAAGCACCTGTATCGAATGTAAAAGGTTTTGATAAATTAGATGATCGTTTAGAGTATGTTCCGGGATCTATACAATATATTTCTGGAAGTAATAAAGGAAATAAAACAGATGATGCAAGCGATGATGAAGCAGAGTTTGTAAATAATCAAATTGATTTTCGTGTTGGTGAAGGTGCTAATGCTAAAGACGGCGGTGTTTTAAAGCCTGGTGAAAGTGCCATTATTACATTCAAAGTAAAAGTGAAAGCTTCTGTACAATCAGATACAACAGTAAAAAATATCGTTGTTGTAAAGGGACAAGATAGTACCGAGGTAAATTATGAAACTGCAGATGATGCAGATATTACGGTTACGACTCCAAAAGAGATCCCTGGAGAAATAGAAGCTAAAAAAATAGCATCTAATAAAACACCGAAGCTAGGTGACGAGGTAGAGTATCGTATTACATTTAAAAATAATACAAAAGATGGACGTCTAGATGTATTGACCATTGAAGATGAATTACCAAGCAATCTTGAATACGTGAAAGATAGTTTGAAAGCCGAAGGTGCAAAACCAGAGCCAGTAGAGCTGAAGTTTGAAAATGGAAAAGTAATTGCAAAGTATCCAGAAATTATGGATATGGAAGAAAGAAGTATCGTCTTTAAAACAAAAGTAAAAGAAACTGCAAAAATTGGTGAAGAAATTGTTAATAAAGCAAACGTTAGTGATAAAACAAATCCACCAAAGAATCTAGAAGAGAAGATTACACCACAGCATAAGGCCGGTAAAATTGCTGCAAAGAAAAAAGCAACAAATAAGAAGCCAAAGCTAGGAGAAGAATTTGAATATCAAATTAGCTTCCAAAATACGGTGGAAAACGGAAAACTAGATGCAGTTACAATAGAAGATGAAATTCCAGCTAACTTAGAATTTGTTCAAGGCAGTGAGAGAGCTGAAGGTGCTGAACCAAATCCAGTAGAGTTAAAAGTAGAAAATGGTAAGGTAATCGCAAAATATCCAGAGATTACGGATACAAAAGAGCGAAGCATTGCCTTTAAAGTGAAAGTAAAAGAAGAGGCAAAAGCGGGAGAAACGATTGTTAATAAAGCGGTTGTGAGTGAGCCAAATGGACAAACTGAGCATCCAGAGGAAAAGATTACGCCGGATTATAAATACGGTAAAGTGGATGTAGAAAAAAGCGTAACGAATCAAACACCAAAACTAGGAGAAGAAGTGGAATACCGAATTACATTTTATAATACGGTAGAAAACGGAAAACTAGAAAAGGTGCTAGTAGAAGATACACTACCTAAAGGTGTTGAATACGTGAAAGATAGTTTGAAAGCTGAAGGTATAAAACCAGAGCCAGTAGAACTAAAAGTGGAAGATGGCAAAGTAATGGCGAAGTATCCAGAAATTACGGATACAGAAAAAAGAAGTATTGTTTTTAAAGTGAAAGTAAAAGATTCGGCAAAAGTAGGGGAGGCAATCGTAAATAAAGCAATTGCAAAAGATCCGAAAAATGAGCCTGTTGAATCAAAGGTTGTTATTACACCGCAAAGTAAAAAAGGTGAAATTGCTGCTACAAAGGTAGTTAATAATAAGAAGCCAAAGTTAGGCGAAGAAATCGAGTACCGCATTAGTTTTCATAATACGGTTGAGAACGGAAAACTTGAAGAGGTGCGAGTGGAAGATACAATTCCAAAAGGTCTTGAATATGTAGAAAATAGCATCAAGGCCGAAGGAGAAGCACCTGAACCAGTAGAATTAGCTGTTGAAAATGGGATAGTCAAAGCTAAGTATATCGATATTATGGATATGAAAGAAAGAAGTATCGTCTTTAAAGTAAAGGTGAAGGAAGAAGTAAAAGTAGATAAAGAGATTGTCAATAAAGCAATTGTTGATGATACGAAAAATCCACCGATTGAACCGGAGGAAAGAATTACTCCGCAACATAAGGATGGAATAATTGATTCAAAGAAGACAGTAGATAATCCATCACCAAAACTAGGAGAAGAAGTAGAATACCGAATTAGCTTTAAGAACACGGTAGAAAACGGAAAACTAGAAAAGGTAATAATAGAGGATACAATTCCTAACGGTTTAGAGTATGTAAAAGGCAGTGAAAAGGCTGAAGGTGATAAACCAGCTCCATTAAAGTTAAGTGTGAAAGATGGAAAAGTTATTGCTGAGTACAACAATATTACGGATATGAAAGAAAGAAGTATTGTCTTTAAGGTAAAGGTGAGGGAAGAAGCGGAAGTGGGGAAGGAAATCATCAATAAGGCAATTGTTGATGATATGAAAGATCCGAAAGAACCAGAAGCAAAAATTACACCATTACACAAAGATGGAAAAATTAAAGCGAAGAAAATCGTAAATAATGAAACACCGAAGTTAGGAGAAGAAGTAGAATACCGAATTAGTATGAAAAATACGGTAAAGAACGGAAAGCTAACAGACGTGACAGTAGAGGATACTTTACCAGAAGGTTTAGAGTATGTAGAAAATAGTTTGAAGGCAGAAGGTGCCGGAATAGATTCAGTAGAGCTGAAATTTGAAAACGGTAAAGTAATGGCAAAATATCCAGAAATTACGGATACAGAAGAAAGAATTATCGTTTTTAAAGTGAAAGTAAAAGAAGAAGTAAAAGTCGGTAAAAAAATCATTAATAAAGCAACTATTGATGATTCGCAAAATAAGCCAGTTAATCCGACAGCGGAAATTACTCCTCAGTATAAAGATGGAAAACTTGAAGCAAAAAAGACAGTAAATAATGAAACGCCGAAGTTAGGAGAAGAAGTGGAATACCGAATCAGCTTTAAAAATACGGTAGAACATGGAAAGCTAACAGAGGTAAAGATAGAAGATGATTTACCAACTGGATTAGAGTATGTGAAAGATAGTTTAAAAGTAGAAGGTTCTAAGCCAGATCCAGTGGAATTAAAATTTGAAAACGGTAAGGTAATGGCAAAGTATCCTGAGATTACAGATACAAAAGAGAGAAGTATTACCTTCAAAGTGAAAGTAAAAGGTAAAGTGAGCGATTCAATTGTTAATGAAGCGATTGTGAGCGATACGAAACATCCGCCAGAAACACCGACAGCAGAAATTATTCCGCAACATAAAGACGGAAAAGTGAAAGCGAAGAAGACGGTAAATAATGAAACGCCGAAGTTAGGAGAAGAAGTAGAATACCGAATTAGTTTTAAAAACACGGTAGAAGACGGAAAACTAGCAGAGGTGAAAATAGAAGATACTTTACCAGAAGGTGTAGAGTATGTAGAAAATAGTGTAAAAGCAGAAGGTTCTAAGCCGGATCCAGTAGAATTGAAAGTGGAAAATGGTAAGGTAATGGCGAAGTATCCAGAGATTACGGATACAGAAGAAAGAAGTATCACTTTTAAAGTGAAAGTAAAAGATGAAGTGAAAGTCGGTAAAAAAATCGTCAATAAAGCAATTATTGATGATACGAAAAATGAGCCAGAAACAACGACGGCAGAAATTACTCCACAGCATAAAGACGGAAAAGTGGAAGCGAAGAAGACGGTAAATAATGAAATGCCGAAGTTAGGAGAAGAAGTGGAATACCGAATCAGTTTTAAAAACACGGTAGAAAACGGAAAGCTAGCAGAGGTAACAATAGAAGATGATTTACCAAATGGATTAGAGTATGTAAAAGATAGTTTACGAGCAGAAGGTTCTAAGCCAAATCCGGTAGAACTGAAAGTGAAAGATGGAAAAGTAATCGCAAAATATCCAGAAATTACGGATACAGAAGAAAGAAGTATCGTCTTTAAAGCGAAAGTAAAAGAAGAATTTAAGGTTGGTGAAGGCATTGTCAATAAAGTAGTTGTTGATGATACAAAAGATCCAACAACTTCAGAAGTAACAATTACGCCAGAATATAAAGACGGTAAGCTTAAAGCAGAGAAATTTGTAAACAATAAAAAACCGAAATTAGGAGAAGAAGTAGAATACCGAATTAGTTTTAAAAACACGGTAGAAAACGGAAAACTAGTAGAGGTTACAGTAGAAGATGAAATTCCAGCTGGATTAGAGTACGTGGAGAACAGTTTACAAGCAGAAGGTTCTAAACCAAGTCCGGTAGAATTGAAATTTGAAAACGGCAAGGTAATGGCAAAGTATCTAGAAATTGCGGATACAAAAGAAAGAAGTATTACTTTTAAAGTGAAAGTAAAAGAAGAGGCAGAAATAGGCAAGGAGATTGTTAATAAAGCAATCGTAGTAGATACAAAAAATGAGCCAGAAGAGCCTCGTGTGGAAATTACTCCGCAATATAAAGATGGTAAAATTGCTGCGCAGAAAGTAGCAAATAATCATAAACCGAAACTAGGAGAAGAAGTAGAATACCGAATTAGTTTTAAAAACACGGTAGAAAACGGAAAACTAGTAGAGGTAAATATAAAGGATACATTACCAAATGGTTTAGAGTATGTAGAAGGCAGCATCACAGCAGAAGGTTCTAAACCGAAACCAGTAGAGCTACAGGTGAAAAATAATAAGGTAATGGCAAAGTATCCAGAAATTACAGATACAGAGGAAAGAAGTATTGTCTTTAAAGTGAAGGTAAAAGAAAGCGTAAAAGTGGGAGAAGAAATCGTAAATGAGGCAATTGTAGATGATACAAAGAATCTGCCAGAAGAGCCTTATGTACCGATTACACCACAATATAAAGATGGGAAAATTGAGGCAAGAAAAGAAGTAAGTAATCATGAACCGAAGTTAGGTGAGGAAATCGAATATCGAATTATTTTTAATAATACGGTGAAAGATGGAAAACTAGCAGAGGTAAAAATAGAAGATGAAATTCCAGCTGGATTAGAGTTTGTAGAAGGAAGCGAAAAGGCTGAAGGTGAAGAGCCAAAACCAGTGGAGTTGAAAGTAGAAAATGGTAAGGTAATGGCAAAGTATTCAGAGATTATGGATACGAAAGAAAGAAGTATCGTCTTTAAAGTGAAGGTGAAAGATTCAGTTGCAATAGGTAAAGACATTACAAATAAAGCGATTATCCATGTTGATGATCCGAACCATCCAGTAATTGATCCGACAGCAAAAATTACACCGCAATATAAAGACGGTAAAATTGCTGCTCATAAAAAGGTGAATAATCATAAACCGAAGCTAGGGGAAGAAATCGAATACCGAATTTCATTTAATAATACGGTGAAAGATGGAAAACTGGCAGAGGTGAAGATTGAGGATGAAATTCCGTCTGGTTTAGAGTATGTGAAAGATAGTCTAAAAGCAGAAGGTGATAAGCCAGCACCAGTAGAGTTGAAAGAAGAAGCTGGTAAGGTTAGTGCGAAGTATGAAAATATCACTGATATGAAAGAAAGAAGCATTATCTTTAAAGTGAAGGTGAAAGATTCTGTT
The DNA here is from genome assembly GCF_038004545.1 of Bacillus sp. FSL R5-0585. Taxonomy (NCBI): domain Bacteria; kingdom Bacillati; phylum Bacillota; class Bacilli; order Caryophanales; family Bacillaceae; genus Bacillus; species Bacillus sp. FSL R5-0585. Next base: position 4,881,325 of record NZ_JBBORJ010000001.1, read on the forward strand.
GAAGTGGACAAAGCAATTGTAAATAAAGCAATTGTTGATGATACAAAAAATCCACCAGAGCGACCGGAAGTAGATATTACACCGCAGCATAAAGACGGTAAAGTTAAAGCTGATAAAAAGGTAAATAAAAAGGATCCAAAGCTAGGAGAAGAAGTAGAGTACCGAATTAGTTTTAAAAATACGGTAGAAAACGGAAAACTAGCAGAAGTGAAAATTGAGGATCAATTACCAACTGGTTTAGAGTATGTAAAGGACAGCTTAAAAGCAGAAGGTAATGAACCGAATCCAGTAGAGCTAAAAGAAGAAGCTGGAAAAATCACAGCGAAGTATGAAAATATTACTGATACAGCTGAGCGTAGTATTAGCTTTAAAGTGAAAGTAACGGAAGTAGCAAAAGTCGGTAAGAAAATCGTGAATACGGCAATTGTGGATGATGACAATCCGAAGAATCCGCCGCAAAAACCAGAAGCGATTATTACGCCGGAGTATAAGGACGGAAAACTAAAAGCTGAGAAAACAGTAAATAATCCAGCTCCAAAATTAGGAGAAGAAGTAGAGTATCGAATTACTTTCCGTAACGTAGTAGAGCATGGAAAAGTAGCGAAGGTGAAGATTAAGGATGAATTACCAACTGGCTTAGAGTTTGTAGAAGGTAGTGAAAGAGCCGAGGGAGAGAATCCGAAACCGTTGTATGTGAAAGTGAAAAACGGAATCGTCCTTGCGGAATATCCAGAAATTACGGATATGAAAGAAAGAAGTATCGTCTTTAAAGCAAAAGTGAAAGAAAAAGCTAAAATTGGCGAAGCGATTGTGAATACGGCGGTTGTGGAAGATACTATAAATCCACCAGAGAAACCGAATGTCGCGATACAACCTCAACATAAAGAGGGTGTATTACAAGCTGAAAAGACAGTGAGTAATCATGAACCGAAGTTAGGAGAAGAAGTAGAATATCGAATTAGCTTTGAAAATACGGTAGAGAACGGAAAACTAACTGAGGTAAAGGTAGAAGATGAAATTCCAGCCGGTTTAGAATACGTACAAGATAGTATAAAGTCTGATGGGCCGGAACCATATCCGGTGGAACTTAAAGTAGAGAATGGAAAAGTAACAGCAAAGTATCCAGAAATTACGGATACGAAAAAAAGAAGTATCATCTTTAAAGTGAGAGTACAAGAGACGGTACAAGTAGGAAAAGAGCTTGTAAACAAGGCGATTGTTGATGATAATAATCCGACGACTCCGCCAGTTGAGTCACTTATACCAATCACACCGCAATATAAAGATGGGAAACTAGAGGCAAGGAAAGAAGTAAGTAATCATGAACCAAAGCTAGGGGAAGAAATTGAATATCGAATTACTTTTAACGGCACAGTAGATGGCGGGAAGTTAGTTGATGTAAAGATTGAAGATGAAATTCCGTCTGGTTTAGAGTATGTGAAAGATAGTCTGGAGGCCGTAGGTGATAAGCCTGTGCCTACAGAACTTAAAGTAGAGAATGGAAAAGTAACAGTGAAGTATCCAGAAATTACGGATACGAAAGAAAGAAGTGTCATCTTTAAAGTAAAGGTAAAAGAAACAGCAAAAGTTGGAGAAGAAATAACAAATACAGCGATTATTGAAGTGGATGATCCGAAACATCCAGTTATAGAACCGACAGCGACAATAAAGCCAGAATATAAAGATGGTAAGTTAAAAGCGACGAAGACAGTAAATAATAAAGAACCGAAGCTAGGAGAAGAAGTAGAATACCGAATTAGTTTCAAAAATACGGTAGAAAACGGTAAACTAGCAGAGGTAAAGGTAGAAGATGAAATTCCAGCCGGTTTAGAGTACGTGCAAGATAGCATTAGATTTGAAGGGGCTGAACCAAATCCAATAGAGTTAAAAATGGAGTTTGGAAAAGTAATCGCCAAGTATCTAGAAATTACAGATACGAAAGAACGTAGTATTATTTTTAAAGCGAAGGTAAAAGAAGCGCCAAGTAAAAGGATAACAAATAAAGCAGTAGTGGACGATAAAATAAATCCGCCACTTGAGCCTACAGTTACAATTTTACCGAAAACAAAGGAAGAGCCGAAGGAGCCAGAAGTGAAACCGGAAGATCCGAAAGAACCGAAGGAACCAGAAGTGAAACCGGAAGATCCGAAAGAGCCGAAGGAGCCAGAAGTGAAACCGGAAGAGCCGAAAGAGCCGAAGGAGCCAGAAGTGAAACCGGAAGAGCCGAAAGAACCGAAGGAACCAGAAGTGAAACCGGAAGAGCCGAAAGAACCGAAGGAGCCAGAAGTGAAACCGGAAGAGCCGAAAGAACCGAAGGAGCCAGAAGTGAAACCGGAAGAGCCGAAAGAGCCGAAGGAGCCAGAAGTGAAACCGGAAGTAAGATTGGAAAAATTAATTAAAGAGCCGCAAGTAAAAACAGAAAGAGAATTACCGAAAACAGGGGCAGCGTCTCCATGGATGATGTCAGTTGGTGCTGGAATTTCATTCTTAGTTGGCGGAGTATTATTCGTATTAGGTAGAAGAAGAAAACAATAATTTTTTTAGACGAAAAGCACACTGAGTTCGATAGTGTATCGAACTCAGTGTGCTTTCGTGGTATATAAAATAAAAGCTCCTTCCGCGTATGGAAGGAGCTTTTATTTTTACATATTAAAACATGCTTGAGCTATGCATCGGTTGAAGTTTTGCATTTGGATCGAAGTAAGCTTTTGCATTGTTTACTGCTGTTGGTGCTTCACCGAAGCCGCAAGCAATGAGTTTTACTTTTCCTTCATATGTACAAATGTCACCAGCAGCGTAAATGCCAGGAATATTTGTTTCCATTTTTGAATTTACAAGGATGCTGTTTTTTTGTATATCTAAGCCCCAGTTTTTAATTGGGCCAAGAGAAGAAACGAAGCCATAGTTTACAATTACGTCATCAACATCGATGATAACTTTTTCTTCAGTTTTTACGTGCTGAAGAACGACTTGTTCAATTTTGTCATCACCAATGAGTTCAACTGGAACATACGGTGTACTTACTTCTGCACGAGAATTCATTAAGTTTTCGACGCTATGTTCATGCGCACGGAATTTATCGCGGCGATGAACGATTGTAACTTTTTCAGCGATCGGTTCTAACATCATTGTCCAATCAACAGCTGAGTCGCCACCGCCAAATACTACGACGCGCTTACCAGCAAATTTATTCATATCATCAACGAAATAATGTAAGTTTTTCTTTTCGTATTTCGCTGTACCTTCTAATTCTAAGCGGCGTGGTTGGAAAGCACCATTGCCAGCAGTAATAATAACTGATTTAGAATAGTGAGTTTGCTTATTCGTAACAAGTTTAAATATACCGTCAGCTTGTTTCTCAAGCGTATCGACAGCTTCTTCTAAACAAACAGTTGGGTCAAATTTCTTCATTTGCTCTTTTAAGTTATCAACTAATTCTTGTGCGCGCACTTTTGGAAATCCAGCCACATCATAAATGTATTTTTCAGGGTAGAGTGCGGATAATTGTCCGCCAAGTTGAGGTAAGCTTTCAATGATTTTTACACTTGCTTGTCTCATACCGCCATAAAATGCTGTGAACAGTCCCGTTGGACCACCACCAATAATTGTTATGTCGTAAACTTTTTGATTTTCTGCCACTTTCATTCCCCCTATAGATGGAATTTTGATATTGATTTCATATATTGTTCATATGTACACGAAAATCCTGCAAATGATGACACTTTCAAATAAATGATAGCATATTTGAGTTCAGAATACTTCTGAAAACGACTGAATTGTGTGTAAGTTTTCGCATAGGTTCTTTTTTATTGTATAAAATATACAGAAAGGAAAATACATGAAAAAAAGGCTAAAAAACCCTTGAAAACGCTATGTTATTTTAAAATATTGATAATTCTCCAGACGCTTGAATTCTGGAATAAAACCGACTAATATAGGGAAGTATTATGTTAAATTTCTATGACAAAATTCGTACGATTTTTTGACTGCGTTTTGTTATGATATAGAATGTGATAAATTCCACATTCTTGACAAATAGAGTTTTTAGTACTTGGTATTATTTTTTATTACTATTATATAAAGAAAAGGGTTGTGATTTGGTGAAGACTCCAAAAATCGTAGTTTTAGGTGCAGGTTATGGCGGGATGATTACGACTGTTCGTCTGCAAAAAGCATTATCTGTAAATGAAGCTGAAATTACGCTAGTAAACAACAACAGCTATCACTACCAAGCGACTTGGTTACATGAGAGCGCAGCTGGTACATTACAAGATGAAAAAATCTGTCTAGATATTCAAGACGTTATTGATACAAATAAAGTGAACTTTGTACAAGACACAGTAGTAGAAATTAAAGCTGCTGAAAAACGCATTATCTTAAAAGATGGCGAGTTAGAGTATGATTACTTAGTAATTGGTCTTGGTTTCGAATCAGAAACATTCGGAATTACAGGATTAAAAGAGCATGCATTCTCAATCGCTAACATTAATGCAACTCGTGAAATTCGTGAGCATATGGAAGCTAGTTTCTCTAAATATGCAACTGAACAACGCGATGAGTTAGTAACAATCGTTGTTGGTGGTGCTGGATTTACTGGTATTGAGTACGTAGGTGAGCTTGCAAACCGTGTTCCTGAACTTTGCAAAGAGTATAATGTACCACGTGAAAAAGCACGTATCATCTGTGTAGAAGCTGCTCCAACAGCACTTCCAGGTTTCGATCCAGCGTTAGTAGAATACGCTGTAAAACAACTTGAGAAAAAAGGTGTAGAATTCCGCATCGGTACAGCAATTAAAGAAGCAACTGAAGAAGGTATTATCGTTGCGAATGGCGATGACACTGAATTAATTAAGTCTGAAACAGTAGTTTGGGCTGCAGGTGTTCGTGGTAATGGTATTGTGGAAGAGTCTGGCTTTGAAGCAATGCGCGGACGTGTAAAAGTTGATGAGTACATGCACGCTCCAGGATACGAAGATGTATTCATGGTTGGTGACGCAGCGTTAATCATTAATGAAGAAATTAACCGTCCTTACCCACCAACAGCACAAATTGCAATTCAACAAGGTTACAATATTGCACACAACTTAACTGTATTAGTTCGTGGCAAGGGCGAAATGAAGAAATTCGCATTCGATAATAAAGGATCTGTATGTTCTTTAGGTCATGACGATGCAATGGGCGTTGTTATGGGTAAAAAGTTAACAGGTTGGAAAGCTTCCTTCATGAAGAAAGTAATCGATAACCGTTACCTATTCTTATTAGGTGGACCTTTATTAGTTCTTAAAAAAGGTAAATTAAAGTTCTTTTAATATATAGTAGAAAAAGCAGAAACGGCTAAGAGCTGTTTCTGCTTTTTTCATATTAAAAATATAGTATAATATATGAAAAAGAAAGAATATTCTGTCCGTTATGATGGAGGAGGTTATTACATCATGGAGAAACGAGGGAAGGTATGGCTAGCTGTTAGTGGTTTAGTAGCTACAAAAGATGGTAGGTGGCTATTTGTTAAGAAGAAATACAGTGGATTAAAAGGGAAATGGTCTTTACCGGCTGGTTTTGTAAATGAAGGTGAGACGGTTGATGAAGCTGTGAAACGCGAAGTGTTAGAAGAGACAGGCATTGTCGCTCATGTGAAGGGAATCATTGGTGTTCGATCGGGTGTTATTCGTAATGAGATTAGTGATAATATGATTATTTTTCTTTTGGAGCCTGAAGGAGAAAATATTATTATACAGGAGAAAGAATTGTCTGAAGTGGCGTTCTTACATCCGGATAAGATTGTAGACGATCCGAATACGTCTGTGCTTATTAAATATTTGTTAGAAGGAAGATCAGAACTACATCTTGAAGTGGACAAAACATTAAATCCAGGCGAACCATTTGGTTATACAGCTTATCACGTATTTACGGCACGTGCGAAGGAGAGGGGAAAAGAGTGAGTATACCGGTACTACTTATTTCAATGATGTTATTCTTTATTTTGTTCTTTGGAATTGGATTTTTACTCAACATGATTTTGCGAGCTACTTGGGTAATGGTTATTGTGTATCCGATTGTTTGTATGCTTATTATTAATAAAGCGAGTATGTGGGATTATTTTTCAAAACCGAAAGAAACATTTTCTTCATTTGGGACAAGTGTATCGCACTTAGGACAAGCAGACGTATTTATTCTATCTACTGGATTAGTAGGGGCTGCTTTAGCAGGAGTCGTAATCAAGAAACTTCGGAAAAGCGGATATCAAATGTTTTAATCTCCAATTAAGTTGGAGATTATTTTTTTGCATATTCCTTCATGGTATAGGGAATGATTAACGATGAAGGAGTGTGGAATATAAAAATGTTAAAACGATATTGTATTCGCATTATGATGACTTGTTTACTTGCAATTGCATTATGCGTAACATGGAATGCTTTCACAGGAGTTTCTTTATTAGAGATTGTAAAGAAGTATGAGGGAACGAGTGCAAAAGAAGTACATGCAGCAGAAGTTAAGAGAAATGTTGCTCCGAGTAAAGAAGTGATAAATGCTTTAGAGCAGGCAAACGACTGGTCTAAATATCGTTCAATTGAAATGACTGCAACAGGTTATACGTCGGGAATTGAGTCAACTGGTAAGAGGCCGGGACATCCGGAGTATGGTATTACATATTCAGGTGTTAAGGCGAAAAGGGATTTATATTCCACAATCGCAGCGGACTTACGCGTATTCCCAATTGGAACAATTTTATTCGTACCAGGTTATGGGTATGGTGTAGTAGCTGATAAGGGCGGTGCAATAAAAGGAAACCGTCTTGATCTATATTATGATACGGTGAAAGATGTTTATAGCCAATGGGGTAAGAAAAAAGTAAATGTGTACGTAGTAAAAGTAGGAAATGGTAAGTTTACAGAAGAAGAGTTAACGATGTTAAATCAAGACGAAACGATGCAAGTGTTTCGTGGTCAATATTTAAAACAAAGATAGTCTAGTCGTAATTACGCTAGACTTTTTTTCTTGGCTTATTTCATAATGGAGGGGATTTTACACGACATATAACTGTAGTTAGAATTGTCGCATTTTATCGAAAATAAAGTTATAATGGTGTTAGAGAAATTTAGGGGGTCTGAACATGTTTCAAGTACAAAAAGAATTAGCAGGTCACGAAGCAGTAATTGTCGCTTTATTTGAAGAAGAGAAAATGAGTAGTTTTGTACAAGAACTGGACAAAGCGTTTGAAGGACAATTACAAGTTTTACTAGAAGAGAAAGAATTATCTATGAAGAAAAAGGCCATTTCGAAAGTACATAGCTTAGGAAAAACAAATGTGAAACGTTATTACTTTGTTGGTTTAGGCAAGAAAGAGTCTTACACGACAGAAACGTTACGTGCGGCTCTTGGTAAGGCATTTAAAACACTGCAAGTAGCAAAAGTACAAGATGCAGCAATCTTACTTGATTCTTTCGTAACAGAGAAATTAGAGGCGATTGATGTCGCTCATATTGCAGCAGAGGTACAAGGCCTTGGTACATATGAATTACAAACGTATAAATCAGATAAAAAGGATCGTGTAGAGTTAGAGAAGTTCACGGCTATTACAGCGGAAGATGCACAAGAAATTGAAGCCGCATTAACAGTTGGCTACGTACATGGACGTGCAACAAATTCAGCTCGTACACTTGTAAATATGCCGCCAAACGTATTAACAGCGACAAAGCTTGCTGAGTATGCTGTTGAATTAGCGGAGAAGTATGATATGGACTATAAAGTTCTTGAGAAAGAAGAGATGGAAGATCTTGGTATGGGTGCGTTGCTTGCAGTAAACCAAGGTAGTGTAGAGCCACCAAAAATGATTGCTCTTATTTATAAAGGAAAAGAAGAGTGGACAGATGTCATTGGATTCGTTGGAAAAGGTATTACATACGATACAGGTGGTTATTCTTTAAAACCACGTGAAGGCATGGTCGGTATGAAAGGTGATATGGGTGGTGCAGCTGCTGTATTAGGTGCGATGGAAATTATCGGTGAACTTCGCCCAGAACAAAATGTGATCGCTGTTATTCCTTCAACTGATAACGTTGTAAGTGGTACGGCATTTAAGCCAGACGATGTAATTACATCTATGAGCGGAAAAACAATTGAAGTATTAAATACGGATGCAGAAGGTCGTCTAGCTTTAGCTGACGGTATTACGTATGCGAAAAAACTTGGTGCAAACTACCTTGTTGATGTTGCAACATTAACAGGCGGTGTAATTGTTGCACTTGGAAACTATACGACAGGCGCAATGACAAATAATGAAGAGTTATTTGAGCAAGTGCTAGAGGCTTCTATGGAAACAGATGAGCCAATTTGGCAACTACCGATTTTTGATCGTGATAAAGAACGCGTTCGAAACAGTAAGTTTGCTGATTTAAATAACTCACCAGGCCGTGAAGGACATGCGGTTATGGCAGGTACATTCTTAGGCGAATTCGCTGAAGATACACCGTGGGTACACTTAGATATCGCTGGAACATCAGAAACAAAAGGCGCGCACGACTTAGGTCCAGCTGGAGCAACTGGTGCAATGGTACGTACACTTGCAACACTTGTGGAGCGCTTTGGAGAAGAATAATTTTTTGAAGAAAAGGCTGTCTCAAATTTTTGAGGCAGTCTTTTTTATTGGTATTTAATAGTTGATTTTCAATGTTATACTTATGTGATATAATTTTCCCTGTATTAGAAGTAAATAACAATTGAATAGGGAGGGAAAGAAGAGAGTGACAAAAATAGAAGCACTCTTATTATTATGAGGGAAGGGACTTTATCTCAACAAAATATAGTTGTATTGTTTTTTAAACAGTTACGCCCGAAACAGTGGACTAAAAACTTGCTTGTATTTGCAGCGTTAGTCTTTTCAATAAAACAAGTATCTTTAACTATGGTGGCACAAGCTGCAATTTGTTTTGCGCTATTTTGTGCAATATCTGGCTGTGTCTATATTTTAAATGATTTTATGGATATTGAGGCAGATCGACAACACCCTGTTAAGCGATATCGACCGATGGCATCGGGGGCATTAAATCCGTACTTTGCTATTACAGCAGGTTGTGTTATTTTAGTAGCGTCTTTAGTAGTTTCATATATATTAAATCCGTTATTGTGCTTAGTATTAGCAGCCTATTTTATTTTAAATGTAGCGTATTCAATTCGTTTAAAGCACGTTGTAATCATTGATATTTTAATTATTGCAGCTGGATTTGTTTTACGAGCATTGGCCGGTGGATTAGTTATTCAAGTGCCATTTACACCGTGGTTTTTATTATGTACATTATTACTGTCACTATTCTTGGCTATTAATAAAAGAAGACATGAATTAGTATTGTTACAGAATAATAAAGGTTCTCATAGAAAAGTATTAGAAAGTTATTCTCCTGCTTTGTTAGACCAATTAAGTACAATTGTTACATCGGCAACTATTGTAACTTATGCTATCTTTACTTTTAATGCAGGGAAAAGTATCTATTTAATGTGGACAATCCCATTTGTAATTTACGGGATTTTTCGTTATTTATATTTAGTTCACATGGAAGATAAAGGTGGAGAACCAGATAAAGTTTTATTAGAGGATCAGCATATTTTAATAACAGTGTTGTTATATGCGATAACAGTTATTATTATACTATTGAACTTTTAATTACTCTATTCGGGTTTGTTAAAACGTTTAAGAGGAGTGTCTTAAACGTTTTTTATTTGGAATAAAACATTTTTTGAATATAAACGGTTAAGGAGTATAGAGATGCAACAATTTTTAATGATTATTTTATCAGTTGGTATGGGAGTTGTAGGGCAAATTTTATTAAAGTTTGGCGCAATGAAATCACAAAGTTCAGCGGCTGTAGGTATTATGAATTTCATTAACGTACCGAACTTTTTCGGACTAGCTTTTTACGGTTTAAGTGCATTATTATGGATGATTGTGCTGAGAAAGGTGGATTTAAGTTATGCATACCCAATGGTGAGTTTCGGATATGTATTTGTTATTATTGCGTCAGCATTATTATTTGGTGAAACAATCAATTTCATGAAAATTGCTGGAATGGTATGTATAGTAGCTGGCATTTTATTTATTGCAAAATCATAGGAGGTAAAGCAATGGGAACATATTTATATTGTATACTTCCATTTATAGCTTGGGTAGCTTCGGGAGTATTGAAATTTTTAGTGAATTATCTTCGTTCTGGAAAAGATGCTTTTCGTTTAGTTGGAAATGGTGGATTTCCTAGTACGCATACAACGATTTTATCAAGTATGGTCATGACAATAGGGTTTCATGAAGGGTTTAATACACCGATGTTTGGAATCGGGATAGCAATTTTAACAATTGTTATCATTGATGCCACAGGACTTCGCCGTACAGTTGGTAAACATGCAAGAATGTTGAATAAACATATAAGTTCGGAAGAAGAAAAATTAAGAGAGCGTCAAGGACATCATTGGCATGAGATTTTTGGTGGGCTTGTGTTAGGAACAGTTATTGGGTACGTGGCACATCTAATTATGTTATTTCTACCGTAGAGAGGAGAAGAAGTATTGAATATTTGGAATGATTATAAAGGAAAGGGGATATTAGCCCTTGTCCTTTTCATTTTTTATTGGTCATTTTATTTTTTTATCGGTTGGAAAATGGATACTCACTCTAAGCTTTTTATTGAAGCTTGGGTGGTTGATACCTATTTTTCTTTTGATCAAGGATATTATATCATCTCCTTTTTCCTTGAAAAAGTAGATGTAGCAGCGGCGACCTGGTTCCGACATCCATTCCTTTATTATTTTATTCAACAATTCATGTGGATGCTGGAGACAGTAAAAGTAGGGAATATTGTACATGGTATTATATTCATTCAAACGTTTTTAAGCGCGCTCAGTGTAGTGATGATTTATACATTATGCTGTAAAATTTGTAAGAATACGATTGTTTCTTTTTTACTAGCGGTCATGTATGGATTTTCAGCTACAATGTTAGTTATTACGTGGACACCAGAATCTTTTAGCTATGCAAATTTCACATTGGTACTTATGTGCTTTGTATGCTATCCATTTATTACAGGGGAAAAAGAAGCGAAAATAGGATTTAGTATTGCGAATGTATTGTTGGCAATAGTAATAACAGGGGTTACATTAACCAATTCGTTTATGTGGTTTTTAGGTAGTCTGATGAGTTATAAGAAACTACGGAAAAAAATTATTTGGACTGGTATTTCGATTGTTATTGTCGTGGTCCTGTTTGTATTAGCAATGAACGCAAATAATGTCGTTCTTATCGAAGGATTAAAGGGTAGTATGGACTTTGCTGCGCAAGGACAGAGTTTTTCATCAGAATACGTTAAGCCATCAGGTATATTAGTATTTCATCTATTATTAGGATCTTCATTCATCTTTGGACCATTCTCGGAAGTTACTTTAAGACAAGGTGAGCAATTCGCACAATTAAATATACTTCCATCGCATACTATGATCGGGTGGATTGTGATTGTATCTGTGTATGCTTTTATAATAGTAGCTGTATGGAAAAACTTTAGAAAAGAGCCTTTCGTAAGGTTTTTAAGTTTCTGTTTACTATTTAATATTGTTTTACATGGAATTATTGGTTTTGGGGCATCTGAAGCATTTATTTATGGCGCACATATGCTGTTTACAATACCGTTATTATTGGCATATGGTTTTAAAGTGATGAGACGTGTAAAAGTAGTTGCTTTATGTTTAATATTAATATTAATAATTATAAATAATTTTGAAAGTATGCTATATTTTTATCATTTTGCAGTCTCCAATTATTCTTTATAATAAAATAGATTTTTAATAAAAGGGTACTTTAGATAGGATTTCTAAAGTACCCTTTTTTACTATTTCTTAAAAATAGATAAAAAATAATAGCTAGAAGTGAAGCATTTTAGAAAACATATAGTTGTTATGAAAGAGGTCTAAACATGTTTTGAGTACAAAAAGAGTAGCAAGTGTACTTAGACATCCCTGTGAGCAAATAATTTATGGTCAGCTCGAGCAATGGTGTAGGTAATTCGTATACTTTTCGAGCATTTTGTAGAAGAATAATTTTTTTGAAGAAAAAGCTGTCTCAAATTTTGGAGACAGCCTTTTTTATTGATATAGTAGGTATATTTGTTGGTAATTCGATATAACTTCATTTACTACTGCGCTGTTCAAAAAAGTGTTTATAAAGAAATCGTATACAAAATCCCGTTTAAAGCAAAAGAAGTACGGCCCGTTTCTTCAGAGACAACTAATATAAGTGCATCACTCTTTTCTGATAAGCCAATTGCAGCTCTGTGACGTGTTCCTAGCTCAGGATCAACTTCTGTACTTTTCGTTAAAGGAAGAATATTAGCAGCTGAGACAATATGATTATTTTTTACGAGAACAGCACCGTCATGAAGAGGGTTACCTGGATAAAATATTGATTCGAGTAATGGTGCAGTTAAATGAGCGTTTAATGTCGTTCCAGTTTGAATGAGAGCTTCAAGCGTCTCGTTTCGTTCCACAACGATAAGAGCACCATGTTTTCTGGCGCTTAAATGTTGGATAGCTGTCGTAATAAAAGATGAACTTTCCGTATAAGGTGATAAATATGCCTGAATGTAGTATGTAGCTGCCAATGTTTGTACATTTGCTAACATATGATGAATATCTTCCATTTTGCATAAAATACATTCGTCTTCTTTATCGATTGCGTTCCTCATAATCGATAGTTCTTTTTCAGCAATTTCAATCATTTGCTTTGTTTGTATTTTGAGCTCTTCTGACAAGCCCCATTCGTGCATAATCCTCATTCCCTTTAGTGGAGTATTTAACAATAGTGTATACAAATATTCCTAGTAAAATCCTACTAGATTTTATAAAATATTGAGATACAGCATGTTTTTTTCATATAATAAAGGTATGACGAGCGAGAGGAGAGAGAAGAATGAATTGGAAACAAGAATTTAGTCGCTGGCTTTCTTACGCACAATTAGATGCAGAATTAAAAGAACAGCTAGAAAATATGAAGCAAGATGAGAAGAAAATCGAGGATAGCTTTTATAAAAATCTAGAGTTTGGTACAGGTGGTATGCGTGGTGAACTTGGTGCTGGTACGAACCGTTTAAACGTATATACAGTTCGTAAAGCAACAAAAGGATTAGCAAGCTTTATTGAAAAATTAGGTGAGGAAGCGAAAAAACGCGGTGTTGTTGTAGCCTATGATTCTCGTCATAAATCACCTGAGTTCGCAATGGAAGTTGCTGCTACACTTGGTGCACGTGGTATCACAACATATGTGTTTGAAAGCTTACGTCCAACGCCAGTACTTTCTTTCGCAGTTCGTCATTTACATACAGTAAGTGGAATCGTTCTTACGGCAAGCCATAATCCACCTGAATATAACGGATACAAAGTATACGGTGAAGATGGTGGACAGTTACCTCCAAAAGAAGCAGATGAGTTAATTAGCTACGTAAATGCAGTAGAAGATGAATTAACAGTTGAAGTCGCTAATGTAGAGCAATTAAAAGCTGACGGTTTATTACATATTATTGGACAAGAAGTAGATGATGCATATGCTGCAGAATTGAACAATGTCATCATTAATAAAGAAATGGTGCAAAAGGTTGGTAAAGACTTAAAAATCGTCTTTACACCATTACACGGAACATCAAATATTTCTGTACGCCGTGGTTTAAAAGAAGTTGGATTTACAGATGTAACAGTTGTAAAAGAGCAAGAGTTACCAGATCCAAACTTCTCTACAGTAAAATCACCGAACCCAGAAGAGCACGCAGCGTTTGAGTATGCCATTCGTGACGGTGAAAAGGTAGGCGCAGATGTATTAATCGCAACTGATCCTGACGCAGATCGTCTAGGTGTAGCGGTGCGCAATCATAATGGTGAGTTCCAAGTATTAACAGGAAACCAAACAGGTGCATTAATGCTTGATTACTTACTATCTCAAAAGAAAGAAAACGGAACGCTTCCGGAGAACGGTGTCGTATTAAAAACAATCGTAACGTCTGAGATTGGTCGTACAATTGCGAAAGCATACGGTTTAGATACAGTTGATACGTTAACTGGATTTAAATTTATCGGTGAGAAAATTAGGCAGTATGAAGAAAGCGGACAATATGAATTCCAATTCGGTTATGAGGAAAGCTATGGTTATTTAATCCGCCCATTCTGCCGTGATAAAGATGCAGTACAATCTGTCCTATTTGCATGTGAAGTAGCTGCATACTACAAATCACAAGGGAAAACGTTATATGACGGTCTATTAGAAGTATTTGAGAAATACGGCTTCTTCCGTGAAGACCTTGTATCGTTAACGTTAAAAGGAAAAGATGGAGCGGAAAAAATCCAAGAGATGATGGCAACGTTCCGTGAGAATCCTCCGAAAGAAGTAGCGGGCTTAACAGTCGTAGCAGTGGAAGACTATAAAGCAAGCATCGTTACATCTTTACAAGATGGACATAAAGAAGAGATTCACTTACCGAAATCAAATGTGTTAAAATATCAATTAGAGGATGGTTCATGGTTCTGCCTACGTCCATCTGGAACTGAGCCGAAGATTAAGTTTTACTTTGGTGTAAAAGATAGTTCTTTACAAAATAGTGAACAAAAGTTACTTACTATTAAAGAAGACATTATGAATCGTTTATAATACAAAGTAATTTTAAGTAGTAAGGAACAAAAGGGAGCGAAATCTCCCTTTTGTTTTATGTAGGAAATAATTGCTATTGATTCCGACAGGAGAGAGGGTATTTTGTGATGAAAAAAGTAAGAAAAGCGATAATCCCAGCAGCTGGATTAGGAACACGTTTTTTACCAGCAACGAAAGCAATGCCGAAAGAAATGTTACCGATAGTAGATAAACCAACGATTCAATACATTGTAGAAGAAGCAGTGAAATCGGGAATCGAAGATATTATTATTGTTACTGGTAAAACAAAGCGCTCTATCGAAGATCATTTTGATAACGCATTTGAACTAGAACAAAACTTATTAGAGAAGAAAAAATATGAGTTGCTTGAAAAAGTACAAGCTTCTTCAAAAATGGTAGATATTCATTACATCCGTCAAAAAGAGCCGAAGGGACTAGGACATGCTGTTTGGTGTGCACGTAAATTCATTGGTGATGAGCCATTTGCAGTGTTACTAGGTGATGATATTGTCCAAGCTGAGAAACCGTGTTTACGTCAATTAATGGATGAGTATGAAAAAACACTTTCTTCTGTTATTGGTGTACAAACTGTTCCAGAGTCGGAAACACATCGCTATGGAATTATCGATCCATTAGAACAAGAAGGTCGTCGTTACCAAGTTCGCAATTTCGTTGAGAAACCAGCACAAGGTACAGCTCCTTCAAATTTAGCAATTATGGGCCGTTACATTTTAACGCCTGAAATCTTTATGTTCTTAGAACAGCAACATGTCGGTGCTGGTGGTGAAATTCAATTAACAGATGCAATCCAAAGCTTAAATGAAATCCAACGTGTATTTGCTTACGATTTCGAAGGAAAGCGCTACGACGTAGGTGAAAAGCTAGGATTCGTTCAAACGACAATTGAAATGGCCCTGCAACACCCAGAATTACGTGATGACATGGTTGCAATGATGAAGAAAATTTTAGAAGAACAAGCGAATCAAGAGTCTTAATATAAAAAAAGAGTTATTGCAGCAATCTGCAATAACTCTTTTTTATTATGAAATCGTCGAATGAGAATGCTGATAAGCAGAACGACGCACAGCATAGTATATGCGAGGTGCGATAATAGCACCGATAATTGTAAATGCAATATCTTTTACTGCAAACCACATCATAATCATCCAAGCAGCTTTATAGCTCATATTACCACCCATAAAGAGATTGACTGCTCCGTACATGTAAGTAGTACCGATTATATAAGTTAAAATAATTCCAGTGAAAGAGGCAATTGCAAATGTAATGAAAGTTGGCCTTTCTTTTTGTTCTACTAGTTTTCCTGATACGTAAGCAACGATAATAAAGGCGATAATAAAACCACCAGTAGGATCTAAAAGTGCTCCAAATCCAGCTTTGAAGTTAGCGAAGATCGGTGCGCCGGCTAAGCCAACGAGCATATATACAGTCATGGATAAGGCACCAAGTCTACTTCCAAGAAGAAGACCTGCTAAAATTGCGAAAAATGGTTGCATAGATAATGGGATACCTGCTACTTGTAAGAAAGGTGCCCAAGATACAATATTTGCACCGATGGCCATAAGAGCAACGAACATGGCAGCTAATGCTAAATCTAAAACATGAAATCTTCTCATAATGTTAACCTCCTGTTGTTTTTAGGTTAACATTATCGTAGCGAAAATATTTACTTGTTGTCAATCAAAATATTTTGATAAGAAGACTTTAAATAGTCTCTTAGCAACGTATATGGAATACGAAATTGCGGAATTCCACTTGAATAGGGAGCAATCTCATATAAAGGGAAATAAATGACGAGATTGTCTGGCTCTAAAAAGAAGTGAAATTTTTTCATACTCATTACTTTTTCAGTTGCATCAGGAAAATAAATGCTTTCATTTTGTTTAATTTGTCGTACAATCTCTGCACGGATTACATCTTTATATTTATCCTTTTGTTGAAATAAATCGTCTAAGTGCAGCACCTTTTTTTCGTTTAAATCAAATGTATTTGCCTTCCACGTATAAAGACCGTGTGCTCCGCCAGTATATTGATAGTAATTCACATATAGGCTAAGAAAAGGTGGTTTGTTTAAAGAGACTTTATAATCAACATTTGCTACGTACGGATGAAATGGTGTACTAGATCCTTCTGTCTCTTTATAATATTTTTTTGCTTCTTTTTCTAATTTGGTTTTAAATTTGTCAGTGGATTTTTTGTAGTATAAATTGAGTTTATTTTGAAATTTAGAGTCGGAAAATTTGTGAAAATAAGGCCTGTTTATTTGATATTCTATATAAGGTTTCTTACCTTTTTGCGTTACAGTCTTAACATCGATTGTCAGGTTAGATGCTTTGGCTGTTATTGCACAATTTGGTACAATAGTCAGCAAGGAGAACATAAGCAGTAATATACAAAATTTCTGTTTCATTTAGGTGAAGCCTCCTTATATAAGTGTTATAAGTAGTTTGAAAATAAATAGGTAAAATTATACATTTAATTAAAGTAAGAGAAGGGGGAAGCGATATGGCAAAAACTTTAATGGATTCACTTGGAATTGAGTTGTTAGAGATGACAGAAGATAAGGTAGTTGCTACGATGCCTGTTGATGAGCGTACGCATCAACCGTTTGGATTTTTACATGGAGGTGCATCGGTTGCATTAGCGGAAACAGTGGCAAGTGTTGGTTCATATAATTTAATTGATCAAGAAAAATGTATTTGTTTCGGATTAGAAATTAATGCAAATCACATTCGCTCAAAGAAAGAAGGAATTGTAACAGCGATCGGAACACCGATACATAGAGGACAATCGACAATGGTTTGGGATGTTCGTATTATTGATGAAAATGATGATTTACTATGTATATCAAGATGTACAGTAGCAATTAAAGAAAAACGTGAAAAGTAAAAAAGAGGCGCTCTTATGAGCAGCCTCTTTTTCTTATAATTAGAACTGGATTTTCTTCTCTAAGAAACCTTTTAGTTCGCTAATTGGCATACGAACTTGTTCCATTGTGTCACGGTCACGTACTGTAACAGCTTTGTCTTCAACTGAGTCGAAGTCGTATGTGATACAGAATGGTGTACCGATTTCGTCTTGACGACGGTAACGTTTACCGATAGAACCAGTTTCATCAAAGTCTACCATGAAGTCTTTAGCTAATTCTGCGAATACTTCAGTAGCACCTTCAGATAGCTTCTTAGATAATGGTAAGATAGCTGCTTTGTATGGTGCTAAAGCCGGGTGGAAACGAAGAACTGTACGAGAATCGTTTTCTAATTGCTCTTCTTCATATGCATCACATAAGAATGCTAATGTTACGCGGTCTGCGCCTAAAGATGGCTCGATGCAGTATGGCACGTAACGCTCATTCGTTTGTGGATCAATATAGTTAAAGTCTTCGTTTGAATGTTCCATGTGACGTTTTAAGTCGAAGTCTGTACGAGATGCAACGCCCCAAAGTTCGCCCCAACCGAATGGGAATTTGAATTCAATGTCAGTTGTTGCATTACTGTAGTGAGATAACTCTTCTTCACCGTGGTCACGAAGACGCATGCTCTCTTCAGACATACCAAGTGAAAGTAACCAGTTTTTACAAGTTTCACGCCAGAATGCAAACCACTCTAAATCTTCACCAGGCTTACAGAAGAATTCAAGTTCCATTTGTTCGAATTCACGTGTACGGAATGTGAAGTTACCAGGCGTGATTTCGTTACGGAAACTCTTACCGATTTGGCCGATACCAAATGGAAGCTTTTTACGCATAGAGCGTTGAACGTTTTTGAAGTTTACGAAAATACCTTGTGCTGTTTCAGGACGAAGGAAGATTTCGTTTGTGCTAGACTCTGTAACACCTTGGAATGTTTTGAACATTAAGTTGAACTGACGGATTTCAGTGAATTCTTCACTACCGCAATCAGGACATTTTACTTCATGTTCTTTCATTAAGTCAGCCATTTGGTCGAAAGTAAGACCGTCAACAACCATTTCGATGCCTTTTGCATCTAAAGCATCCTCAATTAATTTGTCAGCACGGTGACGAGCTTTACATTTTTTACAGTCAATCATTGGATCGTTGAAGTTACCAACGTGACCAGAAGCGATCCAAGTTTTAGGGTTCATTAAAATAGCTGCGTCTAAACCAACGTTGTGTGGAGATTCTTGAATGAATTTTTTCCACCAAGCTTTTTTAACGTTATTTTTTAATTCGATTCCAAGTGGACCGTAATCCCAAGTGTTTGCAAGACCACCGTAAATTTCAGAACCAGGGAAAACAAAACCGCGATGTTTCGCTAAGTTTACAACTTGTTCCATTGAATACATAAGAAAATCCTCCTTTTGAAAGTTAACGTATTGGCGATGACATACTCTGATACTTTGGAAACGAGCAGTATATGCTAAAAAGAACATAAAAAAACGCTCATCCCAAGGCTTATTTGCCTAGGGACGAGCGTTTGCCCGCGGTTCCACCCTAGTTGATACACAAAAGGTGCATCCACTTTATCATGTATTGCTCGGGACTGCCGTTTCCTTGCGGCTTCAGGCTTTCACTATCCCTGAATCGCTTTTTATGCAAGTACTTATAAGTCCGTCATCGCTACTTATATTAATAATAATGAACATATTCTAACACGTTCTTTTTTAAATCTCAATAGAGGAACGCGTCTATCTATGATAGAGTCTCACCTATTTTTTCATTATTTATTCCGTAATTTTCTTTAATATGCTTAATTGCTTCACGCTTACTTAATGGAGCGAGCTCATTGTTTTGAACGTATTCCCAAACTACATCCGGATTTGTTTTTGCATGTTCACGAAGGACCCAGCCAATCGCTTTTTGAATGAAAAATTCTTTTGAAGAATGTAGTTGTCCAATAATCCAGAAAAGAAGTTCTTCATCCATCTTTTGTTTATATTTTAGTTGGAATAAAATAGCGGCACGTTGTAACCATATGTTATCTGATGCAATCCATTTTGGAATATAGGCAGAAATTAATTCTGGATGTTTTAAAAAGATATCGCCTAAAAATGTAGGGACGATGCTATCGACAGAGTCCCACCAAGATTTTGTGACAATCAGTTCTTCTAAGAAGGGGATATGAGTTTCGTTTATATGCTTTTTATATTTTTGCATAATATCAAGTGCGGCCGCTTGGAATTCACGTTCTGGTAAGTCCCAAAGCTCACGTATGATAATTTGGAAGTCTTTTTGATCTGGGAGAGTATGTATTTGAATGATGTCTTTTAATAATTGGCGTCTTTCCGGTGTTTGAATACCTAGAAATGGGAAGTGATTTTTCATATAACGAGCCATAGGTTCTGCTTTTTCAGGATTTTGATGAGCTGTGAAATGCTCTTGTAATGCTTTTACAAATGGATGCATAAGTGTTGCTCCTCTCTTATTCTCTTTCTTCTCTTATTATACAAAGAGTTTGGATAAATTTTAAAACATAACTTGCAATGTAATGAAATATGTTGAAAGTAGAGAGGAGAGGATAAGATGGAGGATCAAGGCGTATTAGCAGGTTTCTTTGCTCTTAGTTTTGCGTTTATTCTTGTTATATTGATTTGGGCAATTATTTCATATTTGTTAACGGCTTTTGCACTTTATTCGATGGCGAAAAATGATGGTGCAACGGACGGGGTGCTTGCGTTTATTCCGTTTTTGAATAGTAAGACATGGGGTGACTTAGCGAAAGATAAATTACCAGATTTTTTGAAAGAAGAAGCAGGGTGGAAAGTATTCGGCATATATGTTGCATGTTTCATTTTTAATTTCGTACCAATTATAAGTTTACTAGCAACAGCTGTATCGATTGTATTGTCCATTTATCTTATCTACGCTATTTTAGACAGATACGGAACGAACTCTATATTATTTACGATTATTCATGTAATCACATTTTCGGTGTTCTTACCGATTCATTTATTTATTATTCGGAATGAACCGGTGAGATATAAAGAGTAGACTTTTCGTTTTGTTGATAAGTCGATATATTTTAGATATAAGTAAAAAAGCGCCCTGATTATCAGAGCGCTTTTTTTACTACATAAGGTAGCGTAAATAAATATAAATGTGAGAAATGATTAATGAAACGATCATAATTGGGAAACCGACTTTTAGGAAGTCCATGTAACTAAATTTATGTCCTTCGCGGCTCGCGATACCTGCAACGATTACGTTAGCAGAAGCTCCGATTAATGTTCCGTTTCCGCCCAGACAAGCACCTAGTGCTAATGCCCACCATAATACATCGATTTGTGCGTCAGATGGTGATAAGCCTAGCCCAACTGCCATATCGTTAATAAGTGGAATCATTGTTGCAACGAATGGGATGTTATCAATTGTTGCAGAGGCGATACCAGATACCCATAAAATAAGGATGGATGCGTAAGAAATATCTCCGCCTGTTATACCAATTACTTTTTGAGCTAACATTTTGATAAGACCGATATCGATAAGTCCTCCAACAAGTACGAATAGCCCTGCGAAGAAGAAGATTGTTACCCACTCTACGCTTGCAAATACTTCCTCAATTTCATGCTCTTTCACACCAATTAACATAAGTACAGTAGCACCAGTTAAAGCGATGATAGCTGCATCAACGTGGAAAATCGAATGAGTCATGAAACCTACAATTGTAAGTCCAAGTACTGTTAAAGATTTTTTCATTAATACTGGATCTTTAATGTATTGTTTTTCATCTAAGCTCATTAATTTCTTAACTTGTACAGGATCGGCAATTAATTGTTTGCGATACATAAAGTAAAGTATTATCGCTGTAACTGCAATAATAATAATTACGATTGGTGCTAGATTCAATAGGAAAGCATTGAAGTCTAAATGCTTATTGGCAGAACCAATCATAATGTTAGGTGGATCACCAATTAATGTTGCTGTTCCTCCAATGTTTGAAAAAATAATTTCAGAAAGTAAATAAGGAACAGGATTTACTTGCAGTATGCGCGTAATAGATAAAGTAACTGGAACAACAAGAAGTACAGTTGTAACGTTATCTAAAAATGCGGAGCCAAGCGCGGTAAGTAGGGAAAGGGAAATTAAAATTTTAATTGGATTTCCTTGTGCCCCTTTTGCTGCTTTAATGGCAACGTATTGGAAAACACCTGATTTACTCGTAATGTTCACCAAAATCATCATACCGATGAGTAGCGTAATCGTTCCCCATTCAATATGTTTCGTAAAGGCGTTATGTAAATCGACGACCCCCACAATTACCATGAATGCTGCACCGAGAAGTGCGATGACAGCGCGATTAATTTTTTCAGAAATAATAATGGCATATGTAATTAAAAAGACTGCGATAGCAAAATAATACTGCCAGTTAGCGAGTTCTTGCGTTGTTTCGTGCAAAAATCTCATCTCCTTTCATTCATTTTTCTTAGTGTGTCAAATATTAACTAGATGAAACACACATAACGTCATTATAAAGTAGAAAAACTGCGGATGTAAATGAAAGGAGAGATTTTGTCATATTTTCTGCATAGGTCATTTTTTCTTATTTTTTAAAATATTTGTGGGCATTTGACATATATATAAGATACATCCAATCTGAATATTTAAAATGGAATTAGCATTCGAGCTTGTTCGTGTAGGAGTGTCAAATAGAAAGGAATGACAAAAATGATAAGGAAGGGATCGTATGGATGAACAACGATTTTTATTTTTAGACTTTGAGTTTACGATGCCCCAGCATAGAAAGAAACCGAAAGGATTTTTTCCGGAGATTATTGAGGTAGGGCTCGTTTCAGTTGCTGGCTGTAAGGTAGAAGATACGTATTCATCACATGTCAGGCCGAAAACATTTCCCTCTTTAACGGATCGATGTAAGAAGTTTTTGGGAATAAAACAAGAAGTCGTAGATAAAGGGATTTCATTTCCTGAACTCGTTAAGAAGCTTGCAGAATACGAAACGAAATGTAAACCGACAATTGTAACGTGGGGAAATATGGATATGAAAGTGCTGAAGCATAATTGTGAGATGGCAGGGATAGCTTTTCCATTCTTCGGACAGTGTCGTGATTTATCGCTTGAGTATAAGAAGTTTTTTGGAGAAAGAAATCAAACAGGATTATGGAAAGCAATTGAGGCGTATGGAAAAGTAGGGACAGGGAAGCATCATTGTGCGCTTGACGATGCGATGACGACGTACAATATTTTTAAACTAGTAGAAAAAGATAAAGAGTATTTAGTAAAGCCAGCACCTCCAACATTAGGAGAACTCGTTGATTTTTCAAAAGTGTTAAAGAAAGTGAGCACACAGTAACGACCAAATTGCACATTATGTAATTTGGTCGTTTTGTTTTTTAGAGTTTGTAGTCTTTCTTTAACTGTTGTAATGTTTCTAGACTACGCTCTGCAAAAGGTGAATCATCTTCAAAAAATGAATTCATTTGAGTTTCTAATGCTAATTTTAGTGACTCGGTATAATCCGGAATTTCTCCTTCATATTTTTTCACCATTTGCTCTGGAATGTTCGTCTGTTCACGGAAAGCTAAAGCGCGTCTTTCATGGAAAAATGGTACGTCAGCTTGTTTTACGTTATGTAAGTCACCTTGCACCGGATGTTTTAAAACAGCTAATACTTTTACGACGTAACTGCCAGGGCGGCTATTTGTAACTTCGCCAATGTATTTTCCTGTTTTATAAATACCAGTAACGATTTCGCCAATTTCAAATGTTTCTCTCATATTTTTCACCTCAAGTTTATAGTAAGGAAAGTAGGAGAAGGAGTCAAAGAAATCATTTGCTTTCAGAACGCCCCTTGAGAATATGGATAGGTTCCACTATAATTTAAAATGATATAACAGAAAATTCTGATGTTTTATAAATCCTATAATAAGGAGTGTTCTATATGATGCCTTTATATTTTCCGGAAGATAAAACAGAATATATTATTCCAGGGATTGTTTGTGTTCTATTTATCATCGGTGCGATTGCTACGTGGCGTATGTTCATTCGTGTATCAAAACGAGAAGCAGAGCGATTGCAGAAAGTTGAAGAAAAACTATTAGCTGAAAAGAAACAGTAATGCATTTTTGTATGTTTCCCTCTATGCTCGGACAATCTAAGGGCAGAATATATTTTGGAGGGAATAAAATGAAGAAACGGCTTTTTTTCAGTTGTTGTTTATTATTTCTGATGGCAGGTTGTGACCAAGGAAAGCCGAAAGAAATTGAAGTGAAATTACATAATGCTTCAGGAGATGAAGTAGGGACTGCGAAAGTAGTGCAGCAAACAAGTGGAGTAAAAATTACGATTAAAGGGGAAGGTTTCACGCCAGGCCCGCACGGACTACATGTACACGAAATTGGAGAGTGTAAAGCACCTCGTTTTGAATCAGCTGGAAATCATTTTAATCCAGATGATAAAAAACATGGTCTTCTTAATCCGAAGGGTGCAGAAAACGGTGATTTACCGAACGTAGTTGCAGATGGTTCTGGAAAGATTAAAGCGGAAATTAATGCCCCACACATCACACTTGAAGAAGGAAAAACGACGATTCATAGAAAAGATGGAGCGTCTATTATTATTACAGAAAACCCTGATGATGGTATGACTCAACCGACAGGTAAATCAGGGGATCGAATTGCTTGTGGCGTAATTGTAAAAAAAGCATCGGATATGAAGAAAAAGTAAAAGCTACCGTGAATGGTAGCTTTCTTTGTGAAATGTAATTGAAAATATATCAGCGATTATTGGAATATATCGACTGTAACTCAAATTATATCGGCGATTATTGGAATATATCGACCGTAACTTGAAATATATCGACTTACCGACAAAATATGACAAAGGAGTCTGTCCAAGAATGATTAGGAGGACAGACTCCTTTCTTATTATGAAAACGTATGACGCAGTCTGTTTAAAATTTCTTCTAAAACAGATCGTGGACAGCCGATGTTAATTCGAATATGTTCTTCGCCACCTAACCCGTATTTCTCACCAGGTTCAACGATGATTTTTCCTTTTTCCTCAAGTAGTGCGGTACGCTCGTTTTGAGAAAGCTTTAGACGAGAACAATCAATCCATAATAAAAAGCTACCTTCTGGCTTCGTTACGGAAAGAGCAGGTATGTGAGTTTTAATATATTCACAAGCAAATTGAGCATTATCTTCTATATATAATCGAATTTCGTTTAGCCAATCATTACATTCTGTATAGGCACTTTGCATCGCTGTATAAGCGAAGATATTTAATCCGTGGAAGCCTTGTCTATATTGGATAGATGTAAAGGCTTGACGCAGTTTTTCGTTTGGAATGATAATAATCGATGCTTGTAATCCAGCGATATTAAATGTTTTACTTGGAGCCATACAAGTAATCGTGCGAGCTGCTAATTCTTCAGATAAAGAAGCGAACGGTGTATGTGTATGATCTGCGTAAATAATATCGGAATGAATTTCATCCGCCACAACGATTACGTTATATTTAGTACATAACGATCCGAGCTGCAAAAGTTCCTCTTTCGTCCAAACGCGCCCGATTGGGTTATGAGGGCTACAAAGAAGCATGAGTTTGATGCCTTGCTGAAACTGCTTTTCTAAATGCTTGAAGTCTATCACATATGTATCATTTTGTTTCTGTAATGGACTCACGTATAACTGTCTGTTGTTTGTTGTGACCATTTCGAAAAATGGAGGATAAATAGGTGGTTGTACGAGAACGGATTCGTTTTCTTTTGTGAAAGCCTGTATGCTCGTACTAAGAGCTGGAACGATTCCGGCGCTAAAGACAATCCATTCTTTTTGAATATCCCAGTCGTATTGTTGTTTTGTCCAGTTACAAATAATATCTCCAATATTTTCGGGAGGAAGTGTATAGCCAAAAATCGGATGTTCGATTCGTTGTTTTAAGGCAGTTTGAATTGGTTTTGGTACTTCAAAATCCATATCAGCAATCCAAGCATGGATAAGTTCTTCGTTTTTATATGTATCCCATTTTATACTATGCGTTCCACGTCGATTGATTGCTTTATGAAATAGTTGCATAAGTTTGCTCCCTTCTTCTGTAAAACCAATAAGTTATGAAAGTTCTCTCTCTTCTTATAGAATAGCTGATGTGATAGGATAAAGAAAAGTATTAAAAAGTGAAAAGGCGGGAAGCGAATGGGTACATATGAAAAGATGATAGAGGTTGTGAAGAATTGGGATCCGTTTCAAATGGGACCGGAGTTTTATGAAACAGAAGCGAGCGATGTTGTGAGCGTCATAAGTGTGTTTGACGATCCAAAATATATCGCAAAGAAGATTCAACATATATACTTTATGTCTTTTGAGGAAGTACCTGCGCTTGAAAAATGTGAGAAATTAGCTGTGGAATTACTTGTAATAAAAGAAGGCGGAAGCTGTTCATTATAGGCTGTCGGGATTTCCGACAGCCTTTTTTATATTATCCCGCTATTTGCTGGGTAGTAAGACCTTCACCTCAAAATTTAGCGGAAGCAAAGAAGTTAGGTGGAGGCTGATTAAAGTTTCATTTTATTGCGCGGAAAAAGCGATAATTTCTTCATAAACATGTTCAGGCTTTTCTTCAGGTAGTAAATGTCCTGTATTTTCGTAAGAAATAAATTTTGAATTCGGTAAATCTTTGTGTAGACGATGACCTACATGTACAGGGACGACGCGGTCTTTTTCACCCCAAATGAGTAGGATAGGTGTTTCGATTTTTTGTAATTCAGTTGAAGATAAGTCACCTTCACGGTCTCGTATCATGCGAGTTAAAGCGGGAAATATACGGTCGTCATAAAAAGGAGCGGAGTAACCTTTTTTCATTTCATCGTCAATTAATGAGTGATCATGAACGACATTCATTAAGTTATGAACAATGCCGCGCCTTATAATCCAGTTCTTTACGTATAAATGAAAGAACGGTAAATAAGAAGAGTATAGTAAAGGTAAGGTTGCGCGCGCTAAATAGCTCGAGCTACATAGTAAAATCGTCTTTGAAATGAGTTCAGGACGTATACGGTTTACATAGAGAGAAATTTGCCCACCCATAGAATGCCCAACTAATACAATGTTTGAGAGAGATAAATGTTCAATTAAATCAATAATAATCGTTGCTAAATTGTGATAAGAATACTTAAACAGATGAGACTTATCACTTTTTCCGAACGGTGGTAAATCAAGAGCAATGACTGTTCCTTCCTTCGCTAGTAAAGGAATGAGACGGCGGTAACTGAATGAGGAAGATAAAAAGCCGTGAACGAGTACGAAAGTAGGGCGTTCTGTTTTATTATCATGTTCATACAATTCGTAATGAACAGTAGTGCCGCGAGTGGAAAAAGTGAAATAAGGACAAGTATATTTATGATTCATTTTTTGTCACTCCATTGATTTTTGTTCATATCATCTCCAAGGAAGAAGAAAATATGTTAACAAAAAAAGGCAAGATGACGATGTCATCTTGCCTTTCGTTTATTCAGTATTACCCGCGCACAATATTAGGCGGTGTTTTTCCTTGTAATCCTGCAACTAAATTTTCAGCGGCGGTCATGGCCATTTGCTGACGAGTTTTTAATGTTGCAGATCCGATATGTGGTAAAGTCACAACATTTTGTAATGATAAGAGTGGATTATCTTTTTGAATTGGCTCTTGTGTAAAAGTATCGATGCCTGCTGCAAAGATTTTCTTTTCTGTTAAAGCATGGATTAACGCTTCTTCATCTACTGTTTTCCCCCGAGAAGCATTAATGAAGATTGCTGTTTCTTTCATTAATGAAAATTCCTTTTCTCCGATAAGGTGATATGTTTCATCTGTTAATGGAGTAAGAAGAACAATAAAGTCAGACTGCTTCAGTAGCGTCTGTAAATCACAATATGTAGCATCGAATTTTTGTTCAGCTTCTTCTTTACGACGGCGGTTATAGTAAAGAACATTCATATCAAATCCGAATTTTGCTCGTTTTGCAACGGCTTCTCCAATTCGGCCCATACCGATAATACCAATTGTGCTATGGTGTACATCTAGTCCGAAGTGTTCTTTTCCGATTTCAGCGTTCCATTCACCATTTTTTACGTAAGAATCGAGTTCGCAAACGCGGCGCCCAGCTGATAGCATAAGGGCGAAAACGAGATCAGCTACTGTATCATCTAATACGTATGGTGTATTCGTTCCGATAACATTTCGGTTTTTCATCGCTTGTAAATCAAAATTATCGTAACCAACAGAAATATTGCTCACTACTTTTAAGTTAGGAGCCACTGTCAGTAATTCTTCATTAATAGCAGATCCGAAATTTAATAACCCATCTTTATCTTGTATTTTCTCTAATAGAACATCACGAGGCACTTTCTCATTTTGATCCCATTTTTCGTAATCACAGTGTTCTGATAAATAGTTTTCTACAAATGTCGGAACTGGTTCAGCAATATAAATTTTTGGTTTCACGGTTCCATCCCCTTTCGCTTTATCACGCATTTTTCCGCTGATTAAAGTTTCACTTTATTTTGACATAATTCAATAGAAAAATCTTCTTTTCAAACTGGAAAGGGTATTTGTATAATTTAGACACAAACGAAAAGGAAGGATGATTTATATGGTGACAGAAAAAGAATTAGAATTATTAGCTTGTCTTGAAAAGAGTAGTCGATTATCTGTAGATACATTAGCGAAGCTGTTAAATATAGAAGTAGAAGAAGTAAAGAAGATGGTTGCGAGATTAGAAAATGAAAAGATTATTGTGGATTATGTAACACATATCGATTGGACGAAAGTGAAAGAACATACAGGTTTAACGGCAATGATCGATGTGAAAGTTACGCCAAAGCACGGCGTTGGGTTTGATGCGGTTGCTGAGCAAATTTATCGTTATTCAGAAGTGAAATCCGTTTATTTAATGTCAGGGACATATGATCTTTCTATTACATTAGAAGGGAAAACGATGGGGGAAGTAGCGATGTTTGTTTCTGAGAAATTAGCAACAATTGAATCTGTCGTTTCTACAACTACTCATTTCATTTTGAAGAAGTATAAACATGAGGGCGTTATTTATGAAAAAGACGATGATGATAAGCGAATTGTGGTGACACCATGAAGCAATTTGAACTATCTAGATCAGCAGAATCTTTAAAACCATCTGGTATTCGAAAATTTTTTGATTTAGCAGCAAATATGAAAGGTGTTATTTCCCTCGGGGTAGGAGAGCCGGATTTTGTTACCCCTTGGAATGTAAGGCAAGCATGTATTCGTTCTTTGGAACAAGGGTATACGTCATATACAGCAAATGCAGGATTATTGGAGCTCCGTCAAGAAATAGCAAAGTATCTAAAAAAACAATTTGCAGTATCTTATGATCCAAGTGATGAAATCATTGTTACAGTTGGAGCGAGCCAGGCGTTAGATGTAGCGATGCGTGCCATTATAAATCCTGATGATGAAGTGCTCATTGTTGAACCAAGCTTCGTTTCTTATGCACCACTTGTGACATTAGCTGGAGGAGTTCCGGTTCCTGTGGCGACTAAGCTAGAAAACGAGTTTAAAGTACAACCAGAACAAATTGAAGCAGCTATTACAGCGAAAACAAAGGCGATTTTACTTTGTTCACCAAATAACCCGACAGGTGCAATGCTAAATAAATTCGAGCTTGAAGAAATAGCAGTGATTGTTGAGAAGTACAATCTAATTGTATTATCTGATGAAATTTATGCAGAGCTTGTATACGACGAAGCATATACAAGTTTCGCGAGTATTAAAAATATGCGCGAGCATACGATTTTAATTTCAGGATTTTCAAAAGGATTTGCGATGACAGGATGGCGTCTCGGTATGATTGCAGCTCCTGTTCAGTTTTCAGAATTGATGCTCAAAATTCACCAATATTCCATGATGTGTGCACCGACGATGTCTCAGTTCGCAGCACTTGAAGCGTTACGTGCGGGGAATGATGAAGTAATTCGGATGAGAGATAGTTATAAGAAGCGTCGTAATTTTATGACGACATCTTTCAATGAAATGGGCTTAACGTGTCATGTGCCGGGCGGAGCATTTTATGTTTTCCCTTCTATATCTTCAACAGGATTATCTTCAGCGGAATTTGCAGAACAGTTATTGCTGGAAGAAAAAGTAGCTGTTGTCCCTGGTAGCGTATTTGGCGAAAGTGGTGAAGGGTTTATTCGTTGTTCTTATGCGACGTCGCTTGAACAACTTATGGAAGCAATGAAGAGAATGGAACGGTTTGTTGAAAATAAAAAAAGGACAAAACGTAATACGTTTTGTCCATAAAAGGGGGGGAATACTAGAAAGCCATGTGTTAGTAGTCTATCCCAATATTGGAGAATTATACTTCTTTAAGGGAAATTTTTCATGAATTTTGAATGAGTTCTGTCATAGTGGTATAATTTACTAATATAAGGTATGCGCATTCTAGATATTGTTATCTAGAATGCGTACTAACCAATCGGATATTTAAAATAAATATATCTGCTTTGCTCTCTATAATTGTAGAGAGAATGGTAAACGTATGGGAGTGTTTCATATGTCAGAACAATATACAACAGGAGTGGTTGTAACAGGGAAAGTGACTGGAATTCAAGATTACGGTGCGTTTGTAGCGTTAGATGCAGAAACACAAGGACTTGTGCATATATCTGAAATTACAAATGGATATGTAAAGGATATTCATGACTTTTTAAAGGTCGGCGATACAGTAGAAGTAAAGGTACTTTCAATTGATGAAGAGCACAGAAAAATGAGTTTATCGTTAAAAGCGGCGAAAAGAAAACAAGGAAGGATTCTTATACCGAACCCATCTGAAAACGGATTTAATACGCTGCGAGAAAAGTTGGCAGAATGGATTGAAGAGTCCGAGTTAACAAAGTAAAAGAGGAACGCATATGAGCGTTCCTCTTTTACTTTATCTTATGATATATATTTGCAAATATGATTGCATGCAATCATATTCGTATGTCGGAGGTGAAAGGACATACTGATTATCGAATTTCGTTTGTTTCTGGGTGCGTACCAAGATTTTCAGATGGTTTAAACAGTAAACCAAGGTTGATAAGCCCAGATATACCAACGATGCCGTAAATAATACGTGCAAGAGCTGAATTTTGTCCACCGAAAATGGCTGCTACTAAGTCAAACTGGAAAAAACCGATTAGTCCCCAGTTCACAGCGCCAATTACAGTAAAGACTAATGCGATACGTTGTAAAGTACTCATGAAAAAGCCCCCCTTAATTGTGAAGCATGAGCAAGCGATGAGTTAATTAACTCTTTTATAGAATGGGGTAGTTATGTTGTTTTTATACATAAAAAATGTTTGAAAGAAGATGTATATACATCTATACCGAAAAATGCGAATTTTTATGCAAAAAATGAACTTTTTCTAAAAAATATATATTGGTTACGTTTACAATGTTTGAATCGCTTGATTTACAACTTCAGTTTCGCTAAAGTGAATACAGAAATACATATCCATAATTGGAGGGAAAAAGATGAGTACACATGTAACGTTCGACTATTCTAAAGCGTTATCCTTCATCGGTGAACATGAAATCACTTATTTACGTGATGCAGTGAAAGTAACACATCACGCAATCCACGAAAAAACTGGAGCTGGGAACGATTTCCTTGGGTGGGTAGACCTTCCGCTTCAATATGACAAAGAAGAATTCGCTCGCATTCAAAAATGCGCAGAAAAAATTAAAAATGACTCTGACATTTTACTTGTTGTAGGTATTGGTGGTTCTTACCTAGGAGCACGCGCAGCAATCGAAATGTTAAACCATTCTTTCTACAATACGCTTTCTAAAGAACAACGTAAAACTCCACAAGTGCTATTTGTTGGACAAAACATTAGCTCCACTTACATGAAAGATTTAATGGACGTATTAGAAGGTAAAGACTTCTCTATTAACGTTATTTCCAAATCAGGTACAACAACAGAGCCAGCACTAGCATTCCGTATCTTCCGTAAGTTATTAGAAGAAAAGTATGGAAAAGAAGAAGCTCGCAAACGTATTTATGCAACTACAGATAAAGCGCGTGGTGCATTAAAAACATTAGCTGATAACGAAGGTTACGAAACATTTGTTATTCCAGATGATGTTGGAGGTCGTTTCTCTGTATTAACGCCAGTTGGTTTATTACCAATCGCAGTAAGTGGCTTAAATATTGAAGAGATGATGAAAGGTGCAGCTGCTGGTCATGATGACTTCGGAACATCAGAACTAGAAGAAAATCCAGCTTACCAATACGCAGTAGTTCGTAACGCTTTATACAATAAAGGAAAAACAATTGAAATGCTTGTTAACTATGAGCCAGCACTTCAATACTTCGCTGAGTGGTGGAAACAGTTATTTGGTGAAAGTGAAGGAAAAGATCAAAAAGGTATTTTCCCATCTTCAGCAAACTTCTCAACTGATTTACACTCATTAGGTCAATACGTTCAAGAAGGGCGTCGTGACTTATTTGAAACAGTTCTTAAAGTAGGTAAATCTACACATGAACTAACAATCGAATCAGAAGAAAACGATTTAGACGGATTAAACTACCTTGCTGGTGAAACTGTAGACTTCGTAAACACAAAAGCATACGAAGGTACATTACTTGCACATAGCGACGGGGGAGTACCGAACTTAATCGTAAATATTCCTGAATTAAATGAGTACACATTCGGTTACCTTGTATACTTCTTCGAAAAAGCATGTGCGATGAGCGGCTACTTATTAGGCGTGAATCCATTTGACCAACCTGGAGTAGAAGCATACAAGAAAAACATGTTTGCTTTACTTGGTAAACCAGGATTTGAAGAATTAAAAGCAGAATTAGAAGAGCGTTTAAAATAATAAAAAGCGACCGGAATCCGGTCGCTTTTTATTATTTTATCGAAAAGTTCATCAGTATATTCAAACTAAAGTGGGTATGCTAAAGGAAAAGTCTAGGAGGGATGGGCTTGATTCCGATTCAATCAAATTTAGAAGGACGTACATATGCGTTATATAAGTTAGAAGAGATTATGAAACCACTTGGATATAGCATTGGTGGTAATTGGGATTATGATAAAGGATGCTTCGATTACAAAATTGATGAAGAAGATGGGTATCAATTTTTACGAGTTCCATTTACAGCCATTGATGGAGAACTAGATGTACCAGGCGTAATAGTTCGTCTTGGAACGCCGTATATTCTTTCGCACGTATATCAAGACGAACTAGATGATAATGTGAATACTTTAACAGCTGGAACAAGTGGAATGGATCAATTTGCTGAGCCGAAAGATCCAGATGGAGATGTGAAAAGAAAATATATCAATATTGGGAAAGTGCTCATGCAAGAATTAGAGCGTCATTTTACTAATGGTGAATAACAATGAGTATGTCGCTTTCAATGAGAACAAAGGAATGAACTGGATTAATCATATATTGTTCGTCGCGCTTTATACCTAGTAAGAGAATGTTTTGCTTTAAAAGAGTATAGCTACAATTGGCAAAAGTTTGTCCGGTGCAGGACGATGGAAGCTCCATCAGTTGTAATTTATTATCAGAGATTTCGTCGTAAAGTGAAAATAGTACACCTGAAATGGAAGGGAATAAAAGAGAAGCGGTAAATACATAGCTCGTTAATTTATTTCCTTCTATAATTTCTGACACGCCAGCTCTCGTTGCATTTTGTATTTGTTCAGAAGTAAGAAGTTCAGCGATGCAGTGAATGTTTGGGTTGAGCCCTTTTGCAGTTAAAATATTTAAAATGGACTGTGTATCCGCTAAGCTTTCGTTTTTTTCTTTATCAGCTGTTATTAATATGGTGTGTGCCGTTGCAATATTGGCCTTTAATAAAGTTTGATCGTGATGCGGACAACCTTTTATAAATTCTAAATGATGAAATGGTTTTGGGAGTAAAGAAAGTGTTTCATCAATTAAAACGATATCAAGGTTTGGTTGTAATACGTGCATTTGCTTTACAACATGTTTTGCGCGCTCATTCCAGCCAACGATAATCATATGACCGTTAGAAGTAGCGGCTTCTTCACCTTTAATTTTCA
>NZ_JBBORJ010000001.1:4920000-5128584 GCF_038004545.1 Bacillus sp. FSL R5-0585
AACGATTTGGGCACTGTCTCAACCAGAGACTCGGTGAAATTATAGTACCTGTGAAGATGCAGGTTACCCGCGACAGGACGGAAAGACCCCGTGGAGCTTTACTGTAGCCTGATATTGAATTTTGGTACAGTTTGTACAGGATAGGCGGGAGCCATTGAAACCGGAGCGCTAGCTTCGGTGGAGGCGCTGGTGGGATACCGCCCTGACTGTATTGAAATTCTAACCTACGGGTCTTATCGACCCGGGAGACAGTGTCAGGTGGGCAGTTTGACTGGGGCGGTCGCCTCCTAAAGTGTAACGGAGGCGCCCAAAGGTTCCCTCAGAATGGTTGGAAATCATTCGTAGAGTGCAAAGGCATAAGGGAGCTTGACTGCGAGACCTACAAGTCGAGCAGGGACGAAAGTCGGGCTTAGTGATCCGGTGGTTCCGCATGGAAGGGCCATCGCTCAACGGATAAAAGCTACCCCGGGGATAACAGGCTTATCTCCCCCAAGAGTCCACATCGACGGGGAGGTTTGGCACCTCGATGTCGGCTCATCGCATCCTGGGGCTGTAGTCGGTCCCAAGGGTTGGGCTGTTCGCCCATTAAAGCGGTACGCGAGCTGGGTTCAGAACGTCGTGAGACAGTTCGGTCCCTATCCGTCGTGGGCGTAGGAAATTTGAGAGGAGCTGTCCTTAGTACGAGAGGACCGGGATGGACGCACCGCTGGTGTACCAGTTGTTCTGCCAAGGGCATAGCTGGGTAGCTATGTGCGGAAGGGATAAGTGCTGAAAGCATCTAAGCATGAAGCCCCCCTCAAGATGAGATTTCCCATAGCGTAAGCTAGTAAGATCCCTGAAAGATGATCAGGTTGATAGGTTCGAGGTGGAAGCATGGTGACATGTGGAGCTGACGAATACTAATAGATCGAGGACTTAACCATATAATATGAAGCAATGTTATCTAGTTTTGAAAGAATATAAAAAACTTGTTGACTTTCAAAAGTAAATGAGTTACAATAATTCTTGTCTTAAATGAATACAGTCTGGTAATGATGGCAGAGGGTCACACCCGTTCCCATACCGAACACGGAAGTTAAGCTCTCTAGCGCCGATGGTAGTTGGGACCTTGTCCCTGTGAGAGTAGGACGTTGCCAGGCAAATGGAGGATTAGCTCAGCTGGGAGAGCACCTGCCTTACAAGCAGGGGGTCGGCGGTTCGATCCCGTCATCCTCCACCATTTAGCCGACTTAGCTCAATTGGTAGAGCAACTGACTTGTAATCAGTAGGTTGGGGGTTCAAGTCCTCTAGTCGGCACCAGAAATCATGGCGGTTGTGGCGAAGTGGTTAACGCACCGGATTGTGGCTCCGGCATTCGTGGGTTCGATTCCCATCAGTCGCCCCATTTTTCTTAAATAAATTAATATGCGGGTGTGGCGGAATTGGCAGACGCACCAGACTTAGGATCTGGCGCCTTTGGCGTGGGGGTTCGACTCCCTTCACCCGCACTTTTAATTAAATAACTCATACATGTCTTGCGGAAGTAGTTCAGTGGTAGAATACAACCTTGCCAAGGTTGGGGTCGCGGGTTCGAATCCCGTCTTCCGCTCCAATTTTCAATATGACATGCCGGGGTGGCGGAACAGGCAGACGCACAGGACTTAAAATCCTGCGGTGGGTGACCACCGTGCGGGTTCGACCCCCGCCCTCGGCACCATATGCGCCCGTAGCTCAATTGGATAGAGCGTTTGACTACGGATCAAGAGGTTAGGGGTTCGACTCCTCTCGGGCGCGCTTTTATTAACGGGAAGTGGCTCAGCTTGGTAGAGCACCTGGTTTGGGACCAGGGGGTCGCAGGTTCAAATCCTGTCTTCCCGATATCCCTAAAAAACATGGGGCCTTAGCTCAGCTGGGAGAGCGCCTGCCTTGCACGCAGGAGGTCAGCGGTTCGATCCCGCTAGGCTCCACTTATATTAATATCATTTATGGCGGTGTAGCTCAGCTGGCTAGAGCGTACGGTTCATACCCGTGAGGTCGGGGGTTCGATCCCCTCCGCCGCTACCATAAAGGACCTTTAGCTCAGCTGGTTAGAGCAGACGGCTCATAACCGTCCGGTCGTAGGTTCGAGTCCTACAAGGTCCACCATTAGACGTATATATCTCGGAGGTATACCCAAGTTCGGCTGAAGGGATCGGTCTTGAAAACCGACAGGCGGCGAGAGTCGCGCGGGGGTTCGAATCCCTCTACCTCCTCCATTTTTTCTAAAGTAAATATTTTATCATCGCGGGGTGGAGCAGCACGGTAGCTCGTCGGGCTCATAACCCGAAGGTCGCAGGTTCAAATCCTGTCCCCGCAACCAAATGGTCCCGTGGTGTAGTGGTTAACATGCCTGCCTGTCACGCAGGAGATCGCCGGTTCGACCCCGGTCGGGACCGCCATTTTTACATAAAGGCTCGGTAGCTCAGTCGGTAGAGCAGAGGACTGAAAATCCTCGTGTCGGCGGTTCGATTCCGTCCCGAGCCACCATTTTGAAGTCGCAAGCCGACTTAGCTCAATTGGTAGAGCAACTGACTTGTAATCAGTAGGTTGGGGGTTCAAGTCCTCTAGTCGGCACCACTTTCAAAATGAGCCATTAGCTCAGTTGGTAGAGCATCTGACTTTTAATCAGAGGGTCGAAGGTTCGAGTCCTTCATGGCTCACCATTTACAATTTAATGCGGGTGTAGTTTAGTGGTAAAACAAGAGCCTTCCAAGCTCTGGTCGAGAGTTCGATTCTCTTCACCCGCTTTTCAATTATGGGCCTATAGCTCAGCTGGTTAGAGCGCACGCCTGATAAGCGTGAGGTCGATGGTTCGAGTCCATTTAGGCCCACCATAATTGTTCCGCAGTAGCTCAGTGGTAGAGCTATCGGCTGTTAACCGATCGGTCGTAGGTTCGAGTCCTACCTGCGGAGCCATATTTATAGAGAAGTACCCAAGTGGCTCAAGGGGCTCCCCTGCTAAGGGAGTAGATCGCGAACGCGGTGCGAGGGTTCGAATCCCTTCTTCTCTGCCAGAACTGGCCCGTTGGTCAAGTGGTTAAGACACCGCCCTTTCACGGCGGTAACACGGGTTCGAATCCCGTACGGGTCATACTAAAAGAGATAGCATAATCTGCTATCTCTTTTTTGTTGTGTAAAAGTGGACTTTGAATAGTCTGCTTTTTTATGCAATAGAAGAAATATGAAGTATGGGCTGTTGCAGTTGGGTATATAGAGCCGTAAATACAATCATGTTGTTTATTTGGGCCTGTATGAATATGAAGGAACTATCTATCTAAAATGATACCTCAAGTTGAACTTTTACCCCAGCTGTATGGCTGTAGCCTCCTACACTTGGAGAAACCGATGAAAATACATCCGGGAGCTACTGTGGAAAATAAATAATATATAGAAGAAGCTGCCTCTCAATAGGGTGACCTACTGGAGACAGCTTTTTTATGTTGTCATTATTGTCGAGTTTTGTCGGTAAGTCGATATATTGCAAAAATCGCTGATATAATTTGAGTTACGATCGATAAATTTTAATAATCGCTGATATATTTGGAGTTACGGTCGATATATTCTAAAAATCGCCGATATAATTTCACTTACCGATGAAAACCACAAAAAAACCCTTTCACAATCTAAAGAAAACGCCTCCATTGAAATGGATTCCACACCTAATCCAATAACTTTACACTCTATGTGAAAAAGTTCACAAATAGGTCATAATTTGTGAAGTAATTCACAATAATACGTGCTACAATATGAGTGTAAAGAAGTTAAACAACATTAAATTAGTATTTTAATTAATTACTTAAACAATCATAAAAAATATATGTGAACAATAGAGAGGGGAAATTACCATGAAAAAAGGTATCAATCGTGTAGTATTAGTAGGAACAGGAGCTGTAGGTTGTAGTTACGCTTACTCAATGATCAACCAAGGTGTAGCTGAAGAATTCGTATTAGTAGATGTTAATGAAGCAAAAGCAGAAGGGGAAGCAATGGACTTAAGCCATGCGGTACCATTCTCTCCATCACCAACAAAAGTTTGGAGCGGTAGCTATGCAGATTGTAAAGATGCAGATTTAGTTGTTATCACTGCTGGGTTACCACAAAAGCCAGGTGAAACTCGTTTAGACTTAGTTGAGAAAAATACAAAGATCTTTAAACAAATTGTTCGCGGCATTATGGATAGCGGATTCGATGGAATCTTCTTAATCGCAACTAATCCAGTTGATATTTTAACTTACGTAACTTGGAAAGAATCTGGTTTACCGAAAGAGCGCGTAATCGGTTCTGGTACTACTTTAGACTCTGCTCGTTTCCGTTACATGTTAGGTGACTACTTAGATGTAGATCCACGTAACGTTCATGCTTACATCGTTGGTGAACACGGTGACACTGAACTTCCAGTATGGAGCCACGCTACTATCGGTGTACAAAAATTAGAAACAATCTTAGCTAACAACGAACAGTACAAACAAGAAGACTTAGACAAAATCTTCGAAAACGTACGTGATGCAGCTTACCATATCATCGAGCGTAAAGGTGCAACTTACTACGGAATCGGTATGTCACTACTTCGTGTAACGAAAGCAATCTTAAACAACGAGAACAGCGTATTAACTGTATCTGCATACCTTGAAGGTCAATACGGCGAGAAAGATGCTTACGTAGGTGTTCCAGCTGTAATTAACCGCGAAGGTGTACGTGAAATCGTAGAACTTGAGCTAAATGAAGAGGAAAAAGTGAAGTTCGCTCATTCTGTAAAAGTATTAAAAGAAACAATGGCACCAGTACTATAATAATTGCTAAATAATTCAGAGGTGGGAAACTGCTTCTTACCTCTGAACTTATATAATTTAATATAAATTCCTTTTCCGGTTTCCCTTGTATATCCCCAATATACCCCTTTTGCTGGATAAGGGTCGTTTATAGAAAAGAGCACTCTACTTTAAGTAGAGTGCTCTTTATTATTATTTTTTAGGCGTTAATCCTAATTTCTTTAAAATATCTGCCAGTGTACCGCTTTGGGATTTTTCTACAGGTGTTTGTGATTTAGATGGATCTGGACCTTTTTTCAAGAAGTTCTTTTCGACGAAGCGAATATCTTTTTCATCGACAATCCCATCTTTATTAAGGTCTCCGTCTTTTACAGTTAGTCCTTTTTTACCATAGCTGCTAGCGATAATTTCAGCATCTCTAATATCGATTACTTTATCAGCATTTACATCGCCGGCAAGGTTTTCGTTAGGTCTTGCATAATAATATTGGCCAAGCAGCTTACCGTCTTTTTCAGTACCAAGTTTCGTTGTTAGGCGGCTTGTTAAATGTCCTGGCACATCTACATATAAGTTATAGTCGCGTTTATTAACTGGAAG
Organism: Bacillus sp. FSL R5-0585; assembly: GCF_038004545.1. Classification (NCBI taxonomy): domain Bacteria; kingdom Bacillati; phylum Bacillota; class Bacilli; order Caryophanales; family Bacillaceae; genus Bacillus; species Bacillus sp. FSL R5-0585. The sequence goes on from NZ_JBBORJ010000001.1 coordinate 4,925,385, forward strand.
TCCATTTAGTTTGAAGTATCCGTATTTATCTAGTGAGCCTTCAAACTTATGACGGTAAGAATCAGTCGCATATACTTTTACGCCAAGCTTTGTATAATCGAACTTTTCATCTAAATATCCGCGTTCATTTAAGAACGCACCAGGTTTAATATTTCCTTCTACTAGTGAGTTTAAGGACATAACTGAGAATGTTTGATCTTGAAGTACACGCATTCTATTTGGTTCTGATTCACCTTGTTTCCAGTAAACAAAAATTGGTGACTCTAATTGAGCGTTTGCTTCATAAAATTCATCATTTTCTACTTTGAAAGTTACATCAATGAACGGGAAATCACCATCTAATCCAGCAAAGTTTTTGTCATCGATAGCGCCGCCAACTGTAACAGAACCTGCCTCTAGTTTCGGTTCATTTACTTTTGCGGTTACTCCTTTTTCGGAAAGTAGCTTTTCAAAAGCAGGATTAAATTTCGCATTTCAATAACATTGTGACAAAAAATATTGAGAAACATTTTTTTTGACAGATTATTTTGTTTTGATTTTGAATGAAAAATAGCATGAAAAATAGGATAAACATAATAAAATAAAGGTTGAGAAAAAATAATTGGTAAAAACATAGAAGAATAATAAAGCGTTTTCAATGAATATTCGTCAAAATTCGATATTTTACACGGAAATGTGAAGAAAAACTAACATTTTTAAGAAAAAAACGAATGTTTTTTATAAATTAACAAGGATATTGCAGTTTTTCGCAGAAATAGTTAAAGTATAAAAAATTCTGTCATCTAAGTGAGGTGAGCATATTGAGTGTAATAAATTGTGAAGAAGTGAAACGAGATGAGTTTCATACAGAAAAGTACTATGAAAGTTATAACATCTTTGGCGCACATGTTGTGACGGAAGATGAGATTCAAGGGGTACGATTTACAGTGTGGGCTCCTCATGCGAAAGCAATGAGTGTTGTTGGAGATTTTAATGAGTGGGATTATGAGCAACATAAGATGCTACAAGTGACAGAAGAAGGCATTTGGTCCTTATTTATACCGCATATTGAAGAAGGAGAAATATATAAATATGCGATTGAAACGTTGGCTGGTGACGTCATTTTAAAGGCAGATCCGTATGCTATATATGCAGAAGTAAGACCGAATACGGCATCTGTAGTTTTTGATATAAAAGGATATGAATGGAATGATAAAAACTGGAATCGTAAGAAAAAGAAAAAACCGATTTATAAAGAAGCGATGACAGTTTATGAATTACATTTTGGTTCTTGGAAAAAGAAAGAAGATGGAACACTATATTCTTACAGGGAAATGGCAGAAGAACTCATTCCGTATGTGGTGGAACATCAATTTACACATATTGAAATTATGCCGCTTGTTGAGCATCCATATGATCGTTCTTGGGGATATCAAGGAACGGGATATTATGCAGCGACGAGTAGATTTGGTACACCGCATGATTTAATGTATTTTGTCGACGAATGTCATAAATATGGAATCGGTGTCATTTTAGATTGGGTACCGGGGCATTTTTGTAAAGATGCTCACGGTTTATATTTGTTTGATGGCACACCGACCTATGAATATAAAGATAAAGATGTACAAGAAAATCTAGTATGGGGAACTGTCAATTTTGATTTAGGAAAGAGAGAGGTACGTAATTTCTTAATTTCAAATGCGTTATTTTGGATGAGATATTTCCATATTGATGGTTTCAGAGTAGATGCAGTTGCGAACATGTTGTACTGGAATAAAGAAGGACAAGAGCAAAGTAATGAGTACGCTGTTTCATTTTTACGGGAGTTAAATGAAGCGGTATTTGCAGAGGATGAAGATTTTCTTATGACGGCAGAGGATTCAACAGCTTGGCCACTTGTAACAGCACCAACGTATGAAGGTGGGCTTGGATTCAATTACAAATGGAATATGGGCTGGATGAATGACGTGCTGAAATATATGGAGTGTGCGCCAGAGTACAGAAAATATATTCATGAGAAAATGACGTTCTCTTTACTATATGCTTACTCTGAAAACTTCATATTACCCCTTTCTCATGATGAAGTCGTTCATGGGAAAAAGTCGTTATTAAATAAAATGCCAGGTGATTACTGGGATAAGTTTGCTCAGCTTCGTTTATTATATGGATATTTCTTTACTCACCCAGGAAAGAAATTACTTTTCATGGGAGGAGAATTCGGGCAGTTTGATGAGTGGAAAGACCTTGAAGATTTAGATTGGAATTTACATGATTTTGAAATGCATCGTTATATGCATGATTACTTTAAAGAGCTCATAGCATTGTATAAGCGCTCAAAACCACTTTGGCAGCTTGATCATTCGCCTGAAGGTTTTCAGTGGATTGATGCTAATAATAACGAGCAAAGTATTTTCTCGTTTATCCGTCAAGGGGATAAACAAGAGGATGCGTTAGTTATCGTATGTAATTTTACGAAAGCTACATATGAAAACTATAAAGTAGGTGTACCAGATTTCGAGTATTATAACGAGATTTTAAACAGTGATGCACAGCAATATGGAGGTTCGGGACAAGTGAATAAGAAACGTCTTAAGACGATTCTAGAACCGTACCATAATCAAGCAGCACATGTAGAGATTACAATTCCACCATTTGGCGTATCCATATTACGACCAGTGAAGACGAGAAAGGGGAGCAAAAAACAAGATGGCTCAAAAACAAAAGTGCGTAGCAATGTTACTAGCAGGGGGAAAAGGTAGTCGTTTAAGTGCATTAACAAAAAATTTAGCCAAGCCAGCTGTTCCATTTGGTGGTAAATATCGCATTATTGATTTTACGCTAAGTAACTGTGCGAATTCTGGTATTGAAACGGTTGGGATTTTAACGCAATATCAACCACTCGAACTTCATAATTATATCGGAATCGGAAATGCGTGGGATTTAGACCGAGTAAACGGTGGAGTCACAGTATTACCTCCTTATGCGGAGTCTTCAGGGGTTAAGTGGTATACAGGTACGGCAAGTGCCATTTATCAAAACTTAAACTATTTAAGTCAGTATGAACCGGAGTATGTTCTCATTTTATCAGGCGACCATATTTATAAAATGGATTACAGTAAGATGCTAGATTACCATATTGAGAAAGAATCGGATGTATCCATTTCTGTTATTGAAGTACCTTGGGATGAAGCGAGTCGCTTTGGCATTATGAATACGAATGAAGAGATGGAGATTGTTGAGTTTGAAGAGAAACCACAATTTCCAAGAAGTAATCTTGCATCAATGGGAATCTATATTTTTAATTGGTCAATTTTGAAAGAGTATTTAGAGATGGATGCAAGAAACCCTGAATCTAGTAACGATTTCGGAAAAGACGTACTTCCGCTTTTATTGGATGAAGGGAAGAAGTTAATGGCGTATCCGTTTGAAGGATATTGGAAAGATGTTGGAACGGTGAAGAGCTTATGGGAAGCGAATATGGATTTGCTTCGCGATGAAACATCACTGAATTTAAACGATCGTAATTGGCGTATTTACTCTGTCAATCCAAACGAACCGCCTCAATATATTGCTGAAAAGGCGAAAGTAGAAGAATCGCTTATTAACGAAGGGTGCGTCATTGAAGGGGACGTGAAGCATTCTGTGTTATTCCAAGGAGTGACGGTGGAAGAAGGAAGTATGGTGATTGATTCTGTCGTTATGCCAGGAGCTAAGATTGGTAAAAATGTTGTGATTGAAAGAGCGATTGTTGGATCAGAAATGGTTATCGAAGATGGAACAATCATTCGTCCAGAAAAGAATGTTGACGATGTAGTATTAATTGCTGAAGGGAAATAGAAAAGGGGGATGAAATGAATGGGAGAAAAAATGTTAGGAATTATTAATGCAACGGGAAGTTTTCCTTCCTTAAAGAAAGTAACAGGGCATCGTTCACTAGCGGCGTTACCGTTTGGGGGCCGTTATCGACTCATTGATTTCATGCTTTCAAATATGGTGAATTCTAGTATTCATAGTGTGGCAGTTTTTACAAGCCATAAAAATCGTTCGTTAATGGACCATGTTGGTTCAGGAAAACAGTGGGATTTAGATAGAAAACGAGACGGACTATTTTTATTCCCGCCAAACTGCCAATGTGACCAAGATGAATTTGGGTCTTTTGCACACTTTAGAAGACATATTGATTATTTTCTAAGAAGCAGAGAAGAGTACGTTGTTATTACGAATAGCCATCTCGTAACAGCATTAAATTTTCAAGCGGTGTTAGAGCGACATATACATACGGCAGCTGATATTACAGAAGTTTGCCATGAAGGGGTTTCGCTTCAAACATACGTGTTAAAGAAACAATTATTGTTAGACTTATTTGAGTCATATAAAGGTGTGGAACAATACAGTTTATTTGATGTAGTGAGAGAAAAGCGCGGGAAATCATTACACATTGCTACATATGAACATACTGGATATGTAGCAATTATTGACTCGATTGAAAGTTACTATAAACATAGCTTAGAAATTTTGCAACCTGCTATTTGGAAGCAATTATTTAAGAAAGAAGCACCGATCTTTACGAAAGTAAAAGATGAGCCACCAACTCGTTATTTAAAGGGTGCAGTCGTGAAAAATACAATGATTGCAAATGGCAGTATTATTGAAGGGGAAGTCGAAAACAGTGTTGTTTCCCGTTCGGTTAAAATTGGAAAAGGTTCAATTATTCGTAACAGTATTATTATGCAAAAGAGCCAAATTGGAGATAACTGTATAATAGACGGTGTTATTATTGATAAAGACGTGAAAATTGGCGACGGTGTCGTATTAAAAGGAAGCGCCGATGAGCCGTATGTTGTAGAAAAAGGAAGCGTACAAAACAGTACGATTAATAGTTATTCCTAAAGAATCAGTGGGGGCTTTTTCCTCCACTGATTAAAGTTTTAATTTAAATGAAAACTCGAAGGGAGGAAGCTGCAAGAGGAGTAATAAAAACTTTTCGCGCAGTGGGACAACAAGTGAATATTTTATTTGCAGTATCAGAATGTGTACCGTTTGTGAAATCGGGAGGATTAGCTGATGTAGCGGGTGCGCTCCCAAAAGAGCTAAAAAAATTAGGAGTGGACGTTCGTATTATACTTCCGAATTATAGTCTCATTCCGCAAAAGTTAAGAGATGGATGTACGTTACATAAAGTAATTAACGTCCCTCTTGGGTGGAGAAATCAATATTGTGGAATTTTAAAAGGTGAGCAAGACGGAATTACGTATTACTTAATAGACAATGAATATTATTTTAAGAGAGATTCTCTGTATGGTCATTACGATGACGGAGAGCGTTTTTCTTATTTCTCAAAAGCGGTGTTAGAGTGTATTCCGCACCTTGATTTTGAAGTGGATGTTCTTCATAGCCACGATTGGCATACGGCTATGGTTAATTTCTTACTTCGTGAAAAGTATCAAGATAACCCGTTATATGAGCGTATTAAAACGGTATATACAATTCATAACTTGCAGTTCCAAGGTGTATTTCCTCCTGAAGTGATGTACGACTTGTTAGAGCTTGGTGATGAATATTTTCATAGTGAGCAGCTAGAGTTTTATGGAAACGTAAACTTTATGAAAGGCGGTATTATTGCTTCGGATCAAATTACAGCGGTGAGCCCGACGTATAAAGAAGAAATTCAATATGAATTTTTCGGTGAGAAGTTAGATGGATTACTGCGAAAATATAATGATAAGCTTAGCGGCATTGTAAATGGAATTGATACGAGCGTATATAATCCAGAAACGGATTCGTATATTAATGCCCAGTATGATGCAGAGTCATTATATGAAAAGAGTGAAAATAAACGCGCCTTGCAGCGTTATTTTGGTTTGCCAGAAAAAGAGGATACACCAATTATTTCAATGGTAACGAGATTAACGAAGCAAAAAGGTCTTGATTTAGTACGTACTGTATTCCGGGAAATAATGGAAGAAGATGTACAATGTATTATTTTAGGATCAGGTGATTCGGAATATGAGCAATTCTTTGAATGGATGGCATATGAGTATCCGGAGAAGGTAAAAGTTTATATCGGATTTAATGAAGAATTAGCTCATCAAGTGTATGCAGGAAGTGATTTATTCTTAATGCCATCGCTGTTTGAACCGTGTGGACTTGGACAACTTATCGCATTAGCATACGGTACGATTCCAATTGTAAGAGAAACAGGTGGATTAAATGATACGGTACATTCTTATGATGAAGAAACTGGAGAAGGAAATGGTTTTAGTTTCACGAATTTTAATGCACATGACATGCTGCATACGATTCATCGTGCAATTGAATTCTATCACGATAAACCGGTATGGGAGCAGCTTGTAAAACAAGCGATGACTGAAGATTACAGCTGGGAGCAATCGGCTCTTGCTTATAAGGAATTATATAAAAGTCTCATGGAATAACATGTAGGTGGTGAAAAAATGTTTACTCATGTTGAAAGTTTTAAATCAACTTTTCTAGAAAAGTTAGAGACGATGTATGGTAAAAGTTTTAAAGATTCTACAACTCGTGATCAATATAATACACTCGGCCATATGGTACGTGAGTATATGAATAGTCAATGGATTGCAACGAACGAGAGTTATCGATCCGGAGAGCAAAAGCAAATGTATTACTTGTCTATTGAGTTTTTGCTTGGACGTTTGCTTGGAAGTAACATCTTGAATTTAGGTATTCGAGATGTATGCGAGCAGGGGTTATCTGAACTAGGGATTTCGTTACAAGAGTTAGAAGAAGTGGAAGCAGATGCAGGCCTTGGTAATGGCGGCCTTGGACGCTTAGCAGCCTGTTTTCTCGATTCACTTGCATCTTTAAACTTGCCAGGACACGGCTGTGGAATTCGTTATAAACATGGTTTGTTTGATCAGAAAATTGTTGATGGTTATCAAGTTGAATTTCCAGAACAGTGGCTTCTTCATGAAAACGTATGGGAAGTAAGAAGGCATGATCAAGCTGTAGAAGTAAGTTATTTCGGCAGTGTTGAACCGCTAGAAATTGACGGGCGTTTAGAGTTTAGGCATACAAATGCAGAAGTCATTATGGCCGTGCCATATGATGTGCCGGTAGTTGGCTATGAGACGAGTACTGTAAATACACTTAGACTTTGGAATGCTGAACCAGTTCCTTTCCCGCAAAACTGCAAAGATATTTTGAAATATAAGCGTGAAACAGAGGCTGTATCGGAGTTTTTATATCCAGATGATACGCATGATGAGGGAAAAATACTTCGTTTAAAACAACAGTATTTCCTCGTATCAGCAAGTTTGCAAAATATCGTTCGAATGCATAGAGAAAGATACGGTGACCTTCGTCAACTACATGAAAAAATTGCGATCCACATTAACGATACACATCCGGTTTTAGCAATTCCGGAACTGATGCGTATTTTACTAGACGAAGAAAAGTTAGCATGGGAAGAAGCTTGGCACATAACGACGCAGACGATTTCTTATACGAATCATACGACGTTATCAGAAGCGCTCGAAAAGTGGCCAATTCACATTTTTAAACCGTTATTACCGAGAATTTATATGATTATTGAAGAGATTAATGAACGTTTCTGTCATGAACTGTGGGAACAGTATCCGTATGAGTGGGATCGTATTGAAGCAATGGCGATTATTGCACATGACCTTGTGAAAATGGCTCATTTAGCGATTGTCGGTAGCCATAGCGTAAACGGTGTAGCAAAAATTCATACGGAAATATTAAAGCAGCGGGAAATGCGATTGTTTTATGAATTTTATCCAGATAAGTTTAATAATAAGACGAATGGAATTGCTCATAGGCGCTGGCTTATGAAAGCAAATCCGCAGTTAACAAATCTCATTTCAGAGGCGATTGGAACGGAGTGGAAGAAAGAACCGATTAAGCTTCAAGAGCTACAATTAGTTCAATATGATGCGAGTTTCCAAGAGAAATTTGCAGAGGTAAAACAAGAGCGTAAAGAGATTTTAGCGGAGCGTATTCATAATACAATGGGGATTACCATTGATCCAAATTCTATTTTTGATGTGCAAGTAAAAAGATTACATGCTTATAAACGACAATTATTAAATGTTCTTCATATTTTATATTTATATAACCGTTTGAAAGAGGATGCTAGTTTTACATTTTATCCGCGTACTTTTATTTTTGGAGCGAAAGCATCACCTGGCTATTATTACGCGAAAAAAATTATTAAATTAATAAATGAACTCGCAAGAAAAGTAAATAATGACCCGTATGTCAGTCAATATATGAAAGTTATCTTTCTAGAAAACTATCGAGTTTCTTTAGCAGAAGATATATTCCCAGCGGCGGATGTAAGTGAACAAATTTCAACGGCGAGTAAAGAAGCATCGGGAACAGGTAATATGAAATTTATGATGAATGGTGCGATTACACTCGGAACGCTAGACGGTGCTAACGTTGAAATAAAAGACCGGGTCGGTGATGATAACTGTTTTATTTTCGGTTTAACAGCCGAAGAGGTTCTTCATTACTATCAAAATGGTGGATATCGTGCAAGTGATTATTATCACCACAATGGGCACATTAAAAAGGTAGTAGATCAGTTAACGAATGGTTTCTTTGCACAGTCGGGAGCCGAATTTGAAGCAATTTACGATTCTCTCGTTATTCAAAATGATGAATATTTTGTTCTGCGAGATTTTGGTCCATATGCTGAAAGACAAGAAGCTGTCGGTAGAGCTTATGAGAACCGAACGAAGTGGCTAGAAATGTCGATTTTAAATATTGCACAGTCTGGTCATTTTGCGAGCGATCGAACAATTTTGCAGTACAGTAATGAAATTTGGGGTATTGGTAATGCAGTTAAACAGTTTTAAAGAGGTTGCTATATTGGGAGATATATTATCGATTTACCAACCGAAATGGATATTAATAAATAAAACGTGCTTAATAAAATTAAGCTCGTTTTATTTATTTTGCTTAAGAAAGAAATGGAACAGTGGTATATATGATACCTGCCCCATCATACTCTCCTGTCGCAAAGTATGAAAATGTAAAGAAACCTGTAACCGTAAAAATTACAATAAGAAAAAGTGCGAAGATAAATTTTAACATGTAAGGTCCCCTCATCCAAAAATAACTTCATACATTATTATAGTATACGAATATTTTATTTCCAATTGTTTACTGGTTAAAAATGAGAAGTCAGACATGTTTTGTATGTTGTAATGGAATGATTATTTGTAATGGATTTTGTGTTTTTTGTAAATGTCATGTTGTGATGGACGTGTGCATACTCCCAATCATGATCATTAAAATTTATGTTTCGGGGAGGGAGAAGTGGGACGACATCGAACAAGTTGACGAAACGAAAGCTACTAGCTACTTGTAGTTTATAATAATTTCGAAAAGCGATATCTCCTACTTTTGGAGAAGCGAATGTATAAAGTCCATACTGTGCGAAGGCAGTATTTATACGTGCATCTAATATGTGTAATGTGGCAAGCGCGCCACCTAGACTATGCCCAGTAGCTAGCAGTTTTTTATGTGCTGGCAATGATACGAGCATATCCATAATAGAATCACGACAAGACTCATAAATAGAGAGAAAACCGTTATGGACATTTCCGCCATTTAAAGCATAAGGATAAGGTTTTTGATTGACGAGAGAATCAATAATCCAATCGGGGTCTGTTTGAGTGCCTCTGAAGGCAACAATAATTGTATCCTCAGATTCTAATATAAATCCGAACCATTCTGTTGTTTGAATGGCCTTTCCTTGAAACCCTTGTACATATTGAAAACCATCTGGTATCTCGAAAATGCCATTTTGTTTATATTGTTCATACGTTAACTCACAACAAGAAGCTAACAGTATGGCAGTGTCTTTATCAAAGGATAAAGGAGTACGCATTAAGGTAGCCCTCCTTAAGAAAAGGTATAGTTTAATATATGCGGTGAGGAACTTGATTCATTCTTTTGGAGGTGGGGAATAGCTTGTATCGCTTATCTAAATCGGTGGAGGAAATTATAAGGTCAAAATAAAACAGTGCCTGATAAGGGCACTGTTTACTCTTTTTCATCTCAAGGAATCGACTTTTTTAGTTATTCTTAATGAACTGACGCATGCGTTAGTTGCATAAGTAAGAGGTTTGAAAAAATAGCCTGTATATATTTGAACGATGAATAACTTACCTATTTTCTTGTGTTTGTTTACACTATATACAGAAAAATTTGAAAAACAAAACGTATTATTTATCTGTTTGTTTTTGCTTCTTTTTCAAATATTCCGTACGCAATTTTTCAAGTTGCTGCTTTTTATCAAATTTGGCAGGTTTCTGTTTTTCATGGAACTTTGCCACAGCTACCTGACTTTTGGAATCCAATTGATATTTTCCCACTTTGTTCACCTACTTTTCTTGTCTCTAAAGAGAATCTATTCAACAAATATAATATACCTTATTTTCCTGAAGTAAACCTTATTACTTTATTTTAACTGCTTTTTCTCGTTTGTAGACGTAAATTAAAACACCCTTTCACTACATTACTGCAAGCAAGGGTATTTTAATTTTATTATTTTATTAGTTGATGGCCATGCCTACATAAGGGCACAGTTTACTCTTTCCCATCTAATAAACGACCAAGTCCACCTAATACACTACCTTCGCCAGTACTTTGCGCTGCTGGGCTTGTAAGGCGTGCTGCTAAGCGGCTAAGTGTTAAGGACTGAATCCAAACTGTTCCAGGACCTTCTAATGTTGCGAAGAATAAACCCTCGCCGCCAAATAGAGCTGTTTTTACTTTACCAACGAACTCGACATCATAGTTAATGTCTTTTGTCATAGCAACGAGACAACCTGTATCAATGCGAAGTTTCTCACCAGGTTTTAATTCACGTTTATATACAGTTCCACCTGCGTGCATGAAAGCAAGACCGTCACCTTCAAGTTTCTGCATGATAAAACCTTCACCACCGAAGAAACCAGTTCCTATTTTTTTCGTAAATTCAATTCCGATAGAAACACCTTTTGCGGCACAAAGAAAGGCATCTTTTTGACAAACTACTTTTCCTTGATATTCTGTTAAATCTACAGGAATAATTTTACCAGGATAAGGAGCAGCAAATGAGACGTGGCGCTTGCCGTGACCTGTATTTGTAAATACAGTCATAAACATACTTTCGCCTGTAACGAGACGCTTACCAGCGCCCATTAATTTTCCGAATAAACCTCCAGATGGGCCAGAACCATCACCGAAGATTGTTTCCATTTCTATGTAATCTTCCATCATCATCATTGCGCCAGCTTCTGCGATCACGCTTTCTTCTGGATCTAACTCAATTTCAACAAACTGCATATCATCTCCGTATAACTTATACTCGATTTCATGTGCTCTCATTTTTTTCACCTCGTATGTAATAGATACTTATATTGTACAGAATTTAATAGGATTAGAATACTTTAGTTTTGTTAATTTTCAAATAAAGTGGAACAAACCAAAACGGATTATCAGCTCCCGCCAATCAAGCTGTCTGCAAATAACGGGCTAAAATATGAATATGGAAATTCAACATTATATTAAAATTATAAAAAAATGGTGGAATGAAAGTGTTCTCATTTGACGTTTTGGATATAGCGTGATATAGTGAAATCACTATTGAGCTACATAATGTGGTACGGAAATAAAGCACGTTGAATTAAAGGCTGTAAGCTTGTTATACATTCATGTCCTTTATATCCACCTTTTCATGTGGATTCATAGTTTCATTTTTATTTAGGAGGTACATGACATGCAAACAGGTAAAGTTAAATGGTTCAACAGCGAAAAAGGTTTCGGTTTCATCGAAGTTGAAGGTGGAGACGATGTATTCGTTCACTTCTCAGCTATCCAAGGTGACGGATTCAAAACTTTAGAAGAAGGTCAAGAAGTTTCTTTCGAAATCGTTGAAGGTAACCGTGGACCACAAGCTGCTAACGTTACAAAAAACTAATTAGCTAGCGATAAAAAGCATTCCGATTTTCGGAATGCTTTTTTTTATTCTTTGGAACTCGACTCATTTGAAGATAATTCGCCCTTAAAGGTACGCTCTTCAAAGTCATCAAGCATTTGTTCATATTCTTCATGTTCTTCCGTAGCGAAAACTTGCGGATTTTTTCCATACATATCTGTACCAATAAAGTTTTCGAAATCTTCTACGTATCCTACATTTTCCTCACTGTTTACGTACATGCCATTATAGTTTTTCGAATCTCGTCTTTCTAAATCAGACGGTGTTTCAGACGTTCCATAATTGGCAACATCTTGCCACGAATCTTCTGCATCGTACTCAACAGAGCGATCCTCATCGTGTTTATGGAAAGAGGGAGACAATACTTCTTCTTCAACTGGTCGTGTATTCATATTTAGCTTATTTGTCGCGTGCTGGATGCATGTTGTAGCAGTCGGCATTGCTTCTAATCTTTCAAATGGAATTTCTTCGCCAGACACTTCGCAAATGCCGTACGTACCCGCTTCTATTTTTTGCAAGGCATGTTTCGTATCCTCTAGCTGTTTATGCCAAAGTTCAATAAGCCCGAAGTCTTTTTCACGTTCATATAGCTCTGTTGCCATATCAGCTGGATGGTTATCATAGCTAGATAATTCTCCAACAGACTCACGTTCAGATGCACGATCTTCATTTTCATGTGTTTGTATCGTTTGCTCTAGTTCATGCTTTTGCTTTTCTAAAACGGATTTAAATTGACCTACTTGTTGTGGAGTTAACATAGTCGTCCACCTTCCTACAATTCAGTTTCTTTACATAGTATGAGCGTTGAGAGTAGGAATTATGAGATGAATTTCAGATATGAAAAAGGAGCCGCATAAGCAGCTCCTTTTATAGAAAGTATCCAAGCAATAATCCGATTCCCATTAGAAAACCGAAGATTGTATTTGTTTTTGCTGTTGCAATCATCGCAGGTACCATTTCCATCGGAATGCTTTTACCGATAAAGCCTTTCGTCGCTTTAAATGCTTTCGGCGCACTTAAAAATACGATAAGCATCCATGGTGATACGATGCCCACGATAATTAAAGCAATTGTCCAAATGTAGGAAACGATGAACATCGAAGCAAGTACACCAACCGCTCGCTCGCGTCCAACGAGAATTGCTAACGTTTTACGACCATTTTCTTTATCGCCATCCAAGTCGCGAATATTATTAGCTAGTAAAATGGCGCCAATTAAAATGGAGCTTGGAATAGATAGTAAAATGACTTCTGATGTTACAGTTCCAGTTTGAATAAAGAATGAAATTCCAATAATAATGACACCCATAAATAATCCGGCTGTCAACTCTCCAAATGGTGTATATGCAATTGGAAGTGGGCCACCTGTATAAAGGTAAGCAACGGCCATACAAACAAGACCGATTGCAGCAAGCCACCAGCTAGAATTCATACAAATATAAACACCTAATAGTATTGCGATGCAGAAAAATCCAAATGCTAAGTTAAGCACTGTTTTTGGCTGAATGCCATCGCGAACGATAGCGCCGCCGATACCAACTGAACCTTCGTGATCGAGTCCTCTTTTATAATCAAAGTATTCATTAAACATGTTTGTTGCTGCTTGAATGAGAAGACAAGCAAGAAGCATCATAAGGAAAAGAGGAAGATGTATTTGATTTATACCTCCGACCTGCATCGAATATGCTGTTCCGATGAAAACAGGCACGAAGGCTGCTGTTAATGTATGGGGACGTAGTAAACTCCACCAGATGCGCCAGCCTGTTTGCTTACTTGGCTTTGGCGCCGTAGGAGAGGAATTCGTTTCGACGTTCATTTCCATGTTGAATCCTCCTTTGGTCACATATTGTACACAACTAAGTGTAGAAAAAGCATCATTTAGTGTCAATGTTTATTTTCTAGGAAGAGAAGGTGGATTTCTCAGAAATGCTAAACGTTGACAGGCCTTTCGTTTGAGGTGTATCTTAAAATCAAGCGTAATTATGACTATTTTTCGCCCATAGGGGGGAGACAATTGTGATTCAAACGAAACAAAAAGGCTTGCAAGAAGTTCTTATTGCAGCCATCAAGCGTGCAACTAACGAAAAAACATTAGTTAGTTTTGTAAAACAAATAGACTGGGTGGATCCGCTTCTGTTCTATGCAGCAGGAAAAAGGATTTCATTCGAAAATAGATGTTATTTTGCAGATCCGGCTCAGCGTGTAATATTTGCAGGAATTGGCTCTGTTTTCACTATAGCAAATTCTTCTCATAAGCGCTTTCAAACCGCTCGCGACGAGTGGGAGAAAGTAAGAGAGAATGCATTTGTCCAAAGAGATGAATATGAATTTGGAACGGGTCCGCTTTTATTTGGTGGTTTTTCCTTTGATCCAGAAAAAGAGAAAACGGACCTATGGAAAGAGTTTAAAGATACGACATTTTCACTACCAGCATTTTTATTAACTGTAAAAAATGAAAAAGCATGGTTAACGATGAATACATTTGTTTCAGCAGCAGATTGTGCAGAAACTCTTTATAACGAAATGATTTCTTTAGAAGAGAAAATTTTGGGAGAGAGTAAATGTGCGCTAAACGGATCGAAATTGACTGTTATTTCTAAAGTGGAAGTGGATCCGAAAGGCTGGATGAAAGCAATTGAAAAAGTACAAGATGAGATGAAGCAGGGGAACGTGCAGAAGGTTGTATTGGCGAGGGAACTAAAAGTAGAGATGAATCATTCGATTGATTCTGCTCTTGTTTTAGAAGCACTTCGCATTGGGCAACCGGATTGTTACGTATTTTCTTTTGATTATAAAGGAGCATGCTTCTTAGGAGCGACGCCAGAGAGGTTAATTCGCAAAGAAGATGAGAAGTTTACTTCGATGTGTCTTGCTGGTTCAACTGGTCATGGTCAATCTATAGAAGAAAGTAAGCGAAATAGTAATGCGCTTCTTCATGATGAAAAGAATTTAGCTGAACACGGTTATGTTGTGAACATGATCAGGTCGGTATTAAATGAGCACTGCGAATACGTTAATATTCCGGAGAGTCCAGGTCTATTAACAACGAAAAACTTAATTCATTTATATACGCCTGTAGAGGCAAAAGGCACTGCGAGTCTTTTAACGATGGTAGAAGAATTACATCCAACACCAGCTCTTGGCGGGACACCTCGTTTGGAAGCGATGAAACTGATTCGTGATGTTGAATTGTTAGACAGAGGATTATATGGTGCACCGATTGGCTGGATAGATGATGAAGGAAATGGTGAATTTGCGGTTGCACTTCGCTGCGGATTATTAAATGGCGAGAAAGCATCCTTATTTGCCGGTTGCGGGATTGTAATTGATTCAGTACCGCAACTTGAATATGAAGAGACAAGTTTGAAGTTTAGACCGATGCTTGGTGCTTTGGAGGAATTAATGAAATGAACAATCATATAGAAGCATTATCATATTATTTAGGCGCGTTCGTGGATGAACTGACGCGTCTAAATGTATGTGATGTTGTCATTAGTCCAGGCTCACGGTCAACGCCGATTGCTCTACTAATGGAACAACACGAAGGAATGAACACATATTTACATGTAGATGAAAGATCTGCAGGATTTTTTGCGCTCGGTATCGCAAAAGCGAAAAAACGTCCGGTTGCATTATTATGTACGTCAGGAACGGCAGCAGCGAACTACTATCCAGCTGTATGTGAAGCTTTCCATTCACGAGTGCCGCTTATCGTCTTAACAGCAGATAGACCGCATGAATTAAGAGATGTCGGTGCACCACAAGCGATGAATCAATTTAATTTATACGGTACGTTTGTGAAGCAATTTACAGAGATGGCACTTCCAGAAGCGAGTGAAGCGATGTACCACTATGCTCGCATGACAACGCAGCGCATGATAGCAAGTGCTTGTTTAGCGCCGCAAGGACCTGTTCATCTTAATTTTCCAGTTCGTGAACCGCTTATCCCGGACTTTTCATTAGAAAGTTTATGGGATAAAGGACGCGGGGAATATACAGGAGTAGTTCAGCAAGGGAACGTGGTGATGCCGAGTGAATATGTAGATTCTCTTGTAGGGCGCCTTTCACATATGGAAAAGGGGCTTATTATTTGTGGAGATGATAGTCATTCAGAAATCGCAACGTTTGCAACGCAACTAGCTGAAAAAACGGGATACCCAATATTAGCAGACCCACTTTCTAATATTCGTAGCGGACACCACGATAAAACGATGGTAATCGACTGTTATGATACATTTTTACGAAATGAAAAGTTAAAAGAAACATGGAAACCGGACGTTTTAATTCGCTTTGGTGGTATGCCTGTTTCTAAATCATTAACGCAGTTCATAAAAAAACAAACAAAAGCAGTTCATATCGTTGTCGATGAATCAGGACAATGGAGAGATCCAGCTCTTGTTGCGACAGAAGTTGTGCAAGCAAGTGACATTGAATTCTGCAAGGCATTAATAGAAAAAATGCCAGTTATGAAAAAGAATGATTGGTCCCTAATGTGGCAACATATAAACGAAAAAACGAAGGAAACGCTTCGTGAAATGGAAACATATGAAACTGCATTTGAAGGAAAGGTTATTACAGATATTGTGCGAGTATTACCAGAAGACGCAACGTTATTTGCGAGCAATAGTATGCCAATTCGTGATACAGACTCATTCTTCTTCACATCGGATAAAAACATCCATGTGATGGCAAACCGTGGTGTAAATGGTATTGATGGAATCATTTCGACAGCTCTAGGAGCAAGCGTTATTTGCGACCCACTTGTATTAGTAATTGGTGATTTATCATTTTATCACGATTTAAATGGACTGTTAGCAGCGAAATTACATGAATTAAATATAACAATTGTCGTTGTAAATAATGATGGTGGGGGTATTTTCTCATTCTTACCACAGTATGAGAAAAAGGAACATTTTGAATCATTATTTGGAACACCAATTGGACTTGATTATGAGCATGTTGTCAAAATGTACGGCGGTTCATTTAGCCGTGTAAATGGTTGGGAGCAATTCCGAGAAGAGGTACAAAAAGGAACGACGACAAACGGTTTACACGTTGTAGAAATTTGTACGAACCGTGATGAAAACTTAACATTGCACCGTACATTATGGGCAAAAACGCAGGACGTAATTACTACATACTTGCAAGGTGAATCAAAATGAACGTAACGCTGCAAGGTGTATCGTATGAATATGAAGTTGTCGGAAGCGGGGAACCACTTCTACTTCTTCATGGTTTTACGGGAAGTATGGAAACTTGGCGTTCTTTTATCTCTTCATGGAGTGAGCAGTTTCAAGTTATTGTAGTGGATCTTGTTGGACACGGAAAGACCGAGAGTCCTGAAGATGTTGCGCATTATGACATTCGAAATGTGGCATTGCAAATGAAAGAACTATTAGATTACCTTCATATTGAAAAAGCACATATACTTGGCTATTCAATGGGCGGTAGACTGGCGATTACGATGGCATGTCTATATCCAGAATATGTACGTTCTCTTTTATTAGAAAATTGTACAGCTGGGCTCAAAAGTGAAGATGAGCGAAAAGAACGCTGTGAAAAAGATGAGCGACTTGCCGATAAAATTGAGCGAGAAGGCATAGAAAGTTTTGTATCGATGTGGGAAAATATTCCGCTTTTTGAAACGCAAAAACGTTTAGTAAAAAACGTACAAGAAGCGGTGCGAAAAGAACGACTTGCTAACAACCCAACAGGGCTCGCAAATAGCTTGCGCTTCATGGGAACTGGGGCTCAGCCTTCATGGTGGGATGAGCTAAAAAACTTAAAAATACCTGTTCTTTTAATGAACGGAGAGCATGATGAAAAGTTCTTTCGCATATTAAAAAACATCGAAAAATGCGTCTCTGACGCGAAATTTGTCAAAATTGATGGTGCTGGCCATGCAATTCATGTGGAACAACCGGAAAAGTTTGATACAATAGTAAAGGGATTTCTAAAAACTATGCAGTGATGCTTTTTTCAGTTAAGAATGAAGTTACACTTATAGAGGAGATCAGAAATATACAAGGAGGTAGTTGTAATGGCTATTGAATGGGTAAAAGAAGGCAATTACGAAGATATTATTTATTCAACATACAATGGTATCGCAAAAATTTCGATTAACCGTCCTGAAGTACATAACGCATTCCGTCCAAAAACGGTAATGGAGTTAATCGACGCTTTTGCACAAGCTCGTGATGATGCAAATGTTGGCGTTATCATTTTAACAGGTGAAGGTGGACGTGCATTCTGTTCTGGCGGCGACCAAAAAGTTCGCGGTCATGGTGGATATGTAGGTGACGACCAAATCCCTCGTTTAAACGTATTAGACTTACAACGTCTAATTCGCGCAATTCCTAAACCAGTTATCGCAATGGTAGCAGGTTATGCAATCGGTGGTGGACACGTACTTCATATCGTATGTGACTTAACAATCGCTGCAGACAACGCTGTATTCGGACAAACAGGTCCTAAAGTAGGAAGCTTTGACGGTGGATACGGAGCTGGTTACTTAGCTCGTATGGTAGGCCACAAGAAAGCTCGCGAAATTTGGTACCTATGCCGTCAATACAGTGCTGGGGAAGCGCTTGATATGGGCTTAGTAAACACTGTAGTACCATTAGAAGAGCTTGAAGCAGAAACAGTACAATGGGCACAAGAAATTTTAGCAAACAGCCCAATGGCACTTCGTTTCCTAAAAGCTGCATTCAACGCAGACACAGACGGTCTAGCTGGTATTCAACAACTAGCTGGAGATGCAACGTTATTGTACTACACAACTGACGAAGCAAAAGAAGGCCGCGACGCATTCAAAGAAAAACGCAGTCCGGACTTCGGTCAATTCCCTCGTTTCCCGTGATCAAACCAAAAGCGGAAGCGTCTTGCTTAGAACAAGAGGGCGTTGGAACTCCTGACGTAGAGGCGCTTTTTGCCTCGTAGGAAGGCGTGAAACGACCGACTGTTCTAGCCGCTGTAGCTGGATGAAACCAAAAGCGAAAGCAGCTCGTTCAGAATGTGAGGGGGATGGAGCTTCTGACGTAGAGGCGCTTTTTGCCTCGTAGGAAGAAGTGAAGCCACCGAGCATTCTAGCTGCTGTAGCTGGATAAGACCAAACCGGAAACAAAACAACTAAGAGACTTGATATCATATCAAGTCTCTTTCTTTCATGAAAGGAGAATGAATGATGGAGACGATGCCAAATTGGTTAATGCAACGTGCATTTTTAACACCAGATCGCACTGCAATTGAAATAGAGGAAGAGAAAGTTACTTTTATGGAGCTGCATGAAAAAGTAGTATCTGTTTGTGAACACCTCACACATGTTGGAGTGGAGCGAGGGCAAAAGGTGGCTGTTCTGATGAAAAATGGTATGGAGATGATTACAGTTATTCACGCCCTATCTTATGTAGGGGCAGTAGCTGTGCTTTTAAATACGCGTCTTTCAAGAGAAGAGCTACTTTGGCAAATGGATGATGCTGAAGTTGTTTGTTTAGTAACGGATCAAGGTTTTGATGCTAAAGATGTTCCTGTTTATTCATTCGCCGAAGTGATGAATGGACCAAAAGAGGAAGCCTCTATACAAGAAGAGTTTTCTTTAGAAGAAGCGATGACAATTATTTATACGTCTGGGACGACAGGCAAACCGAAAGGCGTTATTTTAACGTACGGCAATCATTGGGCAAGCGCAGTCGGTTCGTCGCTTAATTTAGGACTTCGTGATGATGATTGTTGGTTAGCCTGCATGCCGATGTTCCATGTTGGCGGGCTATCTCTTTTAATGAAAAACATTATGTATGGCATGCGTATTTTACTTGTTCCGAAATATGATGCTGATTTTATTCATAAAGCACTTCAAACGAGAGGAGTAACAATTATTTCTGTCGTTTCTAAAATGTTAACTGATTTATTAGAGCGACTTGAGGCAGAGACATATCCATCTTCTTTACGATGCATGTTACTTGGCGGAGGACCAGCGCCAAAACCACTATTAGAAGCATGTGTAGAAAAAGGAATTCCTGTATATCAAACGTACGGTATGACAGAAACATCTTCGCAAATTTGTACGTTATCCGCAGATTACATGTTAACGAAAGTAGGATCAGCTGGAAAACCACTATTTCAGTGCCAACTTCGTATTGAAAAAGATGGCGTAGTAGTGCCACCATTTGCGGAAGGTGAGATTGTAGTAAAAGGACCGAACGTAACAGGCGGTTACTTTAACCGTGAAGATGCAACGCGTGAGACAATTCAAAACGGATGGCTTCATACTGGTGACCTCGGTTATTTAGATGAAGAAGGATTTTTATACGTATTAGATCGCCGCAGTGATTTAATTATTTCTGGCGGAGAGAATATATATCCGGCTCAAATTGAAGAAGTGTTGCTTTCTCATCCGGCGGTAGCGGAAGCTGGTGTTGTCGGTATGACTGATGATAAATGGGGACAAGTACCCGCTGCTTTTGTTGTAAAAAGTGGAGAAGTAACAGAAGAAGAAATTCTTCACTTTTGCGAGGAGAAATTAGCGAAATATAAAGTGCCGAAAAAAGCGTGGTTCTTAGAGGAATTACCACGAAATGCTTCGAAAAAATTGTTAAGACGAGAGTTAAGACAATTAGTGGAGGAGATGTAAGTGGAGATAAAAAAAGCGACACTTCATATAACGGAAATGCCACTCGTCATCCCGTTTGCTGCAAGCTACGGGACTTACGAAAAGCGTGAGAGTATCGTCATTGAATTAGAAGATACGGACGGGTGCATTGGATTTGGCGAAGTCGTTGCGTTTTCTGAACCGTGGTATACGGAAGAAACAGTGAAGACGGCGATGCATGTACTGCAAGACTTTTTATTACCGGATTTATTAAAGGCTGAAATTTCTCATCCGAATGAAGTGCCGAGTTTGTTCCAACATATAAAAAGAAACCGAATGGCAAAGGCCGGAATTGAAGGAGCTGTTTGGGATTTATATGCGAAGCGACAAAAGAAGTCGTTAGCGACATTGCTTGGCGGAACTAGGACTGAAATTGAAGTTGGTGTTGTAATTGGTATCAATACAATTCCGGTTATGTTAAAACAAATCGAGAAGTATGCAGAAGAAGGATACGAGCGTTTTAAAGTGAAAATAAAACCAGAGCATGATTACGAATTATTGAAAGAGATTCGTAAAGAGTTCCCAGGTATCCCGTTAATGGCTGATGCAAACTCAGCATATACATTAGGGGATACGGAGAGGCTGAAACGACTAGATGAATTCCAATTAATGATGATTGAACAACCGTTAGCGGATTACGATTTTCTTGATCACGCGGAATTGCAAAAGAAAATTGAAACGCCGATTTGTTTAGATGAAAGTATTCATAGTTTAGAAGATGCACGCGTTGCGATTACGCTTGGCAGCTGCCAAATTGTGAACATTAAACCAGGGCGAGTGGGCGGATTAACAGAATCGGTTCAAATCCATAATTATTGCATGGAGCACAACATACCCGTTTGGTGCGGCGGTATGGTGGAGATGGGGATTTCACGAGCGCAAAATGTTGCTCTTGCGTCATTGCCTAACTTTACGATTCCAGGAGATATATCTGCTTCTAGTAGACATTGGGAGCAGGATATTATTTGGCCGGAAGTGATGCTTGAGGGCGGGAAAGTGATGGTGCCGCAAAGCGTTGATGCTGAGTATGAAGTAGATCGCGGAAGATTGGAAGAAATTACGAAGCAGCGGATTGTGTTTGAGCGGTAAATGGAAGTTTCATTAGGATGCCCGCAAATAGCGAGAGGATTTTGTCGTTCATTGTCGGTAAGTCGATATATTTCAATAATTGCTGATATAATTTGAGTTACGGTCGATATAATTGGAAAATCGCTGATATAATTTTATTTACCAAGGTTACTCTAACGAGTAGCCTTTTTGTATTGTACAAATTGGATAGACTAGTTTACAATCGAGCGTATAAAAATGGAATGAAAAAGGGGGAGTAAAATGAAGCGCATTTCAATTTTAATAGCGGATGATGAGGCAGAAATTGCTGATTTAATTGAGATACATTTAGAAAAAGAAGGGTACCACGTCGTGAAAGCAGCTGATGGAGAAGAGGCAATTCATATTATTGAAACGCAGCCAATCGACTTGGTAATTTTAGATATTATGATGCCGAAAATGGATGGGTATGAGGTGACGCGTCAAATTCGCACGAGACATCATATGCCGATTATTTTTTTAAGCGCGAAAACTTCGGACTTTGATAAGGTGACAGGTCTTGTACTAGGCGCGGATGATTATATGACGAAGCCTTTCACACCGATTGAATTAGTTGCACGTGTAAATGCACAACTGCGTAGGTTTTTTACGTTAAATCAACCGAAAGTAGCGGAGAGTAAATCTGCTTTAGAACTAGGCGGAGTCGTAATTAATCCCGAGCGTAGGACGGTTGATGTATATGGTGAGCAAATTGAATTAACGCCGAAAGAGTTTGATATTTTATATTTATTAGCGAGTCATCCGAAGAAAGTGTACAATGTAGAAAATATTTTTCAGCACGTATGGGCAGACGATTATTATGAAGGTGGAAATACAGTAATGGTACATATTCGTACGTTGCGGAAGAAACTTGGAGAAGATAAAAGAAAGGATAAATTAATAAAAACAGTGTGGGGAGTAGGTTATACTTTTAATGGCTAATATGATGAAAAGTTTTCGATTTAAAATGCTTGCCTTATTTGCGTTAAGTATGGTGCTTGCAGCAACTGTAACTTATATAATTTATAAAGGATTGCAGCTGTATTATAAAACGATGGTTCGCTACGAAGAGCCTTTAGCACAATTTAGGTCAATAGTAAGGGAATTTGGAGACATTAATTTCTTTTTAATTTTCTTTATTCCGTTATCTATTATCTTTTTCTTCTTTTTGACAAAACCGTATTTAAAATACTTTGATGAAATTTCTAATGGGATTCATCATCTTGCGAACGGTAATTTTACGAATAAAGTTCAAGTTTCATCAAATGATGAGTTTGGAGATATCGCACGTGAAATAAATGTTGCGAGTGAAAAGTTAAAAGAAGCTGTTGAAAGAGGAGATTTTGCTGAAAGTAGTAAAAGTCAGCTCGTTGTGAATTTAGCTCATGATTTAAGAACACCATTAACATCCGTGTTAGGATATTTAGATTTAATTCTTAAAGATGAAAATTTAACAAAAGAACAAATTAAACATTTCTCCACAATTGCATATACGAAATCGCAAAGACTGGAAAGCTTAATTGATGAGCTATTTGAAATTACACGTATGAATTATGGCATGCTAAAGCTGGATAAAAAGCCGATTGATATAAGTGAGTTGCTTATACAGTTAGAGGAGGAATTGTATCCGTTATTAGAAAAACATCATTTAGAAGCTAGATTGAATATTGATCCGCATTTGCCGATTAACGGTGATGGAAAATTGTTAGCTAGAGTATTTGAAAATTTGTTAACAAATGCTGTTCGATACGGATATGATGGACAATTTGTTGATCTGAATGGGTATATCGATAATGGAGAAGTTGTCGTACAAGTTATGAATTATGGAGATAGCATCCCGGAAGAAGATTTACCGTATCTTTTTGATATGTTCTATACAGGTGATAAAGCAAGAACTGAGAACCGTGGCGGGACAGGCCTTGGACTATTTATTGCGAAAAATATTGTCGAGCAACATAACGGTACGATTTCTGCTGAGAGCAATGTAGTTAGAACGATATTTGAAGTACGATTGCCAAAAGACGAGAATGTAACAATTTAATAAAAATTTAAACTTTACCCCACTTTTTATTTTAATAGTTTTTTCTATTCTATACGTAAGTTACGTTAAGGAGGAACTAGAAATGAAAAAGTGGGTATTTATTTCTTTTTTTATAGTATGCACAGTATGTGTAGGCGTTTATATATCACCGTTATTTCAAAAGGAAATCGACGTTAAAATTGTCGGGAAAGATGAGCTAGTAAAGGCGGCAAACACCGAGGGGAAAGAGATTACGAAGGAACAAATTTATAAGGGCGATTTATTATTAGTTAACAGGGATTACCCAGTAAAAAAAGATAGTATTAGGTCTGATATTATAAATGTAAATCATAATAGTGAATTAGTGAGAGGCTATGTAATATTTGATAGAAATCTTCGTTTATCAAAGGATGTTGTGAAAAAGTTTTTGAACGTTGTCGATGCGGCTGGAAAAGAAAGTGTTAACCATTTTTTGATTAGTAGTGGCTATAGAGATTTCCAAGAGCAAAAACAGCTATATGAAAAAATGGGATCTGATTATGCACTTCCAGCAGGATACAGTGAACATAACTTAGGATTATCACTGGACATTGGGTCTACTCAAAAGAAAATGGAGAAAGCGCCTGAAGGAAAATGGATTGAAGAGAACGTATGGAAGCATGGCTTTGTATTACGTTATCCGAAAAATAAAAGTAACATTACAGGCATTCAATATGAGCCATGGCATATACGTTATGTAGGCTTACCTCATAGCGCAATTATGCAAAAAAAGAATTTCACACTAGAGGAATATTTAGAGTTTTTAAAAGAGGAAAAAGAGATTTCAACTGAAGTAGAAGGTAAGAAATATACTGTTTCTTATTATAAAGTTTCTGAGAATATGAAAGTGAACGTTCCAGCAAACAAGCAGTATGAAATTTCCGGGAACAATATGGATGGGGTTATTGTGACGGTTCAGGAATAGAGAAAAAGGCTGTGCCATTTGGGACAGCCTTTTCTTATATAAGAAAGGAAGTGACGTTTTTTGTCGGTAAATCGATATTCTTTGTCGAATCGTTAATATATTATAAGTTATGATAGATATAATTGAAAAATCGTTGATATATTGTAAGTTATGATAGATATATTCAAAAAATCGTTGATATAATTTCCTATACTATTAGCATTTTGGAGGAGCATCTTTTTATGTATTTTTAAACATTATAACGTTATATTTACTTTTCGTTTTTTTCATGTTACTCTAAATATGTGAAAGAGATATAAAATGAAACTTTAATGTAAGCGTATTCTTATGGCTTCTTATAGAAAAGGGTGGAAATACAATGACAGAACGATTCGTACTACGTAATGTGAAACGTGTGAACGGGGAAGAGATTGACATTGTAATTGAAAATAATAAAATCGCACAGGTGACGAAAGCTGGTGCTGGTGAGGGTGGAAAGGTTCTTGATTGCTCTGGTACTTACGTATCGAGTGGCTGGATTGATTTACACGTTCATGCTTTTCCAGAGTTTGATCCGTATGGCGATGAAGTGGATGAAATTGGCGTTAAGCAAGGGGTAACGACAATTGTTGATGCGGGTAGCTGCGGAGCTGATCGCATTGCAGATTTAGTAAAAAGTAGAGAACAGGCAAAAACGAATTTATTTGCCTTTTTGAATATTTCTCGCATCGGTTTGAAACGAATTGATGAATTATCCAATATGGAATGGATAGATAAAGAGAAAGTAATAGAAGCAGTAGAAAAGTATAAAGATGTAATCGTTGGGTTAAAAGCGAGAATGAGTAAAAGCGTCGTTTGTGATAGTGGAATTGAACCGCTTCATGTAGCGCGCTCTTTATCCCGTGAAACATCATTACCGATTATGGTACATATCGGTTCAGCGCCTCCTCGCATTGAGGAAGTTGTACCTCTTTTAGAAAAAGATGATGTTATTACACATTACTTAAACGGGAAAGAAAATAATTTATTTGATGAAGAAGGAAAACCGCTACCTGTGTTACTAGATGCAGTGAATCGCGGCGTACATTTAGATGTTGGTCATGGTAATGCTAGTTTTTCTTTTAAAGTAGCAGAGGCGGCGAAGCGTCACGGTATTGCCTTTCATACAATTAGTACAGATATTTACCGAAAGAATCGTATACACGGTCCAGTATATAGTATGGCTCACGTTCTTTCGAAATTCCTTTACTTAGGTTATCCGCTAGAAGAAGTGATTGATGCGGTTACGAAAAATGCGGCAGAGTGGCTTAAGAAACCAGAGCTTGGCCGTATTCAAGAAGGAGATATTGCAAACTTAACTTTATTTACGGTTAAAGATGAGAAGGTTACGTTAATTGATTCAGAAGGGGATCAGCGCATTGCTGAAAGAAGGATTGATACGAAAGGGGTTGTAATTAATGGGTCATTCATTGAATGCTAAGTACGGATTAAAAAGAGTAATTAATGCGAGCGGTAGAATGAGTATTTTAGGTGTATCTGCTCCTACAGATACAGTAATGGATGCGATGAAACATGGTGGACAAAATTATGTGGAAATTGCTGATTTAGTAGATAAAGCAGGAGACCATATTGCGAGAATTCTAGATTCAGAGGCAGCGGTCGTTGTGAATTCAGCATCGAGCGGAATTGCGCTTTCTATCGCTGGTATCGTTACAGAAGGAAATCGCCGTAAAAGTGAAAGACTTCATCAAGAAGTAATCGCGAAAAACGAAGTGATTATGTTAAAAGGTCATAACGTTCAATACGGTGCTCCTGTTGAAACGATGATTTACTTAGGCGGCGGTAAACTTGTAGAAGTTGGCTATGCAAATGAAGGGAAAGCAGAGCATATTGAAGATGCAATTGGTGAAAATACAGCAGCGATTCTGTATGTGAAATCACATCATGCAGTGCAAAAAAATATGATTTCTGTTGAAGAAGCATGGGAAGTTGCGCAGCGAAATAACGTACCGCTTATCGTGGATGCAGCAGCTGAAGAAGACATTCAAAAATATGTGAAGTATTCAGATCTTGCTATTTATAGCGGTTCAAAGGCGATTGAAGGACCTACTTCTGGTATTGTTGGCGGGAAACGAAAATATATTGAGTGGCTGAAAGTGCAATTACATTGTATCGGAAGAAGTATGAAGGTTGGGAAAGAAACAACTTTTGGTTTACTTCAAGCGCTTGATGAGTACGGAGTAAAAGAAGATAAGAGCGAGCAAGAAAAAGAATTGCTACAAGTACTTATGCCGCTAAAAGAATTAAATGGTGTAAATGTAACGATCGTTCAAGATGAAGCTGGAAGAGCAATCTTTAGAGCTCGTATTCATATTAACGAGAAAGAATTAAATAAATCAGCAAAAGATGTTGTGACTGCATTACGCGAAGGGGAAATTGCCATTTATACACGTGATTACGGAGTAAGACAAGGATTCTTTGATATTGATCCACGTCCACTTCAAGGTGATGACATACATGTAATTGAAGAAAAAATGAGAGAAATTGTAGGGGGAAACTAAAATGACAAACATTCAAAAACGTTTTTATAAAGGCCGCGTAGCATTAAATGTATTAGCGAACAATATCGAAAATGCAAAAGACATTTTTGAGGCCGCAGAAGGTTATGTAGTTGTTGGAGTGTTATCAAAAGATTATCCAACAGTAGAAGAAGCAGTTACAGCGATGAAAGCATACGGAAAAGAAATTGATGACGCTGTATCAATCGGACTAGGTGCAGGAGATAATCGCCAAGCGGCAGTTGTCGCTGAAATTGCGAAGCATTATCCTGGCAGTCATATTAACCAAGTGTTCCCTTCAGTTGGAGCGACACGTGCAAATCTTGGCGAAAAAGATAGCTGGATTAATAGTTTAGTATCGCCAACAGGAAAAGTAGGTTACGTAAATATTTCTACTGGCCCAATTAGTGCGGCTGGAGAAGAAAAAGCAATCGTTCCAATTAAAACAGCGATCGCACTTGTACGTGATATGGGCGGAAATTCATTGAAGTACTTCCCGATGAAAGGGCTAGCTCATGAAGAAGAATATCGTGCAGTTGCGAAAGCTTGTGCGGAAGAAGGATTCGCATTAGAGCCAACAGGCGGAATTGATAAAGAAAACTTCGAAACAATTGTACGTATTGCGCTTGAAGCAAACGTAGAGCAAGTTATCCCGCACGTGTACTCTTCTATTATTGATAAAGAAACTGGTAATACGAAAGTAGAAGATGTTCGCGAATTATTAGCAGTCGTGAAGAAGCTAGTTGATCAATATGCGTAAGAAAATTGCAGCGTTTGGCGAAGTAATGATGCGCCTGCAAGTACCTGGATATGAATTGTTGTCGCAAGCTAACACGTTAAATTACTCATTTTCAGGTACAGGTGTGAACGTTGCAGCGGCACTTTCTCACTTAGGGCATGAAGGGCTTCTTATTTCAACTTTACCGGAAAATTCGGTTGGGGATGCAGCTGTATCTTACATTCAAAAGTTAGGGATTCAAACTTCTCTTGTTTCAAGAGGCGGTAAATATGTAGGTATGTATTTTTTAGAAAATGGATTTGGTGCACGGGCAAGCCGCGTTACGTATTCGAATCGACTAGAAAGTAGCTTCAATACGGCGTCTGAAGAGATGTACCAATTTGAAGAAATTGCTAAGGAAATTGATATCGTTCATTTTTGCGGTATTACACTTGCGATGAATGATACGGTGCGCCATCATATGAAGTCTTTAGCGAGAGCAGTTAAAGAAAACGGAGGAACCGTCGTTTTTGATTGTAATTATCGTCCATCACTTTGGGGAGAAGACGGATATGAACAGGCAAAACCGCATTATGAAGAAATGCTGGGACTTGCTGATATCGTTATGATGAACGAAAAAGATGCAATGTTTGTTTTAGGAATAAAAACCGAAGAAACGGAGCGAGAGGCGCAACTTGTTGATCTTATTCCAAAGGTAGCTGAAACGTATCATATCGCTACAATCGCTGGTACTCATCGCTCTATTAACAGTGATAATACACATTCGCTTCGCGGGTTTATATGTAAAGATGGGTCGTTCACTTTTGCAAAAACACTTACGTTTTCTGTATATGATAGAATAGGTGCTGGAGATGCTTATACGAGCGGAATTATTCATGGCGAGATAAAAGAGTTCGCACCAGAGAAAGCTGTTTCATTTGCGTCAGCAGCTGGAATGCTAGCACATACAATCGTCGGTGATACGCCAATGTCATCAGAGAAGGATATACTTCGGGCAATGACGGCATCAGTAGGTGATGTAGAAAGGTAGTGGGTGTAACGGTGAACGTAACGAGAAAAAAAGGACCATTATATTTGCAAATAAAAAATATTATTCGTGATCGAATATTGCATGGTGTATATGCGATTCATACGAATATTCCTTCCGAACCGCAGTTAGAAGAAGAGTTCAAAGTGAGTAAAATTACAGTGCGAAATGCGATTAAAGAACTCGCTCAAGAAGGATATTTGGAAAAGAAAAGCGGTAAAGGAACGAAAGTCATCCGCAATACTTCTGCGACAAAACTGTCAAAGGGTAAGAAATTTACTGAAGTGTTAGTGGAAGAAGGATATAAAGTACAGAAGAAATTGCTAAAAGCAGAAATTGTGCAGAATGAAGAAGGAACAGTGCCATTTCGATTATTCGGTAAGGAGAGTTTTCGTATTGAACGTTTATATACGTTAAATGATGCACCGTACATTCATTATACGCACTATTTCTCAGCAGGAATGGCAAGTTCAGATTTATCGGATTTTGACTTGCAATCGCTTTATGATTTAGTTGAAGACCGAGGTATTCATTTAGAAAACTTCAGAGATGAATTCGCTGTTGGACTCGCGCCTATTTTCGTTGCAGAAGCGCTAGGTGAAAAAGAGGGGACAGCGCTATTAAAACGCATGCGTTATTCTTACGATGAAGTTGGCGAAGTAATTGAATATAGCGAAGGCTACTACAATACAGAAATGCAGCATTATGTAGTGAATTATGACGTATAAAAAAGAGGGGATTTTCCCTCTTTTTTTATCCCGCGTTAATGGAAAGTAAAACTCCCACCTCAAAATTCAGTTGAAGCAAAGAAGTTAGGTGGGAGATCAACTGTCCATAAACGTCCGATTGGTTCAACTAATAATCAGTGGGGGATGAACAAAACCCCCACTGATTAAAGTTTCACTTTATAAAGTAAGGAGAATGGGAGATGGATATATACTTATTAATCGTCACGTTACTTGCAATTGCGATTGTTATTTTAGGGGTATCATGGTGGAAATGGCATGCATTTATTAGTTTAACAGTTGCGAGTTTGTTTTTAGCTATCATGTCTGGACTGAATGTAACGAAAATAGTGACTGCCTATGAAACTGGTGTTGGTAGTGTACTAGGACATTTAGTTGGTATTTTAGCTCTCGGAACAATTTTAGGGAAAATGATGTCCGATTCAGGGGCCGGCATGCAAGTGGCAGATTTCTTTATTCGATTTTTCGGTGTAAAGAAACTACCTTGGGCTATGTTATTTGCAGGATTTGTTATAGGGATTCCAGTGTTTTTTGAAGTGGGGATCGTCATTTTATTACCACTTGTTATTTCCATTCGAAAAACGACGAAGCAAAATATATTATTAATTGCGTTACCTGTCATTGCAGGATTATCTATTGTTCACGGGCTCGTGCCTCCGCATCCAGGGGCGATGACAGCAATCGGTATTTATAACGCGAACTTAGGAAAGGTACTTTTATATTCATTAATTATCGCGTTACCAGCAGCCATTATCGCAGGACCGATATTTGCAAAGTGGGTACATAAAAGGGTTATACCTGAAAATGAACCAGAGCTTATTCGGGTTACGACTGTCTCAACTGATTTGCCAAGTCGTAAAGTTTCATTCTTTATTATTTTATTACCAGTTGTATTGATGATTTTATCGGTCGTTGCACCATATATTTCATTACCGAAAAAATTGACTGAATTTTTAGTATTTATAGGAAGTCCAGTAATCGCCTTACTTATTTCATGTTTCGCAGCATTTTATTTACTTGGTATCAAACAAGGTATTAATAAAAAGATGATTAAAAAATTAACAGATGAAAGTTTATTGCCTGTCGGTTCTATTATTTTAATAATTGGTGCAGGCGGTGGATTTAAACAAATATTAATTGAAAGCGGCGTTGGAACAGCTATTGCACAAATGGCAGAACATATTTCGTTATCACCAATCGTATTAGCTTTCATGGTAGCTGGTTTAATTCGAATTGCAACAGGTTCAGCGACAGTAGCATTAACGACAGCAGCAGGGATTGTTTCACCAGTTATTCAGCACATGTCTGGTGTGAATTTAGAGTTGCTTGTTATTGCAACCGGTGCAGGATCATTGATGTTTTCTCACGTAAATGATGCAGGGTTCTGGCTTGTAAAAGAGTATTTAGGTTTGACGGTGAAGGAAACTTTTAAAACGTGGACGGTACTCGAGACATTGTTATCATTTATTGCATTTGGTTTTGCGCTTGTGTTGAATATGTTTCTTTAAAAGATACCTAAATAGGTATCTTTTTTTTGATTAAGCCCAATTCCTAAAACAAGCCCGTTTTTAGGTAAGCCAAGCTTCCTATTCGCCCTGAAAACATAATATAAATGGAATCCCCTCATTTAGAGCAAGGTGAACTTGTTATGAATGATACTAAAGGAGGAATAGGGTAATGAGCGAAAAGTGTGAACACAGACATGATGATTGTAACCGCAGACATGGTTGCGGAGGCGGTTTTGCGCTTCTGATCGTATTGTTTATTTTATTAATTATCATCGGTGCTAGCTGCTTCGGCGGAGGCGGCGGTTGTGGCTATGGTGGTTATGGCGGTTATGCTGGCGGCTACGGCGGATATTGCTGCTAATTATTAAAAACTATTGAAAATAGCCTTGTGCATATTGCACAAGGCTATTTTATTCATATTTTTATATGCTGTGATAATTTATTAATGTAAAGAGAACGGATTAAGAAGAAGAAAATGATCTCGATAATCCCGAAAAAGGTGAGTACGATACATGTCTCTTTTAATAAGGAGAAAGAAAACATGCTTTGTAAAAACTTAACCGCAAATAATGTGTGAACACCAGCAACGATATAAGGAACGAAAAATAAAATTCCTAATTGAATCGTTGCAGAGCGAAACATTTCTGATTCAGTTAAGCCAAGCTTTGTAATCGTAATATACTTTTGTCTTTCAGTTGTTAAGTCATTATACATACGGAAATATAAAACACTAGCTGCTCCGATAAAGAAAATAAAGCCGAGAAATGCCCAAATAAAGAATTGAGCGACTGCATTTCCTTTACCGTAAATAAGTTCATCCGTAGCCGTATGTATGAAGAAAGGAACTTGAGCGTTCTCTTCTGTATGCTTTTCGTAGAACTCACGCGCATCGCCACTAATAACACGTAACATATTTTTGGTTGGAACGATTGCATTTTCCCAGTTTTCTACGAAGTAGTTATAGATTACAGTTGTTTCAATATGAGGAATCATATTATCAAATACATAATCTTGTACGACAGCTAAATGTGGGAATGCAAAGGATGGTTCGATTCCCTTATTAATAAACCCTTTAATATGAAATTCTTTTTTATTAGACCCGAGTGTAATCGTATTTTGCTTTGCAAATGGATTAGATACGAGATCGAGAAGTTCTGGTGAGTGCCGAGAAATAATATAAACTTCTGTAGAATCGATTGTTATTTCCGGTCTTTTCAATTGTTTAGCAATTGCGTTATAATCACTCATCTTCATAAGCATAATATTTTCTTTGGAAGCTGTATCTTTTAATACTGTAAACTTATATTTTTTGTAAAGAAAATTATTAGTTGTAAGCTCCGTTTCAATTGTAGAAATATGCTTTTGTTCAAGGGAATTGTCACCTTCTGATGTATACGTGAAGGGAACGGGATATCGCTCTAGTACTGATGCCTTCGTATTGTTATTAGCGGCGAATAATCCAATAATAATCGTAAATGCAAGTGCAGATAGCATAGAAACAATAAAGAGTACATTAATATTACTGCGTGTACGAGAAACTAAATCTGAAATCCATAACATATTTATTTGTTTCAAATAATACTTTCTGCGCTTCTTTAAAATATAGATGAAAAGAAGGAATGTTTGTGAAAAGAATAAATATGTCCCGACTATTACGAGCGGTAAAATAGATAACATAATAAAAAAGACAGATCCATTTTGCACATTTTTTTCCGTTACGTAGCCTCGCGGATAACCAGCGATATAATAGCATAGCCCTAAACAAATTAAAGCGAATAAAGAGATGAGTATAGATGGTCTTTTTTCAGCTGGCATTTTCTTGTTCCCTTTAATGAGGTGGGCTGTTTTTCGAGTACGAATAAACATTGGTGTAAACGTAGAAACGATTAAAAATAAAATGATAAACGTTACGGTTGTAACGATAATCGCTTCTGTTGGCCAATATAAATAGAGACCTTTCGCACTTGTTAATTTCGAAGTGACTAATAAGAAAAAGTTAGAAAATACAAGTCCACCTTGAATGCCGATAAAGATAGACAATATCCCAATTATCATGTTTTCGGTAAATAACAATCTTTTTAATTGTCTCTGTGAGATACCAAGAATAGTGAGTATCCCGAATTGCTGCTTCCGAACATTTAAAAATGTTCCAATTGAATATAAGAGAAAGAAGAACGAGAACATAACGATCACAAGCTGTGCTGTACTAGCTAAGTTCATTAGAGGATCACGTTCTTGAAAGCTTTGTACACTCTGTAAGCGCGGATGATACGCGTATACAGTAAATGAAAAGAAAACCATGATAGAAAAAGCACTACTTACAAAGTAGGCGAAATATGCTTTCGAATTACGTGAGACATTTTTAAATGCGAATTGCCAAAATGTCATCCACGTCTTCCTCCTAATAATGCTAGAACATCTAATATTTCTTGATAAAATTTTTCGCGATATAATCCGCGGTGTAGTTCATTATAAAGCTCTCCATCTTTAATGAAAATAACACGGTTACAATAACTTGCTGCAAACGGATCGTGCGTAACCATTAAAATCGTTGCATCTTCTTCTTTATTTAATTTCGTAAATAACTCCATTACGTCAATTGCCGCTTTTGAATCTAAGTTTCCTGTCGGTTCATCGGCTAGTAAGAGAGAAGGGTGATGAATAACAGCACGTGCTACTGCGGTACGCTGTGCTTGTCCCCCGGAAACTTCAAAAATACGCTTGTCCAAAATATGATCAATTCCAAGCTTTTTTGAAATGTTATCAAGCTTTTCATCCATTTCTTTTAATGGAACATTATCTAATGTTAAAGGTAGTACGATATTTTCACCGATTGTTAGTGTATCTAGTAGGTTAAAGTTTTGGAAAACAAATCCTAACTCTTGGCGGCGGAAAATCGCTAACTTCTCTCTACGAAATGTGTGCGGTTTTTTTCCGTTAATCACGACATCACCAGAAGTCGGAGAATCGATTGTAGAGATAACGTTTAAAAATGTAGATTTCCCGCTACCAGATGGTCCCATAATGGCAACGAATTCACCTTTATCCACGTGTAAATTTATATTTTTTAAAGCAGTATGAGGGACTTTTCCCTCATATACTTTTGAGACGTTTTTTATGTGTAATACTTCTTCCATAGTAATCACCTTTCTACTTTTTAAAACTTAATGTGTTGTGATAATTTTTGCATATAAAAGGAACGAATTAAAAGGAAAAATAAAATTTCAACTGTTCCAAAAATTAACAGTACGACTGTAATTTCAGCGAAGAACGAGAGATGTAATATTTCTTGTAACATCTTTGTCGCAAACATCGTATGGATTGATGCCATAATGTAAGGCACGAAGAAAAGAATCGCAAGCTGAATTGTCGCTGAACGTTTCATTTCAGTCTCAGTTAAGCCAATTTTCGTAATCGTTATATATTTTTCTTGCTCATTTGTTAAATCTGTATACATCCGGAAGTAAAGAACACTGCCAGCACCGATAAAGAAAATAACTCCTAGGAAAGTACCAATTAAGAAGAACGAAGCGACATTTAGTTTTGCTTTATATAGAGAATCACTCGCCTCACTTGCGTGGAAAGGAGGATGCTCTGCTTTGATTGCTTCACTTTCATTATAAATCTTTGTTGAAAATGCCGAACCGATGTTATGTGCTTTTTCCCAATCTGTAACTTTAAAGCTATATACACTCATTTGTTTTGATACGTTGGATAATGCTTCTACATTTTCATCAGATAGTATGAGCAATTGGTATATTAAGCGATTTGGGAATGGGTTATAACTTTTATATTCTTTCACTTGTAGTTGTAAATTGTTTTGAGTAAGTGTAAGAGTATTTTTGTTGTCTTTATTATGAAGCGTTCCAATAACTTGATCATCTAAGTCTTTCATAAGAATATAAGATTCATTCTTATTGACCGTGAGCGTTTCCCAATTTAAAGCCTTAGCAAGTACATTATAGTCACTTTGTTTAATGGCATAATAGAGCTGCGTGTTATCTTCAGCCGAAGATACTTCATATATATCCGTTTTAAATTTTGTATAAGTAAAGTGCTCTTCATTAAATTTCTGCTCTAACCAGTTTAAATGTTCATCAGCTAACGTATTTTCAGTATGTGATAAATACGTAAACGGGAAAGGGTTTTGTCTAATTTCATCAAACTTTGTAAACTTCCCGAATCCATATAAGAATGTAATCATTGTAAAAGCGAGCGTCGATAGCATCGCTACAATAAAGAGCATGTTAATGTTTGTCCGAATACGTGATGCTAGATCGGAAATCCAAAGCATATTAATTCGTTTCATATAAAACTTTCTTCGCGTTTTTAAAATACGAATAAGTAAAAAACTGATTTGTGAAAAGAAAAAGTATGTTCCAGCTGCAATAAGCGATGGGATGACAAATATACTAGAGACGGCATATAAAAGTCCAATTATGTCACCTAGTGACATAAAATACAGCGGATTTGCGGCTAACGCATATCCACATATTAAACAGATCGCACCAAATAGAGAGATGAGCACGGATGCTTTTCTTTCTTTTTGTTGTTTTCCTTCTTTTAAAAGACGTACGGCTTTTCTCGTGCGAATGAGCATCGGTGTAAAAGATGATACGAGAATGAAGAGCCCAAGAAAGATGATGATAGTTAAAACGATAGCACTTGTAGGCGGATATAAATATAAACCAGGTACGTGTGTAATTTTAGCGGTAACTAACAAAAAGAACTGTGAAAAGACGACTCCAAGTTGAATGCCAAAAAATATAGAAAGAACGCCAATTAACATATTTTCTATAAATATGAGTCGCTTTAATTGTTTTTGAGATATGCCAAGCACTGTTAAAATCCCGAACTGTTTTTTTCGTACTTTTAAAAACGTCCCGATTGAATACAGTAAAAAGAAAAATGAAAAGAACACAATGACAACTTCTGAAATTGTCATTAATATGTTCAGAGAATAATTCACGTCTGTCATATGCAATTTAGGATGAAATAAATAAACTGCAAATGAGAAAAAGATTGCGATGGAGAACGCACTGCTTACAAAATAGGCGAAATAAGCTCTGGCGTTTCTTGTGACGTTTTTAAATGCAAACTGCCAAAATGTCATTCACCTAAACCTCCTAATAGGGTGAAGATGAAAAGAGTATGAAAGATACTCTTTTCATCAAGTTTGTTTTAAATATTTTGTCCACTCGTGTAATGTGATAATTTTTGCATATAAAGTGAACGAATGAATAAGAAAAATACGATTTCAACGAATCCAAAAATAATAAGAACGGCTGAAACTTCTTTGAACAGAGATAAACCAATTACATCTTGTAGCATTTTTGTTGCGAACATTGTATGAATGGATGCCATAATGTACGGAATGAAAAATAAAATACTAAGTTGAATGGTTGCAGATC
The DNA here is from genome assembly GCF_038004545.1 of Bacillus sp. FSL R5-0585. Taxonomy (NCBI): domain Bacteria; kingdom Bacillati; phylum Bacillota; class Bacilli; order Caryophanales; family Bacillaceae; genus Bacillus; species Bacillus sp. FSL R5-0585. Next base: position 4,962,040 of record NZ_JBBORJ010000001.1, read on the forward strand.
GTTTCATCTCTGTATCTGTTACACCGATTTTAGAAATCGTTATATATTTCTCTTGTTCGTTCGTCAAATCCGTATACATTCTAAAGTAAAGAACGCTACCAGCTCCAATGAAGAAAATAACTCCTAAAAATGTCCCAATTAGGAAAAATGCAGCACTGCCTGATGTTATTTTGTATAACGATCCTGCTGATTCAAAGGAACGAATAAGAGGTCCTTCATACTGGAATTTATTTCGATCTTTTTGCACTTTTTCTATAAAATTATCAGCAATTTCATATGTCTGTTCCCAGTTTTGAATTTTGTAATTGTATGCTGATATATGTTTTACGGTGTTAGGTAAGTTATTTACGATAATATCAGGCAACACTATCGTTTGATATGAAAAGTCAGATGGGATTGCGTTTACATGCTCATAACCTTTTACTCGTAATTTCGTATTTGTACTAGAGAGTGTAATGTAATCTCTTTTGTAGCTTTGCTCAAATTCGTTGAATATGGTGATATATGATGTCCCTGTTAGCACATATGCTTCGTTATCATCCATAAATAGTTGTTTCATTCGTAAAGAATCTGCAAGTTTGTTATAGTCACTTTGCTTAATTGCGTATACGTCATTATAAATAGCTATATCTTTATCTTCTTTTAGTGGTGTTTCATATATATCAGCTTTTATTTTTTGATAAGGGAAATGCTCTTTTTGTAATTGTTGCTCAAGCCAATTTAAATGCTCTGTAACAAAAGGATTCGCATCATAAGAAAAATAAGAAATTGGAAAAGGAGAAGTTCTATTCACCTCTAGCTTAATAAATTTCCCGAATCCATATAGAAACGTAATCATTGTGAAAGCAATTGTAGATAGCATCGCTACAATAAACAGCATATTAATATTCGTTCGAATACGGCTCGCTAAATCCGAAATCCAAAGCATATTAATCCGTTTCATATAAAACTTCCTTCTTTTCTTTAAAATATAAATAAGTAAGAAACTAATTTGTGAAAAGAAGAAATATGTTCCAATTGTAACAAGCGTTGGGATAACGAAAATACTTGAAACCATATATATAACACCGATTTGCGGGCTTACTGATACGAAATATTTAGGATTTCCAGCTAACGCATAACCACCAAATAAACAAATCGCACCAAACAATGAAACAAGTATGGATGGTTTTCTTTCTTTTTGTTTTCCACCATTTGTTTTTAAAAGGTGTACTGCTTTTTTTGTACGAATAAGCATTGGTGTGAATGTAGATACAATGATAAAAAGACTAAGGAAAACAATGGTTGTTAAAATAAACGCGTTAGTAGGCCCGTATAAATATATTCCTGGAACATGGGTAAGTTTGGCTGTTACTAATAAGAAAAATTGAGAAAAAACAACTCCAAACTGCATGCCGAAAAAGATAGATAAAATCCCGATTAACATATTCTCCATAAAAATAAGACGATGTAATTGTTTTCTCGATATTCCTAAAATGGTCAAAATACCAAATTGTTTTTTTCTAACTTTTAAAAAAGTACCAATGGAATATAGTAAAAAGAAGAAAGAGAAAAATACAATTACTACTTCTGAAAATATCATTAATCCTGAAATTTCAGAGGTCATGTCAAAGTTTTGTAATTTCGGATGGAATAAGTAAACAGCAAACGAAAAGAACACAGCAATGGAAAAGGAGCTACTTACAAAGTAAGCAAAATAAGCTCTTGAGTTGCGCGTGACGTTTTTAAATGCAAATTGCCAAAATGTCATAGATTATACCTCCGGCTAGAAGATATAGAAGTAGTTGTATTGCAAAAAATGTATGAGAGTGAGTTCTCATACATTTTGCTTGCATATGTTACGATCATACTTCGGTCACCTTCTCCGTATGTTCTGCTTGATTATTTGCAGCATTGTGGAAGATGATTTTAATGGTCGTTCCTTTACCAACTTCAGAATCTAGTTTGACAGAGTGACCTAAATAATCACAAATTTTACTTACAATATAAAGTCCCATACCAGTAGATTCTCCGAAGGCGCGACCGTTTTTCCCAGTGTAAAACGGTTCAAATACTCTTCGAATATCTTCTTGTGGAATACCAACACCTTCATCACGAACTTCTAAAATAATATCTTTTCCGTTTCGGTAAGCAGATAAGAAAACTTTCTTTCCGCGCTCACCGGAGTAACGAACAGCGTTTGTCATTAATTGATAGATGATAAATTTTAGCCATTTCGCATCAGAAGCAACTTTTAAATCAGAATGGACTTCTAAAACAGGGAAGACACCATTACGAATGAATAGTTCTTTTAATCCATTAATATTTTTTGTTACCGTATCTTTTAATGAAATCGTCTCGACATGGAAATCTTCATGGAAGTTATTTAACCTAGCCATGTATAAAGCCATATCAAGCCCTTGGTTTAGACGCTCTAATTCTTTTTTAAACTTTGGAATTAAATGCTCGTCTTCCATTTCTAGCACCATAAGCTGCATAACAGAAACAGGTGTCTTCATTTGATGTACCCAATGGTTAATGAATAGTTGATGTTCTTGTTGTTTTACTTCATACGATTGTAGTTCTTTTTGGAAGAGGCGGTACTGCGTACGCACGAGTTCATTGACACCGTGAGGCATCGGAGCAGTCGCTCTTTCAATAAACGCATCTTCCATTTTTTCTGGTTGCTCACTTAATCTATGGTACATTCTACGATTGCGAACGTAACGGTAAGCGAGGAAACAAATAAATAAATATAAACTTAAAACGACGAAGTAAAATTTATTGTTTTGAAATCCATCTACTGCATCATAAAGAACGAAAATGATACCGAAGTTTAAAACGTACAGTAGGAAAAATGCAAAATGATCACGTAAAAATAGCTTCATGCTTATTCACTCCAAGTTGCGTTAAAGCGATATCCAAGTCCACGTACTGTTTCAATAGAGTTCTCAATGCCAAGCTCATTAAACTTTTTACGAAGACGTGTAATGTTTACGTTTAATGTATTTTCCTCAACGAAGCTTTCGTCATCCCAAAGCGCAGCTAATAAATCTTCACGGCTCGCTGTACGAGGAAATTTAGATAATAACATTTCTGCTAAAATTGCCTCTTTCTTCGTTAAAAGAACTTGTTCAGATCCGAAGTGAATTTCTGGACGTTCAGGGAATAGTTTTAATCCTTCTACTTCAACGATACGTTCCGAAATATTTGGTGCATAATCACCGTAAATACGGCGTAATTGTCCTTTGATTTTCGCCATTACAACGTCGTAGTGGAATGGTTTTGTAATGTAATCATCCGCACCGCTTTCAATTGCCATAATTTGTTCCATCTCACCAGCACGCGCTGAAATGAAAATAATTGGACAAGTAGATTCATGACGAATTTGACGGCACCAGTAGAAACCATCGAATTTCGGTAAGTTTACATCAAGTAAAACAAGATGGGGTTTCACTGCGTTAAACGATTCCATAATATCATCGAAATTCTCCGCTACCACAGCCTCATAACCGTACTTCTGAATGTGAGATTGCAGTAATGATGAAATATTTGGATCGTCTTCAACGATTAAAATTTTATACATATGTATATTCCTCCTCAAAAAAAACAATTGTAGCTATAGTGTATCATGTGTTTCAAGTCTTTTCATTATGTTGAAAGATAAGCTAGTAAACAGTATAGGTTAAAAGTGAGAAAAGTAAAAAGGGCGCTGGATGAAATTGACAAATAACGGTAATCGGTTTAATATTTAGATAAATATCTAAATGTCTAATTATCGAAAGGAAGAAAGACATTGAATCAAGCATTCAAAGCATTAGCAGATCCAACAAGGCGAAAAATTTTAGACTTATTAAAAGAAGGCGATCTAACCGCTGGTGAGATTGCTGAACATTTCAATATGACAAAACCAAGTATTTCACACCACTTAAATGCACTTAAAAATGCTGAACTTGTTCAAGATGAAAAGAAAGGGCAATTCGTTATGTACTCTTTAAACACAACGGTCTTTCAAGATTTATTGACTTGGGTGTTTACATTTACGAATAAGGGGGAAGAGGGGAAATGAAAAAGCATCTTTTTGCAATCTTATTAATTGTTATAACTTGTTTAGCTTGGGCGTTTGCTTGGCCACATTTACCGGATACAATTGCAACGCATTGGAGCGGCGGTAAAGTAGATGGATATTCTTCTAAATCGTATGGAATGCTTTCTATGGTTGGAATTATGATTGTTTTATATATTTTTCTAAACGTGTTACCAAAGATTGATCCAAAGAAAGCGAACTACGAGAAGTTTTCTAAAGCTTTTATGATGATGAATAATGGTGTACTATTGCTACTATTTGTAGGAAATATAGACATTATTACAAGTGGATTAGGATATAACTTATTCATTAATCGGGTGCCTGAATTATTAGTTGGTGTTTTATTTTTAGTAATGGGTAATTATTTACCACAGTGTAAGCCAAACTTTTTTGTTGGGATGCGTAATCCATGGACGTTAAGTAATGAAGAAGTATGGCGGAAAACACATCGGTTTAGCGGAAAAGTATTTGTGGCGTTAGGAATTATTATGATTATAAGTGTTTTCGCTCCGGCTGATTGGAGAACTTATATGATGCTTGGGATTATAGTAGTTGCTGTCATTATAACGAATTTATATTCTTACGTTTTGTATAAAAAAGAAATACAAATGTGAGCTATATTAGTCAAATTTTATATTTATAGTTTCTATGTGTTAAGAGATTTTAATACTCAGTGGGAATAATGAAAAGCTCACTGAGTAAATTTTTCGTTTTAAGGTCTGAAAATTCAATCGAAAAGGTGATTTGGGGGGATTTACATGTTAGAAATTATAAATTTTAGCAAGACATATAAAGACGGTAAGAAAGCAGTTGATCATTTGAATATTACTGTTAAAGCAGGGGATATCTTTGGATTTATTGGACATAACGGTGCGGGGAAAAGTACAACAATTAAGTCGTTAGTAGGAGTTATAGATTTTGAAGAGGGTGAAATTTTTGTTGATGGACATTCAGTAAAAAAGGATCCGATTGCATGTAAGAGAGTAATGGCGTATATTCCTGATAATCCAGATTTATATGAGCAATTAACAGGAATTCAATATTTGAACTTTGTTGCGGATGTGTTTAAAGTGCCTGCGAGGGATCGGGAAGAACAGATACAGAAGTATGGGGATGCTTTTGAGATTACACCGTACTTAGGGGATTTAATATCTTCTTATTCACACGGTATGAAACAAAAAGTAGCGATGATTAATAGAGGGAAATTAGCACTTTCAGGAGAAGTAAATTCTTTAATAAAGGAAGGCTCATTGGAAGAGCTCTTTATGAAGGAGCTTGCTAATGAATACTAATAGTTTAGGTCTTTTGAAAATTCGGTTGATAACGCAGCTCGGTTTAAACACCTTTAAATACGAAAAAGATAAGAGAAAGAAGCAGAATAAGATTTTGCTGACAGTATCTATTGCTCTAGTTGGTGTCATGTTAATGTTATATTGCGGAGCTTCAGCATATGGATTGATAAAAATAGGAATTAGTGAAATTATTCCCGTCTATGCACTAGTTATTAGCAGTATATTAACGTTGTTTTTCACTATATTTAAGGCAAATGGAGAAATTTTTGCTTTTAAGGATTACGACTTTTTAATGTCATTGCCGATTCGCGTAAGTACTGTTATTGCAAGTAGGTTTTTGTATTTATACTTGCTGAATACAATCTTTTCAATCATAATCATGCTACCAATGGGAGTTGTGTATTGCATACATGAAAATCCATCAGTTTCTTTTTACTTTATGTGGTTCATCAGTATGTTTATCGCATCTTTAATCCCAACAACAATCGCAGCAATCTTTGGAGCTTCGATTACGGCAATCGCTTCTAAATTTAAAAATACGAATAAAATAACTACGATTTTAAGTTTTATAGTAATTATTACATTCGGTTCCTTTATGCTAAAAAACGGAAATGCTCAATATAGCCTTAATGATATGAACGGAATTGGTGCAATTGTTTCCGAGCAATTAACTAAAGTGTATCCATTAGCTAACATGTTTCAAAAAGCAATTGTTAATGCTGATATGGTAGCTTTCATCTTATTCGTGGGGATATCAGTGATTTGGTATTATCTTTTTGTAAAAATACTTTCGTTAAAATATAAGCAAATAAACACAGGGATCACCACTTATCATATGCTTTCAAATTATGAGATTAATAGCATGAAAAAAGAGAGTGTATTGGTCGCATTGTATAAAAAAGAGCTGAAACGTTTCTTCTCTTCTACAGTGTATGTCATAAATAGTGGAATGGGAGTCGTGATGGCGCTAGCTTTCTCGCTAGCTATAGTTGTAGTAGGACCAAGCCAATTAATAGCGTATCCTGGAATTGAGCCCCTGTTGCAAAAGATTGCTCCATTTGCTATTGCAGCAGCGATTTCGATGACATGTACAACATGTGTTTCATTGTCTTTAGAAGGAAAAAATGTATGGATTATTAAATCATTGCCTATAGCGCCAAAGATGATTTATGATAGTAAAATTCTTATGAATCTTTCATTGAGTATACCTGCATCACTTATTAGTGCTGTATTACTGATAATCGGGTTAAAGCTAGATGTTTGGAGCTCTCTTTTCATCGTAATAACACCGATAACATATTCATTATTTTCAGCAGTATGGGGGATTTTCATTAATAATCGATTTGGTTATTATGATTGGGTATCAGAAACTCAAGTAGTAAAACAAAGTATAGGATCGTTTGTTGGTATGTTTGGTGGCTTAATTGTGGCGGTTATACCTGCCTTGTTAATTGGTACTGCTACTATCTCGAACTACAGAGTATTTACTTTTGCAGTTATTACAGTGCTTACGATTATTACTATTTTCTTGTATAAGAACGAGTCAAGAAGAAGTATAAAATAAAGAAGCTGCTCTTCCTTTAAAAAGGGAGAGCAGCTTCTTTATTTTGAAAAGGTTAGCCTCTTATATTACTTTTTTAAAACAGGTACCCATATTTCGCTTCTGAAATTCGGAGAAGATATATCTTTCTGTTCATTCCACAATATCTCCGGTCCTTCCGCTAGTTCATAGTTCGAAGAAGGGAACCATTCAGAATAAATACGTCCCCATACATTTTGTAATGCATCAGGAAATGGTCCGACAGCTTCGAATATAGCCCATGTTGAAGCAGCAACTTCAAGTTGCGCGAATTGCTCTGGGCAATCTTTCGTTGTGGCTACTCCAATGTAGTGATCGAGTTCCCCCTTTTCCTCCATTCTTCCTTCAGAAAAGTTAGTAGAAGCACTAATGATTCCAGTAGGTTCAATGTTTGAAAGGGACTTTAATGTTTGAATAGAATCTGGGTTTAAACTTTTCCACATAGAAGCAATTTCTTCATTTACACCGTTAAAAACGATTGGTACTCGTTTTGTAATACCTATAATTCGAAATGGCTCTTTTTCTTCAATTCGATAGTTCATTTCATTTCCTCCTTGAATGGATAATTGGAAGGTCATTGGTGAATAAGCCTTCAAAGAATGGCTACTATTTCGGGCCTCTGAAGGTGTTATACCGTGCAAGTTTTGAAATGCACGGGCGAATGAATCTGGTGAGTTGTAGCCATATTTTATAGCGACATCAATGACTTTTGCATCGCTATTTTTTAGTTCAAAGGCAGCGAGAGTAAGACGTCTACAACGAATATATTCTGATAGTGATATGCCAGCTAGGAAAGAGAACATTCTTTTGAAATGATATTCCGAGCAGTAAGCTAACTTCGCAACTTCTTTAAAATTAATTTCATTTGTTAGGTTGTTTTCAATATAGCGCATTGCAGTATTCATATTTTTAAGTGAATCCATATTATGACCTCCTCTGTACATAGAATAGCAGGAACGAAATAGCTCCATCCGACATTTCGTGCACAACTTTGTAGGGGACATTTTTAACCTTACAAAATTGTAATGTTCCTGTAAGGAGAATGAATGGATGGTATGATATCCCAATGTTATAGTAACAAAGTACTTTTGTTCAGTAGGTTAAATTTTTATATCTTTACTTATGCGTCTTACATAACTGTCATGTTTGTGTAAGAAACATCGATAGTGGCAAGAGTAGAGAGTGTATATAGTTGAAAATAGAGAATAGAAGAAATGAGGGATGTCGAGATGAAAACAGTGTTAGAAGCAAAAAATATTGAAAAAGTATATGACACGGGTGGTAATAAATTTGCAGCGTTAAAAGGTATTAACTTACAAGTAAAAGAAGGTGAGTTCGTTGGAATTATGGGACCTTCAGGTTCTGGTAAGACGACTCTACTAAATGTTCTTTCTACAATTGATAATGCGACGAACGGTGAAATTTTAATTGATGGAAAAGATATCGTAAAAATGAATGACGATAAGTTAGCGTTATTCCGCCGCGATCATTTAGGTTTCATTTTCCAAGATTATAACTTATTAGATACGTTAACGGTGAAAGAGAATATCGCTTTACCACTTGCGTTATCAAAGGTGAAAGCGAGTGAGATTGATCGCCGCGTTCTTGAAATCTCAAAGAAATTCGGTATTGATCATATTTTAAGTCAGTTCCCATATCAAGTATCTGGTGGACAGAAGCAGCGCTGCGCAGCATCACGTGCGATTGTTACGAATCCAAGTATGATTTTCGGAGACGAGCCAACTGGAGCGCTTGATTCTAAATCTGCAACAGATTTACTTGAAAGTATGAAGTCGTTAAACGAATATGATAACTCAACAATTTTAATGGTAACGCATGATGCATTTGCAGCAAGTTATTGTAAACGAGTTATTTTCATTAAAGATGGTGAACTATATAAAGAATTGCACCGCGGTGAATCGACGCGTAAACAGTTCTTCCAAAAAATTGTTGATGTAATGTCTTCTATTTCTGGGGGTATGGCTGATGACCTTATCTAGCATTGCCCTCCGCAACATACAGCGGAACTTTAAAGACTACTTTGTATATTTTGCATCTATGATTTTTAGTATCGTTATTTATTTTACATTTAAAGCATTGCAATACAATTCACAAATGGAAAAAGCTGCAGAAGCTTCAAAAAAAATTAGCGGAGCGTTCCAAGTTTCAAGTGTCATGCTTATCATTTTCGTAGCAGTGTTTATTATATATTCGAACGGTTTCTTTACACGTAAACGTAAAAAAGAAGTTGGCTTATATTCGTTATTAGGTATCCGTAAAAGACAAATTGGTAAAATGCTCTTTTATGAAAATATGTTAATGGGATTAATGTCTTTAATTATCGGTATTGCGATTGGTAGTGTCCTTTCAAAATTATTCCTTGAACTGCTAGTAAGCATGATGGGATTAAACTTAAATGTTCATTTTGAAGTACCGATGGCTGCCATTATTGATACAGCACTTATTTTCTTTGTGATTATTTTATATACATCACTTCAAGGATATCGTTTAATTTATCGATTTAAGCTAATTGAACTTTTCCGCGCCGAACGTGAAGGAGAAGCAATGCCAAAAGGATCAGTTATTATGGCATTAATTTCAGTTATCTTAATCGGTTCAGGTTATTTTTTAGCATTAATGTTCATGAAAGCAGTTAAATATGCAGACTTTATGGCAGTTGCACTTTATATTTTATTGGCGACAGTATTAGGTACGTACTTACTATTTATGTTCTTTACAGTATTCGTATTGAAACGTGCAAGAAATAATAAATCATCGTTTTATAACGGTATGAATATGGTAACGACGTCGCAGCTACTATATCGTATTAAAGGAAATGCAAAATCACTTGCGACAATTTCTATTTTAAGTGCGGTAACATTAACAGCGGTTGGTACGTCTGTTACGATGTATTACAACACATTTACGCAATCAAAAGCAGTTGCACCATATAGCTATTCTTATGAGAAAAAAGATGCAGCGTTTGATAAGAAAGTAAATGCGATTTTTGCAGAAGAGAAGAAAGATCATCCGATTAAAGATCAATTTGAAATTGAGACAGTTCCTGTAAAAGGGAAGTTTGAAGGAGATAAAGTTGATTTCATCTTTAATATGAACTACAGTATCTCAGAGAAATATCAATTTATGTCTCAATCTGAATTTAATAAGCTTGCTAAGAAAATCGACGCAGAAACAGTGAATGTAGCTGCTGATGAAGCATTTATATATGATAGTTCGTATATTGAAGGACATGAGTTTAGTCCACAATATAAAGGAAACAAAGCAGTATTCCAAATTGGGAACGAAACGAAGCAATTAAAAATCCAAGGTGCAAATGACGTTGCGATTACAAATTTAGGTGAATTAGTTGTTGTCGTTTCAGATGAAATGTATGAACAAGCGAAACAAGCATTTGGAACACGTATTGTAAAAAATATTGATGTGAAAGATGAGAAAAACAGTAAAGTGTTAACGGAAAAATTAACAAAAGTGATGCCAGCTGGTGAATCAGAAATGGTGTTATCATTTAGAGATTTCTACACTGGTTTCCATATGGGGCTTGAAGGAACAGGATTAATGATGTTTATTGGAATGTTCTTAGGGCTTGTATTCTTACTAGCAACAGGTTCTATCATTTACTTTAAACAATTAACAGAAGCAAATGCTGATCGTGAGCGTTATGTTGTACTTCACAAAATAGGGGTCACAAAACAAGAAATGAAAAAAGCTATTGCAAAACAAGTAAGCTTTATCTTTGCAATCCCGTTAGTAATCGGAATCCTGCACAGCTTGTTTGCATTAAAAGGTTTAGGGAACATACTACCATTTGAAATTATGATTCCGCTTCTAATTAGTATCGGAGTATACGGCGCTATTTATATTGGATATTACTTCTTAACTGTTCGTTCTTATTATAAGATCGTGAGTGCGAAGTAATAAGGGGCAGCTATCGCTACAGGCGATAGCTGTTTTTTTATTCTTCATAAAATCTTAAGAAACTTCCTCAATTTTTATTAAGAAACGATAGTTATACTTAGACACAAGTTAAAAACTACCGAACGAATGAGGAGAGGTTTATATGCAACTCATAACATTCTTACATGAATTTATGAAACATCCGAAACATACTGGTGCAATTGCGCCAAGTTCAAAAATATTAGCAAAGAAAATGGTCGATGTAATTGATTTTAATAAAGCGAAATGTATTGTAGAGTTAGGGCCTGGTACAGGGGTCTTTACGAAAGAGATTATGAAGAGAAAAAAGAAGGAAACAATATTTCTTCTTATTGAAATTAATGAAGTGTTTTGCAAAGAGCTAAAGAGAAAATTTAAAGATGAGCAGAACGTCATTGTTATGCACGGTTCAGCTGAAAATATAAAGAAGTATATGGAAGAGTTCCATATAGAATGCGTGGATTACGTTTTATCGGGATTACCTTTTACTTCTTTACCAGAAGAAGTTTCAAAACGTATTTTAAACAATGTAATGGAAGCGATACATGAGAATGGTGAATTTATTACATTTCAATATTCACTTGTGAAAAAAGGATTTATACAGCACTTCTTTCCTGAAATTACGCTAGAGAAAGTGTGGCTCAATTTCCCACCAGCGTACGTCTTTAGCTGTAAAAAAGAGCTAAGGAGAGCGTATGCATAATGGAATTACATGAATTATTATCCTATATTGAGCAGTACGGTTATTGGGCATTATTTTTCTGTTTATGGTTAGGTATTATCGGTATGCCAATTCCAGATGAAATGATTGTTATGAGCGGAGGCTTTGTATCTTCATTAGGTATATTAAATGTTATTCCTGCGTTTTTATTAACGTATTTAGGCGTTGTGTCCGGACTTTCTTTAGGCTATATATTAGGGAAAATATTTGGTACAAAAGTACTTGATAAGCTAATGAAAAAGAAAAAAGCAAAGTATGTTGTGAAATCGCAAGAGATGGTAGAGAAGTATGGTCATTATGCATTAGTTACAAGTTACTTCATACCAGTTGTAAGACATGTTGTACCGTATTTAGTTGGAATGAATAACATGTCATTTAAGACGTATGCTTTGTATTCTTATACGACAGGATTTCTTTGGACACTCGTTTACTTTGTGCTAGGTTCTTTATTTGGACAACATATTGAAAGTATTGTAGCAGTTGCGATAGAGTATGGCTTGTATTTTGGCGTGATTGTTTTTATTGTTACAGGTATTCTTTATTTATATAGACAAAAAAGAATCACACTGATGAGTAAATAGAAGTAAAAAAAGTTTCTTCCAGTATGAAGGACAAGATAGGATTATAAGTATAAAATTATCTTTATTTAATGGTAAAATATAGGTAAGTAGTTAAGGGAGGAAGAGCGTTGTGCTACTCATTTTTAGCCTTATCTTAATTGGAATTATGTGCAGTATGAAAATAGTATCTTTACACATGATAGAACGACAAAAGGTAGAGGAACGATATGTATATTGTCCAAAATGTGATACAAAAATTAGAAGAGGAAATTCAGCTCCTTTTTGTTCGAAATGTAATTTAATATTTTAAAAATAAAAAGTCCGAAATCACTTTATATAGTTTCGGACTTTTTATTTTTAAGTAAACATTAATCCACCTAGTTCTCTTTCGTTTGTTTATTAGCTAAAATGGATTATGAATAACAATAGTATGTAAACGAAAATAAATATAAATGTACACATGGAGTGTTATATTTGGAGATTTTAATCATAGTAGGATGCCTATTAATAGGAATTATTTTGATTAGTATAAGTATCTATCGATTTGTTAAAGAAATAAAAGAAAAAAATTCAAAGAAAGAGAAATGGAAAGTAGTAGCTGGAAATTTGATAGAGTTATTTAGTGATCCATTGCACGGAGCACCGTTCTATTTTTTAACTGGGGGTCTCTTTTTTGTAATCGGGCTGTTATTTCTTTCTATGGGAATGGGATGGCTTGAAATTGATTAAGGCGTATTAACAAAGATGTTTCATAGTTGTATTGCGAAGAGGAGAGAGCAAATGCCAGTTATAAGAGATATACAATTGAGTTTTCTAAAAGTAAAAGAGCATACTAGAAGCACTGAGACATTACAGTTAGCATCTACAAGCAACTACGATGAAGATATCTCTTTTGGTAAAGAGACGAGCTGTATTATTTCTTTATATTGTCGACATATGCCAAAGTTAAGAATGGAGTATGAGAAAGGTATTTTGATTCATTGTGTGGATGATATTTCATTACTCGATGAGTGGGAGAAGAAATATCGAATTTTCCCTGAATATATGAATGCTTTTGTGGAATATGGGAGTGTGAGGGATTTTCCATATTTATCAGATAGAGAGAAAAAAGAATTAGCCCTTCAAATCGTTCATGCGGAAATGAAGCGTTTAGCTGTGAAATATGATTGGGATATAGAAGAGTTAGAAAAAGTGAAGAATAAGATACTAGAATTGAATTATAGAAACGAGTTCGTATATATAAAAAAGAGTAGTCCGAATAAAAAATACGTATGTAATATAACATGTCAGCATGAAGTGGCTTATGCTGACGTGTACTTAGAAATAAGAGAGTATAGAACGAGGCGGTTAATCAAAAAGGAAAAGCTTATTAGAGAAGAAGATATGTATAAGATGTTTCATCATGTTAGTGAAGTGGCTTGGAAGTTAAATCATAAAGTGCTACTGATGAATGATAAAGGAAAAACTGTATGGATGTTAACCTTTTTAGAGAAAGATATCCCAGCTAATTTAGTTTGGAAGATTGAAAGAATAGATTGAAAATAGATGAGAAGTGGAGTGCATATGATGGAGACACAAATCGTTATTGGAGTACCTGGTTTATGGAAAGATAGAACAGAATTAATACAAGAAGTTGTGAGTAAAAGTAACTATATATTAGCGGGAAATGTGATGCACCATAAGGAGAAAGAGATTGGCTTTGAAATTGATATATATGAACAAGACCCTTCTTTGAGAGAGGCTTTCTTCTATGCAGGTGGTGAGCGTTTTAATGAAGAATTGCTTCAGGAGTTGGAGAAGCATACTTATACAGTGTATATTATTGCAAAAGTTGACGATACAGAGAGATTACAAGAAGTAATTGATGTAGGAATGGAACTTTTAAATGCAGGTGGACTTGCTTTAAAAGTTGAAACAGCAGGTGTGGCTTATTTGAAAGAAGAATGGCAAGAGCTTGCAGAGGATAAGGAAATCTTCCCGATGTATTCGCACCTTGTAACTTTAGTTGGAGATGAAGAGGACGGTTATTATTCATGTGGAATGCAAGCATTTAATCTACCAGACGTTGTTTTAGACGGAGGGATAGATCCGGAAGTAGCTGTAGATTTATTGAATGATTTTAACCTACATAATATATTGGAAAAACCTAATTTGAAAGATGGAGATACAATTAGTTTCACAGAAGATGCTCCAGTGTATCTCTTATCTCATTATATAGATAATCGTTATGAACAAGAGGATCCATTTTATAATCCGTGTGGGGTATGGAAGTTAGAGAGTGCTTCGGCAAAGAAATCTATCTTTCAAAAATTGGGGAGTGTGCTAAAAGGATGGAAAAATACATAAAAGAACAGAGGAGTATATGTGATAAATATAAAGCGGAGTATGTAGAATCTCCGAATGACTTGAAATTAGGAATAGCGCAAAATGTGAAAGATGGTATTGTTCCGATTAATGGGTTACGAATGCCTATAGAAAACGGAACGACAGGTTGGTACATTTGGGCTGGTGAAGAAATGGGGACAGAAGAAGATTTCTTTCTTCCTTTACATGTTCAACATATTGATGAATGGGCACCTGAAATAAAGAAGTATTTAGGGTTACCACCTGGTTGGAGATTTTTAATTGCTGGAGATTACGAGGACGTGTGGTATGATCCGAATTTGTTTGATGAAGATTTAGAAGAGGATACAGATGAATGGGAAGAAAATATGCTACAAGAGTATGGATGGTACATGCATAGCATATTAGCAGAAGATATTGATGGCATCCATGCTAATTATCATACGCATGGTCTAAGAGATAACTTTAATCATCAAGATTTACAAATAGCATTAAATATGGATCCTGAAGTCGCGCATAGTGTTTTTTGTACCATAATAGAAGAAATAAAGAGCGGAAAAAAGTTTGAACAAGGGATTGAGTATACGGATATTATTGAAGGATATCCCATTATTATGAAGTCTTTCGTAGAGATGGATCGAGAAGTTTTGAGGGTTTTATTACCTGATGAAAGAGGGATTCTTCCTACTAGGTCAGAGTGTGATGAGTGTTATAAGACTCAATTGGATAGTATTGAGGAAATTTGATAAAAAAAGAGCTTGAAACTATTCAAGCTCTTTTTTTATCACTATTTATGTCTTAAAATATGCTCAATCTCATGCAAACTTAATTTACTTGCCTTAGCAATCGTTTCAAGTGGTATACCAAGATCATACATATTTTTAATCATTTGAATTTTCCCCTGTTGAATGCCTTTTTCAAGCCCTTTTTCAATGCCTTTTTCAAGCCCTTTTTTAATTCCTTGTTCCATTCCTCTTTTTATTCCTTCTGTCTCTGCATGGGCGAATTTTGCTGCTTCATCCATTAAAACTTTCTCCCTTGCGTCATAGGCTTGTCGGAAAGAAGAATCCTGACTCATACGTTCCCATTTATTTATTGCTTTTTGTAAAATAGGGTCTTGGTTCATAGCAATATCCTCCAATAGTTTAGTTAAGTGCTCGTCCTCATTTGCTGAAAGCAATAAAAGCCAACGAACAAATGGATCTTTCCACGGATTTACTTTTTCTTCATGCCATTGTTCAGTTAACTTTGGAATTTCTATAATGTGGATTTCTATGTCTTCACTCAGGATTTTTTGTTGTTGTGTATTCCATAATATGCTCGTTGTATGGAAGGCTGGGTGTTCCGAAAACATTACGAAGTTTAGTAAGTTTATGGTGATGGTTTTGTGAAGTGCACTGTAGGGCATCCCTTTTTGTAGTTGAGATGTGTATAGTCTTCCCCAATAATATAAACTGCGTTTAACCATATCGTGATTATTATTGAGTTGTATTTCTACATTAACTTTTGTTCCTGTGTCTAATGTCGCTGAAATGTCTAAAATAGATAACTTATCCTCTTCATATTACCTGTGTAAATGTGGATCTTCTAGTTGTAGAGAAGCAATGGGCGACTCTAAAGACTCTTGTAACATAGCATTTAAAAATGCAATTAGAATATCTTCGCTACCATTCGTACCAAACAATTGTTTAAATGCAAAATCAATGCGTAAATTAACTAACTGTTGGTTGAACAAAGTTTGTCCTCTCCCTTATATGAAGGTGCTTCTTTCCTTCATTGTACATAAAAAGAACTAGAGTATGCAAACAAGCCATTCTTCTATTTTTTAGTAGTGTTATTAGAATGTCACAGGTAAGTATGGTTATGTTATACTCTAGTGAAATTAAAAAAATATTTTTGTTTATATCGAGGTGAAGATGCTACATATGCAAAAAGATATTTTAAAACTATTAGATAAAAAGCAAAGTAAGTATGAATTTCCTGCCTTTGATAATGAATATATTGATATTTCACAAGTGAAATTCTCTCTTTTCTTTAAAGATACTAAGGATTGGCTAATGGTGTTTCAAATTGTTGGTGTAGGTTCATTAGGTGTATGTAATGATATTCAAGTATATGGCGATAGAATTACTCATTCAATGGGTGATGATTGCATTTTACAATTAAATAATGGCGATTATGAGTTGTTTGATGATGAAGGTGAATTTATACCGAATATTTATAACGGCAGTTTAAAAATTCGCGAGCATCATTTTGAATATGAATTTACAGAAGAAGATTATATAAATAATGGAATAGAAGTACAAACGACAGAGCATTATCCAACATACTTCATGCGTATGCTTGCTACTAATGAGGAAGCTCAAAAATTATTGTGGTGGGATAAAGGAGAAATTTTAGAAGAGTTCGGTTTAGAAGGCGACTGGAAAGTAGCGTATGAAACGGAAGAATGGAAACATGTTGAAGACGAAAAAGTAAGTGAAAATGAATTCTTCCAATCAGTAGCCGCTGCAATAGAGAAGAAAGATCCAAGTGTTATTGTGAATGAAAATGCTAATACGCATTGGAGAAATTGGGTAGAGTTTGATTGTGACTGAAAAGGATAGGAGAAAGAATAACAAATGAAAAGAAGAAGAAAATCCGGAGAAAAAGTACAAATGCATCGTTTTGCACTACCTCTATGCTACGGAAGTGAAGCGCCATATTATTATTACGAGGTAGCGCCCCATGAAAGAGAGGGACGCATCCATTTAACATCGGATCTTTGTGTAATGGATGATGAACATTATTTTATTAGAGGATGTTTAGAGATTCCTATCATTGACTACCACGAAAATTTCATATGGACTGTTTGGGTATCACTTAGTAAAGAAAGTTATGATGAAGTATTAGAAAAGTGGGATGAGAGAGGCCGAGAAAATAGTGATCCTTATTTTGGTTGGTTATCTGTAGAAATACCATTTTATCCAGAAACATTAAATTTAAAAACAAATGTACATATAAGAGAAGTTGGAACGGCACCGTATGTTGAATTAGAGCCAACCGAGCATCCTTTAGCAATCGAACAAAGAAATGGAATTACTTTAGAGAGAGTTAAAGAAATACAAGAAATGATTCAACGACATAGCTAGATTAGAAGAGAAAAAAACGAGTGCTAGCACTCGTTTTTTTCTTTACACAACCGCAGGATTATAAATCATCGTAAAGTGTCCTGGTAATAATTCAATGTGACAAGGTGTATGAAGCGAGCTTTCTCCATCTGTATCTACTTCTTTTTCTTCTTTCGTTTCAATATGAATGGATTTCGCTTTTACGTGGAAGATGTCATTTTCATTTGAGTCTTCAAATAGTTTCTTTCCGATGTAATCTTTAAATGCTTGAATACCTGTTGATTTGACTACGAAAATATCAAGTGTTCCATCATCACATTTTACGTTCGGAATAAAGGATGGAATACCACCAAGATATTCACCATTTCCAACCATGACAAGGACAGCTTCGTCTTCATATACTTGTCCGTCATAAGTAATTTTTACCGGGAATGTTTCAGCATTTTTTACAGTTCGAATTGTGCTTAAATAGTAACCGATTTTACCAAGCTTTGCTTTTTCTTCTGCATCGATATTGTTTGATACTTCAGATACGAGTCCAATGCCCCAGAAGTTTAAGAAATGTTGTTCATTTGCTTTTGCAACGTCAACTGGTTTTACGTGTTCCTTTGTGATAAGTTTTGCTGCTTCTGCAATGTTTTGCGGAACACCAAGTGTGCGAGAGAAGTCATTGCAAGTTCCACCTGGAATGATTGCAAGTGTAGGTCTAGTTTCGAGAGGTGCTAAGCCATTTGTGCATTCAAATACTGTTCCATCACCACCAAAGACGATAATTAAATCTACTTTACTAGCAAACTCTTGGCAATATTTTGTTGCATCACCTTGTTTTTTCGTATGAAGGATATGTAGATCAGGAAAAGCTGCGGCAAGAGGTGGTACGATTTTTGTTAAATTTGTATGTAAGTCACCTTGACCAGCTTTCGGATTTACGATGAGGAGTACTTTTTCAAATTTTGTCTTTGTCATATTTCATCTCTCCCTGTAGTTTGTAATGGAAAGAAAGGAGCTGTTCCCATGTATTTTAGAACAGCTTCTCCCTATTAATTGGATGCTAACATTGTCAGTTATTGTCGGTAAGTCGATATATTAAAAAAATCGCCGATATACATTTTATGTACTATCAATTTTTTAAGTTATACGATTACTCCGTTACAACTGAAGCGATAAATGGTAAGTTACGATATTTCTCAGCACAGTCGATACCGTAGCCAACGATAAATTCGTCTGGAATTTGGAAGCCAACATATTCAGCTTTTAAGTCCACTTTACGGCGTTCTGGCTTATCAAGTAATGTACAGAACTTGAGTGCTTTTGGTTTATGCATAAAGAAGTGGTCTTTTAGGAAATGAAGTGTTAAACCAGAATCGATAATATCTTCTACAACAATTACGTTTTTTCCAGTAATGTTTACGTCGATATCTTTTAGTAGTTTCACTTTTCCTGTTGTTTCTGTTTGATTTCCGTAGCTAGATGCAGAAATAAAGTCAATTGTTACATCATTTTTGATGTGACGAATTAAATCAGCAGCAAATACGAATGAACCTTTTAATACTGCGATAACTACGATTTCTTCTCCTTCAAAGTCACGTTCGATTTGAAGTGCTAATTCTTTCACTTTTGCTTGTAATTGTTCTTCAGAAATTAAAGTGTCTTTTATTTCAATATTCATTGTAATCCTCCTACAGTGTAAAACTTGCGAACATTTCGACTGTAAAGGATAGAATAGAAAAAGTCAAAGGAGATAGTAATTTTTTACAAAGATAACGCCAAAATCATCTGATGATATGATATACTAAGTGTATTAAGAAAACGCTTCCATAAAGGGTGAATATGATGAAGAAGAAACAGTACACAAGTGTAACATTTATAAAAGCATTACTTTTAACAATTGTTCTTGGCCTGTTGGCTTACGTAATTGATGTACCTGCGATTCGTATTTCATTAATTGGAATGACTTTAGTGTTAGGAGCAATTTCGCACGGTATGATGTCGCAGCTAAAAGAAGCTGGACTTGATGATATGAGAGATCATATAGATAAAAAGTAAGAAACCTTCATTATATCGAGTGAAGGTTTTTTTGTTTCTTACAAAAATGTAAGGTAGTTGTAAGGCAAATCGATAGTTGCATAATAGCATTTTGGATAAACTATGGGTGTAAGGTAAAAGGCAAGCATATTTTAGGTAAATTAAGTTTTAGGCACTCTATATGTGAAAAAGGAGTAGGAGGGCATGGAGAAACGTTGGACGACCTTTTCTTTTTTAGCGACTAGTAACACCGTAATGCTAGATGGAAAAATGGATTTTTTGCACTTGTTTGATCGTGAAGATGATCATTCTTCTTCTAAATTTACAATGAAATGGAATAAATGGAGCGAGAGTTGTAGGTTTGAAGAAGAGGCCCCTAACGAAGAGCAAAAGATTATTTTAACAAACCCTATTAAAGCGTGGGTTGTTCAACGTCGTAAGTGTAACGTCAAAAATCACTTCAAGAAAACTGAGCCGAGACAATTAGTTATCGCTCCGGCCCGTTCTACTTCCAAATCACGCGAAAGTAACATGTAAATAATTGAGACACACACCCGAAAAAACATCGTACATATTGCGATGTTTTTTTCTTTTTCTACAATGAAATCTTTAAATGAAATATATTTCATCTGCATCTTATATTTATATCTCTTGCTTATTCTAGTAATACATCCGGTGCGAGTTGATGTGAATAAAATATAAGGAGAGAATTAAGATGAAAAAGAGACTATTACCAATTTGTGCAATGGCACTTTTAACAGTAGGATATTCTTCAGTAGCGAGTGCAGATACTGGAACAGTAACAAAGGAAGAAGCGCAAGTGCAACAAGATAAAGCTAAAAAAGAAGAAGCAATTAAGGAACAGCAAAAAAGTGAAGTAGAGAAAAAGCAAGCGGCACAAGTACAAGAAAAAAATGATATGGCTAAAAAAGAAGAAGCAATAAAAGCTGAGAAAAAAAGTGAAGAAGAGAAAAAGAGAATAGCGCAAGAACAGTTAAAAAACGATATGGCCAAAAAAGAAGCAGCGATAAAAGCCGAGCAAAAGAATGAAGTAGTTAAAAAAGAAGTAGCAAAGCCAGTTGTACAAGGTGAAAAATTACCAAATACAGCATCGAATAATGTAGTAATGATGGGATTAAGTGCATGTCTTGTAGCGGTAGGTACATTATTTGGTTTGAATCGTCGCAATAAGATTAAAGCGTAAATAAAATATTTTCCTATAAAGAATGGGATAATTTCATATATTAAAAATGGTAGGTTACTCCTACCATTTTTGGCATGGAGGAATGAAGAATGAAGTTACTCAATTATATCGGTATCATATTGATGGCTATAGGGCTATTCATGGGATCCTATTATGCTGTGGAATGGTATAAAGGAAGAAGCTCTGCCGGGCAATTAACGGCAGAAGAAATAAAGAGCTTTAAAAATATACAAGATACTCAACTTTCTCATGAAACACCTGTAACTTCTCAAGTGCCTTCTTCTCAAACAGAACATAAAGAAGGAGAAAAGGTAGCGATGTTAAACATACCGAAAATAAAGAAGAAGTTTTCTATATATTGGGGAGCAGATGATACGACTTTGAAAAAAGGAGTGGGTATGTTCGTTAGCGATTTAACGACAACTCCATCTGGAGGGGGACATACTGTACTCAGTGGACATCGAGATACCGTATTTACAGATTTAGGGGAGTTGAAAGAAAAGGATACCCTTGTTTTAGAGTATGATAATAAAACGTACACATATGAAATTCAAAAGACATGGATTACTCATGCGGATGATCGTACTGTTATTATAAAAAAAGAAGAACCGATATTAACACTGACAACTTGTTACCCATTTGATTATATAGGGGATGCACCAGATAGATATATTATCGAGGCGAAGTTAACTGGCAGTTATTCAAAGTGAAATTATAGTTTTTGAAAGCAGGAGGGGGATATATCAGTTATGTCAAAAAACATTTTAATTGTTGAAGATGAAGATATATTACGTGAAATATTAAAAGATTATTTTTTAAGTGAGCAATATGTAGTGTTTGAAGCGAGGGACGGGAAAGAGGCTTTAGTTGTATTTGAAGAAGAAGAGGTTGATTTAGTCATTTTAGATATTATGTTGCCAGAACTTGATGGATGGTCTGTTTGCCGAAGAATTCGAAAGACGTCCGAAGTGCCTATTATTATGTTGACGGCGCGCGTAGATGAAGACGATACGTTACTTGGTTTTGAACTTGGGGCAGATGATTATGTGACGAAGCCGTATAGTCCCCCAATTTTATTAGCAAGAGCGAAAAGGTTATTAGAAAGCAGAAAAGTGACAAAGCAACTTTTAGAGAATGAAGATGATACATTATCAATCCACGGTATTCACGTTCATTTTCCGTCGCGCACTGTTACAGTAAATAGAACAGACATTAATTTAACACATACAGAATTTGAAATATTAGCGTATTTCATGAAAAATCAAGGAATCGTTTTAACGAGAGAACAATTGATTTCAAGAATTTGGGGATATGAATTTGCTGGTGATGATCGAACGGTGAATAGTCATATTCGTAATTTAAGAAATAAATTAGGAGAGAAAGCAAAGTATATTACAACTGTAGTACGAACAGGTTATAAATTTGAGGGCAATGTATGAGGAAAGGAATTGTACTAAAATTATTTACTCTTACAACGGCATTATGCATGTTGATTTTAGCGACGATATTTATTGGACAAACGATATTTTTTAAACAATATTATGCGAATCGAAAAGTGGAAGATATTAAAGTAAATTTAAATTCCTTTGAGAAGAATTATTTAAATTATGCAGGAAATGCAGAAGAAATTCAAAAACTAGAGCAAGACTTTTTAAGAGAAAATAATACGTGGATTACGACATTAGATAAGAACGGGAATTTAAAACATGCAGATGATTTTTATTTTGAAGTAACGATAGATCGTAGGCAACAAAAGAGCTTTGGACAACAAATATTCAAAATTCCTTTAGGCAATCTCGTCAATATAGAAGAGATTGAGAATAAATCATCAGATCAGTTTCTAGGCCAAGGAATTTATTTTTCTGGAGTGAAAAAAGGAGATAGTTTTATTCCATTCTCTTTCTCGTTATCTAAGCAGAATTTAAGTGGATCTAATAAACCGTTAGAAAAAGCATTTAAGGAGAAAACGAGTAAATTAGATGAGGAGAAAAAGAAAGCAGCTGAGGAACAAGTAAGTAAGGAAAAGAAGCCGGCTGTTCAGGAGCAAGCTGCCCAAGAACCAGATGCTTATATAGGTGGGTTTGTTACAAAAGTACAGTTTCCAGATGTAAAAGGCCTCGTAAATCCAATTTATAAAAATACTTTGTTTTTGGATAGTATAAAAGAATTTCAAACGGATGTATTACTAAAAGAGAGTAATCAAATAGAGTATTCAACAAAGACAATGGACTATGAAAAGAATGATATAAAATATAAATTATTAATGAAACCAATAAAAGAAAAAGATGGATCAGTAACATATATTTATGCGATGGCTTCTTTACAGCCTGTAGATGAAGCTGTACAAATGGTGCAAGATTATTACATCTATATCATTGCATTTGTAGTCGTTCTTATTTTTTTAGCTTCGTTTTATTATTCAAAACAAATTGCAAAACCATTATTAAAAATAAATGATACGACGAAGAAAATAGCACAATTAGATTTTACAGAAAAAATACCGATTACTTCAAAAGATGAAATTGGAGATTTATCGAAAAATATTAATGTTCTATCAAATAAACTCCATTCGCATATTGGGCAGTTAGAAGAAGATATTGAAAAGGAAAGAAAGTTAGAAAAGACGCGAAAAGAATTCATTTCTGGTGTTTCACATGAATTAAAAACACCGCTAAGTATTATGAAAAGCTGTATTTCTATTTTAAAAGACGGGGTAGCTGAACATAAAAAAGAGTATTATTTTCAGGCAATGGAGAGAGAAGTAGACAAAATGGATACGTTAATTTTGGATATGCTTGAGTTAGCTAAATTTGAATCTGGTACATATAAAATGAAAAAGGATTCGTTTTATATTGATACAGTAATTGAAGACATATGTGAACATCTATCTGTGGAAATAGAGAAAAAAGAGCTTCGTGTTCATAAAAATATATGTTCATTTGAAGTGATTGCAAATCAAGGCCGGATTGAACAAGTCATCGTGAATTTCATTACGAATGCCATACGTTATACACCAAATAAAGAAGATATTATTATTTCTACAATAGATGAGAAGGATCGTATAAAAGTGTGCATTGAAAATAAAGGTACTCACATTGAAGAAGAACAATTAGATAAAATTTGGGATCGTTTTTATCGAGTGGATACAGCTCGTCAGCGTTCACAAGGTGGGACGGGACTTGGGCTTGCCATTTCAAAGAATATTTTAGAACTACATGATACTGAATATGGGGCAGGAAATACAGAAGATGGTGTGTTATTTTACTTCTATTTACCGAAAAAAGCGTAAATAATATGATTTACGCTTTTTTAATTTATTTTCATATTATCTTTACCTAATCTTTATTTTTAATCAGTATAATTTGTTTAGAATATGAGGTTATGTAAGGAGTCGATGAACCGTGCATAGCAATTGGCTAAGTATAATGGTATTTATTTTCTTTTGCGCATTTATTGTATTTTTAATTGATATTACGATATGAAAAAAGAGCGCTCATTAAGCGCCCTTTTTTTGTGTATTCATTTGATAAGCACTGATGCTTTTGAATAATCGTGGTGAAGTGATAAATAAAAATATAAGTAAAACGGTACATAAAATAAAAGAACCAAGCATTGTACTTCCATTTACGATTAATGAATATAACACAGCTGATTGACCTTTCGGTGCATATTGTCCCCAGAAAATAATGCCGGCAATAAAGTGGCAGAAATAGCGAGCAAAGCTACCGATAAATGTAGCAAGGATAATATAAGCAAGGACTTTCTTACCCTGATTTTGTTTTGATGAAGGTTTGTCTTTACGGTTACCTAAATTTGATTGTTCTAAGCTATTTTCATTGGATGTTAAAAGTGCTTTTTGAATTGGACGATAGAATAAGCCAGCAAATCCGATAAAAGCAAAGGCAATGAAGTACTCAATGAATGCTTGAACAGGTGTTAAAATATAAGCATCTCCCACGACAATTTGTAATAGTCCCCAAACTAAACCGCCTAAGAAAGCTGATTTAAAGCCCCAGCGGTAAGCAATAATAAAAATAGGAATCATAGCGAATGAGATAGAACCGCCTGTTGGAAGTTTAAGTGATAATGGTAAAATATCGATAATCATGGCGAAGGCTGCAAGAATAGCAGATTCGATCATCGCTTGTAAATTGGTGTTACGCATGTTGTTTCCCCCTAAATCCAAGTTATACAAAAAAGAATAGATATCATAGGAGGATACGAAATACGTAAATAAAAATGAGGTATGTATTTCGGACGTTTGCACAATCCCTGCGTTAGCATTAACTAACAGGTTCGAAGGGTCGGAACGAAGTGTTCCCTCTCAGCGGCATGGCTCCCCCAGTGATAACGAAATTCTTTATTTGCTATTGTTTATTGTAAGCGAAATGGATGAGAATGGCAAACGAATACAGTATGACAATAATTGAAATAGAATTGTAGCGAAATGTTAATAAATATGAAGCAAAAGGGTATAGTACAAGAGAAATTGGGTGTGGTATAATTTTTTTGAAAATAATTATCATTCTCTTCTGAGGGGGAAGGTTATGAGCTTAGTAGATATTAAAATTGGAGAGAAAGTGTTAGTAAAAAGTATTCAGTCTTTAGATCAGCTATTAAAGCGTAGACTAGCTGCTTTCGGTCTTGCTGAAGGAAGCGAACTTCGCCTGAAACAGAAAGCGATGTTCAAAGGTCCTTGTACATTGGAGTGTCGTGGACAGTTAATTAGTATTCGTCATTGTGACGCGAAAATGATAAAGGTGGAATTAGCGTGAATAAGGTAGCTTTGCTAGGGAATCCGAATACAGGGAAGACATCATTATTTAATGCACTTACTGGTTCTTATGAGTATGTAGGAAACTGGAGCGGTGTAACAGTAGAAAAGAAGGTTGGTAAATTAAAAGATAGACAAGGAACATTAATTGATTTACCAGGTGTTTATGATTTAAATCCAGTTTCACGTGATGAAGGTGTTGTAACAAACTTTCTATTAACAGAAGAATTTAATCATATGTTAAATATCGTAGATTCCTCGCAGTTTGAAAGAAATATGCATTTAACGTTGCAGTTACTTGAATTTGGTAAGCCAGTCTCAATTGGTTTAAACATGGTTGATGTGGCGAAGCAAAGAGGAATTGTCATTGATGTAAAACGATTATCAGAGCTATTAGGTGTAACAGTCGTTCCTGTTGTTGCAAGAAGTGGAAAAGGCTGTGAAGAACTGCTTACGACTCTTAAAGAAAATGACAAAAAAGAGAAAAAGCCATTCCTTATTTCATATGATGTACAAATGGATGAAGGAATTGGAGAAGTAATTGCTCTTTTAGAGACAGCGAATTACGAGCATCCGAGATGGTTAGCACTTCAATTTTTAAGCAATAACGAAGTAGTAGAAAAAGAAATGAAAGCATTGCCAATTTATAAGGAACTCATAGCCATTCGATCTCGCTTAGAAGAAAAACTTAATTGTACGTTAGAAGAGCACATTTACAAAACTCGTGAAGCGTATATTGAAAAGTTAAAAACAAATGTTATGAAGCATGAGAAAGAAGGGAAAATTCCTTTTTCAGAAAAAATTGATAGATTAATTACACATAAAATTTTAGGACTTCCAATCTTTTTAGCAGTTATGTTTTTTATTTTTCAGGTTACGTTTACGTGGATTGGTACACCTTTATCGGATATGTTAGATGAGTTTTTTGGTGGCCAGCTTACGGATTGGGTGACGGCTGGACTTACAAGTATTGGAGCTTCTGATTTTATTCAAGCGCTCGTTACAGAAGGTATTATTGCCGGTGTTGGTGCTGTATTAGTATTCGTACCACAAATCTTTGCACTATTCTTTTTCATTTCATTATTAGAAGACTCAGGGTATATGGCGCGAATTGCAGTTGTTATGGATAGAATTATGGAGTTTTTCGGCTTAAACGGAAAAGCGTTTATTCCGATGATTATTGGTTTTGGATGTAACGTTCCAGGTATTATGGCAGCGAGAACGATTGAACAGGAAAAAGAACGTTTACTTACCATTTTAGTAACACCATTTATGTCTTGTTCAGCACGATTACCTGTATATGCATTATTTGCGGGCGTATTCTTCCCGCATAGTCAGGCGACTGTTGTATTTTCTTTATATGTTGCAGGGATTGTTCTTGCGTTATTAGTTACAAAAATTATGTCTCTTACGATTTTGAAAGCGGAAAAGTCTATTTTCGTAATTGAATTACCTCCTTATCGTGTGCCACAAGCAAAAACGTTATGGCTGAGCACATGGGAGAAAGGAAAAGGATTTGTTCGTAAAGCTGGTACATTCATCTTCGGTGGTTCAGTTATCATTTGGTTATTAAACTATGCAGGTCCATCAGGATTTGGTGTTGATATGGGAGACAGTTACTTAGCGATGATTGGTGGATTTATCGCACCGCTATTTGCACCGCTCGGCTTTGGAACGTGGCAAGCTGCAGCATCCCTTTTAACAGGATTTTTAGCGAAGGAAGTTGTCGTTTCAACAATGGCAATTATTTATGCAGTTAAAGAAGATGTGCTTGGAAACGTAATGGGAGCACATTATACAGCATTATCAGCTTATGCATTTATGTTCTTTATTTTATTATACGTTCCATGTTTAGCGACGGTGGCTGTTATTAAACGTGAAACAGGATCAGCGAAATGGACGATTTTCTCAGTCGTTTACCCGCTTGTTGTTGCGTATGTATTAACGCTTATTATATACCAAGTTGGATCCTTACTAGGATTCTAAAAGGAGATGTATAATGATGGTCAATATTATAATTGGAGCTATCATTTTTGGTTATGCAGCATACACGTTAGTTCATTTTGTAAAGAGAAGTAAAAAAGGAAAATGCGCGGCATGTTCTTTAAATAAGTCATGTCAGTCACAAACTTGTAGTCCGGATATGGAGCAAGTTGCTCATAAATAGAAGAAAGCTTTGCGGATGTCGCAAAGCTTTTTTTATTACTTCTTAATTTTTACAAGTTGTGATGATTCTACACCATTTTTTCCAGGGAATTCTTTACTTGGATCTTTATCGAATTTTAATACCCCAACAGATTTTTCATCGCCTTTTACATTTCCGTATGTTGCATCATCAACAACCGCGAACATGTCGGCATATGCACGGCCACTACCGATAATTGTGTTGCCTTCATATTTTAATTTTGCCCCATCAAGTGTAGCATTTTCTACTTTCTCTTTTGCGAATAATACACCTTGTTCTGTTGTTACAGCCGGTAATTTATCAAGTGGTTTCGTATCGTCTTTTTCATCAACTTTACTAAGTAACTCTTTCTTCACGAGTTCTTCACCAGTTTTCTTATCCATGACAAGAACTTTTTTACCTTCTAATGTTGTCATTTTCATTTTATAGAAGTCTTTTTCTTTCACTTCTTTTTTGTTTTTATCTGCAATTTGTGTTACTTGATCTTCTGTTCCGTACAGTACAAAGCCGTTCGCTTTTTCTCCTAATAAAGAACAACCTGATAATGCTCCGAATGAAATTGCTGCTGCTAATCCGATTCCTACTAATTTTTTCATGATGATTTCTCCTTTTATCTGTTTTATAGTAAATACATTTTTGTATTAGTTCTGAAATGATGAGAAGCTTGTTTGCTGCTTCTTGTATTAGTGTATAAGAAATATGGAAACGTAACTATCGAGTTAGCTTACAGTAACATTACACTTATGTAATTTAGTGAAAGTGCGCAAAAGTAAGTTAATTTCAAAGAGAAATAATGAGAATATATTAGAAATGCAATATTGTATCTAGAATGTCATATTATATTGGATGTATTTTGGAAATAACATGTAAGGACATCTTCATTTTGTTATAATAAGCACGTAGGCTGTAAAAATGACTATTCTTTACTGTTAAGTGAGATTTTTATTTTTCCCAGTATTGAATTTAAAATATGAGGTATATCATAGGAGGAATTTGAATGTCTGTATTTAAACGATTACGAGATTTAACAATGTCAAATGTGTATTCATTAATTGAAAAAGCGGAAGATCCAGTTAAGATGACGGATCAATATTTACGTGATATGCAAGCGGATGTACAAGAAGCAGAGAAAAGTGTAGCGGCTCAAATCGCGCTTGAGAAGAAATTCAAAATATTATTTGAAGAGCAAGAAGCACTTGTGAAAAAACGTGAAGAGCAAGCTCATATGGCTGTTCAAGCTAATAACTTAGATCTTGCGCGTCGTGCTCTTGAAGAAAAACAAAATGCAGAGCAAAAGATGAATGAGTATAAAGCAAGCTATGAGCAAAACAAAGCTGCTGCTGACAATCTTCGCCTGAAGCTAGAAGAAATGCGTAAGCAATTAACAGAGCTGAAAAATAAACGTGAAACACTTGTAGCACGTGTAAATGCGGCGAAAGCACAAAAGAATATTAATCAGGCGATGTCTGGATTTGATTCAAACTCAGCGAAAGCTGGCTTAAGCCGTATGGAAGAGAAAGCTCTTCAATTAGAGGCTGAAGCGGAAGCAAGTGGTGAAGTTTATAAGAAAGAAAAATCATTAGATGATGAATTCGCAAGCTTAAACAAAAATTCTGCTGTTGACGATGAATTAGCTCGTATTATGAAGCAGTATGAGAAATAATATAGAATAAAGACAAATGAACCGACATGTCTAAACAAATTCATGTCGGTTTTCTATTACTTTTTAGAGGAGGTTTTGCAATGACATGGATGAATGTAGTTGCCATGCTTGTATGGACTGGAGCGAGTGCAGTACTTTTATTTGCAATTATGTGGGTTGATTCAATTTTTACAAAATACAATGACTTAAAAGAAATAAAAAATGGAAATACAGCTGTAACAACTCGTTTTATTATGAAATTATTTGCACAAGGGTACATTTTATCCCAATCAATAACGAAAGCAAATGATTTATGGCAAGCACTTCTTGCATCAGCAGTTTCTTTCGTTATTTTATTAGTGGTAGAAATGTTTATCGAATTCGTATTAAAGAAAATGTCTGGTCTTGATTTAGAAGAGGGTACGAAAGAAGGTAGCGTTGCACATGCGATGTTAGCCGGATCATTACATATTGTTGGTGCACTAATTTTAGGTGCGTGTTTATAAAGAGAAAAGGAGGGGTAGATCATGAGTTTATTTAAACGAATTAAAAATATAATGAAAAGCCCAGAGCCACCGAAGCCGGAAAAGAGTCTTTTAACGTTAGCTCCTGGCGATATGATTGAAGTTTCATTAGTTATGTATGAATTAATTGGGAAAACGAGTATGCATTCTCGTAAAGAAATTGTTTTAACACTACAAGACGGGAAAGATATTCGTTATTTAAAAATTGAAGACCGAGAAAATACGTATTACAAATTATATACTCCAATTGATGGTCGCTTAGATTCAATTGATGAAATTCCGACGACAATTGAAATGGATGATACCGAGTACCATATGGAAGAACAATATAATGGACGTGTTGTTGTGATGGGAAAAACTCCATTCTCAGCTTCAGAAGAACAGTATATATGGGAATTCCAATCAGATAATCGAAAATTATTGCGTATTGAATGGCAAAATGGTCGCACAATGATGTATGAGGGAGAAGCAATCATTCCTGCTGATGTACAAATTATAAGAGCAACGTAAGGGGGCGTAATCATGTCAAACCGATTGTTTACCATGATTAAATCGTTTGTGATCCCTATACTTGCTATCGTTATATTACTTGTTGTTGCTGGTTATGCCTTATCAGGTTGTCAAGGTGGGCAGACAAAGTCGATTCAAGACCGTTATCCACTTGAATCCGTTGCCAAGGAAGGTAAACAAGAATCTTACGTGTATAGGGCCGCCAATCGGTCAGTTCCTGAAGTAGCGAAGGAACTCATTAACGAAAGAGAACCGAAGCAAGCATCTAAAGAAGACGAAAATCAAATGTTCCTCGTTTATTCTGATAAGATTTATAACCTGCAAAAGGATAAAGAGAAACCATCTGATACGTTAATTGAAATAAGTAATAAAGAATTTGTCCGTCAAAATTACCAACCATCCTTCTTGCAAGGGTATATTATGGGAAGTATATTAAATGATATATTCGGTTCACGAAAATCATCGTACGGTGATTACCGCGGATATAATGACAGACAAAATCATAAACCAGTTATTCCAGAGAGACCGCCTACGAAAGAAGAAAAGAAAACCCCTCCTCCAATTACGAAGGAAGGAAAAGGGTCTATCATTAAGCGAGGCGATAATGTAGATTCGAAATCTTCTGTAGGAGATACAGGAAGTATTACGAAAAAAGGAAGTAGTACGCCGCCTTCTACTGGAAGCAAAGGGAAAATTACGAAAAATCCAGGCGGTTCAAGCGGATCAGATGTGAAGCCGAAATCATCTATTAAAACGCCGCCAAGGAATACATCTCCTCCGAAAACGAGGGTCGGTGGTTCAGGAAAAATTACGAAGAGAAGATAGTGTAGAGACCGAAAAGTGGAATTTGCTTTTTGGTCTTTTTGTGGGAATTAATTCCTTATAACTGGTACAATTGAAGTATAAGGAGGGGATAGTATGACTACGTATAAAAGATTTAGTGTAATTATGTTCCTTGTATTATTCCTCAGCTTGTTTATTAGCACGACAATGAAATTTCATTTTGTAGTAGGTATTCTATGGATATTGTGTACATGCACTTTATTGTTGTATATCCCGCTGCGTTTTCAACATGAAGTGACGGCTTTTCAAAAGTATGTAGCGTGGATTAAACGTGGGAGTCGGTGGGGCGAGTGAAAATATATCTACTTACTGAAAAAAACTGACAACGATAGCAACTTAATAATAAAAAGAGGGTGTGCCAAAATTTTGGCACACCCTCTTTTTCATAACGATTAATGAATATCACGTTTCTTAAAGTTACCGCCTTTTACTTCTGCTACGTCATAAACTGTAATAAAGGCATGTGGATCGATTTCATTAATAAGTTCTTTCATTTTACTTTCTTCTAAACGGTTAATTACACATGAAATTTCTTTAAACTTCTCTCTTGAATAACCACCGTATACTTCGTTATATGTTGCACTTCGGCCTAAACGATCGCGAATTGTTTCTACCATTAATTCAGGCTCTTTTGTAATAATTTTAAATGCTTTTGAACCACTTAAACCAACTTCAACGATATGAATCACTTTCGAAGCGATAAAGTAAGCAATTGCCGAAAGGATAGCTCCTTGCAGGCCGAATACCGTTGATACGAAAATAAATACGAACATGTTTAAGAATAAAATAAGGTCACTCGTTCCAAATGGTAACTTACGAGAAAGCAATACAGCAAGCATATCGATTCCATCTAATGCCCCACCGTTACGTAATGCTAGTCCCATACCAAAACCGATGATAATACCACCAACAACTGTAACTAATAATGTATCGCCTTCAATAATAGCTGGTATTCCGTGCATGACAACGGTACCTATTGCTAATGAAGCAATCCCGATAATGGAATAAATAGCAAAGCTTTTACCGATTTGCTTATATCCTAACCAAACGAAAGGAATGTTAATAACTGCGATTAGAGCTCCTAATGGTAATCCAAATAATCTTGAACTAACGATACTTAAACCAGTCACACCACCGTCTGATACGTTATTTGGAATTAATACCGCTTCTAATCCGTACGCTGTGATAAATGCCCCAATAATAATCATCAAAGCTTTTGAAGCAATTTTTAGCTTATTGGGCTTGTTTTTGATAATTTTCTCCATATAATTTCCTCGTTTCAAACTAGTTTCTTATTTGTTACGTCATTCACACCTAAATTCCATTTTAACATTTAATTTGAAAAAATTCTCCTTTAATGGATGTATGCAGGGAATATTATCACCATATTATGTTTAAAATATTTTTGAAATCAGTATAAGAAATCCCATCCTTTCAAAGGATGGGATGCTATTAAGAAAATATAAAACTAAGTACTGATATGAATAAAGCGAAACCTAAAATAGTTCCACATATTTTCATATGACGCTTACGTCCCATTACGACAATCGCAACATATTCACGAATCATTGCGTTAGGCCAGTAATAAAATGCAGTTTTTGACCCGATTCCTTGGCTATTAAGACCAGCTTGTCTAGCGTATATACCAGCGCGGAAAAGGTGGAAATTATTTGTTGTAAAAATACTTTTATATTTACCTTCAGGTTTTAAAGAATCCATAATTTCTTTAGAGAACAACATATTTTGATATGTGTTTACAGAGCGATTTTCCTGGACTGTATGTTCAAGAGGAATTCCTTTTTCAACAGCATAATTTTGCATTGCCTCTGCTTCTGGAAGACCTTCATCTGGACCTTGACCACCAGAGAAAATAATTGTCGGTGGTGTATTTACAGCTGCTTGTTTCCAATAGAAGTCAATCGCTTTATTAATGCGGCTTGCAAGTAATGGTGGTACTTTATCATTAATTAAGCCGCTACCAAGAACGATAATGAAATCTTGATTACGTCTTGGTCTGTTAAATTGGTATAAAAAATAAGCGCTTAAGAAGTTAGATAAGTGTATAAAGAAATAGAAGCTTATAAGAGAAATAGCTGCGAAAATAGGCTCTAAATGCGATGAGACCAAACTTGCTGGGTTTATGATAGGAAGCATTATAAAGAATAAAATTCCTAAAGCAGCAATTAAAGTTAAAGAGTTTGTGAAGCGTCTTCCTTCACGTTGCATTAAAATTTTTGCATTAAGAAAAAGTCCGAACATTAAAGCGACTATAGCAAAAGGTATCATTACAAGTAGTGCTAACATGGGGATGATAACGATAAAATGTAAATCGTTATTACCAGACTCAAATGAGGCTATAGCGCAAAATAATAGAAATGAACAGATAAAGGCATTAAATAAAAAGCCGTTTATTATTTTCCGCGGATCTTTTAAATACGAGATAAGAAAAATAATAAACAATATAAGAGGAATAATTCCAAAATACAGCATAAATATAGTACACCTCAACTTGTATAAGAATTTGACATACCTTTTATATTACATGATTTTATAAGTAAAAATGAAAGGAAAAATGATTTTGAATTTTCTCAATAAAATATATAGATACGTATGTTACAATATATTCAAAGCGATATATTAAAAGTAAAATGGTTGAAAAGGCACTCAGTAGAGTGCTTTTTCTTTTTGTATGCAATTGTGCATATTATATTTTTTTTCAAATGAAGAGGATTACAATATAAGTTGTAGACAGACTTTATAAAGCAGAATTTAATACAAACATTTCCCTCTACTTTTTGTATCTAACAATCGTATAACAATAAATAATTCTGTTTTATAGTGTCTGTTTTTGAAAGGTGTCTTTTTTGAAGGCACCTTTTTTTATTAGTATAGATAGTTTTCACTGTTAGCATAGTGTAAACTATCTATACTAAACATTAGCAATCTTCCGTATAAATATTATCAATTTACTATATATTCCAGTAGTGTTAACCTACATATGAAAGGCTTTCTTTTTCAAAATATTACCCCTAATAAAATTTTGAAGAAGTCAACTGTCTCCAAACTTGTCTTTATGCTTAAAGAAAAAGCACTCAATTTGAGTGCTTTTTCTTATTGAAACATGCTATTTTTCTAGGCGATTTTCATAAAATAAAAATAAAGAAATGAAAGTGGGTGACAAAATGCCGGCAGTTGTGGAAGGTGTTATTATTGAAAACTGCAATGGAACAATTAATGTAGGTGATAAATATAACGTACAGCCGATTGAAAAGACGAAAGCTTATAATGGATCGGGATCATCAAATACGGGAATGAAAGTACAAACGTTTAGCGGGATTAGTACAGCTGATGTATGGGATAATGATGCGAATGATCAGGGGATACAGTTTACTTTATAGTACAGTATGTAAAATTGCATAAAATGATGAAGTTGCCCTATGATACAATCTAGCTGTGAGCTGTTAATGATTCTTCTGTAGTATAGTTGTTAGATTAGAAATATAACATCTTATCGAAAATCATACGTACAAAAAAAGACACTTCAAACGAAGTGTCTTTTTTTACCTTAGTGATACCCTTTAGCAGAGTTTTTATGAATTTTATTTTTAAAAATACTGTAGCTCCAAAGCTGATATCCAATAACGATTGGTACCATAACCATTGCAACGAAGAACATAATTTTTAAGTTTAATTGACTACCAGCTGCGTTATATAACGTTGTACTGTATGCATCGTTAATACGAGATGGTAACATTCTTGGGAACATACCTGCAAAGCCAGTTGTCATAAACATTGCGATTGTTAGGCAAACGAATGTGAATGCAAGGCCAATTTTATGTTTGTACACCATAATAAGTGCGAGTACACTCATTAGCATTGCAAGTACTGGAAGAATGAATAGTACCGGATATTCCGTAAAGTTTTGGAATAAGTTTGTCCGATTAGCAGTTGCTACATAGAAGATAGCTAAAATAATAGCAGCTGCCATTGAAAATGGTCTTGCGATTTTATAAGCACGATCAGATACTTCACCAGTCGTTTTAATCATGACCCAAAGGGCACCGGATACGACAAATATAGCAGTGAAGAAAAGACCACCTAATATACCGTAATGGTTTAGTAAGCTAAGTAAATTTCCTTCATAGCCATTTTTTCCGATTTGTAGTCCGTAATACAAGTTAGCGAATGTAACACCGAATAAGAAGGCGATTAGGAAACTGCCAATTGCAAATGCCCATTTACAAGTTTTTTGCCAAATTGGTGAATCATCTTTATGCATGAATTCCAGTCCAGCGGCACGAGCAAATAGTGCAAGTAATACTAAGAATAACGGTGTATATAAATAACTAAACATATTAGCATATGTGACTGGGAAGGCAGCAAATGTTGCGCCACCAGCTGTAATTAACCATACTTCATTACCGCCCCAGAACGGGCCAATTGCTTCTTGTAATTGATTTCGTTCTTGTCGGTCTTTCGTAACGAAAGGAAAAATCATTCCGTTACCAAGTGCATACCCGTCAAGAATGAAGTAAACTGTCCAAATCACGCCCCATAAACCGAACCAGATGATTGCAAGCATATCATGAGACATGAGCCACACCTCCCTCAGTAGCAGGTTCTTCTAATGCGGCAGGTCCTTTTTTCGCGAACTTCAGCATTAAGTATACGTCTGCGATTAAAAGTAAAGTGTAGAATAAAATTAAACTAATTAATGAGAACCAAATTTGCGGGACAGATATAGGTGATACAGATTCTGCTGTACGCATTAGTTTATATACTGTCCATGGTTGACGACCTACTTCAGCGACAATCCATCCTGCGTTAATTGCGATATAAGGAAGTAAGACAGACCATATTGTAATTTTTAAATAACGTTTTGAGTTTTCTAGTTTTCCTTTTCGGTTTAAATAGAAGCCATACCAAGTTAATGCCATAAAGAACATACCAAGTGCAACCATTAAGCGGAAGCTATAGTACACGAGGTTAACGTTTGGGCGATCTTCTTTTGGAATATCTTTCAAACCAACAATTTCTCCATCAAATGAATTTGTATAGAAGAAACTTCCTAGCTTTGGAATCGTAAGAAATTCAAAGTTCTTTTCGTTTTTCACATCAGGAATTTGAACAATTGAGAATCCTTGTCCTTTTCCAGTTTCCCAAACTGCTTCCATCGCAGCTCCTTTTGCTGGTTGATATTTAGCTGCGGATACACCAGACTGATGCCCCATAAACGGTGTAACAGTTGCAGCGAATAAACCTAACAGTAAACCAAATTTGAATGATTTTTTGAAGAATTCCACTTCATTTTTACGTAATAAATGATAGGCACTAATTGCCATAACGAAGAAAGCACCAACGATATAACAACCAATTACAGTATGGAAGAACATATTCCAAGCATATGGATTCGTAACGAGTGCCCAGAAATCATTTAATTCAGCGCGGCCGTTACGTACTACGTAGCCAACAGGGTTTTGCATAAAGCCGTTAGCTGTAATAATCCAAAGGGCAGAAATGTTTGTTCCAAGTGCAACCATCCACATGCAGAAGGCACGGAACTTTGGTGAAATTTTGTCTTTACCGAATAACCATATTCCCATGAAAGTAGATTCTAAGAAGAAGGCAACAAGTGCTTCGATTGCGAGAGGTGATCCGAAAATGTCTCCCATATATTTGGAGTACTCAGACCAGTTTGTTCCAAATTGGAATTCCATCGTAATCCCGGTTATAATCCCCATTACGAAGTTAATTGTAAATAATTTACCCCAGAAATTTGCCATTTTGCGGTATGTTGGATTCAATGTGCGGGCGTATTGAGTTTCCATACATGCTACTAAAATGACAAGTCCGATTGTCAAAGGTACAAATAAAAAGTGATAAAAAATAGTAATTGCAAATTGAAAACGACTCAGTAACAGAACGTCGGACATAATGAATATTCACTCCTTTTTTACATTATCTACAATCAGTTTATAGTGAAAATACGTTTAAAGTATGTGAAACTTGTTACAAAGCTGTGTGTATATTTTGAAAGAATTATGTCGATTATCTGAAAATATCTTATTTTTACTATAAAGCGATATCCTTTTTGAGTTTTTCATATTTTGGTACACTATTTATGTAGTGTAAACGAGAGAAAAGAGGGTCCTTTACTATGAAGTCATTAGAAGAGATTTTGCAGTACAATGAGAAATTTGTTGAAGAGAAAAAATACGAAGAGTATGAAACAGGAAAATTCCCGAATAAAAAAATGGTAATTATTTCTTGTATGGATACACGACTTGTTGAATTATTACCAAAAGCAATGAATATGCGTAACGGTGATGTGAAAATTATTAAGGTAGCAGGAGCTGTTATCTCACATCCATTCGGAAGTATTATGCGTAGTATTTTAGTTGCTGTATATGAACTTGGTGCTGATGAAGTTTGTGTAGTTGGTCACCACGATTGCGGTATGGCAAAAATTCAGGCAAGCAGTACAATTGAGAAGATGAAAGAGCGCGGTATAACAAATGAGAAATTAGATACACTCCGTTATTCTGGAATCGATTTAGAAAGATTCCTACAAGGGTTCTCTAGTGTAGAAGAAAGTGTAGAACATAGCGTATCGATACTTCGCAACCATCCGTTACTTCCAGAAGAAGTACCTGTTCACGGTCTTGTTATCGATCCTGAAACAGGAAAATTAGATTTAGTTGTGAATGGTTACGACAATTAAGAATTTACTTTGTCATCCTTTTTATCTGGGACAGGATCAAATCCTCCCGGGTGGAAAGGGTGACATTTTAATATACGCTTACAAGTAAGCCAAAAGCCTTTGAATGCACCATGTTTTTGAAACGCCTCTAATCCGTAATGAGAACAAGTCGGATAAAAACGGCATGTTGGTGGTGTCATCGGAGAAATGAATTTTTGATAAAAGCGTATAATCCCAATAAAAATCTGTTTCATAACGGTCTCCTTTTCAGCATATTCTTAAAGTATTATAGCACGACTGTACATAATACTTTACTAATGTGCATTTCCGTTATATCATATTGGATATAACGGAATTAAATTAAAAGCGGGAGAGATGTTGTATGCCATCAGTAGAAAGCTTTGAATTAGATCATACGATTGTAAAGGCACCTTATGTAAGACATTGCGGAGTTCACAATGTAGGTAGTGACGGTATTGTAAATAAATTTGATATTCGTTTCTGCCAACCGAATAAACAAGCAATGAAACCAGATGTTATTCATACGTTAGAACATTTATTAGCATTTAATTTACGTAAATATATTGATCGTTATCCGCACTTTGATATTATCGATATTTCACCGATGGGCTGCCAAACAGGATATTATCTTGTAGTAAGCGGAACACCGACAGTACGAGAAATTATTGATTTATTAGAACTAACATTAAAAGATGCGGTTCAAATTACAGAAATTCCAGCTGCAAATGAAACACAATGTGGTCAAGCGAAGCTTCACGATTTAGAAGGAGCACAACGCTTAATGAACTTCTGGTTAAGCCAAGATAAAGATGAACTTGAGAAAGTGTTTGGATAAAAAGGAAAACTGCCTGTGAAAGGGCAGTTTTTTTATTGTGCTAAGAGCGACCATACTCTTCTTTTTTATGAAAATATATTAGATACTCCAACATATAAAACAAAGGCAGAACCGAGAAAATAAACAAATGCTTTTGCTTTTTCCTGTTTCTTCATTTCATCAATTCCAAAAAGGATAAACATAATACTTAAAAGGATAAACACGTAAGGTAAAAGAATAGTGAAGTTTGCAAAGAAGCTAAATAGGGCGAGAGAAAGAGCGATAGTGGCGATTATAATTTGAATGTTTTTTAACATGGAATCCCCCTTAAGTAGAAAGAAATAGTTACTGAGAGAAAATAATTATAAATGCTAAATTGATCGAAATTTTATTCTACATGTAGCGAAAGTAGTTTGATATTAAAAAGAAGAATATGAGACTAGAAACGAAAAAATACGGGATACTCATTAATTCCTAGAAGAATAAAGGAACAACTGAGAATAAATTGTACGTATGGGAGAAGTGAAAAATTATCGGTAAAATGGACATAAGTGCTTAGAGTGAGTAAGAGAAGCATGAGAAATGCTAAAAAAATCCGTAATATAGTTAGAGTTAGCATTGTATAGCCCTCTTTAGACCATTTACTAGAATATTTCTGTGAAACCAATAAATAAAGCAGCGGCTCCTGCTAGTAGAGCGAGCACACTACCTCCTGTTTGCTGTTTTAATATTTCCTCTACACTTATGGTGAGGGCCATACCTCCTAAAAAGATGAACATATAAGGCATTATTTCTCTATTACCAGTAAAAAATCCATAGATTGCTATAGATAAGGCAATAAGTGATAAAGTAATCCGTCCCCCTTTTAGCATAAAAGACCTCCTCTATTTTATGTAGGTAATAATGAGAACAATCCAAATGAAAGCACCGGCAATAATACAAATAAGTCCAGTTGCTGATTCCTTTTTCTTTATTTGTTCAAATGCGATGAGAAACATTAAAGCCCCTAATAGAAATTGTGAAAGAGGTAAAAAATTATTTTGACCTGTATATGATCCAATTGCCGACATAACGATCACAGTGAGTGCTACTATGATGCGAAGTATATTAGGAATTCTCCTTATTCTTTTTTGTATAAGGATTGTCTTCTAGTTTATCGACGGAATGTTTATAAGCATAGCCTTTATTAATTGTCATGATGGAGAGTACGAGGATGATTAGGACGATGATAATACCGATAATTAATATTTTGAACATAAAATCCCTCCTTTTCTTTATTTTACATAATTTTGTAATTGATGAAAACAATAGAAATTAAAAGGATGAAAGAAGGGTGTTACATGGAGACGAAAAAAACATATTATATATCAATAGGAAACGGTCAAATTTCACAAGTGAAGACGGCGGATACGTATAATTTTGAGATTTCCGCAAATGATGAGGAAATTACGGAATTAAGAGAGCACTTCGATCAAGCATATGTAGAAGATTTAGGTTCATTTGTACGCTCCCACGTTCCATTTGTTGAGTATCATCACGATTCAAATAATGACCGATATGATGAACAACTACAAAAAGCATATAAAATGATTTACGATTTAGGAAATCATGAGACGAAAGAATTAGTCGCGCAAATGGGAATAATCAATGGATTGTAATTGGATAATATTATGCAGAAAAGCGAGAATATGCTACAATTTGTGGTAGGAAAAACTTGTAACCATCAATAGGGGAGTAATGGCATGTACAAATTTAAAGATTATTACCACAACACTGTACAATTATCGTTTGAACGTTATCCATTTTCTCCTGAGCCAAAGCATGTTTGGGTTGTATGCCGGTACGGGGATCAATGGTTATTAACGCATCATTTACGTCGCGGTCTTGAATTTCCAGGTGGTAAAGTAGAACTAGGGGAAACACCGGAAGAAGCGGCAGTTCGAGAGGTTCATGAAGAAACCGGCGGCATAGTTTCTGATTTAACTTACTTAGGACAATACAAAGTATCTGGAAAAGACAAAATAATCATTAAAAACATTTATTTTGCAACAATTAGTGCGGTAGAAGAACATACGCATTACGAAGAAACGAAAGGGTCTGTTTTATTAAAAGACATTCCTGACAACATTAAAACGAATAGAAAATTTAGCTTTATAATGCGCGATGACGTATTAGCGCGTACGATGAAACATATAGAAGAAATCGGCTGTTTTACGAAGTAAAGTAGCCGGTTTCTTTTTTTGTATGTAAGAATAAATGTAAATATATCTTTATATTATTTTGGTTATATTATACAATTTTGTAAAGATATATTTACATTTTAGGAGGGGGAAGATGGATAAAAGAAAAGAAACGACTGTTACTGTGTCGATGGTTAAATTAAACTTTTCTTTATTTTTTATAATAATTGCTTTGTCGTTTGGAATTGGTTATTTGCATATATTTCTTTCAGGTGGGGTTCAAGTTGAAGTTACATTATTAACGATGTTTCTTTTTATTATCGCAATGATTGTTCTCGTTTGTATTCATGAAGCGATACATTTAATTGGCTTTCGCTATATCGGAGGTGTTCCGTGGAGTGAACTAAAATGGGGCGTTAATTGGAAATTAGGTGTTGCATATGCTCATTCTAAACAGGCGGTTACAGTAAAGCAAATGAAGAAAGTGTTAATGCTTCCGTTTTTACCAACTGGAATTTTGCCAATTGTATTGGGATTAGCTATGAATCTGGAGCCACTCTCATTTTTAGGAATTCTACTAACAGCAGGGTGTATCGGCGACATAGCCTTATATCAAAAAGTTTCAAAGTTTCCAGATGATGCGCTAGTAAAAGATCATCCGAGTAAACCACAGTTTACAGTGTATGAATAATAAGAGGAGGCTTTTTTGAACAACGCCTCCTCTTATTATTTTTATTTTTTTTCGGTAAATCGATCTATTGTGAAAATCATTGATATAATTTAATTACTGTTATTGTGTTTTTATCTCCACCTCTAAAAACGAAAGCACCTCCAACAAATCATCTACGATACGTGAATGCTTAAAATTCCCCCAAAACGAATCTTTTTTCCAAACACCAAGAATCCCTACTTGTTCAGAACCAAGCACATCGTTTTCTGGATGATCTCCAACATAAAGACATTCTTCTGCCTTAACATCTAGTCTTTGCAAAGCACGTTCGAAAATTTCAGGGTGAGGTTTTTTTATTCCTTCAGCTTCTGAAACGAGAATGGTGTTTGTATACGTATGTATATGTAGTGCTCGAAGGTTGCTCATCTGAAATTCAGTAAAACCATTTGTGATAATACCAATTTTAATGTTTCGCTGTTTTAACTGTTGAAGTAGTTCATGCGTGTTTTTGAAAGGAATACAATGATGTTGGAAGTTTGTAATATAGTCGTGTAGTAGTTGCTCTTGCGTTAAAGTAGTAATGTTGTATTCGGAAAGGAGAGTAGCATATACTTTATCCTTCCACGTATAGCCATTATTATCGAGTTCAAGAAATCGAGAACAATACTCTGATTTCTCTATGCTCTTCAAATGTGAGGCGAAGCGATTATATTGCTCACAAATAAATTGTTCTAAAGATTGGCGCCGATCTAATAGTGTTCCATCTAAGTCGAATAAGATTGCACGAATCATGAGAAGCCTCCTTGCAGTTTTTATAATTAATTATCGCATATTCGTAAAAAAATGATTATGATATTTTGTAGAATGGAATAATGGGGGATTGTATGAAGAAACTGTATGGCAAGTTAGTGTGTTGTATTATAGCAAGCGGTTTAGTTGCAGGATGCGATAGTGCTATCGAGGTTACAAAAGAAAAAGAAATTTGTAAAACAGAAGAAGAGTGCACGCAAATAGGAGATAAAACATTACAAAAAGTATATAAAAAGATAGAGGGACTTTCAGAACTTGAAAAAGTAGAGGATTATGACATAGAAGAGTATGAAAGTATGAATATGAAAGAGGCGGAACAGAAAAAAGAAGAGGATAACAATTACTTCTTTTTAGCTTCGTATTATATCGATGATGATGAAATTGTAGATCCTTATTTTGAGAAATTGGATCGTAAGAGATTGAATAAAGTTTTTGCAGATGACGAAGTAGCAAAAGATGATTTGTTAAGCCAGCGGCAAGATAGAGAGTATCATGAAACGTTATGGGACATGTATCGCACTCTCATTCCAGTGAAATATCGTGAGAATATAACAGGATTGGATTTAATAACGGATGGTTATGACGGCGTTGTTGCCCATGTCATGCCAAGTATGGATGACCCGAGAGATTGGGTGCTTAGTTTAGATGTGCTTGATTCTGGGGTGAATATAGATGAAGTGATGAAAACATTAATTCATGAAACGGCTCACGTATTAACGATTGGGCATAAACAAGTACCAGTGGATAGGAAATATTTAGAGGCGTTTGATGAAGAGAAAGACATTTCATCATATCGAAATAAATGTAAAACGGTGTTCTTGAAAAATGGATGTGCGAGAAAAACTTCGTATATTAACCAATTTTATAATGAATTTTGGAAACCAATTGAGCAAGAGTGGACAGAAAAGAAAGTAGAAGAAAGTGAAGAGGCACAAATTGAATTTTATAAAGAAAAGCATGATGATTTTGTATCGCTATATGGAACAACAAATGTAACGGAAGATATTGCAGATACATTTACAGCGTTCATTTTACAAGATTCAAAAAAGGTGAAAGAAGGAACAGAGTTAAAATATAAGAAAATTGCTTTCTTCTATCAGTTCCCTGAGCTTGTAAAAATGAGAGCGGAAGTGCTGTCGGGATTATATGATGTTTCAAAAACGATAGAACAACAAAGTGGAGACTAATGTGAGTTATGCTTTCGATATAGTTTCGTTAAAGAAAAGCGTGAAGAATTTTTAATTCTTTGCGTTTTTTCTTATGTTGATAAAATTGAAAATTCTGTATTTTCCTTAAAAAGAAGAAGGAACTGGAGGCGCAAAAGAGAATTAGTATAAAAATGTCACAATTTAGACACAATTATAATACGCGTGTTGTAGGGACTATAAGTTTACTCTCGAGGAGGTAATGAAACGTATGAAAACGATTCTTGCTGTTGCTGGTCTCATTTGGGTAATGTCTCACGGTTTTCCGATTTTTGAAGGGGAGCAAATTCGTAGTGCTTTGAATGAAAAGTTTAATGATTATCATGTGATAGATCGAAAAGATAATGTCGTTACAGTACGTGTGAAAGACTGTTTCCATACAGTTACGGTTGCGGATGGAAACATTACAAATGAAACGAAAATGTGTGATAAAAGGTAAAAGAAAGAAGCTGACTATAGCGCACTGTTTTGAGTCAGCTTCTTTTTCTTTTTCCAATTAGAATTTTTTCAAATGCCTCAACAAATACATACATAAGAGTTGCAAGAACACATGTGAGTAGTACGCTAAGTAAGACGAGTGTGAAGTTAAAGACTTGGAATCCGTAGCTAATTAAGTAGCCAAGTCCTTGTTTGGAAACGAGAAGTTCTCCGAAAATAACACCGACCCAGGATAAACCAACATTTACTTTTAACGTTGAGATAATTGCTGGAAAGGATGCAGGGAGAACGACTTGCTTATAACATTGCCATTTATTTGCGCCAAATGTGTCCATCACTTTTATATAGTTAGAATCGACTTCTTGAAATGCACTGTAAATAACGAGAATGGTAATGATGATGGAAATAATTACTCCCATTGCGATAGAAGATGAAATGTTTGGA
This sequence comes from Bacillus sp. FSL R5-0585, assembly GCF_038004545.1. NCBI lineage: Bacteria > Bacillati > Bacillota > Bacilli > Caryophanales > Bacillaceae > Bacillus > Bacillus sp. FSL R5-0585. The sequence continues at coordinate 5,006,654 of NZ_JBBORJ010000001.1, forward strand.
CCGAAAATAACGATGATGATTGGACCGAGTGCAACTTTTGGCATTGCATTTAGGACGACGAGGTAAGGATCAAGTACGCGGGCTAGAAGTGGCATCCACCAAAGAAACGTGGCAATAATAGCACCGAGTACCGTTCCGAGAATGAAGCCTACTCCTGTTTCCAGCAATGTCGTCCATATGTGGACCCAAAGTGAACCGTCGATCCATTTCGTTAAGAAGAGATCCCAAATACTCGAAGGAGAACTAAAGAGTAAAGGATCGATCCATTCTTTTTTGCTAGCTATTTCCCATAGTGCAAAGAAAAGAATAAGTAGTAAAAGCTGTAGTGAGCGAGCAATCCAAGCACGCCTGCGTTCTTTCTTTCGAAATTGTTCATGTAGTTGTTTTATATTATCCAAGTCGTTCCAGCTCCTTCCATATATCTTGAAAGAGGGCTGGGAAATCGTAGTGATGGCGTGCTTCTAACGGTGATAAAGAACGGATACTTTCCGGGACGATAAAGGTTTTCGCGATTTTTCCAGGATTCGCTTGAAGTAAATAAATACGATCACTCATCGCAATTGCCTCTTCAATATCGTGAGTAACAAGTAGTGATGTTTTCTTATATTTATTTAGTAAGTTGAAAACGAGTTCTTCTAGTTTTAATTTCGTTTGATAATCGAGTGCGGAGAATGGTTCATCTAGTAATAAAATTTTCGGATCAGTTGCTAACGTTCGAACGAGAGCAGCACGTTGACGCATACCGCCGGATAGTTCACGAGGATATTGTCCTTCTACCCCATGTAGACCGACTTGCTTTAAAAGGTTTAAAGTATGTTCTTTCATTTGTTCATCATAAATCCTTCGAATATGAAGTCCAAGCATAATATTTTCTTCAATCGTTTTCCACGGGAATAAGTAATCTTGCTGCAACATATATCCCATAGATGATGTTTTCGTTGTAATTGGTTCACCATCTAAAAAGACAATACCATCAATTGGATCAAGTAACCCAGCAATGATTGAGAGGAGCGTTGTTTTACCGCAACCACTTGGGCCGAGTATAGAAATAAATTCGCCTTCTTCCACTTGTAAGCTCATATCTTCAAGAATAAGTTTGGCATTCTCTTTTGCAAAAAAGCAGTGAGAAACGTTACGTATTTGTAAAAAACTCATACACTTCGCCTCTATTTCTTAATAACGCTTTCGGCAATTTTTGTATTGACGAGCGCTTCATGTGGGACTTCTTTTTGTAATTCACCAGCGTCTTTCATAATCGTTTGGAGCTGTTTCCATTCTTCCGCATCTAGTAGTGGATTTGTGGCATAAGAATGTTGCTTTTTATACCGTTCAATTACTTTTACTGTAATGTCTTTTGAAGTGTCTTTAAATAGCGGGGAAACAGCATCAGCAATCTCTTCTGGACTATGTGTATCAACCCATTGCTGTGCTTTATAGAGCGCACGTGTGAACTTTTCAGCAGCAGCTTTATCTTTCTTTAAGAAACTTTCTTTTGCCATGAATGTTGTATAAGGAACAGTACCAGATTCATTTCCGAATGAAGCGACGATATAACCTTTACCTTCTTTTTCGAATATGCTTGCAGTCGGTTCAAAGAGCTGGACAAACTCTCCTGTACCAGATGCAAAGGCATTTGCAATATTAGCAAATTCGATATTTTGAATTAAGTTCGTATCTTTCCGAGGGTCAATGCCATTTTTCTTTAAAACGTATTCCCCAACCATTTGCGGCATGCCGCCTTTACGCTGTCCTAAAAATGTAACACCTTTTACGTCATTCCAATTAAAAGAGTCTAGTTTTTTACGTGAAACTAAAAATGTCCCATCTGTTTGTGTAAGCTGTGCAAAGTTAATGACAGGGTCTTTCGCTCCTTGTTGATGAACGTAAATAGATGTTTCAGAACCGACGAGAGCAATATCAATTCCGCCAGATAATAGGGCGGTCATCGTTTTATCGCCACCAGCTGTTGTTTGTAGGTCAATATTTAGTCCTTCATCTTTAAAAAATCCTTTTTCAATCCCGACATATAATGGGGCATAGAAGAGAGAATGGGTAACTTCGCCGACGCGAATGTTTTGGGTTTGTTCTTTCGTACTTTCTTTTTTACTACTACAAGCAGCAAAAGTAAAAACAGCTAGTAACATGATGCAAAAAATCGCGATTAATTTTTTCACTATATAACACCTCCCAGAAGTCACTCTACAAGCATGATATGTAGGTAAGTGCCCATATGTGAGTGTAGATAGCAGGAATTTTTTTGGAGGTAAAGAAGTACAAATATAAGGGGTGATAAAATGGAGTACGAATACGATGATAGCGTACATTTACATCTTGATTATTTCGGGACAGAATGTGATATGGAATCGATTGCTTATAAGAGGAAGAATGAAGACGTATGGGATGTGTATTTTAATTTTGGAGTATACGGTATTCAGAAAGACGATGTAGAGTTAGGTAGGTTTATGGATGAATATGCCGGTTATTACGTTTTTTCTGTACATGCTCGCGATCTTAGTTGGGAATTTGGAAGTGCCCAGTTTGAAGAGTGGGTTTTGAAAAATCGGATAGTAGAAAAAACGCTACAAAAATAGGAGGAATTTTGTGATTGGATTTCTCATCTTATTATTTATTTTTGTGGCCGGATTTTTTATTATGCAAATGCTTATTTACCGATTTGTAAAGAAAAACATCCATAAATATACAAAAATAAAATGGTTTCATATGTGGCTACATATGAATATGAAAAAAAAGGCCCGAGATTAGATTTTTTTGATTTTGTAGTTACAGTACTCGTATGTATCGTATGGAAAATATGGCTGCTTCCTTTTATATAATACACATGCTAATCATCTTCTCTTTTATCATAAAATAACGAAAAGAACCTGTCTTGTGGCGGGTTCTTTTCGTTATAGTAATAGTTGTAAAAAACTTGCATTTATACATAAAACAGTGAGTGGTGTTGTGAAAGATATTTTGACAAATACAGAAACACATACATACGGAATTAAAGTGTAATTACAGAATGGACAAATTGGCCGTGTGTAAAGTGTGGGGAATAAGAAAGAGGTCGTCCAACGGTGGACGACCTCTTTCTTATTATGCTTGGTTAGTGCGGAAGAATGGAAGTTTCTGCACAATGTGAATTAATCCGTATGCAAGAATTAAGCACATAAGAGGATTAATGAAAAATCCATAGCGATTAATTGCTAAGAATAAGTTTGAGAAGATAATGTAAATAATAGAACTTGCTACTAGCATCATAACGCGTTTATGTTTAAATGAATTTAGCATCAAGCAGAAGCTGCTCAAGAATGTACCGATGATAAACACTCTATGACATAGTTGCATAAAGTTGTGAATACGGTATTGGTCTACAGCAGGAGCTGTTTTGAATAATTCAATTGTTTTACCGACAGTGAACCAAGAGAACCAATAAGTGAAGTCCGTCTTAAATCCGTTCTTGATTAATTCTTTTGCGTATGCACCTTTGTCATCTAAGCCTTTAGCTCTCATTTCATTTACTATATTTTCATATCCAATTTTATTAAATGGATCTGCACCGGCAATTAGTGGATCTGCACCTTGGGTTGAGAATAAAATAAATTGGTTGAGTGCTAAGTAGTTACGAACAACCCATGCGCCAATAATAAAGAAAGGTCCGATAAACCATAACAATCCGATTCGAATGGAGTCTTTAAATCCATATGTAAATAACACAACAAGAACAGGAATGAGCATCATTGGAGCTGGATTTGGACGGAACATAAGTAAAATTGAAACGACAATTCCAAACCATATATGGAATTTCACTTTATTGTATTTCCATGCGAGAACAAATACATATACACATAACGCCAATAAGAATATGGATGGAACTTCTGTTAGCAATGTACGGAAGTATGTATAGTTACTGGGATAAATAGCATATAAAATACTTGCAACAATTCCATAAATGTTTTTTTCGAACAATTCTTTTCCTATTAAGAATACTAATAGCACTGTGCAAAGGTTCATGATCATGTTAATAACAGTTGCTACGTAATAGTAAGGAATTGATGTAATATCAGAAATAATCATAGCGCCAGCTAATAGTAATGGCTGACCTGGTGTAATATATGCATTTTTTCCTGGAACTTCACTAGGTTCTAAATACACATAACCAAATACACCATGTTTTAATAGTTGTTCAGCTGTTAACGAATAGTTAAAGGCATCATTTGCACCATATGTTACTTTGACTAACTCTCCATCTAATCCTGGCTGTTTTACTAAACAAAAAACGTGCAACAGGAAAGAAAGCGCCAAAATTACATATACCGCTTTAGGCAAACTCTTAAACTTAGTAAGCAAAAATGAGCAACTCCTTTTTTATTAATTCTTTCGTATTTTTATGTGAAATCTTTAATAGTATTAAGGATTTCCAAAACATAGTTATTATATCATAAAGTGGAATGCTGAAATTAAGTTTTTCAAGAATGAGTAATTTGTATGCCACAATTTAACTGTTGATTAAGGGAATATTAAGACAATACATTTATGATAGAAACAAGTATGCAGACGAAATATGTAATATATGTTATTTTAATAGAAATAGTTCTTTCGATGCGGGGGAAATTAAGACATAGAAACGAGGGAATGAATTGAAGTATGGTTCTACACTTTTTCATCTTCCAAAAAGAAATATATTAATTTCTAGCATTATAAGTAGTATGGTGACTTTATTAGTAATAACTATGCTGTTTATGATTTTAAAGGTTTTCAATTTAGACATGATGAAAGATCATTTAAATCAAAAGCTTGTTTTAAGTGTTATGATGATTTTCGTATGGGGCATAACGTTTTATATTACGCATTTCAATAAAAAAGAGATGTCTATACTTAGAGCATCCCTACGAGTGCATTTTATATTATTTTTGCTAGCTCATACAGTAGCGTTATTTTATATTGTCATGCAAGTTAATATGAGTTTCATAGAGGCAATGAATTGGATTTACTTTTATAATATGCAGTTTATATTAAGTTTTTTAGTAATTTATGCAATATATATTCTTGTATATAATTTAATAGGTAAGGTTTTTCTAAGTATGGTTTTAACGAGCTGTACGTTAGTCATTTTATGTATTGTGAATTATTTGAAGCTTATTTTCAGAGGTGATCCGTTATATCCTTCTGATTTCACACAAATTACGCATATGCAATCTGTTATACCGATGGTGATGGACTATTTTAGTTGGAGTTATATTTTTGTCATTATCGTAAGTATCGTAGCTTGTATTGTAGCAGGGATATATATGAGAAGGTATATTCAAAATGTAAAGATTCATCTAGGAATAAGAGCCTTATTAGTAGTAGGATCTATTTTTGTTCTATATGCGTATGGTAATTTTGCGAATACATTTATGAATAAAGTATTTCAAAAATCAGGTGTAGATTTTGTTTTGTGGAATCAAAATGAGAACTATGCTTCAAATGGTTTTGTACTTGGGTTTATTAGCAATTTAGATACAACAGTTATGGAAAAACCAAAAAATTATTCTAAAGAAAATATGCTTCAAATAGCAAACGATATAAAAAAACAATATAGTGGAAATATAGGGAGCCAAAATAAAAAAGAGAAACCGAATATTATTTTTGTAATGAGTGAATCGTTTTGGGATCCGACGAAAGTAACTAACCTTTCTTTTAGTGAAGATCCTGTACCAAATTTACATCATTATATAGAAAACTTTCCTGGTGGACAAACTATTTCTCCTACATTTGGGGGGAATACGGCGAACGTTGAATTTGAGGCATTAACAAGTTATTCAATGAGTTTGTTAAAGCCAGGTTCTATACCATATCAGCAGGTTATTACAAATAAGAAAGAAATTCCATCAATTCCTACAGCGTTGAAAAAAGAAGGTTATTATACAAGTGCAATTCATTCATTTGGTCGCACATTCTTTAAACGTGATGATGTATATAAGGTGTTAGGGTTTGATAAGTTTAATGCAGAGGACACGATGGAAAATGTGGATATTGATGGAGATTATATTAGTGATTTAGCGATGAGTAAAGAGATAATTGCTGAGTTAGAGAAACAAAAACAACCTACATTTATTCATGCAGTTACGATGCAAAATCATTTTCCATTTACAGAGGGCCGATTTGGTGAAAACCTAATCGAAATTAGTGGTCTAGAAAATGAAGAATCAAAGGGAGAATTAGAGACGTATACAGAAGGATTAAGACGTTCAGATGAGGCTCTTCAATATTTAATAGAGCAACTAGATAATTTTGATAGACCTACATTATTAGTATTCTTTGGAGATCATCTTCCATCATTAGGAACAAATAAATCTTTTTATAAAGAAAATGGGTATATAACGAATGAAAAAACACCGAATGAACGTTTAGCGATGGCGCAAACACCGCTATTAATGTATGCAAACTTTGATATGCCAAATGATAATTTAGGTTTAGTAAGCCCAATTCATTTTTCTAATCTTATTTTTGATTATGCAGGATTAAATAAATCCTTATTTTATCAATTTTTATCGGAACTTTACAAGGAAATACCAGTGCTTAGAGATGAATTAAAAGTTGATAAAAATGGAGAAGTAATCAATGATTTAACAAAGAAACAAAAAGAAATGTTAGAGCAATATAAAATGCTTCAATATGATTTACTCGTTGGAAATCAATATAGTAAAGATATCCTCTTTAAATAAAAGAAACAAAAAGAACTTGTATAACGATACAAGTTCTTTTTTCATAGTATTTAACGGGGTAACCAGACAAGCTGGGTTTAGGGAGTATTACTTGTACATTTAGTATATATGAAAATGTAATCGTTTTATTTGTGTATTTGTGAGAAATATGTGAATTTTATGTTTTGTGAAAAATCGATTGTGTTAACTTTCGTTCTTGTATTGCAGTTGTTATGCATGTAAAAATTTTATCAGTTCTTTATTTAATTCATCCGCTTGATCGATTGGTGAACCATGACCACTATTTGTAAGAGCATGTAACTGAGAATTTTTAATTCGTTGCTGCGTAAGCTCAGCACTTTTGTAAGGAATTAGTTGGTCGTGAACGTCGTGGAAGATTTTTGTTGGGACGTTAATTTTATTTAAATCTTTCGTTACATCTTCATTTGCAGCTGCTTGTAAAATTTTTATAAGGGCATAAGAAGCGGACTGCATACCGAGATAAGAAAACCATTCAAGGGTTGCAGCCCCTAAGTTTCTATTAAAAAAGGATAAAGATACATCATTTAAAAATTTTGGTAAATTAGCATACATTTGATTAATGAGAGCATCTGCTTGTTCTTTCGGTACACCGTAAGGGGACTCTTGATTTTTAACGAAAGAGGGGGAGACAGCGTCAATTAATGCGAGCTTAGAAATGCGGTGCCCATTATAGCGAGACATATAGCGAATAGAAAGAGCACCACCAACTGAGAAACCGACTAATGTAGCGTTCTCTACTTGAAGTGCTTCCAGAACAATTGCGATATCATCGGCTAATCGATCATACGTGTAACCAGTCCATGGCTTATCAGATTGCCCATTCCCTCGTATATCCATGGCGATACAGCGAAAGCTATGCTCTGGTAAAACATTGAGTTGATATTGGTACATTTGATGATTTAAAGGCCATCCGTGAACGAAGAAAACAGTCTTACTACCTGGACCAGGATTAATGTCTTGCACAAAAATATGCACATCTTTCTCGACAGTAACAAACATAAAACTCCCCCTGTTCTATCAATAGGCTCCATTCTAAAAGCTTTGTTTTACTTTTTAGGCCGTCTATATAAAACATCCTCCATAATATACGTATTAATGATCATAGATTTTATGCTCTGTATATAGTCTAAATATATTGCGTTTTTGGTACGTTTTTCCTCAAATGTTCGATTTATCTTTGTTTGTCTATGAAAATCATTTATTATAATAAATGGTATTCTTCGAGATATTATTTTGAAGGGGTGTTGAAGTGAAAGAAAGTTTTCTATCATATAAAGAAGAAGAAAGAAATGCAAAAATCCTTCTATGGGTGTTATATGTCATTGTTATTGTATATCAAATTTTCTATGCAATCGTATTAGAAGATAAATCAATAATGGATAAGGGATACAACATAATATGGCAAGTTATTTGCGGAGTAGCAATACTATGCGTGAATATATATTTACTGAAAAAAGAAAAGGCAAACCTTGTTAAATATGCATGGATATTTGCATACATAGGGATAGAAATCGCTAATATAGTTTCGTATATTTTTTATAATAAGGCGGCGTTTGATGCGACAAATATAATGGAAATTATTCTCATTTTCTTTGTGCCTATATTTTTAAATAAAAAATTTTATGTGTTTTTGCTTTCCTCTATTGTAGGAAAATATTTAATTTATTTATTTGTATTAGAGGAAATAAAAGCATTTATGTTCCTTATTATGTGTACACTTATGTTAATAGCTGCATATATCATTTTAAATCGATTTTTACAATATCTTTCAGCTGTAAAGGAAAGTATTGCGATTGCTAGTGAATCACAAAAATTAGCAGTAATCGGAAAAATGGCAGCGACTGTTGGACATGAAATTAAAAATCCACTCGCTTCATTAAAAGGATTTACGCAATTACAACGAGAGAAGCATGAAGAGGATCCTATTTATAAACGTATGATTTTTGAAATAGAAAATATGAATAATATGATAAGTGAGTTGATGGAAGTTGCTACATGCAAACCTTCTATTTATAAGAAACATGATGTAGGAAAAATTGTATTACAAGTAATAACAAGTCTTCGCGGAAAAATGAATGAATTAAACGTGCAGTTTATTTCTAATGTGGAAGAAAAAACAATAGAAGTTGAATGTGATGAACGAAAAATAAGAGGAGTCTTTTTATATACGATAAAAAATGCTTTAGAGGCAATGGAACAAGGTGGCATGTTACATTTGCAATTAGAGAATAAAGGGAAAGAATATGTAATAATCAGCGTAATCGATAATGGTCATGGTATTAAGCAAGAAAACTTACCCCGTGTTACAGAAGCCTTTTATACAACGAAACAAGATAAAATTGGTCTGGGACTTACGGTAGCGAATCGAATTGTCGCCGAGCACCTTGGTGAGCTGCATATTTCAAGTGAAAGAGATACTGGAACGAGAATAGACATCATTCTCCCAAGGAAGTGTGGAAATACTGAAATCCAAGTGGAAGAAAAACTAGGAGTTACCATATGAATAAAGGCTATATATTTAAAAATGAAGAAATAAAGGCATTGAAAGTATTTTTAAGTTTATTTTTTATTATATTTTTTGTGTATGATCTTGCCTATGAATTTATCGTACCTTTAATCGCGGGAGAGCAAGAAGGCGTAGGAAAGTTTGAAGATGGTTTAGGTTTATGGCTTTACTTTTTGACGGTAGTATTGTTTTGCATTGGAATATACTTTATGAAATGGAAGAATGTTTTTGTGGTAAAGTATATTATTCTAATTGGCTATAATGTATTAGATTGTATCCATAACATTATGATTTATTATGGTAGCGATGCGGAATTTGACGGTGGAAATATAGTAGAAGTATTTTTTATTTTGTTCGCACCAATCTTTGTGAACAAAAGATATTTCTGGTTAGTTCCAGCGATACTTGTCGGGAAGTACGCTCTTACAGGAATCATTATTCAATCTTCTCTCGTTTTAATCCCAATGGCATTATATAGTGTATTTACTATTATATGTTGGATTATATTTTTAAGGGTTCAGTCTTACGTTCGTACGCTTGAGATGATGGACAAAGAAATAAAACAGACAGAAAAACTAGCAGCTGTTGGAAAAATGGCAACGGTTATTGGTTATAAGATTAGAAGACCTTTAGCAAACTTAAAAAAACTTGTGAATAAACAAGCAGACAAGCATCCAGAGGATAAAATTTATAGTGATATTATGAAACAAGAAGTAGATCGGATTCATATAATTGCTACAGAACTTAGTGGATTTGAGAAATCTAAATCACTAGAATCAGAAACTCATAACATACAAGAAATTATTTCTTATGTTATTCGAGTTATGGAAAAGCCAGCTTTAAAACAAGGAGTCTACATACAAGGTATTTACAGTAAAGACTTACCGTCCATTACATGTGATGAAAAACGATTAAAACAGGTCTTTTTTAATTTAATCAAAAATGCAATTGAAGCAATGTCAGTTGGCGGAACAATTACGATTAAAGTTACTGTAAAAGATGGAATCATCGTTCAAGTGAAAGATGAGGGATGTGGTATTCCAAAAGATAAAATTCCAAAGTTAAATGAAGCCTTTTATACAACGAAAGAAACAGGAACTGGTCTAGGTTTAGTAGTTACAGAAAAAATTATTAAAGACCACAATGGTAAAATGAGTTTTGAAAGTGAAGTTGGGGTTGGAACAACGGTTGAGGTTATGTTACCACTGCATTAAATAGAAAAAACATCACTTATTTGGAAGTGATGTTTTTGTGTTCTTCTTAGGTAGACGTTCTAAAAAAGAGGACGATAACGAAAAATAATATATTGATAGTGTAAAAAGAAAATAATGGATGTTTTACTATGAAAAATATATAATGGCTTTGTCTGTTATTTGTTGACCCGAATCTCGGGTCTTTTTTTATGAAATGAATTGCTATATGTCAGTGATTAGAAAAATAGAATATACAGCACTTGCAGCATGAATATAAAGAGCGGTTGTATCCTCCCAAAAAAATAGGTTTCCAGCTGTAATACTGGTAGCACCAGTAAAGTCGGTGCTACCAGTAGGTTCGTTTTCCGGCACAACGAAAGCATTTACGTTGGTACAGGTGGTGCTTTCACATTTCTCTATTTTTCTGTGGTCGATTGTATTGTGTATATAAATTTAAAAAATGATAGTGTTAGAGCCACCATTTTTCCTGAGGAAGCAAAATAACATCCACATCAAAATTCTCTTTAAACCAATCATACATCAATGTCTCTTTCACTAAATATTCAGAGGCAGAGTGTGACACACCAATTAGAGACATATTCGTTTCTTTTACATAATCCATAATGAGCGAGTATTTATGTCTGCCGTAATCATTGTCGATATGGCAATGGATTTCTCCTGTAATATATGCTTCAGCACCTTTTTCTTCTGCTTCCTTCATTAAAGATACAACATCGCCACATCCAGCGATAATTGCGATTTTTTTGATGGAATCATGTCGTTTACCTTCGAAGTCTGTGTAAGGAATCTGGAAGAGTTGTTTTAGATGTTTTTGGAGTGCGTCTGTTGATGTTTCATCTATTTCACAAATAAGGCCAACTGGTTCTTGTTCTGGACCTCCATATGCAAAGTCGTCCACTACAGTAGCGTTTAATGCTTTTGCAATTGAAATACTCGTTCCATGTGTTTGATGAAAATCCATTGGTACGTGACATGTATATATAGAAAGTTGTTTTTCTTTTATTCCTTGCAAATATTTTTCAGGAATTGGTATGAAACCGCGGCCTGATCTTCCAAGCGGATCACCGCACTCCATTACAAGGGGATGGTGCATAAAGAGTAAATCACCGGGTGTGGATTGTGAAATGAATGTTTCAAGAACGTCATCTGTAGGGAATACAGCTAAAAATACTTTGTTTACATTTTCAGATCCGTGCATCATAAGGCCGTTAAATAAATCTACAAAATTTGCTTCGAAAAATTGTTGCCAAGGAAATTTGATAGGATCATATACGGCTGGGATAAATCGACTAAAGGCACTATCTTTTCCGTATTTTTCAATTTGGAATAAGTGATCGAGTGATTGCTCTATTTTTTTTAAGGCTGGCATGTTTGATAATCCTCCTTAAGATGATTCTTGCTTTATGAGTTGTTTATATTTTTCGTAGCAAAATAAGAAGCGGATAGGAAACAAATAAAACCTAGAATCCAGCTAATAGAAGGAGAATAGGGAAGTACATGCTGTAATAGCCTTCCGCTAGAAATGAAGAAAATACTAAATAGACCTAATAACATAGGATAGCGTTGTAGTTTGAACACAGATAGTAAACATCCTTTCTCCTGCATGAACTACTCATAAAAGCTCGATTGCTGAAACTTTATCACATACATTGTATATTAGTCTTAATTTTCTGTATATAAATTTTGAGAAAAATGGTGATACAATATATGAATGATAAGAGAAGAGAGGATGAAGATTAACATATGTACGTTACTGTAACAGAAGCAGCATATAAAAAGATTATGGATACGATTCCAAGTGAAGCGAAATATATAAAGTTATTTTATGATAATGAAGGTTGCGGTTGTGTTATGAGCGGAATCATCGATTTAGTAGCTGTAGCAGAGAAAGATGAGCGCGATGTGGATATTGAATCAAGCACAATGAATTTTATCGCTGATCGTACAAAGCTTGTATTTATGGACGATAAGTTAACGGTTGATTGGCATGAAGGTGGAGGAACTTTTCAGTTGAAGAGCCCAAGCCAGTTTTATAATCCAAATATGAAATTACACGTTCGAGTATAGTAAAGATGAGTCCAAAATGTATTTTGGACTCACTTTTTTTATTTTATAAGTCGCTATTATTGTCGATAAGTCGATATATTGAAAAAATCGCTGATATAAATGGAGTTGCGCTGATATATTTGGGAAATCGCCGATATAATTTCATTTACCAAAACGTTTCATATAATAAAAAGATTTTTTCACATAATGAAATGTACACGTGATTGAATTTTCTGTATAATCTTCTTTGCGGAGGGGATACGCATGAGAAGATGGGGAATTGAGTTATTAATTTTAAGTGTTGTTATTATTTGGGGGATTAACTATACAATTGCGAAGTATGGACTTTTAGAATTTACAGCAATTGAGTTTACTGCACTTCGTATGATGGCGGCGGCACCGCTTCTGTTACTCCTTACCTTTTTTATTGAAAAGTCGGTTTATATGGAGCAAAAGGATATACCTAGATTAATTATCGTTAGCGTTGTAGGTATTGTACTGTATCAAACGTTATTTATGGAAACTGTCAAATATACATCCGCTACAAATGCTTCTTTACTCATTTCTATTTCACCTATTTTTACAACTGCATTTGCGATTTTTCTGAAACAAGAAAAGTTTTCTTCTCGAAAGTTAATCGGTTCTATGACTGCCTTTGTTGGTGCAGCCTTAGTTTTAGTAGCAGGACATTCACTTACTAGTTCTTTTTATGGCAATGGAATTGGACTTATTACATCAATATGCTGGGGGCTTTATCCTGTTTTAGCAGGACCATTAATTAAAAAATATTCAGCATTACGTGTTACTGCATGGTCTGCATTAGTGGGTGCGATTCCGCTATTATTGTTAAGTGGTCCACATGTATTTGTCATGCCATTTCACATTACTCACGGAATGACACTATTTGCTTTACTATATTCTATTTTCTTTGTAACAGTATTCGGTTTAGTAATGTGGTATGTTGGTGTTCAAAAAATTGGGGCGTCACATACGATGGTATATATGTATATAACGCCGCTTGTAGCTGTTTTATTTGCAGCTGTCTGGGCAAATGAATATGTATCGTTTCAACAGATCATCGGTGGAATTATCATTTTTGTCGGTCTATGGTTTGTGAAATCGGAGAAAGTAAAAGTTCATTCTATTGTAGGGGAACCTATATCAAAATAGGAAAACAGATCACCTATGATCTGCTTTCCTATTTTTTTATTTTTGGTAAGAAGATGAGAAATAAGATAGCAGTAATAAGTGGAATTAAGTTTAAAAATGGAATACGGAAGAGTGTAATAAGAATAATACCTGGAAGAAGAACACCGAGGACAGCGTAAAAAATGCTATGATTTTTCGTGTACCAATACAATGAAAGTCCAATAAGTGCAGGGATAATGAGGTGAATGAGAGCCATTAAAAAATAAATCATTAGACGCCCCCTTTATTTGTGTGCTTATTACATCATATCCGTATGTTCATAGATTGATATCATTTTTTTCATAAATGGACGAAAAAAGTTTGAAAAACCGTCACAAAATATGAGAATATGATGTTTGAAATCTTGTATAATATTATTTTCTAAAAACATTTAAACAATATAAACATACTGTTTATGTTGTTTTTAATTTAAATGAAATGGATTTAAGGAATATGAATTTGAAAGAAATCTTTTGTTGGATAGATAAGAACGAATGAAGAGAGGTACAGCATGATTAGTATGTCACTAAGATCATTTAAAATCCAATCGTATTATATACTAGGTATTTTGTTACTAGGTTGGATGTTAACACCGTTTTCAGCACACTTTTTAGGCGTTGGAATTGGACTTATTGTAAGTATGTATTGCGTTTGGCTTTTAGGGAGAAGAATTGAGAAGCTTGGAGATAGTATTGTAAAGAAGACGAAAGCACCGACACTCGGTATGTTTAACCGTTTTGCAGCTGCCATTTTGGGTGCTATTATTATGTACGAAATTGAGCACCACATGGTTATGTGGGCGTTTGCAGTAGGGATTATGGGTGGTTATTTCTTAATCGTTGTGAATTTAGGTTACTATAGCATGAAAGATGAGAAAGAACTAACAAAGAGCTAAAAAAGATAAAAGAATTCTTTTTAGATGGAATAGATGATCCAGCCACGGATAGAAGCGGTCAGGGCCTTTTTTAGCCCCATACGATGTGAAACCCGAGAGATGTAGTGAGTAGGGATATAATTTATATGTTCGAAGCCATGATTTGTCTCTATTGAAATGGGTTTACTCTGGGATAAGTGATTCAGTGATGGATAGTACAGCAGGAAGCATAACTTTACATAAAATACAGGTTTCTGCTTCCAATAAGTTAACATGAAATTACGTATTAGTATGACTCTTAGCTTCTTTAAAAAAGTTGGATATAAGACAGCAAACTATTCCGGTAATTAGAATAATATATTTTATCGTTTCACTTGTATGCTCAAATAAATTAACGTTAAGCATTACAAGTCCCCAAAAAACTTGAATCGCTCCATAACTGAATAAAATTTTTCCTGTACGAGAAAAATTTTTCATGGGTCTCACCCTTTCCTGTATATGTAAATTGTATCATAAAAAAACTAAAAACGAATAAATATAAAGTGAATTTTCTGTAAAATTATAGATGTTGGCATGTCATTTTATGACTTAAGTCACAGATTAAGAGATTAACGTTTCACTTTATATAAGATATAGAAAGAAGCTTACGTTTTCACGTAAGCTTCTTTTTTATGTAAGTGTGTGTAACCGTTAAGCCGCATTGGGTTTTGTCGGTGAGTACGCGAAACTTTACGGTTACACGACACTTATTCATATGAGTAAAGGGTTATTCCAACAGAAAGTTTTAATTTAAGCGATTGGACCGCCTAAGTTAATAATGTCTTCAGATACGCTGTCGAACTTTTTGAAGTTAGCTTTGAATTCATTTGCAAGTTCGATTGCTTTTGCTTTGTAAGCAGCTTTATCAGCCCAAGTTTGTTCAGGCATTAACACTTCGTCAGGTACACCTGGTACGTGAAGTGGAACTTCAAGACCGAAGATATCATGTTTAGCTGTTTCAGTTTTCGCAAGTTCACCGTTTAATGCTGCTTGAATCATTGCACGAGTGTAACCTAAGTTCATACGTTTACCAACGCCGTATTCGCCACCAGTCCAGCCAGTGTTTACTAAGAATACTTTCGCATCGTGTTTCTCGATTTTTTCACCAAGCATTTCAGCGTAGCGAGATGCATCAAGTGGTAAGAATGGTGAACCGAAGCAAGTTGAGAATGTAGCTTGCGGAGAAGTAACGCCGCGCTCTGTTCCTGCTAGTTTACTAGTGTAACCACTTAAGAAATGATACATAGCTTGCTCTTTTGATAACTTACTGATTGGAGGCAATACGCCAGATGCATCAGCAGTTAAGAAAATAATTGTATTTGGGTGTCCAGCAACACTTGGCAGTACGATATTGTCGATCGCATGCATAGGGTATGCAGCACGAGTATTTTCTGTTAAAGTAGTATCGTTGTAGTCCGCGATACGCGTTTGGTCATTAATGATAACGTTTTCTAAAACAGATCCAAATGTGATTGCATCGAAAATTTGTGGTTCTTTCTCGTGAGAAAGGTTTACACATTTCGCGTAGCAACCGCCTTCAATATTGAATACACCGTTATCAGACCAACCGTGCTCATCATCACCGATTAATTTACGGTTTGGATCAGCAGATAATGTTGTTTTACCTGTTCCAGATAAACCGAAGAATAGTGCTACGTCGCCTTCTTCACCTACGTTTGCAGAGCAATGCATAGAAAGAATATCTTGTTCAGGTAGTAAGAAGTTCATAATAGAGAAGATTGATTTTTTCATTTCTCCAGCGTATTCTGTACCACCAATTAGTACAATACGTTTTTCGAATGAAACCATAATGAATGCTTCAGAGTTTGTACCGTCAACAGCTGGATCAGCTTTGAAGTTCGGTGCAGAAACAATTGTGAACCCTGACTCATGAGTTGTTAATTCTTCTTCAGTTGGACGAATGAATAATTGATGTACAAATAAATTGTGCCATGCATATTCATTAATAACTTGAATTGGTAGGCGGTAATTGCGGTCAGCGCCTGCAAATCCTTTGAAGACGAATAACTCTTCTTTTTCTTTTAAGTATTCTAAAACTTTAGTATATAATTTATTAAAATGTTCTTCAGAAATCGGTTGGTTCACAGCTCCCCAAGCAATTTTGTCAGCAACCGATGCTTCTTTCACAATAAATTTATCTTTAGGAGAACGTCCTGTATATTTTCCAGTTGAAGCAGAAACGGCACCAGTCGAAGTTAATTTCCCTTCATTTCGCATTAATACTTTTTCCACTAATTGCGGAACACTTAGTTGAATCTGTGCATTGCTTCCGTTCAATAATTCGTGTAAACCAATTTGGACATTCACAGTACTCATATTTATATACCATCCTTTTCATTTAATGAAATATTTCTCGTAATCCCCAACAAGAGTATAACACAATTATATAAATAATGTATACTATTTATTTCTTTTTGTTTGTGTGAATGCATTATTTCCCTATTAATATTTCATTTCAGGCGTATTGAGAAAAACTTTCAGGAAAATGTGAATATTAATTGACAAATGAATATCATTTCTTTAGTATAGGTTGGGACGGATACTCTCTTATCCCGAGCTGGCGGAGGGACAGGCCCGATGAAGCCCAGC
Organism: Bacillus sp. FSL R5-0585; assembly: GCF_038004545.1. Taxonomy (NCBI): domain Bacteria; kingdom Bacillati; phylum Bacillota; class Bacilli; order Caryophanales; family Bacillaceae; genus Bacillus; species Bacillus sp. FSL R5-0585. The sequence continues at coordinate 5,023,862 of NZ_JBBORJ010000001.1, forward strand.
AACCTCACTTGTATTGATAAATGCAGGTGAATAGGTGCTAAAACCTGTGCGAGGCTACAGGTCTCGAACGATAAGAGCGAAGGGCAAAAAGCAGTATGCAAGTAGCAAATTAAACCTTTCCTCTATGTAAAGTAGGAAAGGTTTTTCTGTATGCTTGTGTGGGAGAATAAATGTATGTCGCAGTTTGTGGCAAATTAAGGATGAGTTCCGTACAATATATACAATTACTGTAGGGAGGTTTACCACATGACAAAAAAACGTCATCTGTTCACATCTGAGTCTGTAACTGAAGGACATCCAGATAAAATTTGTGACCAAATTTCTGATTCAATTTTAGATGCGATCTTATCAAAAGACGCAAATGCACGTGTAGCTTGTGAAACAACTGTAACAACTGGTTTAGTATTGGTAGCGGGGGAAATTACGACTTCTACTTACGTAGATATTCCAAAAATCGTTCGTGAAACAATTCAAGGCATTGGTTACACACGCGCAAAATACGGATTCGATGCAGAAACTTGTGCAGTTTTAACATCTATCGATGAGCAATCTGCTGACATCGCTATGGGTGTTGACCAAGCGCTAGAAGCACGCGAAGGTCAAATGACTGACGCTGAGATTGAGGCAATTGGTGCAGGAGACCAAGGTTTAATGTTTGGTTTCGCATGTAATGAAACACAAGAGTTAATGCCACTTCCAATCTCGCTTGCTCACAAATTAGCTCGCCGTTTAACTGAAGTACGTAAAGATGATACATTATCATACCTACGTCCGGATGGAAAAACGCAAGTTACAGTTGAGTATGATGAAAATGGTAAACCAGTACGTGTTGATACTATCGTAATTTCTACACAACATCACCCAGATGTTACATGGGAAGAAATCGATCGCGACTTAAAAGAGCACGTAATTAAAGCTGTAGTACCAGCAGAATTAATGGATGGAGAAACGAAATTCTTCATTAACCCAACTGGCCGCTTCGTAATTGGTGGACCACAAGGTGATGCTGGTTTAACAGGACGTAAAATCATCGTTGATACTTACGGTGGATACGCTCGCCACGGTGGCGGTGCATTCTCTGGTAAAGATGCAACGAAAGTTGACCGTTCTGCAGCATATGCAGCTCGTTATGTTGCGAAAAACATCGTAGCAGCTGGTCTTGCTGAAAAAGCAGAAGTACAACTTGCATACGCAATCGGTGTAGCACAACCAGTATCAATTTCAGTTGATACATTCGGCACTGGTAAAGTATCTGAAGACGTACTAGTAGAGCTAGTTCGTAACAACTTCGATCTTCGCCCAGCTGGTATTATTAAAATGCTAGACTTACGTCGCCCAATTTACAAACAAACAGCAGCTTACGGCCACTTCGGACGTACTGATGTAGATCTATCATGGGAACGTACAGACAAAGCAGCAGCTTTAAAAGAGCAAGCTGGTCTATAATATATGAAAAAAAGCTTTGCGCGGTGAGCGCAAAGCTTTTTTTATTTCGTTTTACTTATAATTTGAATACATGATTTGCAATATACTTCTCCATCTAGCTCAATATACTTTTTCATATTAGTCATGCCACTTGCTGGAAAAGGCATATGAATCCATGCCTTTTCATACGTTTGTATTTCCTTTTTACATGATTTACAAAGGGTGGGTTTCTTCTGGAACATATGTAATCAACCTTTCATTTGACGTGCTTTACCTGCGCAAAAGGCACTACTTAGTAAAAATAGTGTCGCGAATATAATGCTTACTAATGTAGCGTATGGAATTGCGCCTTTTAAGGAAAAGCCGACAGTGATTGAAGCGATGAATAAGAGGATAAATGTTGTTGTTAATTTTTTATAAAGTTCCATACTATGTAGACCTCCAATTTATTTTTTAGTACAAGTTTTAAAATTGAATTCTATTATGTAGAAAATATAAAGAGTAGCTAAAGATGTGCAGTCTAGGATTATAAGAAAGTGCACTTTCCTTTTTGTGGGTTAGTATACTTATATTGTATCATGGCGCATGATTGGCTTCATACATAATTGTGTAAAGGTATGTATGATAAAATGAAGAAAAGTCTTTAAGAAAGGAAAGATAAAAAATGAGTGTAACTGAACATAAAAAACAAGCTCCAAAAGAAGTGCGTTGCAAGATCGTGACGATTTCCGATACACGTACGGAAGAAACAGATAAGAGCGGACAACTATTACATGAATTGTTAAAAGAAGCGGGACATAAAGTAACTTCTTATGAAATTGTAAAAGATGATAAAGAAAGTATTCAGCAAGCAGTGTTAGCTGGTTATCATAAGGAAGATGTAGATGTTGTATTAACAAATGGCGGTACTGGTATTACGAAACGCGATGTCACAATTGAAGCAGTATCAGCGTTATTAGATAAAGAAATTGTTGGATTTGGTGAGCTGTTCCGTATGATTAGTTATTTAGAAGATATCGGAAGCAGCGCAATGTTAAGTAGAGCGATTGGTGGTACAATTGGGCGCAAAGTAGTCTTCTCGATGCCAGGGTCTAGCGGAGCGGTTCGCCTTGCGATGAATAAATTAATTTTACCGGAATTAGGTCATATTACATTTGAGCTGCATCGCCAATGAGTAAGTATGCTGGAATTGTATTAGCAGGTGGTATGTCGAGTAGATTCGGTGAGCCGAAAGCGTTAGCAATTTGGAAGGGAACTACTTTTGTTGAGCATATTGTGAAAGTGATGGGAAATACCTTGCAAGACATTGTAGTAATTAGCCATACTGATATAAAAGAGCGAGTAGAGCAATTCGTACAAGTACCTGTTATAGAAGACATTCCGCACTATAAAGGAAATGGACCGCTTGCCGGCATTGTATCAGGTATGGAATACATAGAAGCAGATTGGTATGCTATTATGCCTTGCGATGCGCCAAATGTTTCACATGAATGGTTTACCATTTTACTGGAGCAAACGAACAATGAATATGATGCGGTTGTACCTATTATTAATGGAAGAAAACAACCGCTACTTGCGGCGTATCATAACCGCGTGAAAGAAAAGATTTATGCTTTACTTCAGGAAGAAAAAAGAAGTATGGGGCAGCTTTTATCACAATGTAATGTGAAGTATGTTTCTGGAGAAGATGTACAAGCGAATGCGGATTGGTTTATAAATGTAAATACGAAAGAAGAATATGGGCAGGCTCAAAAAGACCTTTCAAATGAATGAAAGGTTTTTTTGATATACAGAATTGGGGAACAATTGCTGTATAAAGGTATGTGAGTAAGTTGATTTTAAGGGGAATTCTTAAAATCATTATACAGTTAAAATACTGTATAACCATATATTAATTTTTATGGGTTTTTATTACAAGTCTGTTTAGTTATGTTTATTTTTGATATAATTAATATAGAAATAAAACAATGCTTAACCTTATGTATCATTTATTAAACTAAAATTTATGACCATGTAATAAACTCCCTTCGTTTTTTTGAAGGGAGTTTTTCTATTTAAGCAAGCAACTCTGATGCGTTATGCTGAAGGACTTCTTCATATTGGTTAAGCAAGCCACGAAAGATCTCATCCCAGCTCTTTGATTTCGCAAAAGATGAAGCTGCTATTCCCATCTGCTCAAGTTTTTCTTCATTTTGTAATAAAAAATAAATGGATGATAGAAATGCATCTTCATTTTTAGGCGGACAAAGAACTCCCGTTTTTCCATCTGTAATAATATTTTTAACCCCTCCACTATTTGCACCAATAACAGGTGTACCGCATGCGAGTGATTCAAGTACGACATTTCCGAATGTTTCAGTAGCTGATGGAAATACCATTATGTTAGAACAAGCATATGCTTCAGCTAAATCTGCACTTTGTAAATAGCCAGTAAAAGTGATATTTGTTTTCGGAACAGCTTCACGTAAACTTGTTGCTAGAGGACCGTCTCCTGCTATAAGCCAATGAATGTCGCTTCGAGTATGTGCTGATTTAACGATAAGATTTTGCAACGTATCAATATCTTTCTCAGGAGCAATCCGTCCAACATAGGAAAGGACGTACTTCGCTGTAATATTATATTTTTTTCGGAATAGGTCTGTATTGTAAGATGGATGAAAGAGATTGCAATCTACACCACGTCCCCAAATAGAGAGGGCCTGAAAGCCTTTATGTTTTAATTGATGTAATGTTTCAGGAGAGGGTACAAAATTTTTTTGCATATGACTATGAAACCATTTTAAATAGTTCCACAGCATATTGGAGAGGAATTCGATTTTGTAATAACGTAAATAGGCATCGAAATCAGTATGATAAGAACCGACAACTGGGATGTTTAACTTTTTTGCATAATACAATCCACAAAGTCCCATGTTGAAAGGTGTGGCAATGTGAATAATGTCAGGTTTAAAGGAAAGTAGTTCCCGTTTAATGCGCGGAGTAGGAAAAGAAAAACGACATTCTGGATATAATATTGTTAACGGGATACTTCTCATCTTATTCACATTCGCTACAAAATTATCTTCAGCTGTATGCTGAGGGGCGAAAACAGAATAGGCGATCTGTTCTTTCTGAAAATATCGTGTTAATCGCTCTAACGTTTTCGCAACCCCGTTAACTTGTGGCGTAAAAGTATCGGTAAAAATGGCGACTCTCATCATATCACTCCTTTATGTGAAAAGTGGGATGAATTGATAAAAAGAGATGATGCCAGAGCAAGTGCCAAGGCACATACCGACGAATACATCTGACGGATAGTGAAGTCCTAAATAAATACGTGAAATACCAACGCATAATGCTAACGGTAATAGGAAAGCAAGTAAGCTTGGATTATAGCAAATAAATGGAATGAAGACAGAGAAAACGGCTGTTGTATGACCAGACGGGAAAGAGTGGTCTTTTAATGGATGGACTGGATATTTTGCATCCTGAATTGTTAAATAAGGACGTTTTCGTGGATACCATCTTTTTAATATTTGTACAGGAATATGGCTAATTGCTAAAGAAATAGCAGTTGCAATTGCAGCTTGATGCAAAGTTCCCTTTGCGAAAATCAAAAAGAAAAGTGTGAGTGCGATGGAGAAAGTCGCGCCACCGATATGAGTAATATTGCTGAAAAAGATATTTAATGTTTTTTGATCAAAGTAGCGATTAATTCCTTTGAAAATGTAACATTCTATTTTATATAATCCACTGACCTTCATGAAAATTCTCCTCCCTCGTTTACATATATATGGAGATATTAGCTTTTATTTTAATAAGATTTTGTTGAGGGAGTAATAATGTTTTGTAAAGAAAAAGTTAGATTTTATATAAAAAAAGCTGCCAATCGTATGGCAGCGGAAATTTACTTCTGTAATGATTTATAATATTGACCTTTTTCAACGTATTGCGTGCGAATACGCTCCATATCTTTACGGTCTTCTGCTGTTAATTCACGAATGACTTTCGCGGGACGACCGAAAGCTAACGTGTTTGGTGGGATTTTCTTTCCTTGTGAAACGAGGCTTCCAGCGCCGATAAAAGCTCCTTCGCCAATTTCAGCACCATCTAATATAATGGATCCCATTCCAATTAAAGCATCTTTTTTAATATGACAACTATGTAAAATAACTTGATGCCCAACTGTAACATCATCTTCTAAAATAAGAGGATACTGAGGGCTTTGGTGGAGGGTACATTGGTCTTGTACATTTACTCGGTCTCCAATGATTGTTGGTGACACATCACCACGGATGACCGTATTAAACCAAATACTTGATTCCTCTCCAACGGAAACATCGCCTGTAATCGTAACATAGTCAGCGATAAAAGCACTACTCGCAATTTTCGGATTTTTTTCTTTGTAAGGATATATCATGTAAAGTCTTCCTTTCCTAGAGACTAGTTTTAGTGTATCAAATTATGAGAAAGAGTGAAATGGAGGAGGTCCGTATGTGGAATTATGAAGCAGAGGAAGCGAAAGCTGTCATTGTTATTGTGCACGGCGCAATGGAATATCACGGACGTTACGAAGCCGTTGCGGAAATGTGGAATCACATCGGCTACCACGTCGTGATGGGGGATCTTCCATCACATGGAACAACTTCAAGAAATAGAGGACATATTGATTCATTTGATGAATACATAGAGGAAGTTAAATTATGGGTGAAAGAAGCAAGAAAGTATAGGTTACCTATTTTTCTATTCGGTCATAGTATGGGTGGTCTTATCGTCATTCGTATGATGCAAGAAACGAAGAGAGAAGATGTAGAGGGTATTATTTTGAGTTCGCCTTGTTTAGGGGTAGTGACTGGACCCTCTGCTCCGCTTCAATTTGCTTCAAAAATATTAAATGTTGTGGCTCCAAAATTGCAATTTGCAACGAATCTTACGGTGGAAATGTCAACAAGGAATCATGAAGTGAGAGATGCAATGGAGAATGATTCATTGTTCTTGCGCAAAGTATCAGTACGTTGGTATAGTGAATTGATTAAGTCTATCGAAATTGCTCATAAAAAAATAGACGATTTTCCAGACGTTCCGCTCTTGCTAATGCAAGCATGTGAGGATAAACTTGTAGATAAAACACGTGTCCGCATGTGGTTTGATAATGTTAAAATAGGTGATAAGGCATATAAAGAGTGGCCGAATTGTTATCACGAGTTATTAAATGAGTATGAGCGTGATGAAATTTTGAATTATATTCAGTCATTTACTGAAATACATGTCAATAATATAGTAAAAACAAACAAATAAATCATTATTTGTACATTTAATAGAGGAGATGAAGGAAGAAGTGAACGTACCGAGTAATCCCATAACGCTCATGGCGAAAGTATACCGTGATGTGTTTCCGGTTGTACACCATGAGCTAGCGATGTGGAAAGAGCGTGCCTACCATATTCCGAATGATGAGCTTCATAGTCAGGCAATCGCAAGTATTGAGCATAAAACGTTTCATTGTGAGGGTGGTGGCATTTTATCGCTGCTAGCAAATGAACACCGAGAGGAATGTATTCGTTTTATCGTAGCGTATCAAACGATCAGCGACTATTTAGATAATTTATGTGATCGCAGTACATCACTTGATCCAAATGATTTTGCCGCACTGCATGAATCGATGTTAATGGCATTATCACCTGAAGTAGAAGGTGGCGGTAATTATTATCGTTATCGTGATGATCAAGATGATGGTGGTTATTTAGATGAACTTGTTGAAACATGCCAAGATGTTTTAAAGAAAACGAAGCACTATGACAAAATTGCTCCTGTTCTTCATGAACTTGCTTGTTATTATTGTGATTTACAAATTCATAAACATGTAAAATTAGAAGAAAGAGAACCACGATTACAAAAGTGGTTTGAAGCGCATAAAGAAAACTTACCAGAGATGAGTTGGTTTGAATTTTCAGCATGTGCCGGTTCTACACTTGGAATCTTCTGTCTTGTCGCATATGCCTTTCATGATGAGTTACATGATGAAGATATTGCGAAAATTAGACAAGGGTACTTCCCTTACGTACAAGGACTTCATATCTTACTTGATTATTTCATTGATCAAGAAGAAGACCGTATAGGCGGAGATTTGAATTTCTGTAGTTATTACGAAAACGAGCAAGCGATATTAGATCGGATGAAACACTTTGTAGAAGAAGCGGAGAAGAGCATTGGTGATTTGCCTCATGCGAAGTTTCATCGTCTCATAAGCCGAGGGTTACTTGGTATTTATTTATCAGATCAAAAAGTATCAGCACAAAAGAATATGCACAAAATGGCACGGCGCATTGTAAAGTACGGAGGCCTCACTTCACGATTCTTCTATTGGAACGGGAAGATGTACCGAAAAAAAACAGCGCAGTGATGAATAAAACCACTCATGTAGAGTGGTTTTATTTGTTATAATATGGTAAAGGTGGTGATTGAAATGAAGCGATTGTTTCAAAAGCTATATGGCAATATTGAAGTAACATTACTTCTGCTACTTTCCATTTCATTTGTAACAGGAACGTATATGATGATGAATAAAGCGGGTGGTCCTACAACGATGGATTATGTAGCCCAAGTTATCATTGCATTGATTATTATAGTAGATATTTTCTTTTTAATAAGTTGTAGAAAAAAAGAAAATAGTAAATAAAAAAGCATTTGTACATGAGAGTACAAATGCTTTTTTATTATGATCGTATTTTTGAAAATACATATATAAGAAGTTCAATCGCAAAAATCACTAAAACAGATAGCCCGAATAAAGGCATGACAGCGCCTAGTATAACCATCATGATAAAGAAAACGATTATGCTTTTCTTATCTCTTTGCTTTGGTGGTGCTGCTAATTTTCCTTTCGGCTTCCTTGCTAACCACATTTTTATTCCGTAATAAATGAGAAGTAGTAGAGATAATGTCGTTAGTAAGCATAATATTTTATTTGGCCATCCGAATAAATGTCCTTCATGAAGTGGGATACCGTAAGTGAACCATTGTGCAAGTAATCCATAATCACGATAGTCCGTTTTGGAAATGAGTTCCCCGCTATATTGGTCAAAGTAAGCTGTTATCTCTTCATTTGGTGCAACATGCATACCTGTAATACCAGAACCGCTCGATTTCGAAACAGTGAATACACCTTTTGGATCAGCTGGTAGTGAAATAACATATGGCTTCTTTATTTCAATTCCTTTTTGTAATTCATGGACAGAAATTGCTTTCGGTTCATTTGAATTCGATTCAGGAGGAGCTTCTTTTCTTGTTGCCCACGGCAATTCTTTTACTTTTGATTCAGGCGGTGCCATGTACAATTTTGGATATCCGAGTGATTCATTTGACGATGCAATTTTATAAATTTGGTTCCCCATAAATCCTGACCATGGCAATCCAGATGCGACTAGCAGAACGAGTGGAATTGTAAATATAATACCGATAATAGAATGACGTCGTTTTGCTTTTTCTCGCTTATTGGATGCTGGTGTGTTTTTGAATTGGCGTATACTCATGTACAATCCGGTTATGATTAAAAAGATTGTCCAGCATGCCGCAAGCTCCACAGTATAGTTAACGATAGTGCCGCCAACTAAAAGAGAACTATGTAATTCCCTCATGATATTGGCAAACGTTTCACTTGCATTTTGATCTCCAACAATTTGATTATTACTATCTAAATACACATATTTTTGTTGTCCAGTATACTCATTTGCAATCGTAAGTCTCGTATTATAATCCCCATTAAACTCACTAATTTTCGCCACGCTATAATGTGGATATTTTTTCTCTGTTAAGGAAATAGAATCAGACATCGAAATAGATTCTGTTTGAGCACTCTTCCCAAAATATAAATCTTTATAGATGAAATCTTCAACTTCCTCCCGAAATAAATACCCAATTCCGCTCAGTGACAACGTAATAAGAAGTGGCGTAATAAAAAGTCCAGCATAAAAATGCCAACGCCAAAAAATGTAATGAAGCGAACGATTTTGTTTCATACTTTCAGTTCCCCTAACCTTCCCTATATGAATAACTACTTATTTAATATAGCGAGATTAAGTGTGATTACTTTGAAAGAATTGTGAAGAAAGTTAAAAGTTTTGGGGATTTTTATTAAACATAAAACACATTTTAGAAGGAGTGTTTTCTATGTTTATGAAGATCTCTTTATATTTGATAAGTACATCCTAACAACCGCTTTCGCAAGACATTGAGCAGAATCAACAAAATCCTCACTCGCCACCACATTCAAATCGGTACATGCGATAATTGCAGTATCTACTTCATCCTTTAACTGCACAACGAGCGCGCTCCATAATTTGCGAGCTTTTTCAACTTCTCCGCTTTTAATATACGTAATAATTTGATTAATCATCGTTTGCCATTTTTCATAATGAATGTATTCTATATTCCGTTTTGCAATCCCGTCTTGATAAATACCAGCTTGAACTGTCGCTTCTGTTGCGAGAAGAGCGACTCTTTTTGTATTTTTAGGAATTGCTTGTAACGTCTCATTGACTATATTTAAAATCGGAATGGACAGAGAATGCTGTAATTCCTCGAAATAAAGATGCGCCGTATTGCACGGCATAGCGATAAAGCTTGCACCAGTACTTTCAAGTTTTTGTGCTCCTTCAATAATTGCTTTTTTCATCGCTTCGTGATCAATAGGGCGATCCATGTAAAACGGTGTTGGGCACGAATAGATCATCATATGAGGAAAGTCCATATCATACTTTGCTCCGTATATTGTTTGGCACCCTGCTACAACTGTATCGACGAATGGTCCAGTTGATTTTGGCCCCATTCCTGCTAGTATTCCGATCATTGTTTCGTCTCCTTTAAGAATGTTTACATCCATTATATAGGAGAATAACAAAAAGACGTGCAATGAGTGCACGTCTTTTTTTGTTATGTTTTGTCGAACAATCGATATATCCGAGAAATCGTTGATATATAGTAAGTTATGATAGATATATCGAAAAAATCGTTGATATATCCCGAGTTACGATAGATATAATTGAAAAATCGTTGATATATTACCCCACATTAACGGGCAGTAAAACTTCCACCTTAAAATTCGGCTGGAGCAAAGAAGTTAGTTGGGAGATAAACTGCCCATAAATGCCCGATTGGTTCAACTAATAATCAGTGGGGATTCCCCCCACTGATTAAAGTTTCACTTTATCGTTTCTCAATCGCCACAATAAATGGCGGATTATTTTGCTGGTTAATAAAGCCATATCGCAGTACGTGAGCTTGTTTTTGGTCTAGTTCTTCGGCAAATTTGAGAACAGCGTCGCGTTCTACTTGTCCTTCTGGATGTCCGTGGTAAATGACAAGGACGATGATACCTTCAGGCGCCATTACTTCTAATAATTGCTCGATCGCCGAGATTGTTGAGTTCGGTTTTGTGACGATATGTTTGTCTCCGCCAGGAAGGTAACCTAAGTTGAAAATTGCACCTGTTACTTTTCCTTTTGCATCTTCTGGTAATATGGATAGAAGTGTATCGTGACTATCGTGAACTAAAACAGTACGTTCGAAAAGTTTTTTTTCTTTTAGACGAGTTGTTGAGCTTTCAATCGCCTCTTTTTGAATATCAAATCCAAATACTTTTCCGTTATCTCCAACAATTTCAGCTAGGAAGCAAGTGTCATGGCCGTTTCCTAAAGTTGCATCTACAGCGTAATCGCCTTCTTTTACTGCCGTTTGCAGCAGCGTGCGAGCAAACGGTAATACACGTTCTAATTTCATTGTTGTTTCTCCTCATTTGCATATTTTCCTTGCCAGCTTCCGCGGCGTACAAATTCTGCATCGATGGAATTTAAAACTTCCCATTTATTTAAGCTCCACATTGGGCCAATCATTAAATCAGGCGGACCGTCACCTGTGATGCGGTGCACAATTACGTCTTCTGGAATAATTTCAAGTTGGTCAACAACGAGGCTTACATAATCCTCAAGAGAAAGGAATTCGAGTTGTCCTTTTTCATATTGCTTCACCATTGGCGTTCCTTTTAATAAATGAAGTAAGTGGATTTTAATTCCTTGTACGTCAAGTTTCGCTACTTCACGAGCTGTTTCCATCATCATGTCGTAATCTTCAAGAGGAAGACCGTTAATAATATGAGAGCAAACCCGAATGCCATGCTTACGTAATTTATTTACACCTTCAACGTAAGAAGGATAATCATGAGCGCGATTAATAAGGTTTGCAGTACGTTCATGAACGGTCTGTAGTCCGAGTTCAACCCAAAGGTACGTGCGTTTATTTAAGTCCGCTAAATATTCAACAACATCGTCCGGTAAACAATCTGGACGAGTTGCGATAGAAAGACCGACAACGTCTTTTTCTGCTAGAAGCGGTTCGAATTTTTCTTTTAACACTTCAAGTGGTGCATGTGTATTTGTGTACGCTTGGAAATAAGCGATACATTTTCCGTCTTTCCACTTTGAGCGCATTTTTTCTTTCATTTCATGATATTGCGTTATAACATCATCGCGGCGATCGCCAGCGAAGTCACCAGATCCAGCAGCACTGCAAAATGTACAACCGCCATAAGCAACTGTACCGTCACGGTTCGGACAATCGAAGCCAGCATCTAATGAAACTTTAAAGATTTTTTCACCAAATTCATTTCGTAAATGGTAATTCCATGTATGATAACGTTTATTGTCGTTTGTATATGGAAAAGGGTTTTGAACCTTCATTACTTTCCCTCCTAAGCCGAGTCAAAATAACACAAAATCCATTATAACATACTCATAAGGTTCATAAGGAAGGGACACACTAAAGGGGAATTGAAGCAAGGAGGGACAATTATGGCAGAGCGTCAATCACTTGAATCGTATATTACACAAGCGGAACAAGCGGTGGAATATGCGAAAGAACAATTAGAACAAGGCATGAGACAAGAGCATTATAATACGATGGAGTATTCGGATGCGCAGTTGCAATTAGAACAAGCATATAACGATTTACAAACGATGCAACAACATGCGAATGATGAGCAACGTGAGCAATTAAATAGAGCGCGTATGGCAATTCGCCAATTGCAACATCAAATGATTATTACACCGCACTAATAAGGAGTGAATGTAATGGCGAAACGTTCAGATCAAAATAACCCAGAACAAAAAACACAAAATGGACATAACGCTGAATTTTCGAATGAACTTGATCCGATTGTTCAAGTGAAACAGCGTAACAGTAAAAAAGGACAACCTCAAAAATCAAAGCAATCAGAGTAAACCAGGTCGCAATATGACCTGGTTTTGTTTTGCTATATGACAATAGTGTAAGATTTCTGTAAGGTTTGCCGATAGTTGTAATTGTCCTTTTCCAGTAGAGTAAGGGAGGATTAAATTTTGGACAAGGAGCTGCTTTATGGGGAACAATATTACAAACAAACGAATTGATGAGTTAGATTACATTCGTGGCTTCGCATTACTGGGGATTATTTTAGTAAATATTTTAGCACTACTTAATATTAAAACTCCAGATCCTAATACAGTAGATGCTAGCTATCAAAGGTTTCTATACTTATTTGTAGAAGGTCGTTTCTTCTCGATTTTCTCATTCTTATTTGGAGTGGGATTCTATATCTTCATTACAAGAGCGATTGCGAAAGGGAAAAATGGATATGTTCTATTTTTCCGCCGCGTAGTTGCATTATTTATTTTTGGTTTGATTCATTACATGTTTCAGCCTGGAGAAGCGTTAACGTTATATGCAATTTGCGGATTAATCGTTTTACCGTTTTATAAAGCGAAAAAACAAGCGAACTTAGTAATTGGTCTTATTTTGACAATAGCCTTTAGTGTAATGGGTGTTAAAGAACTATTACCACTTGGTTTAATTTTATTAGGTCTTGCTGCAGGACAATATCGTGTATTTGAAAATCTTTCAAAAAACATAAAGCAAGTCGCTATTTTTACAGGCATTATGTTTGTTTTAAGTGTGGCAGCTGTATGGTATCAATATGGACACGTGCCTGCTGGCCCATTTGTAAATATGATATTGATGAATGAAGATGGAACAATGGATGCTGCAAGCCAGTTTCTAAAAATTGGTATTACTGTTGGACCAATTATTTCAGCTTTCTATGTAGGAGCATTAATTTTATTACTTCAGTTAAAACCAGTTCAAACATTATTAGCACCATTGAAATACTACGGTCGTATGGCTTTAACAAATTATATCGGACAAACGGCAATGATTTTAATTGCTGGTAGTGTATTTAACTTTGCAGGTAACTTAACATACATGCAGACGCTATATGTATGTATCGCAATTTATGCAATTCAAATTGTATTTAGTGTAATTTGGATGAAAATCTTTAAAATGGGTCCATTAGAATGGGTTTGGCGTGTTATTACGTACTGGACGGTAACACCTTTAAAGAAATAAAGTGAAACTTTAATCAGTGGGCTGTTCCTTTCGCGGAACAGCCTATTTTTATTGTCATCTTTTGTCGATAAGTCGATATATTTTGGTAATCGCTGATAAAAGTGTAAGAATCGCCGATATATTTGAAAAATCGCTGATAAAAGTGTAAGAACCGCTGATATATTTTAACAATCGCCGATGTAATTTCATTTACCGATTTACTATGTCGAAATGTGAACTAGTATGAAAAGCCAACCTTACACGCATCCATTTTCTATCTTACAAAAGTGTAAGGTAATTGTAATGTTAACAAATAGCAGTTCACTTCCAAAAGGCGCAAAATAGGTAATGGAAAAACAAGCGTAGGAGGATATATATGACGAAACCAGTTGTAGATGTGAAAAACGTTCAAAAAGTGTACGGTAAAAAAGGTGAGAACCAATCACACGCGTTAAAAGGTGTGACATTCTCAATTCAAGAGGGTGAGTTTGTTGGAATTATGGGACCATCTGGTTCTGGTAAAACGACATTATTAAATGTAATTTCAACGTTAGATAAAGCAACGGGCGGCGTTGTTGAAATTGCGGGTACGGATATTACGAAAATGAAACAAGGTGAGCTTTCTGATTTCCGTTCACAAAAGTTAGGGTTCATCTTCCAAGACTTTAACTTATTAGAGAACTTATCTATTTATGAAAACATTGCACTTCCACTCTCTCTTCAAGGTGTTGCATCACGTAACATTGGACCAAAAGTCGAGAAAGTAGCGGATATGTTAGGGATTACAGAAATACTTCAAAAGTACCCATCTGAAGTATCTGGTGGGCAAAAGCAACGTTCGGCAGCAGCGCGTGCTTTAGTGCATGAGCCGGCAATTATTTTAGGGGACGAGCCAACAGGAGCGCTTGATTCTAAAAATGCAACGAGTTTACTTGATGCGATGACAAACTTAAATAAAGATCAAGGCGTATCTATTATGATGGTTACACATGATCCGTACAGTGCAAGTTACTGTCAGCGTATTTTATTCATTCAAGATGGTGAGTTATATAAAGAAATTCATCGCGGTGGTAAGCGTGAAGAGTTCTACAAAGAAATTTTAGATGTACTTGCAGACTTAGGTACACAAAAAGCGTAAGAAAGGAGGTTCCAGTATGTTATTTAAACTTTCCATGTCAGGGCTCAAAAGTAAGCTGAAGGATTATATCGTCTTACTTGTCGGTCTTGTCATGTCGATTTCAATTTTTTACATGTTTCAAACGTTAGCACTTAATAAGGCGTTTCTTGAATCTAATTCAATGATTAAATCTATTGGATTCGTATTCCAAGCGGGATCATTTTTATTAGCAATTATAACGTTCTTCTACATTTTATATGCAAACTCATTCTTATTATCTCTTCGTCAAAAAGAATTTGGTATGTATATGATGTTAGGAGCAAAAAAACATAAAGTTACATTACTTATGTTTATTGAAACCATTGTATTAGGTGCTGCGTCTCTTGCGATTGGTATTACAGTTGGTATAGGGCTTGCAGAAGGTATCGGACAGTTATTAATGAAACAGCTTGAATTTACTGGTGAAGGCTATAAAGCATTTTATTTACCATCTATGACTGTTACTTGTATTTTCTTCTTTGCATTATTTGTATTATCAGCAATTATGAATAGTATTAAATTATCACGTATTTCTGTACTGCAACTTGTACATGCAGACGCACAAACAGAGCGTGTTGCAGTAAAAGGAAAAATGACAGGTTTAGTTGCATTCCTTGCGGTTATTTTATTAGGCATTGGATATGCATCAATGATTTACATGGAAAAACTAAGAGAGATGGGAATCCTTATTGCATTAGTTACAACAACAGCTGGTACTTACATGCTATTTGGATCACTTCTTCCGGTTATTATTAAAAAGTTAAAAAGTAATAAAAAGCGTAGTGAAAAAGGACTTAATGCTTTTACATTTGCACAGTTAAATTTTCGTATTAATAGTTTAACGAAAGTACTTGCGACAGTAGCGATGTTAGTAGCGCTTGGAGCTGGTGCAATTTCAGGTGGTATGGCATTTAAAAATAATGTTATAAAAATGGTTGATGGTTTAGTAATCTATGATTCAGTAGTTCATAATCCAACAGCTGAAGAAAAGAAAATATTAGATGGTATTACATTTAAAGAGAAAAGTGAATATCGTTACAAAGTAGATGATAAATACGTTTACTATGTAAAAGAAGATTTAGAAAAGAATCGTCCTTTAGTAAGAGATATGGCAAATATGGAGTCAATGAAAGATTTAGTGAATACGAAGAACGTTTCAGAGGAACTACAAGCAGGTGCAGTTTCTAGAGAAATGAATGAAAAAGATGCGAACGCTAAAGAACTTTCAGCAGAATGGATAGATGCTTTTAGTACAATTCATCCGTATTATATATACAGAGATCATGCAATTAAAATTGTAGATCAAAAAATGTACGATGGGATAAATGGTAAAGAAGGTATAGCATTTATCGGAAAAACAGATGACTTCTTAACATATACAAAAGAGTGGAAAAAACTTGACGAGTTGCAGCTAGTTAAATATAAAAATGTAAAAGCTGAACAAATGGATAGTAAATATCAAACTTACAATGGGTTTTACGGCGTTGCAAGCGGAACAGTGTTTATGGGATTCTTCCTTGGAATTGCGTTCTTAGCAATGATGGCAAGTTGTTTAATGTTTAAAATTCTTTCTGGTGCATCAAAAGATATTACGCGCTATCAAATGCTTCGCAAAATCGGTGTGCGCCGTGAATTATTAACAAAATCAATTTATAAAGAGTTATTCTTAGTATTCTTATTCCCAGCAATTGTGGGTATCGCTCACGTATTAGTTGGTATGAATATTTTCGGATTTATTTTAGTCGATCCGTACTTCCGTATTTGGGTACCAATCGTAATTTTCGTAGTTATTTATGCGATTTATTACTTCATTACAGTTCAATTGTATAAAGGAATTGTTCTTCCGAAAGAAGATTAATAATAAAAACCGAGCAAAAACGCTCGGTTTTTATTATTTTCAGAAAAAACACTTTTATGTTACTGAAATATATAATATAATGTAAGTAAGTAACGTAATATAAAAGTAGAAGTAGCTGTATAAGGAAAGGAGGAATCCAATCTGTAGAAAGAAGCTGAACTTTTATCCCCACATTTTTTTACCGCAACGTATTTATACAATCGTAAGTTCCCACATTGAAAGTTTTCAGAACCACCTAAGTATATTGTGAAAATAATGGATAACACATGGAAATCTCATAGCATGATAAGGTAAAATGGACAACATAATGAGAAAATTACCGTTCATAAGATGAGGAGAATACATGTATGGAAGTTGTAGAGGCATTAAAAGATATAAGCCAAATTGAGGCTATGAAAAAATATTTAAAAGAGCACTCCCAGCGAGATTATCTTTTATTTGTTATTGGAATTAACACAGGATTAAAAATTACAGAACTACTTAGCATGAAATTTGAAGATGTATTAAATGAAGACGGGACTGTTAAAGAGTTTTATACTCTTCCTGTGAAAGATGAAAAATTTAAACAAGATATTTATTTAAATACAAAAGTAAAAGAAGCGCTTTTAGATTACGTACAATCTATTGGTGTTAAAAGAGAAAATTACGTATTTCAATCTAATAAAACGCCAAATGCAATTACGCGCCAACAAGCGTATCGTGTAATTCATAATGCAGCAGAAGCAGTTGGAGTTGTTGGTAAGATCGGAACGAATTCAATGCGAAAAACATTCGGATTTCATGCGTACAAAAGAGGGATAGCGATTGCGCTATTGCAAAAACATTTTCATCACGCGACTCCATCAGAGACGCTAAAGTATTTAGGTATCTCAAAGGATGAGACCTTTAAAACGGAGATTGATGTCGATTTATAAAAGCCGTAACTAAAAAATTAGGAGGCGGAAAATATGAATATTAGAGAGAGTGAACTGCCGGGTATTGGATGTAAGTTTGAAGTGATTACAAAAGGTAATGAAAAGATGGTTATCGTTATTCATGATGATGGCCGAAGAGAAATGTACCATTTTGATGCTGATCATGAGGAGAGTATTTCAAGCGTCTCTCTTCGTGATTCCGAAGCGAGACAAATTGCAGCTATATTGGGGGGAATGGTATATAGACCACAAGCTTTAGATACGATTGAAATGGCTTTTGAAGGATTATCAATTGAGTGGTTTAAGGTGGAAAATAATGCACCAGTCGTACAAAAAACAATTGGTAGTTTACATGTCCGAAACACATATAACGTAACGATTATTGCCATTTTGAAAAAGAATATGAAGAAGTTCTTTAATCCAGGCCCAGATTCTATTATTGAAGCTGGCGATATGCTCGTATTATCAGGCGAACGACATGAAGTAAAAAGAATTATTAATGAGTTGCTTTCAGTAGGAGGGGATTCATAATCGATGGATACTTTAATCTTTGAAGTTGGAACTGCGTTAGTATTAGTCGCTTTTGCAGCTATTCTCGCTGCAAAGTTAAAGTTCTCGATTATTCCGTTTCTCATTATACTCGGTATGCTAGTGGGGCCTCATGCCCCAGATTTAGGGCTTATCGATTTAAGATTTATTGAAAGTGGAGAAGTTATTTCCTTCCTCGGCCGTGTTGGCGTTATATTCCTCTTATTCTATTTAGGCTTAGAATTCTCAATTAAAAAATTAATTAAATCAGGAAAATCAATTGCCTTTGGGGGAACTGTTCATATATCGCTTAATTTTATATTAGGTTTACTTTACGGATATATAATGGGTTTCCCCTTATTAGAAACATTAATTATTGCTGGAATCATAACAATTTCATCGAGTGCAATTGTTGCGAAAGTAATTGTTGATTTAAGAAGATCTGGTAATAAAGAGACGGAGCTAATTTTAGGAATCATTATGTTTGATGATATCTTTTTAGCGGTATATTTATCAGTCGTTTCAGGATTAGTACTCGGAGGGGCAACGTCATTTGTAGGTGCTCTTACATCTATTTTAATCGCAGTAGGTTATATGCTACTATTCTTTGTAGTTGCTAGAAAAGCTACACGATTTTTAAATAAAATGTTAGATATTTCGTCCAATGAAATTTTTATTATCGTAATATTCGCTATTTTGTTCTTTGTAGCAGGATTTTCAGAAACGATTCATGTCGCGGAGGCGATTGGAGCATTATTACTAGGACTTGTCTTTTCTGAAACAGAGCATAGTGATCGAATTGAACAGCTCGTTGTTCCGTTTCGTGATTTCTTTGGAGCTATATTCTTTTTCAGCTTCGGTTTAAGTATAGACCCATTTTCACTTGGAGGAGCAGTGTGGTTGGCATTAGGAGCAGTTTTCATTACTCTTATCGGTAATTTTACTGCTGGAATGGTTGCGGGGCGTAAAGCTGGGTTATCGCATAAGGCTTCTACGAATATCGGTTTAACACTTGTATCACGCGGAGAATTTTCTATTATCGTTGCGAATATTGGAATTGCGGGCGGCTTAATGGCAGCGATTAAACCATTCTCTGCTTTATATGTTTTAATATTGGCATCGTTAGGACCATTATTAACGAAAGAGTCTGGGAGAATATACTCGCTACTAGATAAGGTTTTTAAATGGAGTGCTAAAGAACGTGCGAAGCGAGAAAAGGAAGTTGGATAGTATAAAGAGGCTGCATGAACTTCATGCAGCCTCTTTATATATTGTTACTGTTGTCATTTTTTGTCGGTAAGTCGATATATTTTAATAATCGCTGATATAATCCAAGAAGCAATCAGTATAATTTCATTTATCGCAAAACCATTATCTGAATTTCATCAACTATTAATCAGTTGCCTTCCTATTTAAAAACGACTACAATTTTACTGTTATATATATGAACGAAAAAAATAGAATAGGAGGGGAAACTATGCCAAGGAAAGTATGGCTATTAGTAGCTGGGATGATTATTAATGTCACGGGTGCTTCTTTTTTATGGCCTTTTAATACAATTTATTTGCATGATCACCTAGGAAAATCTTTATCTGTGGCCGGAATGGTATTAATGATCAATTCGCTTACTGGTGTAATCGGAAACTTGCTCGGCGGTGTTTTATTTGATAAATGGGGCGGTTATAAATCAACTTTAGTAGGGATTGTGATTACACTTGTATCGATTTTAGGTCTTGTGTTCTTCCACGGTTGGCCGTTATATGTTGTGTGGCTAGCGTTAATCGGCTTCGGTTCTGGAATGGTCTTCCCATCGATGTATGCGATGGTTGGTACGGTTTGGCCAGAAGGCGGAAGACGGGCATTTAATGCGATGTACGTTGGACAAAATGTTGGTATTGCGATCGGAACAGCATGTGGTGGATTAGTTGCATCGTATCGTTTTGATTATATTTTCTTAGCGAACTTTATTTTATACTTTGTTTTCTTCTTAATTGCTTTTATTGGATTCCGCGGTATGGAAGACAAGAAAGAGCCAGGAGTGCAAAAAGAAGTCGAAACGAAAAAAGGGTGGTCACTTACACCTGGATTTAAAGCACTTCTTATCGTGTGTGTAGCATATGCTTTATGCTGGGTTACATACGTACAGTGGCAAGGAGCGATTGCAACACATATGCAAGAATTGAATATTAGCCTTCGTCACTATAGTTTATTATGGACGATAAACGGAGCGATGATTGTTTGTGCGCAGCCACTTGTTAGTATGCTAATTCGTTGGATGAAGCGTTCTTTAAAACAGCAAATTATGATTGGGATTTTCATTTTTGCGGCGTCATTCATTGTGTTAAGCCAAGCGCAGCAATTTACGATGTTCCTCGTTGCGATGGTAACATTAACAATAGGTGAGTTATTTGTATGGCCTGCGGTTCCAACGATTGCAAATATACTTGCACCAAAAGATAAATTAGGGTTTTATCAAGGGGTTGTAAATAGTGCGGCGACTGTAGGGAAAATGTTCGGGCCGGTCGTTGGCGGAGCAATTGTGGATTTATACAATATGGAAGTATTGTTTATAGCAATCATGGTAATGCTTGTAGTAGCGCTTATAGCAACGAGCATTTATGATAAACGAGTAAAAGTAGAAGAAACAGTTGAAGAAAAAATTGCAGTTTAGTTTGACGGAACATGTAACATGTTTTAGAATATATTTAAATAAAACAACCTTTAGAACAAGGGAGATAGCTCGGCTGTCTTAAGATGAATTCGTTAGTTATTAAGAGTAACGATTAACCGAGAAGTCCTCGCTTTAAGTAAGCTCTTAAGAGATACTAGGTGAAGGATAGTTCACTTAACTTATATGTGTAATAACAGTGAGAAGGAGTAGTAGTAATAGAAGCTGGTTTAGAGAGTTGACGGTCGGTGCAAGTCAATCCACGTTTCGTTATGAACTCGCCTTTGAGTTGCAGTTGTGAAACTAATAGTAGCAATTGCCGTTAATCCACGTTACGGATCTAAGCGAATGTATATTTGTACATTAATTTAGGGTGGTACCGCGGGAATCTATAACCTCTCGTCCCTTTCTAGGGATGAGAGGTTTTTTGTATTTTGGGCGGTGAAAATAAATAGAATTTCAAGGAGGGTATCTCATGAGCTTTAATCATCAAGAAATTGAGAAGAAGTGGCAAGGGTACTGGGAAGAGAATAAAACATTCCGTACGCCAGATGAGACAGAAAAACCAAAATTTTATGCACTAGATATGTTCCCATATCCATCAGGTGCAGGCTTACACGTAGGACATCCAGAAGGTTATACAGCGACAGATATTTTATCTCGTATGAAGCGTATGCAAGGATATAACGTTCTTCATCCAATGGGATGGGATGCATTTGGTCTTCCAGCAGAGCAATATGCACTTGATACTGGAAACAGCCCAGCTGAATTTACAGAGCATAATATTAATACATTCCGTAATCAAATTAAATCATTAGGTTTCTCTTACGATTGGGACCGTGAAGTAAATACAACAGACCCAAACTACTATAAGTGGACACAATGGATTTTCCTAAAACTATTTGAAAAAGGCTTAGCTTACGTTGATGAAGTACCTGTAAACTGGTGCCCAGCACTTGGTACAGTACTTGCAAACGAAGAAATCATTGACGGTAAGAGTGAGCGTGGTGGACATCCAGTTGAGCGTCGTCCGATGAGACAGTGGATGTTAAAAATTACAGCTTACGGAGATCGTCTATTAGAAGATCTAGATGAGCTTGATTGGCCTGAAAGCTTAAAAGATATGCAACGTAACTGGATCGGTCGTTCTGAAGGTGCAGAAGTACACTTCAACATCGATGGTACAGACGAGAAATTCACAGTTTTCACAACGCGCCCTGATACATTATTTGGTGCAACATACTGTGTACTAGCTCCAGAACATGCACTTGTTGCAGAAATTACAACAGCAGAACAAAAAGAAGCGGTAGAAGCTTACATTAACGCTGTAAAAATGAAGAGTGACCTAGAGCGTACAGAACTTGCGAAAGAGAAAACTGGTGTATTCACTGGTGCTTACGCAGTTAACCCAGTAAACGGTGAGAAATTACCAATCTGGATCGCTGACTATGTTCTTGCAACTTACGGAACAGGTGCTGTAATGGCAGTTCCAGCTCACGATGAGCGTGATTATGAATTCGCATCAGTATTTAATCTTCCAATGAAGGAAGTTGTAAAAGGCGGAGATATTACGAAAGAAGTGTACACAGGTGATGGTGCGCACGTAAACTCAGCATTCCTTGATGGTTTAAATAAAGAAGAAGCAATCGCAAAAATGATTGAATGGCTTGAAGTAACGAGCGCAGGAAATCAAAAAGTAACGTACCGTCTACGTGACTGGTTATTCAGCCGTCAACGTTACTGGGGTGAGCCAATTCCAGTAATTCACTGGGAAGATGGTACAATGACAGCTGTGAAAGAAGAGGAATTACCATTAGTTCTTCCGAAAACAGAAAACATCCGTCCTTCAGGTACAGGTGAATCACCACTTGCTAACATTGACGAGTGGGTAAATGTTGT
Source organism: Bacillus sp. FSL R5-0585 (assembly GCF_038004545.1). Taxonomy (NCBI): domain Bacteria; kingdom Bacillati; phylum Bacillota; class Bacilli; order Caryophanales; family Bacillaceae; genus Bacillus; species Bacillus sp. FSL R5-0585. The sequence continues at coordinate 5,046,700 of NZ_JBBORJ010000001.1, forward strand.
TGATCCTGAGACTGGTAAAAAAGGTCGTCGTGAAACGAACACAATGCCGCAATGGGCTGGTAGCTGTTGGTACTACCTACGTTACATCGATCCAAACAATAGCGAAGCACTTGTAGATCCTGAAAAAGTAAAACAATGGCTTCCAGTTGATATTTATATCGGTGGTGCAGAACATGCCGTACTTCACTTACTATATGCTCGTTTCTGGCATAAAGTATTATACGATATCGGTGTAGTTCCAACGAAAGAGCCATTCCAACAATTATTCAACCAAGGTATGATTCTAGGTGAAAACAACGAGAAAATGAGTAAATCAAAAGGTAACGTTGTAAATCCTGATGATATCGTAGCAAGCCACGGTGCAGATACACTTCGTCTATACGAAATGTTCATGGGACCATTAGATGCTTCAATTGCTTGGTCTGAAAATGGTCTTGACGGAGCTCGTCGTTTCCTAGACCGCGTATGGCGTCTATTCGTTCAAGATAACGGTGAATTAAGTGAGAAAATTACTGACGCACCAAATAAAGAGCTTGAAAAAGCTTACCATCAAACAGTGAAGAAAGTAACAGAAGACTATGCAGAGCTTCGCTTCAACACAGCGATTTCTCAAATGATGGTATTCATCAACGATGCATACAAAGCTGAAACACTTCCAAGAGAATATGTAGAAGGTTTCGTAAAAATGATTGCACCAGTTGCACCTCATATCGGGGAAGAGCTATGGAGCAAACTTGGATACAATGAAACAATCACATATGCAAGCTGGCCAACATTTGATGAGTCTAAACTTGTAGAAGATGAAGTTGAAATTGTTGTTCAAGTTATGGGTAAAGTTCGCGCAAAACTAACAATGAGTAAAGACGCATCAAAAGAAGAAATGGAACAACTTGCACTTGAAGCAATTCAAGACCAAATTGAAGGGAAAACAGTTCGTAAAGTAATTGTTGTTCCTGGAAAACTTGTTAACGTTGTTGCAAACTAATTAACGCTAAATAAAAGCTCAGAGCATTTAGGCTCTGAGCTTTTTTGTGTAGAAAATAATCTCAGGGTCACCTTCATCTAAGTTTTCAACTATTCCGCTACGTATAAAACCATTCGCGTTAAATACTTTCTGCATACTGTCATTCGATTCGTTCGTTGAAGAAAATATTTTTCGAGTAGGAGAATGACTTAACATATATGAGATTAACGAGCTTGCATAGCCTCGCCTTCTTTTAGTTGGCGAAACAATGATTAATGAGAGGAAAGTACAACTAAAGAAGTTTGTATCGTATGTTAGAAAACCGGAAATAGAATTATCTTCTTTTACAATGATGCATCTACCTTCATTAATAGTCTCCTTAATATAATCTCGTCTACTATCGTTTCCTATTACATCAATATCTATATGTAAGATTGCATCTAAGTCATTGATAGAAGCCTTTATTACGTTTTTCAATAGAAATACCTCCTGGAAAAAATATTCAGTTAATTAATTTTATCATGAATGAAGAAAAAGGAGCGGAATTCTAGTGCAGACAAACACCTATTTTTCTATAGGAAATATGATAAAAAAGGTAGGCTAAATTGAGTAGAAGAGGTGAAAGGAATGAAAGGGATGGACAATAATGCACCACATGGCTTCTTCGGAGGTGGATCGGGTAGTTATGAACAAATGATGTTAATGGGAGGAGCTGGCCAACAAGGATACGGTGGAATTCCGAGCTGGATGGGTGGAGCAGCAGGAGGATTTCCAACATCGGTACCTGGCATGCAAACTGGAATGCCTACATCAATGGGAGGCTTTTCAACATCAGGGGCTGGAATTCCTACAGTAACAGGGAGCTTTCCGACATCAGTAGCTGGCGTGCAAACAGGGATTCCAGTAGGAGCACCAACTACATTTCCTTCTTTCGTTGGAGGAGTGCAGACAGGATTTCCGGTACCAGGAGTAGGTGTTGTAGCAGGAGGAGTAGGTGGATATCCGCAAGTAGTTCACGGCTACCATGGTCATCATCACCATCATCAAGGTCAACATGGCCATCATGGACATCACCACCATCAAGGTCAACACGGCCATCATGGACATCACCACCATCAAGGTCAACACGGCCATCATGGACATCACCACCATCAAGGTCAACACAGTCATCATGGTCATCACCATCATCAAGGTCAACATGGTCATCAGGGGCAACAAGTACATCACCACGGTCACCACCACATTCATCCGCAAGCTGTTCTTTATCAAACTCACCAAGGCCAACATGGTCACCATGGACATCACCACCATCACCAAGGTCACCAAGGTCATCAAGGTCATCAAGGTCAACAGCACCAACAGCACCAGCAATATCAGCAATATCAACAACAACAACAATCTTCTCCTTGGACAGGTGGAATTGGAGCAGGAGCAGCAGGGGCAGCAGCAGGAGCAGCTAGTATTAGTGGAGCAGCAGGACACGCAGGGCACGTGGGTCATTAATGATTGGCAGAAAAAAAGCCATAATAAAAAACTGCTAGGAAATCCTAGCAGTTTTTTTCAGCTTCTTGACGCTGACGTTCAATTTCAGCACGAAGTTGTGGTTCCGGTGCTTGCCAGCCTTCTGGCTTTAGAATCTTACCGTCGCCTTCACGGAATCGAGGCTTCCCATCAGGGAATAGTTTTGCCATGTTGGCGTTGTTTACAATTTCGAATCCTTTATCTGGACGTACACCCATTTCTGCAAACGTTCCGAATGCAAAGTAAATAAGGTCAATCAGTGCATCATATTGATCTTCAACAGTCGTTGCCTCTAGAAATTCTTCTAGTTCTTCCTGCATAAAACTTGCACGGATTTTTGCACGCTCTTCTGTTAATTTTGTTGGGGTATTTGTCACAGGATGTCCGAATACTTCATGCATTTTCGCAACAAGTTCGTATCCTTTATCTAAACCTTTTTCGTTTGTCATGTTGTTTCATCCTTTCTTACGTTATGCCGAAGTTTATTGTAACATAAGGTGATTATGAAATGAAAAGAACATCTTATCGAAATAAGATGTTCGCTCGTTATTCTTCTTTTTTTATTAAAAGCGATGAAATAAGATCGATGCCAAAAATACCGACGAGTAACATTGGTATAACGACAAGTAAGTAACGTGTGAAGGAAACATTTTTTAAGTATGTATGAGCAAATAAAAAGACGCCGAGAAATAAAATACCATTTAAAATAGGCTTTACTAATTTTTTAGACATAAGCTCCCCCATAAATATCTTCTCTCTATTTGATAATAAAAAACTCCTCTCTCCGTTGTATCATGCTGGAGAGAGGAGTTCAATCATTTCTCATTCAATTACACCAGAATTTGTAATGTCTACGGTGTATTTTATAGTAACCGGAACATCTTTGTACATTTGTTTCCACTCTTCTAATTTGAATGGTCGATAATGTTGCTTATATTTAGCTCCTAGCCCGAGAGGATCGACATCTAAAGATTTAAACTGCTTAATTAATTTCTGACCTTGTGTCTCCAATTGTTTTTGAACGACCTTCTCAATCTTTTTTGTATTCTTAACATTCTCTAAGTTAATTTGTTTCGATACTTCTTGAATACGAGCCTCAAGTTTAACATGAATGGAAAAGGAAGGCTTACCATTTTTTATTTTTATATCGTATGTTGGAATAGAACGAATATTATTAATCATTACGTACCCAGGATCTGCTTTAAATTCATGTGAATCTAACTTATGTTTTTCTAAAAGTCCTTTGAATATAAACATATTTTTTTCCGCGATTTTACCAACGTATTTATCCTTTTTAAAAAGACCAATTCCCGTGATTTTTATTTTATCACCATGTTTCTTTAAAATTGGAATATAGTAGTCTTGCCCTTCTTGATAATAACGGAATGCTCCTATATGCAGATTATCTGTTGGTAAAGGACCGGTCTCCATATTATGTTCTAGCATTTTTTTTATATAAATTGCAACGTTAGATGAAGTCGTGTACTTTCCTTTTAAAAGTTCAGTACCATTGCCGTCGAGTAAAGCAACATATAAGGCATTTCCGATATTTACATCACGAATTAATGTATCGAAGGAAGCAACCATTCCTTTTTTAGCAATTCGGAGGGTAAATAGAGAAACACGCATTTGTCCGCTGGCAAATGGTTGAGAAGACTCTAAAGATGTGTCTGCTTTTACTTGTTTTACCGCATTTGCTGTCCCTTCAAAAACTTGAACTTTGTTACCTTTTTGCTGAATAGGACAAACAAATGTTACCTTTATTTTATTATCTTTTGCTACATCAAAGACAGTTCCTTGTATAAGGTGTACGTCATCGATAATATTTTTTTGTAAACATCCAGTTAAACTAAAAAGTGCTATACAAGAAATAAGCATTAATTTGCTTTTGATTTTTTCCATTTTCTTTTCACCCACACAATAATAAATAGGATTGGGATGTATACATAAATAAGCCAAAAACTCCCCTTTGATGCATTACTAATAAAATTATTAATATCGTGTCTGTTTGTTAAAAGTTGTGAAACAATGAGAGTGATAAACATAAAAGCGATTAAAATCCCTCTTTGTTTTACACGGAATATTTCATGTGTTGCTCTCGTTGCTGCCCATAAAGGGAGGATAAAACTTGAAATAATAACGAGTGCATAGCCTGAAATTGCAATATATTCGAGTCTTTCTATAAACGGTAATTGAATGACTTGGGTCATAGAAAGTTGGGCCCATATCGTTTTTAACAATTGTTTTTCACTAAAAAATGCAAAGGCTAAAAGGGTGCTAAATAAATATAGAAGATTTGAAAATAGTGCTCCAAGCTGAGCGTATTTATGAGATTGCATAGGCTTTTTCACAAATGGATACACCATGAGGTAAATCTCAAAACCAGTCATACTGTAGATTGACACTTGAGCGGATTTTAAAATGTCTGAAAAAGAATGTGTGAATATAGGCAGTAAATTCTCCCAATGTGAATATTTCAAAACGAATAAGCTTAAAAATAAATATCCCAATGTACCACCAACAGAGATGACGCAAATACCGGTAATGACACGAAATCCAGAAGAGACAATGTAATAGCTAACTAAGCATAAAAAGAGTGTTAACATCCACGTGGAAGCAGTTGGGAACATCCATACTTGAATAATTTCAACATACGTTCGAATGACCGAAATACTGACGATTAAAAAATAAGCTGCAAAGATGATATTAAAGATATTTCCTATCCACTTTCCAAACGTTTGTCGTTGTAAATCAATTAAATTTCCATTTGTTTCTTTTAATAAAAAATACATCATCCATATAAGGAGATGGATACAGAGTCCTGTGATTAGAACGCCGATCCAGCCGTCGTATCCAGCGGCCTTTGCGGTGATTCGAGCGAAGCCGAGAACGCCAGCACCGAACTGTGCACCGTGAATTAAGAAGAAAACGAAAATAGGAGATATTTGATATTTTTCTTGAACTTTACTCATCGAATGCACCTCATTTCTTAATCATCAAAGTCTGATCTATGTTTTGTTGAAATTCCTTTCGCTGCTTTTTTTACATGTTGTGGCCTTGCTTGTACATCCCGTGTATCAATCATTGTTAAAGGGAAACGAATCCAAGAGTCTTTAACAGATTGTTGTCTTGTTGGGTAGAACAAAGCGTATGGCTTGCGTAAAGAAGTAAGCCTAAATAGATGCGTAAATAAGAAGATAAATCCAAGAGAAATCCCGAAAAGTCCTCCTATTTCTGCAAATATGAGAAATGGGAAGCGTAGTAATCGAACCGCATTACCCATTTTATAAATAGGTGTAATAAAGGAAGCGAGTGCTGATAAGGCAACGATAATTAATAAAATATTACTTGTTAAACCAGCTTGTACAGATGCTTGCCCGATTACGATACCGCCTACAATACCGAGCGTTTGACCAACTTTCATCGGTAACCTCGCGCCAGCTTCCCTCAGTAAGTCGATTGCAAGTTCTAAAAATAGTGCTTCGATTAAAGGTGGGAATGGTACTTGCGCTCTTGATAAAATTAAAGTTTCAAGCAAATCACTCGGAATGAGTTCATAATGATAATTTAAAACTGCAACGTATAATGGTGTAGCGCATATCGAGAATAGAACGGCGATAAGGCGTAAAATCCTTGAAAATGTAGCGTACATCCAGGAGACGTTATAGTCTTCTGGGGAAATGAAAAAATCGAAATAGGATACAGGTGTTAGTAGGACACTGGGAGAACCATCCACAAAAATAGCTATTTTTCCATCAATGAGTGCTTTTGTAACTCTATCAGTACGTTCTGTATTGATATAGAGAGGGAAAATTGACTTTTCTCCCATTAGTTCTTGTATATAAGCACTATCATTAATTTGATCATATTCAAGAGCGCGTAATGACTCGTCGAGAAAATCTATATTCTCTTTTTCAGCGAGGTTGTCTAAATACATCATGACAACTTTTGTTTTGGAAAATTCACCGACAATCATTTCTTTTGTTTGTAAATCTAAAACTGGAAGACGTTTCCGAACTAAATTAATATTTGTATCGATATCTTCCACGAAACCTTCTTGAGGACCGATAACAGTCGATTCATTTAAAGGAGGAGTTGGTGCACGATAATTATCAATTGCAATGTTGGCGAGCATACACTTTTGATCTTGTTGATTTACTTGAACAATCGCATGCCCCTTTAAAACCATATCCTCAATTTTTTGTAAATCGTTCGTAATCGTAATGCCGCTCATCGGAATATGTTCTTTCAGCTCTTCTAATGAAGCGTTAGGTCGTTCTAATAGAGTAGGCATTAAATACTTTTGTAATTTTTCACCATCAAGCGAAGGTCGATAGTAAGAAATCCAATAAGGCATCGTTTCATCGTCAGATGTATGATAATTAACAAAATCACTAGACCTTTTGAGTTTCTCTATTAAATTTTGTAGAGAATGAATCCGATCTTTTTCTGGTTTTGTAAAGTCATAAATACTATTACCTTTAGAGTGTTGTTGCTTACTTTGAGAAGGTTCATCTTGCTTAGCGTTTTGTTGTTTATCTTGAGACGAATCACCTTGTTTAGCACCTTGTTGTTTATCTTGAGAGGAATCCTCTTGTTTAGTACTTTGTTGCTTATCTTGAGAGGAATCCTCCTGTTTAGAGTTTTGTTGCTTATCCTGAGAAGAGTCATCTTGTTTAGAGTTTTGTTGCTTATCCTGAGAAGAGTCATCTTGTTTAGAGTTTTGTTGCTTATCCTGAGAGGAATCCTCTTGTTTAGCACTTTGTTGCTTATCCTGAGAAGAATCCTCTTGTTTAGCACTTTGTTGCTTATCCTGAGAAGAATCTTTTTGCTCGTTATTTTTACCTTTATTATGTTTCATACTTCTAGTCTGTTCTTTGTTATCATCCTCTTCATTGTTAGAATGCTGCTCCGAGTTATCTGTTTCGTTTGCTTCCGGTGTACTTGATTTTTTTTTCTTACGTAGCCAATTCCAAATCATATGTATGCCCTCTTTAATTGTGTAATATAGTGCTATTGTGTGGCTAATTTTGTATATTATTCATTTATTTATGAAAAGAAGGAGGAGATTGTTTTGCATAGAAAAAATCCTTTAGTAAGCAGGTACGTACTATGACGAGAAGAGGGTGAGTCTGTGCAAATTGTAAAAAAGGAGAAGTTTATTTTAAAGGAGTTTACATTTGAAAATGGTAGAGCAATTCCTATTCAAATGGGGTATGAGACGTATGGTGCTTTAAATAGAGAAAGGTCAAATGCAATTTTGATTTGTCATTATTTTAGTGCAACGAGTCACGCGGCAGGAAAATATACAGCGCATGATGAGGAGACTGGCTGGTGGGATGGTTTAATTGGACCAGGAAAAGCAATTGATACAAATAAATACTTTGTTATATGCACCGATAATCTTTGTAATGTGCAGGTGAAGAACCCTTATGTAATTACAACGGGACCGAAATCAATTAATCCGAAAACTGGAGAGGAATATGCGATGGACTTTCCGGTTTTTACATTTCTTGATGTAGCTCGTATGCAATATGAGTTAATAAAAGATATGGGAATCGCAAGGCTACATGCTGTTATGGGACCGTCAGCTGGCGGGATGATTGCCCAACAATGGGCCGTTCATTATCCTCATATGGTAGAGCGCATGATTGGGGTTATTACAAATCCGCAAAATCCAATTATTACGTCGGTAAATGTAGCGCAAAATGCAATTGAGGCTATTCAACTAGATCCAAGTTGGAAAGAGGGAAAATATGGAGAACAGCAGCCGATAAAGGGGCTTCATTTAGCAAATAGAATGATGTTTATGAACGCGTTTGATGAGCATTTTTATGAAATGGCATTTCCTCGTAATAGTATAGAGATAGAACCTTATGAAAAGTTTTCTACACTAACATCATTTGAAAAAGAGATAAATAAAGCGACATATAGAAGTATGGAGTTAGTAGATGCAAATTCATGGATGTATACTGCAAAGGCAGTTTTATTGCATGATATTGCATATGGGTTTTCTTCATTAGAAGAATCTCTTTCTAACATAGAAGCGAATGTACTTATGATTCCATGTAAACAAGATTTGCTTCAGCCGTCTCGTTACAACTATAAAATGGTAGATATTTTGCAAAAACAAGGGAAGTATGCGGAAGTGTATGAGATAGAAAGTATAAATGGGCATATGGCGGGAGCATTTGATATTCATTTATTTGAAAAGAAAGTTTATGAATTTTTAAATCGGAAAGTATCTAGTTTTGTTTAGAAGACAAATGATGGGGAAAAGGTGCAATGTTTGTAGTAGGCACCTTTTTTTACATGATTTGTAGACGGAAAATATATGTGGCAATTGCTATACCGAAGAATGCGATACTAAGCAATAGAAATAAGAATGACATTTCTTGTGGTGATTTTATTTTTTTAGTATTTTTCATACTAAGAGTAATAATTGCAGCGATTAAGAAAATGATGCCCATTATGAAAAGGGAAAGTGTCATTTTCATTGGCTCCTTTCATAAAACAAGTATATTGAGGATACAATGCAAGAGTTATGTTTGTAAAGAATAAGTTTTGCGAGAAAATTGAGAAATAGTTTTTCGATTCTTTGCGTTCTTTCTTTTGCGTGCTAAAATTGGTAGAGAATGTTTGTGAAAAAGAAACTAAAGGTTTTATTGTATATAAGGAGGAACTACATATGACAGAAGTTAAAACAATTACTACAGAAGAGGTACAAGAGCGTTTAGAAAATGGAGAAACGTTATTTTTAGTAGACGTAAGAGAAGATGAAGAAGTAGCGGCAGGAAAGATTCCAGAAGCTGTACATATTAAAATGGGCGATATCCCACATAAAGTAGATTTCTTTAATAAAGAGAATGAATATATCTTTATTTGTCGTTCAGGAATGCGCAGTGAAAATGTATGTCATTATTTAAATGAGCAAGGATTTAAAACAGTGAATATGGTTGGCGGTATGCTTCAATATGAAGGTGAGACGAAATAGTTAATAGTTAAAAACTTGAAACGAGTCTGTTTCAAGTTTTTTTCTTTTGCATACAGTATAAAAAGGAGGAGGGGTAAATGGGGATTAATTTGCGTAAAGTAAAAATTATTAATAATACAGGAGCTGTTAATGTCGGCGACTGTTATGATATCTCGCCTTTAGCTGTAGCAAAAGTATATGCAGGTGCTGGAGGGTCGAGTGCGGCTATTTTTTTAAATGGGAAAAGACAGCCAGAAGCAGTCATTAGAACATCAGTGTTTCTTCCGCCGTTAGCAACAAGTACACGTACATTAGGTTCATAGAGGAAAGGTAGAGTGTAATTATGCCTGCTCATATAAAAGAATTTGTTATTGTGAATAACACTGGAAATATATTTACCGGTGATAATTTGAGTGATACTTCATTTACTGCTTCGAAATCATATAGTGGTTCAATGGGGTGCACTTGGATTGATGTTGTTACAGTAATAGGGACGGAGACGAAGCTTTGTTTACAGCCGGGTGATTCGGTGACGACAACGTATACGAGAGGCACTCCTGCTGGTACTGTAACAGGAACAAATATGGGGCAAAGTGTAAATGCATCGGGTATAGCACAAGCTGTCCCTAATACAGATAATATGGATTCAATTGCAGGACTCCCTTAAGGAATTAAGGGAGTTTTTATTATTTAAAATAAAAATAGTCTTGGAAATTATTTTTGTAAATAGATTAAGAAGAGGTTTATTTATTATGAAAAAGAAGGTTTGTAGGTGGTGAAAGTGTGAAGAATCGTGATAATAATCGGAAGCAAAATTCGTTAAGCTCTAATTTTAGAATTCCACCTGAACTTATTGGGCCTACTTTCCCCCCTGTTCCAACTGGGTTTACAGGTATAGGGATTACTGGTCCAACCGGTCCACAAGGCCCAACAGGACCTCAAGGACCAAGAGGATTACAAGGTCCGATGGGGGAGATGGGCCCGACAGGACCTCAAGGTGTGCAAGGGATACAAGGATCAGTTGGGCCAATAGGTGCAACTGGACCAGAAGGACAGCAGGGCCCACAAGGATTGAGAGGCCCACAAGGAGAAACTGGAGCGACAGGACCTCAAGGGGTGCAAGGGTTACAAGGTCCGATTGGTCCAACGGGAGCGACTGGGGCACAAGGTATACAAGGGATACAGGGATTACAGGGGCCAATTGGAGCGACGGGACCTGAGGGACCTCAAGGGATTCAAGGCGTCCAAGGGTTACCGGGTGTAACTGGTCCACAAGGAATACAAGGAGCACAAGGGATACAAGGAACACAAGGACCGAGTGGAAATACAGGTGCAACCGGAGCAACTGGTCAGGGGATAACAGGCCCGACTGGAATAACAGGTCCAACTGGGATAACTGGACCATCTGGAGGACCTCCTGGTCCGACGGGGCCGACTGGTGCGACAGGTCCGGGCGGTGGACCGAGTGGAAGTACAGGTGCGACTGGAGCAACTGGGAATACTGGAGCTACAGGAAGTACAGGGATAACAGGAGCAACGGGAAGTACAGGTGCGACTGGAAGCACGGGAGCACAGGGCTTGCAAGGAATCCAAGGGATTCAAGGGCCAATTGGTCCAACAGGTCCAGAAGGTCCGCAGGGTATTCAAGGTATTCCTGGTCCGACGGGAGTAACTGGTGAACAAGGAATACAAGGAGTTCAAGGTATTCAAGGGGCAACGGGAGCAACAGGGGATCAAGGTCCACAAGGTATACAGGGGGCTATAGGGCCTCAAGGGGCCACAGGAGCAACAGGAGATCAAGGTCCACAAGGAATACAAGGAGTACCAGGGCCATCAGGAGCAACAGGCCCACAGGGAGTTCAAGGGATACAAGGTCCGATGGGTGATATAGGACCAACAGGTCCAGAAGGCCCAGAGGGACTTCAGGGCCCGCAAGGAATACAAGGTGTGCCAGGGCCAGTTGGAGCAACGGGTCCAGAGGGTCCTCAGGGGATACAAGGTATTCAAGGGTCGGTAGGAGCAACAGGCCCACAAGGTCCACAAGGAATTCAGGGAATACAAGGTGTGCAAGGGATAACGGGAGCAACTGGAGTACAAGGAGCAACTGGAATTCAAGGGATACAAGGGGAAATAGGAGCAACGGGTCCAGAGGGTCCCCAAGGAGTGCAAGGTGCTCAAGGGGAGATTGGTCCAACAGGTCCGATGGGTCCCCAAGGTGTGCAAGGAGTACAAGGAATTCAAGGAGCGACGGGCGCACAAGGAGTGCAAGGTCCACAGGGAATTCAAGGAATCCAAGGTCCGACGGGGGCAACAGGAGATACGGGAGCAACTGGGGCGACAGGGGAAGGCACTACAGGTCCAACAGGAGTAACCGGTCCAACAGGGGTAACAGGCCCATCTGGAGGACCAGCAGGACCGACCGGCCCAACGGGGCCATCAGGTCCGGCGGGAGTAACAGGTCCATCTGGTGGACCACCTGGCCCGACAGGAGCAACCGGGGCGACAGGAGTAACAGGAGATACTGGGGCGACAGGCTCAACTGGAGTGACAGGAGCGACAGGAGAAACGGGAGCAACCGGAGTGACAGGGTTACAAGGTCCCCAAGGAATCCAAGGTGTGCAAGGAGATATTGGTCCAACTGGTCCGCAAGGGATACAAGGTCCGCAAGGGATACAAGGAGTAACTGGTGCGACAGGAGATCAAGGCCCACAGGGAATCCAAGGCCCGCAAGGCGACATAGGTCCAACTGGTCCCCAAGGAATTCAAGGGTTACAAGGTCCCCAAGGGATTCAAGGAGCAACCGGAGCCACTGGAGCACAAGGTCCACAGGGTATTCAAGGTATTCAAGGTATTCAAGGTCCGACAGGCCCACAAGGCCCAACTGGAATCCAAGGGGTACAAGGAGAGATAGGTCCAACCGGTCCACAAGGTGTGCAAGGATTGCAAGGCCCACAAGGTCCGACAGGGGACGCAGGGGCAACGGGAGCACAAGGTCCCCAAGGAGTTCAAGGGATACAAGGCCCAACGGGAGCAACCGGAGCAACCGGAGCAACCGGATCAACCGGATCGACAGGTCCACAAGGAATTCAAGGCCCGCAAGGAATCCAAGGTCCAGCGGGGGCAACTGGAGCAACGGGTTCACAAGGTCCAACTGGAGATACAGGTCCAACCGGCTCACAAGGAATCCAAGGTCCAACTGGTCCAACCGGAGCTGGAGCAACCGGAGCCACAGGAGCGACCGGGGTGACCGGAGTTAGTACAACTGCAACGTATGCGTTTGCGAATAATACATCAGGAAGTGTTATTTCTGTTTTGTTAGGTGGCACGAATATTCCGTTACCAAACAATCAAAATATTGGACCAGGAATAACCGTTAGTGGTGGAAATACTGTATTTACAGTTGCGAATGCAGGAAACTATTATATAGCCTATACAATTAATTTAACGGCAGGATTACTTGTAAGTTCTCGTATAACTGTAAATGGCAGTCCGCTTGCGGGAACGATAAACTCCCCGGCAGTGGCTACTGGTTCATTTAGTGCAACAATAATTGCTAACTTGCCTGCTGGAGCTGCAGTCAGCTTACAATTATTCGGATTAGTTGCATTGGCTACATTATCTACGGCAACGCCAGGGGCTACTCTAACTATTATTAGATTAAGTTAATAAGCAGAAAACCTTGAAACTTTTATGTTTCAAGGTTTTTTTATCCTTGTATCTGGAAGTAAACCTCGTTAACCAGAGGGAGTGGATACCCTCTAATTATTTAAAGTTTCACTTTATTCCCTTGAGCAAAAACATCGCAGTTCGAAAATATATTATAATAGAATGAAAAGAAAGAAATTTGGCAGAAAGGGAGGGTGGCGATGCAGGAGATGGTTAAAGATTTTTTTGGACGCCCACTTCAAGATTTACGTATATCTGTCATTGATCGTTGCAATTTTAGATGTACATATTGTATGCCGGCGGAAATATTTGGGCCAGATTATGCTTTTTTGAAAGATGAGTTTTTACTAACTTTTGATGAAATTGAGCGTTTGGCAAAATTATTTGTTAGCATCGGTGTACGGAAAATTAGACTTACTGGCGGTGAGCCACTGCTTCGTAAAGATTTAACAAAACTTATTGCACGTCTTGTGAAAATTGATGGGCTAATAGATATAGGGTTAACGACAAATGCTATTCATTTAACGAAACAAGCGAAGGCATTAAAAGAAGCTGGATTACATAGAGTGAATGTTAGTTTAGATGCGATAGATGATGACATATTTAAGAATATTAATGGTCGAAATATTAATACGAAACCGGTAATTAAGGGAATTATAGCAGCTAAAGAGGCGGGACTGGAAGTAAAGGTAAATATGGTTGTGAAAAAAGGGATGAACGATCATCAAGTACTACCGATGGCTGCGTATTTTAAAGAGCAAGGAATCACGCTTCGGTTTATTGAGTTTATGGATGTTGGTAGTACAAATGGGTGGAATTTTGATCAAGTCGTTACAAAACGAGAATTGATTGAGATGATTCATAAGGTGTATCCGCTTGAGCCAGCTGAAGCGCATTACTTTGGTGAAGTTGCGAAGCGATATCGGTACGTTGGAACAAATGTTGAAGTTGGTTTTATTACATCTGTTTCTGAGTCATTTTGTGTCTCTTGTACGAGGGCGAGAATTTCGGCAGATGGAAAGTTTTATACGTGCTTATTTGCGACAGAGGGTTTGGATGTAAGAGAACTTCTTAGAGGAAATCTTTCGGATGAGGAGTTATTAAGTGTTATACAAGATGTATGGATGAATAGAAAAGATAGGTATTCGGATGAACGAACAGAAGAAAGTGCAAAAAATCGTCCGAAAATCGAAATGTCTTATATAGGAGGATAAGAAAGGGGGCTATCGCATGCAGGAGCGATATTCAAGACAAATATTATTTTCTGGTGTTGGAGAAGAAGGGCAGAGAAAAATAAGAGAGAAGCATGTGCTTATTATTGGTGCTGGTGCTCTCGGTGCGGCAAATGCAGAAGCGATTGTTAGAGCGGGTGTTGGAAAAGTAACGATTGCTGATCGTGATTATGTAGAATGGAGTAATTTACAAAGACAACAACTATATACAGAAGAAGATGCAAAGCAGTATAAACCGAAGGCGGTAGCGGCAGCAGAGCATTTAAGAGCGATTAATTCTGAGGTGGAAATAACTCCGGTTGTGACAGATGTAACGGTGCAAGAAATGGAAGAATTAGTGAATGGTGTAGATTTAATATTAGATGCGACAGATAATTTTGAAACGCGTCTTCTCATTAATGATATTTCACAAAAGTATAATATTCCGTGGATATATGGTGGGTGCGTTGGAAGCTACGGAGTAACGTATACAATTTTACCAGGGAAAACACCGTGTTTTCGCTGTTTAATGGAGCATCCGGCGAGCGGAGCAACATGTGACACAGCTGGTATTATACAACCGGCAGTACAATTAGTAGTTGCGCATCAAACTACGGAAGCGCTGAAAATATTAGTAGAAGACTACGGAGCGCTTCGTGAAACGATGTTATCATTTGATCTTTGGAATAATCAACAGATGGCATTTAAAGTGAATAGGCAGAAAAAAGATACTTGTTTATCTTGCGGAAGGTTACGTACATATCCGAGTTTAACATTTGAAGCACAAACGAAAACAGAAGTGTTATGTGGGCGAAATACAGTGCAAATTCGTCCAGGTGTGCGGAAGAATTTTAATTTGGAAGAAATTAAAAAGCGCTTACAAAGAAGCGTAGAGATAAAGGCGACACCTTATTTATTGTCGTTTCCGGTAGAAGAATATCGTTTTGTTTTATTTACAGATGGCAGAGCTTTCATTCATGGGACGAATGATATAAATGTAGCGAAAAGTTTATATGCAAGATATATAGGTTGAACCTAAAGGGAATCCTTTAGGTTCAACGGAGAAAGGATTATGAATTTCTCGTATAATCTCCACTTTTTCCGCCTGTTTTTTCAAGTAAGTACGTTTCGCCGATAATCATACCTTTATCGACAGCTTTACACATATCATACACAGTAAGAGCGGTAGCCGAAGCAGCTGTTAAAGCTTCCATTTCAACACCGGTGCTACCTTCTGTTTTAACTTTTACTTCAATGAGTAAACGATATTGTTCTTCTGATTGTTTCCAATCGAAAGAAACGTCAACACCTTTTAATAGTAAAGGATGGCACATTGGGATAATATCAGAAGTTCGTTTCGCAGCCATAATGCCTGCGATTTGCGCAACTGCTAATACGTCACCTTTCCCAATTTCATTGTGAGAGATTTTATCGTAAATTTCTTTCGTAACGACAATGCTAGAGCACGCAATTGCTGTTCGAACGGTTGCTTTTTTGTCACTTATATCAACCATCTTCGCGCGTCCTTGGTCATTAAAGTGTGTAAATGAAGACATGGAATTCCTCCTTGAAATAATTTCTATTGAATATATAAAGTTTAATCGAGATAAAAAAAATTGCAAATATGAGGTGAGAAACGATGGTAGAAAAACGAATTCCAATTCAAGTTGCTGAGGCAGTAGAACGGGTAATGAAATATGCGAAGCATGGTGAAGTAGAAGAAATTTCTATTACGGAAAGTTACGGGAGAATTCTCGGGGAAGATGTTGTCTCAGATCATGACGTTCCTCATTTTGATCGTTCCCCTTACGATGGTTTCGCCATTCGAGCAGAAGATACGAAAGAAGCAACTCGAGAGAATCCAGTTGAATTTGAAGTAATAGGAGAAATCGGGGCGGGTTCCGTTTTTTTAGAGGAAGTAGGAGCTTTTGAAGCAATTCGCATTATGACAGGAGCAGCTATTCCAGAAGATTGCAATGCAGTCGTAATGCTAGAGCTGACAGAAGGGTTTGAGAAGAACGGGAAAACATATATGAAGTTAAAACGTCCTTTTAATAACGGTGACAATGTGTCGTTTAAAGGAGAAGATATAAAACAAAATCAAGTTCTCGTTAAGAAAGGTGTTGCAATTAATCCAGGTGTTGCGGCCTTACTAGCAACGTTTGGATATAGCACGGTGAAAGTTGTAAAACAGCCTGTTGTCGGTATTGTAACGACAGGAAGTGAATTATTAGAAGTACATGAGCCATTAGAACCGGGGAAAATTAGAAATAGTAACTCGTATATGATCGCAGCTCAAATTATGAAAGCTGGCGGGAAAGTTCGTTATTATGGTCAACTCGCGGATGAGTTAGATGCATGTTTTACAGCTGTTCAATTAGCGATGGATGAGGTCGACATTTTAATTACAACAGGCGGTGTATCAGTAGGAGATTATGACTACTTACCAGCTATTTATGAAAGATTACAGGCAAATGTACTCTTTAATAAGATAGCCATGAGGCCCGGAAGTGTAACGACAGTAGCTGAAGTTGATGGAAAGTTACTCTTTGGTTTATCAGGAAATCCGTCTGCTTGTTATGTAGGCTTTGAATTATTTGTGCATCCAATTATAAAAACGTATTTGTATGCGAAGGAACCTCACGTATATAGAGCGGATGCTATTTTACAAAAAGATTTTCCAAAGCCAAATCCATTTACTCGTTTCGTAAGAGCGAACGTAACAATTGTGGACGGGGCGTTACAAGCGATGCCAGTTGGTTTAGATAAATCGAGTGCGGTATCTTCACTTGCAGAGGCGAATGCTTTTATCGTGTTACCTGGAGGAACGAGAGGATTTGAGACCGGAATGAAAGTATCCGTATTATTGTTAGAGCACTCTGAGGGATGTGATTGGCCATGGGCAAAGCCCCTTCAATCTTACAAATAGTAGGATATCAAAATAGCGGGAAAACAACACTTGTTGAGAAAGTGGTGCATGCATTAGCTGAACGAAAAATGAAAGTTGCTACAATTAAACATCACGGGCACGGAGGCTTTCCAGAAGTAGCGCAAAAAGATAGCGAAAGACACCGTAAAGCTGGTGCTGTCGTAAGTAGTGTAGAAGGTGCTGGATTGCTTTCACTTTCTTCACTAAGAAAGAAATGGTCCTTGCAAGAAATTATTCGCTTATATGAGTTTTTTGAAGTGGATACAATTTTAATAGAAGGCTATAAAAAAGAGAATTACTCGAAAGTAGTGTTACTTCGTTCTGCGGAAGACATTGAGCTTTTACATAAAGTAGAAAATATAGTGGCGGTTATTACGTGGTATGATGTTCCGGCAAATATACGAGAAGAATATAAAGTATTTCATATAACAGAAGAAGAGTTGTACATAGACTGGTTTGTACAAACGGTAAGGAGAAAGAAACAGTAAACAAAAACATAGACAAAAGTAGGCATATATAATAAAAAGTACTTATGAAACAATATAAACCGAAAGAATTTTCAGAAATGCTTAATGTTTCTGTTAAGACATTACAAAGGTGGGACAATCAAGGTGCTTTAACTGCTTACCGAAACCCAAAAGGAAGAAGATACTATACAGAAGAACAGTATAAGGAATATATGGGTATTCAAGAAGAACTTGTTCAGGATTTAATATCTATCATTCATGTATTTAGCTGTAGAATATATGGGTTGAGAAAATACAAAAAGAAAATGTCGGAGGATGAAGACTTATGAAAAGAGCATATTTAATAGAAATCAAACCGACAACTGAACAAGTTAGTAAAATCCGTCAAACTATTGGGGTGTGTCGCTATGTATATAACCTGTATATCTCTAAAAATAAAGAGGCATATGAGTCGGAGGGGAAATTTCTTAGTGGCTATGACTTTTCTAAATGGCTGAACAATATTCATACAAAAGAGTGTGACCAGTGGATTAAAGAAGTGTCGAGCAAAGCGGTAAAACAAGCGATTATGAATGGAGATAAAGCTTTTAAGCGATTTTTTAAAGGTTTATCTAAGTTTCCAAGATATAAGAAAAAGAAGAAGCAAGATGTGAAGTGCTACTTTCCGAAAAACAATAAAACAGATTGGACAGTAGAAAGACATAGAGTAAAAATCCCCACAATTGGTTGGACAAGGTTAAAAGAATATGGGTATATCCCTAAAAATGCAACTGTAAAAAGTGGCACAGTATATCAAAGAGCAGGAAGATATTTTGTATCTGTACTTTGCGAATTGGAAGAAATGGCAACAAAGTTAGTACTCAATAAAATAGGTCTAGGGATTGATTTAGGAGTGAAGGATTTTGCTACACGTAGCGATGGTATCATTCATGAGAACATCAACAAAACAATAAAAGTAAAAAAGATAGAAAAACGGTTAAAACGTGAACAACGCTCTTTAGCACGTAAATTTGAAAATCTAAAAAAGAGAGGTGAAAAATCTGTTACTAATAAAAGAGTGAATATAGATAAAAATGTTCTTAGAGTGCAAAAGCTGCATGCTCGATTAGCGAATATTCGAATAGAGTATGTAAAGTCTATTGTAACAAATGTGGTGAAAACCAAGCCAACGTTTATTACAGTAGAAGATTTGAATGTGAAAGGTATGATGAAGAACAAACATCTATCTAAAGCTGTAGCGCAACAATGTTTTTATGCTTTTAAAACATGGTTATCAACGAAATGTAGGGAATATGGAATTGAACTACGGCAAGTGGACAGATTCTATCCATCTTCTAAAATATGTTCATGTTGCGGTCAAAAAAAGTCGGATTTAAAGCTGTCTGACCGAGTATATACATGTGATTGTGGAAATGTAATGGATAGAGATTTAAATGCATCTATCAACCTTTTACAAGCAAAAAAATATACAATACTAACGTAAATAGATTGTATATATGTACGGTGGGCTACATCGGAATTTACGCCTGTGGAGTGTCACAGCAAACTGTAGTAGCAAGTGATTAGCGAGGCAGGGCACGTAGAAGCAGGAATACTCTAAGAATATACATTTGTCTATATTTTTAGTAGCAGTGCGAAATGACAAATACGTATTATGAAGTAATTGATACAGAAATCTCCATTGAAGAGGTAGCGAAGAGAGTAATTCGCCGTGAATGCGGTGCTGTTACAACATTTATTGGAACGGTTAGAGAGTTTACGAAAGGGCGTCGTACATTATACTTAGAATATGTCGCTTATAAAACGATGGCAGAAAAGATGCTAGAAAAAATTGGATCAGAAGTGAAAGAGAATTGGCCAGGTACACACGTTGCGATTACACATCGCATCGGTACGTTGCAAATTTCTGATATAGCGGTTGTTGTTGCTGTTTCAACACCACACCGTAAAGCGGCTTATGAAGCGAACGAATATATTATGGAACGCATAAAACAAATTGTTCCGATTTGGAAAAAGGAGTTTTGGGAAGATGGTGACTCATGGATTGGTGATCAATTAGAAAAAACACCATATCCGGCGGGAGAGCCTGGGAAGGAGCTATAAGTATGATTCGAGTATTGTTATTTGCGCACTTGCAAGAAGAAGCAGGGACAAGTGAATTACAAATAGAGAAAGAAAATATTACGGTTGCACAGTTAAAAGATGTTGTTGCGAACGAATATAATGTACCAGTTTCAGAGCCAATTATGGTTGCGATTAATGAAGAATATGCAAATGAAGATGACAAGGTCCAATCTGGTGATGTTGTTGCACTAATCCCACCAGTGAGCGGTGGTTAATATTGGATTCATTAAAACGACTTTCCTATATAGGGAAAGTCGTTTTTTTATGGCAGTTTTGAGAACACTAATCTATAGAACAAGGAGGGAATTATGAAAAAAATATGTGTAGTTATGACAATGCTATGTGCGTCTTTTTTCTCTTCTCCAAGTGATTCTTTCGCGAAAGAATCAAGAGAACAGCTTTTAGAGAGTGCATTATCAAATAGGTACTATTCAGTTATTAGACAAGTGACAGAAGATCAATATGAATGTGCTTCAGTCATAAATATAAAGCGTCTCGGCAAGAAAGATGAATTTGTTCCTAGGTATGAAGTGAAGCTACAATTTCTTACATTTCAAGGAGCGCATAATCCCCCGAACGATAAAGTTACGCTTACTTTGGAAGACCATTTAGATCACGTAAAGATAAAGAAAGTGGAGCGAGAAAAGAATGTTTCTGACGCTATTGCAGAAAAAGTTTGTGAACGGGAAAAAGAAAAAATAAAAGCTCACTCTAATGACTTAGAGTGATAACCTATGCATTTAGTAAAGAAAGGTAATGAGTGATGGATATATTTTTAGCGATTTTACCAGCTATATTTTGGGGAAGTATTGTGCTATTTAACGTAAAACTGGGCGGGGGACCGTATAGTCAAACGCTCGGAACAACGTTTGGAGCACTTATTTTCTCAATTGTTGTTTATATTTTTATGAAGCCAGTATTAACACCTACCGTTATCGGAGTTGGAGTTGTGTCAGGTTTATTTTGGGCGCTTGGTCAGGCAAATCAATTGAAAAGTATTGATTTAATGGGTGTTTCGAGGACGATGCCAATTTCAACAGGACTTCAATTAGTCGCGACGACTTTATTTGGCGTTATCGTATTTCATGAATGGTCCACGACAATATCGGTCGTCCTTGGGATTTTAGCGCTCGTTTGTATTATTATCGGTGTTATTTTAACATCGCTTCAAAGTGAAGAAGAAAAGAATGCAGAGCAAGCAGCAAACTTTAAAAGAGGTATCGTAATTTTATTAATTTCAACAGTCGGCTATTTAGTTTACGTAGTAGTGATTAGACTATTTAACGTAGATGGTTGGTCAGCTTTGTTGCCACAAGCAGTTGGTATGGTGTTAGGTGGGATTTTGCTTACCTTTAAACATCATCCATTTAATAAATATGCAATCCGAAATATTATTCCAGGATTAATTTGGGCAGCTGGAAATATGTTTTTATTCATTTCGCAGCCGCGTGTTGGAGTCGCAACAAGTTTCTCGCTATCGCAAATGGGAATTATTATTTCCACGCTTGGTGGGATCCTTATATTAGGTGAAAAGAAAACGAAACGTCAATTAACGGGTATCGTTGTCGGTATTGTTTTTATTATCGCAGCCGGAATTATGTTAGGTATAGCCAAAAGTTAGAGGAGGTATGGAAATGTATAGTGATTTAGCAGGGAAAGTTGTCGTTATTACAGGATCAGCAACTGGTCTCGGAAGAGCGATGGGAGTGAGGTTTGCTAAGGAAAAAGCGAAAGTGGTTATTAATTATCGCTCACGAGAGTCAGAAGCGAATGATGTGTTAGAAGAAATTAAAAAGGTAGGCGGCGAAGCGATTGCTGTAAAAGGTGATGTAACCGTCGAATCGGATGTTGTGAATCTCATTCAATCTGCTGTGAAAGAGTTTGGTACGCTTGACGTTATGATTAATAATGCAGGGATAGAAAACGCGGTACCGTCGCATGAAATGCCGCTTGAAGATTGGAATAGGGTAATTAATACAAATTTAACAGGTGCTTTTTTAGGAAGTCGTGAAGCGATTAAATATTTTGTAGAACATGATATTAAAGGGTCAGTCATTAATATGTCTAGTGTTCATGAGAAAATTCCGTGGCCACTATTTGTGCACTATGCAGCAAGTAAGGGTGGTATTAAACTGATGACAGAAACGTTAGCGCTAGAGTATGCGCCAAAAGGTATTCGAGTAAATAATATAGGACCAGGTGCAATTAATACCCCGATCAATGCAGAAAAGTTTGCTGATCCTAAAAAACGTGCTGACGTAGAAAGTATGATACCGATGGGCTACATTGGAAAACCTGAAGAAATCGCAGCAGTAGCAACTTGGCTCGCTTCATCAGAGGCGAGTTACGTAACGGGAATTACGCTATTTGCAGATGGTGGAATGACGTTATATCCATCGTTTCAAGCTGGGCGTGGGTAATATAAAAGGACGAAGAGATAAAACTCTTCGTCCTTTTTTTACAAAAAAAAATAGCGGCCAGCTATTTTAAATTTAGTGATTAATTGTATCTTGAAGAAATTCTGTTGCTTGATGTTCAGAAACATTTTGTACGAGTGCAACTTCACTAATCATCATTTTTCGGGCGTTATCTAGCATTTGTTTTTCACTCGCATTTAAAGTTCTCTCTTTATTGCGGCGAAGTAAATCCCGAACAACTTCTGCGCTATCTTGTAAATTGCCGTTTTTCATTTTTTCCATATTCATTGTATATCTTTGTTTCCATGAGAGTGATGTGTCTGACTCCCCGTTTTGAAATTCAAGAAGTATATCATCTAACGTACCTCGATCAACGATATAACGAATACCTGATTTTTTTAATTGATCCATCGGAAGCATTACTTGCATATCTTTACTAATGATGCGTATCACACAATATTGACGTGAAGTACCTAATATTTCTTTCTCTTCAATTGCTTCGATGATTCCTGCACCGTGCATTGGATAAACGATTTTATCACCAATTTGAAACAAATCATCCACCTCCATATGTGGTAACCACTTTTAATGATAGCATACGTATGTAAAAATGTCAAATTTTATATAATAACATAATATTTATATTCGAGTCAATAAGGTAAATTGCTTTTTTTGTATTTTTTTCGGGTTTTATTTATAGTGATTTTTTTAGAAAAATAGTACAGGTGAAGAAAGAAGGCATATCCACTTATTTTTAAGCATAAAATGTAAAAGCGCTAATACAATATACCTAAATCCGTTCTTTGCAAAGGAGGGAGAGAAGGTGGGGCGCACAATAAAAATTGATATTACAAATAAAGTTGTAGCTAAATTTAGACCAAATTATTTGGAATTATATACGAGTAAATTTATGATAGGTAAGTTTTATGTCTATACTGAAGATAAAAAATATGTGTTAGAAGACGGATATATATATGAAAATGGAAAGTTTTATCGCATCATAGATACGCACCGTGGCAATAATCAAGCGGCGGAGGGCTGCGATCTAGGATGGTGTTAACATGATTCGTGTGAAAGTTTTTGATGAAAGTCACGAAAAAGACTTAGAAGACGCTGTGAATGTGTTTTTGAAAAAGATTGATGATAGCAACTTTGTAGATATTAAGTATCAAGTTGGTGTTTCTATTAACGACGATGAAAACCAAATTTATTGTTTTTCAGCAATGATCGTTTATAAAGCATAAAAAAGAGCTGGCTCACCCAGCTCTTTTTTATGTTTTATGTTGGGACAACATGTGTCGGTAATACGTTCATAATAGATTGGGTTGTGCCTAATTTCTTTGTCGTTAAAAGAGGCTCCCCTGTTTCATGGTTTTGGGCATCTTTACACATACCAAGGTGATAACGATCACCTAAAAATGGATCAATATAAAAACCGTTTTTGAATACTTTATCATTTGGATGTTTTTCATGATGAATATCAGAGCAGTTAATGCAATAGAACATAGCTTTCATCCCCTTTTTATTTTTGTTTGAAAAAAGTGAGTCGGTAGTCATTTCGCTCCTGAGGAAATGTTGAGGAGAAGAGAAATAACTACCTACTCAAATGGTGGGCATATTCCTTCTGACTTTGTCATATCTCGCGTATTGTCCCTTGAGGGAAGGAGGAGAGACGAAGTACGCATGATATAAGTAAGGCGCTTCTTTCAAGATGAATGATGGAGTTTCATGTTGAGAGAAGTTTTTATTTTTTGTTGCCTTTGTGAGTATATTATGAGGAAATGCTCAGAGGGTGTTTGTCCTGTTGAAAAAATGTTGAGAATTTCTCAACAGTAAAAAAGAGTTAGCGTTGACATGAAACTAAAAGGTGTTATATTATACAAATGAAACCAAAAGGTGTTATATTTGAGTGCCGAGTAAAGGAGAATGAAAATGGAACAAAAAAATACATTAAATGATATTAAACAAACAATCGTTTTTAACGCGTCTATTCAAAAGGTATGGAGTGTAGTATCAACTGCAGAAGGGATTGCGTCATGGTTTATGCCAAATGATTTTGTATTAGAGGTAGGACATGAATTTCATGTGCAATCACCATTTGGGCCATCACCATGTAAAGTATTAGAAATTGATGAACCAAACCATTTATCTTTCTCATGGGATACAGATGGCTGGGTTGTTTCATTTGATTTGAAAGACTTAGGAGATAACAAAACAGAATTTACGTTAATTCACGGCGGCTGGAAACATCCTGATGAAATTCTTCCGAAAGCAAATGCGAAGAGCTCTATTATTCGCGATAGAATGAGCGGTGGTTGGGTAGCGATTGTAAATGAAAAACTGAAAAAGGTTGTCGAAGGCTAAGTGTCCTCGTCAGCAGCGAAATATGATGTATTTCAAGCAATTGCTGATCCAACCCGCCGAGAAGTAATACGGTTATTAAGTGACAAAGAGTTACCGATTTCCAAAATAACGGATCATTTTCCGATGAGTCGTACTGCGGTTGTAAAGCACCTTCATATTCTTTCGGAAGCGAATTTAGTAAGTGGAAGAAAAAGCGGAAGAGAGAAGATATATCGTTTGCATCCAGAACCATTAGAAGAATTACAACAATGGCTCTCGTATTATGAACGTTTTTGGGATAATAAATTATCCATGCTGAAACATATTGTGGAGAATGAAGAATAAAAAAGGATGACCAAAATGGTCATCCTTTTTATTGTTGCTCACTTGTTTGTGTAGCTGGCTTTAATAAGAGCCAAGCGATAATTAATGTAAATACTGCTAATACGAAAGTGCTCATATAAATGACGTGTACGCTTGATGCTAATGCAGATTGCGATTCGGTTACTACGTTTGCTGTAGTACCGCTATGTCCACCAGATACAAGATCAAGATTTTTAATACCACGTGCGTGAATCATCGTATTGAAGATTGTACCGAATATTGCAGCACCTAACGTTTGACTAAATGTATTAATAAATGTGTTTAAACCAACAGCTGTTCCACGTGTATGAGCTGGTACGGCTGCTTGAATTGTTACCATGTAAATCGGTGTCACAAGCCCCATGCCTAAGCCGAATAATCCGACTGCTACATAAATAAGGAACGATGGTGAATTTGTTGATAGTGTAAATAATAAGAACGTAGCGACTGATAAAATGCTAGCTCCAAGTAAAATGATTTGTTTCGTTTTTAATTTGCCTACTAAGTTACCAGAGAAAATAGCGCCAAATGTCCACATAACAGGAATTGGCATTAAAATAAGTCCAGCTTCTGTAGCGTTTTTCCCTAATACACCTTGGCTCCAAATTGGAAGGTACATTGTAATACTAATAATCATTGCGCCAGCAATAAGAGTTAATATATTTATCGTAGATAATGTACGGTTAGAGAAAAGCGCTAGCGGAATTAATGGTTCCGGAGATTTCTTCTCGATGAATAAGAAAATAATAAATGAAATAGCGGCAAAGATTAATAGGCCGATAATTGTCATGTCTCCCCAGTTTTGCTTACTACTACCTGTTAATAATGCATATAGTAGAGCGATTGTACTTAATGAGAAGACTGTTGCACCAAGATAATCGATATGATGCTTAGCAGGTTTAATAGATTCTTTGTAGTAAATTGCAATCATTAAGCAAGCGATAATTCCGAATGGAACGTTTAGGAAGAAAATATAACGCCAAGAAAGGGAATCAACTAAAAATCCACCTACTAACGGTCCGATAACACCGGATACACCCCAAACGGCACTCATCCAACCTTGTGCTTTCGCGCGGTCTTTCGCTTCGCTATATAAGTCTCCAATAATCGTCATTGTGATTGGCATAACAGCACCAGCACCGATACCTTGAAGCGCGCGGAAGAAGATTAATTGTTCCATCGATGTAACGACTCCGCAAAGTGCAGAACCGACTAAAAAGATTGTAGCTCCGATCAGTAAAACTTTTTTACGGCCAAATAAATCAGCGAGCTTTCCGTATATTGGAGTCGAAACAGCTGTTGCAAGCATATAAATTGCATATACCCAACTAACAAGTTCGACGCCTGACAAATCACTCGTTATACGAGGGATTGCTGTACTAACAATCGTTCCTTCTACCGCAGAAAGAAACGTCATTAACATTAAAGACATCATGACTTTTTTTCTCATTTGTTTTTCCCCTTACCCTTTTTTAAATATTCAACAATATAAAATATAAAGGTACTAAGGTATATAAAGCAACAAAAAAGCAATGGGAAGTTAAGTGGAGCCTATGTTTGTCGTTTCTTGTCGGTAAGTCGATATATTTGGGAAATCGCCGATATAAGTTGCAGAATCGCTGATAAATTTGTGGAATCGCTCATATAATTTCATGTACCTATAAAAAAAGAAACAGGAATCCCTGTTTCTTTTTTAATACTGCATTTTCGCGTTTTCTCCAGCTGTCGTTCCGGCAATTCTACCAGTAACAAGGGCTGATGTAATATTATAGCCACCAGTATAACCATGAATATCAAGAACTTCTCCGCAGAAATATAAGCCGTTCGTAAATTTAGAAGACATTTCTTTCGGATTAATTTCTTTCACGGATACACCGCCGCCAGTAACGAATGCTTTTTCAATTGACTGCGTACCATTTACATTCACAGTAAACTCTTTAAAGTCTTTCACAAGTGCACGAATCTTTTCGTGAGAAACTTGTCCAGCTTGTTCGCTGCCGTCAATTTCATTTTTTTCTAATAAGAATAGGAAGTAACGTTCAGGAACATAACCTTTTAAAACGTTTTTAATTCCTTTTTTCGGATCTTCTTTCATTTGTTTCAGCATGCGCTGAAATAGTTGCTCACTATTTTCCTCTGGCAATGCATCAATACTCATTTGTATTGTATTCGTTTTAAACTTTTTCAGTGCTTTCACGACGAATTGGCTACAGCGAAGAGCAGCAGGTCCAGATAGGCCGAAATGAGTGAAGAGCATGTCCATTTTGTGAGAAATGATAGCTTTTCCTTTCGGGTTTAATACACTTAAGTTTATATCACGTAAAGCAAGACCTTGTAATGAGCGGTCACGTATAAACGGCTCGTTTGAAAGGATAGGTACTTCTGTTGGGAATAATTCTGTGATTGTATGACCCGCTTTTTCAGCCCAAGCATATCCGTCTCCAGTAGATCCAGTTTGAGGAACTGATTTTCCGCCAACAGCGATAACGACGTGATTTGTTTCTAACACTTCGCCTGTTTGCAGTATAACTGCTTTTGTTTGACCATTTTCATATTCAATCGTTTCAACAGGCGTATTTGTACGAATTTTTACACCTAAGTCTTTTAATCGTGTTAAAAGTGCGTCTACAACAGATTGTGCTTTGTTTGACACAGGGAACATGCGACCGTGGTCTTCTTCTTTCAATTTAACACCGAGATTTTCGAAGAATGTAATAATATCTTCATTATTAAAAATAGAAAAAGCGCTGTATAAGAAGCGACCGTTTCCTGGTATATGTTTAACAATTTCATCAAGTGGTAGACGGTTCGTTACGTTACAGCGTCCGCCACCAGAAATTGCAAGTTTACGCCCAAGTTTATTTCCTTTATCAAGAAGTAAGACATTTGCGCCTTCTTCTGCAGCACCAATTGCAGCCATTAGCCCAGAAGGACCGCCGCCGATGACAATAACATCATAATGCATAATATATCGACCTCATTTTCTACATTTCCTGCCTAAAAGAATAGCATGTTTTCCCTTAAAAGAAAAATAGAGTGAAGTACTGCTTAATGAGAGAATTGTGGTACAATACAAAAGTTAGAGTTCAGCACTATCCTGCCATTTGTAGGCGATAAGACTAAAACCTCAAGATTTAGGAGAAGTA
The DNA here is from genome assembly GCF_038004545.1 of Bacillus sp. FSL R5-0585. Lineage (NCBI taxonomy): Bacteria > Bacillati > Bacillota > Bacilli > Caryophanales > Bacillaceae > Bacillus > Bacillus sp. FSL R5-0585. The sequence continues at coordinate 5,074,824 of NZ_JBBORJ010000001.1, forward strand.
AATAGGGAGTCTGTTAGCCTGTAAATGCTCGAATGGTTCAACTAATAAGGAGTAGGAGAGAAGTCTCCAACTAATTATAGTTTCACTTTATGTAGATGTAGGAGGATTTTTGTATGTCCGATTCGAAATTTCTGCGCGGAACGCTTATTGTTACGCTAGGGACATTTTTAGTAAAGTTCTTAGGCATGATTTACGTCTTTCCGTTTCATGCATTAGTAGGAACAGAAGGCGGAACGCTCTATACATATGGATACATTCCATATACGATCTTTTTAAGTATCGCAACGGCAGGTGTGCCACTTGCTGTTTCAAAATTTGTTTCCAAATATAATGCGCTTGGCGATTATAAAACGAGCCGGAGAATGTTCCGCTCGGGAATGGTTATGATGATAGTAACAGGAGTTCTTTCGTTCCTAGTACTGTATATGACGGCGCCATTGTTTGCAGAAGCGATGCTTGGTAAACAAAGTATACACAATAATGTAGGAGAAGTTACGACGATCATTCGTCTTGTAAGCTTCGCGCTTATTGTTGTACCAGCAGCGAGTTTAATTCGTGGTTATTTCCAAGGTCACCAGTCTATGGGGCCAACTACCGTTTCACAAATTATTGAACAAATTATTCGTATCGTCTTTTTATTAGCAGGTAGTTTTATCGTTATTAAAGTACTTGGCGGTACAGTTGCAACAGCAGTTGGAGTAGCGACATTTGCTGCGTTCGTTTCAGCGGTTGGAGCACTCGGTGTGTTAATTTGGTACTGGCTAAAACGTAAAAAATATTTGGATCAATATTTAATTGAACAAACTGTACCAGAATCAACAGTAAGCACCGTTCAATTGTTTAAAGAGTTATTTGCATATGCGATTCCTTACGTTGTAATTGGGTTAACAATTCCTTTATATCAACAAATTGATACATTGACATTTAACTCAATTATGCAGGCGATTGGTCAAGGTGATATCGCAGAGCGAGCTCTCGGTATTTTCACAATGTGGACGCATAAGTTAATTATGATTCCTGTATCACTTGCAACAGCGTTTAGTTTAACGCTTGTACCAGCAATCACAAAATCATTTACTGAAAAACAATACCGCTATTTGAAATTACAAATTACACAAACATTCCAGGCAAATATGTTTTTAACATTGCCAGCAGTTGTCGGTATTTCTTCACTTGCATATCCAATTTATACTGCGTTTTACGATTCAGATCCACTAGGTGGACAAGTATTAATGTGGTATGCACCAGTTGCGTTGTTATTCGCTTTATTTACAGTAACAGCGGCAATCCTGCAAGGTATTAACCAGCAGAAGCATGCGATTATTGCGCTGATAATGGGCGTTATTTTGAAATTTGTATGTAACGTAATCTTTATTCGTTATTTCGGTACAGTAGGAGCAATTCTAGCGACAGCAGTTGGTTTCTTAGCTTCTGTTTGGTACACAAATCAACAAATTAAAAAATACGCACACTATTCATTCGGTGTTGTATATAAAAGAACATTCCAAATTGCAGTACTGACACTTATAATGGTCGTTGCTGTAAAACTATCACAATGGATTCTATCCTTCATGATTTCGCCTGATGGCCGTATTGGTGCTCTTATAACAGTTGCGATTTGTGCAGGTATTGGCGGTCTTGTTTACGGATTGTTAGCAATTCGCACAGGAGTACTTGAAAGAGTATTTGGTGGAGAAGCATTAGATAAAATTCAACGTAAACTTGGTAGTAGATTTAAAATAAAGTTGAAATCAAGAGGGGCGTAATTACGTCCCCTTTTCTATGATAAATAAAGAAGGTGAAAAACGTGAGATTAGATAAATTATTAGCAAATATGGGATATGGAAGTAGAAAAGAAGTAAAGAAATTATTGAAAGATGGCGTTGTGAAAATTGATGGAACGCCAGTAAAAGATGCGAAAGTTCATGTAAATGTAGAAGAGCAAGAAGTTATGATTCACGGTGAAGTTGTGGAATACAAAGAATTTGTTTACTTAATGATGCATAAACCACAAGGTGTTATTTCAGCGACGGAAGATGATAATCATGAAACAGTAATAGATTTATTAGAATTAGAAGATGCAATCTTTGATCCGTTCCCAGTTGGACGACTTGATATCGATACGGAAGGCTTCTTATTGATAACAAATGATGGGAAGTTATCACATCAATTATTATCTCCGAAAAAGCATGTGCCGAAAAAATATTATGCACACGTTGCAGGAGTAGTAACAGAAGAGGATGTAAAAGAATTTGCTAAAGGTGTTATTTTAGACGATGGCTATGAAACAAAGCCAGGTGCACTTACAATATTGAAAAGCGATGATATTTCTGAAATTGAGCTTGTGATTACGGAAGGGAAATTCCATCAAGTGAAGCGTATGTTTGAAGCGGTAGGAAAAAAAGTAGTCTACCTAAAGAGAACAGAGATGGGTCCGTTAGTATTAGATGAAGAACTAGAACTTGGACAATACCGAGAGCTAACAGATGAAGAAGTAGAAATGTTAAAAACATATCAAGTAGATACTGAAAAGTAGTACCTTTATAGGCGCAGAAAAGACCCCTTTCTAATTATTAGAAAGGGGTATGTATTTATTTACCATACAATTATTTTTCGTTATGAGGTCATTCTCACTTTCTTTCCTGTTGTTGTCCACTTACCGCGGCAAGGGCTATACACGAGTTCATTAAACTGCAACACATTTAGATCACGTTGTATCGTTCGCGGTGTGATCCCGAACTCATCTACAAGGTCTTTCGTCGTTACCGTTCCGTTTTCATTGATGTACATATAAATTGATTTAATGCGTGTTAGCATACGAGTAGTTGTAGGTTTCAAGAGAAAACCACTCCTCTACTAGTTTTTTTGACCCCATTCAGGAAAGAAGGTCGTTACTACCATTGTACTCTACATGATAAAATTCATGCTTTAATCTACTTAAATTTTACAGAAATTTAACAAATATTCATATAGAAAAATATTGGTAGTTGACATTGTATATATGGTCAGTCAACTAACACATAAAATTCTACGTAAAACGCCAAATTCCTGCAAATTTTTTTGAAAAAACAAAAGAAAAACTAATAAGAAATATCTGAAATATTACAATTGTTCGGTATTTAGTTTTCGTGTATGGCATAAGAGATTTCTGTTTGTTATGATGAAAGAAACAATATAGTGAAGGATGGATGCGTGATGTCAGCAATTAATTGGACAGAAGAAGTTGCGAAACGAAAAGATGATTTAATTCGTGATACACAACAATTTTTACAAATTAAAAGTGTATGGGAAGAAGAATCTGCGAAAGAGGGCGCACCATTCGGTGAAGGTGTAGAAAAAGCTTTATCTTTCATGTTACATAAAGGAGAAACTGAAGGTTTTACTTCTAAAAATTTAGAAGGATATGCAGGTCATCTTGAAATGGGGCAAGGAGAAGAATTAGTAGGTATTCTCTGTCACGTTGACGTTGTACCAGAAGGAGATGGCTGGACGACTCCTGCATATAGTGCAGATATTCGCGACGGAAAGATTTTTGCACGTGGTGCAATTGACGATAAAGGCCCAACGATGGCAGCATATTATGCGATGAAAATTGTGAAAGAATTAGGCTTACCTCTTTCCAAACGTGTTCGTATGATTATAGGAACAGATGAGGAAAGCAATTGGAAATGTGTAGATCACTACTTTAAAAACGAAGAAATGCCAACAATCGGTTTTGCGCCAGACGCGGATTTTCCAATTATTAATGCAGAAAAAGGAATTTCTGATATACAAGTTGTGCAAAATGGTAGTGAAGAGAAAAAAGGTACATATGAACTTGTTTCATTTGATTCAGGGCGCCGTTTAAATATGGTTCCTGATTTTGCAGAAGCGGTTATTACAGGAGAAGATGTAAATGCACTTACAGTAGCATATGAAGAGTATTTACAAACTGCTAAAAAAATAGGGAAATCGACTATAGAAGGAAATACAGTGACGTTGCAAATAGAAGGAATTTCAGCGCACGGATCTACTCCTGAAAAAGGAGAAAATGCAGGTTTATTATTAGCAAACTTCTTAACTACAGTTTCACTTGATGGAAAAGCAACTGCATTTGCGACATTTGCAACAGAAACATTTACTGGTGATATTTTTGGTGAAAAAGCTACTATTGCTTATAAAGATGAAATTAGCGGTCCGTTAACAGTGAATGTCGGTCGCATTTGTTATACGAAAGAAAACGGTGGTAACTTAGGGCTAAACGTACGTTACCCAGTTACAACTAACTTTGAAGAAACAATTGTGAAGTTGAAAGCATATGTTGGTACGCATGGTTTTGAAGTGGCTGACTATTCTAATTCTCGCCCGCATCACGTCGATAAAGATCACGTATTAATCCGTACGTTACAACGTGTGTATGAAGAACAAACAGGTGAAAAAGCAGAACTATTAGCAATCGGCGGCGGTACTTATGCTCGTTCATTAAAAGCTGGTGTGGCATTTGGCCCGCTATTCCCTGGAAAAGAAGAACTTGCGCATCAAAAAGATGAGTATATCGAAATTGAAGACTTATTAAAAGCAACAGCAATTTACGCGCAAGCAATTCATGAATTAGCGAAGTAATGGATATATAAATAATGTCCGCTCTCTATTTTGGAGAGCGGCTTCTTTTTACCTGAATGAGATAAGAAAGAAAAGCAACAATAGAAAGAAGGAGAAGATGTACATGGAACTGCATTATTTTGTCGCAATTACGTTACCGAATCATATAAAAGAAATGCTATCTAACTATAAAGAGGACATGCAAGAGGAATTACAATTTCGTTCATGGGTACATAAAGAAGACTATCATATTACCCTTTCATTTTTAGGGAGTGCAACGGAGGAACAGTTAGAGGGAATAAAGAATGGATTACAAACAATTGCAGAAACAAAAGAACTATCGTTCACATTACAAGGTTTTTCAACGTTTGGTAGGGAAGATCAGCCTCGTATTTTTTGGGCGAAGGTAAGTGAGAATCACGATTTGTTTCAGTTGCAAAAGCAAATACATGCCATTTGTGAAGAAAATGGATTTTCTCTAGAAACACGCCCATATCACCCGCATATTACCGTTGCTCGTAAATGGATAGGGGAAGAAAAGTTTCGTTTAGAAAGTATAAAAGAAGTGCCTGAAATATCATTTCAAGCAGATACAATTACTTTATACGAATCCCAAGTGAAAGAAACCCCGAAGTATAAATCGATTGCTGAAATAAAATTACAAAAATAGAATGTTGAAAACGTTTTTTATGCAGGTGAATATACTATAGAGAAGAATGGAGTTACTGTATAGAGTCTTGTTGATAAGAAAAGCCTTATCATTTGCAGCTCATTTTATCTCGCCTAATTGGTGAAGGCTAATAATAAGTGAGGATGGAGAAATTTTCTCGCTCATTAAAGTTTCACTTTATTTTAACTTTGAGAATGATGGTGATTTTTTTATGTTGAAAGTAAAACGTCCATTTGATGCCTATTTAGATGAAATGAATAAAATTACAATTTTGCTCCCACATGCGTATGGAACAAGTCGGACATTTCGTTTGCAAGAAGGAAGTAACGTGAAAGATTTACCGATTGCTCATACTATTGCGCTTCCAGATGCAACGAAGTATGAGTGCTTTATAGAAGAGCCGCTAGATGTGGGGAAGTATTATACAGTACGAGATGAACGGAATGAAGAAACTGATTTACAAATAGGTGCTGTTATTCGAACAAAAATCTTCGATGAAAAGTATTATTACGAAGGTACAGATTTAGGTGCTGTTTATCAAAAAGAAGAAACGACATTTAAAGTATGGGCCCCAACTGCAAGGCTTGCGAAAGTAAGAATTTATAAGAGCGATAAAGAATATACCGATCATGAAATGTACAGGGGAGAAAACGGAGTTTGGATTCAAACATTACAAGGTGATTTAGACGGAGCACGCTATACATTTCTTGTTTGTATTAATTTAATATGGAACGAAGCGGTGGATCCTTACGCAAAGTCAGTGACTGTAAATGGAAAGTATGGCATTGTTATCGATTTAGAAAAGACGACTGTAACGAAACGAGAGCAATTACCACCATTACAAGCAATGACAGATGCCATATTGTATGAATTGCATATTCGTGATGCTACTATTCATCCGAACAGTGGAGTGAGTAAAAAAGGGACGTATAAAGGGCTAATGGAAGAAGGAACAACAGGACGAAATGGGACATTGACAGGTTTGTCTCATATAAAAGATTTAGGCGTTACGCATGTTGAATTATTGCCTTTATATTGTTTCGGTGGTGTGGATGAGGCGAATCCTTCTTCTGCCTATAATTGGGGGTACAATCCATTATATTACAATGCACCAACAGCATATTATGCTACAAACCCCTCTGATCCGTATAACAGGATAGTTGAGTGCAAACAACTAATTGAAACATTTCATGAACAAGGTATTAGGGTGATTATAGATGTTGTATATAATCATGTTTATGAAAGAGAGCTATCATCATTTGAGAAGCTTGTTCCAGGATATTATTTTCGTCATGGTGAAGATGGTATGCCTTCTAATGGGACGGGAGTCGGAAATGATATAGCGTCTGAACGGAAAATGATGAGGAAATTCATTGTAGAGTCTATTTTATATTGGCTTACTGAATACAATGTCGATGGATTCCGATTCGACTTAATGGGAATTTTAGATATTGATACAATGAATATGATAGAGAAAGAAGTGCGAAACATAAAACGAGATGCTTTGTTATTAGGAGAAGGATGGGATTTACAAACACCGCTTCCTCTTGAGGAAAAAGCAACGTTAAATAATGCGAAGAAAATGCCACATATCGCGCAGTTTAATGATCAATTTCGTGATGGGATAAAAGGGAGTACATTTCATATAAATAAGCGTGGTTTTGCATTTGGTGGGCATGTAGACTGTAATCATTTGCAGTATATTGCAGCAGGAAGTCTTTTAAGTATGAAAGAAACAGGGCTGTTTTTAGAGCCGGCGCAAAGCATTAACTATGTAGAATGTCATGATAATATGACGATGTGGGATAAACTAGTGCGCAGTAATGAAGAATCGGAAACGATTTTGAAAAAACGTCACCTATTAGCGAGCGCAATGGTTATTCTTTCACAAGGCATTCCTTTCTTACACGCAGGGCAAGAGTTTTATCGTACGAAGAAAGGAAATGAAAATAGTTATAATGCAAATGATGAGATCAATCAATTAGATTGGGATCAAAAAGAGAAAGAGATAGAAACCGTTAACTATATAAAAGGTTTAATTGCGATTCGTAAAGAGCATGGGGCATTCCGATTACAAAATGCAGACCTTATAAAAAAACATATGACTTTTTTACAAACATCTACAGAAGTACTTGCATATCACCTAGAGCATGCAGAATCGTTTGGGCCGTGGAAAGAGATTATCGTCTTATTTAATAGCGGTTTAGAAGCTAAAACTGTGCAACTTCCGAAAGAAGCAACGTGGCATGTGTTAGTAAACGAAAACGAAGCGAAAATAGAGCCAATTTCTTCATTTAGAGGAAAGGAACTTAGGCTCGCTCCAATTAGCACGTATATATTGACGATAATGTGACAAATCGCTACTTGACGATGAGAATGTAATAAATGTAGAATTGACAAAGGTGACGATTTTGATAAGTTGTCATTCTATGACAGGTTTTGTAAAATAAAATAGAGGATTTTTGGCTTAGGCTAATTTTTCTTTTCATTTACAGTAAAATATATGAATCCACAACATGTGTAGAAATGTTGCGGTTTTTCTTTTCATAACTATAAAAGATAAGGATTTGTTAACGGGTAATGAATATGGAATGGTTGGAACAATTATTAGGAAAAGAGTGGAGTCTTGTACCGGCTGGTGGAGTAACGGGCGATGCATATATTGCGCAAAACGGACAACAGAAGTTATTTTTAAAGCGGAATACATCGCCCTTTTTAGCGGTATTGTCAGCAGAAGGAATTGTTCCAAAATTACTTTGGACAAGAAGGGTAACGAATGGTGATGTAATTTCTGCTCAAAAATGGCTTCCGGGACAGAAGCTAGAGCCAGAGGATATGAAACTAGAACGTGTTGCGAAACTTTTGAAGAAAATACACTCCTCTAAAGCGCTTGTACAGATGATTCAAAGACTTGGGAAGCAGCCGCTTCACGCACAAGAGTTATTACAACAACTGCAACTCGTTTTAAGAGGAGATATAAGGGATGATGAAACAATTCAGCAAGGCCTTCAATATTTAATGGATTCATTAAAAGCTATTGAATACAATGAATTCGTTGTATGCCATTGTGATGTAAACCATAACAACTGGCTATTGTCGGATGAAGATGAATTGTTTTTAATTGATTGGGATGGAGCTGTAATTGCTGACCCAGCTCTAGACCTCGGTATGTTATTATATTGGTACATTCCGCGCCAGGAGTGGAGTGAGTGGCTCGGTTATTATGATATTGAAATGGATGAATCGCTGCTTAGGCGTATGAGATGGTATGTGATAGCACAAACGATTTTGTCTATTCAATGGCATACAACAAAAAAACAGCAAGCAGAAGCTGAATATTGGCATCAATATTTACAGCAACTACTTGCTTCAGAATAATACTTAAGAAAAATTGTCCATTCCAGCAATCCACTGAGTAAGTTGTTCTTGATTATTGGAAATATGGTTGTCCAAATTAGAGGAAGATTTACCCGATTGACTATAAGAATATACATCGTTTAGCATTGTTTTAGCGTCACTACTTATATTATCGTTTGCGAGTAACGATTGAATGAGGCGCTCTAATTGCTCGCATTCTGAAACTGTCCCGCAGCAATCACTTTGGTGGTTGACTAAAATATCTTTCAGCACTTCTAATTGATGTTGTTGATTAATTGGCATGAACGGATCATCCTTTCGATTGTTTTTCTCTTCAAATGTAAGAGAAAAAGCTGTTTCGTCATGGAATGTTTAATGCTGTATGTAGTTTTTATCAAAATGGTACATCTTATACTTGAAAGAAACGGACCGAGTGCTCGTACGTACTTGGTTTTTTGTTTGGTAGATTGATTAAAAAAGAAAGAAGGAATTATTCCTTTAAAATAGCTATGTAAAGAGAGGGAAACATCTATGCGTTTAAGACATAAACCGTATGCAATGGATCGAATTAATGAATATTCACATATCGTAATCGGAAACCCAGAGGAGCGCGCTGGTAGCTGGAAAGAAGTATTTGGAAACGAACAACCAATTCACATTGAAGTAGGTACAGGTCGTGGCCGCTTCATGTATGATATGGCAAAAGCGAATCCACATATTAATTATATTGGAATTGAAAAATTCACAAGTGTTGTTGTAGATGCACTTGATAAATTAATTGAAGAAGAATTACCAAACTTAAAGTTAATTAATAAAGATGCTGAAGATTTAACAGTTTTCTTTGCGAAAGGTGAAATTGATCGCGTTTATTTAAACTTCTCAGATCCATGGCCAAAGAAACGTCATACGAAGCGTCGTTTAACGTATAAAACATTTTTACGTAATTACGAAGAAGTGTTAGTAGAAGGTGGAGAAATTCATTTCAAAACAGATAACCAAGGTCTATTTGAATATTCTCTTATGAGTATGGCTGAGTATGGTATGTTACTAACGTACTTAAGCTTAGATCTTCATAACAGCGACTTTGAAGGTAACATCATGACTGAATACGAAGAGAAATTCTCTAGTAAAGGTCATCGTATTTACCGAGTTGAAGCAAAATATCGTACAGAGCCTATGCAGTAATGCATAGGTTTTTTTACATCTAAAATAATCAGAATTTTATGTTAAAATTAATTGAAAGGGGGGATGTGTAATGGAACAGTTACAAATTGGAGATATAAAAGTAACGTGGTTAAAAGGCGGGAATACACATTTAGACGGGGGAGCGATGTTTGGTGTTGTGCCGAAAGTACTTTGGTCACGTAAATATAAACATAATGACACAAATCATATTTATTTACGAACAGATCCGTTACTTTTGCAAACGAAAGACGGAAATATGCTCATTGATTCCGGAATAGGAAACGGTAAATTGAATGAGAAGATGAAGCGGAATCAAGGTGTAACAGAAGAATCATCGGTTTATGAATCATTAGAAAAACTAGGATTAAAGCCAGAAGATATTCACTATGTTTTAATGACGCACCTTCATTTTGATCATGCATCTGGTTTAACAAAATGGGAAGGTGATCACCTTGTACCAGCGTTTCCGAACGCGAAAGTTTACGTAAGTGAAACAGAGTGGAATGAAATGAGGAACCCAAATATTAGATCCCGTAATACATATTGGAAGGAAAATTGGGAGCCGATTGTAGATCAAGTTGTTACGTTCCAGCAAGAAATAGAAATTACAGATGAAATAAAAATGGTGCATACAGGTGGTCATAGTGATGGACATGCAGTTATTGCTTTAGAAAGCCATGGGGAAACGATGCTTCATTTAGCAGACCTATTACCGACGCACGCACATCAAAATGTATTATGGGTAATGGCATACGACGATTATCCGATGACCTCGATTGAAAATAAGCAAAAGTGGATGAAGTATGGTGCTGAAAAAGAGGCATGGTTTACGTTTTACCATGACGCATATTATCGCGCTGTGAAGTGGAATGAGGAAGGGCATATCGTAGAAAAAGTAGAACGGAAAACGAGTATAGAAGCATAAAAATAGGAGGTTGTTCCATCATATTTATTGGAGCAGCCTCTTTTTTATTGTCGGGTTTTGTCGGTAAGTCGATATATTTAAACAAACGCTGATATAAATTGAGTTGCACCGATATAATTGGGAAATCGCTGATATAAATTGAGTTGCGCCGATATAATTGGGAAATCGCTGATATAAATTGAGTTGCGCCGATATATTCGGAAAATCGCTGATATAATTTTAATCAATACCCGCAATTTCAAAAAAATAAGAGGTTCACCTAATGGGAACCCTCCTTTTTATGCTGCTATAACCTCTAAAACAGTACCTGTTTTAGCATCAACTAAAAATTCAAATCGTTCTTGTATATCATTTAACATTGTTGTAAGACCGCCGCGATAAACTTCATATGCGACATCATATTTTTCAAATGTCTCTGGAACCATATGTACCCAAGAGCCAGTAATTTCACCTTTATGACTTAATGCTTGTTTCACCATTTTCAATGCTTTTTCTGAAGAAATATGGGATTGTTCTTGTACTTTGTTTGCAACGAGATAACCAGCTGCGAACCCAACGCCAAGACCTGCTACTAAACCTTTCCAGCTCATATATTCACCTCAATTCTATAAAATAAAAATAGTGTACCGATAATAATTATAAAGCAAATACAGCTAAAAAAGAAGAAACTAGAAACATTTCGAAAATTTCGTTACAATAAAAGGGGTATTCTACTAAGGTTTGAAAGAAGGGGACTTCGTGAATAAAGAGACATTACAATTATTTCGTACGTTAACAGAATTACAAGGTGCATCAGGTTTTGAACATGATGTACGCCGTTTTATGAAACAAGAATTAAGCAAATATGCAGATGAAATTGTACAAGACGGTTTAGGGAGCGTATTTGGTCTGAAAAAAGGGGACGAAACTGGCCCGCGTGTTCTTGTAGCAGGTCATATGGATGAAGTAGGTTTCATGATTACGCAAATTACGAAAAACGGAATGCTTCGTTTTCAAACGTTAGGCGGATGGTGGAGTCAAGTTTTATTAGCACAGCGTGTACAAGTTATGACGAAGAATGGTCCTGTTATTGGGGTTGTTGGTTCTATTCCTCCTCATTTATTAAGTGACGCGCAACGTGCAAAACCGATGGATATAAAAAATATGTTAATTGATATAGGTGCAGATAGTTATGAAGATGCGATTGAAATTGGTGTAAAACCAGGACAACAAATCGTGCCGATTTGCCCATTTACGCCGATGGCAAACGAAAAGAAAATTATGGCGAAAGCTTGGGACAACCGTTACGGATGTGGCCTTGCAATCGAATTGTTAAAAGAATTAAAAGATGAAACATTACCAAACACATTATACTCTGGTGCTACTGTACAAGAAGAAGTAGGTCTTCGCGGAGCGCAAACAGCTGCAAATATGATTCAACCAGACATTTTTTATGCGCTTGATGCAAGTCCAGCAAACGATGCATCTGGTGACAAAACGCAGTTCGGTCAATTAGGAAAAGGTGCTCTTCTTCGTATTTATGATCGCACGATGGTAACACATAGAGGGATGCGCGAATTCATTTTAGATACAGCAGAAACAAACAACATTCCGTACCAATACTTTATTTCACAAGGTGGTACAGATGCGGGCCGTGTACATACAAGTAACTCTGGTATCCCATCAGCAGTAATTGGTGTTTGTGCACGCTACATTCATACACATGCTTCAATTTTACATGTTGATGATTATGCAGCGGCGAAAGAATTAATTACGAAGCTTGTAAGAACAACAGATAAAACGACGTTAGAGACAATTAAGAATAACGCGTAGAGAGGAAGAAGGGCTGAAGAGCCTTTCTTTTTTTGGCTTGAATAGATGACCCATCCATGGATGGGAGCGGTCAGTGCCTGATTGGTGCTCGAATGATGTATTAAGACCCTGGATAGGAAAAGAGAGGAAGGCTGTTTTTGTTTTTGAAGACGGTAATGTTGTTAGAAAAAACCTTCTTTTTTAGATTGAATAGATGACCCAGCGATGAGTGGGAGCGGTCAGTGCTTAATTGGTGTTCGAATGATGTATGAAGACTCCAAGTAGGAAGTGAGAGGAAGGCTGTTTTTGTTTTTGAAGACGGTAATGTTGTTAGAAAAAACCTTCTTTTTTTAGATTGAATAGATGACCCATCCATGAGTGGGAGTGGTCAGTGCTTAATTGGTGTTCGAATGATGTATGAAGACCCCAAGTAGGAAGTGAGAGGAAGGCTGTTTTTGTTTTCGAAGACGGTAATGTTGCTAGAAAAAACCTTCTTTTTTAGGCTGAATAGATGACTTGGTGATATGTGGTAGTGGTTGATGCTTAATTCGTATCTGATAGGGATATTAGAATAGAATGATGAATTTTTATAGAGGTGAACGAAATGAAAGTAGTAGTTGGATCAAAGAATAAAACGAAGGTTGGCGCTGTGGAGAAGGTTTGGAAAGATGCTGAAATTACATCTCTTTCTGTTCCGTCAGGAGTATCAGCTCAGCCGTTCTCAGATGAAGAGACGATGCAAGGAGCGATTAATAGAGCAAAGCGAGCGCTAGAGGAAGGAGAAGCTCCAATTGGTATTGGGCTAGAAGGCGGCGTAATGAAAACGGAGCACGGTTTATTTATGTGTAACTGGGGCGCGCTAGCAACAAGTGATGGGAAAGTATTTGTGGCCGGAGGAGCGCGTATTACGTTACCAGACGATTTTTTAGCACCTCTTGAAGATGGTAAGGAATTAAGCGAAGTGATGGAAGAGTTTGTGCAGCGAAAAGATATTCGTAGTCACGAAGGTGCGATCGGTATTTTTACAGATGATTATGTCGACCGTACGGAATTATTTGTACACGTTGTTAAGTTGTTAGTTGGGCAATATAAGTATGACAAAAAGCAAGCATAAACCTTGCACCGTGCGCGATGTATGGTAGTATAAAAGAAAGATTATAACATGAAAAATGCACTCGTTAGAGGAGGAAATATAGATGAAGTCATTAGAAAGCATGGAGCAATTCCAACAGTTAAAAAATGAAGAGAATGTAGTCTTTATGTTCTCAGCAGAATGGTGCCCAGACTGCCGCTTTGTAGACCCATTTATGCCAGAAGTAGAAGAGAAATATAGTGATTTCTCATTTTACTATGTAGATCGCGATGAGTTTATTGATCTATGTGTAAAATTAGACGTATTTGGCATTCCGAGCTTTGTAGCGTACAATAAAGGTGAAGAAACTGGTCGCTATGTAAACAAAGATCGTAAAACACAAGAACAAATCGAAGAGTTCATTGAAGGTTTAAAATAAGGCAATTTGCCAATTGAATTGTAAAACAACCTCTACCTTCGCGGGGGAGGTTATTTTTTTGGAAGGGAGGAAAAAGAGATGAAGATGACAAGTAAAAAGATGAAAGATGAGTTAATAAAGAAATTATCTCGCCCAGAATGGGACTTTCAGTATGATAGTGAGAAAGAAGTTTTACGTATTGAACAAAAAGACTCCAAAAAAGGTATTAACGTATCGCTTCCAGGAGTTGTGGCAAAATGGGAAGTGAACAAAGAAAAGGCAATTGAAGAAGTTGCTTATTACGTACAAGAAGCGCTAATTGCGATGCATAAAGAAGAAAATAGCGGAGCGAAAATTTTACCTGTTATTCGCTCTACTTCTTTCCCGAAACAAGCAGAAGAAGGAAATCCGTTTATTATGACGGATCATACGGCGGAAACACGTATTTACTATGCGTTAGATTCGAATAAAACGTATCGACTAATTGACGAGCGTCTATTACAAAAATTAGAACTTACAGAACAGCAAGTGCGTGAAATGGCATTATTCAACGCACGCTCATTAGGTTATGAATTTAAACAAGACACAGTAGCGGGTAATACATTCTACTTTTTAAACACAAATGATGGGTATGACGCGACTCGTATTTTAAACGAATCGTTACTACAATCGATGCGTGAAAAGATTTCTGGTGACATGGTTGTTGCTGTTCCTCACCAAGATGTATTAATTATTGCTGATATCGTCAACGAAATCGGTTATGATATTATTGCACAAATGACAATGAAATTTTTTGCCGAAGGGCATGTTCCGATTACATCACTTTCATTCGTATATGAAGATGGAGAATTTGAACCAATCTTTATTTTAGCGAAAAATCGGAAGAAGACAGATGGAAAAGAGAAAGGATGAACGAAGTGAACGTTTTTTACAACCTTGAAGGAATTGGTGACACTTTAATTGTTGCCTTACAAGATATTACTTTAGAGAACCGTACTTTTGATCGCAAAGGAGATGTTGCACGCGTATACGATCGTGAAAGCAACGAGACAGCAGGATTCAACATCTTTAATGCATCTTCTTACTTAGAAGTAAAAGAAACAGGCAACCTTACATTAACGAAAGAGCTTGTAGAGAAAATCAACGAAATTTTAGCGAAGAACGGCTTTGAAGAAACAGTAGAAGCAGATCTTTCTCCGAAATTTGTTGTAGGCTATGTAGCTGAAAAAGAGAAACATCCAAATGCTGATAAGCTAAACATTTGTAAAGTAGAAATCGGTACAGAAACATTACAAATCGTATGTGGCGCACCAAACGTTGATGCAGGACAAAAAGTTGTCGTTGCAAAAATTGGTGCTGTAATGCCAAGCGGTATGTTAATTAAACCAGCAGAACTTCGCGGTGTTCCTTCTTCTGGGATGATTTGCTCTGCACGTGAATTAGAGCTTCCAGACGCTCCACAAGAGAAAGGTATTCTTGTATTAGAAGATAGCTTTGAAGTTGGACAAGAGTTTAAATTTTAATTGATATAAGAAAAGAGAGGGTGTCCTTTTGGGCAGCCTCTCTTTTTTTGTCATTCTTTGTCGGTAAGTTGATATTCATTGTCGAATCGTTGATATATTGAGAGTTATGATAGATATATTTGAAAAATCGTTGATATATTGAGAGTTATGATAGATATATTTGAAAAATCGTTGATATATTGAGAGTTGTGACAGATATATTCAAAAAATCATTCATATTATAAGGATGTCACCTTTTTTCACAAAATCTATATTGTATTTTATAAATAAACTAGTTAAAATTTAGAAAAATAGAAGGGGATAGACGTATGAAACAACAAATAAAAATCGCAGAACTTCTAAAACGAATTGAAACTTCAAAACAGCAAGATATTGAGCTAGGTACTTATGAAATATATGTGTTTAGTGAAAGTGAATTAGAAAAAGGACAAATCGGTTACCGATACGATAAACATAAAAATTCATTAATAAGTGAAGAAAACGGAAAGTGGCAAGAAGGATGGATTACAATTGGATATGAAACGGATATGGGCGATCCAGTTTTCGTAAATATAGATGATGACGCTTATCCGGTTTATACTGCAGAACGTGGTACAGAAAAATGGCAGCCAGTTTATATTGGAAATATGGATGAGATTATAGGGCAATTATAAGAAAAACTTTGAATCCGGTGCAAAGTGATGGGAGAGAAGTATGAAGTATATAAAAATAATGAGCATGATTGCATTCATTGGAATATATATGGCCGGTTGTTCACAAGAGCAGCCGAAAAAAGAAACTACATCTTCTATACAAGAGAAGAACAAAGATACCAAAGAAGACGCACCGGTAGAAAAACAGCAAGAACAAGAAAAAAACGAAGAATTGCAAGCAATTCAAACGAATGAGCAAGTAGAACATAAGCAAGAGGAAGTATCGCCTGAGGAAAAGAAAGAAGAAACTACGCCAGTGCAGCCAACTGAGCAACCAGTGCAAAATAATGAACAAAAAGTAGAGAGTGATGAAAAAAAAGAGGAGTTTCTCGTCGTTATTGATCCAGGGCATCAACAAAAAGCGAATTTAAATTTAGAGCCAATTGGACCAGGGGCAACAACGCAAAAATATAAAGTGACAGACGGTACAACAGGTGTTGTGACGAAAAAGAGAGAGGCTGTACTTGTATTAGAAATGGCTTTTTTATTAAAAGAAAAGCTTGAAGCAAAAGGGATACAAGTATTAATGACGAGAACATCACAAGACGTTGATATAAGTAATAAAGAACGGGCGACATTCGCAAATAATCATAAGGCTAATTTATTTTTACGTCTTCATGCAGATGGTTCTGAAAATCCAAACGAAAGTGGATTTGCTGTATTGACGCCGGCAGAAGGAAGTCCGTATACGAAAGAGATTTATGCGGAAAGTCTTCAAATCTCTCAAACGATTGTAAATAAAATGAGAGAGAATCAACAAGTGAAAGTGAATGGAATTAAATTCAGGGATGATCTTTCTGGATTTAATTGGTCCAAAGTACCTGGTGTACTATTAGAACTTGGGTTTATGTCAAATCCTGAAGAAGATAAAAAATTATCTGACTCGCAGTATGTAAATTCTTTATTGCAAAGTGTAACGGATAGTGTAGATGCATATCGGAAGAGTAAAGCTTAAACGCAGTCTTACATGTAAGGCTGCGTTTTTCCATATGAAAACACTCGTAAATTAGAATATTATGGATAAATATGACATGCTTAATTTTACCTGCACTTTTTGCCGAATGCTGATACAATAAAGGATGTTACTATTTAGTAGAAAGAGTGGTAAGCATGTTAGATTGGATGAAAAAGCTGTTTAACAAAGAGGAAGAACAAACAGCGATGAATAAAGAAGTACCAAAGCAAATTGAAAGTCAGCCGAAAATTCCTCGTGTAAACCACTACACTGAAGCAAGAGAAGCACAAATGGCAAGTAGGAATGCAGGTAAATGCCGTTTTCCTTTAGTACCGGATAATGGGTTCGATGAAGGGGATGAAAGCGAAGTAAATCGCTTCGAACAACAACCTGTTCAAGGAGTAACATATGAAGAACCGACTGCCCAAAGAGGAATAAAGGTGGAAAGAAGCAGACGACCGTATGTGGAAAAGGTAGTTTCTACATATGAAGAGCCGGAAGTGCAATATGAATCGGTGCGGGAGTCTGTCGTTAAAAAGGCATCTGTACCTTCGCAAGAGAGTAACCGTAGACCATTTCGTCCAACAGAAATGATTTCGCCAATTTATGGATATAATCGTCCTTCAGTAGAGAAAAAGGAAGAAAAGCAGGAGGAAGTAAAGGAAAGAGAAGACCTTGAAATATCTGTAGAGGGTAAATCAGTCGTTGATGCATGGTTAGAGAAAAAAGGATATACATTATCTGATTTCTCAGAAGGACAAGCACCAACTTCTTCTAGTCATAGAGCTGCTAACCAGCAAGGGGAGCAACAATATGAAGAGAATAAAAAGGAAGAAAAGTCAGTAGTTGATCAATGGCTAGAGAAAAACGGTTATGAAATTGAACGCCAAGTGCCTTTAGTAGAAGAAAAAGAAGTGATTCAAGAAATGAGTACACCGCAGGAAGTTTCAGCGGATGAATTACTTCATAAAACAGTAGCTGAGCAGATGGAAAGTGCTAAGCTAGAAAAAGATGTAGTGGTGTTAAACGAAAACAATCTACAAGAAGAATTAGTAGCTTCTAAAGTAGAGCACGAGGATACAATATTATCAGAAGAAATTAAACGTAATACAGAAATAAAACAACCTACTATTGAAGTAGAAAAGCAAGCTCCAGAAGAATCAGTGATTGTCAAAGCAGAAGAAAAACTTGAAGAAACAATCATTGTGGAAATACCAGAAGAAGTGTCAAAAGTAGAAGTAATTGCAGAAACGGAAGAGTTTGAAGAAGTAGTTATGGAAACAGAGGCACCTGAAGAAGTGGAAGTAATTACAGAAACAGAAGAGTCAGAAGAAGCTGAAGTAATTGCGGAAGCAGAAGAGTCAGAAGAAGTGGAAGTAATTGCAGAAACGGAAGAGTCAGAAGAAGTGGAAGTAATTGCAGAAACGGAAGAGTCAGAAGAAGTGGAAGTAATTGCAGAAACGGAAGAGTCAGAAGAAGTGGAAGTAATTGCGGAAGCAGAAGAGTCAGAAGAAGTAGAAGTGATTGCAGAAATAAACGCGCCTGTAGTAGAGACATTTGTAGCACTTGAGGACATTCAGCAAGAAGCTGAAGCAATTGAACAAAAGAGTGAATTCATACATGTTGCTGAGGCTGATGAACAAACGAAGAAAGATGTTCAAAGCTTTGCGGATGTTTTAATTGCAGAAAAACAACCAGCTGTAGAAGAAGCGCCAGTCGCAGAAGAGCAACGAGTTGTAGAAGAAGCACCGGTCGTAGAAGAGCAATCAGTTGTAGAAGAAGCGCCAGTCGTAGAAGAACAACCAGTTGCCGAGGAAACACCAGTCGCAGAAGAGCAACGAGTTGAAGAAGAAGCACCGGTCGCAGAAGAGCAACGAGTTGAAGAAGAAGCACTGGTCGTAGAAGAGCAACAAGTTGAAGAAGAAACACCAGTCGCAGAAGAGCAACGAGTTGTAGAAGAAGCGCCAGTCGCAGAAGAGCAACGAGTTGAAGAAGAAGCACCGGTCGTAGAAGAGCAATCAGTTGAAGAAGAACAACCAGTTGCCGAGGAAACACCAGTCGCAGAAGAACAACCAGTTGTACAAAAAGAAGAACCAAAACGTGAGAAAAAGCGTCATGTACCATTTAATGTTGTTATGTTGAAACAAGATAGAACACGATTAATGGAAAGACATGCAGCTAGAGCAAATGCAATGCAGCCTTCTGCTAATGTACGAGTAGAGAATAAGCCAGTGCAACAAGAGGTAGCAGAACCACAAGTGGAAGAGCACCCAGTGCAGCAAGTAGTAGCAGAACCACAAATGGAAGAGCACCCAGTGCAGCAAGTAGTAGCAGAACCACAAGTGGAAGAGCACCCAGTGCAGCAAGTAGTAGCAGAACCACAAGAGGAAGAACGCCCAGTGCAGCAAGTAGTAGCAGAACCACAAGAGGAAGAACGCCCAGTGCAGCAAGTAGTAGCAGAACCACAAGTGGAAGAGCACCCAGTGCAGCAAGTAGTAGCAGAACCACAAGAGGAAGAACAACAAATACAGCAAGTAGTGGTAGAGCAAGTACAAAAGCCAATTTCAAGTACGGAAGTACAAGAGAAAGCATATGTTGTAAATCAAAGAGAGAACGATATGCGAAATGTATTGCATACACCACCGACATATACTGTTCCACCATTAGCGCTGTTGTCGATTCCACAGCAATCAGCGTTAGATAATACAGAATGGTTAGAGGAGCAGAAAGAATTATTAGATACAACGTTTAATAATTTTCATGTTGGAGCACATGTTATTAATGTATCACAAGGTCCAGCAGTAACTCGTTTTGAAGTACAGCCAGACCCAGGTGTGAAAGTAAATAAAATTACAAATTTAAGTGATGATATTAAGTTAAGTTTAGCTGCGAAAGATATTCGTATTGAAGCACCGATTCCAGGGAAGAGTGCAATTGGAATTGAAGTTCCAAATAAAGAAAGTAAGCCAGTATTTCTTCGCGAAATTTTAAGAAGTCCTGTATTCACAAAGAGTGAATCACCGCTTACTGTTGCGCTTGGACTTGATATTTCAGGGGATCCAATTGTAACGGATATTCGAAAAATGCCGCACGGACTTATTGCGGGTGCAACGGGTTCAGGTAAAAGTGTGTGTATTAACGCCATTTTAACGAGTATTTTATATAAAGCGAAACCACATGAAGTGAAGTTAATGTTAATTGATCCGAAGATGGTTGAGCTTGCACCATACAATTCTGTTCCGCATCTTGTAGCACCTGTTATTACGGATGTAAAAGCAGCGACAGCTGCATTAAAATGGGCAGTTGAGGAAATGGAACGCCGTTATGAATTGTTTGCGCATGCTGGTGCTCGTGATTTAACTCGCTACAATACGATTGTAAGTGAGCGAGAAACTCCAGGAGAGACATTACCTTATATCGTTATTGTCATTGACGAGTTAGCCGATTTAATGATGGTAGCACCTGGTGATGTTGAGGAAGCGATTTGTCGTATTGCGCAAAAAGCACGTGCTTGTGGTATTCATTTATTAGTAGCGACGCAGCGTCCATCTGTAGATGTTATTACAGGTTTAATTAAGTCAAACATTCCAACGCGTATTGCGTTTACTGTATCATCTCAAGTTGATTCGCGTACGATTATTGATATTGGGGGCGCGGAGAAATTACTTGGCCGTGGTGATATGTTATTCTTAGGGAACGGTACATCTAAGCCAGTTCGTGTACAAGGTGTATATGTATCGGATGATGAGATTGAAAAAACAGTTGATCATGTGAAAAAGCAAATGAAGCCGAATTACTTATTTAAGCAAGAGGATTTATTAGCGAAAACAGAACAAGCTGAGTCGGAAGACGAATTGTTCCTTGATGCATGTCAATTTGTTGTAGAACAAGGGGGAGCGTCCACATCTTCTGTACAGCGAAAATTCCGCATCGGTTATAATCGCGCGGCACGTCTCATTGAAGAGATGGAATCGCAAGGAATTATTTCTGAAGGTAGAGGAACGAAACCGAGAGATGTCCTTATTTCTGAGGATGAATTTGCCGCTATGCAGGAAACAAATGTATAGTAAACGGTTTTGCTGTATACTAAGAGAAAATGTTGGATAGTAAAGTAGGGAGTAAAGCGACATGAAAGAAATTGAATTAAAATTAAAAGGTGAAATAAATAGACTAACAAATAAAACATTTAAATTTGACGAACGTGTTGGAGAAGGTTGGTTCTCTGCCGTTTACTTTTTAAAGACTAGAGAAATCATCGAAGAATTTCGCCCGAAAAGTGTTGTAACGATGCAATTTTTCCAAAAGGAAAATGCAGTTCTTTGCGGAACGGATGAAGTAATTGCATTGCTACAAACATTCGCTAAAAATCCTGAGGAACTTGAGATTAACTCTTTAAAAGATGGCGATAAAATTAGTCCATTTGAAACAGTGTTAACAATTCATGGTCCTTATGAAAATTTCGGATTTTTAGAAGGTGTCATTGATGGGATTTTAGCTCGTCGTACATCGGTTGCGACAAACGTATATAACGTTGTCCAAGCTGCGCGTAGCGTAGATAAAGAAAAACCAGTTATTTTCATGGGAGACCGTGATGATCATTATACACAACAAGCTGGTGACGGTTATGCAGCATACATCGGAGGTATGAGCGCACAAGCGACGCATGCGATGAATGAATGGTGGGGCAAAAGTGGTATGGGGACGATGCCTCACGCATTAATTCAAATGTTTAATGGTGATGTTGTGGAAGCGGCAAAAGCATATCATAAGAAATTCCCAGAAGATGAATTAGTTGTATTAATTGATTACAACAATGATGTCATTACAGATGCACTTCGCGTAGCGCGTGAATTTGGATCAACATTAAAAGGTGTACGTGTAGATACGTCCCGCACGATGATTGATCAATACTTTATTCGCCACCCAGAAGTACTTGGAACATTCGATCCACGTGGTGTAAACCCATCGCTTGTATTCGCACTTCGTAAAGCACTTGATGAAGAAGGATTCCAGCATGTAGACATCGTTGTAACTGGTGGATTTGATGAGAAGCGTATTCGTGAATTTGAAGCTCAAAACGTACCTGTTGACATATACGGGGTAGGAAGTAGCTTATTAAAAATGAATATTGGCTTTACTGGTGATAATGTAGAACTAAATGGGAAACCAGAAGCAAAAGCTGGTCGTAAATATCGTCCAAACCCACGTTTAGAGCGTGTTCAATTAGAAAAAAGAGAAGAGATGTAAAAGAGAGAAAAACTGATAGGTGATTGACCCTATCAGTTTTTCTGTTATCATAGTATAGCGGCTTCTTTTTTGCTATAATGGACTTATTATGGACATATAAAGAAGTACGTACGAGTTTATCCTGATAAGTGAAGGGAAAGAATAACTTCACTACATCAAAAATGTATGATGATTACCAAAATAAGAAAAGATTCATATACTGTCTTATAGATAGGCCGTTGTATTAGTTCGAAATGTTGGAGGTTCTTTAAGATGACAGTTTACCATTTTGTAGGAATTAAAGGAACAGGAATGAGTTCATTAGCGCAAATTCTTCATGATATGAAGCATACTGTTCAAGGGTCTGATTATGAAAAGCGTTTCTTTACACAAACAGCGTTGGAAAAGCGTAGTATCTCGATCCTTCCTTTTGATAAGAATAATGTAGAAGAAGGACAAGTGATTATTGCAGGAAATGCATTTCCTGATACGCATGAAGAAATCGTAGCAGCAAAAGAATTAAACATCCCAGTCCATCGTTACCATCATTTCTTAGGTGACCTGATGAGCCAATACACAAGTGTTGCTGTAACTGGTGCACACGGAAAAACATCAACAACAGGTTTGTTAGCCCATGTAATGCAAGGTGCACATCCAACATCTTACCTTATTGGAGATGGAACAGGGCATGGGGTAGAAAATAGTAAGTATTTTGTATTTGAAGCTTGTGAGTATCGTCGTCATTTCTTGTCTTATAATCCAGACTATGCAATTATGACGAATATTGATTTTGATCATCCAGATTATTTTGCAGACATCAATGATGTATTCAGTGCATTCCAAGAGATGGCATTGCAAGTGAAAAAAGGCATTATTGCATGTGGAGATGATGAAGAACTTCAAAAAATTCAAGCGAAAGTACCTGTTATTTTCTATGGATTTGGAGAAGATAATGATTTCCAAGCACGCAACATCCAAAAGAGAACAGATGGCACTATTTTTGATGTATTCGTTCGTAATACGTACTATGACACGTTCAAAATTACAGGATACGGCAATCACAGCGTATTAAATGCGTTAGCAGTAATCGCGCTTTGCCATTATGAAAATGTTGATGTAGAAGCAGTAAAACATCAATTAACAACTTTTGAAGGCGTAAAACGTCGCTTTAATGAAAAGCCGATGGGAGAGCAAGTAATCATCGATGACTATGCACACCATCCGACAGAGATTAATGCAACGATTGAAGCTGCTCGTCAAAAACATCCAGAGCGTGAAATTGTCGCTGTATTCCAGCCACATACATTCTCACGTACAGAAAAGTTCTTAGATGAGTTCGCAGAAAGCCTAAGCAAAGCTGACCAAGTATACTTATGTGATATTTTCGGATCAGCACGTGAAAACAAAGGTGAATTAACAATCGAAGATCTGCAAAAGCGTATTGACGGTGCAGAATTAATTACAGATACAACAACGGATGTATTAAAGAAACATAAAAACGGCGTTCTAATTTTCATGGGCGCAGGTGACATCCAAAAATTCGAAGCGGCTTACGTAAAAGAAGTTCAAGTTGCAGAGAAGTAATAGGAAAGACGCATAGCTTGGCTGTGCGTCTTTTTTGTTGTGTTCAACTTTTATTTATGTATTGACCTAGAGCTAACTCTAGGTTGTAAGATGAAAATGTAAAAACAAGGGGGAGAGAACATGTATAAAATCGGTGAAGTAGCAGAATTAACAGGGATGGGCATTCACACTTTGCGCTACTATGAGAAATTAGGTTTATTACCACCACCAACGCGATATAGCGGTATTCGTCAATATACAGAAGGCGATGTACGTTTATTAAAATTTTTATATTCATTAAAACAAACTGGGATGTCATTAGAAGAGATGGCTGAGTTTGCAAGTGATGGGTGCATTATAGAGGAAATTAGGCAGAAGAAAGAGGAAGTACCAACGAAAGTAAAAAAGAGAATTTCCATTTTAACAACGCACTTGGAGCGATTAAAAGAAAAGCAGGAACAATTGCAAAAAGTTGTTCAACTAACGGAGGAGAAGTTAGAAATTTATTACGGTTTTCTAGAAGAAAAGGACTTGGAGGCCGGCAATGAAAAATAAAGTATATACGCAGTTATTAGGTTTTGCGATATTTACTGGTGGGACATTTAATGCTTCGAAATATGCGGTGCAGTATTTCGAAGCAATTCATATAGCAGCATGGCGTTTTGGGATTGCTGCATTTGTGATGTTATGTTTGTTAAAAATACGAAAAGATTTTGATCTGGAAGTATGGATGCAGAATAGGACCTATTATCTCTTGCTAGGTATTGTTGGTGTATTCGGCTTTAACTTCTTTTTCTTTTTAGGAATGAAATATACAGAAGCTGTTAATGGTGCACTTATTATGGCGACAAATCCTCTCGTTACGACGCTGTTAGCAAGTGTCATTTTACGAGAGAAAATTGTGAAGCGCCAAGCTATTGGAATGTTACTTGCACTAATTGGCGTTGTTTTTGTACTTACACAAGGTTCGTTTACAATACTACAACATTTATCATTTTCAAAAGGGGATTTTTATATTTTATTAGGGAATATTTGCTGGGCGTTATACGGCGTGCTAGGCAGACGGTTTATTAAAACTGGTAATCCAATACAAACGACGACATATACGATGACTATTGGTGCACTTGCCTTTATTATCATATCTTCTACACAAAAAAGTATAGTACCAGTTTTAGAAATTCCTTTGTTGGCATGGGGAGCGATTCTCTTTATGGCAATTGGAATGAGTGTGCTTGGTTACTTATGGTGGAATAATGGAATTGCTCAAATTGGTGCAGCAAGGACATCTTTATTTTTTAATCTAGTGCCTGTTGTTACAATACTTATTTCTTTTATTGAAGGAATCAATATAACATCTGCACAATCTGTAGGAATGATATTAGTTATTACGGGAGTATCGTATTCTTCTGGTTTTATACAAAGAAAATTAAAAGAAAGTGTTAATATTTAACTTTTTACATCTAAAAATGTTAGAATAATAAGAAAACTAAAAAGGGGACTGAAAAATATGTTCACACTCCGAGTAGATGACGAAATCGAACTACAATTACTAGAAAAACATCATAAAGAGGAATTATATCAATTATTAGATCAAAACCGTAATCATTTACGAAAATGGCTCCCTTGGGTAGATGGGACGAAATCTGCTGATGCTTATGATGAAATTTTTCCGATGTGGTTAAAGAAGTTTGCAGAGGGAGATGGTTTTGAAAGTGGTATACGTTACAAAGGAAAGCTCGTTGGGATGGTAGGCATTCATCCGGTGAGCTGGGGGAAGAAAGCGACAAGTCTTGGATATTATCTTGCAGAAGATGCTGGCGGGAAAGGTATTATGACGCGTAGCGTAAAGGCTGTACTTCACTATGCATTTGAAAATTTAAAGTTGAATAAAATTGAAATTCGGTGCGGTGTTGGAAATGCGAAGAGTCGCGCAATTCCAGAACGTTTAGGATTTAAGTTAGATGGTATTTTAAGAGAGGAAGAATGGCTATATGATCATTTTCATGATATCGCTGTATATAGTTTACTAGCTTCAGAATGGAAAGATATTCGATGAACGAGAAGATTCGTATTGTTCCGTATGAAAGTACGTTTCAAGAGGAAGTAGTAGATCTTATCGTTCATATTCAGCAAAAAGAGTATAATGTTTCAATTACGAAAGAAGAGCAACCTGATTTACTTGAAATAGAAACATTCTATCAAAAGGATTACGGAAACTTTTGGATAGCAATTTATGATGGGAAAGTAGTTGGAACAGTAGCTTTATTAGATATTGAGAATCATCAAGTAGCGTTAAGAAAAATGTTCGTGAAGAAAGAGTTTCGCGGAAAAGAATGGGGCGCATCACATATGTTGCTTCAAACAGCAATTTCATGGGCTAAGGATAAAAAATTGAAAGATATTTACTTAGGAACAACAGTAAAATTTTTAGCGGCACATCGTTTTTATGAAAAGAATGGTTTTGAAAGTGTGAGTATAGACGAGTTGCCGAAAAACTTTCCGGTGCTACAGGTAGATAAGAAATTTTATAGGTACATTGTGTAAAAGGTCATTTAGAAGTGGCCTTTTTCTATGAACCAAAATGGAAATAGTGGTATAATTTGGGTTAGGGGGTGTAGGTATGAACTTTCCAATTCAAAGAAGTAAGTCAGTAGTCATTTTCGTTTGTCTTACGTTAGTTTTTATGTTTATATATCCAATTGTCATGCTTTTCACTAATAAAGCGCATTGGATGTCAGCGTTGATTGGGATGGGTTTATGCTTCATTGTAAATGTACCACTCGTTTGGGAAGTATTTATTAAAAAACATAAAGTAGAAAATGGCGTATTAAAGTACGGTATTTTAAATGATGATATTGTATTAAAAGATGTGAGAATTATACGTCAGGTCGGAAAGTTTCTTGAAATTACGACGAATGCATATAAAGTACATATGGTTGCGATGCCGCAAAATATGGATGAATTCTTGGGGCTTATAGAGAAAGAAAATCCACATGTGAAAATAGAAATGGCAGGTAAGAAATGAAATATATAAAACCTTTTTTTGCTTGGAAATTATGCTGGTGTTTGCTATCTGCACTAGGGTAAATATGAAATGGAACCTGCCTTTATATGTACCCATATTAATAGGTACTATCGCAGTGGCACTTTTATATTATTTTCATTTTCAGCAAACAAAAAGTAAGAACAGTAGCTCGATATAGAGTGAGGATAATAAAAAAACGCTCGGCGAAAATTCCGAGCGTTTTTATTATTATTTTAAGTTCTCTGGGTTTAAAGCTTCTAATTCAGGTACAACGAAGCGTCCGTCTTTACGGATTAGTACGTCGTCAAAGTAAATTTCGCCGCCGCCGTATTCAGGGCGTTGGATACATACTAAGTCCCAATGGATGTTCGAGTTGTTACCGTTCCATGCATCGTCGTAAGCTTGTCCAGGAGTGAAGTGGAAGCTGCCATCGATTTTTTCATCGAATAGGATGTCTCCCATTGGATGTAAGATGTATGGGTTTACGCCGATTGCGAACTCACCAACGTAGCGTGCGCCTTCGTCTGTATCGAAGATTTTGTTAATGCGTTCTGAATCGTTTGCAGTTGCTTCAACGATTTGGCCGTTCTCGAACTTAAGTTGTACATTTTCAAATGTATAACCGTTGTAAGGAGATGGTGTGTTGTAAGAAACTGTACCGTTAACAGAATCACGAACTGGTGCAGAGTATACTTCACCGTCTGGAATGTTTAAATGACCTGAGCATTTAATTGCTGGAATGTCTTTAATAGAGAATGTTAAGTCAGTTCCAGGACCAGTTAAACGAACTTTATCTGTTTTATTCATTAATGTAACAAGGCTGTCCATCGCCTTATCCATTTTACCGTAGTCTAAGTTACATACTTCAAAGTAGAAGTCTTCGAAAGCTTCTGTACTCATTTTAGCAAGCTGTGCCATAGAAGCATTTGGGTAGCGAAGAACAACCCAGCGTGTTTTTGGAACGCGAATGTCTCTATGAACTTTTTTACCAACTGTTTGGCCATGAACTTTCATACGCTCACTTGGAACGTCAGCTTGTTCATTAATATTATCGCCAGAGCGAAGGCCGATATAAGCGTCCATGTCTTTCATTACGCTTGCTTCATATGCAGCGATTTGTTCGAAATGTTCTTCAGTAGCACCCATTAATAAAGAGCGATCTACTTGATGATCTTTTAAAGAGACGAATGGGAAACCACCAGCTGCATATGCTTCTTTTACAAGTGCAGTTACAAGTTCTTTTTGTAAGCCAAAGTTTTCAATTAATACTTTTTCACCTTTTTGTAAGCGGATAGAGTAGTTAATTAAATTGTATGCTAACTTTTCAATACGTGGATCTTTCATATGTAAAGCCTCCCTACTAATTATGTATCCTCTCCTATTGTAACCTACTTAGTGGAATTTGTTGAATGATTTATGTTACAGTTAACGAATAAGTATGAAAATTCTAATGATGAGATAGGGATTAGAATGAAACGGAAAATGATTGTATAATAGGGGAAAGTATGAAAAAGATAAAGGAAGTGATGAAATGCAAGTTCTTTTATATGTAAGTGCGGCTATTATCGCGGTTGCTTTCGCAGTATTAGTAGTGTATGTATGCAGAACGTTGTTATCGGTTCAGAAGACGTTAGAAAACGTTGCAAGCACGTTAGAAGGTTTAGAAAAACAAATGCAAGGAATTAGCGTAGAGACAGAGCAATTATTACATAAAACGAATGCGTTAGCTGATGATATTCAACAGAAGTCACAGTCATTAAATAAAGTGGTAGCGGGTGTAGATGGGATTGGAACGACAATCCAATCTTTAAATACGAAGCTTCGTAATGTATCAGACTCTGTAACGGACGAAATTGAAAATAACGCTGATAAAGTAGCGCAAGTTGTACAGTGGAGCAGTGCGGCGATTGAAGTATACAATCATTACCGTGCGTCGAGACAAGAGAAGAAGGTTGAAAAAGAAGAGCGTAAATTAGAAAGAATTGAGAAAAAAGCTGAAAAGAAAGAGAAACGCTCTAGATTTCGTATGAGAGGTGAATCGTGATGAATATGACAAAACTTGAAACAATTGAAGAGCTTGAAGTCTTAGTAGAAAAGAACGAGCCGTATGTTCTTTTTAAACACAGTACGACATGCCCAATTAGTCACGGTGCATACACAGAATTTCAAGCGTATTGCAGCGAAGAAAGAGAAGTACCAGCGTATTACTTATACGTACAAGATGCGAGAGATGTGTCAAATCGTGTTGCAGAACAATACAGTATTAGACATGAATCACCGCAAGTGTTATACATAAAAGATGGGATGGTAGTATGGAATACATCTCATTGGAATATTAAAAAAGATGCTTTAGAAGAGAATATAAAGTAAAAAGAAGCAAGCTAAAGGTGCTTGCTTCTTTTTTTTGTTTTTGTTGAAATATATTTAGTGGTACACTATTAATAGTTCAAACTAAATAACTAGATTGTTGAAAGTAGGTTTTAAGTAATGAAGAAAATGGCATTATCCTTCGCAGTCGTAAGTTTATTACTGGGAGCTTGTAGTAACAATAGTAATACGATTAGTAAGAAGGATGAAGTTATACAAAAAGATACAAAAGAAAAAAGTATGATTCCGAGAACTGCTGTTTCTAAAGATTATTATAGAACTGTTATTCCTTTAAAAGAACAAAAGGTTATTAATACAGCTAATATAAAAACAAATTCTAAATTAGATTTAGCAGAGTATGAAAATGGTTTAATAAATATTGCAACGCAGCAATTTGATACAGAGAGTCACGTACTGCAATTAAACCAGTATATTCCAGAGAAACTAATTGATGAACTAGTTGCGAAAGTAGAAGCGCCAGTTTTGACGAATATTATAGAACAAGACTATTTCGGAAAACAGAATTCAAATGAATTAAGTTTATCTGGTGTTATGATTGGCTTAGCTATGTCTTCAAGTGTATCGAATGAAGAGGCTATGTCTAAAGGGACTGAAGTTGCTAAACAACTTATTGAAGCTATTAACAAAAATGATAAATATAACAAATCTCCAATTACGTTTGCTATCTTTAAGCAAGAAAGTACAAGTTCTTTAAAAAATGGTACGTATATTGCTAGTGCTACTGTTCAAAAGAATGATACGAACCTTGGAAATTGGAGTACGATCGATGAAAAGTCGTATTCATATCCTTCTGATGAATTTACACAAGCACATGGAGAAGATAATACAAAAATAAATAACTTTGCTAAGGAAATAAAAGGTTTTTCTAATGGAGATTTTATTCCAGTCAACGCTAAAGTTTCTTATAAGAAAGATCAAATGGATACATTAAATATGAATATTGTTATTAAATATAACGGTAAAACAGAATTAATGGCTCTTACCCAATTGGCTGCTCAAGGCATGTTAGACAAATTGCCTAAAGATGCGAAAGTACAATTACAGATCAAGTCCGAGAGTAAAATTGAGGCCGTTATTATAAAAGAGAAAAACAGTGATAAACCGTTTGTTTCCTTCTTGTAAAAAAAGACAGTATATAAACTGTCTTTTTTTTATTTTAAATGAAAATATATAATGTTTTTTGATAGTAATTCCTTGCTGTATATCGTGTGACAATCGTATATGTATCAGCTATAATAAATTATCTTAAAAAAGTAACATATAGGAATTTGAAAGAGGTGGCTTTCTTATGGCATCACAACAATTAGGTCGTTTACGTTCTGAAATTGATCAACTTAATTTACAAATATTAGAGTTACTAAACAAAAGAGGTCGTCTCGTACAAGAAGTTGGTAATTTAAAAGAAGTACAAGGTGTGAAACGTTTTGATCCTGTACGTGAAAGAAATATGCTGGATTTAATTGCAGAGAATAATAATGGTCCATTTGAAACTTCGACTTTACAACATATTTTCAAACAAATTTTTCAAGCTGGTTTAGAATTACAAGAAGACGATCATCGTAAAGCATTACTTGTTTCTCGTAAGAAAAAAACAGAAGATACGATTGTTGAAATTAATGGTGAAAAAATTGGTGACGGAAATCAGCATTTTATTATGGGACCGTGTGCAGTGGAAAGTTATGAACAAGTACGTCAAGTTGCTGAAGCAATGAAAGGGCAAGGTCTGAAATTAATGCGTGGTGGTGCGTTCAAACCACGTACTTCACCGTATGATTTTCAAGGTCTTGGATTAGAGGGATTACAAATTTTGCGCCAGGTAGCAGATGAATATGATTTGGCTGTTATTAGTGAAATTTTAAATCCGAATGATATTGAGATGTCATTAGATTACGTTGATGTTATTCAAATTGGCGCTCGCAATATGCAAAACTTTGATTTGCTAAGGGCAGCTGGTGCTGTAAATAAACCAGTATTATTAAAACGTGGTCTATCAGCAACGATTGAAGAATTCATTAATGCGGCAGAATATATTATGGCAAAGGGAAATGGGAACATTATTTTATGTGAACGAGGTATTCGCACGTATGAAAGAGCGACGCGTAATACGCTTGATATTTCCGCTGTGCCGATTTTAAAGAAAGAAACACATTTACCTGTCGTTGTCGATGTAACGCATTCTACAGGGCGACGTGACCTTCTCTTACCAACTGCAAAAGCAGCGATGGCAATTGGTGCAGACGCAATTATGGCTGAAGTACATCCAGATCCAGCTGTAGCTTTATCTGATGCAGCGCAACAAATGAATATACCGCAGTTCAATGATTTTATGAATGAATTAAAATCATTTGGAAGTAAATTATAAAAACTTTTAATGAGCTGTTCCAAAAAGGCATTTTGGAACAGCTTTCTCCTATTGTATAGCGACTGTCATTGTCGATTTTTGTTGGTAAGTTGATATATTTAAAAAATCGCTGATATAATTAGAGTTGCGGTCGATATATTTGGAAAATCGCTGATATATTTCGAGTTACAGTCGATATATTCGAAAAATCGCCGATATAAATTTCATTTACTATCGTACTGCTTAAAATAAGATTTCTACTAAGGAAACATCTATTTTTTTACAAAAAATGCCCTTTTTTCATAAAAAATACGAAAATACGAGAAAAGAAGCGAATTTTTTCGAAACTTTTGCGGGAAAATATTGTATGAGCCTGCGTTTTTATCGTATCATTAGTAAAAGGAAGAACTCGGGACGATTGGTGGCATCTGCAAATAGAGTTGATGTCTTTTTTTCATTCAAGTAACCGATACATAAAAATAGATAACAAAAATAGAAGGAGTGTGCGATGAGATGAACGTAACAATATATGATGTAGCGCGTGAAGCGAACGTTTCAATGGCTACCGTATCACGCGTTGTGAACGGTAACCCAAATGTAAAGCCTACAACAAGAAAGAAAGTATTAGAAGCAATTGATCGTTTAGGATACCGCCCAAATGCGGTAGCACGTGGACTAGCAAGTAAGAAGACAACTACAGTAGGTGTTATTATTCCTGATATCTCAAATACGTTTTATGCAGAACTAGCTCGTGGAATTGAAGATATCGCAACAATGTACAAATATAACATCATTTTAAGTAACTCTGACCAAAATAAAGAGAAAGAGTTCCATTTATTAAATACGATGCTTGGAAAACAAGTGGACGGAATTGTTTTCATGGGTGAAGATATTACAGACATTCACATTGAAGAATTTAAAAAATCTCCAGTACCAATTGTATTAGCAGCATCATTTGATGAGCAAAATGAAACGCCATCAGTAAATATTGATTATACACAAGCAGCTTATGATGCAATGAAGCACTTTATCGAGCAAGGACATAAACGTATCGGTTTCGTCTCTGGTCCTTTCATTGATAAAGCGGGAAGCGCGAAGAAGTTACAAGGTTACAAAAAAGCTTTAGAAGAAGCAGGTATTTCATATGATGAAAATCTTGTAATCGATGGAGATTACACATATGACTCAGGTATCGAAGCATTCGAAAAGCTTTGGAGCAATGATGAAAAGCCAACAGCAATCTTCGTATCTTCTGATGAAATGGCACTAGGTGTAATCCATGCAGCACAAGACGCTGGATTAAACGTACCAACTGACGTAGAAGTACTTGGTTTCGATAATACACGCCTTGCATTAATGGTTCGTCCGCAGCTTTCAACAGTTGTTCAACCGATGTATGATATCGGTGCAGTAGCAATGCGTCTATTAACAAAGTATATGAACAAAGAAAAAGTGGAAGATCACACTGTTATCTTACCTCACCGTATCCAATTTAGAGATTCAACGAAGTAAGTATAAAAAAGCTCACAGCGATTGCTGTGAGCTTTTATTCGTATTCAGGATAGTATTTTTGTACGACTGCATTTACCATTTCGTCTTTCTTAACGTGTAAAAATCTTGCATACAATTCTTTTCCGGTTTCAAATGGGGTATCGTCTAATTCAAACACATGCAATAGTTTTCGAAACGTCCATGTTATTTGCTGGCCGTACTTATTATCGTACGTATGCTCAGACTGTATAGCGATTTGTTCACCTAGTGCATGAGCTTCTTCCAAACTGTTTGCTTTAACAAGAATAATACTTTCTTCAAAAAGTGTATCGTGATTCTCTTCATAATGCTCATCAATTTTCGTAGAATCAGGCTCATCAGAATGAACGGACTCAAATAATAATTTTACAGCGTACATATTATGCAGCATGTTTCACTTTATAAATAATACTTGCGACAAGCGAAGCAGGTATTGTAAATACGTTACTTTGATAATGGTAATGTACTTGGGATTCTTCATAAGACATGTTGTCATATAGTTCGTTTTGTGAGACACTCATTTTTTTCTGTTTTTCTTTGAGCATTTTAATGTAGTTGTACTGTATTGGGACGAGAATGATGAAATAAGCTAATACAATTAGTGAAATCCAAATCATTATGAACACTCCCTTACAAAGAATATTTCTATATAACAATTATATCAATAAAAAGAAAAAATAACCATTTTTTTATTGGAGCTAATTTTCTTCTAGAAATGCGAACAGTTCCTTTTGGTTTTTTAAATTATGATCAATACATGTTCGAGCAACATATTTCAATCCTTGTAATAATGCATCTACGTGAAAAGTATCATAATGAATTGTATTTCCCTCTACCATCGTTTCGTCTTTTTGCAAGTTAATTGATATTTTTAATACAGTTATATTACTTTGTAAATTTACAACTTCGATGTAAAAAAACTGTTTGTCTAAGTCAATCGTAACATAATCGAATCGTTCGGATAGCTCTAATTTACATGTAGTAGTATATTCCAAATGAAAGCCTCCTTATTGTATAAGTGTATGTTATAATGCCTTCGCTATAGATGGGACTATTCCTTGTTATATGTCACATAAGTGCAAATTTAACTATTATAGGGCAATGTCATGTATAATAGAAAGAAAAGGCTTGTGAGGGGGGAAAAGAGATGATCGTTCTTTGGATAATTACGCTTTGTATGACTGCTATTTTTGCATATATGACGTTAAAACAAAATGGTTTAAAGCGATTTGTTCCAGGAAGTATTCTTGCAGGAATTGCCCTTATCACGTATGTAATTTCTATTTTTATTGAAAGTGTATCAGTAGATATGAGCACAAGTTTAATGTTTATTGGTATTACACTATTTGCAGGTAGCATTATGGTACTTATGGTTGCTGGTATTATTTTATTTATTCATATGAATTCGGAAACGTTATAGCATATAGAAAAGGCATGTCCCAAGGGGACATGCCTTTTTATCCGTTCAATTATGCTCTATCTTTAGAAGAGTTTTGCTGTTTTAGTAAATCACGAATTTCGCCAAGAATTTCTTCTTCTTTTGTTGGCTCTGGAATTTCTTCCTCTTTTTCTTCTTCTTTTTTAGATGTTAGTTTGTTGAAAACTTTAACAAACATAAAGATAGAAGCTGCGATAATTAAGAAGTCAAAAATTGTTTGGATGAAGTTACCATACATAACAGCAGATTTACCGTATCCAAAGTGTAAACTTGTAAAGTCAACGCCACCTAATACCATACCAAGTAATGGTGTGATGATATCTTTTACTAAAGAACTAACGATTTTACCGAATGCAGCACCGATTACAACCCCGACAGCTAAATCAACGACATTCCCTTTGAAAGCGAATTTTTTAAACTCGTTCCACATGTGTTAATCCCATCCTTTCCACGATTCATTATGAAATTTATAATTCCTATCAACATATTCTATAGAAATTTACGAGAGAAATAAAGAGGGAATGGGAATGAAAGTAAATTCTGAAAAATGTATCCGTTTTAATTTTTGTTTACATCATCTAGTAAAGATTGTAGCATTTGCTGCGTTTTTAATCCTTCTAATCCATCTACAACAGGCTTTGTATCGCCTTGTACACACTCAATAAAATGATGAACAGCATCTTCAAAACCACGTTGTTTTAACGTCGTATCCCATGATGGGGAACCACTTTGTGAAACTGAGTTTTCCTGTTCAATTTCAAATGTATTCATATTTCTTACGCGAATGATTTTCCCTGGCGTTACAAGTTCAATTTGTTCTAAATTTGTACCGGCATGGCGATGCATTGCAGTAGAAAGTAACAGTCCACTTGGAGTTGTATATGTATGATGTCCGTAAAGAAGTTCATTCTTTTCATTGATTTGCATCATATTGTGAACGACGTTAAGGTCATCATTAGCTAACCAGCGAGCAGTATCTACAATGTGTAAATAATCATCTAACATAGTAAAGTCGTACGTATATGGCCCGACTTTATTTGTGCGATGCTTTTCAATTCGAATCCATGAAATATCATTAGCCTGTTCTTTGGCAGCAACATACATAGGAACGAATCTGCGATTAAATCCGACCATTAATTTTCGGTTATACTTCTCGCTTAACTCGACTAGTTGCTCAGCTTGTTCCACTGTAGCTGCTAGCGGTTTATCAACATAAACGTCGATCCCTTTTTTTAGAAGTTCAGAAACGATTTCATAATGCGATGCAGTTGAACTATGAACGAAGATTGCATCGCATTCCGAAGCTAACATTTCAATAGAATGAAAGTCTTGAATTCGGTATTGCTGGCAAACTTGTTTTCTTTTCTCTGCGTTAGGTGTAAACGCCCCTACAAAATTCCAATCAGTTTCTTTTGTAAGTGTTGGAAGATAGGCCTTTTGCGCAATACTTCCAAGTCCAATCATCCCAATTTTAGGTTTGTTCATTTTATTCCCACCCTATTAATATTAATGTAACGGCTTAAATGTAGCATAGGGTGGGGGAGGAAGGCAAAAATTAGCTTTTTACTTACGGCCTTCTAACAAAATCTTCTCTATCTCTTCAAAGTGATGAGCGCGAGCATGCTCTAACGGGGTAACACCATCATTGTCTGGAATATTTACATCTGCACCGTGCTCAATAAGAAGGCGAATGACTTGTTGCTGTGTTTCGTTTCCGTTACTTAGTACGATGGCTTCCATTAAAGCTGTCCATCCCAGGTTATTTACATGATTTACATCAATATTTGTTCGAGTGAGGAGTTCTTTTATAACGTCAATATAGCCATGTTCTGAGGCTGGGATAAGAGCTGTTCCGCCGTAACGATTTGTAATCGTAGGATCTGCACCAGCATCAATTGTTAGCTTTAAAATGTCTAAGTAACCTTCCGCACCGGCGTATAGAAAGGGATTGTTTTTCATGTCATCTTGGATATTTACGTCAGCACCAGCTTCGATAAGCGCTTTTGCGGTTTTTACATCATTTTTGTATGTAGCAATCATAAGCGGAGTGCGTCCTTGACTATCCGTCGCATTTATATTTGCGCCTTTTTTTAGTAAAGATATAACAGTATTCGTTTCATTTTTTTCAGTAGCTGCTAGTAGTGCAGTCTCCATGTTTGTCATCTCCTTTTTTACTTCTTGTTCTTGCGAGCATCCTTGTAAAAAAATTACGCAACATATCATACTGAATGTTTTTTTGAACATGGAATTTCAACCTCCTAATTTCAACTGTAAAATAGGAACATTAAATTTTTATAAACTGGCGCTAAAATTACTATAAAATCGCTTGAGTAATTGAACATATATTTTTATGCTTATAAATAATAAGGTTTGATAAAGTGAGGATTTAAGATATGTCTATTAAAACAAGGTTTTTATTTTCTTATATTGCTGTTATCCTCGTTTCTATTACGCTTATATTAGTCGCGGGATTTTTAATCGTTTTTTCGATAACAGGTGACTTGGAAGCAGTGAAAAATTTCTATAAAAGTTCTTACATTCAAAAGCCGCTTACACCAGAAGAAGAGAATGCCTATCTTGAGTTGAAGTCAGCAGCTAAACAGCATCAATCTCAATTGTTAGATGAGTCGTTTGTCTCAGCAATAGAAAAAGAGGGTGTGAAAATAGTAGTAAGAAAAGGAGAAACACTTTCATATGCTTCAAACGTATTTGAAAGTGTATCTTTAAAAGAAGCCCTTCCGAAATTTGAATCAGCAAATATTAATAGTCGTGGTACAACGGAACTAGGCGATACATTTTATCGATATGTAAAGTTTGATTTTTATTTTCCTCAGGAAGAAGAGGGAAGTATATTTGTATTAAAAAAGCAAAGTTCATTTGTAGATCTTACACAAAAATTATTTCCAATCTTATTTGTATCTCTCTTACTACTAGCCATTTTACTCATTGGATTATTAAGTTACCTCGTTTCAAGAAGTGTAATAAAACCAATTTTTGTATTGAAAGGCGCAACGGAGAAAATTAAAGAAGGAAATTTAGATTTTCAAATACCAGTTACATCACACGATGAAATAGGGCAATTAAATCAAGGATTTGAGGAAATGAGGAAGAGATTAAAAGAATCGATAGAGATGCAAACACAGTATGAAGAAAATAGAAAAGAGCTTATTTCAAACATCTCTCATGACTTAAAAACACCGATTACATCAATTATCGGATATGTAGAAGGAATAAAGGACGGGGTAGCAAATACGCCAGAAAAAATGGATAAGTATTTAACAACTATCCATACGAAAGCAAAACATATGGACACACTCATTGATGAACTATTTTTATTTTCGAAGCTCGATTTGAATCGAGTTCCATTCCAGTTTGAAACAGTTGAATTGAATACGTTTATGCAAGAATTAATAGAAGAGATGCAGATGGATTTAAGTGAAGAAGGTATAGAAGTGCGCCTACAGTTACATGCATCACCACTATATGTAACGGCTGATTGCGAAAAGATCAATAGAGTTATATCAAATTTAATTCATAATAGTGTGAAATACATGGATAAAGAAGAGAAGAAAATTACTGTAACAGTATCGAGTGATAATAATAAAGTTATTGTGAAAGTGATGGACAACGGATCAGGTATAGAATCTGATACATTGCCGTATATCTTTGAACGTTTTTATCGTGCAGAACAATCGCGGAATTCTAGCACAGGTGGAAGTGGACTTGGTTTAGCGATAGCGAAGCAAATTGTTGAAGAACATGGCGGGGAAATTTGGGCGGAAAGCGAGCTTGGTAAAGGCACAAGCATTTTCTTCTCATTGGAAAAAGTAGAGGAATGTGGTGAGTAAATTGAAAAGAATTTTATTAATAGAAGATGAAGTAAGTATTGCAGAATTACAGCGAGATTATTTAGAAATTAATGATTTCCAAGTTGATGTAGAGCATTCAGGAGAAATAGGTTTACAAACAGCTCTGCAAGAAGACTATGATTTAATTATTTTAGATATTATGCTTCCGAAAATGAACGGATTCGAAATTTGTAAACAAATACGTGCTGTAAAAGATATTCCGATTCTACTTGTTTCAGCAAAAAAAGAAGATATAGATAAAATTCGCGGACTTGGATTAGGAGCGGATGATTATATAACGAAACCGTTTAGCCCGAGTGAATTAGTCGCAAGAGTAAAAGCGCATATTGCCCGTTATGAAAGATTATTAGGAAATGTAAGTAAGCAACGCGATACGTTATATATTCACGGAATTTCTATCGATCAACGAGCGAGAAAAGTTTTTATAAACAATGAAGAAGTGGCATTTACAACGAAGGAATTTGATTTATTAACATTCTTTGTAACGCATCCAAACCAAGTATTAAATAAAGAACAGTTATTTGAACGCATTTGGGGACTAGACTCAGCTGGTGATTTAGCTACTGTTGTTGTTCACATTAGAAAACTACGTGAAAAAATTGAAAGAGATCCTGCTCACCCGCAATATATTGAAACAGTATGGGGAGCTGGTTATCGTTTTAATGTGTAATATACCTGCCGAGTAATTGGCAGGTTTTTTTGTATGTTATTCAAATGGAAAGGAAGGAATAGGTAATTTATGTTAAAATGTAAAGAGAAACAAAACAGAGGAGAGCATGAGGGGTGTGCTACATTTTGGGAGATACATTACAAGATAATAAATCAAACAAGGTCTTAAGGATTGGAACTAATATTATAATTATTTTATTAATTATTGGTGCAATACAAATGTTTTATGATAAAGATTATACAAATGATCATTTCGGTTGGTTATTTTTAGTATTAGGTTGGATAGTTAGAAGTATTTTTAATATTACGATAGGTTTAAAAGGAGGGGATACAAAGTCAGTATTGCTTGATGTAGGTTTAGTACTCTTTTCCTTTTATCTTTTATTTTTATATAGTACGAAATATTTCTTCTGAAAATTTAGCTCATAGTCTTATAGAGACTGTGAGCTTTCCTTAATAATAACGGTACTGGCGTAACGATTTATAAAATATTTGAGTAGTAGAAGTAAACAGGGGCGCTTCTTCTAAAAAAGGATAATGGTTGCTCTCCTCAAATGTCACAAAAGTAGAATCGCATATACCCTCATGTATCTCGATGGAATATTGAACTGGACACTGCACATCATATCTTCCGCATATAATAAGTGTCCTTGTTTGGATGGAAGGTAAATTCTCTCTTAAATCAAATGAAGGATATTCATTGGCGAAAGCATGCATCCGGCTAATGGACATTGTTTTATTGATTGGTTTACAAAAATAAGAGTTGTAGTTTTCTGGTTTATACAATGATAATTTTGTTCTCTTAGTAGATAGTTCTTTCCGTTCTTCATTTGTAAGGTGAGGGCTTTTTAAGTTTTCGATGAGCTCTTGCATATAATGAAACTGTGGATGTGCTGGGTGATAAATGCAGAATGGTGTTTCGGTATAGTTACTTGCTGCAGCTCCTGCTACGACTAATGATTGTAAGGAATTTGGATATGTAATCGCATATAAAAGTCCAAGCATACCACCTGTTGAATGACCAGCGAAATGCCATGTTGGAAGTTGTAATGCTTCTCGTATGGCTTCCAAGTCGTGGATTGTTTCAATCATGCTTAATTCTTTTTCTGAATTGGCTTTTAACGAGTTACCAGCGTCTCGTAAATTAATGAGAAATACACGATGCGTAGCAGTAAAAACATCCGCAAAGTAATCACCAGTTTCATTAAATTGTGAATAGTGATGTGTAATACAAATCGATTCGCCATCTCCTTTTGTAAAGAGTTCAAATGTACCACGTTTCGTGTGGATCATTTGTCGTTTCCACATAATATCACGACCTTTTCTCATAAAATCCATTAGTACATGAAAATATATCGGCGCATCTCGAAATATATCAGCGATTATCAAAATATATCGGCGCAACTTGAAATATATCAGCGATTATTAAAATATATCGACTTACCGACAGGAATCGACAATAATAGCGAGCTTTAAATAAAAGGAGGCTATTCAAAAACGAGCCTCCTTTTCGTTTAGTACAAAGATTTTGTCATATTATTCCGAATAATTTCAAGGGATTTCGCTACAGTTAATGCGTTTTTTTCTTCAATTTCTGGTTTACGGGGGATAGGTTTATACATGTTGTCTGGATCTTCCCATGTGAGGGGAAGTTCTGTTTCTGCTTGTCCTTTCCAAGCTTCAATCCATTCTGGAGGGAGATAACCTGAGATGTTTTGGATGTTGTTCATTTCGAGCCAAATGAGTGCCCAAGCTCTTGGAACGACGCGCCAGTGATCATAGCCACCGCCACCGACAGCGATCCAGCGACCGTCGCAATATTCATTAGCAATTTCATGAGCGAGCTTCGGTATTTCACGGTAAATATTCATTGTCGCACAAAGGTGTGTAAGTGGGTCATAATAATGTGCGTCAGCACCATTTTGCGTTAAAATAATATCCGGTTTAAAGTACGCTGCAACTTCTTTTACAACAGTTCGATATGATTCTAAGAATGATTCATCTTCTGTAAAAGCATCGAGTGGAACGTTAAAAGAATAACTATAACCATTACCTTGTCCGCGTTCATTTACAGCGCCAGTTCCAGGGAATAAATAGCGACCAGTTTCATGCAGTGAAATGGTGCATACGTTAGGGTCATCATAAAACGACCACTGTACGCCATCACCGTGATGAGCATCTGTATCAATATATAAGACGCGTAAACCGTATTTCTTCTGAATATACTTCATTGCGATAGAGCTATCGTTATAAATACAAAAGCCAGATGCTTTGCCGCGAAAGCCGTGATGTAAGCCGCCGCCCAAATTAAGTGCGTGTTTTACTTTTCCGGAAAGAACAGCATCGACAGCTGTTAACGTACCGCCAACGAGCAATGCGCTTGCTTCGTGCATATTTGGGAACATCGGTGTATCTTCTGTTCCGAGTCCATATGTCATCGCAATTGATTTTTCTAACTTACCTTCTCCAGCACGTTTTACCGCATTTATGTACTCTTCTGTATGAACGTAGGCAATCTCTTCATCTGTAGCCATCCGTGGTGAGATGATTTGGGAGGGAGAGATAAAACCGCCCTTTTGTAATAAATCATACGTAAGTGTGACGCGCAGTTGGTTAAAAGGATGATCAGGGCTAAACGAATAGCCCCGAAAGTCATCCGAATAAATAAACGCGCTACTCATGCTTGCATCCCCATAATGTTCGGCCATAATACGCGGTAGCCTTCTGCTTCAAGTGCATCAATCACTTTTAGCGGATTCATCGTTTGAATGCGGAAAACGAGTACTTTATCATTCTCATCTTTTGCTGGGTAGACGAGAACGCTCACGATATTTATTTGTAAATCACTAAAAATAGCAACGACTTTTCCAAGAATACCAGGTTCGTTTTTTACTTGAATTTCAATTTGTGAACTCGGTTGATGTGCTCCTGTTAATTTCACTAACGTGTGTAGCACAGTAGATTCAGAAATGATTCCAACTAGC
The DNA here is from genome assembly GCF_038004545.1 of Bacillus sp. FSL R5-0585. Lineage (NCBI taxonomy): Bacteria > Bacillati > Bacillota > Bacilli > Caryophanales > Bacillaceae > Bacillus > Bacillus sp. FSL R5-0585. The sequence continues at coordinate 5,117,026 of NZ_JBBORJ010000001.1, forward strand.
TTTCCAGCCTTTGTAACAGGAAGACAGCCAATTTTATTTTCAAAAAACAAAGTAGCAATTTCCTCAACGAAATCAAGAGGATGGCAAGTCATGACAGGATGTTTCATAATAAGTTCAAGTGGTTGCTTCAGCATATCGAGTGAAACTTGTTCATCTAGAATTGATGGACTTGCATCTCTTACATCCCGGTCAGAAATAATGCCTACGACATGATTATTTTGATCGACAATTGGAATGTGCCGAATGCCTTTCGTGCGTATCGTTCGGATTGCTGTTTCGATTGTATCGTTTGGATGTAGTGTCACCACAGCTTGATTCATAATTTCTTCTACAATCATTCCAGTTGCCCCCTTTATTAATACATAAAACGATTGTGAAAACGTAGACGATCAAATGCTTGAATAGAATCCGTATCAACACGTTTACCGATGCGGACCATTAAACAGTTAGCGGGATGCGAACAAATTTCAGGATCGTCTGTAGCCATCCATTGTAATCCACCAGCATTCATCATCTTTTCCATTACTTTTCGGTACTCCCAGACATTTAAGCCTGTTTGTTTTAAATCCCAGTGCCAATAATATTCAGTCGTCAATATAATGTAATCTTCCATATGATCGTCCATCATTGAAACTTCTAATAAGTTCTTTCCGACAGCGCAACCGCGGAAGGCTGGGACGACTTCAATTGCCCCGAGCTCAATTAAGTTCTCTATTTTTCCTTCTGACCATCGTTCGAGCGGATCAGGATACAAGTATGTAACATATCCAACGATCGTTTGGTCATGTCTAGCAATAATGAGACGAGCTTCTGGTAATTTAGAAATTTCGACAATTGCTTTATATTGCTGCTCGGCAGGACGAAACGCGACTAAATCTGGATGAAATTCATACATTTCTAAGTTATGTGTAGAGACAGGACCTTCAATAATTAAAGTGCCTTTCGCTGTTTTTAAGTTTCTAGCATTATATATTTTTTTATGGATCAATGTATTGCTCACCACCTTGAGGGTTTGAGAATCTATTAATATCGTACTTTATAATATATGCGATGTGAATCGAATTTTGTCATTAAAAATTTGTCTAAAAATCAACAAATATACTGAAAATTTTAAATAATGTCATTATAATAGATAATAGAATACATAGGAGGGGGATGTAAAGTATGAAAGTAGAAACGCTTCCAGTCATTAAAGGAAAAAATAATTTGCCGAATTATGAAGAGGCATACGCGAATTTTAACTGGGAAGAGGTTAATAAAAATTTTACTTGGAATGAGACAGGCCGAGTAAATATGGCGTATGAAGCAATTGATAAGCATGCGAAATCCGATCGTAAAAATAAAGTAGCCCTTTATTATCAAGATGGATCGCGAAAAGAGAAATATACATTTAAGGAAATGAAGGATTTTTCTAATAAAGCAGGAAACGTCCTGAAAAATTATGGCGATGTTGAAAAAGGCGATCGCGTTTTTATTTTTATGCCGCGTTCTCCAGAATTATATTTTGCACTTTTAGGTGCGGTGAAATTAGGGGCAATTGTTGGGCCGCTATTTGAAGCATTTATGGAAGGTGCAGTTCGCGATCGCTTAGAAGATAGCGAAGCGAAGGTGTTAATTACAACGCCTGAATTGTTAGAGCGTGTACCATTAAATGATTTACCTGCTTTAAAAACAGTCTTCCTTGTTGGAGATAATGTAGAAGAAGGCGGTAAAACGGTAGCGTTCAATCCTTTATTTGAACAAGCTTCAAAAGAATTACATATCGAATGGTTAGGCCGTGAAGACGGTTTAATTCTTCATTATACGTCTGGTTCTACTGGTAAGCCAAAAGGTGTTCTACATGCACAGAACGCAATGGTTCAGCATTACCAAACGGCGAAATGGGTATTAGATTTAAAAGAAGACGATGTATATTGGTGTACTGCTGACCCAGGCTGGGTAACTGGAACTGCTTACGGCATTTTCGCACCGTGGTTAGTCGGAGCATCAAATGTTGTTTTAGGTGGACGTTTTAGCCCAGAAGCTTGGTATGAAGCACTGCAAGATTACGGTGTAACAGTTTGGTACAGCGCGCCAACAGCATTCCGTATGTTAATGGGTGCTGGACAAGACGCAATTAAAAAATATGATTTATCACAAGTGCGCCACGTATTAAGCGTTGGTGAACCGTTAAATCCAGAAGTAATTCGCTGGGGTATGAATGCATTTGGACTTCGTATTCATGATACGTGGTGGATGACAGAAACAGGTGGACAAGTTATTTGCAACTACCCTTGTATGGAAATTCGTCCAGGTTCAATGGGTAAACCAATTCCAGGTGTGAAAGCAGCGATTGTTGATAATGAAGGAAACGAAGTGCCTCCATACACAATGGGGAACTTAGCGATTGCGAAAGGTTGGCCAGCTATGATGCGTGCAATCTGGAATAACCCGCAAAAATACGAATCTTACTTCATGCCGGGCGATTGGTACGTATCAGGTGACTCTGCCTATATGGATGAAGACGGATACTTCTGGTTCCAAGGGCGCATTGACGATGTAATTATGACGTCAGGTGAGCGCGTTGGTCCGTTTGAAGTAGAAAGCAAATTAATCGAGCACGCTGCTGTTGCAGAAGCTGGAGTAATCGGTATTCCTGATCCAGTTCGCGGAGAAATCATTAAAGCGTTTATCGCGCTTCGAGCAGGATACGAGCCATCAGAAGAATTAAAAGAAGAAATTCGTCAATTTGTAAAGAAAGGCCTAGCGGCTCATGCAGCGCCACGACAAATTGAATTTAGAGATAAATTACCGAAAACGAGAAGTGGTAAAATTATGCGCCGCGTATTAAAAGCGTGGGAGTTAAACTTACCAACAGGTGACTTATCAACGATGGAAGATTAAGAGAGAAAGGTCTGAACGAAAAATGTTCAGGCCTTTCTTTTTTATGATATCATGAACTTATATATATAAGTTAAAGGGGATAGTATGATGAAAACAGAAAAGGAAAAGATGATACTAGGAGAAATGTACATACCGGCTGATCCAGTTTTAGTACAAGAAAGAGAGCAAGCACGTATATTAACGAGAAAATTAAATGATACGCCAGAAGAGCAATTGAAAGAGCGTAGCGAAATCGTAAAAGAATTATTCGGAACGACAGGAGATAATATTCATCTTGAATCTTCTTTTAGATGTGATTACGGCTATAACATTCATGTCGGTGAAAATTTTTACGCGAACTTTGACTGTACGATTCTAGACGTATGCCCGGTAACAATCGGAGTGAACTGTATGTTAGCTCCAGGTGTTCACATTTATACAGCAACGCACCCACTTGATCCAATTGAGCGTATAAGCGGATCAGAATACGGAAAACCAGTTACAATTGGCGATAACGTATGGATTGGCGGAAGAGCAATTATTAATCCAGGTGTAACAATTGGAGACAATGCGGTGATCGCATCTGGTGCTGTCGTAACGAAAGATGTGCCTAATAATGTAGTAGTTGGCGGGAATCCTGCAAAGATTATAAAAAAACTAAAATAATATTTGAACGAAGTGCCTTCCTCGTCTGTATACATTTATGAAAGAATAGATGAGGGAGGCTTTTATATGTCTAATAAATTACTTCTTACTCTTGCTGTAATTGGAATTATAGTTGTATTTTCTTGTGGTCTTTTCTTACCGATACCAATTGGATATAGAGTATCAATGCTTACAGCTGGAGTTATAATGGGTGTTATGTTTTCAATCATTATTCCATTTGATAGAAAACATATAGTACGGAAAAATGGATATAAAATTGATTTTACAAAAACAAAAGTGTATTTTCGCTGGAATGTATTTGACACTATTTCTGTCTGCCTTGCGTTGTATGCATGCATATGTGTGCAAGCGTTAAATACTTTAGTTGCAATGGGATTTACGATTCAAAACCCATATGTGCAATTTTTTACAAATCAATCACAATTGTGGATTTTTATTGCGATTGCATATTTAATTTCCCGTATTTCATTAACGTTAAAAGGAATAAAGGAGATCAAAAATCATGGCGCAGATTGGGATTGAGGAGGAGCTCATGCTTGCGTATCAAAGTGGAGATAAACAAGCGGGAGAAAGACTATATGTTTTAATCAAACCAGCGCTATACACATTTTTATATCGATTTAACCGAGATGAACAATTAAGTATCGATCTTGTGCAAGATACGTTTTTGACGCTAGAGCGTAAGAAACATATGTATGAACTTGAAAAAGGTAAAATAAAAACGTATTTATTTCAAATTGGTTATCGTCTTATGATTAATAAATTAAATAGGAGAAAAAAGTGGCGTACGCTTTTGCCATTTTTAGTGCCGATTCCGGAAAAAGAATTTTCTCACGAAGATCGGCTCACAGTAAGAGAAGCAATTTTGAAAGTTCCAGAAGAGCAAAGAGCGGTCCTAATCCTTTCTTATTATCATGACATGCAGCAAAAAGAAATTGCAGAGATATTAAACATTCCGATTGGAACGGTGAAATCGAGACTTCATAACGGGATAAAGAAATTGAAACAATTGCTGGAGGTGGACGAAATTGAGCGAAAATCCCTTTAAGAGTGAATATAAGTTAAAGCAACATTTAGATAGTGATCATGTAGAAATACCAGACTTTCCAAAAACGGTAAGTCGATTCGATCGATTAATCGGGTTTCTTGGTTCCCCAACGAAAGATCCTGTGGAGGCGACCATTGGGAATGATTTATCGATTGTGTTTCATGTATCGTTATTAGTTGGGGTTCCAATTCTTTCTCTTATTACGATACTCTTTATGGTGTTGTAAAGGATTGACAAGAAGGGAAACTTGACCTCTATTTGACACGCCTATATAAATGATGGTATAAAGAAAAGTATATGAATAATTGAGCGTGGAAAGGGAGAAGTAGTGATCATTTCCCTGTTTTAGAGAGCTGATGGCCGGTGAAAATCAGCACATAGATGATCGCGAATTACGCCCCTAGAGCATCTTTTTTCGATTGAATTGTATTCAAAAGGGAAAAGACGGTGCTAAGCCGTTATGTAAATAAGGTGGTAGGCTTTTTTTTGCTTGCAACTAGGGTGGTAACGCGATAATCAAAATCGTCCCTTATTTGAAGGGGCGATTTTTTTATGTTTTCAACCTTCACGCCAGTAATGAACTTAAAGGAGAGTATGTAGGATATGGGTATTTTACAAGATCTTGAATTTCGCGGTCTAATTAATCAGCAAACAGATGCTGAGGGCCTTGAGCAATTATTAGAAAAAGAAAGCGTTAAATTATACTGTGGTTTCGACCCGACAGCAGATAGCTTACACATTGGTCATATGTTACCAGTATTAATGTTACGTCGTTTCCAATTAGCTGGTCACCAACCAATCGCACTTGTTGGCGGTGGTACTGGTATGATCGGTGATCCAAGTGGTAAAAAAGCAGAGCGTACATTAAATACGAAAGATACAGTTGCTTACTACACAGAAAGCATTAAAAACCAACTTTCAAACTTCTTAGAGTTTGAAAACGTGGACAACCCAGCAACGATGGCTAACAACTATGACTGGCTTGGTAGCTTAGATGTCATTTCATTCTTGCGCGATATCGGTAAAAACTTCGGTTTAAACTATATGTTAGCAAAAGATACAGTAGCATCTCGTTTAGAAACTGGTATTTCATTCACTGAGTTCAGTTACATGATTTTACAATCATACGACTTCTTAAACTTATACCAACAACATAATTGCCGTCTACAAATCGGTGGTAGTGACCAATGGGGTAACATTACAGCTGGTCTTGAATTAATCCGTAAATCAGAAGAAGATGCGAAAGCATTCGGTTTAACAATTCCACTTGTTACTAAATCTGACGGTACGAAGTTTGGTAAAACAGAAGGCGGCGCAATTTGGTTAGACCCAGAGAAAACAACTCCTTACGAGTTCTACCAATTCTGGATTAACACAGATGACCGCGACGTTGTTAAATACTTAAAATACTTCACATTCTTATCTCATGAAGAAATTCTTGAGCTTGAAAAGCAAGTAGCTGAAGCGCCAGAAAAACGTGCAGCACAAAAAGCATTAGGTGCAGAAATGACAAAACTTGTTCACGGCGAAGAAGCATTAGAGCAAGCGATTAAAATTTCAGCTGCATTATTCAGCGGTTCTGTAGCAGAACTAACTGCAAGCGAAATCGAACAAGGATTCAAAGACGTACCATCTGTAGAACGTACTGCAGAAGATACAGTATTAATCGACTTACTTGTAGAAAGCAAAATCTCTCCATCAAAACGTCAAGCACGTGAAGATGTAACGAACGGCGCAATCTACGTAAACGGTGAGCGTACACAAGCATTAGACTACGTTGTAACAGAAAACGACCGCATCGAAGGTAAATTCACAATCATTCGCCGCGGTAAGAAGAAATATTTCTTAATTCGTTACTAATAAATAAAAGCTTTGAGGAAATTCCTCAAAGCTTTTTTGTTTTAATCTCCTTTTCGAGTTCATACGGAAATCACATGTAAGCGGTATGATAAACGTATAACAATTAGAAAGGAGTGGTAAAACGAAATGTCACTAGAAGCATTGATTATTTTTTCTTTGCTAAACGCGGGTCAACTTGCAGAGAGTTCGAAGGTTGATATACATAAAGAGCAGAAAGATGCTTATGTATATGTTCAAAAAGAGGAAAATAAATAACTTTAATATATATAAATAAAAGCTACTCGAAGTAACTGTTTTGGTGTCTTCGGTAGCTTTTTAAATTATGAATAAATAGGAATTAATTCTCGCTTAAAATCTTCGTACATTTCAAAGGCAATTTTCATGATTTCTTTGAGTTCATCGTAACTATGGAAACATGGACGAAGTATTTTTTCTGTATCATTTGATAATATTGTTACAAACATAGCCCATGGATCTCCAGCTCTTATTTCACCATTATGTCGTGCAGACCAAATAAACTCAACAAGTCCATGTTTTAAACTAATATTAAATCTAAAAGTATAGATGTTTTTATTCTTGACCTCTCCAACAATAAAAAAGTTTTCTTTTTTCATAAAACGAGCTTTATAGCCAAGAGACTCAAATACTGCAATTACTTTTTCGTTTTCATAGTTTTCAAATGTATTTTCTCTATCTGGAAATTGTTTTGATAATGCTTTATATCTCTTAATAAAATCAATTTTTGTAAGGCAGGCTTGTATTTCAGGTTGTAATGAATACGCCAATAATTACTCCTCCCTAATTTTTAATATTAGATCAAATAAAACAGTATACATGTTAGATACATGAAGAAATCCGGCTCTTGTGAGTCGGATTTTCTTTTTATATATATAAGATAAGATTGCCTTTCTTATATATAAAATTATGAATAGATAGGAATTAATTCTTGTTTAAAATCTTCATACATACCTAAAGCAATTTTTAAAATTTTTTCTAAGCTGTCATAATCGCTAAATAGTACGGGCTTAATTCTAGTATCTGGAGAAATTAAAAGTCTTGAATATAGACTCCATGGACTACCTAATCTTAGTTCATCATTATGATAAACTACCCAAGTAAAATCCAGAACGTTTACTTTAATACCAATATGAAAATAAAATAAATTTTCTTTTTTATCACCTAGTTCTCCAACTTTTAAAAACTTTTCTTTTTTATCATAAACTGATTTATAACCTAGCTTTTCAAGTATTTGTTGAATTTCTTCAATATTGGGATTAGGAATGATTTCTTCGGCATCATAATTTTCTCTCGAAAAAGAAGAAAGTTCTGTGTATCTATTAACAAAGTCAATTTTTTTAAGTGCTGTTTCTATTTCAGGTTTTAATTTTAAGTTCATAATTAATTCTCCTAAAACCTTAAGTCTGTCCTTGTTTTTTAGTCATTACTTCATGTATTTTTAAGGTGAAATTATGAATAAATAGGAATTAATTCTCGCTTGAAATCTTCGTACATTTCAAAGGCAATTTTCATGATTTCTTTGAGTTCATCGTAACTGTGGAAGCATACTGCCGGCAATCTTTCAGAACCATTGGATAATACTTTTACAAACATATCCCATGAATTCCCAACTCTAACTTCACCATTATACCTTGCAGACCAAATGAACTCAACAAGCCCATATTTTAAGCTGATATTGAATCTGAAAGTATAGAAATCCTTGTTCTTTACTTCACCAACAATAAAAAAGTTTTCCTTTTTCATAAAACGAGCTTTATAACCAAGGGATTCAAATATTTCAATAGCTTTTTCGTTTTCATAGTTTTCAAACGAACTTTCACTATTTGATGAAAAATTTTCAGATAGCTCTCTATATCTCGTTAAAAAATCAATTTTCTCAAATACTTCTTGTATTTCAGGTTTCAATGCATATGCCATTTTTTATTCCTCCCTAAATCTAATATTAATGTCATATTTGTTTTTCGCCAATTTTATATATTCATCTATTTTTTTGAAATTTTTATTAGATGCTGGAATCTCTAATATTTGTTTTCCTTGTAGTTCAGTGCCGTCTATTTCGTCGTATTTATTTGAACGAATTTTAGTGCCAACTGCATACTTAGTTTTCATTTCTTTCAAATGTTTTTCAAAAGTTTTAATATCGATATCCTCTAAATCTGTTGCTTTTCTAGAAATTATTTCTCTTTCAAATGGGTCATATGAATCTAATCTTTTACCATTACTTAAATGGACCTCATTATTTGGATACCATCTATTTTTTTCTGCAGTTTTATTAAACTTATTTCCTCTTGCCATAGGTGAATCTTTTGTCCAATAATCACTTGCTTCTTTCCAGTTCAATCTATCTTTAGGTATTTTACCGTCTTTTGCTTTTCTAACGCAATATTCCGCATATTTTAATTCTAAATCAGATTCGACAAACTTACCATCTTTTAAAAGATTTTTAGAGGAACCTCCAGAAGAAGACTGAAACCTTTGCAAAGTATCAATACTATTTTGAACGGTATTATACCATACAAATGTACCATGTGTAGCAACACCTGCTCCAGCGGTTGTAAGAGCTAAATCAGCTGGGATAACAATTGGTGATGCTGCCCCGAAAGTTACTCCTTCTAACAATACGGTTCCAACATTTGATCCTGTTACAATAGCTATACCGCCCAAAATTTCAAAAATAGATCCTACCCCTGATACAAAATTACCCACAAGATTTCCGGCTTGAAAGGTTGTTTTGTTTTCTAATTCATTGCCCATTGGTAATTCTGCGCCTGTAAAATTTTCAGCGGCTGAATTACAAATTCCTTGGAAGAATTCCCAAGCGCCAATAGCTGTTTTTTCGTACCACGGTCTATTAGCTTCTTGTTCCTGCAAAGCCATTTTTTCTTCAATTTCTTTTTTTATTTCGGCTTCTTGAACTCTTTCCTCTGCAATTTTTTGAATAGAGGTTATCCATTCCATATTCAACCCTTGTGTACTAAATGTACCACTGGCGGGACTAAAACCTTTTCCGCTTTGTACTTCCGCCAAACCTGTCGCAATGCTAGCGGCTAGTTGGAGTGCAGTATCATAATTATTACTAGAAGTATAATTAAATTCATATAGATGTTCTAATTTTTCTTGCAGTTTTTGCCTCATGACAGTAAAAAGATTTACCATAGCGTCCATACCTGGGATCGACATAGTTTGGTTGAGCGCTTCTGTACTTGCTATCATTCGATCGATTTCTCGAATTTGTTCTATTATCTCCTGTTCGATAACATCTGTAGAAGCTACCTGTGATTGAAAGTCTCTTGGAAAGGCATCATTTTGAAGGATTAATTCTTCGCATAAGTAAATGATTCCTTGTGCTAACGGACGAAAGGTTTGTAAGAAATATGCTTTTGCACTGCTATATGTTTGCCCTTGTAGAACAGTATCCAATGCAAAAGCGTCAATAGAATGAATAATTTGTTCCATACCTTGAATAGTAGCGTTACATAAAGAGTTCATACTTTCTGTTTGAGCTTGTACTTCACCGAGATACATATTTAAAGACATGAACTTTCCCTCCCCTTACAAGAAAATAATACCAATTTAAGGAAGAGGTTGTAAATCGAATATTCTAATAATTTGACAGTTAAAGAGATACTTGTTCATTAAGTTTTTTAATCTTATTCAGATGCTCGGGTGATGAAGAGGTTTTTAAGGTTGAATGTAAATAGAAAAAGGGAAGGTATAGAGAATGTACACATAAATACGTTGTAAAAATCATGTTAACAAAAAGAAAGTATAGCAAAGAAAAATGAGTTATGGGGTAGAATGTATTGTTTTTAAGTGTTAGAAGAAGGTACACTGGCTAAATTCAGAAATGATAATTCTAATGTTGTATTAGCATTGAAAAGAAATACTAACATTAGAACAAATAGGACAGTATAAAATGAATTAGATAATGAAGAAAGCCGCTCGTTTTTTCGGGGCGGCTTATTCTTTACATGTTTTAGTTTTCTTCTTCTTTGTAATTCAATGCAATCTCTACTATTTCTTCCGGTGTTAAATCCCTAAAATCCCAAAAGATTATATCACTTGGAGCGGGATGAGGTACACCGCTATTATTAAATTGGTTTACGTATTCATTAAGTTCTTCTTCAGGTAATTTAGGATTACAAATCTTTGTTACAAGTTCAATAAGTTCTTCTTTTGTCATTTTGAGTGTCATACTAACCATCCTTTCATAATCATTAACCTTTTATAACAAGTTCTGCTCTACCTAATCCCTTGTCGGCGATTAGACCAACACCTATTTGGGTTAATGCATAAGTAATCCATTGCGTACGGCTCTCTGCATCTCCATTTATCATATCTCGTTTCACGGTACTTGAAAATGTATGCCACATATTTTTCGCCGTTTCATCCAAATGTAAAATCGCATATGTAACATTAATAAAAGTTTCTATATCCATATTCCTTATATTCATATTACTTAAAGTTTCCATGGACTTGATTGCATCTTCAACAGCTTTCCCTGTGCCGATTACAGTACCATTCCATATCTTTTTTACTGTTTCGAACATTTTAACTACACTGTCTACCTTATCGCCCCAAGCTTTTTTAATCGCAGATGTTTCTTCTAGCCTACCGCACATTTCTCCATCTTTAATTAAATGATCAGCTTTTCGTTTTTTTTCTTCTGTAATTGCTTGAATAGGACCCGTCCACTCCATATTCAACCCTTGCGTACTAAATGTACCACTTGCAGGACTAAAACCTTTTCCACTTTGAACTTCCGCCAAGCCTATCCATTCAGATCAAGGGTTTCAATATGCATCTAAATCCTACGCAAAACAGTTAGAGAAATTAGGATTTGTCGGTAGTCATTCTAGACGTGGAAACTGTTTTGATAATGCGTGTATCGAATCATTCTTCTCACATTTAAAAACAGAGAAGTTGTATTTAGTGCGCCCAAAAACATATGAAATGGCCTACCGAGCAATTCAAGAATATATTCAATTTTATAATACAGAAAGATTCCAAGAAAAACTTCACGGCCTTTCCCCGATAGAATATCGGGAAAAGGCCGTGGCATAATACTCTTTTTATTACTGTCTACTTGACAGGGAGATGACCAA
>NZ_JBBORJ010000002.1:0-285740 GCF_038004545.1 Bacillus sp. FSL R5-0585
TATTCCACTTTATCTTGGATCGTTACAGACTTAGAAGTGTGCATTTCTTTTGTACCATCTTTTTTGTCAGTTGCTGTTGTTTTAATTGAAGGAATCTTCTCATCTTTGACGATATGTTTAATAATTTGACCATTCTCTTTGATTTCAAAAGAAAACGTCTCTTCATTTAAGATATAACCGTTTGGAGCAATAGTTTCTTTATATGTGTATTTTCCAAATGGTAACTTTTCAAATTTAGCGATCCCTTTATCATCTGTTTTACCTTTTACTACTTCTTTTCCTGCTTCGTTATAAATCGTAAATTCTGCATTTGGAAGCTTATTGTTTCCATCCGCAACATCTACCTTTGTAATTTCCAGATCACCTTTGATTAGATGATTAACTGCTAATAGCTCAATAATTTTTCCATGTTCCTTTATTTCGAACACAATTGGTTCTGTAACAAGAACGTAACCGTTTGGTGAAGTCTTTTCTACAAATGAATACTTACCATACGCTAGATCTTTAACGTTAATCTCACCGTTTTTATCTGTCTTATATTCCCCAACTACTTTTCCACTTGCATCTTTTAACTCGAATACTGCACCTTCTAACTTTTTACTAATATCTTCGGTATCAACTTTTAATAGTTTTACACTACCTTTTACTTCGGTATTTTCCACTGTAAAAGTAAGTGTTTTATTGTGCTCTTTAATTTCAAAAGGATACTTTGTTTTATTTCCGATATATCCATTTGGTGTTTTTGTCTCTAAGAAATAATACTTACCAAATGTAAGGCCTTCAACCTTTGCAATTCCATTTTCATTTGTTACTGCCTTTTTCACTTCTTTTCCATCTTCAGTAAAAACAGTGAATTCAACATTAGGTAGCACTTTACCTGAATCACTAAGTTTTTTTATTTCAATGTTTCCCTTTGCCTTGTTGTTTACTATTTGAACAGCTCCTGTTTCTCCTGTCTTAACTTCAATAGTTTGTGGTTTATCACCTAAAACATAGCCTGTAGGTGCTTTTATTTCTTTTACAGTATAAGTACCGATTGGTAGGTTATTTAATTCTGCCGTACCATCAGCACCAGTCGTAATTTTTCCAACTGATTCATTATTCGCATTAAAAACCTCGAATACCGCACCAGCTAATACTTCTCCACTTTCTCCAACTTTTTTAATTTTTAAAGAACCAGCAGCTTCCCAATTTACTGCAAGGTCACTACTAAGCTTTTCTTCATTTCTTTCTAGTAATACTGTAGCATTCTGAACAGTATCCGTACCGCGGTAAGCAATTGCTTGAACTTTTGTTAAGTTTGCAGCAACACTTAGATTAAATTCACCTGTTTTAGTATTTTTAGGAATTTGGATACGGAATTTCTCTCCAACTGAAAGTTGATCTTTCACTTCACCATTTTCACTAACAATTTTTACTCCATTAGGTGCATTTTTCGCTACTACTTTATAAGAACCACTCTTAGCATTTGTTTGTACTGTATATAGATTTGTTTCAAAGAACTCACCTTTTAATTCTGCTTTTTGCTTTTCAGCTGGGATAACATTCATATAGATATCTTGTGTATCGCCGCTATTGTTAGCAGAATTGATAATTGCCTTAGCTGCTTTTTCAACATTTTTATTTTCATGTTTCAGTTCATTTACATCAAGTTGACCTAATGCATTCCAAACTGCAAGCTGAGTCGCATAGTGTGCCTCATTCTGATTAGCTACTCCCAGCTGCTCGACACTTTTTTGCGGGAAACCGTTTAATAGGACCCTATATACTACATTATCTGTTTTCCCCATTTCAGGAAGATCTTCACCATTTGGTGATTTTAGTCCAAGAGTTAAGCAATAAGCAATTTGACCGCTTGAATTTTTAATCATTTCAGTTCGAATGTACTTGCCTAAACTATTACTATAACTCCAGTTCATTGAATATTTCTCGTGCGTCATTACCTCTGCACTAACCCTTGGTAAAAAAACATTTAGGAATAGCGCAAGTACAGAAAGTACTGCTAGAACTCTTACAACAACTCTTTTCCCCAATCTAAAAACCTCCCAAACAATATTTGTTTTACATGATTATTTAAATATTATAAATAATCACAATAAACCTAAGAACTATTATAAGACAAAAAATTACAAATATTAAATCATTTTTCCGAATTTTTTTATTTTTTTACATTTATTACAAATCATTTTCATATTCATACATTTTGATTTTGTGATTTAATCACTAATTTTTTAAATCTATTGAATTTCTCTCCGATACATATTAGTTATATTGTTGATTGGAAATAAACTTTATTTTAAATCAACACCTCTTTCGTCTTTGCCCTCATTACCTGTAACAAAAGTAAGAACATTGTAATTAAAAATAAGCACAAAAAAGATCCCTTTATACAAAGGAATCTAGTGGTTCATCTTTTTTTTAACAGTTCGACTTTATTTCAATTTTACTTCTGTCTTTCTACTTCTAATTTGTTACCTTTACTATCTACCATTCTTAAAGAACCTGCTCTCAAGAACTCAACAGTATAATCTACTACCGCATTCATTTGTCTAGCATCTATCTTCTTACCGTCTTTAACAAATTCAGTAGGAATCAAAGTTACTTTATTACTGTCTTTATTGTATAACCATGTTCCTGTCATATGGTTGTCTTCATAAGAAGAGTTACCAGTGTCATCATAAGCCGTGAATGACTTATCTTGTCTAAAGTCTAAACCCTTACGAAACTCAGAACCTTTGTAACTACCCCAAGAACCTATTAACTCGTTACCGTCTGCGGATATTTGTACGTTACCATTATCAGAAGTAGTTGACGACTTAGAGTCGGTCTTCGTATCTACATCGAAACCTAAGGCTTTTGCTTCCTTCTCATTATGGGATTCAATAGGGTCGAATCCTTTATGCCAGTACTTGTTACCCTCATTAATCAAGTCCATTGACTTTTTAGACTTTTCTCTATCTTCGTCTGTTACTTTTCCTTTACCCTTCAAAATTTCTACTTGAAGTGCATAGGCTTCACTATAACAGTCTACTGCTTTTAAAATCTCTTTATGAGCGACTTCAAACTCTTTTGGTGGGTCTATCTTCTTAAACTTAGCGATAATCTTTTGCAACTCAGACTCTTCTTTTAGAATTTCTTTCTTTAAGTCAGTTTCCTTTTTAGTTTTATCCATAGCTATCTCAGTTATTACTGTAATTTTCTGCACTAATTCAGAAGATAAACCAGTCATTCGAGTTGGATACTTCTCTTTTGACAGCTTTTCTTTCGTTTCTGATTTAGATTCTACTTTTTCTTTTGGTTTTGCATCTGTTTTATCGGTACCACAACCTGCTAATAACATGAACGGTATCACAAACGTTACTAGTTTTTTTGCTTTCACTATGCCCCATCCCCTTAGAAAAAATTGTATTTAATTAACATATTGTACCATAACATAATTTGTATAAATAAGATAGAAAGTTTACCCATCATTAATTAAAATATAGACTCTACATAAAAAAAGCACTTGAACATTAAATAGCTGTTCGAGTGCCTTATTTCTTCCCTATTTTTCATGTAATTTTAAAAAGATCCTCCAATTAAAGTTATGTCAATTACAATAAGTGAAAAGAAAAATATATATTCAATCATACTTCCTGTTCTTGTATATATCGGAAATCTTATTTTCATTTTCAAAGGATAAAGCAATTGAATTCCACTTGGTGTAAGGGCATCTAACACTAGATGACTTAATACCCCAATAAACATTCCTATATATATCATGGGGTACTGAGGAACTAGATACTTAAGAAGTGCAGTTATACCAAACAAAAAGATTATACTGTGTGTTATTGTACGGTGACCAAAAGTTTTATTAATACCCCAAGATAATAAAGGTATTTTTCTTCCTAAAGTGGATCCTTGATGACATATATCTGGTATTAATGCCCCAATTATAGATGTGGCCGTTAATAAATATGGATCATCACCTATTCCCGCATAATTATGTGCAATTAAAGCCAATGCTGCTCCTGCTGCTACATGTGTTGGTCCTCTCAAATATATCCTCCTTTCTATTATTCAAGCTTTATCTTAACAGTTGGCGAAAATATAATATCCTTTCACCCAGCGTTCTTTTAACCATCTCAGTTTATATTCCAGGCTTGGTGTATAAGTTGCTGCAGAATCCATTAAGTTATATCTATCTAAAATCTCCAAACATCTATTAGGATTCGTTAAAGTATTTAGAAATTCCAAGTCCTCGCTTTCGAGAGACTTCCATACAATTCCTTTAAAATTAATTGGCAGCAGTTCTAATATCATATCTCTATCCAAACCTGATGTTTCTAAGAAATTCTGAAGATGAGAGAGAGATAAATAACTCCAGTTTGTACTTTGGTACTCTTCTTCTAAAAATGTATATAGATCTAAGTCATGACCATTTAATTCATAATTCTTTATTGCTTCTATTCCCCATTTCATCTCATTCCCTCACAATCATTATGCCCAAAATTGCCTAATAAGTATGTTCACAAATTTCTACCAGTTACTCTTAAACATCGTAATGGGCTTCCCTTTTCCGTCTGTTCACATAATGAATATATAGGTAACACGAACAAATCATATTGATTATCATTGTAGATAAACTATAAAATACATTGATTCCTAAAACATCACAACATAATAAAGCAACCATGCTTAAAACATAAAAAAATAATAATCTATCAAAAATAGACAAATGTCATTTCTCCCTTTTTTTAAGATTAGTATTATGCAAATATTGCTTTTTATAATTTCTCCTTACTCTTCCCCAAAACAGAATTCCTAGATTAAATATTATTGCTATAACTATCATGAGAATCGCATACAAAACTAGATTCACTTTTCTACAGATCCCCCCTTTAATTATAAATAACTCATTATCTAACAGGTTACTATCGGTAACTTGTCCTTCACTTTAAATATATACAAATGATTCTACGAAACTAAGTGACAGTAAAAAAACAGCAACCTATTCTCAATTCTTAAAAAGAACCAGGCATAAATGTCAAAACTAGGTCATTTTTAATTATCCTGCTCTTCATTCTGCTAAGGTCAATAATCTTTATAAGAAAATTATATGATTTTATTCATAGATATTACATTCTGAAAAACTCGAAAACAATACTTTTCCCCGAAGAAGTCAATAGAAAATTGTTGAGAAATATTTTTCTAGATACCTAAATATTAACAATTTTGATACAATAATGAGAAATCGCACAATATATAATAGGAGGGTTTTTATATGGGAGCAGCAACAGTAACATTAAGTGAAATTACAGAGCTTTTAAATAACTGGCATGACTCTATACGCGAACTTGATCATGAACAATCAACTCATTTGTTTGGAGAAATAAAAAATAAGATTGATAAAATTGAGGAAAACCAAAACGTGCTTTTATACTACTCTTTATTAGAGTTTAGACATAATATGTTAAACAAGGATTATGAAGGCTCTAAGAAATCTCTTGAAAAAATTGAAGATTTTAATAAACCAAGTGAAGAACTTTTGAATTACTACTATAACTTCTTTAAAGCAATTCATAACACAGAAATTGGAGAATATAAAAAAGCTGGTGAGTATTTCGATAAAGCCAAACAATTAATCGCAAATATCCCTGATGAGATTGAAAAAGCTGAATTCTATTATAAAGCAGCAGCTTTTTACTATCAGGTAAGACAACCTTTAGAAGCAGTTAAGTATGCAAACCGTGCTTTAAAATTCTTCGAACCTGAAACAGGATATGAACTTAATATAGCAGCTTGTAATAATATCCTTGGCTTAACGTGTACATCACTTAAACAATATGAATATGCGGAAGAATATTTTATTAAGGCTTTAGATATCGTTACAAAAAAACACAATACCATGTTAGGCCTTAAAATTAGACATAATTTAGGTTTTCTATATGCTGAACAGGATCTTTCAGAAGCAGCTATACGAAACTTAACAACAGCTATTGATACTCCAGAAAAGAGTTATAAAGCTATTTTCCTTATTGCTAGAGAAAATTACAAACTTGGAAATACAGAAGAGTCATTAAAATTTATTGAAACTGGGTTAGAAGCATGTAATCGTATCAATAACACGGAATATAAACACCACTTCTCAATATTAAGCGCATTAAACTCGAAAGAATCTACAGAAAAGTCCGAAAATATAATCTCAGAAGGAATTCAGTACTTTGAACAAGAAGGTTTATTAGGGTTCGTTCATGACTATTCGAAACAATTGGCTTTAAAATTCTACTCATCTAACCAGCAAGATAAAGCAAACCAATATTTCTTTAAGTCACACGAAGCCGAAGAAAAACTACGTAAAAAGGAGGCACTAAAATAATGAAGAAAGTAATTCAAGTTTTAGGTATCACTCTAGGATTAGTAGCCGTTTTTGGTTTTACTTCAAACAACACAATACAAAATGCTGAACACGGGGAAACATTTGCACCAAAAGTACAAGATAGCTCTATCCATTACGTAATGAGAGAACACGGAGAAACATTTTAATACTTATTAAGGGCCATACCTCATACATGGCTCTTTTTTTATTATATTAAATTTGATTTATATGCCTGTTAAGATCATATATTCAACTGAATCCATTAAACTTTTACTAGCAGCTAATCTCCCGCCTAACTTCTTTACTTCGCCCAATTTTATGCTAGGCGTTTCACTAATCACAAATCGCGGGATTAACTATTATTTAGAAAGGGTGTAATTTCTTCTATGTTAACTACACTTCCGATCATTATGACTACCAATGGCCAGAAATTAAAATGTTCATTTACTAGCATTACAGAACGATGTGATTTTGACCATATCTCCTTCGACATGGAATTCCGCGACATTGTGAATAATTCCAGGGTTGGAACTGCTTCATGTCGTATTCATAAAGAGCATTCTGAAAAAAAAATTGAAATTACTATTACAAGTTTAGATGCAACCCCTATAGGAAATGGCGTTGGTACTGCTATGGTATACTCCATATACAGATGGACATATTTGAGCTATCCTGGTTATGAACTCCGCTTTAATGGAATGATTAGTACGGCCTTCGATGAAAAGTATCTAATAGGTTTTTATACTAAAGTTGGATTTATCGTAAAAAACGGTTTCTTTAATCTAAAAATAGAGCAAAATGATTTTCAAAAGTTCTGTATAGATACTGAAAGTAAAATATCTGAGCTATGTTTCACATTTCTAAGTAAACAAAATGAAAGCTATAACAATGAAATAGATAATTATCTAAGTATCCTGTCACATATTGAAAAGAAATATAATTCAATGTCATTTATTTCATTTATTAAACAACGTTATTTTAGACGTAAACAGTCCTATAACGAAAATACTCTCATGTAGATGTAAAAAAGAGTTTGGTCAAGTTATTACAAGTGACCTTTATATTAAAACAAGAATAGAGAGCAAGTTTTGAAAAAACAAAATCAAAACTTCCCCTCTATTCTTATGTTATCTTATTTCCTTTTCTACACCGTGATTGTATAGCTGTATGGTATCCTCTGTAAAATTCTGAACGACTGTTGCAAGTTCTTCTAATTTCTCTTGCGTTACCCCATTAATATACCAAACAAAATTACTATTGGATTCTGAATCAGTTGGTATAGAACCAATGGTTATTTTATATTCTGTAGTTTCTGTTACCGTTTCTTCATATGACTTCTTTATCTCATACTGATATTTTTCAAGACGAATAAACATATCTCACCAGAATAAATCAGCAATTTCCATTTGATGATACCAGACTTTACGGAAATAATCAGGAATACTTCTTGTATGTTCTAACAAATACCCTTCTGTCTTTGTTGGGTGATGGATCATCGTATGAATCGCGTCCGTAATATAATGCGCTGTTGGATGATTACGAACCAAGATACGACGCGTTTCCTGACGCACTTGTAGAAGAACATCGTAATAAAAATACATCATGTCACGAGTCGTAGTAGCAAGTTCCCCTTTTTGAAATGGAACCATAGTACCGTTGTGAAATGTTAGTGATGCATCACCAAGGTTCCATGTATATGTTTGCAAGCCCTAATCCCCTTTCGTGCCTTCTTATATTTAAGTATAATATCCCCATTTCAAAAAAGTATTTATTCAGTTATGAGAAACAATACTAATATCTCTTTTATACTTTCTAACCTGCAATCTATAAGGCATTAGAGGGACACTCTTAAATCTTGTTCAACTAAAGCACCCGTTAGTTCAATAAGAATTTAACAACTTTATTATCTCTTAACAAGATTAATATTAAGATATAACCCCACAAAATTATACATATATTGGATAACTTATGTTAGAATACCATTGAACATTATAAAAATACTAATTATTCAAACATCGAAAAGGGGCATATAAATGGCATGATAAATCAAGCTGAATGGTTGTGGCAACGAATTATCGAAAGAGGTTCAAATTCTGAAAGTAACTTTAAAGAATCGTTAAATCTTCAGCCAGGTGCAAGTGATGAAGATTTCCAACTTATTGAGGATAAACTAGGACTTACACTACCTGAAGAAATGAAGAGCTTTTATAGAGTGTATAACGGACAAATTTGGGAACCCGGGGTGAATCCATTTGTAAGAAATTTGACCCTGTCTCCCATTTCTGAAATTATATCAAATTGGGAATTTTTACAGGAAGAATTCGATCCGAATGATGATTTAGAGCCAGAAATTGAAAAAGATCTTAAACCAGCTCTTTGGAATTCTAAGTGGATTCCAATTGCAGAAAATGGTGGCGGAGATTACCTTTGCATTGATACAGATCCATCTGAAGTTGGGTTAACAGGACAGGTTTTATACTATTACCATGACTGGGGAAAGCGTGCTATCGAGGCAAAGAATATTTTTGCATTCATCGAAATTTGTTTAAAAGAAGAGAATTGTGAATAAATGTACCTAAAGTAATGTGTACTTTAGGTACATAAGAAAGGACATTACATATTAAATATGTAATGTCCTTTAATTTATCTAATCCAATTCAATTTAGGTCTTGATTATGAGAAATTCACACAATCTTTTAAGATACCATTCTGTCCTAGTAAACAATCCATTTTTACAGATGGTACTTGCTGCAAATGAAACCCTTAGGATATTAAACCTATTTCACTAAAAATCTTTCTAATTCTTCAGCTAAATGTTTAGCTCCAGTAGGACTTAAAGTAATTTTACCATCTGCTAAAGTTATATTTTTTGCAGATACCTCTCCAGTAATTTGGCAAGCATTATAAGGCGAATATCTTTTTAAAATTATATTTTCATTATCAACATAAATTTCTAATGGTGATTTAATTCCTATGCCTAGCGTATCTCTGAGTTCTTTTGGTATTGTCACTTTACCTATAAGTTTGCCGCAATTGGAAGCATAAACTTGCCGGAATTTACTTGTTTTAGAAGATATTTATCTAATTGTTCAAAGAAAATGGAATCATAACTTTGCCATGGATTAATTATTAACCCATAAACTTGCCGTGAATCCTGGTACTTTGTAATAGATTTTAATCGAAAATATGCTACAAAAAAAGACCATTCAACAGAAGAAACCCAAACATTTTGAAAAAAATTGATCAAAAATGCTTGGGTTATTTGTTGCTAGTAAATAATTTATATAAGAAATTTTAATCGTTTTTCTACCTATGTTTGCTCAACAATCGCGCTCTTTTGTGTAATAAGGGTTTATAATTAAGTTTTAACAAATAAAACACCGAACAATCTTTTTATAAACACTGATGACATTTAAACAATAAATGATGCAATCAATAAAAAAAGAAGCTGTTAGTTAAGCTGAATTTTCAACCTTCTTTTTGTGGCGCCCTTGTTTTGAATTTTAATAATGGAAAAGTCGCCAATTTCAGTTGTTTTGCTAACATGGGTTCCACCACATGCTTGCTCGTCAATATCATCAATTTGAACTAATCGCACTTCGTTAAGAGAAGCTGGAAGTAAGTTAATAATTGTCTTAATACTCCCTACTTTCTGCTCAGCTTCTTTTCTACTTATCGTTTTTATTTGAACATCATGATGTTCAGAAGTTATCCTACATATTGATTGTTCTAATTCCTCAAACTGTATTTCTTCTATAACTTCAGGAGAAAACGCTAGCTCTAATCTGGCATAATCCTTTTCAATCTGACTGCTTGTAGCTAAAGCACCGTAATGTTGAAATAAATAACCAGAAATCACATGTAATAACGTATGATAACGCATGTTTTGAAAACGCCAAGACCAGTTGATATGCATGATGACTTCTTGTTCTAAGTGCTGCAATGGACGATCTAATTCATGAACGATTTTACCATCTATTTTTTTAACATTTACTACTTCGTAGATTTCATCTCCCTGTTTAATAGTCCCTTGATCGCAAGGTTGTCCACCACCACCTGGATAAAAAATCGTTTGGTCAAATGTAATTAAATTGCCATTTACTGAAACAATCTTCGCTTTACATTTTTTAATATAACTATTCTCAGCATATAATTCCTTTGTTGACACTTTGCATCTTCCTTTAACTGATAAACTATTGATTCAAATCAATACACTCATTCGCAAATCGCGATTCTAATTTTTTAATATCTTCTATCAACATTTCTACATTTTCCTTTTTTGTAGCCCAACTGGTACAAAATCTGACAACACTGTGCGTTTCATCGACTTTCTCCCAAATGGCAAAGGAATATTTTTGGCTCAATTTCGTTATTACATCTTTATGCAAAATAGGAAACTGTTGATTTGTTTTGGAATCGTACCTTAATGAAAATCCTTTTTCAACAAATGCCTCTCGGATCATCATCGCCATTTCCACAGCATGTCTGGAAATATCATAGTATAAACCGTCTTCAAACAAAGTTTCAAACTGTATTCCCAATAATCTCCCTTTGGCCAATAGTCCTCCCTTTTGCTTGATTATATATCGAATATCATTTTTTATAGCATCATTTATGATGACTACTGCTTCACCAAACAATGCTCCTATTTTCGTGCCTCCAATATAGAAAACATCACAAAGTGATGCGATATCTGCTAAGGATAAATCATTGCCTTTGGAAACCAGACCATATCCTAATCTAGCTCCATCCATAAATAATGGCAAACCACATTCCCGACAAACCTTGCTTAATTCTTCTAATTCGGATCTACTGTAAGTTGTTCCATTCTCTGTTGGGTTAGAAATATATACTAAGCCCGGCTGTACCATATGCTCATGAGTCGCATCATTCCAATGGGCATCATATAATTCTTTTACCTGTTCTGCACGAATTTTCCCGTCATCACTCGACAAAGTAAGCACTTTATGACCAGTTGCTTCAATTGCTCCGGTTTCATGTACTGCAATATGACCGGTAATTGCAGAAATTACCCCTTGATGCGGACGTAATATAGAAGCAATAATTGTTGTATTTGTTTGTGTTCCTCCAACTAGGAAATGTACATCTGCATTCTTTGTATCACATGCTTCTTTAATATATACTCTCGCTTTTGCACAATGTTCATCCATACCATATCCAGGTGTTTGCTCTTCATTAGATTCAACTAATTGTTTCAAAATTCGCCCATGGGCACCTTCTGCATAATCATTATCAAATCGTATCATTCATATCCTCCTCAGTTCTATTTAATTTCTTTTCAATCAACAACATAGAAACATGTATTTCTTCTATTTCTTTTTGTGACAGCCCCTGTAGTAATTTCACTATTTGTTCATTAGATTTTTCATTTAAATGATTAAAAAAAGCAGTCCCTTTTGGTGTCAATCGAATCAGACTTGTTCTATTATCAACCGTCGAACTTTCCTTAATTAGTAGACCATCTTTAATAAGCTTTGCAATTATTCTACTCATATAGCTGCGATCAATATCTAGTTTTTCGACTAAATCGTTTGCGATACATTCTTCCATGAAACCAATCTCTAAAATTACCCGAGACTCCGTCAAAGAATATTCACCATTAAATACATGCTTATCTAACAAACCCAGTATATTCGTATAAAATCGATTAAATCGCCTTATATCACTAACAATATTTTCATTATGGTTCATAATATCCCTCCCTCTTTTGTGGACTATGTCAACAAATAATAAAGTATTTAGTGGACTATGTCAACGTTTTAATTTAGAATCATTAAGTATAAGTTAAGATATACAAACTACATACTTAGGATTGAATAATATGGTAGCTATACTGTTTTAAAAATCGAATTTATCCTGTAATGAGATGAACTAATAAATAGTTGTATTGAAATGTATTATTTCTCTTGTTATTAATCCTTTATTTCAATAAAAAGTGAATTTCTCTTTCTTGAAGATATATGCCCTTAAATTTTCCTGCTTATTCAAGAATCTGCCACTTTTAGTGTAGTAACTTTATTGTTGCTCACCAGTTTCTTTATTCACCTTTCAGTTCAGATTTTCTTTTAGCTATAAAAACCTCTCTCTAGATAAACAGATCAAAGTGGACAAAACATTTAGTCTTTTTATTAACATCTTGAATTTATTTAAAAACGACATTAAAAATATTCTTCAAATCCTGGAAGCATAAGTTTGCCGCAAACAAAAAGAACCATAAACTTGCCGTTTTGGCAAACTTATGGTTCAAATCACAGGTATTACAACCCTGCCTAACTCATCAACTTTTCGAACAATTCCAGTTGCTTTCATAATATTATTCCCCCTAATAAATTATCAACCAGTTATATTTTAACATCTTTCCATTATGGTTTGGATTGCTCCAATTGTTGTTTCATTTTCTTTTCATTTTCAGTTATAAGATTTATTAACTCCTTTTCCCTATCATTATAATAACTAGTTAGTGTATCAAAACGAAGCTTAATAAGTTTTTCAAGACTGAGCTTTTTATGGTTATCAATTATTTCTTTCTCACTTAAGTAAGAAATATTATTCTTTAAGTTATAATGCTCTTTATTAATTACATCATTAACTTCCATATGCGCCTTTTTAATATTCATAAATAAATCTGCCCACTGCGTATTCAGACTGAAGTATTGATCAATCTTCCAATTTTCCCATTCTTTATATAGTTTTTCATACTCCTTATTAAGAGTCTGGTGTAATTCATCAGCACTACTTACTGTCGCGTAATTCCCTTTTCCTGCTTCTGCAGTATTCTTTAATTGCTGTTGTTCGCTATTGTTCACATCAAATCCAATGATATTTACAACTGCATGAGTACTAGATTGGTTGAGATTTTTGGCAGCATTAACTGGGTCTCCTCCACAAGTCTCTTCTCCATCACTCACAATATATACTACGTTTAGGTTTTCTTCTCCGATATACTCTTTAAAATCATCATTTACAGACTCTATAGCGGATGCTAACGGCGTCCAACCCTTTGGACCAAATTTAGATAAAGCAGCATTGAATTGCTCCTTATTATAAGGCTGTAATGGATACATTACCTCGGAAGATCCACATGATAAACTTTTATCATTTTCATTATTACTTCCTTTATGTCCATATACCCTTAACATTACATTGGCATTGTCTGGAATCTTATCAAGATAGTTGTAAATAGCTTTCTTAGCTGCTTCCATTTTAACTTCACCATTAACTTTACCAGCCATACTCCCGCTTGCATCAAGTAAGATCTCCACATTCAGGGATTTAGCTTTTGGTTTTATAGAATGTATATTGTCATTATTTTGTTCTTTAATCGCTAATTCAGGAATTATTCCCTCCAGTTTACTTACAGCTTCTTTATAACTTTGCGCCTGTAAATTTAGTAATTGTACATATATTTGTTCTGCACTTAAATCTTTTGGTAATTTCATCAATTCTTGATTAAGTCCATTCATTTCTTCTGATGAGAGCGCTCTTTCCTTTGCGTATTTACCTGGTCCTTCTTGAATCATTAGCGGGGCATTTGTAGCAAATAACGATTCATATGTCTTGGTATCCTCTTTTTTAATTTCTTTTTTGCTGTTTTCCTTTTCAACTACTTCACTTTTTGATTCATTAGATTTAGAAGATATAGTATCTGATTTTGAACACCCAGTAATAAATACACAAAACCCCAGTGTTATTCCAATTACATTAAATAATGTTTTCCCCACTTTAAAACCTCATTTCTTCCTTCAATGAAAACAGATTCAACGTTTTACTTTTGATTAAAAATTGAAATTTGAATGGTTCTTTCCTTCTTTTCCACCTTTTCTTTAATTTCAGGCTTTTTAAACTCTAACTTATTAGCTGCTATGTTATACGACAACACAGCATCGAAAAGGTCCTCCCCTTTCTTAAATCCTTTAATTGTGTTTGTTTTTCCATCTTTCAATAATTTTTTCACTTGTGCACTAGATATTTTCTTTCCTAATATCTTCTCCTTAATTTGAAAATCACAGCCTGTCGTACTATATGCTGTGCAGCCATAAAAACCTTTTTTTAGAACTACTTGACTACCGCACTTTAAACACGAACCTAGTAACTTCTTCTCCTCCTCTTTCCTTTTAGCCTCTTCAATTTTTTTAATTGAAGAATCTAAATTCCATGATTTAGAGATTTGTTCAATATCATTTAATAGCTTCACAACTAATTTTTCAGCCTTACCTATAAATTGCTTATAATCAATTCGTCCATCTGAGATTGCCTCTAATACATTTT
This sequence comes from Bacillus sp. FSL R5-0585, assembly GCF_038004545.1. NCBI lineage: Bacteria > Bacillati > Bacillota > Bacilli > Caryophanales > Bacillaceae > Bacillus > Bacillus sp. FSL R5-0585. Next base: position 14,648 of record NZ_JBBORJ010000002.1, read on the forward strand.
CCCATTTTGCCGTTAATTCAGGTGAACACACAATCATCTTGTCACCAAGTGCATCCATTAACATCCGGCCCTTCTCTAATAAAAGCACCTTATTATTCTTATTCACTAAGTATCCACGATCATATAATGTATGGATAATACCATCACGCGTAGCAACAGTACCTATTCCACTTGTTTTTTTAAGGATTTTTTGCATTTCTTTTTCTTCCATAAGTGAACCGCAATTTTCCATTAACTCAACTAGTGTTCCAGGTGTCAAATATGGGGGGGCTTTTGTCATCCCTTTGTTGATTTCCGTATCAACAATTGTCCCTGTATCTCCTTCTTTTACATCTGGTAAATGGGCTACTTCTTCATTTTCCTCTTCTTGATCATCTTTCTCTTCCGATACTTGTTCTTTCTGATATAACATCTTCCAACCCAAACTCACTTCTTGTTTCCCTTTAGTTAAAAATGTTTCTGTTTCATCTACAACTGTGATAATTGAAGTGAAATCATACAATGCATCTTCGTGGTGCGCGGCAATTACTCGTTTCACCACCAAGTCATATATTGCTTTTTCACCAGGATTTAATTTAGAAAAATCCTTAGGAACGTCTAATACTATAATTCCGTGATGATCTGAGACTTTTTTCTCGTTTATATACCGTGAGGACAAATCAGTACTACGTATTGGAGCAGGTAAATATTTAGAATATGACTCGGTATACTTTAACTTTTCTAAAACCGCTGAAAGGATTGGTGCTTCAGCTGCCGTAATATACGGGTTATCTGCACGGGGATAGGACAACAAACCAGCTAAATACAAGCTTTCTGCATGATGAAGAGTTTCCTTAGGATCCATTTTAAATAATTTATTAGCCGTAGATTGAAGTCTAGTTAAATCAAAAAAATGAGGTGGCTTAAATGCCTTACGTTCCTTTTTAATTTCCTTTATAATAGCTGGCTCTTCAACTAATCGAATTGAAAGTTCCTCTATTTCTTCCTCACTATCAAACCGATTCTTGTCTTCTTTGAACCATCTTCCTGTATATTCTTTACCATCTATTTCAAAAGTCCCAGATAAAGTCCAAAAAGGTTCTGGTACATGTGCTTCTATTTGTTTAATACGTTCGTAAACAAGACGTAGCGTCGGAGATTGGCACCTTCCAATCGAAAATACTTCCCTTTTCAAACCATTTAAATCGCCATTTTCTGAGTTTCTACTTGCAAATTCTGATTGCATTCTTAGAGATACAGACCTTGATAAATTTATACCTACTAAGAAATCAGCCACCGCTCGCGCATAAGCACTATGATATAAATTCTCTTTAGATTTATAAGGAACTAATTCTTGCATTCCTTTTTTAATTGATGCTGGCGTTAGAGAAGAAATCCACAAGCATTTTGTTGGAAGGTTTCTATTTGTTACGTATTTTATTATTTCAGTAAATATTTTCATACCTTCTCTTGCTGAATCACAACAATTAATAAACATTGTAACTTTAGGATCATTAGCTAGTTTCTTTATTGTTCTAACAAGTTTTTCTCTACCTTTAATTGGTTTATAACTATAATTTTTAGGCATTATAGGTAATCCTGACAAACTCCATGGAGTGTTAGTCCCCATTTTTTCTTCATCAAAAGTCAAAAGGTGACCCATACAATAGGCTACATATGCACCCTCAGGAAATTCATTACAGGGCATTATCTCATAATACAAATCATGCTTTTTGTATTTTGGAAAAGCAGCTACAATTTTCTTTGCTACATCTGGTTTCTCTGCCAAACATAAATACACTCTTAACCCTCCTTATAAGCATAATAGGCTTTTACTACCCGGTTACTATTTCAATAAATCCCCCAACTGATATTAACTTATAGAAATAGTCTCCCTCATATGGATTATGGGATTTTCTATTCAAAAATCTAAGAAAATAAAAAAATCGATAAACACATATGGTTTATCGATGATAAAAAAGTATTGTTGTTTTCTAAATGAACAGAGATATTTGACCGCATTCCTCTTCTTGTATCTGTACATCTGCAGCGGGACAATTAACGATTTGTTTGTTTCTTTGATTTGTACTAATTCCTTCACAAATTGCACTAAGCAACAACTGATTGATACCTAGATTATAATACTTTTTATTCATAGTACCAGGTTCCTCAGTCCATCCCAACCAATTAAATATAACTTTCCGTGCCTCTTCTATTGTTCTAATATTCGAAGAGCAGATTATAAATTTCAATTTATTCCACACTACTTTAAAATCAGTATTGTCATAGCAAGACGGGAAACAAAAATAACTTTTTCTTGTTATACGCTGCCTTTCTTTTAAAAAGGAATATAATTCTCCTTCTTCAAAAGGATAATCTACATCCACATAAAAAATAGGATTTTCATTTTTGGTTTTTTGCTTATTCACTTTCATATCAGGTAAAAGCACAAGCTCACCATCATAATTAAAGTCTTTCGGTATAACTTCATTCCTTGATACGCGAATACCTTCTGTTTCGTACCAGGCATCTAGAATGGCTTCTATCTCGTCTTCCTCAATCAATGTATATTGTGATTTCTCTTGTGCATACAGTAAATATTCAAGTAATATAAAACGCCCTTCAATAGATATTCCACCAGGTATATATCCTTCATCACTAGCACGATTAAAACTCTCGTAGTAGTGCATATCTTGATATTCTTCATCACAAAGTTGGAAGATGTCTAATTTACTATTATTAAGGGTGTCACCTTTTAAAATTTTATTGTACACAGGTCTTGGTTTTATGCTACGATATCTACAATCATTACGCATTTTAATAACAAGGGTTTTCCAATCTAATAGGAATTGATAACTAGATTTCCCTTCTGCGATCAATCGCTTTAACATCTTATCTTCAGATACAACTCCACATGACCAGCAACCACTCCTCGCACCGTTCATTGAACATGCAGAACCAATATCATTTGCACTGGTCTTAATACCACACTCTAGCATTTCCTCGCCATATTGAATTGTCATCTCTTCCACTTCAATCCCATAGCTTAATGTTCCTCGATCCATTAGTTCAAAAAACACCTCATCAGAGGTTAAAAACTTTATGGGATGGAAATACTTAATTCTAGGCATATCTGGATGTTCAGCAAAGTATGAGGCAACATCATCTTCAATTGAAGCAATACTCCTTCTGCGGCGTGCACTCTCTTCATTCCTTACACCGTTATAAAGTAAAACATCAAAATCATCATTTGCTATATCCATAGGAATTTCATTGAAGATTTCTTTCAATTTACTCTGCATTGGCAGGAGTTTCAAATGGCTTGTGCACCATCTATTTCTTACATTTCCTAATGGAATTGAAGTACCCCGCCCTAGTAATTTATAAAAAAATCTACTTTTCATTGGTGGTTTTACCATATGAACCACAAACGGCATTTTCCCCTTATTATGAAACTCACCAGCTGCATATCTCTTAATTTGTTCTAAGCATCTATATTGATAAGCAGTCATTTCTGGCGTCTCAACACCCGTATCAGCACAAATTATATGAACCATGTGAATACGTTCCTCTGGTTTCATATCCTCTAATCTTTCACATAATAGTTGCAGTACAAGTGAAGAATCCTTTCCTCCACTCATCGCAACCATATGGGTCTTATATTTTAAATATACTTCCTTCATTTTCTGTTTTATTAATTTAATTTCATCTATAGAGTTTTTGTTCATTTTTTCACCCAATATTACAATAAAAAACACAAAGGGATTTCCCCTTTGTGCATAATGCAACAAAGGGTTACCCCCCCTTTCATTTATGTTATTTACCACACACGTAGTCTTTAATGAAGCAGCAGGTTAAAATAAAGTTAACTGTCCTGATTCATCATTATTCAAATCCATCTCTTTGCTAGTTTTTTCTTCCTGTTCCGTTGGTTCTTCGGTACATGATTTAGATAAAACGCTTTGTGTATTATAATCTGCATGATTCCGCTGATAACATGCACAATACAATGGCACTTCAGGATCCACTTGTTCTAAATAGCAATCCCCTTTACCCAGAGAACAAATTTCCCAGTGTCCACATGCCCCAAACCCTTTCTTAGAATAGCCTAGAGCCGTGTATGAAGCGTCTGATTTCATATGTGGGTTTCGTTCCATTATCCTTTTTAACTGTTCTATCCACATAGATAAGCCCCCTTATAAAGCAACCATATATACATTTTTTTGCATCTTAATGAACATTTCTTGCAGAACAAGATTTAACGAAACATTCGCTTGTCTTCTTATATAACCTTTTTCTAAAAGTTCTATTGCATCAGCAATTCCTTTTACACCCAGTTTTTCAGCATGTAGCTCTAAAATACCGATTTGACTTTGAAAAGATATTAAATCTTTCTTATTCGTTAAAGCATATAGCACATCTTTAAACCATATATTTATAAATTTAAATAGCATTGGCTCTTTTTCTTTTGTATCTATTAATTTTAATAACTTTATTATTTCTATAAAGACTGTAGGTTCCATCAAATTTTTCATTAACCTAACTATTTGTGAATGTAGTTCTATAAACCACTGCTCTTTTGTCAGTGATATAGCTTTATCAATATTATTTGTCATACGAGTTAAAAGCTTTACTATATCCTGAGAAAGGTTAGCTGCAGATAATTCTTCTTCGTATTCTCCCATATGTGTATCTAGAAAGTTTAAAATTTGGCATCTAGATTGAATCGTACCGAGAACCCTCTGTATATTTTCTGTAACAAGAATGGCTGTTGTATTTCCATCCGGCTCTTCTAAAAATTTTAATAAACTATTAGCAGCGCTAGTTGTTAGCATCTCAACTCGATCAATTAGATAAATCTTTCTTGATAGTTCAGTAGATGTGTATGTTATTTCTTTGTGTAACTGCTGAATTTGCTCCTTTTTAATACTCCCACCCTCTTCTGGCGAAATAATAACTACGTCAGGATGAATGTTGTTATTTATGCGATCACAATTTCGGCAATCATTACATGGTATTCTCTCTGAATTTTCTAAGCAAAATAGGCTTTTAATAAATAATAAAGCTGTCTCTTTTTTTAAAGTACCTGCTTCCCCATTAAATAGATACGCATGACTAACCTTATTATTTACTAATCCATTTTTCAGTATTGTCCCTACGATATGTTGCTTTTGCATAACTTCGCTCCAAGATATAATCTTTGTCATCATTACCACTCCTTAAATTTTATTAACACAAAAAGACCTTTCGAAGAAATAAGTGCTATTGTAAGAGGCTTACAATAATTCTTATAACCCGAAAGGTCTAGTGTATTAGTTTAAGCAAAAGAAAAATATTAATAGATAAATAATACCGAAAATTCAGATAAAAAACAAGTGCACACGCCTCCATTATATTACTTCATTTTCAACTCAAATCATATAATGAATAAGTATAGGACAATAATAAACTATAAGTTATTGTAGCTACTTTCGGGATCAATTATTAAAACTTCTTCTCTATTCAATGCTGACTCCAATATTTCTCTTGCTCTAGTTAGAACATGTCTCCCGCTCATACCTTTTAACGGTTCCCCAGGTATAATAATTTTGAATTTTTCTAGTTCGTTATTATCACAGTATTTACATTTATTATTGATTTCTGAGATAACATTTTTTATCTTACATTTATCACACTGAAATAAAATTTCCACATAAACCATCCCCTTTATATAATATTCCAATCGTAAGTGATCCTAAAATTAATTTACAGTCAGCATTTGTCATAGTTTCAGACATATACTTTTATCAAATTATCTCAACAATAACTTCCGCATTCATATTCCAACTTTCTTCAATTCGCCATACTAAAAATTCCATCAACTGACTATCATCTTTTTCTTTACCAGTAATACTTAAAGTAGCAATAATTTCATGGTTACTAACTGTTTCAACTGATAATATCTTTGGTTCAAAAACCTCATAATGATGCTCTTTTGAAATTGCAAGATTAAGTCTCTTAATTAATAATTCAGGTGTTACCGTGGGTGTCTGATGGTCAGATTCTTTCGTATACCTTACAAACTTGATTCGTATCTTCATATCTGTAAAATACTGTTGTTTGGATAGTTGACCAATATCTCCGTAAAAAGTAACATCCACATTAGAAGTGTCACTAATACGAGAACGAAATTGTAATCTAAAGGTTGTTTCATTTGCCCATTCAAGATAAATTGGAGTACTGTTAAAACCTTTCTTGTATATAATAAGGTCGTATTCTCCAAACCTCATGAGCCATTCATCTTTCTCACCGTTTTTAATTTCTATTTCCTTCGTATCTATCAAAAGGTTTCTCCCTAAACCAGCAATGTTAATTCGTACCTTTACATCACTTTGATTTGCTTTAATTCTCTCTAATGCATAAATTCCAATTTCAGTTTGGATCCTACTTCTAAAATCCCCTTTTCCATTAATTAAAACCGCTAAAGGGTCTGTTGATTTCTTTTTAAACATACTATAGACACCTCCTCATATATAAAAACTTATAGTTTATGGGCTTTTTATATAAATGTTTTTACACTTAATTTTACAGACGAGAATGCTCATTTTTCATTACAGATTCCAAAAATTCAAATTGTATTAATACGACTTGCATGTAATTTCCCATTAAGAAAAGCTGCATAGGATTTATCTAACAAATTAAGCAATTTCGTTAAATCCTTTTCATTTCGGTAACTAAACATTACCCCCCTGGTGAAATCACAATCTATAACACCGTAGAAAGGTAAAAATATAATAAATTCGTTAAAATCAACCTTTGTTTCTTCATAATACGTATAGTTAATTACCCTGCTCTTACGAGTATACTCTTTGTGAAAAGAATAAAAATCCAGATAAAAATTTGCTTGTAGTGGTGTGATAGGTATTTGTATATCGCTCTCACCTATTGTTAAGCATCGTTGATAGAGGTGTAACACAATTTTATTATTTACAGCAATATTTTTCTTCAAAGTAATTAAAACTATATTTCTATCTATTTCTTCAACATTCCAATATATTAAATTGCATTTCATCAATTGTCTGCACCCACTTTTGTACAAAATTTAAATTGTATTAAAATATCCGTTGAAAAAGCAATGCCTCTTTATTCAAAGTTTCTTTGATAGTCTCTTTTATTTTATACATTGCCTCTTCAGCCTCATTACGTTCTGAAAATGAAAAATGACCGCTTTGAAAATTAAAGTAGTTTAAATTATATAAACAAGAGTCATTACCTGTCATAACAGCCTTATATTGTTTATTTCTATAACTAACAAGTTTTATTTTAATCTTATCTTTTTGTAAATGTTTTACAATTAAGTTTTTGGATTTAATTTCAAAGGCTGGTCTATATTTTTCAACTAAATTTTGAATTCTCATTTGAAATTCTTTATTAAAATAATGAATTTCAACGTGAATCTCATATGGTTTTTCCAATGTTCTATTTGTTTTCATATCAATGTCTACCTTATAAAAAACATGCATCTTCTCACCCTCTTTTCTAACAACATTCAAAATCGATTCCAATTTACTCAATAGTAAAAATTTTCTACGTATTATAATTATATTACTATTTGAAACCAATGAAAAATCATCCCATAAAAAAATAACAGGGACTTAAAAATACAAGTCTTCTGTTATTTAGATTCTTGCTATTAAATAATAAATAATGAAACTTTTCAAAGTTTCATTTTCCCCATAGCTTTTTCATTTCAGTCTTTAATTCATCAATTCTTTCTTGCATTAGTTCTATCTCCCTGTTTAATAAAATTACCCTTTTAGTTTCACTATTGAATAATTAAGTATGCTAAGCAAAAGTAAAACTGTTAAAAGTACAATATAAAAAAGAAAGCCTATCGTTTTAATAAACAATACTATGCCTAATATAAAGAATATAGGTGCAATAATCATTTTAAAATAAGCCGGAATTGCCGGCATGTGCACACCATAATTTTCTATGGCTAAAAATGAAATTGAGTTTGATGATAATATTGAATCCTGAGTGTATATAAGATTCAAAAAAATTATTACTGTAGACAAAATCACTACATAACTCAATAACCAGAACTTTAATCCTTTTTCCCCCCGCAAAGCTTTGAATTCAAACTTTAAACTTCCGTTCACTTTTATAACCTCTTTTCTACACAAAACTCAAAATAAATTTCAAATTGGACTAAAGTCATTCAAATGTGGTATCCGTTAGATCAAATCAGCATCCCTATTGTATTAAATAATGCTAATTACTTGTTTTTTATAAAAATCAAATCCCAAAATACGATAAGACCAAACAAAAAACCTAACAAATTCCACCAATTAAGAATCAAAACAGTATCATTCCTTTCTAACGTTCCAGTAAATAAGATTTTATTGTTTAATATCGGTGTTTTTAATTCTTACAGAAACGTTTAATTGTTCCCTAGCTATCTCAATCGCTTCGAATTCAAAATGGATTCCAATTGACACCTTTTATAAGTTATCTTTGTTTATTTTAATTCCTCATAAGATGAAGTGAATTTACCTTCTTCCGCAAGTCTAAAATTGACTCCAATGGGTGGTGAAAGTCTTTCTGTCCAGTGGTAACCTTCATCAATATAACGTTTTAACTCATTGATTTCTAAAAATTTTCGTTTCCCTTCTACTGCATGTAAATTCCCCTCTGGATAATCAAACCTACGGTATTCCCAAAGTATCAAGTGTGATTTTTTATCAGGAAATAACTTAAAGGCTATAACACCCGTCTCCAAAGAACCAGATTCATATTTTTGAAGATAAAAGGGAAAATGTACTCCAGATTCTTTAAAAACTTCCTTCCCCTGAATTTCACGTATATAAAAGTTATCCCAATCATTCTTTTGCTGCTCTCTCCAATTGAGATATAGTTCTTCAGGAATCCCAAATTCTTTACATTGATTTGTTACGAAGTTGAAATATGCATTGTTATAATTTCTAACGAATTCCATTTAATATTTCCCCCTTAAAAATTCACTAAATTGGTAGCATCACAATGATAATTGTAATATGACGAATTTAAATAGTTGCTAGTAACCTAATTATTAACACAATAATAAAAACTTTCTATTTATTGTAATTATATTACTAATTCTCTCCAATTTAAAATCATTCCATAAAAAATAACAGAGGTTCAGAATTAAAGTTCCTCTGTTATCTACTAGCTATAAAATGAATAAACAATATGAAATTCTATTTTAGAGATTGTCGCATTATCTTTTATATACTTCTTTAATAAATCTAGAAATTTCACAAGATTGATTTCTAACTACCTTTGGACTGGATATGAACAATTCACTTTCAGCACGAGTAATTCCTACATAAGCCAGCCTTCTTTCTTCTTCCAAACTTTCTTGTAGTTTCATTAACATTTCTTTTTTGTTTGTAATTCTATCTTCCATCACTTCAAGAGCTGACTTATGAGGCAGTACCCCTTCAGATACTCCAATAAAGAATACAGTTGGAAATTCTAATCCCTTAGAGGAATGTATAGTATGCAATGCAACCGCATCAGGGTTTTGCTGCTTCTGCAATTCTTCCATTTGCTTATTTCGAAGAATAACTTTGTCTATAAAATTTAAAAATGAAGCTATATCTTTAAATTTTTTCGATGACGCTGTCAGTTCATCAAGCACCTCTTTAACTAATTCTTGATGAATAGTTAAGGATCCACGTTTATTGTTTTGTAAATACTTTTCATATCCAATGTAACCATGTCTAATTTCTTCAACAGCTAGTGCTGGGTTTAATCTAGCCAAGCCCTTTAGGTTCTTAATCACTCCTATAATAAATTGAAGTTGATACTTTTTTAGTTCTGGAATTGATGTTAAATAGTATAATAAGGGTTTTACCTTTCCATCTATATAATCTAAGGCTGAAGCACGATTAATATGAGATATCGCTTTCTCTTTACTTATATACAGTACGTTACATATTTCTTTAATCGCCTCTTCATCAGTCGGATTCAAAGCTAACCTTAAAAAACCTATGATTGGCAGTACATACGTATTCTCATAAAAAGTATCCTTATTGCCATATTGAATATAAGGGATATCATTTAGCACTAACTGTTCTACAATGGCTCTACTAACTGCGTGAGTTCTATATAGAACCGCAATATCTTTAAATTGTCTTGTCTCACTTTTAATTGCACTTTTTATACTTTGCACAATATTTATTGCCTCTTCGTCACTATCTGCAGGTGAACTATAAATTGGTTTAGGTCCGTCTGCCTTAAAGGCCCTAAGTTCTTTTTTGAGTTGTACTTTATTATTTTTTATCACTGCATTTCCAAGTCCAACAATGTATGGACTTGATCGATAATTAACTTCAAGTTTTATAATTTTCGCACCTGGGTATTCATTTGGAAAATCTAATATCAATTTGGGATCGGTACCTCGAAACGAATAAACGGTTTGCCCATCATCCCCCACACCGAATATTAACTTTTGTGGGTATGCTAACATCTTAACTATCATTTGTTGCAGTAGGCTAATGTCTTGATACTCATCCACTAGGATATGAAGAAACTTATTTTGGAGTAATTCCAAAAGTTGATAATCTTCTAAAAGCAATTGATAGGTATATAATAAAATATCATCAAAATCCATTTGATTATTATCTGCTTTCCATTCTTCATAAGAGTGATAGATTGTTTTAATTTCTTTTTCGATTGGTGTTTTTACTGGAAGATTTTCTGGAGTTACAAAAGTATTTTTGTAATAGGAGATAAGTGACAATACTGTTTCAGGATCATATGCGTCCTGGTATTTATACTTCTTTAATATATTTTTAATAATGATGTGTTTGAACTTTTCATTACTTAAAATGCGTTGATCGTACCCTCTGCTTCTTAATATCCTCAAAAAAACAGAATGAAATGTGCCAGCAACAATAGTATTTAATACCGATTTACTTATGCCTGGTAAACCAGCAATCCTTTCCTTCATTTCATTGGCCGCTTTACGTGTGAATGTTAAAACTAATATTCTTGATGCATCTACATGTGCTACACACATTAAGTAGCCTACTCTACTTGCTAGAACTCTTGTCTTTCCACTCCCTGCAGCAGCAATTGCTAATACTGGTTTATCGATGGTTCGAACAGCCTCGATTTGATTCTCATTTAGAAAAATGTTCTTTTCTTCTAACGCTCTAAAATAAAATGAATCAAGTTCATCATCAGCAATCAATTCCTTAGAAGTGTAAATATCAGCTATTTCAGCTTGAGGTATTGCCTTTACTTCAAAGTAACCTTCTGGTAGAAATACACTTTGTTTTTCTGACATCTTCAAAAGCTTTCCCTCTCTTTCATACTTGTGTACAAATGAAAACAGCCCTTCTGGAAAAAGAATGCTATGTACACTGTACATAGATCTTTTACCCGAAGGGCATAATCTCAAACAAACGAAAGAAAATTTAAAAAATATATTAAAGCTAGTATATCATACTTAAACATACAAATCACTTTGCATATTACTCACTAGCATATCTTTTTAATGCACTTTCAAATGCTGAAATCCCCTTACTATTTACAAAGCGAATAGGAGTGTTATAACGAGCTGCTGCAGGGATAATTAATTCATGATATATATGACTCAGTAATTCTGTTAGATAAAAGACTACATCAGCTTTTTTAACTGCACTATCTATTTTACGATGCTGATCTTCTGCTACAAATATAATTTCTGCATTGTATTTTTCAACGCACTCTCTATAGTATCTTTCTTTATTTCCACCAATTACAGCCACTTTCTTTCCTGATAAATCATTCTTATACACATTTCCTTGCGGCTCTTCTTCTTTCTGCAATTGAATGATTTCTTGAGCCATTTGTTCAATCATTTTATTTAAATACGCTACTTCTTTTTTATGTTGTTCTGACTTGATTTCCTCCTCTGTTGCCAAATCAGTCATCAATTCATTTACTGACCTCTCTGTTTGTTTAACAACTCTTGATGCCTTAGCATCTGATGAGATTTTTTGTTTTTTCAGATGTTCATTTTCCATTTTATATTTATTTAACATTTTCTCTTGTTTATTAAACTTTTTTTCATACTCGTTTAACTTACTTTGAAGTTTATTCCGCTCCTCTTTAAACGAAATCTCTTCGGCCTTTTCTTGACTAGGATATCTCTCCTTATGAAATATTGCTAATTCTGCAAGAATGTTAATGTATCTGAATGGAGCAGCTTCTAAGTACAAATCATGCATATCATCTGTTCCTTGAGTTTTTATATAAGCAGTAATGAAAATTGTGAAATGCATTCCGTACTTCTCAATTACTTCTTGTACATCTTTAATTTGCTTCTGTTGATTATCTGTTTGATCATACGCTGCTTGTAATTGAGCTATCTCAATTTCACCAGCGACTTTTAAATTTTTTTGAAGTCTTTCTTTCATTTGTGGTTTACTATATTCTTTTAACAAGCGATCGATTTTCCCTCGTTTACCCTGTTTCTTTTCCTTCGCTGTTAAGAAAATTTTACAGTCATTGAAAAAACGTGTAACTATTTTCTTATGTTTCGGTGAATCACTTTCTATTAAAGATATAATAATGTACAAATCAACAACATCAGGTAATGAATCTGTAGATTCTAACCAATACTGAGTAACAGCATCTTTTACTGTTGTAAATAATTCATCAGATATCTTATCTTGACCTATAGAATCTCCTTCCTCAAAACACTCACTATAATGTTTAAATAAATCTATTGATTCTTTTCCGTCCTTTTTTGTAATCGAAACTAATTCACCCATTTTTAATCCCCTCTCACAATAGAATTTTCTGATAACTACTCTAAATAGTAATATGTGGAATTATGAGTGTCAAATCGATTCATAAAGTTTTTAATCTTCCTTTTTGTTAGATCAAGAGTTATAATATTCTTATAATTTTTTACTTTTTGTTTTTTCTTCTTTAAATTATAAGCAGCCCTTTGGGTTGAGTTAACACATGAAAATGTGAACAGTAACTCTACTCATTTGGCTGCTTTTTTGCATTTAAAAGGATTGCCATTTAATAAAATTTGATATTTATGGGAGGAATATTAATGAGTAATTATGTTGCACTATACCGTGCGTATAGACCAAATAGCTTTAACGATTTAGTGGGGCAAGATCATATTAAAACGACAATCATGAATGCGATTAAACTAGAAAAAGTAGCACATGCCTACCTTCTATCTGGACCACGGGGTACTGGAAAAACAACTGTTGCCAAAATAATTGGAAAAGGTGTTAACTGCTTAAATCCATTAAGTAATGGTGAACCTTGTCAAAAGTGTGCCAACTGTAGTGATATTAATAATAATAAATTCGCGGACATTCTAGAATTTGATGCTGCAAGTAATAATGGAGTAGAAGAAATACGGCAGATACGAGACCAGGTACATTTAGCACCGGTTACAGGAAAATATAAAGTGTACATTATCGATGAAGTGCATATGCTTTCAAACTCTGCATTTAATGCTCTATTAAAGACATTAGAAGAGCCACCAGCACATGTCATTTTCATACTGGCTACAACAGACCCACAAAAGGTTCCTAAAACTATCATTTCAAGATGCCAACAATTCGAATTTCGAAATATACCTCTTCAAGCAATGATTGACAGGTTAAAATTCATCTCCAATGATCAAGGAATTCAGATTACAGACGAAGCATTACATTTAATATCTCAATTAGCTGAAGGTGGTTTAAGAAATGCTCTTAGCATAATGGACCAAGTCATCGCATACGCAACAAATAATGTAACAATAGAGCATGTTGCAACTGTCGTTGGTAAAGTAGCTATTCAGGATATTGAAAAACTAATACATTATATAACTCAGAAAGATTTAACCAGCACTTTGGATTCTTTACAAACTATCCTAGAGAGAAAACAAGCGGATTTCTTTTTAAGCGATTTAATCGGTTACTATAGAGACCTCATGATATTTAATCTATCTCAAAAAACTGACATGTTTAAAGTGGCCATTTATAATAATGCATTTATAAACCTTGCTGAACGAATACCATTATCCAATATTCCAAGTATTCTTGAAGAGCTTACAACGGTGCAGTATAAAATAAAGAATTCTGTATATGCAGCGACACTAATTGAAATTGCATTAGTTAAGATAATTCAGCTGGAGCAGGAAATATCAACGAACCAACCGAATATCAAAAATATTAAAAATGAAGATTCCAATGAACTTAATCAAACATTGTTACAAAGTTTACTTGATACCATCGCAGCATTCAATCAGCGTTTAGACGAATTAGAAAAACAAAAAGAAGAACCAACTTCTAATCAAAGACGCAGAAACATTCAAATTTATCGCGATCCTAAAGCTAAGGAAACTGCAAAAGATATTGTTTTACCAGAAATCACTTGGGAAACAAGCAAATTGTTAGAAACTTTCCTCCCTAACTGTATTGCTCATATAAAGAAAGATAATCCCCTTATTGCAAATAGTTTAGGAGAAATAGTTCATGCTACTGGATCTAAACACCATATTATTTTCGTAATGGAAAATCCCCAACAAGTTGAGACATTATATAATCCATTAAATGATTCCATAGTTACTAAAACCATTTCACAATTACTTAGACGCACCATTAAGATGATTTACTTAGAAAAAAGTGAATGGGAAGAGATAAATACAAAAAAGGAAGTGTAAAAATGAATCGTATCAAAGTACCGTTTGGAAGAAAAAAGAAACCTAAACTCCCAGTTGGAGATATTTCCGCCTTATCTTCTATGGAATTTGATTACCTATTGTATGTACTTAACGAACTTGCAAATAGATATACGTATTATAATACTACCCCATATGACATTAGAAAGTTTCTTCAATTAATTGCATTTCATCTAGCAAATAAATTAACAAAGCAGCAAACATTCTCTAATATCGAATTAGGTATCCTAAACGTTATAATTGAAAACAGGCTCCTACCATTTGAGGAAAGTAATAAATTAGGTGATTTTGTATTATTAGAGGAAATTGATAAGCAAAATAATTCGAATAAATTTATTACCCAGTTAATAGAAAATGACTTTCAATTAGTTGAGAACATTGCATATGTATGGATAAATAACAAGACTCAAAGTAATTAAATAGTCCATTAAAAATAACCCCGCTTAAATATAGGCGGGGTTAAACATTTGAAATCAAATGAACACTAGGATTAATAATACATCAATCAAAGATACTATTGAGTAAGCTGTGTCCTACAATACTATAAGATGCCGATTTTTCATCCCATTTCAATTCAATTTCTAATATTTCTTCTCTATTAAGAACTGTATTTTCAGCATAACGATGTTCAATCCACTTTATTTTCTTCGGTATGTCCGGAATAAATAGTGCTGTAAAATAAGCTCTCCTTAAAATCGTTGCCAATTGAGCATAACGATCTCCTACTGATCGACTGCCATTACCATACATCACAAATCTTGCGCCTATATCTCTTGCTATGTCTTTATCATTAAGAACATACACTTCTACAGGAAATCGTTGTACTTCCCGTACCTTATCTTCATTTGATTCTGTGGACATAAATAGCCCTGTAACATAAGGTAATTCAAACTTATATACTCCTGAATGTATTTGTTGATATTTTGGTACTTCTTTAGTTCTATTAAACATTAGTAATCCCCCTTAGTAGTTAAATAAAACTAGATTTAATTTTTTGTTGCCATCACTGTATTCTCCCTTAAATGCAATTCAATTTTGGCTACCGATCACTCTTTATCCTATAGATGCTGTTCTTTAGCTTAGGCTTCTTGTGTAACCGTACTTTAGTCCCATTAATGTCCAAGTCAATTTTTTCTTCCTCTAAAGCCTCCATTTTCTCTTTATGTTCTTTTTCAATTTTATCTCTTTCTTCTTTTTTCTTAGTCGCTTTAGGACCAATTACGAACAGAATTAAGAATATACTCACCATGACAACAAAAGTAGTCACTAGTACCTCTCCCCCCTTTGCCAAAACTTCGTACAACAAAATTCTTTTTAATGTCTAAGACTTAATTCAGAAAATTAGAGGAGAACGAGTGCTAGTATAATTACACCGAAAAATAATAGAAATTACCTGCACTATTCCCTCCTTCCCCTAGATAAACATAGATTATAAATGGCGCAACAAGGCGGGTACTATCAATGTCATTACAAATATAAAAATTGAACTATATCTCAAACTCGAACTCCATTTCCCATATTTCGGATGTTCAAATTTCTTATAAAGCATACCTAGTGCTAGAGATATTAAAAACATTAATACAGCTGTCCCTAAAATTATAGAAGTGATTAAACCCACCATATTACCCATAAAAGTTTGAAAATCAAAAGAACGTGTTGTCAGCATTAACACCGGTAAAATCCTTATTAGTAGTATGAGAATGAAGGATCCTACTCCAAAATATATAGATCTTTTTTTCCACTTTATATGTTTAAACAATAAAGAAGCTCCAAAAACTAGTAATGATATTAAGATTACTACAGAAAGAATAAGGAAAATAACATCAAAGAATGCAGGCACACTCGCATGGACTGCCCCATCTATTTTATCTCCCCCATCTTTTATTACATCACTGCCGCCATTAAACAAAGAACCAAACCAGTCTACAATCCAATCAGTCATCCAGGAAATATCGAATGGTAACTCTTCACTATTTGTTTGTGCAGGAGCAGCTGAGTTAAATACCTCCAAATTATCCCCCCCCTTTATTGATAATAAGCCCTTTACTTTAAGTATATAAATTTCTACTACCAAAACTAAGAAAGTAGGAGATGATAATTATTGCAATTAAAATAATAAAAGGCAAAAACGAACGCTTTTTGGTTCATTTTTGCCTTTTATCGTTAGTTAAAAAGGTAAAATTATACTTTTTACACTATATAGCTAATTCACTTTAAGAAATACTATTTGTTTTGCAGATCTGGAATAACGCGTTTCAATTCTTCATCTGTTATCAATTTGTCTATATGACCAGATTCATCTTTTAATAATAATTTAGCATTACCTTTTTGATGAATTTCAATTGACTTATTTGCATTTAAAATAGGAATTTCATAATAAATCCCCTTTAAGTCAACCAAATGACCTTCCACTTTAATGAAATTGCCTTTTAAATAAAATGTACCTTGCGCATTATAATCTAAACCGCCGCCTAAATTTTTCTTTGTTAATTCAGATATGGTCATTGATAAATTTCCATTTCCATCATATATTTCTTCAATATTCAGTCTCATCCCACCACGCGATAAGTGTCCTAAAGAAATTAACCTTTGTATTTCAGCATATCCCTCATCAGAAAATATTACTTCGAATTTTGCTTTATCAAGCGCAGGTATTAGTATTACAAACTTAACTGTTATTTTCATTATTCGCCCAGACTCATCAAACTCTGTTGAAGGTCTTAAATGAAATAGTTTAATTTCTTTACCGAATTCCCCACTTGTTTCTGCGTATTTTTTTGCTGGTTTTGTATAGTCAGTTGCAGAAAAAAATACTCCACCGTCAACTTCTGACAAATCAATTAATGCCCCGGCTAATTTTTGCAAATCGGGTCTCCCAACCTTTGAACCTTTTTTCGTATAGTCCTTGGCTTCTCCCATTTCTTTCCTTGCTTCTTGCTGTATTAACACGTCTAATTGATAAAAGGTGTTACTAAATGTGCCCTTCAATTTTTCATCATGCTTAACTAAGGCGTTTTCCTCGAGCAACTTCATGACCGCTGCAGAAAGTATTTCATATGCCGTCCCATCTTTATTTGGTTTATTACCAAACATATCTTCAAATAGTAAATCAATTGGTGAGCTCATAAATAAATTCTCCTTCTTTCCTCAATTAATTTGTATTCTTATCATTCTACCATCTAATTAACTTTAAATTCCTCTATTTCCTTATACGAATATGAATATGAATATTTTAAATTATAGCCCATAAAATCTAATTCAAAAAACTCAGCTAAGCTGAGTTATATTATTAATCTATTCAATTCTCTTTTTTGAATGGTTGTTTCAATTAATAAATCTAAATAATAACCCTCTTCTGTATCAAAGAAATACTCCATAGTCTTCTCAAATTCTTCTTCTTCACTTTGCATATATTTCTCTACTTCATAATTAGAAAGCGCTGAAACCGATTGAGCAATTAAAGAATATACGAATCGCTCTGCTAACACATTATCTTCAAAATGCTTTTTTTCTTTTCGAAAACACCCAGGAGCATTATAAGTAAAAGAGACAAAACTTTTCATAATAAAATCCCCCTTCAATTGTCTTAAAATAATCAATGGATTTTCGTGCTTTTTTCATCTACTTCATCTAATAGTTTAAATCTGCCTTTTCCTGTTTTTATAAGTAAACCTTCATCAACTAACTGATCCATAATATTACGAACTACATTCACATCTAGTTTCATTTCCTGTTTTACACGTGTCACTGCCGTATCCCCTGTTTCTATAATGTAAGACTTTATCCGCTCATATGGGGTTGGTAATGGCTTTATGTGTAAACCATTATTTGGACGTTCATAAGGGAACAAATCACATATATTTTGCAATATATCCTTAGTTTTGCCTTTAGATAAGTCAACTACAGGACTTTGAAACCTTACGTATTCTTCGCTCATGACAGGGCTTTTTAATAAAGCATCTCCTTTACCAAGTAACTTCACTCCTGGTGCACTTCCAAAAACAGTTTTGTAGTCATGATAACTACCACAACTAAAAGCAATTTTCGTTGGTAAATTCGCCTTGATCAACCCGTCTACAACTTTAACTTCCGGTCTTTGAGTACCACAAATCACATAAATACCTGCAGCTCTAGCCTTTTGACCTATTCGCACAATATAGTCTTTCACATCAGGGTTTTGCATGACTAAATCACTAAACTCATCGACAATACAAACAATATACGGAAGTTTTTCCACATCAGGTAATACATTATAGTCAATTAAATCATCTATATCGTATTCTTCCATCAATGCATATCTTCGGTCCATTTCCTCAGTTACTGCAGCTAAGACAGCTGTTGACTCTTCAACTTCAGTAACTATTTTTTGAACATGTGGGAAATCCTTAAATTTCTTAAAATCAATACGCTTTGGATCTATAATATAAAAATGCAAATCATAAGGCGTTTTCAATAAACATAAGGACAAAATTACTCCTACTAAAAAATACGTTTTTCCACTTCCAGTTGCTCCAGCTATTAACATGTGTAGTGTATCTGTTAAGTCCTCATAGAGAGGCTTTCCATGTTCATCTAAACCAATAATAAAAGGTAATTTCGCTTCTTTTGTGAAAGTTAAAAAGTCTGAACTGCTTAAGATATCTCTCAAGTAAACAACACTACGTTTCTCTTTTGGAAAACTAAACATAATTGAGTTCAGTTCTGAAGCAGATGATAATTGTAGGTCCTCTAAACCAACAGCTACCCTTATATCCTCTACATGTTTTTTAATTACTCTAAATTTAACGTTAGAAGGAATTGAAAGGGTTACATGCATAATTGTAGACCCTTCTTCTATTTTGATAATTTCACACGATTCTTTTATAATATTTTGTTCTCTCATTACATTTAGTATCTTTAATGTATTCTCATCTGCTTCTAACCGAGCATTTCGCTCCTCTTTTGTATAAGGTAATAGTTCAACAACTTTTTCCATAAAGTCGGAACTGTACACTGTATTTGTGTCTGAATTACTTATAGGGTTATTAACCGTACATTCATTCGTTCCAACAACATCTCTTTTAATTTCTTGCCTCTCCTGCTGTACAACCAAAGACAAAATTTCACTCTCACTTATATACTGTTTATTTTGGTTCACATGAATCTTTCTGCTTTTTATACCGTCTATAACATCCTCAGTTCCTTCGATTGGAGACATGTGTAGGCGATTAAAATAAGTTACTTTCTCTAATGAATTAGCAATTACATGCTGCAAATAGTCTTTTCTTGAAGTGTCTTCAGCGTAGATCCCAATGATTAATTGATATTGATATAGCGGCTCCTTTATTTTGGCTTCAATATCCTTCACCTGAGAATTTTTATTTAATGGATAGTTCATACTTTCAAATAATTGATAAACATATTTTTGGAACTTCCGTTTAAACAAAGCATCTGATGGATTCGCTATTCCAGATAAATAGTCAATGTATTGCTCTATGAGGTCTTCTTTTGCTTTATCCTCTTTCTGAGTTGAAAATTGTATCAATATTTTTTCTCTATCCTGCAGTACATCCTGTATATTTTGAAATATCCCTTTGTCATTCTTCAATGGAAATATACTCCCTTTTTGTAAAGACACTTCATACAGGTTCATACCACTGATTAGTTCTAAAACATAATGACTATCTATCTGCTCCTGAACTATCTCAAAGTTATTTCCTACTGGTGTAGATAAATAGTTGTTACAACCTTCTTTATAAATGATTTTCTCAAAACCTATTGTTGTTTTCACATCACAATTTAAAACATATTTAACCGTGTTTTCATCAAAATTATTGATAGAATAGATTGTCGGTAATAAAACATCTGCTTGAGAAGTAAATCTACGCTGGAAATGTTTAAAAAACATCACCGATCCCCCAATTCGACTTATTTTTTCTTCCCTTTTTTCCATAGCTTCATTACTGTTCCTTTTAAAGGAATTCTTGTAAAATGACTCTTTAACGATTTTCCTATTGAAAACACATCATCTCCATTATCTTGGAAACCTTTTAAAATCCCAGGAGGATTCGCAACTCTATAGAAGCCACCAATTATAAATAAAATTTTCAATAAAATCATATTAGGTTCTATAAGTCCCCTTGTAGCAAATAGAACTATTGCCATAAAAGTAATAAATGTTGCATGTATAAGTTGTATCAGAGATAACTGCTTAACATTTTTCCACCATAGATTAAACCAATGCCGATGTTGGTCAAATATCCATGTACAGAATGCCAATGGGGTACTTATTACGAGTAACATCAAATCAAACCATCGTCGTCCAGCTTTTAATAAAACAGGGATTAGTGTAGAAATAAGTAGCAAATCAAAACCTATAAGTGCAATTAAATTGATTACACTTAAGGATCCATTTAGTACTAATTCACCAGCTTTTATTTCACTGACACCAATACCAGTAATTACATCAGAGCATAGATTCAACAAGGAGAAACCTTTCGCAAAAAGTGTAGGAGCAGCACCAGTTAGTAATAATGCAAGAGGAATTCTGTGAAGGATTTTTCGTATAGGGGTGTGTGATTTACGAAGCATCATATTTATCGAATTAATAGTACATAAAATCATGATTAAAATTAATGAAATAGTGAAAAATACAAGTGTCTGATCTTTAATAATTGTTGTTTCGAACAGAAATGCCGGTAGCTTTAACAAAACGTTAGATACTAACTCAAAAATTTCATTTAATAAAGTTACACTGCCATTATAAATGTGTTGAGGAAGATTTTTTATAAACAAATCAATACTATCAATTGCATCTGATATCCCTGTTACTTTTGACTTAATTTCTGTTAATAATGTACTAACACTATTAAAGTAATTACTTCCAGGAATAAATGAAAAGGGAGCAGGATCCTCTGATGTACTTGGTAGTTTGAATTGAAATTTATCTTCAAATGGCGCCCAGGGTTCAGCAGCACTTTCCATGGCATAAGCTTCTTTCACATGAAACATTAGGAAAGTAGTTGCTACGGTTGCATAGGGAATAAGGTTTCCAAAGCCTCTTGAAATGTAGGTAAGTACCTTGCAGGATCTATATACCACTCTAGATTTCCAAACATGGAGTGGAATAATAAAATGATGCAAAATATAGCGAGTGGCATTAATAATACTTGAATTAACCCGCGAATGATATCGTTGCTCCATTCCTGAGCAAACTTGTGTTTTCGAAACATGCGACAAACTCCTGCCAATACGGAACCTACTAGCGCAATTCCGACTGCTATTATGATACAACTCATTAATATAGCTAGTAATATTTGAATCATCTCTGCCGGCATTAATACTGCTTCGGCAGTCTTGGATACTGTTTGAGCAGCAGCCGGAGATGCGTATATTAGAAAACTGCTTAACAACGGCACACTTCTTTTGGCTAACTCTAACCATTGGTACCTTTTCTTTTTTTTGCTGTTTATCACTTCCCTTTTTAGATTTTTCACAAGAAAAGGGACTTTCTGAAGTTGCTCATTTAACTTTTTTTCAACACCCTGATACTCGGGTTGACTGTGATGAAATTTTATTTTATATGTGTTACCCACTTGTTTCACAGAAAACGGATGACCTTGCTTTTCATCAGCTCTTTGATGCTCTAACATAAGTACACCCCATTTTAAAAATAATTAGCTACTAAACATTCTCTTCGTTAAGTTCCTTCCTAATCGCTTCATAGTCATGAGTTGGTGGAGCTGACGCTTTAGACTTTGCCTGTTTCTTATTCTTTTTATCAAAAGTATGAAAATAGTCTATAGCTTTCGTAACACCTACTGTAAAAGCGCCCGCTATACCAAACTTTGAGACCGTCATTAAAAGAAAACCTATACCAGTCATTTTTTCATGCCACCTTTTAATATCGGATTTGGTAAAACTTATTACGCCTGTGCCTGGTTTTATGACATTTATTTTTAAAATTAAATCAAAAAGTTTTAAATTTAAAACTTAAGGACAAAATAAAAACTACTCTAATCTTTATCCCGATAGAATAGCTCCTCAATTGGTGGATATTGTAGTGCAGCCCATATTTTAAAGAACGCTTCTAGGGATGGCTGAACATGATTATTTACGATCAAACTTATATTCCCCTTTTTTATATTGGTTATAGCAGCTAATTCAGCTTGCTTCATGCCGATATTTTTGAGATACTGTTTCAATTTGTTACGTAATGGATACTCTGTATTAGAAGCTAAAATTTTTAAATAGTTTACATTAATCTCTTCAGTTTCTGTGGCTTGTTCAATCTTTTTTAAAAACGTCAAGATAATTCCTCTGACCAATATTTCTAGATCCACTTTTTCTTCAGCATTTAATTTTTTCCTGAAATTCTGATATCCTACCATCTCTACCAACTGGTCATATATTTCCTCTGAAACCGTAAATTTAATCTCCTTCTCATCCATACTTGAATAAAAACCTCCTTTTGCGGAAATCGTAATACTACATGTTATAAGCGAAAGGAAAGTGATATGCGTGATTTCTCTATTAAAAAACAATAAAAAAGTAGATGAAATATTAGATGAAGTATTTGATGCAGGAAAAAGAAGTAAATAAAAAGGGTGAAATTGATGTCATTGAAATTTCTCGGAATGTGGTTACCTCAAACTGGTGTAACACCTGAATGGTTAGAAAAGCTTGAGATATGTGACGAAAGTATATTTAAAGAAATAGGTTTATCAAGAGAAAAGGTTATTGAAATCTGCCAACACCTACATGATAATAATATCTTAATTTAAAATCATCTTTCATATATAAAAAGTAAGACACACCTCTTGTCAGAGTATGTGTCTTTTAAACTTTTTAAACTTTCTATACTTTTATCTCTAATATAATTATGGTTTGGTGATAACTTTGCCGCCAAATCCCGCTAGCGTAATCTCTTCAGTTAACTTTGGATCGTTTGTTTCATTCTCTCCCTGTAATTAATCTTAATTAGGAAAATGAAATCTCCCAAACTTTCTATGATGGCTACTTGGTTTATCGATAGTAGATATGAAGGTTCCTACCATTTTTTAATGTATTTCCTTCTACACCCTGTAGCTTTGAAATAAAGTTTGATTAAAAGCATGCTGCAAACGTTGATTTTATACATAGAAGAAACCCACGCGTTTTAAACAAAGATTGATCAAAATGAGTTGGTTTGGTATTGATGTGAAGTTTATTTTTATAAAAAAAATCGATTAAAATAAAGCTTTATTAATAATACGAATCACATCTTGCTTTTGTCCCTCTACAAAATAATTATCAAGTAAGATAAAGCTATCAAATATACTAAAATCTATATCACTGAAAATGGATAAATTTTTACATACTGTTTCAAAAGATGTCATCTTTCTATAGTTCCAAACATCTCGATGTAATGTTCCTATCAAACACTTATTTTGTTCCAAAAGAAATTTTAGGTTATTAAATATCACTTCGTCGCTTAATTCATAGTTATCGATTAAAGAAATACATTTATCATATATACTGGATGTAATTGCCATTTTTTTTAGATTTTCATTATAATTTTCCTTTAAACTATCTGCAATAACATGAGGTTTTTCTTTACAAATAATGGGCAATGATAATAGATCTTCTGCAATTGTAAAAAAAGAATGTTTCTTAGGTATAGATGATAACATTGCGTTTAAAAAAGGTTTTCTATTTGTAGTAGCCCCACTTATAATCAGTAAATTCTTATTAGAAGAAACTAATTCTTTTATTTCTTCAATCACTTCCAATGGAATACTATTAATTATTTGATACTCCTCTAAAGAAATTTTCTTTTCTAATTTATCTATTTTAATAAACGGAGTCACGCAGGATTCAGATATACATTCTAAAAACGAGCATTCTTCTAATTCCATATATCTGTAGTACTCATTTTCAGATTGTTTATTGGTATTAATATATTTTGATAAATTATCAAAATCATAATAACCCGAATTATTCATAGATAAAAAGCGTTCATACTCTGCCCTCAAATATAATTTATCCTTCTGTACAGATATTTCATTAATTTGTAAACTCATTAAGTATCCTATTAGTCCAAACCCTTTATTATAAAGTTCAAATCTATTTACAAGCTCATTTCTTTCATCTTCTGTTTTAAACTTCATTTCAATATCTTTAAAATATTGTTTAATCGTCGCTGCATTATAAACTTCTAATCGCCCCTTAGAAGACATATATTCATCAAATTCTTGTTTGAATTTCAACAATATTTTTTCTTCATCCAAATTAGCTTTCTCTACCAAATCATATATTTTTAGTTCAAGTACATCTTCTTTATACTCCTCTAAAAACATTTTGTAATTACAAATAAAATCTTTCACATCTAATTTAGAAATTTTTTTATGTTTTTTGTAATCTGCACTTGGATTTTCAATAATTGAATTAAAAACTGTGGAATCAAAGAAACTCATCGCTATTTTATGAATTATTGCCTCCAAAATAATATCTTCTAATTCAAAAACTAATTCTTTATAATTTTCTCTTAACAGAGATTTTATTTCTTTTTTTATTATAGCTATTGAGTTATCTTTATATTTATTTTCAAATGTAAAACTTATTTTAGGGACAAAATTACTTATATCCACTTTTGAATTAATTTTTATAATTTTATTAAAGTACATTGGATATATATTTATATACTTTTTTATAAATTTCGATATACACATATCACAAGGGCTATCTCCACATTTCTTACAATAAATACTATTAGATTTGAAATATTCACCAATATTATTATTTTTACTTTTATTAATCTCATGTTTAATTAATAAGTGAAGGATATATAGCATTCCCGAATCTTCATTTAGATAAAAAACTCCTTTATGCTTTTTGAAAATATCTTTATTAGGATTTTGGGTATTTGTATTGAAATGTAGTCTTCTATCTCCATATGTTTGCCAATAAAAATTATATATTGTTTTTGAAATTTCTGGTGAATATAATCCTATATTGTTTTTGTAGAATTTCACCTCGATTGACTCATTTGTACTATTAGAATTAAAAATTCTAATATCTGCTCCACATTCTATACCTATACTCGAATTATTATCTTTTAAGTTAAGCAATTCTTTAATAGCGATATATATTTGCTTATAATATCCACTAATAGCACCAGCTACATCTGTTTTCATAAAATCAATTCCCCTATTCTACTATTTCAAGTTCTTTCTTTGGAGGAATACCCTTTAATTGAGTAATTAGGATATAACTTTTTTTATTCTTCCCCACAACATTCTCCTCAACTTTCAATAACAGTAGCTATTTTTATGTAAAATCTAATAACATCTTTTCTCCTTAAAAAATTAAAGCGTTCTTCAATATCTTTCAGAAAACAACACTTCCATCACTTCAACAGTTAGTATTCATTCTCCACGCATAAAAAAACATTGATTAAAACTCACTTAAAATTCTTCAATTGAAAAAGAATAAAACAATGTAACTTTTTTGTAAACGGTATAACTTTCTTTAAAACAGTACATATTTTTTATAAACAGTACGACTTTATTTCAAATCCACACACCCTCATTCTTCAAGCTGATGTATACTCATATTATAACTTTTGGGTTACTTAATATAAGATAATGCATTCCATATCACATTCTTCATTCAACTTTTCTATATCATTGTGAACAGAATGAAAAATATCAAAAAATGATATAGAAAAAGCACTGCTGAAATCTTCAGCAATGCTTTCCGATTAGACGTACTATGATAATGAACGTCTAATTTTTTCTACTAATTAGTTCTGTATACTCATATATATTTATTTTAGCTTTAAGATACGTTCTATTTCCTCCACACTCAACTTACTTGCTTTTGCAATAGTTTCAAGTGGTACACCAATTTCATACATTCCTCGGATCATCTGCATCTTACCTTGCTCAATGCCTTTTTCCATGCCCTCTTGTTCTGCATGAGCCAACTTAGCTTGTTCATCTAGAAGTAATTTCTCTCGAGCTTCATATGCTGTTCGGAAAGAAGAATCATGGCTCATATTTTCCCATTTATTTATTGCCTTTTGTAAAATTGGATCTTGATTCATCGCAATCTCCTCCAATGTTTGAGTTAAATGTTCATCTTCATGTGCTGGTAATAATAACATCCAACGAACAAATGTATTTTCCCACGGGTTTACTTTTTCTTCACGCCATTGTTTTACCAATTTCGGTATCTCTACAAAATGGATTTCAATGTCATCACTTAAGAGTCGCTGTAATTTTGTATTCCATAATTGTCCGATGGTATGAAATGCATCATCCTGAGAAAATAAAATAAAGTCTAGTAAGTTAATGGTAATGGTTTTCCGAAGTGAACGATATGGCATTCCTTCTTGCATTTGAGAAGTGTAAAGTTTACTCCAGTAATATAAGGAGCGCTTTACCATATCATGTGTATTTCGAAGCTGGATTTCGATATTTACTTGCGTCCCATTATCTAGTGTTGCTAATAGATCTAAAATCGATAACTTATCATCTTCATAAGATTTATGGAGGTGTGGATCATCTAATTGTAGCGAAGTAATAGGTGCATCTAAAGATTCCTCTAAAATTGCATTTAGGAAACCCGTTAAAATTTCCTCATTTCCTTTTGTTCCAAATAGTTGTTTAAAAGCAAAATCAATGCGTAAATTTACTAATTTAGTGGACATGGATTTCCTCTCCCTGTCTATATCATCTCTTAGTTCTTATTGTACATAAAAAAAGGTGGAACATGCAAACAGGCTCTTATGCTATCTCACATAAGAACCTGCCCAAATCCACAAAATAATTAGTCGTTGTGGTGCAAAAATGATTGCAAGCTACATCGTTTTGCGCCACAACCTTTATTTTCGTCTATTCCTTTTCTGGCCAAATTTTCGTGTTTAATTCTAATAACCACGTGTGGTCTTCCACCATGATACGATTATTCCATGGGCTGTTCTTAAGATGTTGAATCATCCAACATAAATACATCACACATCCAAGTCTCTGCGGCTTGTTAAAGCGATAATAATATACCTCTAGCTAATCATGATGATGTGGTGGATAACTAGACCATAGTCTATGGATAAGAAATAATTTCTCACACTACTATATTAGAATATATTGCATTGAATAAGTCAGTTATTAAGTCAATGAAAAAGGCGTTCCTACTAATAAGATAGAAAAGTAGAAACGCAGAAAACATCGATATGATGAGTTTTTTCTTTTTTATATCGCCAATAAACAATTCTGATATACATGTAAACGAATCCACAATTTAAACAAACACGTTTAGTATTAATTTAGATATACCTTTGAAAAACCTCTTCATAATAACTTGGATACTCTTCACATATCAACATATCAATGGAATCTCTCTTATCCTTTAAAGCATTTTTAACACTCTGCTTACTTACTCCTTGTATGTCCTTTCGAATAATAGATGCTATTGAATGCGCTAGACTTCTATCTACAAAACCTAACTCATATACAGTTAACGATAAATGATCAAGCAAACCATACTTTACCGCTTTTTGAAAAAGCTTTAAACCGTCTTCAAGGCGTTTGTCCCACCTATCAATAACACCCAAAATTTCAATACTAGCCCCTATTATTAAAGAACTCTCGTAGCCATAAATACCATCACATAAATCAACAACATGCTCAACGAGTAGATTACGATTCTTCTTTAATCTTATTCCTTGTATTTCTGGATCACTAAAGATTTGCGAGTATGTATCTCCTTTTATCCATCTTTCAAGTATATATTTCAACTTATCTTCAGGTACATATCTAGGGAGTTTAGGGGTAAATTTATATATAATTGGCCAGAAAAATTCAAATAAATCCCCAAAGTTTTTTACAGAATTCAGACTATCTATACTATTACTGAGCGTTTCGAATAAAAGCAAGGATTCTTCTAAAGGTAGTATGGTCTTAGAAAAGATTTTTCTTTTTAAAACGCTGGGTTCTATTTCAATTACTCTCTTAGCTATTTTCTGGAAGTGACTAATTAACTCTAATTTTTGATAATCAAAAGCTTGTTTATATGCTAGAGTATTTTGCGCCAACTCCTCAGCGAATACTACCGCTTCCTCTGGATCAACAATATTCTCTAATGCGTTTAACAAGTATTGATTAATACTTTCTTTAACTTTATTTTGACTCCATTCCCACTCTTCGTTGTTCTCATAATTACTTACCGGCAGAAAGATATCCAATATTTTACTAAAGCACCTTTCCGACATGCTAGGATCTAGTAATCTTCTGGTTTTATTCCAATACCAATCATCTCTTTCTTTTTTATCATAAATTTGGTTATCCGAAAAAATTATTGTTCCTTCGGTATACTTCCCTGCCCTACCTGCTCTACCAATTAAATTATGAAAGTCTCTAGTTTTAATTTCATCCTTACCTTGTCTTGTTGTAGTGACTATTAAATATCGAATTGGCAGATTAACTCCCTGAGAAAGAGTAGAAGTACATATTACAAATTTAGTATGTTGCTTTTGAATAGCATATTCCACTGATAACCTAACTCCCTCTGGCAAACTACCGTGATGCATCATAATTCCAAATTTACAAACCTTCGAAATCGAACTGTCTTCACCTAGTGTACGATTTAGATACTTTATAAAACGTTGCAGCATATTAACTTCAGTCAATTCTGAAGGATCAACTAGTGGCGTCTTTCTATCAAATGCATCAACAATATCTTTGGCACACTTCATTGCAGAATCTTTTCTTGCTACAAAAACCGCTACTGTTCCACTACTAACAAGTGTACACCCTAGTGCCATAGCAATTTCAGATGCTTGCCCCTTATTTGGATAATTCCTCTCTTTTCTTTCTCTTCCCTTTAAAGTTAACGGATATGACTCCATCACCTTCGGAACAAAAAACTCCTCCTGATCTATTCTTAAAGAGTCAACAAACTGTAACTGTGCTTTTTTATATTTCCAATTAACAAAAGCTATATCTCTTTGAGTAGGATTAAGATTTTTTGCCTCAATCGGTTCATAGTTATTCCCCATTAACCAGTCACCAATTTCTCGAGCATTTGGAATTACTGCTGAGATAAGTATTTTTTGACAACTTTCGGAGAGATTTCGTTTTAAGGAAGCTAATAGTAACTCATACTTAATTCCCCTACTATCGTCATCAAACAAGTGCCCCTCGTCATAGATAATTAACCCTATATGATTAGCTAACTCTGGCTGATGCCTCAATATATATTCCAGCTTTTCAGGAGTAAGGATTAGTACACTAAATACTTTTTCATTAAATTCTAAGTTCTCATCCATCTGCATAACGTCAGATATCAAGCTTACAAAGATATCTTTATCTTCTAAAAATTGATGGTAGAAATCATTATATATCTCATTACAGAGTGCGCGAAAAGGAGCTACAATAACTGCAAGGTTGGTTCTCCGCCCTAAAAAAGCACTTCTTACTATGAGTTCGCATGATTTTGTTTTTCCAGCACTAGTTGGCATTTGCACTATAGCTGAACGTCCTTGTAAGACTTTCCGCTCTCCTAATAAAATTTGAGACGGCCATAGCTCTTTAATAGCACTATCTCTTATTAAATATTCTTTCCAATCGTCCTTTTGAATCTTAGTATAAAGGGGAATTGTATTCCATGCAGAATTTTTAATATACCTTCCGGTTAATGAATGAATAATATCACATAACAATAATTCTCTATCACTACCTTGTTTATAAGCCTCTAACTTTAGTAGATATGCACCTTGTCCAAGAAGGTCCCCACTTATTCCCTCAATTAAATATGCATTAAATGCTTTTATATATTGCTTAAGTGAATTATTATATTTACTTTCTTCTACTCTATCTTCCTTTATTATATTCTTTTTTAAAATAGAGAGGATGATATAATCTAAATTACTTACATCTAAATCTATATCATCAAGTTCTTTAATTAGGACCATTGCACTACCTGGGTAGTCAGCCAGATAATACGCAACAGCCCCGAGTAACTTAAGGTATGTATAATTACTATCTTGATTTGTAATATTAGCTATATTTATCAATGCATCAAAGTACTTTGCAGAAAATAAAAAATCTTTTTTACTTTCATCTTCGATACGCTCATTATTTGTTAAATCTCCAATAATTGAAATAGTTAAGTCTAAAAGGTCGAGCAGGTTTATATCAATTACCACATGATCGTCTTCTGGTATATTATATTCATACATTTTTGCTTTCGATCTTGTAATAGATAAATGCTTTATAGCTTTCTTTTTAGGCCTCATCACTTGCCCTCCTAAATAACGATCTGGCAACTTCCATTAGGGCATCCCCCTTTATAACCAGCATATAAATATCTTCTACATCCTGAACATCTAAGATTTTTCCAGAAACAAAATTAGGGTCCCACTGTTCATTCGAATGGACTACAGCTGCTGAAGTAACTTTTGTATATGGATTCTCCACCTTATTTTGAAAACGTTGTATCAATTGAACCTGGGATGTCTCCCCGTAAAGCTTTAAACGTTGCTTTGTAGCATTTAGAGTTTCAGCTAAACGAAACATGTCTTTCTTAGCATGAGTAATAGAATCCTGCAAAACATTCTCTTTTTTTGTGACCAACCGAGCTTTGACCTCACAGGTAATTAATTTATCATGTTCACTAATCTCCTGGTCTACTGAATACATCTTAAAACCTATAATATCTGTACCATTTGGACTGGTCTCTTTATTAAATTTATCCAAATATCTAATTCTTGGTATAACATAATGACCCATATATTCCAGATAATCCGCTGTAAGTATCTCTGCAAAGTCACCCGAAATCACCATTGCCGCTTCAGGAAAAACTAGTTCCCTTAAATACTCGGCTCTAGATAATCCTGTGCCACTCCTCATCTCATCAATAAGTTCATCCTTACAATAATGATTTCTTAAATGTTTAGCCCATTCATTAAGTATATCTTCATTTTCATCATGTTCAAATTCTATAATTTTAACTTTTCTCTTACACAGGGTTTCTAATTCTTCGCCTTCTCTAAGCCAGTCAATATGTGTAGACATTTTATTATCCACCAATCCTTACATTAAAAGTAATAAAAATGGAGTTACATTTGCACAAGTAATTATATCTTAATTTTTATTTTTTTGCATAAATTTACCTTCTAATACAGATTTTTAAATATACGATTTAAATAGTAAAATTCTAAATATGCTCAAGAAATAATTATAGCTAAAGAAAAATGTATCCTTTCCCTACACATATCATGTGCAATCATACCAATCAACAGTACACATGGCTTAAAATGAAAAAAGCACTGCACTATGCAGGCTTTCTTTATGATTTCACTGTTAAATTATTCATAAAACTTTCTATAGAATTCGCCTGGAATATACGGAAATAAGGAGATTGAACGTCGTAATGTTTGTCAGTAATGATAAGGATTGAAGAAAAGAACTTAGAAGCTTAGGGTTGCCAATATTCATTATGCCATTCTTGGCTATGGAAGTATAACTCATATCTATTTATCTTATCTTGCATTAGCTTTTTACTGTACACTGACTTTTGAACTTCAATAAAGAATGGCGAGAGCGGCAATATAGAAAATGATTAAAAAGTATCCAATCTAAGCAGGAGATAAAGTATTAAATATCGAGAGAAAAGCTAAGGATATATTCCATGCTACAATCGATAAAATAGTAATAAAAATGCAGTTAAAAGGCGTTGGAAGCAGAACTTCGGATTAGATCAAGTGTGATTGGAATACAGAACAATCATTATACCAAAGTGCATATTGTAAATGCAGTATTTAATAATCTTTATATCAAACGAAATACTACATTAATACAGTGTAGTAAAAAATAAAAATAGAAAGTGAGAGCTACTTAAGTGGCTCTCACTTTCTATTTAGCAGTATCTCACATTGACATCAACTTAAGGAAATGCATAAAATGGAGAAATTACGACTACAAACAATATTATGTTAGTTGAAGAGTTAAATTTAATACACCAATGAGTACAGAATTGATTTACTATGGCAAAATACAAGACTAATCATTAATAATAGGTACACTATTTGCGAACACTGTAGTTCTTGTACATACTTCCCCAACACAATTTGAAGCGGAACATATAAGTGAAACACTACAGTTTCCATTCATTACAAAGTCTGTTGCCCCACGAACTAAAATCCCCTCCACTATATGATCGCTATTGAAAATGGGTGACCCAGAATTCCCACCATATGTATCAAGATTTGCAACAAAGTAAGTATTATGTCCATTTTCCCGTACATTCGCTCCATCAGCATACTTAGTAGGAAGTCCCACTGGATGCCCTATAACATATACTGATTCATTATCAGCAATTTTTTCCGTCCTTCTAATTTTTAGAGGCTTATGATTAGTCACAAATCGATTAAGTCGAACTAGCGCCCAATCAGCTTCAGACTCGCCGTCCTCATGTCCTATGCCTATGAGTTCTGCTCCTTGATAAATCTCTGAATTGCTAATGACCGTACGTGCCTTAGAATCATCTATCATACGAAAACCAAAAACAAAACGAATATCTGTAACATTATTCTCTGTTATACAGTGCCCAGCAGTTGCAATAATATCCGGAGCAACAAGAAATCCAGAGCAAAATGCTCCAATTGGTTGATTTCTAAATTTCTCAGTAGAACATAATCTATAAGCAGTACCAAACTTTTTCGTTTTCAGAGTAGAAGTTCCATCTCCATTATCGCTAACACTAGTAGCTTCAAAAAGAGCCACAACACTGTCTGCAACATTACAAATTTCTTGATCCACTACATCCTTGACATCCATTCGGTCATCTACACCATATATGGCTTTTTGTTTTTCCTTGAGCCCCTCAATAATTTCGCTTGTTGTAAAGACACCAAGCGCTTCATTTTCAGATTCGTTAGGAACGACAACCGATTCAATTTCTCTTTCACCTATATCATGTACCAATTTTTCTTTATTTTCCCGTAACTTTACTTCATGAAGCAACTCATCAATATTAAAATCTTCTATTTTCTTTGAATGTGCCACAATTTTCTTCCTCCTTGTTAATCAGTTTAGAATTTAATATCTACCATCCCCCCACTAATTGTAGTATTCATCATTTTTGAATACTCCTCCAGCTAATTAAATAAATTATTCTTGTTTCATTTTTTCAGCTCCTTTTCATTTACTAAACTTTAAGCATTATTAACTAAAGATATATATTTATGCAGTAAAAGTATTGAGAAATTTTTCATTTCACATGCCCCTCATCCTCACGGTACTTTTTTATAAACATTTAAACGTTATTTCAACTCTACACTAGACGAAAAAAGCTATCATCATGTCTAAATAATGATAGCTTTTTTATTAATCAAAACTAATTTCTTCATTTTTCCTATCTGAATTTCCATTAACTAGAACTAATTGTAACTGCTCATAGATTTCCTGTGTATCAGGTGTACTTTCTGCTTGTTTACGTTCACTTTTAACTGTAGTATCATTTTCCACTAGTATTTCTTCTTTAGTTTCTGCGACCATTTCTATGTGCTTCAGTACCGCTACACGCTCTAAGCCTTCCATTTCATCCAAATCTTCTACATCATCTGCATCATCAATTATTTCTGGCTCTTCTGTTTTTATAATTTCCTTCTGTTCTTTTTTCAGTTCAATTACTGGTTGCTTTTGTAATATGTTCTCTTTTTCAATATTAACTTCAGCAGCTTCAATTACCTCTAAAGGTTTGCTTTTAGCATTTGCTATAGCAATTTTCACTTTCATTGCTCTTAAAGAAGAGAATATTTGATTTAGTATTCTGCAAAACCCATAGAAACGAATTGCCTCAACTATAACACCCATTACAATTCCAAAAATCCATGAATTAGAAACGTATCCAACTAAACCAAATGTTATAACTCCTGGTAAATATAAGCTAGCATAGGCTATTAAATTAGGTATAGCTTTTTCTACTGTTAATTTGAAGCTATATTTAATTATTAAATATATAGCACTTAACCCCACTATTAAACCAGCCAGACTTATTAACAAATTGTTAAAAGTTTCACCTATCATTATAATTTCCTCCCTTAATGTTTTAATTTTAATTTCTTCATTAAATTCCTCTTTACTTTTCACATTTTTTCAAAAATCAAATAAATCCATCGCTAATTGTCCTTCTGCAATTTTTCGTTTCAAATATATACAACTACTTTCATCCTTTCTTTTTAGAAATATCTATATAAACGGTATAAGCCTAATTGTTTTTAAACACAAAAAACCCTTTTGGGTATATGAATTTTTGCAAGCAAGGCTGCTTTACAAAGTCATTTCCCCGAAAGGGTTGTAGTATTTATGGATTATAAAAAGAAAAAAGAAAGTCTTACATACATTATATAAATTACTACCATCATATTCAATTTATTTTTAACGGAAGATTCAGACTTTATTTGCATTTACATTTTTTGTTATAATATGGATATATTTTAAAATATTGATTGAATTGTGCTATAGTCCCCTATTACCTTCTGATATGTATGCAGACTAATTGTTTGCTATAGTTCCTTATCACTTCTTGATCTTATATGATATTTCTTCGAAGACCTCTAAAATAACATTATCTAGGGGTCTTCATTTAAGTATAAAAGCATTAACTTCTATACTTAAAATATATTATGTGTAAATTTTGAGTAAGTTTGATAATTCCCCTTTAACTACTAGTTCTATATTAGGAGTGGATCTTATGGAAGGAAAAACATTGATAAAATATAATTTTCTTATTTACATGTTTATATACCCTCATTTCCAGTTATAGTTGTTCTTGGTATGGCTGGCGCTTCTCCTGATGTAGAACATACTATACTAGAATGGATAATTACGATCTTTGAGTTATCTGTTACAATTTTAGGGGCTTGGTTTTTTAACTTTATTTTCAAAAACATAATAGGAATTAAGAAGAATACAAAATTCACTTGGACTATCTGCATTCTTCATTTAATTCTTATTCCTTTGACCTGGAGACTTCTTCTTTATTATTAGATTATAAATCTTTTTGAATAAAACTATATTTCAAATCCCGATTATTCAATCGTGTACTTGCATACTAAAAAAATAAATACCTTTGTCTGTCTTAAACAAATATTCTTCATAACAGCATGCATAATAACCTCCTGGATCTAATTTAATCCAATAAACCTCATCTGGTTCTTGCTTGAATACATTTAATAACTGCTCTATTATAAATTCCTTGGGAGTCAATCCATTTAAATCATATCCGTACGGTATTTTTCCAAACCAAGTAGACTCTCCATTGGGATATTGGCAAATTAGGAATTCTTTTTCCATTCTTTCAAGCAGATGAGTTCTAATATATCATTACTAGTAGCGTATGTCGCTTTTTTAGCAAGTTCAAAAATATTGTCCTTTTTATTTTCTGACATAATACTAAGCTCATAATAATTACTTACATATTCGTCTGTATTTATATCGGCAAAATCGCTTAAGATTTTATTAATTATATGCATTTTTTACTCCTTTTAACTTTAAATTATAAGAGAACGGCAATTATGTAAAAAGTAAAGCCGTCATGATGGACGGTTTTTTGTATTTTTGGGAGAACATAGTTTTTTCCGAAATGCTGACGATACTCCTTATAGTCTTGCGAAATATTATTTTAAATAATACGTCTTCTGCTTCATTATGATTATATAAATTGTAAGTCATATGTCCAATTTTTTCTGTACTTATTTCGTTTTAGCTTCCATACTTTATGTATGTAGTGCATTCTTATCAATTTTCCCCATTACTTTAACTCGTAGGGGCATTAACTTTAGAACTCTACTAATGGATAAGCAAGTTAATAATTGTACTTGAAAATGGAGTGATACGATGAATAAGACGTATGATGTCATTATTACCGGTGCTAGATGTGCCGGCTCTACCCTGGCAATTTATCTTGCTAAGGCAGGTTTCCATGTGTTGTTAGTGGACCGAGCGAATTTTCCAAGGGACACATTATCAACCCATACCTTTTTCAATAATACTGCCGCTCTTCTTCGAGAAATCGGTGTCCTGGACAAGTTATTGGAAACAAAAGTAACGCCGGTACGGGATATTAAATTTCAATTTGAGGATACCGTGATAGAAGGTCTCATCCCTGAGGTTTACGGAGAGGAAAGTTGTTATTGTATTAGAAGAACTTATCTCGATCATATTCTACTTGAACAAGCCAAATCCCAAATGAATGTAACTGTTTTAGAAGGGTTTCGTGTGACGGATGTCATCCGTGATGACGAAACAGTGATAGGCGTCAAAGGTTTAGACGGCGACAACGAGAAACAAGAATTTTTAGCTCGCCTGGTAGTCGGGGCAGACGGCCGATCCTCTATTATTCGCAAGCTGGTAAAAAGTGAACTCAAAATAAGTATTCCGGCAACAGTCGGCATCTATTTCGGGTATTTCTCTGGATTTCGCCACGATAATGTCCCTAAATTTGAAGTATACAAGATAAAAGATAACACAGCCATTCTCTTTCCGACGAATGATGATTTATATGTAATTGTCGGCATTTTCCCATTAGAAAATAAGGAATTGATAGAACGGTTGAAATTAAATCCGGAAAGCTGTCTACGCAATTTCTTTACAGATAACTTTCCGAATACAACAATTGGGGTGCGCTTGAAAAATGCAGAACTAGTAGAACCGGTCAAAGGCATTCTCGGATATGATAATTACTGGTATAAAGGAATGGGAAAAGGATGGGCGTTGGTTGGAGATGCAGTTTGTTTTAAAGATCCTGGCATGGCGCAGGGTATCCATGATGCTATATATGGAGCACGTATATTATCCAATATTCTATCAAAATATAAGGCACAATCCAATCAATCAAATCAAATGTCTGAAGAATATCAAAAGGCAATAGAAGATGAGTTTATGGTTCGGTTTCACATGGGATGCCAAATTTCGAAGAATGAACGCATATCTGAACAACAGGATGCTGTCAATAAGCTAATCAGTTCCCATCCAGAGGCTATAGAGAAGTTTTTAGGGATTTACAATTATGCAAACGAACCCGCTGCTTTAGAAAAAGAACTCGCACGAATTATGCAATCGATCTAACAATGTGTTCAGTGACAATAAAGTTGTTTAATTTTAAGTCTAAGAAATGTAATAACCACCTACTAAATTAACTTGTAGGTGGTTTTAAAGTTATTTAAAATTAAATTTATGTAGCCTGTAATTTATAAAAATAATAAAGTTGGTTAATTCTTCTTCAACTAATGCCTCTTATTGAAAAAAGTAGCTTGTTCCATTTACTAAATTTTCATCCTATTTTACATATCTTAATCTGCCTCAACATCTTTTTCACCTAAATTTTGAACAAATCTTAATAGATAACCATCAGGGTCCATAATTAAAAATTCTTTTTGCCCCTTTAATTTAGTATCAACTCTATACCAATTCTCTTGAATACCAAATTTAATTGGATACTCGTTCTTTTTCAAACTATTATATAGTGGATCAATATCATTTATGATAATTTGAAAATTAATTCCTCTTCCGTAGGGATAAGATAACTCCCCAGTACTCCAATGACCATTTACTTCTTCAATCATAATCTGGCAGTCATTTAAAGACAGTAAAGCAAACTTATCCTCTGGTCTTTGATATTCAATTTTAAACAGGAGAATTTCCGAATAGAAATTTAAACTTTGCTCTATATCTGAAACTGATAGCTCTGGTATTAATGCATTGAGTTTGTGCAAAAATGCTTCCCCCTTTGTTTAAGTTATTGATTATTATAACACTTACTATAAATTCTTCTTCCATTAAACTACTTCATTAATCCTAAAAGAAGTAAACAACTTAATTATTTTTTAAAGGACTTTATTTAAATTAAACAACTTTATTATCTCTACACATTAGCAAGCATCAATAAAAATTAGATAATAAAGCGATATTTATATTTAAATAGACATAAAAACCACCTATTTTTTAATAGGTGGTTTTCCCAGTTTAATTTAAGATACTATAAAATTATTTTTCACTCATTAAATTTAGCACTTATCGGCATATGATCACTAAACTGAATCCACTCTTCATAAGAACCTATCTCAATAGATTCTAATTCGTTAAGGAATATTTTAGAAGCAAATAGACAATCAATATGAAATGGTCTTGCTTTTTCTTTTCTAAAATAATGGGTCGCTTTCGACTCATCACCTTGTTCTTCCTCAGAAAGGTGATGATATGCACTCTTAATCCCAAATCCTTCAAGAAATTCAACAACCTCAGAATGTGTCTTAACTCTTTTAATCCGATCATATTGCTTACAACTGTTCCAGTCACCTACAATAATACATGGTTCCTTTAACAGAGAAGCATATTTCTCTAACGCTAAATATATTTGACCTATGTAACTACTATAACGGTTTTCACCCTTTTGTGACCAAACAGCAAACATTATAAATTCCTGGTTACCAGCAGAGACTTTTATTGGAACAATATATCGGAAAGACTTATCATAGTCAGGATGGATTTCAATTTTATACCTTTTATCAAAAATAATTATTCCAATACCCTTGTTTGGATTATCCCCTTCCCATAAAAATTTATAAATACCTTTTTCTTTATCAATCTGCCCCCATTTTTCTGGTTGTTCACACTCTGAAATTATCAATATGTCTGCTTTAAGCGGTAATATTTTATCGATTTTCTTCCTAAATGCCATGCCTGCATTCCATGCAACTATTTTCATTTACCCAGCTCCTATATGTGACTACATAATATTTTACAACCTATCGACACCCTAAAATTTTTTAAATCCGAAATAATTGATACATACTTATTCAAGCAAAAAAAGGTCATTGTAACAATGACCTTTGCCACTCATTTATTTACAACCTTTTTAACTATTCTTTGGTTTGTTTGCTGGAAAATTAAAAGCTTTAAAAACTTCTAAATGCACTCCAGTAATTTGCCCTTCTATAAAATCGATAAATTTATTAATCTCCATATCAGGTGCCTTTGAATTAAGAGTGAAATCATAAGAAACAATGGCTTTAGTATCATCAATGTCATAGTATGTTAGATTAAATTTCGGATGATTTTCTACTCCTTTGACTAGTTCATCAAAAAAGTCTTTAATTGAAAAACCATACACCTTTGGTCCTTCTCTCTCTTCAACGACTTCCACTTTAAGTTTCATATCTTCAATTTTAGTAATATTTATTTGAACCTTCTTCATAAGAGCAGTTTTTGGTTCACCATAATTTACAAGTGCATACGTAGTATTTAATTCAAGTTGTCTTAAATCCATTTTCATCGCTGCATCTCTTGATAAAAATACTCTCATAATTATATCCCCCTTCTAAAGTATTTCATGAAATAAACACAAGATATATAAGCATATTTTGCATTACTACCAAACATGTTGTTATTATTTTAGCCAAGAAAACCCTTACTCAAAGAACGCAAAGTGAGACGGCAGAAGATGGATTAACTTGGTATAAGCAATGGCAGGATGCCCTCTTTATTGTTCAACAGATAGTAAATTGTTACTTGACAATTTGTCATGATCACTTCACTACACATCGAATGTATGTTCAGTTTATAATACACATATATCGAAATGGAGGTGAAACAAATGATTATCAATAAAGCATATAAATTTCGTATCTATCCAAATAAAGAACAAGCGAGCCTAATCAATAAAACGATTGGTTGTTCCCGTTTTGTATTTAATCATTTCCTATCTCTATGGGATAACGCATACCAAGAGACAGGGAAAGGTTTGACATATGGTACATGCTCTGCCAAACTTCCTGCTATGAAAAAAAAGTTTGTTTGGCTAAAAGAAGTCGATAGTATTGCGATTCAGTCATCCGTTCGCAACCTTGCGGATGCTTATACACGTTTTTTCAAAAAACAAAACAGTGCTCCGCGCTTTAAATCTAAGAAGAACAACGTACAATCTTATACCACAAAACAAACTAATGAAAACATTGCTGTTGTAGGAAACAAAATAAAGTTACCGAAACTAGGTCTTATTCGATTTGCCAAAAGTCGCGAAGTAAAGGGACGCATTGTAAACGCTACAGTTAGACGGAACCCTTCTGGTAGATACTTTGTGTCATTGTTAGTTGAAACAGAAATACAAGAACTTCCGAAAACACATTCTTACATCGGAATAGATGTGGGACTAAAAGATTTCACCATTTTGTCAGATGGAAAAACCTATAAAAATCCAAAGTTTTTTCGCTTATTAGAAGATAAGTTAGCGAAAGCACAGCTTGTTCTTTCTAGAAGAACGAAAGGATCTACTCGTTGGAATAAACAGCAAGTAAAGGTAGCTAGACTTCATGAATACATTTCAAATGCCAGAAAAGATTACTTGGATAAAATCTCAACTGAAATCATCAAAAACCACGATGTTATCGGTATAGAGGATTTGCAAGTATCGAATATGTTAAAGAATCATAAATTAGCAAAAGCAATTAGTGAGGTTTCCTGGTCACAGTTTCGAACCATGTTGGAATATAAAGCAAAATGGTACGGCAAACAAGT
Organism: Bacillus sp. FSL R5-0585; assembly: GCF_038004545.1. Lineage (NCBI taxonomy): Bacteria > Bacillati > Bacillota > Bacilli > Caryophanales > Bacillaceae > Bacillus > Bacillus sp. FSL R5-0585. The sequence goes on from NZ_JBBORJ010000002.1 coordinate 55,871, forward strand.
CATTGTCGTATCGAAAACATTTGCTTCCAGCCAATTATGTTCTAGTTGTGGATACCAAAACAAAGACGTTAAAAATCTAAACCTACGTGAATGGGACTGTCCCTCTTGTCATACACACCATGATAGGGATATTAACGCAAGTATCAATATAAAGAATGAAGCGATAAGACTTCTAACCGCAAGGACTGCGGGGTTAGCCTAATAAATTAGCGTTCGATAGAACTCACTACTTAGGAATCCCCCACTCTTAAACGAATTGACAGTGGAGGAAGTTCAAATTCTATAGATATACAATCATTTCGTAATTCATTAATAATATCCCTTTTAATACTAGTTATTATAATCAAAGTTTATACAGCTATTACCGTATAGCAACCATTTATTAACATAATTTTATCATGTTATGTTGTACAACATCAAACTACATTTCTGAAAAGTCTATTTAATCCAAAAATTAAAAATAAACTATTACCATATGGCAACCCTTTATGTTAATATAAAACAAAGGTATTACATTACTTCACTTTTTTATGTCTATTAAGGAGAAAGAATGCGAATGAATATAACACCGGAACTCAAGAAATGGCTCACACAAGAGCTCATGATAACTAAAGATGTCGCTGCGCTTCTTGGAGTTTCTAATGCACGAGTTAAAACTCTGGTTAAAGACGGCCGTTTAATCCCTATTAAGTCTGAAGAAAAATGTACTATTTTCCTTCGTTCTGAGGTTGTTATATTAAAAGAAGAGTTGAGAATTAACCGATCAAAGTTTATGAAAAAGGATCCAAAAGATAAATAATATGATTAGACAAGGAGGATAAAAAATGAACAATACAATTCAAAAATTGGTTGATAAAGACGCTAAGAAACTAGGTGCGAAAATACTAGTATTAAAACTCAAAAAAAATAACCAACCTACAAAATCACGTGTGTTAATTAAAGTGAAATATTCCAATTGCATCGAAGTACATTTGCGAGACAATTTACACTCCACTACAAATGTTTCAATTTTAGAGAGTATCAATGATGTACAAGAACAAATAATCTCAGCTTTAGGTATTCATGATATTAGACTAAAATTTTTACAAGATTCCCGCTGGTTTTTATATGGTCATGATGGTACGATCCGTGAATTTTGCTATGGAGAATTAGAACCAATCAATTTAGATTCAGGCCACTTAGACCAAGACTTCTTAAAACTCACCCTAGACTCTGCTCCAGATATTACTTTTGATGTAAGTATCCCTAAGAAACAAAAAAAGAACATCATTAACAATAAACACCATCAACTTGAATTCCATCTCATCTAATTTAGCCAAAATAATATATTTTCATTTACAACCATGTTAAGGAAGTGATTTTTTGAAATCCCTTAAAGACCTTTTTAAAAGGAATACCAGACCGCAATTTCCTATTCAAGATACTAAAGCACTTTCCTCCAAAGAAGTTGATTATTTAATTTTAGATTTAAGAATTAAAAATGATGATAGAAAAAAATTGTATCTCCCAAAGCCTGTTAAAGAATTCGGGGATTTGATTACTGAAAAATTAGTAAACAATTTAATGTATGGTATCCAATTTAGCGAACTAGAGATAAAGATCTTAAATGGGTTTTATCGTGACGTAGATGTTTCTTTTATTGAATTTCTATTGTTAACCGATTTAATTCAATATGAGGAGCCTAATAAAGTAATAGGAGACTTACAAACACAAGGTTACTCTTATATAGAGGGCATTGGATATTTACGTTTTAGAAATTATTATCAAACTAATTAGCAGTTTTTAGGAGGATATATATAATGACTGAAGTTAAATACTTAAAAAGCATGCAAACAAGTTTCGGTAAAGAAGTAATCAAATTTACACCTCAGATTCCTGAAAGAACATATTTTACTCGGTCCTGCGAGCATCTCCTTTCTGTATTAGTATTTATATCATGAGTGAAATATTTGTAAATGACTTTCTTTATTAAATGAATTTAATACCTGGGAAGAGCTTAATGAAAAATTACATGCAGCTTCTAATCCAGACTTTAATGCTGTTCTTGAAAATGATGCACTTTTCGACTTGAGTCCAAATTGGAAAGAAAATGATTATGTACAACGTTCAATAGCAATGGAAGAGGCAAAGCAACGTTTAGAATTACTAGAAAAAGCAGCATTATAATAATCTATTTAACAGAAGGAAGGTTTTAATTGAAAATAATTAGTTGCGAATTCAATAAGCTGTATATCAACCTAGACATTGCTTTAAGTCCAGAAGAATTTCAAGAATCTGATCAAACACTGCAGCTGAATGTAATCCATAAGGTGAAGAATATTTTACATTCTTTTGGACATTCAAATATGGAAATTCCCAATATGAAGTTTGGTAAATTTAATCGTATCGATGATGACTCTTTACTATGTACAATACGATTTGAAGAAAATCAATTAGTGTACCAAACAATAGATGAAAATATTCATAGTTAGTTTATCCTGCAATCCAAAATAATTTTAATAGGAGCTTTTTTATGGAGAATCAAGATTTTTCGAAACTTCTCGTTATTACTAAACAATGGCTAGAAGCAGCTGAATGTTTAAATGAGGATGGTTCAATTAATATAGAGAAACTAAAGAGTTTAACAGCTGGGCAAACCTATATGATTGATGAAGCTTCTTTTTTATAAGGAGGAGTAACAGTGCGATTTACACCTTACGAAAAATTGAAACAGCGTATTAAATTAGCAGAATCATATTTAACTAAAGAACAAGACGTAGATTAATAAAATAGTTTGATCAGAAAGGAGAATTTTTTATAATGAACATTTGAGAAATAAATGACAAATTTTTCAAAGAAATGATAGAACAATACAATAAAAATGACGATGATGAAAACGCTAGGGAATGCAAAGAATTCTATAAAATGTTAAAGGCTCAAAGACAAGGTCTAGATGAAGACAATAAACATATTATTAGTGAGCTTATTAAGTAACTTTTACTATGTAAAAAATATTTATCAAGATCTAATAAATAATATATATATCTCCAAACAACATTAGCTGAAAGGAATGTTTATTGATGAATTTGACCTATAAAGGTATTAATAAACGGGGTCAATCCGAATGGATCGAATCAGATTTAGAAGAAGTTATTGAAGAATGGCAAATGATCCGTTACAGGTCATTTGTGGAATCTTTACAAGAAAACATTGGTCGTAAGTTGACGAAAGATGAATTGCGAACAGTTTTATGGTTATCGGCGTTCGAGCAAAATTCGATTAACAATATCGTAAGTATCGTAAGTTCTGCTCATGAACATGGAAAAAATACAAAGTGATTCGCATTCTATCAATAAAAGGAATTTGCCATTTGCGAACAAATAGTTTTCATTAAGAAAGGAATATATTTCATGGAAAACACCTTAACTTTATGGTTAGTAAAATTAGGAGAATTGTTTTATGCTGGTGGATTGCACAGAATACCATACGATGAAACCTCATTTAGTTTTGAATTTGTAAAAGATGAAGAAGTAGCCTTTCTCTTTATAGATAAAGATTTAGCCAAACGGATTGCTAAAAAATGTGGTGGTGGTGTTATTGATAAAGATATTACTTCCCATGAATATACTCAATTAACCATTAAGCACGAACGTTATATAGCAAGCGAAAAAGATTGGAGACTAGAACAAGAAAAAGTTATCCAAAAAGATTTCTAAATAATTTAAATATAAAATAAAAAAGAGAACAGAATTCCATCTGTTCTCTTTACATTTATTTGATACAACCTTTTTCTCTCAAACTAACAAATCTATGTTCACCGATTATCACATGATCGAGTAACTCTATCCCTAATATTTTCCCACACTCTGCCAATCGTTTAGTAACCTCTCGATCTTCGGGGGATGGATAGGGGTCTCCGCTAACGTGATTGTGAAAACACGCAATTGAAGCGGCATTATTGAGTATGGCAGTTCGAAATGTTTCACGTGGATGAATAATAGCACAATTCAATGCACCTTGTGATACAATACTACAGCCAATAACTTCATTCTTAGTATTCAAGTTAAATACCCCAAAAACTTCATGTGGTATTTCATCTGCACACAGTACAACTCTAGCAAGAATATTTAAATCATCTGGACTAGTAATTCTTTTTCTTTCAATATCATAAATCTTATTGCTTTCCTTAACAAGTTTTACTGATTGTATCATTATTCGCTTTCCCATTATATTTCTCCTCCCAAAAGAGCAACTTTTTATTTTTTATTTGCTTATATAAACAGGTTAGTATTTACATTTTATATTTGGACCTTCACTCCAAATGCTCTCAAAACATTAATGATATCTTTTGCCTTAAGATGAATTTTGGTATTCGGCTCACACACACCTAATTCAAACAGTGTAAATAGCGTATTATCTCCTACATCTTTAACTATGACTTGTTTTGACTTTAAGTAGTTTTGAAAATGTTGTAGCTGATTTAAAGTAAGAATTATAGGTACTTTTGAGACATTTGATTTTTCATCTACAAAATAGATTTTTAAAATCATGTCCCCAGCACTCATCTCCTCAATTATTCGAAATTCATCGTTTACTTTATCCTTTTTTTCTTTTTCAAGATTTTCAAATACCTGTTCTAAATGATTTAAAAGCACACTCGTTTCCTTAGAAACAACTTTCATATTAATTCTCCTCTCAATTTGTTTAATTTGTAATTCTATAAATCACAATTGATTATCCAAGCAATGGATAGAATTAGTTTCTCCCCCCTATTCACTTTTCCTAAATCCATTCCTAAAATGCAAAAAGCCTTTCAGGATTACATCGTTATTAGACATGCGAACGTAATGTACGCAATGCGTTAATAATGAGTAAACCCGAAAGGCTTAGATTAGTTATGGATTAAAAAAATATAAAAAAGATATGTTACCATTATATAGTAAATAGAATTTTCAAACAATATTTTTCAATAGATTCATTTAATCATAAGGTATCATTTTCATATTTTTCTTAATGGTTGATTTAACAATTAGATCTTGACCTACTATTAAACATGGATACTTTAATGTGTTACTTTTCATATATATATGATTTTTGTTTTTAAGTATAATTTTTGCATTATATACGGAAGCTTCTATACATTCTGCTTCTTCATTTCGGTTATTAAAGGCATCACTTGCATGGTCTGTTATGATTATTTTTCTTTTTTTGTTAAAGATAATCACGCGCTTTTTTTTCAATTTCTTCAACCAATTTAATTGAAAGGTCATAATTAAAATCGTCTATGAGTGTACCCATGGCCATTACAAATGGCACAATTCCCTTTTTCTTAATAAAATTATCAATTTTCTTCTCTGCATCCTTTGAAATAATACCAACCCTTTGTGCAATCATATCTTTAATCTCTTGTATATCTGTTTGATCTTGTGTTTTCCCCGTATATATTTGTTCAATTTTTAAATGTAAGGTTGAGAATGACAGACTATCCTGGGTAACATCTATTATTTTGACGTCTTCGATTATATCCCCGATTCGTAAAAAATCTTCAATACGTTTAACATACATATTTTGAAACTTTGTAATATGCAATAAATCTTTCCCTTTATTTTCATCCTGAATTTGCACAAAAACTCCATATTTCAATACATTTTCAACCTTAACTGTAACTGTTGTATTTTTCTTATACAAATCAGTGTAAGGTTTCGGCAACAAAGTTGTTTCTTCTATATATCTAGCGATGTTCTTATCTAGCGTACCCTTATTTGACACATATCCTCACTCCTTTATATAGAGAAATAATAAAGTGTGTTACAGATTATAAAGGTGTTATAACTGATTAACTAATTAAAACCTTGGATAATACCTTTATTATGACAAATCACTTTATTAAACATATACATATATATATATCAAATATCATTTTCTTCTACACTTCTTATAAATCCTTTAAAAGAATACTTACTAAACTAATAATGGATAACTGTTACCATTTCTGTAAACTCTCCTTCCCCATATACCAGAACTTTATAGTAATGATACTTCTTCCTGTAATACCCTACAGTAAACAACGCTGCTACTGTTAAAACTAAAAAAGAACCCTTAAGAGTTGCTGTATACATATCTATAAAGCCTTTTATAAGTAGTGCATCTAAAGCCATTAAAACCATTACAGACACAATTAATTTATATTTGTATCTTACAAATAATTTTTGAGACCGATTTGAATTGACCATTTTTACCAGCTCCATATCCTTTATTACACTAAACGGACCGTTACCCGCTTTGCTTTTAACCACAAAAAGCTGCTTCAGCATATTTACCTGAAGCAGCTCTTGTTATCTCAAAAATGGTAATGGTGCTTGCTGAATTCCGTTTTGAGTTGAGATATAAAAAGATTTTGCAAATCCCTCACTGTGAATGCATTCGTCTATTAAAAGCATTATAGGAATCTTTCGTAAGTCTAACATTAGCTCCTTTCTAACATGTTCTGCTAAAGCAAGATTAGATATTGATAATATAAAAATTCCTGGTAAACTCTTCGTGTTTTCGAAATTCAATAAATTATTTGGTCCATTTTGAATTTGCTCTTCCCAAATTTTCAATCGCGATTTTAAATGTTGTGCATACCGCTGACCTTGTTGTACCCTTTCAAATATGAAGTTTTGATTTCCAATCGGAGTTTTAATTTCTCCAACAGCAATTGGATTATAACCAGTACCAGTACCTTGTAACTTCGGATACCAGCACCAGTTTTTTAATAGTTGTTGCCCTATTGCAAACTCATATTTTATTTGATTCATAGTGACGAATCTTTGTACCCCCGCTACTCCAAGTTTTAACCACTGTTCTGGCTTCAAAGAATAGTTTGTGTTGCGATTATGGTAAGCCCACATCATTAAATGACCAGCAGTATTTAATGTAATTGGAGCAGAAGTTTTGGGTTGATCCGGAAATAGCCCAGATTTTATCTCCCATCGACTAACAAATCCATACAGTACCAGTTTTTTCAACGATTCTGAAACCTGTGACCTACTAATTTTAGATTCCACAAAATTTTTGATTTGTGCTTCAGTAATCGCTAATGAATCCCAAATAAGCTTTAGTATTAAGTTATCTTTTTCATTTATAAAACCTGAATTAATCCTGTCATAAATACTACGTAAATCTGTGAGTGGTTTGAATTTATCTGGAAGAATTGGTCCCCCTTGCAAAGAGGGGTCATCCCAAAGTGATAAAGATTGGTCCCTATTAAGCCAATATTGAACCGCCTTTCCATTCTCTTGTACGGAAACCTGCGGCGCACTCATTAGTTATATAAAAACGCCGTTGGGTCGTTAACTTTTTTGCGTCCAAAAGGAAACTTGAAGATAACCCCCGACCCTCTCTCTTTTTCTACATCCACATTCACAATTCTCATACTAACTACTTCATCCAATACTGGCTGTTCGATTGTTTTAGGGACAATTCCTTTAATTGTGCAGCCTTGGTCCAATTCAACAAAAACTCCAAAACGCGGGTCAACATTTACTACCCTTCCAACAATTGTATCTCCTTCAGCTAATTCAGATAATAACTGATAAGGATTTTCCACTGCTGCTTTTCTAGAAACGTGGATTAATCGTTGCTCTGGATTGAATTGTAGAACCTTTACTGGGATACGTTCACCAATAGGTGCATAACGATCCACAGCATTTTTATACACTCTTCCATAGTTTAGTTCATGTAATTTCATGAAACATTCGGCACCATTGATGCGTAAGAATATAGTTGGAACCTGAGCATTCATATTATATCCAGTTACTTCTGCTTCGTAGGTTGGCTCTTGCAGTCTTTCATTTTGTTCCAATTCTATTAACTCACGAATTAAAGCATCTGCAGATCGTCTACTTGCTTCTTTTACTGAAACCTGAACTTTATTTACATCCAGTTCATCAGACATTTGAGTAATTACTACGTTAAAAATATTACCTGTGAATTGTGTAATACTTCTAAAAGAATAATCTGAGAAGTCCTCTTTTTTACAAATACCTATAATCTTTCCGTTTTCAAGGGCGAACTCAGCATATTCAGTATCTGGATCGTCTTTATCTTGTCTTTTAACCGTTCTCAATACTGCTTGAATTGGCTCTTTATATCTACGTAGTCCCTGTAGCTTTTCATAAGTTTTTGAATCCATAAAAATATCTCCTCTCTCTTGTTCAATATTTATAAAGTTCAAAAATAATACTTCTACTTGAATTATTGTTACTTTTAGCTAAGAAACTAAGCTTTTTAGAAATATTTTCTGTAATTTATAATTGTGCTATTTTTCATATTTATAATCTCTATTATTTTTTCATTATTTTCAAAAGGTGAAACTAAGCAAGAAGCAATAGAAGTTGTAAACGACATTGTTACTGATCCTAATAGGAAGACACTATTAATCGTTGCTGTGGTATTTGTAATTGGAGGAATATTTATTGTTGGTAGTATTGTAAATAATGGCTGTGAACCAAATACACATCCAAGTATGCGAGACGATTGTGAACCTTTAGGAAGTGCTCATTATGGTGGAGAATGAGATACAGGTGGTCTTTTTGGAGAAGCAAAATATGTCTATAATAAAACTGATGGATCGGATAATGAATAATATACATAAAGAAAAGGCGCCCATATAAGGGTGCCTTTTCCAATAGTTTTTTTAGCAGAAGCAACTGCATCCGATAATGATTAATAAAATAAACAATACAACTAATAAAGCAAATCCTCCAGCGAAACCGCAGCCTTCGCCGCAACTACCACCATATCCCATAACAATAGTGCCTCCTTTAGCTCAGAGGGAAAAACTAGGGTTCATTCCATGTGATTTAATGGATTCACATTACCTTATGTATTTAAGAATGAATTGAGCAGGTCCTTTTGAAAATAAAGAAAAGACACCCTAAGGTGCCTTCCTCCGACTTGAACCATCTTAATTTTAATAATATGTATTGGAATCCCATTCAATTATTATTTTACCATGTTAAATTGTTTTATTCATTGATAAAAAAAGAAAAGCACTTTTTTGGAGTGCCCATTACTTATCGCAAGCGATCCCATCGCCATCTTTGTCTAATTTCTTGCTATATCCAGGTTCTCCTTGTTTAATTGGAGCTTTACCGGCTTTTTTCACTTGCGTACAATTTTCGTACACCACATTATTTTGTTCTGATTGTTTTTGTTGTTCCTCAGGCTGACTTGCTGGAGTAGTAGTCTGTTTTTGTTCTTCCTTATAATTCCTTACATCATCAATTACCACTTGATTATTAGATGAATCTACAATTTTAACCACAATGTCATCTTTGCTAGCAATATTGGCTTCTTTTCCATAAGCTCTGAATGCTGTACCTCTATACCTTTCGTATGGTCCAGCAGATGTTTTAAAAGTGGACACAGACAACTCTTTGTCTACCTTATCGTGTTTTGCATATGCATCCAAATCGAAAGCCAAAGTAATTAATTTCCCATCATCACTAATAGCTACCATAGGATTAACACCATCAATCTTCTTATAGGTTTCTGTTAATTTCTTTTGAGTATCATCTTTAAATTTATTAATTTTATCTGGTTTCTTATCAACTGGTTGTTCTACCGGCTTCGGTTCAACTTGTTTTTCTTCCTTTACAGGGGCTATTTTTGTAGTGACAGCAGGTTTCACTTCTTTTTTTGGCTCTTCTTTCTTTCCAGTAACCGTATTAAGGATAGAAACAACAATGACCAGGTAAATTAAAGAAGCAAGCACCATTTTCGCTTTATTACCAGAGCGGAATCCAAGTATCTTTTGATACCATTTACGCTCAGTTTTATGTATTTCAATATCTGTATAGCTTTTAATCAAGCTTTCTATTTCTTTTCCAGATCCATTTGGAATAAAGGCGAAAGTATCTTTTATCCCCTTGAACTCAAAGTTAGATTTAATAGCGTAGTGATCAATAAACACATCAGTATAGTCATTGAAATGATGTGTAGAGATACTAACTACATCCTTTGCATCTCTATCGTAAGTGAATGTTTGAATGTGTTCTTTTGAAACCGCAGCGTACCCTGTTTTAATTCCCCCAAGAGCAACAGTTACGATAATAGGGGTAATTCCATATTCTTTTTGATACTTAGCAGCTATAGCTTGTTTAGCAAGTTCTAATTCACTTGGCTGTTTTTCTTTTTTCTTTTTCCCCATGACTTTACTCCCCTTCAAAATGTAAGATTTACAGCAAGCATAACAAAAATAGTTACAACTATATTGTCATATTTTGTCGGAGAAAAATAAAAAAAAGGACCAATTAGTCCTGTTGGTAGGATTGGTAAAAATATGTAAAATTTCACCTCTTCCCTTTGGAAATGATTTCTTTTATGATGAAATCATTTCACAGTATATCCTTGTTGTTTTGCAACATTTTCACGTACAATGAAACTTGTTTTGCAAAACGGCATTGCTGACGTCCGTCTAGCTTCTCATAAGCTCTTTGGATGTCGTTGCAAAATTTAAAACTTATTGCTAATCATAAAGAAAAGACACCCAAAGGTGCCTTTTACGCTGTAACAAATTTAAATACATAGTACATAAAAAATAACAAAGATAGACTTGCTAATCTGCCAGCAATTGATTCTTTTATAAATTTCATAAGTATCACTTTGACAATCAATGCTAAAAATAACGGTATAAACAGTAACATAGCAAGTTTGATAGCTAAGTCGTTTATAGTTGGATTAAACGCTTCAAAGTTAATAATGATATTCACTTATCCCTCTTTTTTATCTATTTATATTTATAATTAGATTTATATTGTTTTGACTAATAAAGAGACGTTAATTTGAGAACCATTTATTTTTGGATTATAAGAGTACTCTCACATTTACGACAAGCAATCTTCTCTTCTTTAAAAATGAATAGATTTTCAGCATCACATTCTGGGCATACAACTGCAAATGGTGTTTTTATATTTTTATAGCATAGGAAAGAAAAGAATGCCATGATTAGAGCAGGTATAATAAGCATCATAATTAAGAATAGGCCCGCAAACAAGCCTGTAATTATGGAAAGTGGTTTCATTAGTTTTCTACCTACGGAGTTTACTTGATTATCCTTTTTACGAAAAGCAGTAACAAGGTAAGTTTGGGTTTCTTTTATTGGCTCAAATGCATTTACCGTATTGTAATCTTGTTCATCCATAGTGGGATAGGAAGTGTTTGGTCCTTGATACCCTCGTTGTATATAATAGTTGTTTGACTCAGCTATTCGTGGTGTATACGAGATTCCAGTTCCAGGTACATAAGTTGTTGTTCTTGATTCAGGTGAAATAGAGTTCCCTCCCATACCTGTGTATGTAAAGTTAATTTTCACACCCGGGGAAAACTGGATAATTCTACGAAATTTATAACCCATAATATTGTATCCTCTCTATCTAATTAATAGAATTATTTACTAATTATAACAAATTTTTAGTGTTTTACATTAAAATATTTAGTTATAATGTATTAATATAATATAAATATTTAAATTAAATAATTCAAGGCGTTTTATGAGTCCTTTTTTATAAAAAAAGACACCCAAAGGTGCCTTCCGACTTGAACCACTTTAATTTTAATAATATATATTGGACTCCCATCAAAATATTATTTTACCATATTTATTATCTATTTTATTAAATTATTACTGGGCCTCTTGCTCACCTTTAGCTTTCATTTGTTTTTCATATACATATTTTGCTGTTGAAAAATCAGTAGGAAAATCACGTAGTGCCTTATTTATAATATTTAATTCTTCTTGCGATTTAATTTCAATGTTATTTAAATAGTCAAATGCTTTGGATTGTTTATTTGCAACATAATTTTGAGTAGAATAATCATCTGGGAAGTCTTTCTTAGCTTTTTCTTTAACCTTATTCATAGCTTCTGTTTTGTCGATGTTCTTTACTGGGTTCGCTAATGTTCCAGTAGTTTGTTCTGGTTTAGGTACTTCTTTCTTTTCCGGTTGAGACTCCGGCTTTACGTCTTCTTTTTTAGGCTGTTCTTGCGGTTTAGGTGTTTCTTGACTCGGCTGTGTAGTTTTTTGAAGTGACCTAGTTTGCTCTTTTTCATAGGAGTCTACTTTAGATTTCAACTCTTTGATTTGTGTTTTTAATTCTTGCTGTTCATTAAAGTGTTGATCGATAAGTTTATCCATATCTTTTTGTGAATACTTAGGTTTCATATCTTCTGATTTGGAATCTTTAAAAATAGCTACGGAAGCAATGATAGCTACTAGTACAGCGATAATTCCAATGATTAGTTTTTTATTCATTTATGTTCCTCCTAAAATACAATAATATCATTATATAACAATTAAGCATTTATAGGTAGAAAAAAAGACACCCAAAGGTGCCTTCCTCCGACTTGAATCACTTTAATTTTAATAATATGCATTTGGACTTTCATCCAAATAATATTTTACCATATTAAGTTATATTGGTGATTGAGAAATATGAATTGAATCTATTATTTTACTTTTAAGCTCTTTTCGTATTCTTTAGCTTCTTCAACATTTTTAAATGTTTTTAAATCGAATATCTTTTCTCCATCAATACATACAACTAATACTCCATCTTGCGCTTGAAGAACACTACCTACATTACCTTTTCCGAGTGAAATACTGAAGGGATTCTCTACATTTAATGATTTCTTTTTAGCAAGATAATCTTTAAATGGCATACCAATGGATAGTTCGTCTTTTAAGCCTTTAATAGTGTTACCAGAAGTAGTTGTTGGTTGTTCCTTTTTTGTAGCCTCTTCTTGCTGTTTGCGTTGCTTTTCAGCCGTCACTTGTTCAGCTTTCTTCGCTTTCTCAGCTTCCTTTTGTGCTTCTTGCTCAGCTTTAGATTCTTTGGAAGTACTTGCTGTCTCGTTAGATGAACATGCTGCTAATCCCATAAATAAAGCGAAACAAGTAAGTGTTGTTAATAGTTTTTTGTTCATAGTATGTATCCCCCAGCGTTTAAAATGTAAGATTTACCTGAACTATCATAACAAATATAATCACAACTATTTTGTTATATTATGTCGAAATGAAAAAAAGACACCCTAAAGTGCCTTCCTCCGACTTGAACCATCTTAATTTTAATAATATGTATTGGATCCCCATCCGAATATTATTTCACCGTATTTATCCATATCTTCAATTAGAAAAAAAGAACAGTATAGTATCTTATTACTGTTTGTTCATAGCCTTTATCTGTTCTTCATAAACATATTTAGTAGTCATGAAGTCATTAGGGAAGTCGTTGATCACTTTCTTCATAACGTTTAGTTCTTCCTGAGATTTGAGGTCAATACCATTTAGATAATCAAACGCCTTAGATTGTTCATCTGCTACATAATTCTGTGTCATGTAATCATCTGGGAAGTCTTTCTTTGCTTTTTCTTTGACGGCATTCATAGCAGCTGTTTTATCGATATTTTTTATAGGATTTGTAAATCCCGATGCAGATTGTTGAACATCTTGTTTAGGTTGTTCTTTCTTTTCTGATTGAGCTTGAATATCTTGTTTAGGCTGTTCCTTCTTTTCTGGTTGAACTTGAACATCTTGTTTGGGTTGTTTTTGTTTTATTTCTTTTTTTGGTTCGGTTGGAGTTGTTGTAGCTTCTTCTTTGGTGTTTTTTCCGCCAACAACAACAATTACGACAACGGCAATGATAAACCAAAACCACCACTTTGTATAAAATGAGTTTTGCATAATTCGTTTCCTCCGATTATAGGGAATGTAGAATTTCTCCTCCAAGCATAACAAATCCAGTAATAACTGTTTTGTTGTATCATGTCGAAGAAAATAAAAAAAGAGAGCAATAGCTCTCACTCTCAATTAATAGCAACCAAAGATGCTTCAATGATGTATCGCTCAGGTGCATCTCCAATATAGTTAAATGGATAACATGTAGTTAGTGTTAATGTTGGTGTATCTCTTGCGATAATTACGGTACGATCATTCGCATCTGTAATCCAGTGTTTTTGAATTTGATAGATATATATTTTTTTATCATACTCAACTAAAATATAGTCATTTTCTTGTAAATCTCCTAAATTAGTAAATACCGTATCACGATGTCCACTTAAAACAGTATGTCCATTTCCAGAAGGAGTGGTTGTAATGTCACTAACAAACATTCCTACCCCTTTTTTTAAAGTTTTAGCATCCGCACCCCAGTAAACTTGATATTTCTGTTTAGTTTTCGGTATCACCATGTAGGCAATTTGTTCTCCCATTTGATGTTGAACTTGAGAAGCTGGAATCTGTTTTGGTGATTCTGGTAATGGTTCACTAGTATTTGTAAAATTAGGTTCTTGATTTGGTAGACTATGTTGTGATTGTTCTTTGTTTGATTCATTTTTGACATCTTTTTTATCATTAGTAACAGGTTGTATATTTTTATATTGTTGAATTTCAGTACTTGTTAAGGCTTCAACAGTTTTTCTTGCGTCATACCAATCTATAAAGTAATAAACAAAAGTAAAAGAGCCGATAGTAATTAATAAAGCTCCTAACCAAACAAGTTTGTTCAAACTTATCACTCCACATTAAAAACGACAGGAATATTCCTGCCGTTTTTAGATATTAGTTTAGGCATTCGTTTTTTTACGACGGAATACAAGAACTGAACCTGCTAATACTAGAGCAGCGCTTGCTAGCATCATCGTAACACCGTTTGATGCTGTATTAGGTAATTTTTCACCTTGTTTTTTTGTTTCATTCTTTACAGCTGTTTGTTTAGTTTGCTCTTGTTTATTGTTAGTTGCTTGGTTGTTTTGTTGTGTATTTTCTTGTTTTACAGGTTCTTTTTTAGTACCTTCCTGTTTAACTGGTTCTTGTGGTTTTGTTTCATCCTTTTTAGTAGTTTGTTTGCTAGCTACAAATTGATCGTAGTCCCCTTTTTTCACTTCACAAGGTAAGCCATCATTGTCACGATCTAAGTCATGAGGATCGTTAGTTGCACTGTATCCATTGCTGTGCCAGAATTCCATAACCTCCTGTTTGTTTTTAAAGTGACCGCAATCTTTGTCGTTTGGATTTTTTTCTGCAAATGCAGCAGAACTGTACCCCACTGTTAATAGTGTTACCGCTGTTGCTGAAACTAATAATTTTTTCATGATTTTCCCCATCTCCCTAAATGGTATGTATTTACATCGGAAATTTTCACATTTAAAAACTTTAAAATATAATAATATTGTGTAGATAAATGTAAGATTTCTATATGATAATAGCAAACTATTTATTCGCATGTTGTCATATTATGTCGAAGGTAAATAAAAAAAGACACCCTAAGGTGCCTTTCCCCGACTTGAACCACTTTAATTTTAATAATATGTATTGGACTCCCATCCAATTATTATTTTACCATTTTTATTATCTATTTTATTAAATTATTACTGGGCCTCTTGCTCACCTTTAGCTTTCATTTGTCTTTCGTATACATATTTTGCTGTTGAAAAATCAGTAGGAAAATCACGTAAAATAATTTATATTAGGTAAATTCCATAAAGAAAAGACACCCTAAGGTGCCTTCCTCCGGCTTGAACCATCTCAAATTCAATAATAAATATTGATATTTTTATATATGTGAATTAAAATCGCAATGTCTAAAAATTGAGGAGGCTTATATGAAAAATCCATTCTACTCGAGACGTAAGTTTCGCTGTATTGCTGTAGTTTGTATATTTGCTTTTACCCAGGCATTAATTTTAAACTGCGGCTTACACTTTCTAGGGTTTGTACCTTACATCATATTATTTTGTTCACCTGTGTACTTTATATTTAAGTGTAAGAAAGAAAAAAATAAGTGTGTTGAATTAGTATGCAATCAATATAATCAAGAAAGATTCGCAGAGATGGAGGTATACCATCCAAATTTAGAATGGGGATTTCTTGTTTTAACAAAGCAAGCGCTGTTCTTTGTTCCTAAAAAAGGGGGTATCTGGTCTATTAATTTAGACGAAATATCTCGTTATGGAATGGATGGTATTGGGACTGGAGTATTCAATTCAACAACTTCGTCACTTACTGGGGACACTACTACAAGAGAAGATGTAAATCGTATATTTTATGTGTATAAGGGTAAAGAGTGTTACTATTGGTATACTAACAAAAATGAATTAATGTTTGAAAATATGCAGATATTATTTGGAACACATACTAGTCAATTAAAAAGTAATTACTAAGTGAATTTAATGCAAATGCAATTATATATAATTAATTTTGTATTTTGATTTAAATTATTTTTTATATTTCCCCCTCAGAAATGAGGGGTTTTTGAGCTATATCTTTTCGGAAAATAATAAAAAAGACACCCTAAGGTGCCTTCCTCCGACTTGAACCACTTTAATAATATGTATTGGACTCCCATCTGATTTCCACTTCACCATAAAAAATGTAATCATTTTGATTTAAAATTACATTTTATGAACTTCACCAGTATTAGAATTCACATTGAACCAACCATAAGTTGCTGTATGTCCGCCTTCTTCGTCTGACACAATTTGATATACATGTATGACATACTCTTCACCTTCAACGCCTTCGTATTGGCAGTAAACTTTAGAATTGTTGGTAATGTTTAAAGTTTTTCTAACTTTGTTTTCTGCATCTATAGGAGAGAGCTTTTGTTTGCTGCTTTGAGCGGTTTGCTTTTGCTGTTCTTTTGCTTGTTGCTCTTTTGCTTGTTGTTGCTTCTTTTGCTCCGCTGCTTTTTTCTGCTCTTCTTGTCGTTTTTCTTCTTCCACTGCTGCATTTTTCTCTTTTTCCAGCTTCTCTAACTGTTCCGTTACCTTTTGATTTTGTTCCGTGAACATCTTATCTGAAGTTGTTTCTTGTTGTACTTTTGTCAATATTACCTTTGATTCATCAAATTTCTTTTCGCTTAGAAGGTCTTGAGCTGTTTGTAATTCTTTATTGTAATTCTCACGTTTATCTTTATATTGAGTAAGTGTTTCTTTCTCCTTCTTCGCCTCATTTTTCACCGTCTCTAAACCGTCTTTCATGGTTAAAACTTGGTCGAATAACTTAATTGCATTGTCGATGTCGAGTTTTTCTTTTGCGATCAGCGCTTTTTCCATTTTGAATGCTTGCTTTTGCAAAGTTTGAACTTCCTCGTCCTTTTTTTCTTTTAATGCAATTTCAAATGAAGCATTTGCATTTGTATATTCCTTATTTGCCAGTGCCAATTTCCCCTGTTCTACCGCTTTATCGAATGTTTCGTTACTGCAACCGAATAATAAGGTTGCAATTAATAAAATAGAAAAACTCGTCAAGAATTTTTTCAAATTTCTCCCGCCTTTTTATATGTATTTTCCTTATATAAGGATAAATAAATTAAATGTCGATGATTCGCTGCATCTTCTTTTTCTTCGCAGCCAGTCATCATAATCATAGCTAGCAATAGACTATATGCAGCGAAATACTGTTTTTAAACTTCGTAAAAATCTTATGTTTCAACATGGCGTATCCTCCCTGATTGTATGATTCCAATGAAATCATTTAATATTATAATATTTTTATATAAAATGAACCATATCATTTTATTAAAAAATGTGATGTATGTAAAAAGACACCCTAAGGTGCCTTTCTTCAACTTATCCCCCCTTAAAATCAGTTGTTATCTACATAATTGAAGAGATAAAACACCCCTACATTAGTAATTACTTCACGTCCCTATTTTAAGTTTACAAAATTCCGAAAATTCCCTCTTGTAAAAAATAAAAAGAGGGGAATTTTTTTATTAATCTACATGTTAAGTGTGTACAAATCCTAAGGCATACGATCTTTTAAATCTGCTAAAGGTATAAGCTTGTCGACAAGCCATAATTTCTTATTTCCATCATAGATAAGATTTATTTGCATTAATGACATATTATCAGATGAAACACCATTAACTGTAATTTTACTTTTCACTTTTGCCAATACATTTGCTTTTGTAGTATCCAAAAATGCATAATACAACTCGCCACCTGTGTATTCAGATTGAAATGAAACTTTCTTCTTTTCTTTCTCATCTCCAGTTCCAGGAGCAGATTGCGTTGGTCCACCTGGTGGTGTTAATTCTTTCTTTGCATTTGGTGTTATATATGCATCGATATTAGCAAGGTAAGATTCGCCTTTACCTGTATCATAAGTACGGAAAGCTTTAAGAAATCGTTCTGCAGCTTCCTTTACTTGTTGTTGGTTATTACTCTTTAGAGCTGACAATTCTTTTTTCGTATCGGTGTATTGTGCCTCCACCTTTTCCACTTTTTTCGCTAATTTTATATTATCTGATTTAAGTTTCTCATTATCAGATTGATATTTTATTAAAAACCCTACACTAGCTATTAATAAAATTGCTATTATAATGGTGATTTTCTTCATGATTTACCTCCTTTTCGCAGTTTCATAAGTTGCTAGGTGTTACATGCATTATTATCTAACTACACGACCATATCCCGCAAAATGCTGTTGAAAATAAGGTTTACTTAAATCAGCATAACCAATTGGATCACCAGCATGATACATTGTATTATTTCCTACATAAATACCAACATGTGTAATGTAGTTACTTGTAGCATAAGTGCTATGGAAAAATACTAAATCTCCTGGCTTTGGATCTGTAACACGTTGGGTTTTATCCCATTGGGTTTGTGCAGTACCAAATAAATTAATACCAACCCTTGAATAGGTATACTCAACAATTCCACTACAGTCAAATGATGTATTTGGTGTTCGCCCTCCAAAAACATATGGCCATCCTTGATACTTTAGTGCTTCTGCCATAATTGCTTGGAATACATCATCACCTAAAACACTACCACCAGCAATTCCACCAGAACCACCAGGGGTTTGACCAGGTTGATAGTATCTCATAATATGTGGGACATAATCGGGATCACCATAGCACCAATTATTAGCTACAGCCTCCGCACTTCTCCACGAACCACATTTATAACCATTTTTAGCTGATTGCTCTGCAGAAAATGCCCTTGCATTCTCGTGAGTATATCCACCTTTCGAAACTGCATAGTTAGCGTAGCCAGTTCCATAGTTATAACATTGTAATGTAATATTTTGATCACCATTGGATTTTTTATGACAATCGGCAAAATGCATTAAACCATATTTTATACTTTCCTCTGGATCAGTAAAATACCCCGGGGGATGCCCTTGTGATTCCGAGCTTTGCATTACATCTAATTGTGTTCCAGAACTTTCTTGCTGAATAAGAGCTAATATTAATGGGGTCATTGCTTCAATACCATGCTGTGCCGCATATTTCCTTACCAATGGCTCCCATCTCATTACTTCAGGACTAACACTAGCAGTACCCGGAGCAAAAGGACCACCAATTCCTCCAGGACTGACTTCATCTTCACCCATTGTAGCAGTTAATAAAAATATCACTATACCTAAACCCGCAACAGCAGCCAGAATCACACCGGCTATTATTAATAATGGTTTTGCAACAGCAACTGTAGCTGCCTTTTGAGCTACTTTAACTGCTACTTTCTTCCCTACTTGTGCAACTGCTTTACCCGCTACTTTTGTACCTTTACCAGCCGCCTTCCCTAAAGAATGGCCTGCCTTTTTCAAGGCAGGCTTAGCATTCCCTAGTTCAGCTTCAGGATGATGTTCATTTTCAAAGTCGCGATTTGGTTCCGCACTCAATGTATAAACCCTCCCTCACGAGCTGAATTATTTTGGTTTTATTGTTTCTTTCGCTTTTACATTTTTTAAAGCTTCTTGTTGTGTTTGTGCTTTCGTTTCAACTTTTTTAATTGCCGCTCCATCTTTTACCTGTTGCTGATTATTCTCTTTAGGAACATTCTTAATTTGTTGTGGATTAACCGGTTTTACCTCTACTTGTTTTTGTGGAGTACTTACATGTGAAGTAGTAACTGGTTTACTTTGAATTGGATTCGCTGGTGTTGGTGTTGTTCCTGACTGTGATGTTATGGCTGGCTTGCTCTCTATCGGATTTGCTGGCAATGGTGTTGTTCCTGACTGTGGTGTTATGGTTGGCTTGCTCTCTATCGGATTTGCTGGCAATGGTGTTGTTCCTGACTGTGGTGTTATAATTGGCTTACTCTCTATCGGATCTGTTGGCAATGGTGTTGTTCCTGACTGTGGTGTTATAATTGGCTTACTCTCTATCGGATCTGCTGGCAATGGTGTTGTTCTTGACTGTGGTGTTATAATTGGCTTATCATCAGTTGACTTAGTTTGACCCGTTGGTGTTTTAATTGCCGCTACTGGTTTAACATCCGCTTTTATATCTTCTTGCTTATTCTCGAGACCACCATTATTTTGAGTCGCAGCCGGTTTGATTTGAGTTTTTACATCTTCTTCTTTATTACCTAGTTCCTCATTTAATGGTGCTACTGGTTTAACATCCGCTTTTACATCTTCTTCTTTATCTTTTAGTTCTGCTTGTGGTATTTCAGGATCATTACCTTCATGATTCCCTCGTACTGCCAATTCTGGATTCTCTTTAGTTGCGGCTACTTCTTCCTTAACCCTTTCCTGCTCTTGATTACCTTTTCTATCGCGAACACCTAAATTTTCTTCTTTTTTCATTTGATTTATATTTTTTTCTTTTTCTGCTTGCATTTGTTCTTTTTCCTTGCGTTTACCATCTGCTACCTTTTCTTTTCTATCTGCATAGTTTTCTTTCAACTGTTTAAACTTACTATAGCCTGATTTCCCAATTTTCCCTGCTGTTACAGCACTCGCACCAGCTAATGCTACACCTTTTCCAATATCCTTAGACCCTTGTTTAACATCACTATATTTCTTCCTTATATTACTCATAGCATCTGAAGCTCTTGCTGCTCCTGCACTTGCTGGTACCGTAGTAATAGCATCGAAAATTGTTTTACGGTATAACCAAACACCTAAGAACGAAAGTATTTGTAATGTAGCTACAACTAGGTATCCATATTTGTCGGTAGCACTGAATAGAATCGATGATACCCAAAACATTAATGTTACCAAGAAACCAATAGCGACCTTCATAAGTAGTGTTCTAAACAGTTCAGCTAAGAATTTTTTAGCTGTCCCAGTCCATGCAGGTACTAAAGCCATCAATAACATTACTGGTGACATTAGCGCTACAATGATAAACATTAATTGGTAGAACAACATCGCCATACTACATAAACCTAAGACAACCCATAATGGTCCATTGATTAAGAAAAGTAATGCTACTAAAGCCCCACGCTCGAAAGTAGCATCCAAAGTTAATGTCGTATTTTTCTTCTGCTCTACTTCCTCTTTTAATAGCTCCTGCCTTTCATCAGGATTTGTCGTTGTTAGCATTTTCTTAATTCTTTCATCACCGATTTTCTTCATATCTGTTGTACCAAACTGTAATAACGTATAAGGTTGTTTGATTAATAGAGTGTGCGTTAAATCAGTGATAGAATCGACACCACTTGAATATCCTTCACTTGCTCCACTAATACTTTGAGTGGAATCAAGAACAGTTTTATTTACTTGTTCAGAGAAAGTGTTCAGTCCTTTGATAATATAACTTGCATTTGCGAAAAAAGCTAAAGTGAAAACTAAAATACCTAATGTCTTTAACAATCCTCCTAGCATCTCTGACTGGCGTCGTTGTACAAAACCTACCCAGATAACCCAGCAGGCTAATAAAGCTAACATGAGTCCAATTAATTCACTATATATTCCATTACCCCAAGAACCATTGAACCCTGCAGCTTTAGAGATTACATCACCTAACTTATCTCCCACATCAGCTACTATATTTAAACTCATTGATTGGCCTACCATACTAGTCACAAAATTACTAACTGCAAGATTAATAGTCCATCCAATACTAAATAATATAAAAATAGTTGCTACAATTTGTTCTTTAATATTGTCTTTCCATTTCCAAAATTTAAGAGATTCTCCAAACCCACCTTCTGGGTTATAAACATCAATTCCATAGCTACTTGGTGGGTATTCCTCATATTTTAATTTCTCTTTATTTTTAGGAATAATGTCGTCTATAAGTGAAGGTCTTGGCTCTTCATCTGCATAGACTGGTGCAGCTTTAAAAAGTAAATTAAATGCTAAAAGAAATGTACAAACCAATAACAATAGGGTGATAAACTTTTTCATTACATGTTACTCCCCCTTTATGGGAAACCTATTAATCTTTCGAACTAAACTCATTTGTCGGTTTAGTATTTGCTACTTCATCGATTTCATTTCGATAAGGAGCAGCATAACTTCGAACCTTGAAACCATCCTCTGTACGAACTACTTTTACCCATTTCACTGCTTTATCAATATTTTTAGGGGGCTTCTTTGAAATAAAGTTATACATAATTGTATCCTTATCTACCACATACTCTTTTACTGTATAATCTTTGTAAGATAAATTATTTTGTGGTCCTTGATTCGGATCTAAAATTTTATTTTTATCTCCATCGACGATAAGTTTTCTAATTGTTTTATTATCATGTTGTAAGTCGGCCTTTACGAAATCTAGCATCATTTCTCTAGGAGTGTGCCCCTGTTGATCTTGTTCTTCTCCTACATTTGTTTCGCTGTTTCCACATGCTGCGCTCAAAATTAGAGCGCCAGCACATAGGCTAGATAGCATTAATTTTTTTAGTTTAGTTTTTACCATGTTAACTCACTCCTACATTTATTTTTTCTCCCCCTTCTTCGACAAAGGTTGCATTAACTTCCTGCTTTTCATCATCATTTGACTTTCTATAATTCTTTCTTGCATTTGGTCTTGTATCGAATGCATCGTATAAATCCTTAAACACTACATCCATTGTGACAACACCTGTTCTTCCTTGGATATCTTGGAATAAACATTGTCCTGTTTCTAAATTAGTAATAATCGCATGATTTTCCTCATTATCAGGTAATCCAAAGAAGTCTAAGATTGAAGAAATCTCTTTACTGTCGGTATTACGGAATGAGAACTTCATACCGATATTATTCTTAAATGTCTCATCTCCAAGGTCACTTGCACTTTGAGTTGCAAAGTATACTGCAGAGTTTAAGGCACGACCTTCACGAACTAGCTTACGAGCCAACTCTCGTCCTTGAGAAGTTCCCATGATCGCCCATGCTTCATCTAATAGAACAATTTTGAATTTAGTAGGGTCTTTTTGAAAGAATTTTCTTGCAAATGAAGATAGAGACATCAGCATACTAACTGATAAATTTTCTTGTAAGGTATAATCTTTCGGATCCTTTTGAATATCTGGCATGTCAAGATGCTGAATTTGTATGATATTTACTGCTGTATCAAGTTCAATATCTCTATTTGTTCCATCACCAAAGATTAAGTGTGCAAATGATAAATTCTCAAATGCTTGAATATGAGCGGCCAATTGCTGATCCACTTTATCGTCACTATCCTCAAGGTATTGAGATACAGCTGTTAAGCACGGCTCTTCCATTCCTGCTACGAATTCTACGGCTGAAGCTAAGCGCGGGAATTTCTCCGAGTTATCGGGTTTAATACCTGTAATGAAAGTAAGAATTGTCATCGCTAACTCAATTGCATCTTTTCGGCTATGTTTATGAATGATAAATGGGTCTAATTTCCCTTCATCTCGCCTATCAGTCCCAAGTGTAATTACGTTTACCTTACCTTCTAAGCCGTGTAAATCTTCTGTCCAGTTCCCCCTCTCACCTTTCGGATCGACTATTAGTGTTTGAGCTCCTCCTAGTACTGCTAGGTAAACAATTAAGTTCGTTCCAAATGATTTACCAGAACCAGTACTTCCTGTTACCGCAACTGAAAGTGCGCTCGTTTTTTGATTTGCAACAGTATTTGTCGCTGCGAGAGAAGGTGTCATATAAACTGCTTTGTTTAAAATACCAGTTGTACCTATATAAAATCCGATATTATCACCCAAATCTTGTGTTGCACCAAACATACCGGCCGCCAGAACTCCAGGCTCCATAAAGTGTATATAATCATTTACATACCTTCTAGAACCAGGGATAAATTCATTAAACAGCAAGAACTGGTCTCCATATGGTCTTACTAGTTCAATCATCATCTCTCTATAAATAGAAATGAGTGAATTGGTATTTCGGCGCATTGTATCTAAATCTTCAGCACATATACAGAAGGATACCGATGTCTTAACAAGTGGCATACGTGTCTTTTGTATAAGGGCTTGTAATTCAGTAGCTTCTTGAACACCCTCATAAACGTTTAGTCCAACAGTTTGTGAATTTTCCCTTGCATGTGCTTCTTGATCTTCTAAATCTTTTTTCTTTTTATTTAGTTTAGATAGAGCTTTACGATGGTTAATATTTTCTGTTCGTACACTTAGTTCGATTGGGAAATCTATATTTTGGATCATATACATCCACTCTTGGTCTGGAAATTCCATTGTGTATGGGATCTTCGATGCCGATAAGAAACTCATATATGCTGGATACTCTAATCCATCAGAACCGATTTGAGACATTTCTATATGTCTTCCTTTAACGTCTATCTCCGATTCTGTTAGGCGTAACAAGCTCTCTTGATTCGGAAAGATAGCAGAATCGTCATCAACTACCGGTGGCGTCCATCCTGCTGTAACAGGTGCTTCCAATGTACGATAGAAGTTGCGTAATACAATCCATTGTGTTTCGTTTGTTTCTAAGCTTCTTACGGCTAAGTGTTTTCTTATTTTATTTCTAAAGGCACTAGCTTCCCTTTTAAACATCTCCAAATCAGTTTTTAGTATTTTGGTATCACCAAGTAATCCAAACTGTTCTGCAGTGTTTTTAAAGGTATGAAATGCAGTGTAAAGCATTTCCTTAAGTCCTTCTTGTATGTGTCTTACTTTTAATTTCACACCTATAAAATAACGATATTCTACAGCGTTTTTACCAAATTTTCTTTCTAATTCATGGACAACGTCATCAGTATGATCGATTGCTAGTTCTTTTAGTTCACCGCTTACTGTTTCTTTAAACTCATCTGCTTTTTCTTTGAAATTCTGATAAACAGGTATCATTAATAGATGTTTTTCTTCTTCATAATTCCAAAATAAGCCAAGTTGTCGCATAAACAACGTATTTTTATCATCGTCTCCTTTAAATTCATAAGGAATACCGTATGCCTCATAATACGCCCAGCAAGAACCATCTTGGTTAAAAATCAAATTATCATGAAAATATTTGACTGGAAATTCAACCTGATTCATTTGTGCCTCCTTAGAGAAGAATATGAGACTAAACTAATTCTTCCGTATAGATTAATTAATTACTTTTTCTTAATTGAATCATCCTTAAATCGAACTACTGTCTTATATTGATAGCTTCCAATATTACCAGTTGTATCTTTATAACGACTCAATTTTTTTCTTTCAAATGTGAATGCAAAGAATCGATATATGAATTTGTGCGGGCTTTTTCCATCTAATTCTACATTTCCAAAAAAGTACGCTATACCACCAGGTAATATTAAATATTTAAAAAAGACATTTTCTCCTAAGGGTAAAAATTGATCTAGAAATATAATTACTAAAAGTGTCCCAACAAAGATTCCCAGTTGTCTGTAAGGTACTGGGAAAGGGAGTGTTATGTCCCTTATCCCATATAAACTCTTTGGAATATCCCAAATAGAGTTATAAGTCCTTACTTCCTTACGAGTCGGTTTCTGAGTCACTTATACCAACTCCTTAAAAATTTATGAGTTTCATTAGTTATTATTTGAAAACTAAGTTATATAATTTTGTTCCAAGGTCTTTAAATACGTCTGGTGAGAATACAAATACTGAAACAATTGCACAAAGTACCAACCAACCGATTAACCCTGCCATTTGTCGTTTTACAAGAAGAACAATTACACCGATGATTGCACAAACTAAAAAGATTGGACCTAACTGAGCTACTAACCAGTTTTTAATATTTACCCCAAAATTAATGTTCCCTAGAACCGCTGCATCTGTAATAGCAGGTAATTGCTGAGCAACCATATCTAATCCCAAAAGCTCCATAATTATTTACCCTCCACTTTCTCTAATGTGTTTTCAAATTTCTTCATAGAGCTAATTGAAAACTTGTTATCTTTATTTACAAGATTTAAATCATATGAGTATGTGTACTCTAAGTTGCTATCATTGTCTTTTAACTTAGCATCAACTAAGACTCTGTATCCTTTATCCTTATCTTCGTAAATTCGTAGGTTTTCTAATTTGCTAAATGTCATAATACCTTTTAATCCATTTGTTATATTACTTTTTTCAAAGTAGTAAGCTATTTCTTCTGGTGTTCCTTCTGTATACACTTTAAATACAGATTGTAAAAATTGTTCTACTTTTTTAATTTCTGCATCTGTATTAATTTCTCGTCCTTCTGATTTGAAAGTGGCTATTTTATAAGGTGCCTTTTCTCTCTCTCCATGAACGATTGTAGGATTGTTAGGGACTACCATCTTCCCTTTCTCCATTAAGATTGGTATAGAGAAGTACCTTGTAACTTCTTTTGGTTCCTTTGGTGTGTCTGGAGCTTGTGTCGTTCCAGGTGCAGGATTATTTACAGGTTCTAGTTTCTGAATGATTTTCAAAGTAACTTCTGCTTCATTTCCTTTTTGTCGGACCTCTACTGCTTCCGATTTAACTAAAGTACTAGAAGCGTTTTTTAAAGTATCTCTATTTAATCCACCTTGCTCATCAGATCCTTCAACTAGAAATTTCTCTAATCGCTTTCTTCGTTCTTCAGCTACATTCATATCAACTTTCCAATTAAAATAATTAGCGGCAAAATTATTCGCATATGCAATTAATTCTGCTTCTGACATTTTAATTTTTACTTGTTCCTCTTTCTTTTCCTGAACAGCTACTGCTCTAGGAGGACCGGCAAGTTGGATAAATGAAAGGGAGCTTCCCACAACCACAAATCCCATTACAAACCAAAATGTAACCTTTCCTACTTTTCTTCCTGTTATTGCTGGAACTTTCTCCCTTGTTTTACGTTTCTTCTTTTCTTTAAGTGCTTCTGAGTTTTCTTGTTGCATATCTAATATTTCGGTTGTTTTATTTTTTGCTTGTTTAAAGAATGTAAATTTCTTTTTTTCGGAGTTTTTCTGGGATTTCTTTTTTACCATGTCTTCACCTCTCTTTTTAAATGATTAGGAGATTACAAGTTTCATTGTAATTTCCACTAATCAACTATCTACTTTAAGTATGATTTACTTTTTTCGGAAATCTAAGAGAATATGAAAAAATAATTTGTTTTATATAAATTTTTTTTAGAATCCTTTATACTAAATGTGTTGTATATTAAAGTACATAAAAAACCAATTCCATTAAAGAATGAAATTGGTTTTACACAAAATTGCTGCTCTATAGTAAGTATTAAACAATATAAAAACCTTATATAATATATCTCTTTTAAAATATTTAAAGATTAAAGATAAAACTTTTATACAAAAGAAAAATAGTGCTTAAACATTGATATACCAGGGGTTTATAAATGTTTAATACGTAAAAAATCACAAACAGTAATTACTGGTAATGTATCTATATGACTTAGTTATGGTTCAAAACCACAAAAAATCAAAAAGTAGAAATATGAAAACTACATATAATCATCGTTAAATTGATACACGAAATGGAATAAATAATAAGTGCTAATTTAGAAGCCTTATTAACAGATTCTCCACATTTTAAAGAATTCTATACACAATTAATTAACAAAACACTTTAAGTTAAGAACAGAATCCACTTTTTCAACTTAACTAACAATAGAATTTCTGATTTTAAGTAGATATAAGGATTAAAGCTTATAACAACAGTGTTTTGAACTATAAATTCTCCACATTTGATTAAATTTATTAAGATATCAACAGAATTTAAAAATAAGTTTATGTTTTTTTGTAGATACAAACGATATAATGGATTAAAAATTCAGATTTCAGATTCAGCCAGATTGTGAATAACAGTTTTTCAATGAACTGTAATGTATGAAATTGCATAAAAAAAGAGAGGAAGTTTTCAATTTATATGAAAACGCCTCTCTTTTTTATTTGCAGTGACATACTCGAAACGTTATTCCCAGCACGAATAGCCCTCTACTTTTGTTTTTTTCAAAAATAGAGAGCTGTATCATTACATTGCTGGAAGCAGCTGATCAACTGTATTTGGCACTTCTTTTGTTGAACGGTAGTACGCTTCTAAGGACTGTAGAAACTGAATTAAATCGAAATCTTCAGGGACTTCAATTACACGAATCTTTTCCTTCGGCAATTTATCAATTTTTTCAATGAACAGTTCACGAATATCACTAGGGATTTGATTTCCTTTATGCCCACTAGACTTTAATAGTTCGCGAATTTCAATTTCTAATGCTGTATATGCGTTAATGTTTACGCCTTGCTCATAAGCATACTTTCTAAACAGTGATTCCTCTTGATACTGCATGTAATTACGATGGTAAGCATCTATAGTAACAGGTACGGCGTATTTTGCTTGAAGCAGGTCATGAGCTTTACGGAATAGCTTTTGAACATTGCGTAACGAGTAAATAGCAAAATGAGTACCAAATTTAAAGATGGCCTCTTCTTGTTCATATTTAGGTACATTGTGTGTAATTAAAGGATAGATGCCAGTTTTAGCAGCTGTATCCAATACACGGTATTGAGAAGATTGCTTTAATAATTTACTTAGCGTATAAACAAGCTTTTTCGGATAACCTTCTTGTCGATCAATCATTTCTCGTAAACCACGAACTACTTGACGGATTTGACGGTGACAAGAGTATTTTAAAACGTTAATGAATTGGTTCATATCTTTTGTAAATTCAGCAATATTCATTTCAATTAATAAGTTTTCTATGAATGTAACTTTACGCTTATATGTATCTCGTGGTGTAAATGGATCACGGTATTCTGCTCCTTCTTCTTTCGCGCATAAGAAATCAGGATGTAGAGATAAATGCAACGTAGTATATTGCCTTTTATTTCTCTTTCCTTTTTCTAACTTGCAAATTTTAAATAAAGGAGATCCAGTAGCAGACAATTTTGTTTCCAATTCCTCAAGTACAGCACGAATCTGATGTGGGTATTTTTTATGTAGGTAACGATACATACCGCCAAAATGAGTTGAGTTTCCTTGTTCATCAACTTTAAATAAAGAACGTTTCAAAGTTGTTTCGCGTTGTTGCTGCATTGCTACATCCATAAATAGCTTCTTAGCTGCAATAGATAACTCAAAGAATTCTTTTGTAAATACTATTGGGCTGATAAATGTATATGCATTTGCTTTATTTGTTTTCTTGTTCATGAAATCGGTTAAAGTGATTTTATATTTACCACTGTACTCATTTTCAATTGTAATGATGTTGTGGAAACTTAACTTCTTTAAAGCCACATAAAATTGTGAGTGGTGAATATGTGCAAATGCCTCTTTATAATTTTTATAATCTTCCCATAGCATGTGGATCGATACGTGCGAAAGCTCACCATATGTATTACATTTTTTATGAAGAAATAGAAATACTTCTAAATCAGCATTTGTAATTCCATATAGCTTATGTTTTCTGCCTTCGTTTTTATCAAATTCACTTACTTTATCTACAATCTTTTTCATTTTCAGTGAAAAAGATGGCTTTACTTTTGCAAGAAACCCCTCTTCATCTGCAATTCGCTCTTCATAGGACATTGAATTCACAATGTCTTCTAAATAAGTATCTTTAAAACTGTAATACTTACCTTCTAAAGCTTCTACTAACTTTTGCCATGATTTAATTGTTACAATTACCGGTGTTGTTGTTTCACCATTTAAACTACGTTTGTTCTTTATAACGAAAGGTTTTGCCATCTTTTTCACCTCCTTATATATTAAGTTGCAGTTTTCCCCACAATTAGATATAGATTATCATTTTTGATTATATCAAATCGAATACTGGTGAAATCTGTCCCTTTAAGAGAAAAAACAAAAAAATGAAACGTGCCTCTATCCCTTGTGTAACAAGGGGTTTGACGTTTCATGAAAAAAAGTTTGTTGCCACCATAGGGCTATGAAGTTTTTTGAATATGAAACGTAATACGTAGTAGGAGAAATCCTTCAAAACCATTGATTTCATAGGGTTTTTATCCAATTTCGTTTGAAAGTTATAGCCATCATATAGCTATAACGTTTCATGTTTTTAAAACGAGTTATATTTTATTAAAAACCGCTGTAACCCTTGGTACATATAGGTTGTTGAGATTTTTAAAATGAAAGTTGTAGCCATCATACCGCTATAAACGTTTCAGTTCGTTTCATGTTTCCTGCCATCATATAGCTATAACGTTTCATGTTTTTAAAACAAGTAATATTTTATTAAAAACCGCTGTAACCCTTGGTACATATAGGTTGTTGGGATTTGCAAAATGAAAGTTGTAGCCATCATATAGCTATAATGATTTTAGCGTGTTTGCTTTCATATTTTATGAAATGGCTTTATAGCAACGTTTATTACTAATTTACATAGAATAAAAAAATTTTTAGTCAAGTGATTTTCAAGATATTCTCGTTTCATTTTTTCAAAGTTGTAACCATCATATAGCTATAACGTTTCATAAATTACGAAATTGTAGCCATCATATAGCTATTCATTATTAAAAGTAAGAAGTAATAGCCATGATAAAGCTATACAGTTTCAAGTAAGAAGTAGTAGCCGCGATAAGGCGATGCATTTCAAGTAAGAAGTAATAGCCGTAATAAGGCTATAGTTTCAAATAAGAAGTAATAGCCATGATAAAGCTATACTGTTTTAGGTAAGAAGTAATAGCCGTAATAAGGCTATAAAACTTGAAATAAGAGCTTATAGCCATGATAAGGCTATAGAGTTTGAAATAAGAGCCTATAATAGCCATGATAAGGCTACATAGTTTTAAATAAGAAGTAGTAGCCACGATAAGGCTATAGTTTCAAATAAGAAGTAATAGCCATGATAAAGCTATATAGTTTCAAGTAAGAAATAATAGCCACGATAAAGCTATATAGTTTCAATTAAGAGTCAATAGCCATGATAAGGCTATAGTTTCAAATAAGAAGTAATAGCCATGATAAGGCTATATAGTTTCAAATAAGAAGTAGTAGCCATGATAAGGCTATGAAGTTTCAAGTAAGAAGCAGCTGGCGTATTTAAGTTGTGACCTAAAGTAACAAGTTTCTAGTCGTTAAGCAAAAAATCAGTGTATTTTACTAATTTACTTTTAAAAATTGAAATTGTATTGTAAAGTAGTGATTTTACAAATAGAAGCAGTTTTATATAATTAAAGACAAGTAAATAGAATTAAAATGATCCACAATAAAACGAGTAAAAACCAATAATTGTGTGGATTATTCAGATAACATTTCAGCTTAAAGGTTATGTAGCCATCATATAGCTATGGCGTTTCATATTGTTAGGATTTAAATTATATTGGTTAATAACATTGTTAGGAGGTACTTAAATATGGAGAAAGTAATAGCATTGTTCAGTGACGCCCTCCTACTTGCTGCTCCAATCTATGAAGAAAATAAGCAGTTATGGGCCAAATGGCAAAAATATTACAACGAAGTTCAAGAGAATCACGATAAATTAGTAACTTCAGCTAATATATCCCCTTCCTTCTCAACACTTGTTTCTTGGCTGGGGCAGAAACAAGAACAAGGAATATCGTTATTGCACATTTACGCAAATCTAGATAAATATAAAATTGAGATTCAAAATGTATTAGATAAAATCATTGAACAAGAGTTTGGAGAAAAGCTTGAAGCAGCTGAACCAACTCAAATTTCAAATCCTGAACATGGTCATATAAAAGAGCATATAGCAGATATGCCGGACGAATATTATCCTGTATCAAATGACGCAATGTACTATCAATTACGTGATGGAATAGCAAAAAATCAGTTTGAAGAAGATGAAGCAGCGGCAAAACCGGTACTGCCATTAGAAACAAAAAATTCAAGCGGAGTTGCACAACTATCTTCACATAAGGATGAGGATTTGAGATTAGTGAATACAAATGAAGCGGAAAGATGGTCTATATTGGTTGATGGAGTAATTAGTAATATGGATGATCTTACAGCAGACTGTTTAGATACCATTACAATACAATGGTTAAATCAAGCTAAATCACCAGATGAATTCATAGATTTTAGTTATGAGAATGTATTGGAATTATGTAATATGCCAAAAGCATCAGCAAACGGTGTAGAGTATTATCGGGCAGAAGATAAGATAAAGGTAGCACAACGTATTGCAGCGTTAGCAAGCATCTTTATTTATTTGAATGATGATAATGAAGTTGTAGTATTGAACGATCAAGCTGAAACTGGAGAAAAATTTGAAGTAAAACGTGAAGTAATCAAAAGACTATTCGTACTGGACTCTGTAGTGCTATGGAGAGATAAGAATACTAATGAATATATGGGGATAGAATCCTGTAAGATTAAACCGGGTAGTTTCTTATCGGGCTATTTGTATGGATCTAATAGCACAACGGCTTTATTATCGAAAAAAGCATTAGAGTATAATAGCTATAGACACAAGTTTCATAAACGTTTAATACGTTATTTATCCTGGCAGTGGAGAATCCGTCAACAATACAGTACTTTAAAAAGACCATACTCCATTGGTGGAGAAAAAGGTCTTCTATCTGTAATGGGCATTACACCCACAAAGGGTCGCCCAACTCGAACTCGTGAACAATTAGAGAATATTTTAAATGATTTAGAAAAAGAAAATGTAATTTCACATTGGGCGTATGCAGAGGAATTGGATGAAACAAAGATAGGCGAACGTAATTGGTTTAAGAATTACTATTCCAAATTAG
Source organism: Bacillus sp. FSL R5-0585 (assembly GCF_038004545.1). Taxonomy (NCBI): domain Bacteria; kingdom Bacillati; phylum Bacillota; class Bacilli; order Caryophanales; family Bacillaceae; genus Bacillus; species Bacillus sp. FSL R5-0585. The sequence continues at coordinate 88,645 of NZ_JBBORJ010000002.1, forward strand.
GAATCATTATCTTACCACCAAAAGAATTAATGAATAATATAGATAGTATGGTAAAGAAAAAAGCAATAGATATGCAAGAGAAGCAGGAGGACCATTATATTGCAGAGACAGTAAAACAAACTCCTCAAGGATCAGAAGATGTGATACGAGAAAAAATTATGTATCAGCATATGCATCAAAATAAAACAATGCGTGAGATAGCAGATGAAATAGGTTTATCCCCTGCTACGCTATCAAGATTCTGTAATAACAAAATGAAGCGTATTTCAAAAAGTGTTAATGAAAAACTAAACAAGTGGTATGAAAGACAAATGATTATAGAGTCAATGTAAAAAGAAGCAGATACCTTAAATGGAGAGGTACCTGCTTCTTTTTAGTTTGTTCATATTCTGCTGTCGATATCTATTCGTGCTATTGTGTTCATGCCTTACCCATTGCTACGTTTCATGATTAATTCTCAAGAACGTCGTGTAACTTCTCAGCAAACTCTTTATGATGCACTGTGTTATAGCCCACATGGTGTCCGGGAAACTCTACTAATTCTGTTCCGAGGTGTTCTGCTAAGTTGTCTGCGCAATGGTAAGGAAAAAATTCTCGTGAATTAATTCCCCCGGCTGGACGTACCTGTATCGATGTAGATTTTAATGGGGTCTTTAATGCATCGACATTTAAAGTATAGCTGAGAATTCCCGGGATTTCATACTTAGTGAAATAAGTCGAATTACTGAGTAGTCGCTCTGTTAGCATATCCTTCGATGGTCCAGAATTGCTATCATCAATATTTGACAATAACTTTATGACCTCACTTTGATGATTTGTCTTAAGGTCTTCCATGAAATGTATAGCCTGATTCAACTCATTTTTAGGTAAAAGTTGTAATAAAACTGGCTCGTGTGGGATTAGTAACTGTACCTGCTCAGGATGGCGTACGTACAAATCAAGTCCGATGACAGCACCAGAACTACTTCCGAATACATAAGTAGGTTCATTGGTTAGATTGGCTAGCAGCAGGTGAGCGTCTTCGCTATGTGTGTGCACATGATAATCCTCAGTTTTATTGACGAGGTTGCTACGGGAATGACCACGACGATCGTAAGTAACAACGGTATACCATTTAGCAAGATGGTCGGCGATATTATGGAACTTGTCGGCATCACCACCCCCACCATGGATCAAAAGAAGATTTGGACCTGAGCCACGCACCTCATAGTAGATGCTCGCCCCAGGTACTTGCAATGTTCCGTTTTTTACTATCCTCATTTGTACATCCTTCCCTTCTTCTGTCATCTCCCTTAACACTACACGATTGGTGAAGGATATAAAATGCAAGAAATAACTAAGAAACAAATTCGCCATAAGAAAGAACAATGAGCATCACTTCATCAGTGCATCTATTTTATTTAGAGTAGACTATTTTTTGATCGTTTCAATAGAGAGGTGATATTCATCAGCTATTTGATTAATCGCTCTACTGTTTAATAGAAGCATTTCTGTGATCGATCAGCTTTCTTGTTCCAGAACGAGTACCCCGTCTTTGATGAGAGGTTTTAGGTTTAGGAATATATATTGTTTCTCCTGGAACATACTTTTGAGTTGCTAATATCAGCTTTTTATATCAAATAGCCGTTTTTTTTAATAGCCCCTTTTGGCCAACTTCATATCTGCCTGTATTAATCCATAAACGCGCTTGATTGTTCGGTGGATATCATGTGTACTTCTGCACATAATAAGATTGGCAAATGTTAAAGTCAGGAGGGTTTGTATGCAACGGGATAAAAAAGATATAGACACAACTGGTTCTATTATGAAACTAAATTTTGCAGAAACTGATGCGAATAAAGTGAAACAAGAAATTCAAAATGATGTAAGGGAAGGACAAGGAGCAATGACTTCCCGAGAAGCAGGTGCAATGAGGGATTAAGAAAACACTCCTTACTGTTTTTTATTTAGTGAAAGTTTTAACCAGTAAGGAGATTTCCTATTATCTGCTTTTGTTTATTAAAAACTCGTTTTTACTTTCATATAAATTTTATTTCACGTAAGTATCACTCATTAGAAATAACCTATATTTTGTTTGATTTTTTTAAAAAGAAGTTTAACTTGCTGTGATATAAACAATTCCAAAATTGTCTATTGTAGTTATCATCATTAATTAATATGTTATTATCAAGCTCGACTAATTTGTTCTGCAAATCATGAAAAGTCTTTATTAAATCACAATCTTTGTAGTGCCCCTGCTCTATTAGCTGAACCCAATACTTTTTAAAGCAATTGAAGCAGGAATGCATTTTCTCTATAGAAGAATTAACAAAATATCTTTCTACTCTTTCTGTAATTTCATGCTCTAGCTCATATATCTCCCCTGTGGGCTGGTAGATAGTAATTAGATTACCTGAATCCATATTACTCCCAATAACAAGGTATGGTTTAAACTTCTCTAAACTCGCTAAAAACGCTTCTGCATATTCTTTATCCAATATCGATAAAGAAAAATCATTTTGTTTTGTCCATTCCACTACATCTAAAAGAAAACCATTTGAATAGGTGTAAAATTCTACATTGAGACATTCGAATTCATTTTCTTTAATTTGATGATTAAGTAAAAAATGCATACTATCCATGGGCAAATTCAATTTGGCTATTTCCAATGTCATTCCTCCAACCCTTATTATGTAATCCATTTTCTTCTTCTACACAAACTCAATTAAATTTTAGCATAAAGAAATGGTTTAATTTTGAATTAAGTTTGATTAGAAATACCTCACAATGCCAAATTTTACGATAAATAAAAAGAATTCGTTTTGAAAAAGATTTTTCAAAACGAATTCTTCGTTTGTACATACAGATTGTGATTTTATAAAAATACTTGATTAGACTCCTAGAAACCCCTCGAAAAAGATCTGGATAGCTTGCAGTTCATAACAATCTGCTTTTATCATGTGACCTCATTTAAATACAATAAAGTGAAGTCTTACTTTAGTCACATCAAATTATTTAGGAAAGCAATATTCACTTTTGTTGAGATACAGAAGTTGTTCAGTATCTCTTCGGTTACCCTGTGTAGCGCCAGATAAACCCATTTTTATGAATCTGATAAAGATTGTTACCTCCCGCTGCGATTTTTTTCGTTGACGGATTATTATCCAGTTCCCGCCAGCCAGTGAGCGGAGTACCCGTATATTTCCAGATACGGCCATTATTGTGTAGTTGATATAGATTGTTACCATCCGCTACAATATCAATCGATGCTGGGTTTTTGTCTATCAACTGCCAGCCAGTGAATGGAGTACCTGTGTAGCGCCAGATAAACCCATTTTTATGAATCTGATAAAGGTCGCTACCTCCTGCTGCGATTTTTTTTGTCGCTGAATTCCTATCTAGTTCCTGCCAACCAGTGAGCGGGGTGCCCGTATATTTCCAGATACGGCCATTATTGTGTAGTTGATATAGATTGTTACCATCCGCTACAATATCAATCGATGCTGGGTTTTTGTCTATCAACTGCCAGCCAGTGAATGGAGTACCTGTGTAGCGCCAGATAAACCCATTTTTATGAATCTGATAAAGGTCGCTACCTCCTGCCGCGATTTTTTTTGTCGCTGAATTCCTATCTAGTTCCTGCCAACCAGTGAGCGGGGTGCCCGTATATTTCCAGATACGGCCATTTCTGTGAAGCTGGTAGAGGTTGTTTCCTGACGCCACAACCGCTACCGTCGCTGAATTATTATCCAGTTCCCGCCAGCCAGTGAGCGGAGTACCCGTATATTTCCAGATACGGCCATTATTGTGTAGTTGATATAGATTGTTACCATCCGCTACGATATCAATCGATGCTGAGTTTTTGTCTATCAACTCCCATTGCGGAAAGTTGGGAGGTGACGACGGAGCTTGCTGTGCTTTTTGGAAAATTACCGACCAAGAACGGGTTCCATTTTGAGATAAGCTAGCCGCAACACCGAAAAAATTATAATCTGGTGTCAAAATGATTTCTCTGTGCCCAGATGTGCTATGCATCCACCAGTTTATTGCCGCTTCAGCAGTTCCTGGTTGCCCACAATAAATAATCGCTCCAAATTTCAATCCCGTAATACCTGCGTCTTGTAACATTTTAAATTCGTCGCCATTTAAGGTAGGGCTATAATGCTGACATTTTCCGGTAGTAGTCATGTCATTTGCTTTTAATTGGGTTACTTGAGTTAAGCGATTATTTATAGATAAAGGATTTAATCCAGCTTTTTGTCTTTCTTGATTAATGAAATATATCATTTGTGTTACTTCAGGAGCTGTTTGCCTTATATATTCATGATAATAGTCATAAGGATATTGAATATAATTTTGTTTATATCGAAAAGGATAAGGGGACAATCCAGGTTGAAACATAAATCAACCTCCCAATTTAGTTTAATTAACCATATATGTTATGTACAATTAATAAATTTAGTAATTTGTACATTTTCTATATAAAATTAGTACCATTTTTAATAAAGATGAAACTAGATCACTCCTGTCTGTTGCCTATGAAATAATAAAAAGGTATGAGTATACAACCCACACCTTTTTACCGTTATAAATATTCGTTATATGCTGAGTGCATCAATCATGATTAATGTCACCTTCGATATATTGACTGAGTTTATCCTTAATTGCCGCACTTTCTGGGGTTACTTCTGCTACTTTACGATTGTGAAGACGAGAGCCACCTTCCATTTCATCTAAAGGTAATGTATTTTCTTCTTCTTGAGGAACAGTGGCAGCCATTTGTTGTAACCATTGCATTGTTAAGTTAGATGTTGTATTTTTACCATTGATTTCTGCAGTTCGTTGAATTTCCTGCTCCTGCTGATTATGGGTAACAGTTGATGTGTAAGCAGGTTCTCTATATTGTGGTGTATGCTTCGCCCTTGGCACTTCTATTGGAGTTTCAGTAATAACTGATGCTTTGTTGTTAAGTTCAATAGGTTCTCTATGTTTACTTGTATCTGGTATACTTTCTTTTTGAACATCGATTACTTCATTAATTTTTTCGGGTTCTGTTTTATTGGAAGTAGCAATTGATGCTGTAGTGCTTTCCTTTTCTAGTTTAGGAGCAGAGTTTCTTGAGTAATCTTGCACAGACTGACCATTTGTTAACTCTCCTTTATTGTCAGTATCATCTTCATTAGTATAAAGATCATAAGTATCAGGATTTAACGTTTGTAACCAGCCTTCTATTGCAGTAGGTGCCGTTTTAGGTGTACTCAATTCCTCAATTACAGCTTCTTCACTATCAATATCTGTATCTGTGACATAATCATCATATTTAATTTCCTCATTCAATGACTCTTCACGAATTTTTAACCAATAAGCAGCTGCTTCTGCATCAACTTGAATCTTAGCTGTTTTAAACTCAGAGGCAGGAACAAAGTTAGCATTTACTTGTATTCCTCCTTGTGGAGCATTATCTTTTACGATTTTAGCAGCACACTGGAATGCCTTTTGAATTAAGATATCATTTTCAGAAAGGATGGGTACCTCTAGTTTCGAATAAGAGTAGGATGTTCTACGTGTACTTTGTGTTTTCGTTTCAGCTGTCACCATATCAATTTCTTGATCACCTTCACGTGCTTCATAAATTGTTTTCGTACCCATTAGCTTGCTAAACAATTTAGCATCTTCATTAGTAACATCACCATAAACAAGCTTGTTACGAAATGTCCCTAATAGGATATCCATGAATCTTGGGCCATGTTCAATTGCTAATTGACTAATTGTTTGTGCAATAACAATTAGTGGTGCTTTATATTTACGGGATTGAGCAGGAAAACTTTTAAATGCTTTATAAATGTAATCCGCAAACTCATCGACTAAAACCGGATGGTAAGGAGATACGTTAGGCTTACGACGGAAAACAGCATTCTGTACGGCATATAAACACAATTTACCGAATACATCAGATAGATCAGAAAGTTCCCCTTTAGCAGTATTGACTAACAGAATACCTCCAAATTCCAAATGATTCTCAAAATCGAAATCCGATGGACCGCATAAAACACGACGGAGCAGAGGTTGAGCAGAAATATCATTTAATGTGTTTCGTAAACCACGAACAAAGGTTTCTTGTTTATCAATAATCTTTGGTTGACCATAGTATTTACCTTCAGTATGATAAACAACTTCCCCTCCCCCACGGCCACCAGAAATTTCAGGAACATAATTTAAATCAAACCATTCATCTACTTGTTTCATTATGCGGAAATGGTTTCGTTCATCCCTATCTGGAATAGATTCAATATCATTCGGAAGTCGTTCTTTTAATTTGAGATGCATCTCAAACACGAGATTAGCATCATTATACATATCAATTAAATGCTCGAATCTAGCTTCAAAGTTAGAATCATGGAGTTTTAACAGATAAATATGTTGTTTAAGATGAGAACGCTCAGATTGAACGAAGAACGGATTCCCTGCTCCATTATCAGAGAGACCCGTTAATACTGAACATAACATCTCAGCAACTTTATCGACTGGACCACGTACAAAATTTATTGAAGGGGTATCAGGATTTGTTGGATCTAAATAGAAAATAACACTTTCGGGAATCCTGTGTGCTAATACCAAGCTATATACCTTTTCGCAGAAGTCATTAGATGGCTCGATAACTGTAAGACCATTAACTTGAGTTCCTTTTACATCCTCTGAATGATAATCTTTTCTTGTATATAAGGTTTTAAAGTTATTAATCATTGAAGCCATATAGTCAAGAATTTGATTGGCAATTGGCAAACCTAGTGCAGCTGATTTACCTGTACCAATGTTACCGATGATCATTATATTAAGCGTTAGAGACTTGCCCTGTATAACTGCCATTTCCCGTGTCGCACTATTAGGACCAAGAAAGATATCAGGGTCTGGCAATTTTGATGGGTTTTTTTCAGTGAAAAACTTGTGTAATGAAGTAGCAAGTTTTCGTTGACGATCATCATTCAAAAAGGAAAGCATCCAACCAGGTATTTTAAATACGTATTCCCATTTTCCGAATTCATCTAAAAGCTCTTTTTTATGCTCGTAAAAAATCTTAAAGAGCCATAAGAGTACGAGAATAATAATAATTACAGGTATAGCAAATACAAGGTGCATAATATTACTAAAATTTGAAAGTATAGTATCCTCTAATCCTTTGTCATTAAGTGAAACTTCTCCAGCTTTCGAATGTAAGAATGGAATAAATATCTTAGCTAATGGAACACTAAACGCCCATAAGTACTGGGCAACTATACCAATTAACATCATCGAAAAAATAAACCATCTACGCTTTATCTCCTGATAGGTCTTAACCTTGGTTGATAGTTGCCAAGTGTAAATTAAAATCCAAAAGCTAAAAAAGGTTTCAATGTAATAATTAGTTTCAAATGGATTACCGAAGATACTTAAAGTAGGTAATGGAGCCCCCATTTGTATTGACCAGAAAGAAGCGTATTTATAAATTCCTCTAAAAGCAAAATACCAAGCTAGCAGAAGTAGTAATGTCACAACATAGTAAGATGAGCGGGCTGCTAAACGATATTTCCAGCTTTTTGTAAGGTCGATTGTAACTGTATAGGAATTTTTTTTGCTCTTTCCGGTTTTGGGATCTTCCCCATTACCTGGTGCATTATTGAGTTCAGCATTCTTTTGAACTGCATTCTCCAAATTCTTGTTTCACCCTCTCTTTTAACGAATAAAAAGCAGCGGTGAAATTAAGCAATTCAGCAGAAGTAGCCAATAATATATTCTCTGGTGCTATGGAATTGTGATACAGATCAGTAAAAATGGCTTGCTGCCCATGCTCTAATTCATCCGCTTCATATATCCCCAAAATTTTAATTGGGTTTAGTGTTCGGTGTTGATTTTGCATGGCCAACAATCCTGATAATTGTTGTAATTTTAAGTGTGTGTTAACCTCCCCTACCTTAAGTATTGTTAATATACACAATATTTCTAAGTAATCTACAGATTTTTTTTCTTCATCAGGTGCTTTTTTTCGTAATACCAAAATGTCATCTGTTAGCTCAAGTAATTTAGAATGCTGAATCCCTTTCGTTTGCATTTCGTTTTTATTGGATATCCACTCTACCGAGTAAGAGAAAGAAGAATTTATGTTCAAACGTTCAGTGATTTTTTTGAACAGATGACTTTTGCTTAAACTATTAATTTCGCGAATTTCTTGAAGAATATTGTTTATTACAAGTTCTGATCCACCCATATTGCATACGTAAACATGTAGGTTATTCACTACACTTAAACGTGGTATATTGCTGAAAGCCTTTTTTAAATTTGTTACACGTGTAGTTCTTTTTTTGTAAGTAGAAATTGTGTGATAAGAATCATCGATTACTGAAAATAACACGTAAAACCGTTTAGACGGATTAGAAGCAGCGATATCAAGATATTTTTTTAGTTTGTTTTCTAGAAATGGAATGTTTTCTGTTCCTGTATCAACTTCAATATTGATAATAGAATCGTTACATGTAAGAACCCAATCAGGAATGATTAATGGGTTTCCCTTTGAGTCTGGATAAAACTCTTTAGATGGACGAAATGAATAAACGAGTTGAGGTAAATCTTGTTGGAAGGAAACGGGTTGAAGTTCTGGCTGAAACATTTCGCGATACTCTTCATCTTCGTATAAGAAGTAAACATCATTTGAATCGGAATACATTAGGTTGGGTAAATGTAAGTTTTGCTTCACAATTGAGTTTAATGGAAAAAGATAATCTCCATTACCACCTACAATTGCACCAGTATGTTCATTTTGGGATTCTGCTTCAAGTAGATTTAGCACAAATTGTGTAATAGCTATATTGTGTTCATATTGCCTTTTGGTAACAAACGAGGTATTGCAATCAGTAATTAATTTTAAACGATGTAATATCTCTGCTCCTTTTGAAGCTATAGAAACGAAATCCAATGTAAAGCCACGCTTTTTTCTCACACTTATATTTTCTTTTTTTAATAATTTCATTTTTGCCCACTTTGTTAACTTTGATGAAAATGTGGTTCGACTTATAGGTCCCCCACTTATCAATTCGTAAAATTTTCGTAATTGAATTTGAGATACTGTTCGTTGTTCATATAAAAATAAGACTGTAAAAATGTCAGAACGATTAAAATAAACTCCACGATCATTCTCTCCGACGATATATTTAACGGCATGATCAAATGTTTTTTTCAATTTTAAACACTCCCTTGATATGGAAATAATATACGGAAATCTGCATAAAATCGGGTGCAATTGTCATGAAATGAAAGTAATTAATGTTGGATGAATTAAGCAGTTCAGAACATAAAAATGATTAGTGTATATTTTAACTGAAATTTGCAAAAAAGTAACCCATTATCCCCTATGAACTCTTGGTTTAAAAATACATATTATTTCGTCAGGTGTGAGTAATAAAATCTAATGTTATCAAGTGAGAATTTGCTATTAGAATTCGTCATATGTATTTCGACAGTGATAAGAGGACATATGACGAACTCTAATGATAAAAAAAGGGTTCGTCATATGTATTCCGTCATATGTGTTTAGAGTATCAAAAATAGATAAAATGTACAGTGAATATACTTTTGCATAGATGAAACAATCTATTATACATACTTACATTTAATTCAGTTGTGGTATTTGTTAAGCAGAAGGAAAATTCACATCATAAAAGAAATAAGTAAATAAACATAATAAAGTAAATGAAAATTGTGTATATTTCATATTTTGCATGTTACAATTTGATGTAAGGGGTGAAAAAATGCGGAATTGGAACACAGAATATGGGTTAATAACAAAGATAATACAAAGTGAATTTGAAACGGACTTTCTTTATAATAAAGTAACTAACACGTTAAGTAACGAACATGAGATTATTCCAACAAGGTTTGCAGCTCTAGATCCGTATAAACCGTATAATACCGCACAAGTTAGTAGAATTTTGAGGATAAAATCTAATCAATTAAGGTATTTAATCAATAAATACGGTGAATACATCCAAATAATAAAAAATAGAGCTAAATATGTTATTTCATTTAAAGCATTATACAGGATTTATTTAGTAAACCTATGCCTAACAAAGAGATTAACAAGTGTGGCTGAGTTTAATAACATAATGACTTCACATGTTAGTTATAGCGATTATATTGATATGAAATTGACAACTTATACTGACAAGTTTGTTGAACTTAATTATAAAACTAACCAATTGAATGAAAATGAAACACAATTTTATGTGTTATTCATGCAAATATCAGAAATAACTACGGAATTAATAAAAGAGATAACTAAATATAATATGACATTAACATCCCCTTTCCTTTCTGTTGACAGCAGAGAGAGAAATGAGTTGGTAAATAAGAAACAGGATTATGAAGTTCTTTTCAATAAACTAAGTGTTTTATATAAAACTTTATAGTTAAAAGAGTAATACTTTATTAAGTATTACTCTTTTTTTATAGGCCTATTTATAATGTGTATATATAAGACTTATAAGTAAGACGTGTAAGGATTTGTGATGATATTATATTGACATGAAATTAATATAAAAGTACATAAAACCCTAATCTATAGGTGTTTTTATATAAGTCTTATATATAGTGCGTATATGTAGGGTGTATATTTGAAATGAAATGATAATAGCATCATATTTTAGGTATATCATATGTTGAAAACATAAATTCAGATAAAGTTCTACATAAATACTATCTTTTAAATGAGTATCCGATAGTTATTGTTAGTTATATGAAATCTGATATTAACATGTTTTGTGTACTAAGCATATAAGCGACTTGCATATAAGTCTTATATAAAAAGCGTTGATATATATGAGGTTTATTCGTTTTTTTAAAGTAAAAGTTTATATATAAGTCTTGTATATAATGCCCTTATATAAGTCTTATATATAATGACTTGATATACGTCTTATAATAATGTAATATATTTTTAGGAATAATTAACCAACGTTTTAAGGGGGGGACAACTTGAACGAGGTATTAAGTGAAAAATATAAACAGAACAAGTTTACTGATGAAGTTGTAGAAATGTTCGCAGACATTATTGAAGAAGACGAAATACTGTACAATGTATTTCATTACATAGGATCTCAAGTAAATAAACAATACCAAGAGACAAAGTATATGAGAGGTATTTCAATAAATGAGATAGTAGAAAGTGTTGTTATTGATAGGAGAGTAAAGAAACCAAAAGGTAAATCCTATTCATTAGAACTTGAAAGAACTAACATTTCAAGAAGATCAGCAGAAGGTAGTGTTGCTACTTTAGCTTCAATGTCATTAATAACAGAAAAAATTATGCACCCATATAAGTTTTTAATTTCAACTATTAGGGGACAGCAAGTATTAGTTGAATTAAGCAAACGTAAAAAAAATAATGAGAATAAGGGAGAGATAAAATAATGGCAAAAAACTTTCTGAAAAACGAAGTTGCTGTAAAGATGACTATGGTTGGTTTTGGGCAAGCCGGAACTAGAATGGTAGATAAGTTTGCTGAGTATAAGCATACAGATGGTACAGCAGTATATAATTGTCTTGCATTAAATAGTAATGACGGAGATTTAGCTGAACTGAAGCATGTTCCAAAAAGTAATCAGGTTTCACTTAAATTAGGTGGTTTAGGTAAAAATCCTGAACGTGCTGTAAAGGTTTTAGAATCTAACGACGATGCTAAAGATAAATTAAAAGAGTTTATTACAGAACGTGTAAGACCTTCTGATGAATTAGTGTTATTTTTTGCTGGTTTAGGCGGTGGTACAGGTACATCTACAATTATTAAAGCAATTGAAGAATTCTCTGCTTTTCATAATAAGCCTGTTATCGCGGAAGAACTAAAAAGTATGGCAATGAAAATTCCTAGAGAAGAATTAATAGCAAATCAACAAAAATATGCAAAAATTGCTTTCAATAATGCAATTGAACGAAAAGATTTCATTAAAATGGGCATTGTGGTTACACTACCAGTTAGAGCGGATGGACCTGATGTACTGAGACAAGTAAATAAATTCTCACAAGAAATTTGGAAGTTAGCAAATGATCCAGCTAAAGGCGTAGCATTTGTTGTGTTTGCAGATAATCAACATTTTTACGATGAGTTTAAAGGCTTGAATGAAAATGAGAAAAAAGGAATTGCAAACTCACGCGACTATGCAAACCAGCGCATTGGAGATATTATTCATGAGTTAAACACAGCTGCAAACGGTTCTGGAACGTCTGTAATTTTAGATTCTCAAGACTTTAAACGAATTCTATTAGAAAGAACTGGCTGCTTGGTAATTAATAAGGTTTCACGTAACATGAACCAAATTGAAAATAGTAAAGAAATTGTAGATATGTTCTCAGAATCATTAAAAGGAAGCTCATTCCACCACCCAATTGATCTAATGAAAACAAATGAAAATGGAGATTTAGAGGCATCTAAAGTGCATCATTTTGGTATGTTGGCAATTTTAGATGAACAAAAAAATATTGATGATTCATTCATGGATGATGCTAAGGTAGAAGTAACAAATAAACTACCAATCAATGGAACTGTTTTTAATGGATATCTAGTTAGTAAGAATGACTTTATGGGTAGCGTGTATACTTTCTATAAAACAGATGCACTACCATCTCGCTTATCTAAAGGATTAGTCGAAGAATACAATGAATTTAAAGAAAAGCAAAGCCAAATTCAATATACAAAGTCTCAAATTACAACTATTGAGGAACAAGATTCAGATGATGACTTCCACATTAATTTTGGTGATTATTTAGAAATGGAACCAGCTAAAGATGAAGAAAAGAATGTACAAAATGATGAAGAATTAGCGGCATTTATGGATCCAGATAAAATGTTTGGAGCATAATAAAAAATAAGCCTGGAATTTTCCAGGCTTATTTTTCTATATTCATTGTATTTTGTATGTACTCAATCATGTTTTCATCAATATAGCTTTCTATGAAAAGCTGCTTCCGCGCAAGATCTTCTTCTTTTTTAAACCAGCCAACTTTTTTAATCCGAGTTTCTTCGGGAAGAGTATTCCACTCTTTTTCAGCTTGTTTTCTTAACTCTGTACGCGCTCTGTGCTGAATAATCATATTATCTAGTCTTTCTTGTCTTTGGCGCTCTTTTAAGGTTTCAGGGTCTTCTGGTTCAGGTAACGCAGAACGTACAGCTTCCTCAAATTTTGCTCGATACTCCATTTCAATGCTTTGTAAATGCAATTCAAGCTTTTGTTCTACTATTTTTTCGATTGTTGCAGCTGCTTCATGTATGTTTAATTGAGCTGAAACTTCACTGGTTTGATTTTCTGGTGAAACCGGCCTTAGTTCAAATTGATGTGGTAAAAGTTCAATAATTGCATCTAGTGACCATTTTTCGTCTCTCTTCTGCTTGATAAATAAAGCAATATCTAAATCAAGACTATTATATAGTTTTTCATTTGTATTATTGGTTCTAAGAGTGCCATGTAACCCTTTTTCTTCTAAGGTGTTAAACCAATTATATACCGTATTGTGATGGCGACCCACTAACTTTGAAAACTCAGTTATTCGCCATGCTTTTTCAAAAGCGTCTTCATGAATAAAGTTTTTAGTAGTTTCTTCACCATTTTCAGTGGTAGCTTGCTTATCTTGTTCAATCATTGTTATACCTCCTTGGAATTTAATCGTAGAAAGTGAAATTAACATAGAAAGTGGAATTGACATGTTAAGTACTTTTCGGCAATACTAATTAAAATACCTTTATAAAATGAGATTAACATCAAATATAGCATTAACATGTAATCAATTATCAGTTAACATGACATTAATGTGCATATAATATCGTTATAAAAATGTTAATGTTATGTTAATGTTTTGTTGTTTGTAATGCTCCGTTTGGAGTGTTAATCCGCTTTATTGTTGCTATGAAATTAACAAATTAGTCTACAATATATTAATGATAAGTAAATAAAAGTGATTTGTAAATAAATTATAAAGATATAATATTAAACTTATAATATAAAAAACTTAGATTTTATGTATAAAACAAATAAAAAAAGCCCATACTTGATAGTATAGGCTGTATTATTTAATTAATAATGCTAGGTAATATGAATCTAAAATCTGAATAATGAATCGGTTGTAATGGCTCAGTAGAATTGACACCAAGATTATTGTAATAATCTTCATGTACTATACTAATTGGTTTTTTCTCACCGTTAAAGCCAATAGATATTAAATCACAGTTTATAACTTTTATAGAAGTATACAGTAATTGTACATTGAAACCGAATTTTATTATTGAGTCTTCAGGTTTAACTGATGGATCGGGTGTTGTAATATCCTCCGTTTGTATTAAGATTTGTGCGTTGCCCTCGGATTTTTCTTCATTTTCTATAGTGATAGCATTATTGTTCAATGTAAAGATACCTGTTGGTTTATTTGATGTGAATAGCATTATTTGTTCTAGAGCCTCTAATATCTCACGTTTGTTAACTAAAATTACATTTTCGTATAGTGGCGAAAGCAACCTAACTAAGACATCAGGATAATCGCCCTCAAGTGTTTGGGTTCTAAATGTTTCAGTATCACTTGATAAAATAAATGTATTATCGAGTTTGCTCAGTTTAATTGATTTTTTTGTATCGAAACTATTAATAGCTTCCTTTAAAGCGATGGCTGGAATTGTCATTTTAATTTCTTCTTTAAAGGCTGTCTGTAATTTTATAGCTTTATATGCTAGTTGATGGCTATCTGTAGACTGAAAGGTCATGAGATTCTCTGATACAGTTAGGTGAATGCCTTTTAAAATAGGTCTTTGATTTGAAGTAGATGCTGCATAGCAAACACTGTTTATAGCTTCTTCTAAAATAGAACATTCTATGTCAGCGAAATATTCCGCTTGACTCGGTTTAATTACAGGATAATCGCTTACTTTAAAGGTATTTAGAGTGAACTTGCTTTTACCAGAGATTACTTGAAGAGTATTTTTGGATAGTTTTAGTTTAATAGGTTCTTTTGTTAATTTTTTTGCGACATCCACTATTTTCTTTTCAACTAAGACTGTTCCTTCTGATATTACTGATACGTCTTCATCACAAAAAACAAAACGCTCAATTGTTTCTTTTGAATTAGTAGCGATAAATCGTAATTTATCTGTTTCAGCTACAATTAAAATACTCTCAAGAATAGGCTCTTTTTTGTCTTTACCTGCAAATTTCACCACACTAGATAAACTTTCAACTAATTTAGATTTTGAAATTTCGATGTGCATAGATATTTCCTCCTCGAAAATATAAAATATCAATGTTATGTCAATCTCTAATATATTCGGTTGACATAACATTGATATTTCGTTGATTCACTGTACTTAACATGTTAATTTCAGTCGATATGTTAATACCAATGGTGTATTCTAATTCGTTGAATTTCACCTGGTGTTAACATGAAATTGATCGTTAGATTGCATTTTTGCTTTGTTTTAAATAGCTATCTGCATATTCAACAGCTGCTTCGTTCATAAAACCGATAGTAGTTTTAAAATTGCCAAATTGTCGATTACAGCATCTTGATAACTCATTTAATATAAGTTTTTCAGTATTTGGATTTCTAGCCATTACTGCAATTTCTGCAGAATGTTTTATTATAGAAATGTAAAATTCTAATTGTTTTTCATTTAATTTTTTAAAATCGCGTTGTTTAGGGTATGAAGATGTTAATATTTCTTTTCGATCATCAATAGTAATTTTTAACGCTTTTTCATAATTGTTTACGATGCTCCATAATTCATTGTAATTGCTGTTTGATGGTTGAGTTGTATTACTTGTTTGTTGGTGGTCCGATTTTAAGCATAGGTATAAGCCGATCCCAACAGATTCGCATGCCTTTACAAATGCTCTAGCCATTGCTGATTTTTCATCATCACCTAAATCACAAATTTGTCCCACAACTCCATTTTCTATATTTTTCTCTTTATTAGAAAATCTGTTCAATTTCTTTGCATCTGTGCCATAAACAATTTTTTTCTCGCCGCCCCATTCTGAAAAGTCTAAAGTTAACTTGCATGTTGTTCTTGCCCACATAATAGGGGGGACGCTACTTGGTTCTGCATAAAGTTCTTGAATCGGATATTCAATTGAAAATCCATAAACACCAAAAATCTCTATTAATCTTTTTCTAGCTTGATAATGAGGAATGTATGGCTTACCATCTTTGTATTTCAATTCATTCTTTTCAAATGGAGCTAATAAAGCGTCGTGAACATCTTCTAAACTTTTGTATTTTCTCTTTTTGAACATTTTTTTTCCTCCTTTTAAACACAAAAATGCCCTTCGAAGGAATCAAATTTTTTACACCAAGTTAGTGTAATAAAATCGATTACCCGAAGGGCAGGAGTGTTTTTTGAAATAAAATAAAAAATAATGGTACATTTTAAGTATATGTTTTATAGTCAGTATTTTCAATTTATTTTTTCGGGAGAAACACTTAGTAATTTAATAGAAAAAGAATATTCTTATTATGACAAGGAATTTAAATAGTTCGTTATAAGTTTTAATTAAGGAAGGAGGGAGAATGTTGCTTATTGATACATTGATACCAGAAAATGATTCTGAAATATTGGTGCTTTGTAGAAAAAGATTAGGAATTAAACAAAACGAATTAGCTAAAGAATTAGGAGTAACTCCTAGCCATTTATCCAATATAGAAAATGGTAAGTATGAGCTTTCATACAAAATGAGGAAACAGTTATGTCGTTTATTAGAGGAATTTAATTTGAGTAGAGAGCAAGGTGGTGCTTGAATTGAAAGTTTTAGTTTTAAAATCAATTGCTACCGAATTAAAAAAAGTAATTGAAGAATTTTTTTCTGGTGATGAGATCATTGAAGTTACGTATACCAATATAGACGATTATAATGAGGTTTTTGCAGTTTTCGTGGATTCAGAAGAAATAATAGGCGAAAATGGAAGTAGTTATATTGCAATGCTGCGGCAGAACTTAAGAGCAAATTACAAGGTATGCTTAGCTGATGAATTAGATAGTTTAGAACTAGATCTTATTACACATCCTTTTAAAGTGGTTGATAATTCACCTGGTAGTTTACATTCTTATTTACAAAAGATGATTATGGTTAACTCAAGAAGCGATGTAGGTGAGGGAAACCAGGAGAAGTCCGGTAGTAATGAATCGCGTAATAACAATAATGAAGATATAGAAATAGAACCTCATATTGTAGAGGAAGTTAAAATACGAAAATTAAATACTGTTAAAAATGAACAGGACAATATTGTTCAAAATGAAACCAAGGTAATCGAGAAAAATAACGATGGAAATGTAGCTGCTGGCAAAGAGGATTATTTAGAAAAAACTCTTGGAAATAAAAATGATAACAATTCTAAGGATGAATTATGTAGTAGAGAGGGTACTCCGGTAAGTGAAGAAATTAAAAAAGAGACTATAAAAAGGGAAAGTGTTCTTGCAATAAGCGAAGAAACATACGAAAAAGCAATATTAAATCTTAGAAATTATATAAATATCCCTGTTCATAGAAGAAAACTAATAGGTGAAAAAGTAATTGGTGTATGGTCACCTATTAATCGTGTAGGCGTTACAAGCTTTTTGACTAACCTCGCTGTGTTTATGGCTAATTACTCAATTTCAATTTCTGTGTTAGAAGGTGTATCAAATACACCAAAATTATATTCTTATGTTCAAAAATTTATGAAGATAGATGAACGTTGGATATCATTAAGTGATTATTTAATTAACCCTAATCTAACAACACAACAAATTCCACTTCATTATAAGGGAGTAACCTTTTTCCCTTTTAATCGTAATAATTATAAATGCTTTACAGATAACATAATGAACCGCTATTACATTGAAGGGCTACGTTTTTTTGATTTAGTCTTTTTAGATATTCCTTCTGGTCCTATGGTAAAGCATACGCTAGAAAGTTTAAAATACATTGATGAGTTATGGATCCTATGCAATAACGATGTATATAATTATAATCTTGCTTCGAAATTTATTACTCAAAAAATAAATCCTAAAGTTGAAACTAAACTCATCTTCATAGATCAGTTTGAGTTTAGTAAACCGAAAATAATTCAGAAAATGTTTGAATCTGATATTTTGTTTGAATTTCCTTCTATTTTTGAGGAAGTAGCTAAAATACAATACTCTAATAAACTTTTTGTCGAGGATGATGCAACATTTGAAAAGATAAAGCCTGGATTCGAGCAAATTATGAATTATTTAATACCTGAATCGAATTTTAAAGGCAGTTATAACGATGAGTCTAATGTAAAAAGGATTTGGAATGTAATGAAGAAAATTATAATTAATCCCTAGATTAAATTAGGAAAATTTAGTATATTTTTAATATACTCTTTTCAATTTTTTGTTTTATTTTCTAGTGATTACATAAAGCCCTTCGGGTTACGGATTAAATTACACATTTGTGTGGTATTTAACCTCCGTATTCCAAAGGGCTTTTTTTATTAATTTAATGGAAAAGGAGAGATATTATGTCGATAGAAAAATTAGCGGTAAGTAGAGTGTTAAGGCCAGCAAGAAGTATGAGCAAAGGTAGCAATGAAAGATGGTTTGAGTACTATAGAACAACTTGCCCAATATGTGGTCATCAGGGATGGTGTATGGTGAATGAATCAGAGTCAAAAATAATCTGTGGGCGAATAGAATCAGATACAAAACTAGGTGAAGCTGGCTATTTGCATTTAGTCAATGAAAATCAAAAAAGGGGATATGATTTTTCACCGGATCAGATGGTAAAGGAACATAAAAAGAAAAATGATTACACCTTAGATGTTTTATATTACATGTTTCTGCAAGAACTAGAACTAAGAGAAGAACATATTAAAATGTTAACTGGTCCTGAGCGTAGGATTGCAAGAGAAACAATAAATATACGAAATTATAAAAGTTTTCCTATGAAACCTTGGGATGTAACGAAAGAAATAATCAAGAAAGCTGGCGGTAAAACAAGTTTGATTGTAGGGATACCTGGATTCTATGCAAAAGAAACAAAAGACGGAAGGTATTTTACATTCGCGGGTAGGAGAGATTCTCTCTTAATTCCACAAAGGAATATTTATAATCAAATATGTGGTTTTCAGTATAGGATTGATAATCCAAAATATGTGACAGTTGTGAGAGATCATAAACCTAGCTTTCAAGCAGCTGTTATTGAGCAACCTAATATCATTGAAGTAACGTATAAAATCAATGGTAAGATGGAGTCTTTGTTTAAGGGTGAAGTAGACGTAAAAGAATGGTATGAAATTGATTATGAAGGTAAAAAAATAGGTGAAGTACAGTTGAAATTGGAGAGTAAATACATTTGGGTTAGCTCAGGTGGTAAGTTTCATGGAACGGGGGCTGGAAACCCATTACCGATACATGTAGCAGTACCAAGTCGCGAGTTGAAATATTGGGAACGTGGAGAATTAATAAAAAAGGATAACGTATGGATCACAGAAGGCAGTCTAAAGGCCGATATATCTGCAGAGAATTTAGATGAACTTCTAACAAATGAAGAAAAGTTAATGTATGGTACTACAGTTGTATCGATACCAGGAGTTAAAGTTTGGAGAATATTAATTGAGCCATTAAAAAAAATGGGTGTTAAGCAGGCGACTTTCGCTTTAGATATGGATATGATTACAAACCCTGATGTTCAAAGAACATTATTAGAATGTGCACAAGCACTATATCAGGAAGGTATAAGTATTAATTATGCTAGTTGGGATATCAATCTTGGGAAGGGTATTGATGACTTGCTCTTATTGGATTACATTCCGGCAGTGGAGAAGGTCATATAAGTTATGTGTTGGAGTAAAAATTAACTTTACTGAGTAAAAGTTAGCTTTACTGGATAAAAATTAACTTTACTGAGCTAAAAGTTATCTTTACTGAGGTGTGAATTTTATCGAATATACAAAAATGTAAATACGAATTATTTAAAGGTAAACTATTTTTTACTTTTTTTGAATGGATGTTTTGTAGTAAAAATACAAAGCATCCATCATTCTATACTTGTTCTTCATAATCATCAAGGTTTAAATTGTATATTTAAATTTTGGTGATTATGAAGAGTAATATATATGTGAAATGGTGTGTAATTATTTTGCTAGGTTTATATAAATATAATTAGTTAGACCACAAGAAAATGATGTGTATTTTAATATCTTGGTAATTTTTTTAAATTTTTTGAAGAATTGATTTTACATTTTTTTATAATCCTATATCATATACATACAGGGAAAAAATGGAAGAGTTTTGAAGAGGAAGTTTCGTATCTATGTCATATCGATGATAGTTTTTAATTACTAAATACTATACATGTATACGAGGTGAAACAAATGGGGAGACGAGTAAGCGAGAAGAAAACAAAAGAGCAATTTTTATATGAAAGAAAAAGACAATTAGAAATAATGGAAGGTATTAGTAGCATCTGTAAAGGGTGCGATATATATAAAGAACTGAGAAAAACGAAAGCGCATAAGGAAGTATCTAATACATGCGCAAAAGAATGTAAGTTAATTAGTAGTGTACAAAAGGAAACAAAGTTGTTTTTAGAAACAATACGGTAAAAAAGAGAGAGGAGGAATAGGTATGAAGCAATCATATAGCAGACTGAATCGCGATGAATCATTGAATAAAACTATAACGCATGGTTCTGCTGCAATAAATATTAAGCCAATGCCTAATACTGAAGAAAACAATTATAATATTAGGGGGATTGGAAATTACAAGGTACTGTCAAAAGAAGAGAGTTTGCATTTATTTAAGCGGTATAAGCATGGAGAAAAAGATCTTCGCGACTATTTGTTCCATGTAAATGAAGGTTTAGTATTATCTATTGCAAGAAATTATAAAAACAAGCATCCTGATATAGAATTTGATGATTTGGTTCAAGAAGGAAATGAAGGAATGCTACGGGCGATGGAAGATTTTAATCCAGATTTAGGGTACTGTTTTTCCACATACGCTTTCTGGTGGATACAAAAAAGTATGGTAGGAATTATACGTAAAAAAAAGTCCGGACCATTTAAAATTCCTACTCATGTGAATCAATTTAATTTAAAATATGTAAAATTGGAAGATAAATATTTACAAAGGTACAATAGGACTCCATCGGTAGAAGAAGTAGTAAAAGAGCTAAATGTAACTAGAGAAACGGTTATAAGGCACAAAGTATATTATAAACGAGCTACTACTATGACACTGGATATAGATACAATAAATGAAGATGTCGGTATATCAAATCCATTCTTTGACGATAGATCAGCAATTCCTTCAACAAATGAGATGATAATAGAGGACTTAAATTACGAAATATGGTTAATATTTGATGAGGTATTAAATCCGAAGCAAAAGATGGTGCTGAATTTATGTTTCGGTCTACTTGATGGTAAGGTGTATTTGCATAAAGAAATTGCAAAGGCACTTATGATAACAACTGAAAGAGTTTCACAAATTAAGGATGAAGCGATAAAAAAATTAAAGAAATGTCAATATAAAAATGAAATTTTCAACTTACTTCATGAAAAGATGAAAGTAATGGCTGAACTTAATATGGCGTGAAAATGAATATTCATATTTATCAGAAGATACAGTATAATGTACGTATTGTATCTTTTTATTTTTAAATCTATTTCACAAAATTTTGCCCCTCGGGTAACGTGAATTACAAATTTGTTATTTAAGTTTGTAATAATACGAGACCTTGTGGGGCTTTTTGTGTCTAAAGGAGGAAACCATGTGATGAAGAAAAGAGAAAAAATCTTTAGTTTAAGAAAAGAACTAGGGAAAAAATTAAAGAATAACGGATTTTCTAAGGAGTTTATGGATATTCAATTAAAATTTAAGAAGCCAATTAATCAATATTCAACAGCTGAGCTGAAGGAAGAGACTCTAAAAGCATTAATAAAATATTACAGAAGAAAAATTGAGCAAGTAACAAGTTATAAGGAACTAGAAGAAATAATAGAAGGAATCCCTTTTTCAAGGCAATCAATAGAAATATCTAAAATGGATGAGGAAGGATACTCAAGTGCAATACACTTATTGACGGATATTAATCCAAAATTGAAAGAAAGACGTAAGGATTATAAAGAGAGATTTACAGTTCAGAATTTCAAAGAATTATTACCGATTAATATTAAAGTAAAGAAGTTTTCAAATAATAAACAGCAATTCCTTGAAAAAACAGGTATCGCATTTGCGAAAAATCCTATTCGAAAAAGTGCTCACATGCGCACATATAGACTTAAAACAGATTATAAAACATATAAACTCATTGATTTAGGGACGTTATTAGCTGAAGCATTTCTAGAGAATTCGCTTGAGTTATTTATTATTTCTAACCCGGAGTTGTATGAATATCAGGGGATAAAATTTTGCTTTAAAAACAAGATAGAGAATGAAAATATGGTTGATGTATTTGTGGATATGAAAATTGATAATATGACCGCTGAAGGAATAATGATTTTTGAGAAGTTAAAGAAATTTAAATACATTAATACTAATGCAGAATTAAATATAATTCCTGTAGAAGATGATACAAGGAGTTTTTATAAACTTAACTTAAATCCAGATTATAATGTAATCCATAATTTTAACGATTTACATTATAAAATCATGCTTATTGAGTTTATAGATAGACAGGAGAATATAAAAAAGCATATTAAGCTAAGAGGAGATAAAGCTACGGTATATGCTCGTTTTTTTGAAACCAAAAAACATATAAACAAATCGACGTTTAAGGTAATGGAGAACAATTGTTTCAAAGAAAATTTCGGGTATGTTGAATTAGACAATGATGTAGACTTAATAAAATTTAAGAAAATTGAAAGGGAGTTCTTGGAGTTCAAAAAAGTCGTTCCCTTACCAGAATTGAACGATCATAGCTTTAGGGTGAAAAAATTAGGCAGAATAAAGGCTGATGGTGTATACGTTTCTTCTCCGGTTAAGGCATTAATAATAGACATTGCTGCTCCTAATTCCTTTGCACACGAATGCTTGCATCTTATCGACTATACAATGACGAATGATTCTACTCTTTTAAGTGAAGGTATACGGTTTAGGCCAATAGTAGATAAGTATAAAGAACTAGTTTCACAAAATGTGGATTCATTAAAAAGTGGAGATGCTTTTAAAGCCCAGTGGTTTAGTAATAAGAAGTATAACAAAGATTATTACTTGGATTATTCGGAGATATTCGCACGTGCTGGTGAAATGTATTTGTTTTATATCGCAAAGATAGAAACATCATTCTTGTATGATGATTATAATTCAATTGTTTTCCCAAAAGGTGAAGAGTTTATGAATATGATAACTGATTACTTTAATTGGTTACTTCGAAAATTAAAAGCTAATCAACCTAAAAAAGAAAGGTCAATTATGAAAATCTTAAATAACATGAATTCAAACATGGATGCAGTGGGTGCTGCTCCATTGGAATACGTTATTAACAGCGACGGCCAGCTTACCTTGTTTTAGTAAAATTTTCTGGAGGTGGATAGAATGCCAACATATGTGATGTATGGAAAAGAAACATATTTATTAGAAGATAAGGTTAAAGAGATAGTCCGTGGATTTACGAATAGTACAAATGAAGATTTAAACGTCATTGAATTCGATATGGAAGAAGAAACAATTCAGGCAGCTATAAATGAAGCAGAAGAGTATTCTTTTTTCGGTGGTACAAAAATTGTAATAACGAGAAATGCAAAGTTTTTAACAACTGATAATAATAAAGAGGTAAACCATGATGTTGATTGTATATTGAGTTTTTTAGAAAAGAACATGGAAGATTCGGTATTAATACTAATTGTTGATTATGAAAAATTAGATCAAAGAAAAAAGATAGTAAAGGAATTAAAAAAGAAAGCAATTATTTTTGAGGCAAAGGCACTTAATCAGGCGGAAACAGCTACTTGGATACTAAACTATGCAAAAGACAAAAATATACAAATATCTAATGAATTGGTTCAGGAATTGATAGTATCAATTGGTTGTGATTTAAGATGTTTAAAAAATGAAGTTGATAAATTGTATGTGTATAGTAATGGTGGAAAAGAAATAACTAGTGATGCAGTAGCAGCTGTCACTGTTAAAAGTCTAGAGCAGTCAATCTTTAATTTAAGTGAGTATCTATTAAGTCATGATACTCATAAAGCAATTGGGTTATTTAATGAATTAATTTTGAAAAAGCATAACCCTATTCAAATATTAGCAACCCTTATATATAAATTTGATATGTTATTCAATATTAAAGTTTTACAGAATGGTACAAAGGATAAGGAACTAATGGGGATAATAGGTTGCCATCCATATGTATTACAAAAATCTAAAGAACAAATAAAGGAATTTAATCTTTCAAAAGATGACTTAGGTAATATCTTATGTTTACTAACAGAAGCTGATAATAATATGAAAATGGGGAAAGATTCATATCTTACTATGGAAATTTTAATAAGCAAAATCAGTGAATTATTAAGAACACCCCTTATAATTTAAATTAAAGACTATACTATATACTTTAGGAGGGGAATAATGAGTTATTGTGAAATATGTGGTTCCTCTGTTCGAGAAGGGGATTATGGGCAATCAAAATATATATGTGAGAATACAATCTGCGAAAGATCGAAACCAAATTGGGCTTATAAAAAAAGAAATGAACTAATTAAACCTTTTTTAAAAGAAATAGAGAAATATAGTTCGTTTAGTCAAGGTGTAATTGATTTTCATGATGTTAGATGGATTGGAGATGGCTCGGCTGAAATTAAACTGAACGATGGAACTGAATTTATGTGTCATGTTAAAAAGAATAAATTTAATCCATTTGATTTTCCACATTTTATAGAACTAGAAATTAATTTAAGTGAGTATGTTATCAAAGAAATAAAAGAAAACATGCTAAATTTAATTCATGTACATGAAGAAATGAGAAAGGCTATTAAGAAAGAGGTTAGAAAGTAGTTTTTAACCTCTTATAATAAAATATTTAAATGTATCACAATTTTAAAGAAGAAGGATAAATGGGTGCTGCCCGTTTATCCTTCTTTTGGGTTTATCATGCTAAAAAAAATAATATTATATTAATTTTTCCTTAGTTTTTTGGGGTGAATATCTCATGATTAATTATGAAGGATAAATAATTTAATTACTCTCATTTATGAGGTACTGATAGAAAGGAGGCCATTGTTGTTATATGCAAAATAATAGGAAAAAAAACGTAATTAAAGAAA
The DNA here is from genome assembly GCF_038004545.1 of Bacillus sp. FSL R5-0585. Taxonomy (NCBI): domain Bacteria; kingdom Bacillati; phylum Bacillota; class Bacilli; order Caryophanales; family Bacillaceae; genus Bacillus; species Bacillus sp. FSL R5-0585. The sequence continues at coordinate 113,896 of NZ_JBBORJ010000002.1, forward strand.
GGATCAGACAAGAAAAAGAACGACGAGAGCGATTACTAGCAGAGGAAGAAGAACAGTATGAGGGTGTCTATAAAGATCCAGTAAGTGAGCAAATACAACAAAAGCATTCAGAACAACCGAAGAACCAACGTGAAGAAAGTGTAAATGTAAATTTACCTAAAAATGAATCTTCAAATAGTAACCCAGCTCTTGATTGGATTACTACAATTCAAAAACAGGCAGGCACTTCTGAAAATGATTTAATAATAAAAGAAAAAGAGGAAGAAGCAAGGGAACGTGAAGAAGTAGCAGCCAGCAGAAAAGCAGAGGAAGAAACAAGGAAGCGTGAAGAAGCGGAAGCCCGTAGAAAGGCAGAGGAAGAAGCAAGAAAACGAGCAGAAGCGGAAGCCCGTAAAAAAGCAGAGGAAGAAGCAAGAAAACGAGCAGAAGCGGAAGCGCGTAGAAAAGCAGAGGAAGAAGCAAGGAAGCGTGAAGAAGCGGAAGCCCGTAAAAAAGCAGAGGAAGAAGCAAGAAAACAGGCAGAAGTAGAAGCCAGCAGAAAAGCAGAGGAAGAAGCAAGGAAGCGTGAAGAAGCGGAAGCCCTTAGAAAAGCAGAGGAAGAAGCAAGAAAACGAGCAGAAGCGGAAGCGCGTAGAAAAGCGGAGGAAGAAGCAAGAAAACGAGCAGAAGCGGAAGCCCTTAGAAAAGCAGAGGAAGAAGCAAGGAAACGGGTAGAAGCACAACGGAAGGAAGAAGAGAAAAAACTTGAGGAAGTAAGAAAAAGAAGACTAGAGGAAGAAAAGAAAATAAAAGATGCACAAAAGAGACAAAAAATAGTTGTGGCTAAAAGCGCACCCGAAAGTGAAGAAATTAATTTAAATAATGAAAGAAATCAACCAAATGAAACTAAATTTGAACAAGAAGAGAAAGTCCCAATCGATAAAAAAGGAATCTTAAATAATATGAAAAAATATAAGTACGCTATTATAGGAGTCGCATCAATCGTTCTATTAGTAGTAGCAGGATTTGCCTTTAGCAATATGAAAAATTCACAGGCTGCATCTGCAAATAATGTAAATAGTTTAGAAGTTAATGCGAATCTAATAAATGGGTTAAGGTTATCTGCAGTTCAAAAATATCAAGATGCTGCCTTGGAATTTGATAAAGTCGATTATAAAAAATTAGGAAAAGAAGATAAAAAGGCGGTTTTATTTACGTATCTATTAAGTGGTAAAGCACAGAAGGCAATTGACTTAGAACAAGATTTTGCAGAATCAGTAGTTTCATATTATATAGCTGTAGATAATTTGAAAAAAGTAAAAGAATTAAAAACAAAAAATCCACTAATTAATTTTGAAATTGCTGCATTAGATAACAAGCATGAAGAAGTTATCAAATTAAGGGATCAAGTGCCACTTGATGGCAGAAGAGAAGGAATTATTGTTAATAGTTATTTGAAATTAAATAAATCTGAGGAAGCTAAAAAGTTTGCTCAAAAGGTTGGAAATAAAGATTTACTCGAAAAAATTAATAATTCTACACCTAATAGTTCTGCTACTTCTGTAGCAACTATAAGTGCAGGTTAGGTAATAGGGAGGAATTGATTGTGCCTTTAGATTATTCGAAAATTTTAAAGAAAGTGTTACTTACGACTACTGTAACTACCTTAAGTGTTGGGGTAGTTACAGGCTGCTCACTGTTTTCTTCTGAAAAGAAGAGCACTAAAACAGCATCAGTATCTAAAAAGAAAAAGGATAATGAAAAAGAAAAGAAAAAAGATGAGAAAAAAGAAGAAAGTAAGAATGAACAGAATGAAAATCTAAATACTAATGATTTTGATGAAATCATTGATAATGCAAAACGAAGCTCTGACCAAAATTTAGCCGGTATCATTGAAAATAACAAAACCAAAAAGAAATTTGATGACTTAACAGATTCAATTGCAACCGCAGCTATAAACTCAGATCGAAACTTAGCGTCAGTTATTGACGGTGATAAATCAAATAATCGTTTTTCAGATTTAAATACTTCAATAGCATCAGCAACAAACAATCCTTCTGTCTCGGATAATAAGGATAGTAAGAACTTTGTATTTGGTGGCGATCTAAATATTAATGATGGTGTAGCTATTGCAGATAACTCAATACCTCCAATTAATAATGATAAAAAGCCACCTACTTCTGGTAACACTAGTGGCGAGGAAGTGAAACCGCCAACAGGTGGTGAAGGTAATAATGGAGGCGGTACAAAACCACCAACAGGCGGAGATGGTAATGATGGTGGAGGCGGTACAAAACCACCAACAGGCGGAGACGGTAATGATGATGGAGGCGGTACAAAACCACCAACAGGCGGAGATGGTAACGATGGTGGAGGCGGTACAAAACCACCAACAGGCGGAGATGGTAACGATGGTGGAGGCGGCACAAAACCGCCAACAGGCGGAGATGGTAATGATGGTGGAGGCGGTACAAAACCACCAACAGGCGGAGATGGCAACGATGGTGGTACAACAAAACCAGAAAAGGATACAGTGGCACCAGTAATTACAGCGAAACAAGGTGTAACTGTTTATGTAGGAGATAGTCTAAATGCGGGAGATTTAGTAGAAGTAAAGGATAATAAAGATCCAAATCCAGTAGTAACAGTGGGAGCGTACGATACAAGTAAAGCAGGGGAAATTCAGGTAACAGTAACGGCAACAGATGCATCAGGAAATAGCTCAAGTACAACAGTAACCGTCAGCGTAGTAGAAAAAGAAGAAGAGAAAGATACAGAAGCACCAGTAATTACAGCGAAACAAGGTGTAACTGTTTATGTAGGAGATAGCTTAAATGCAGGTGATTTGGTAGACGTAAGAGATAATAAAGATCCAAACCCAGTAGTTACAGTAGGAGCGTACGACACAAGTAAGGCAGGAGAAATTCAGGTAACAGTAATAGCAACAGATGCATCAGGAAATACCTCAAGTACAACAGTAACTGTTAACGTAGTAGAAAAAGAAGAAGAAAAGGATACAGAAGCACCAGTAATTACAGCAAAACAAGATGTAACTGTACATGTAGGAGATAGCTTAAATGTAGGAGATTTAGTAGAAGTAAAAGATAATAAAGATCCAAACCCAGTAGTAACAGTGGGAGCGTACGATACAAGTAAGGCAGGAGAAATTCAAGTAACAGTAACGGCAACAGATGCATCAGGAAATAGCTCAAGTACAACGGTAACAGTTAAAGTAGTAGAAAAAGAAGAGGAGAAAGATACAGAAGCACCAGTGATAACAGCGAAACAAGGTGTAACCGTAACTGTGGGAGATAAATTGAGTTCAGGAAGTCTAGTGAGTGTAAAAGATAATAAAGATTCAAATCCAGTAGTAACTGTAGGAACATATGATACAAGTAAGCCAGGTGCTATATCAGTTCAAGTAACGGCGATCGATAAGGCAGGAAACAGCGCAACTGCAACAGTAAATGTGGTAGTTCTTGAGAAAGAAAAGCCAGAACAAAAACCAGAACAGAAACCAGAACAAAAACCAGAACAGAAACCAGAGCAAAAGCCAGAACAAAAGCCAGAACAAAAGCCAGAACAAAAGCCAGAACAAAAGCCAGAGCAGAAACCAGAGCAAAAGCCAGAGCAGAAACCAGAACAGAAAACAGCTGAAACAACATCTAAAGAGCAAGGGAATGGATTGCTTGCATCAAATTCTAATGATGTAGCTAAATAAGACCTTAGTAAAATGTTAATTTAGTAAAAGTAAAGGATCTCAACACTATTAGTTGGGATTCTTTTTTTATCGATGAATATATGGAAAATTCTACCATTTCAACCTGTAATGGATATATACTATTTTCTTTTTTCTTTTTAAATCATAACAACGACTTTTAGCCCTTCGGGTTATGTTGAATTATTAGATTACTCTATGTAGTCCACTAATATGACAAATCCCAAAGGGCTTTTTGTTTTGAAAAAAGAATTTAGTAAATTCAAAAGCAAAGAGGAATGAAAATGAAAGTAGTACAATTACCAAATCGTGTATTTAAAGCAAAAGAGGAAAGGGAAAAAATGAGTATGTAAACTACATTCGAGATGTGGTTTTTGCAAATTGTACTAAGGCTGAAATAAAAAAATTAACGAATTTCCCGAAAGAATTATCCTTCCTCAAGCGTGTGAAGGACGTAGCCCAACGGTAGGTGGGAGATGAATTTCGGTTTGGCGTAGCCAAAAGTTTTTCCTTTTTATTTCGCCTCTGATATAATCAGTCTTATAAATGATAAAGGCTGGTATATAAATGAAATTAGATAGTAATAATCATTCAGTATTCTTGTTGTATTATCACCTTGTGTTGGTCGTGAAATACAGAAGAAATGTGTTTGACGATGATATGTCAGACTATGCAAAAGATATGTTTGTTCGACTATCTGAAAACTATAACATCACATTAGCTGAATGGAATCATGATGTAGACCATGTTCATATTTTGTTCAAGGCACACCCTAATACAGAAATGACAAAATTCATCAATGCTTATAAAAGTGCAAGTTCTCGACTTATTAAAAGAGATTTTCCACAAGTGAAAAAGAAACTTTGGAAAGAGATGTTTTGGTCAAGAAGTTTTTGCTTGCTAACTACTGGTGGTTTGCCAATAGACGTAGTAAAAACATATATTGAAAATCAAAGTAAAAAGTGAGGTGAAATGATATGACAAAGCAGAATAAAGCATATAAATTCCGTTTGTATCCAACAGAAGACCAAGCACATCTTATGCGTAAAACCTTCGGTTGTGTACGTTTCGTGTATAACAGAATGCTAGCTGAACGGAAAGAAGCGTATGAAAAACATAAAGATGATAAGGATCAACTAAGGAAACAAAAGCTTCTCACTCCTGCAAAATACAAAGCAGAATTTGAGTGGTTAAAAGAAGTTGATTCATTAGCTTTGGCAAATGCTCAACTAAACTTGCAAACTGCTTATAAAAATTTCTTTAGTGGTCAAAATGATTTCCCAACATTCAAAAGTAAAAAAGACAGAAAGTCTTATACAACGAATGTAGTGAACGGAAATATTATGTTGCTTAACGGTCATATCAAATTGCCAAAACTGAAAATGGTACGTATCAAACAGCATAGAGAAATACCACAAGACCATATCATCAAGTCATGTACGATTTCTATGACACCTACTGGTAAATACTATGTGTCCATTTTGACTGAATACGAAAAAGAAATCGTACAAAAAGAAGTAGAAACAGTTGTTGGATTAGACTTTGCGATGGATCAATTATACGTCAGTTCTGAGGATGAGAAAGCCAATTATCCTAAGTTCTATCGTGAAATGTTAGGCCGATTAGCAAATGCTCAACGAGTATTATCAAGACGTACAAAAGGTTCAGGGCGTTGGAATAAACAACGTATCCTTGTAGCTAAGCTGCATGAAAAAGTAGCAAACCAACGTAAGAACTTCCTTCATCATAAGTCTAAAGAGTTAGCTACTCATTTTGATGTTGTAGCTATTGAAGATCTAAATATGAAGGGAATATCGCAAGCACTTCATTTTGGAAAAAGCGTCGCTGATAATGCTTGGGGTATGTTCACTTCTTTCTTAGCTTATAAACTAAATGAACAAGGCAAACAGCTTGTGAAAATAGACAAATGGTTTCCTTCCACAAAAACATGTAGCAGTTGTGGAAATGTGAAAAATATGTCATTGTCTGAGCGAGTCTATTCTTGTATATGCGGTGTAAATCTCGATAGAGATTATAACGCAGCTATCAATATCAAAAATGAAGCAATACGCCTATTGGCGTTAGCATAGATAGCAATAAAATAACCCTTGGAACAAGGGAGTTAGCTCGGCTGTCTTAGGAAGAATTCGTTAGCTACCAAAAGTAACGACTAACCGAGAAGCCCCCACTTCAAACAGTCCGTTAGGATGTTAAGTGGCGGGTAGTTCACCTCAATAGTTAGGTCTTCATTAAAGGAAGTATTATATGTTGCTTTAGATGTAGAAGGGGATTTTTCATTAAATCAAAAGCAGGATGAAAATGTAAAGCAATAATAAAGTTATTGAATTTTGTTATGAAATACACATGAGCCTTGCACATTTTATTGTAGCAAGGCTCTTTAAAGTTGTTTAATTTCTTGTACAATCACTGATTAGGAACTCATGGGTGTAACAATATAGTTGTTTAAAAATCCAATCTTTATACCACAATCGCGCCCTTTTATGGAAGAAGGAAATATTTTAATTTATTTACTCGTTATCACCATTATTGTTGACTTGACAAATAGTTAGATGCCACTTTGTTTAGAAAATAAGTGTAACCTACTTGCCATTGTTCAAACATGTTTCTGTGAAAGTCGTCTACAATAAATAGCTCAGTTTGATTTAAGAAATCGTGTGGTGTAGATGGATGACCATCTTTTTCTAAAAAGGATAGATGTTTTTTCACCCGTTCGAAAACCTTTGGGTCGTTTGCGGAAACACCTTCTTGTAAGAATTTAATCATATCTTCATTAAATGATTTTGCTTCAATGGCGGAATCATTCATTGATTCTACATCAATAGTTTGATTCGTCAAATCAAAATCATATTCTTTTTTCAAATGTTCGTTTTGACCCTTTAATGCTTCTTACCATTCTTCTTCAGTTTTAAAACCCCTAAACATTGATGCCATATCTAAATCGACTCCTTCTTTAATATTTTTGATAGAGAAATTGATCGTATCAATTAGTTTTTTAAATTGATTGACCTTTTGCTCTAGTAAATCCCTTTGCTTAATCAACGTATTCTCTCTGTCGATATTACCATCTAATAATTGTTTAATTTCTTTAAGAGGAAAATCCAGCGCTTTGTAAAAAAGAATATGCTGTAGTCGTTCTAAATCCTTTTTTCCGTATAAACGATATCTAGCTTCTGTCGTCTGCTCAGGAATCAAAAGACCTATCTTGTGATAATGGTGTAACGTCTTTACTGTTGTATGGGATAGTTTTGCAACTTCATTAACGGTATACAATTCTATTTCCTCCTTTCCATGCTATTTATACTAAAGTATCCTCTAAGGTAAGAGTCAACACTAAAAAAGGCTATATGTTTTTATTATCATATAGCCTTTTCAATTAAGTTTTCTTGCCTTGATTCTTAAAAAATATGGTCGTTTAATGGAATCAGATGATTTGCGTTTTTAAACATCTTTATTGTAAATGTAACGACTTTATTGTTATTTAACAGCTACAATAATGTTTTCTTAAAATTTATCAAGTCTGTCAAAGGGCTTATAGCGTAGAACCACCTTGCCTTCAATATTATTCGAAGGTACAAAGCCTATTTCTTTAAATCGGCTGTCTAAACTTTCCTCGCGATTATCTCCTAATACAAAAATTGTATCGTTCGGAACCTTATCGAAACCGTAAATGTTTTTTAATGAAAAATCAGCTGTTTTACCTTTTGCGTATAGATCTTTTACCACAAGTCCATTTATATAAAGCTGCTGTGATTTATATTCTATTGTATCTCCAGGTAAACCAATTACTCTTTTTATAATGGTTTTATTATTAGAAGTGTTTTCTAGGGGGGAATTAACAACAACTATATCAAACCTTTGCAGATTTTCTATTGAATGGGTGAAGTGATTAATTAAAACTTTGTCATTATTAAATAAGGAGTTTTCCATAGAAACTCCAGAAACCTTATATGGAAGAAAAACGAACTGTCTTAGTAAAAATAAGGTAACGCCAATTATAAAGATTAATATTGGAAAAACAGAAATTAGACGTTTTTTCAATTTAAAATCAAACTCCATTCTAAAGGTTTATAATATTCATCATATCATAGAATTAATGGATTAAATATTCTGAAGATTGTTGTTTTTGCAGCTGTAATTTGTTAAAATTAAGTATACCTTTTTTTAATTTCAATTTTTTATATCCATAACTACTATAGCCCTTTCGGGGTTTCGATTTTCAAAGATAGTTTAAGTTTTTTACTTTTACTTTCTTTTTAAATATAACTCCGAAAAGGGCTTTTTTGCGTTTTTTGGAGAACATCACATTGTGAAAGGATGAAGATTTTATGAAGATCAAAAGATTATTTTTAGTATTAGGCGTTTTAGCTATGATGTTTGTTTTTTATAACACCTTTATAAAGGATGAACCTCAAACAGATGCTTTAACTCCAATCAAAGTAGAAGATTTGAAACAAAAGATTCAATACGATTATTTGTTTGAAGATGAATTATCACAAAATGTGATTAATGACTTAGGTGGGCAATTCAAATTAATATTTGATGATATTGATAAGAACGGTCACTTAACTATTTATCAGAACAAAAAAGAACTAGAAATGTTTTTAGGAAATCATGTAACAACTGCAGAATTAGCTGATGAATTTACATCAGACTATTTTAGTACAAATAAGAATTACAAAGTTACTTATAAAAGTAAACCAAGTCTATTTAATTATGAAGAACCAAGAACTGTTACAAAAGTAAAAAAAGGATTGTTTTTGGTAAAACAAAACGACTTAATTCTGGAATTTAAATATGTACCAGAAATAGATGGATTTCGAATTTCTGAAATTACATATTTAAAATAAAAAAATATTAGGAGGAATTTATTATGTTATTACAAATTAGAACTGTTATTGCGGATGCATTAAGAATTGATGAAGAAGTGAATAGTTTTTTGAAGTATTGTGCTAATCACGGGAAAATAGTTAAAGAAATAAAACCAGGTGGGATCATTAATCGTGGAAATGATCAAGGCCAACCACTTGTAACCGTTATAGTTGTTTATGAAGAGAAAAATTAACTGCAGTTATGAAAAAGATGAGGATTAATTCCTTGTCTTTTTTATTTTCTAAGAAAGGTGGATATATCGACTATGAAAATAATAAGCAAAGTGGCCGTCTTTAATTACAAAGAATTCGAGAGTTCTTTGTTAGAAATGAATAATCAAGAATCAGATGTGGCTGATTTTATGGTGCCTAATGATTTAGCAAAGGTTTTAAGGTTTGTTCGTAAAGATTCGTTCTCAGTTAAAGAACTTTTAGATCAGAACTTTCAGCTTGATTTAATAGTAGCAGCTGCAGATTATATGAGACCTGAACTATTCGAAAATCATACTATTTTAGATGAAATTTCAGGAAATGTTGAGTTTGCAAATCCAGCAGATGAAGACTTCCTATTTTTTTGATGGTAGAAAAAGGGAGGATTATATGAGAAATGATATTGAGCAGTTTTTTGTTGGTAATGATACGACCAGCATATTTGACATGTACAATTCTTTTTTTCAACTAATCTATTTTATATGTAGTTCTAAAGATTTGCTGACAAGGGTTGATATGAATGATTACGAGATTGCTATCCGAGATCATGATATTGAGTTTAATAGTGAATGTGCTCATATTAATTTTGTTAATGCGTTACTACAGTCGATAAATGATGATTGTAAGTTCCAAGCAGCATTTTTAATGGATGAAGAAGAAATATATTTATTTCAATTAGAAGACTTAGTATTTCGGCAATATAATAAAAGGTTATTTTTAAATGATACGTGTTTATTACAAATTAAAAGTAAAATCGATTTGAATACTGTAAGGGGTATATTTCCGGAGTTAGTTTTAATTAGTGACTATGCTAATGAAGATGTATTTTATGTAATTCATGAAGATATTCATGATGTGTTAGATACAAAGAAATTGAACCAGTATATAGATTTATTGAAATTAATTAAAGAGTAAGGAGTCCTGATCATGATAGATATATGGGAACGTTTAGAAATCGATGAGCATGAAGAAAATTCAAATCTAACCATAATTAATCTTATTTCTTTATTTATCTCAATGAAGAATGAAGGGGTACCATCGAAATTATTTGAGGATGTAGTGATTCAGAAATTAGATTGGAATGCAGATTTCTACTCCTATAATGGTTTCAATCCATATACAGAGCTTGTAGAAGGGATTTTAAACTGTACTGGATATATAGAAGAATTTACTGTTAGAGAGTATCAAGAATGTGAGGCAAATGAATTATTTGAAGGTGATTTTGATGAACCTATTATATTAGTTTTCATTCCTTTACCTTCAGGGTATGAAATGAATGATATTAAGAATGTATTCGCGGATAGAGTAATCCAATTTAAGGATGATGTGGATAACGAATTCAATAATGAATTTGCTTTTGTTATGTGTAGCCAATATGAATATTTTGACGTATTTACTTGGATTGAACTATTTGAAGTGGTGTATTTCATAAAAAAAGTTCAACAAGAAAAAGAAAACTTTAATTTTAGCCTATATAAAGAAGAGATTGTTGGGAGGACTTACTTTGACAATTTATTTAAAAATTGAGGAACATTCTCCAATAGTAGAAGCAAAGATTGTGGATGATTTAGGAGTTATAAAAAAGGATTTTAAATTTCCTGCTGTTGAGCTTGGAAAATCTATTGCTAGGTCTATTTCACTAGCAAAGGAAGAATTAGATTTTGAATTTAATTATGATTCAGGTTTTATTCCTAAGAATTTAAAGCAACATCTTTCTGTTGGTACAAAAGATGGAATTAAGCACTTTTATTTTTTGGAATTGGAGAAAGCAAATAGAAAAGTTGAGTTATGGAGAGGTAATCATAAAGAAAAATTAACTTTTAATACTGTGGGTTTTCCAAAGGTCTTACTAGTACTCGCGGTACTACAAAGTCCAAAAGGCGTTAAATCTTTTCAGAGTGCATTTGCATATGCGATGAAAGATGAACCTATTAAATTAGATTCACCACTATATGTATATCCATTTCCGAATGTCTACTATAGTGGGAATGTGTGCATGGGTGGGAATAAACCTCCGACAATTGAAAATTTAACAGCTTTCGAACGATGGTTTCACCAATTACCATTCGGTGCAGATATGTATAGGCCGGATAGAATTTCAAAGGATCTAGAATTAAAAAATAAATCTGATGTTTTTCAACTTTTTAGTTTTTTAGATGGGAAAGAATTTAATGATAACTGGTTAGTTTCATATAAGAAAACATATAAGCAATTGGTTAATGAATTTAAGAATTCAAAATAATAAGGGGGAAGTTATTATGAGTAAAAAAGAACTTGATATTTTTGATTATTTATTAGAAGAAAATGAACAAAGTCAAAAAAATGGAGCGGAAACAATAAATAGCTTAGATGAAGGAACGATTTTGGCAATACAAAAGATGGAGGAAGAAAAAAGGGCCAGCGAAGAAAATAGGGCATTAAGATTAAAAGAACCTAATAGAAGTAAACAGCAGCAGGCATCTAAGAAAGAGCAAAAAGATAATAAAAAGAAGCCCGAAAACGATGCGATAATCAGGGATTATAAATTGTGGAAGCTTAATAATGAAACTGTAGTGAAGTATTGGGGTAACACACATGCTTTAATAGAGTATTTTAGTGAAGAAGAGATTCTGAATAACGGAAAACCAGACTTCATGGAAATTAGTGGAGAAAAATTGAGAGAAAGAATGGAGAACTCAGGATACGATGAATTGGTAAAAGGTCATGTAATAATGGGTTATATCAAAGATAAAAATATTATCACAGTATTTATTGATATGAAGAAAAAGGGTAATAGTACTAAAATAACACCTTTCTTTCCAATACCGCAGTATATACTTCAAACTTTTATAGAGCATGCAAAATTTTACGCTACTAAAGAGTTAGAGTTACATGCAGAAGTATATCTTGATCAAAATGGGTGTTATGAAATAGTCTTTCCTAAGCAAAAAGTAAATAAATATTGGGTTAAACCTGAGACTGATATTTTAATGCAAATGGAGAAGAGATTAGTGCTTCAAATACATTCACATCATAATATGAGTGAAATACCAAGTGTATTGGATAATCAAAATGAGGTTGTTCCAAATATTATTTATGTAATTGTAGGTAGATTAAATCGATATTTTCCTTCAATACATGCAAGGATTTATAAAGATGGGTTACATCAACAAGTAGACCTTACAAAGGTATTTGCATCACCTTTTAATGCTAATGGACCATTGGAACAAGTGGAGGTTGTAGAGTCTGCAATTCATGAGGTGGACGAAATATGATTCAATTATATCCATTTAATGTAGATATACCTATTCATATTGTTCAAGTTGGTACTGGCGGTACGGGATCATTAGTGGCTCAGTATGTAGCGCAGCAAATGGTTACTTCTAGAACTACGGAAATCAAGGGTATTTTAGCAGATGCAGATAGTATCGAGGAGAAAAACTTAAGAAATCAGTATTTCATTAAAAATGAGATAGGTAAGAAAAAAGCAGACGTATTAGCTAAAAGATATTCTAATCCGTTTGGAATTGATTTGCGGTCATATTCTGAAGAATATATAGAAACTACTGATCTTTTAATGAAATTATTTGATTCATTGAAAGTAAATAATAAAAAGGAATCAATAAAAATTCTTATAAGCTGCGTCGACAATAATTGTGCGATTCGTTCCTAACTGAAAAGGTTAGGTACTAATCCTTAATTGGATTAGGAAAACTAATATTCTGAAAGGTAGAATGAGGAGGTAACGCTCTAAAATGCCTTCCCTGATACTCCGATATGCAATCTTGTTGATAAAGACAAGGTTTGTGTAAAGCTCGGTAAAGTCGGCTGAATGTTACCCTAGTATACTTTAAAAGGTATATGGAAAACTGCTCAGAGGTGAGTGGCGTAGCAGATAGGCCGGGGGTCTATAAAATACCTATGGTTAGAATGTTACTAAATGTGACTGACGAAATTCTGAATGTACGTGTCTAAATGTCGATATGGTAGAAATGCCATACCCACCAAAGTTGTGGGGGTTGTGAGGTGGAGTAAGAATAATTGTTATGAAACACCTTATATTGTTAAAGGCAATATCTAGCAACCAGGCGCAAAGGAATGACCTAAGGGTATATGAAAAGATAAGAATATTGGAACGAAGAAAGCTAGGAACATGGAGGCTTTATCGCCTGTGAAGTGTTGAAATGGAAAGGGTTTAAATAAATCTATAACATTTCTTTATCCTAGTGAGAGTGATGGCATGACCTATGAACTATTTGTAATAAGTAGGGAGGAATAGCCATTAGTCAAAAACAACTATCAAATTATTGAGTGATAAAAGTGGACGTGAAATCGCAAGGTTCGTGTAAGACTAAGAGAGGTGAAAGTAATTTATGAGTAACCGACTTGAGATGGAACGAAAACCAAAGAAACATAGGAAACTTAGATTTAGTGAGTATTATAATACACAGCAAATGTTTGATGAGCTATACAATAGAAGTAGCAAAGGTGAGATATTCAAAAATCTAATCTCTCTTATTATGAGTGAAGAAAATATAAAACTTGCCTATCGGAATATAAAGAGAAACAAAGGAAGTTACACTAAGGGTTCTAATGAAACTACTATTTTAGAAATAGCCGAACAAAATATAACTGCATTTGTAGCAAGAGTAAAAAAATCCCTAGAAAATTATAATCCAAAGCCTATTAGAAGGGTGTACATTCCTAAGAGGAATGGTGACAAAAGACCACTAGGTATTCCAACAATGGAAGATCGGATTATACAACAATGTATTAAACAAATCCTAGAACCTATTTGTGAAGCGAAGTTTTATAACCATAGTTATGGGTTTAGACCAAATAGAAATGCAAAACATGCTATTGTTAGAGCTATGTCACTTATGAATATTTCTAAGTTCCATTATGTAGTTGATATTGATATTAAGGGATTCTTCGATAATGTAAACCATGGAAAGCTACTAAAACAGATTTGGTCGTTGGGAATTAGAGATAAAAGTCTTTTATCTATTATTTCTAAAATTCTCAAGACGGAAATTGAGAACGTAGGGCAAATGGAAAAAGGAACTCCTCAAGGTGGAATCATTTCTCCATTACTTTCTAATATTGTTCTGAATGAGCTTGATTGGTGGATAAGTTCACAGTGGGAAACGATGATTACAAGACATAACTATGAAAGTATTGATAAAAGAAATAATACAATTATTCGCTCCCACAAGTATACTGCATTAAGAAGAACGAGTAACCTTAAAGAAATGTTTTTGGTGAGATATGCAGATGATTTTAAAATCTTTTGTAAAGATTTTAAATCTGCTCAAAAGACTCTAATAGCAGTCAAGAAATGGCTTAAACATAGATTAGGACTTGAAGTGAACAATGAGAAATCTAAAGTCACTAATCTTAGAAGAAATTACACCGAGTTTCTTGGGTTTAAACTTAAGGTTGTTAAAAAGAAAGCTAAGAAAACAGACTATGTTGTAAAATCGCATATTACCGAACAGGCCAAGAAGAATATCACTCAAAAATACAAAAAGGCTATTAAGCGTATCAAAGCAAGACCACATGCTGATGAGGTTCGTTTGCTTAATTCAAAAATTTTAGGGTTTCACAATTACTATAATATCGCTACGATGGTAAACAAAGATTTTGCAGACATATACTATAAAACGAAAAACTTTGTTTACAATCGGTTACATCGTATATCGTCTTTAAAATTTAAAGGTGGAGAGACTCCTCCAACTTTTCTAAAATACTACGGTAAGTATAATTTTAAGACGTACTATATTATGGAAAAGCCAATATACCCTATAGCAGGTATTACACATAAATCTGCTAGAGCGCTAAATAAAGAGATAAATTCATACACCGAACGAGGAAGAAGGCTAATCCATGATAAGTTAAAATCGATTAACATAACAATATTAAGGTATTTGATGGAAAACCCTATTATCGATCAATCAATTGAGCTTAATGATAACCGTATTTCACTCTATGTAGGGCAAAATGGTAAATGTGCCATTACGAAAGAGCCTCTAGAAATAGGGGATATGGAGGTCCATCACATCATTCCAAAGTCAAAAGGTGGAACTGATGAATACGTAAATTTAATTTTTGTTCGTAGTGATATCCATAAACTCTTTCATGCAAAGAAAAAGGAAACAATAAATTATTATTTAGATAAAATTGGAATACTCAGCAGGTCTATGATACGTAAGATAAATAAAATGCGTACTTCTATTGGTTATGAGGAGATTTAATGAATTAACACTCAATATGATAGTTTGGATTTGATGGAACGCCGTATGCGGTGAAAGTCGCACGTGCGGTGTAGAGCGGGGGAAAAGATGGAGATAATTTCAAAGTTTTACCTATCGCTATTTTCAAGACAACAATTTCATAAATTTTTCAATGAACAAGAAAATATTGTATATATAGACACAGGTAATGATGCAGTGGATTTAATAAAAGGAAATCCAAGTGAGGAAATTATTAAACAACAAGAAGAGAGCGGTTATACAGGGCAAACAGTAACAGGGTTAAGAGTGAAGGGTGAAACAATTTTAGCGCCTGTTGCTGAATTGTATCCAGATGTTTTAACAGATGAGGATACAATTGCACCTAGCGATATTTCTTGTGATCGAGTAGTAGAATCACAGCCGCAAAGACGTATTACAAATCAATATTCGGCTTTGGCGGTTAATAATATGTTGAATTTTATTGTTAATCAATATTTGATTGTAAATCATCATATGGTATTTCATGCGAAAAAGGGATATAGCAGGGCATTTCCTGTAACTGAGGAACAAAGACAGCTGTTTAATCTAACAAATAAGGGTATTAAAGAATAATTATTTAAAATATGTAATTTGATTTTGAGTATCAAACGGGATATTGAAAGGAGAATGAATAATGAATAAGTGTACATTTTGTGGAAGAGAATCAGATTTTCATGATACTAAAATTGTAGGTGGTTATCAAATATTAACATGTTGTACAGATTGTGAAGAAGAAATACTTCAAGATCAAGAGGGTTTTTAGTAGAAATTAAATTTAGAGAGAGATAACTCAAATGTAGAAGTGAATGGACCAATTGGTTCATTCACTTCTTTTATTTCTCTACCAATAGTACTACATAGAATTACTATTTCTAATTGAGCTTATAGATGTTGCTAACTGAACATGCTAACTATGTCAATAATATGAAAGGTCTTCTATGATACTAATTTTATCATTTCAATCTTTCCTCAATTTTAAGTACTGGGAAGTAATCACCAATCTCATTTGTTTCCTTTTCGTTACGAGTCATACTAATACTTCCTATGTTAGCATATGTAACAGTTAGTGTTTGCCAACCTTCATGTTTTAGTAATTCATCTGATAATTGACTGTATCTATTAACTGCCATATCCTTAGCTGGAAATAGATTGTTAGATGCTAATACAATATTTGCTTTTATTTCACCATTTTCAACAGTTACGTTATTTAATTTGTCATTTTCTCCAATAGAATAATACTCAATAATTTCTTTTACATTATCAACTGTAAGTTGCTGTGGCGATTGTTCTAATACTGATTCCTTGTCCGCGGCTGGTACCTTCTCTTCTGCATTTTGTTCTATCGGTTGTGTTTGGGTATCTTTAGTCGCTAAGTCTACCTCTTGCTCAGACGGCTGTGTTTGGGCAGTTTCAGTTTCTGCTTCTACTGGGGCATCTTCTTCAGATATTTTCCCAATACTTTTTCCTGTGGTACCTACTTTATTTCCGTCTCTTATATCTACAATGTTTCCAGCAGCCATAACATACATGTCTGTCGCTTTATTGAACTGTTTAATACCATCTTTCCATTCAATACCTTCTGTATCAGACATCCCTGTTAATAATTTTGATGTAGACAATTCATATTCTTCCAGTGCTCTTATTAGGTTCTTATGTTGAGTTTCATATTTGCTTTCAGGAACTAAGTCCTTAAATTCCTTAGTTACCTTTCTAAATTCCATAACTGCTTCTTTATATTCTTCTTGTGACGAAGATAGCGAATGGTCCTCCTCTTGAATTTTAGTCATTTTATGTGATGCCTCTTTCATAGCACTAGACCCTTTTAAAAAGTCCTTTTCATACTTTGTTTCTTCAACAGTGTTTCCGCAACCTCCAACAAATAACATAAGTGGAAGTAAAAAATATACGAGCTTAAGCCTTACCATGTTGTAAACCCCTTACTTTCTAATTTTTTGTTTTATTCGTTATAGATTAAACCACTACACTCTTTTTAGGGCTTCTAAAATTAAAGTGTAGTAAACCCAGATTTTAAAATGTATGTATTTGGTGTTCATCTCAATATCTTAGTTTACGAATAATATGTTTGAATAATATTGTAATTGTAACATTTAAATTGAAAACTGCACTATAAAAGTTAAATAAATTATTTCTTGTTTTGATATACAATAAAATAAAAAACAGACCATAAACCAGCAATATAATTTAAAGTTTTTGTATTATTTTTAGTTTATAAATTGGCTGTTTTTGGTTATTGATATGGTATAATAAGTATATAATTTTTTTCTTTTTTCTTTCTGTAATTAAAGCAACCTATCGGGTTGAAGAGTACGCATTTTTAATGTGTTATGTCTTCTCCTTTTAGGTTGCTTTTTTATTTTGTTTAAAAAAGGAGTGATAATTTGAATCATTTATTGAGACTTTCAGAAACAATACATCCTATTACTTTAAATGCTTATCGATGGAAAATTACTAAAGGGAAACTTATTACCAAACGATTAATTAGAATTGAAAATATCGATTTAAGAATCGATACAGAACTCGAAGGTGTCAGTGTAGGTGATACGATTTATATTCATGTAGGAGATGTTATCTCGTATATCACAGCCGCTGAATGGGATCAGTATCAAAAAGAACAACATGTAATTGAAGATAGTTACAATAAGATGGTAACTAGTAGCATTGGTAATAGAAACTTATTTTAATAAAAACGATAAAAAGAGGAGTGTATATTGATGAATGTGTCTATATATAATCGCGAAAATAAAGAATGGAAAGAGAGAAAAGAAACAAAAAACAACAGTTTTAACGAAGTACTGAAGACATTGCAAATTCTTGAAAAAAATTTAGGAGGGAATACCTGTATTGCACCGTCAGAAATAGATTTGGGAATTTATCCAGAGCTGATAAAGATGGAAAATATAATACGAAATAAGTTAATAGGATATCAAGAAGATTTTTATTTTTTTGATATATATTATTATTTCTTATTTGAGCGAAAGGTATTGTGGTTAGTACGAGAGACAGGAACGAGAATAATAAATTTATGTAATTATGAAAACTTTGAAGAAAAACAGGTAGCATTTGAAATATTGGAATTCTATATTTATCAAAATTGTAGTGTAATCTATAGCATAATTGATGGGAGATTGAAAAAAATAAATCACCATCAGGCATTAGAATTATTAGAAAGTGTAAAGATATCAAAGAATTTGATTTGTTAACTTGAGAAAGTACAATAACAAAATAAATTTTCGGAATTTAAAGACTAAACAAACTTCAATGTGATATAATTTAGTTGCATTTTTTTCTTTTTCTTTTTTATATCACTAATTACTTATAACCTTTCGGGTTAATGAAATTACACAAAAAGGAACTTTATGTTACTTTATTTCATTGTGTAAACAATTCATTTTCCTGGAAGGTTATTTGTTTTTGCCTGAAAGGGGTGATGCTATGTTATAGCAATTAATTATTAAATAGAAACTGCTGCTGCAATGTCAAAAGTTTTTCGAAAAGGGGTGCATATTATGTTGGTTACAGTAATTGTTTCAGTTGTGGCTGGTATGGTCTCAGGATTGGCTAGTCATTACATCACAAACAAAAAGTTTTTGTTGCCTCGTAAGAGCAAGCTTGCATTTCACCCGGGTTTCTTGGGAGAGATGTTTGTAGGAAGTATTGCTTCACTCGTTGGTGTTGCAATGTTTAACCCTGAAACAATGATGGATATTCTTAAGGTGAGTATTCTTGCTGGGATTTCAGGGCAAGCTTTCCTGCTGCACAATCGCTTGGCAACAGAACAAGTAAAAACCGACGAGATTCAGTCGATTTCAAAGAAATTGAACGAACTCGAAAAAAAGAATAAGGAATAATAGAGGAGTAATCTGGTATAAATAGAAATAGAGAGATGAGGAGATTTGGTTATGTAACGGCCAAATAAAGTGAGTTGAGTTGAGGTGAGCCCGATGTCTCGAAAGGAAGTTTTTGATTATCTAGATGATCAAGAAAAAGAAGATTTAGCAGAATGGACAGAAGAGCTTAAGAATGCTCAATCTACGAAAGCAGTCAAACTTTATTCAGATAAGATAAAGGAACTGCTAGGAAAGATTGAACAACGAATGATTAGTTCAGGAGAGGAAGCAGCGACGGTTAGCTTCTAATTGAATAGCAAGAAAAGGAAAGCTGGTGGATTTATCCACCAGCTCTTCTTTATTGTTTAAAAATGCTCTATGTAAACATAGAACCTGGTTGATTAGGGGGTTAAAAAAATTTAAGAGGAGTGTTTATAATGAGTACAGATTTATTACAACAATTATTAGAGGTTGATCAAAAAGCAAGAGAACAAGAAAGAGTTTATTTAATCCAAAACTTTTTCAATTTAGGTGTTTCAATTGAAATCATAGCGGAAGCAACTTCAGTAAGTGTAGAGGATGTAAAAAGAATAATTAAATAATAGATGTATAAGGTTAAAAATGGTTTAATAACCTACTTACAAATATAATAACCATCTATCTGTTATACGATAGATGGTTATTATATTTGTTTTAAAAACTAGCAGATTCTTTCATTTAATAATCTGAAGGTAACATCATTAATCTGGATAGCATCCAGTCTAAGGTTTTGGAGTACCCTCTAAACAAAAAACTTCTAAAAGTAGTTACTTTGAGAAGTTGGTACAAAATTTCGGTATGGAGGGCAGTTGGATTTTCTTAGTTTGATAGGTATTGTTATATTTAATACATTAAGTAAATTTGAACGAGTCTAAAAGTTTTCTTTTCTATTTAAACTAAATATATTAAATAACTTAATTAAATCCTTACTAAAATATATATAGATATATTACAATGCATTAAGTAAATAAAATGGAGGTAAAGTGATCGATACAATTAGAGATGTTGTAGCAATAACCGCTTCAGTGTTCGGAATCATAAACGTTGGTTTAGACATCCACACTAAAGCGACTAAGAAACTACAACAAAGCAAAAAGCGTAAACGTAACAAACGTAAACGCAAATAAGCAAGATGAGGGGAAGGGTTGACAGCCATATTCCCCTCATTACTATTATAACATCGGTCACCAAAAAATTATGAAAAAAATTAAACCAATTGATTTAACTGTATTTGTTATTTTATTTTTGTGGGTAATAGCAAATGATTTTAGTGTAATGAGCACGTTGGATTGGATATGTATAGTTGCGGGGATTGTATATACTATCATGTTTATAATTAAGTTATGTATGAGAGGGGAAGAATAATGAAGTATCATTTAAATTCTAGGGAAGAAGTCGAGAATTTTATCAGAGAAGAAGTTCTTATCACTTCAGAGGCAATGGAGATTTTAGGGGTTAGCCGCTCCCGTATGAGCGTTATGATTAAGTCGGGTAAGTTGACACCAGTTAAAAAGCTAGGGAATGTGAGTTTATTTCTAAAGGCTGATATAGAAGCCAAAAAAGAAGAATTAGAAGGATTGAGAGAAAAGTTCCGTCCATATGATGAGTAAGAAGGGATTCACTCTATTGCAATAACCTAACCAAATAAAATCTCCCTTTAAGGGAAAAATACTATTTCTTCCCGTGATTCTACAGAAAGAATAGTGTTTTTTATTTTATGAGTAGTTCTTGGAAAATTGATTAATACTGTACTATTCGTGTTTTTACTAGTACTTTTATTGTTTTTTGGTAAGGCTAAACAAGGTACAACTGAAGGAAAACAATTTACGAAAGAAGAAATGATGCAATTTGCAGTATATATTTGAGAATTACCATTATATTAATGAAACGGAGTGTACGAAATGGGATATTTCAACCCTGAATTAATGAAAAATAATTTAGATCAGGAAGAAGCAATACAAATTATAAAAAACTATATGAAGAGATTGGCAGAAACATATGAAGATAAAGAGTATGCAGCGGAAGCTATTGAACGTATTTACAATGAGGATACTACTCGTGAGGATATTGACTTTATTTTAGAGTGTAAAAAGCTAATATTGGGGCACCGCCAAAAGAAGCACAATAGTATATATGCTTGATTTCCACGGGGTATCACCAGCATTTTTGAAAGTAACCAGGCTAAGAGTATGCAAGATTTTATACAGTTTTTCGGCTAATCGGATAACAAACGAGAACCCTAAAACCCATGCCAGGATAGGAATGTATAAAAAGATGAATAGCGTTATAGAAAATAAAAAAGGGGATTCCTTCTGAGAGTAAGGATTCCCCTTTTTCTTTGCTACCGATAATGAGACGTTATGTTAACTATTAGTGTATAGGATATACATACGGAAAAATTGAAGTTATAATAAAATTGAATTATTTGGAAATATTTCCGGAGGTGAAAATACCGTATGCAAAAGTTAACTAACAAAGAAATTGATTATATTTTAAAACAATTAATGATAAATGATTTGAAAGAATTGATACATGTTGGAGAAGGTGCATGGCATGAAGTTTATAGAATAAAAACATTTTCAAATCAAGATTTTGTTATAAGAATTAAAAAAAAGAAAGCATATAATCAGCTTCAAACTTACACCAGACAGCATCTTCTTACAGAATATGAATCATCCAAAATATATTATAACCAAGCCAACAAATGCATTTGGAGAATATGCCCGACCGAATTTAAATACTTTATTGATGAAGAAATAATATTTAATATAGAAAGCTTTATGGGAAGTAGTCTACCGTTACATAGCTTAGACTATAACAAATCATTATATTTAGGACAGTTGTTGGGAAAATTTTGTAAAGAGATGCACGATAAGGATCCTATGCTGAAGGGGTATGGAAATTTAATATGGAGCGAAAACAATATAGAAGGTAAGGAAGCATTAGATATTCAAGAGAGATGGGAGCAAGATAATGACTTTTATCTTAAAACATTAAAAAAGCTAAGTAACTCAGAGTTAAAATTCAATCGGAAACGGGTTGAATTAAAAATACAGAGTATCATTTCTATCCGAAGAAAAAGGATACAAAAGATATCTTTAGTTAATCAAGATGTTACCCCTGAGAATATAGTATTCCACCAGGATAATGTTTCCGTTATTGATCCATATCCTAGATTAGATTTTGATGTAAAGTATGCTGGTTACTTTTACTTTTGTTATAAACTTCTTCTTCCTTCTTATTCCAACGCTCCAAGATATATAAATAGGGGTTATGATAGCAATGTAGACGTATTAAACGGCATAGCAGAGGGTTTTGTTAAAGGGTATGCAGGCAATGACCACTCTCTATATAAAAGACTAATTGATGAATATCTTTTGTGGATCTTATTAGAAATTCATGAACATTATATGCTGTTAAAACAAGAGGATTTAAGTTATAAGGTTGAACAGCAAATGGGAAATAAGGATATTCTAGAACAGAGAATGGAAATGTATTTAAAAGAACTGGAGAAACTGATTGGAAATAAGCGCTAGAACTTTATAGATTCTCAGAAACATTGACTTCCAATAACGAAAATTATGTAAATAAGCTGTTCACATGGGCAGCTTACTTTATTTTTCCTCATAGCATAGCTTATTTTGAAAATACTGACGGTATCCCGGGGAGCATAAAAAAACAATAAAATACTAAACTTTAGAAGTTAAATAAAGGATAATCAAAATGTAAAAAGACAATAAAGTTATTAAATTTTAAAATATAGTTGTTTCTGTAGTACTCACATTTCTTTAAACAATACAGAAACAACTACGTTATTTTTTAAACATTTTTATTATTTGTGAACACCAAAGTTTCCAGTAGGAAGTGTCTTAATTTGAAATTGGTGATGTGCTAGCCCTTATGAGGGCATTTCGCAGGACTGTTCCAATATGTGTTACTATTTAGTAGTTACATCAATAATTACTAAAATAAGGTAAAGTGTATAGAGATGAAGAGACTAGCGATAAGTTTAGTATATGAAAAACCTAATTTTACTGGTAAGTGAAGGGGGATCTGTATTTGATATGTTAAAAGGTGATATCATTTTGGATAAGCTGCAGCAATTTGTTTCTGGGGAATCTATTCAACGCCAAAGTACGAAGAGTAGCCTTGCTGATTTTATACTGTCATCTGGTGAAACGTCGAAGGCAGCAATTTGGATAGTTAGCTATATCGAGAGCTTATGCCATGACAAGCATGATAAGGGTGTTTACACTCAAATGAACAACCCTGAATTAATTGCTGATTTGTTAGAAGTGGCTTATGAAAGTCTGAATAGGGACGCTGATCTGCAACCATACGTTACACAAATCGCAAGATTATTGTATATTGACAAGAAGGCACGTGACACGTTAAATTCTGAACGATATGTTCAGTATCGGGCAGCTTTGATGTTGGATGAATTAATTTCCTTAAACGTTTCTCTGCCACCAGAAGTAGTAGAGCTGGTGTTATCGGATTATTATAGATCGGATATACCAACAAAAGAGTTCATTTGCAGTATATGGAGGAGAGTGGCTGAAAGAGGCATTAATATATCCAATCATATAAATTCACTTGTCATTAATGTTAAGAACCATGAATCTTCTACTCTCACTAAAAATAGTATACTAGCTTTATGGGCATGCATTCGCAGGGGATTCTTTGATACACCTACCCCTGATAGTAATCAAACTTATCACGTATGGCTTTGGCACATGACTACAAGCTGTGTAGATAAACTGAAGAAAACATACGAGGAACCTATCCGCTCAGTGGCAGTGGGCTGTCTTCTTGAAACTGCAAGGATATACCCGGAGGTTCAATCCTTGATTCTAGAATGCATGGATAAATGGGGAATTGCAGAACCAAAGCGTCCACGTAGTGATTTTCAACGAGATTTAAAAGAGCTTTTTTCACGTTGCGAAAATCATCCAGGCATAAATTGCTTACCAGAGAATTATGTTATTACTAAAAGAGGAATCATGTCGAGTGCTAAATCTAACTCGTAATTCAAATAACGTAAGTATCGTAAAAATCGCTATTTTTTTATAGTCTATTTACGCAATTTATGTTATCTTTTCATATGTTAATTACTTACAATTTTTTGAGAGGGGTATATGTCAATGAAACGTAAGATTTTATCGTTTTTAGTAGTTCCAATGTTAATGTTAACTGGGGTTGGATGTGAGGCAAAGGTTAAGAAAGATGAAGCAATGGAAGCTTCTGTTAAACAAAATAAAAAAGAAGACTTCAGTAAAAACCTAGAATATTTAATGAAAGATTTCTCCGAACAATCTAAAGAAATAGACGATATTGTAAAAAGTAGCAAGTCAATGAAGAAAAAGTCAGAAAAGTTAAAAGAAGTATCTAAACCTTATTTAGAGCTAGTGGACAAATTAAGTAAGTTAGAGTATGAAGAAAAAGATTTCCCAGTACAACATAATGTAGGTGTAGCGATGATTCATGTAAAAGATGGAGTGGCAATCATACAAGAAGCTTTAGATAAGGGTAAAGAAAATGAAGTTGATGCTGGGGTTGAAAGATTAGAAACTGCTTCTAAGTTAATTGATAAAGTAAACAAAGAATTGAAAAAATCTAAGTAACCTAACTATAGGGGAGTGTATTATATCTATAGGCTATCCTATAATTAATGGATCCTAAAGCTTCATACATAATAAAAATACCGGTTCTAATAAGAACCGGTATTTTAAATGGTATTATTTTGAAGCACTTATTTTACTAAGTAAAATAAGTGTATAGTTTAATTCCTATCAATAATCCGTTGGTAACATCATAATAAAACTTTTACCATTATCAATAATCCATATACGGTGTGCTAATGGAAGTTTATCCACTTTTACATTCGTTTTGGAACGTATTTCAAAACCTGGACTTTCTGGTTGATAATTTAATACTAAATAATTATCCTCCAATTTTAAATCAAAGATGTGTTTATAGCTTAATAAAGAATTGTTTCTTGAAAGTATTTGTGTTTTAAAAAAATCCCAAATGCTTTTAGTTATTATTGAAGGAAGAATTTTATCTATACTTGCCGTTCCATAACTATGACGATAAATATTACGTATTTTCATATTGTATCCTCCTTTTCAAAACCAAAGGAGATTGAAATATTTAAGGATAAATCTAATGATGGTACACGTAAGTTACCCCACGTATCTAATGGATCATGCCCATCGATAACATATTTTTCCTCAATTCTCGCTAAATAATAGTTTTCACTTCCAATGCAATTTAGCCAATAAAATAAAAGTAAAATAGATTCACTATTTTTAGTATCGTTTATGTTTTCTCCTAGTTCCTCTGGCATATCCCACTTAAAATCCGTCCAATGCCATAACAGACCGTGTGGCAGTGTATTTTTTGTTTTTGCCTTATTCAGTAATTCGTGTACTTTTTCTACTGATTCAGAATTAGTTAATATTTCATTCATAGATTTCAATAAATCTGAATGCCTTATAATTAACACAACATTTGCCATGTGTTTAATACCTCCTAAAGTGTTCTTCATAAAATTTCACGTACCATATGTTTAATATATTTTTAAACATATAGTAATCAAGGGAATGCTGTCCTTGAAAGGACGGAAATATCATTTAGAATTTCACACGTAATTACGTAAAACATAATCACAATCGCTACATATATCCTTATATGATTGACCGTGTATGGTTTTCTTTTCAAATAGTTCAATTGTCTCCACATAATAAGAACAATTTGTACATTTTTTAAAGTGTAAATCCAATAGATCGATAGGTAATTTATTTTTATATAGCCAAATATCTACATCAAATTGTATTAGTTTTTTGATTCTTGGAAATTTCATAGTAGGAGTTTGGGATTTATTATTAACTAAATTAAGCATGAAGGACCTCCTTAATATAATTCTGATTCACCCAAATAATCTGGGTGAATCAGAAGCTTTATCCAAGTATTTAATCTTAAAATTTCATCAAAGTTAAATTAAAAAACGATATTTTGACTATTAATAAGTGAAAGTGAATTTTTCTTAAATACGAATAAAGTCATGGGTGCTAATATGGAAATCTTCTTGTTTTTGAAACATAATCACTTCAGAACAACCTTCACTCTTTTTTATTTTCTTTATAAAATTATTTAAATCTTTTTGATCATAATTTTCTAATTTCCAATATACTAACTCACTGTTTATCGACCAGCCTTTTAAATAATTTTCGCGGAGACCAACTACTAATAAGATGAAATCCTTATTCTTTTTATATACCTTTTCCAAATTTACATATCCAAGTAGTAATGCAAATAGCATTTCTATATCACCAGACATACTGGAAATGAAATTTTCATGTTTGGCATATGCAAATAGTCTTTGCTTAATAACGGTTAAATCATAATTACTAAATGACAATACCATTGGTTCGCCCCAATCACCGTCAGATATATAGCCAGCTTTTTTTCCATCTATATATACCACTGCTTGTTGTAGTGGTTCACCCTCATGTCCTCGTTTAATTGTGTAAGTCTTGATTTCAATCCCATTAATACTTGCCATTTTTATTCCCCCTGGTCTGCATGATTTAATTCTTAAATATCCGTCATACAATCTGTGAATAAATAGATTCAAATTTCTTGCGATCATTTATCGTTCCAGATAACTCAAATTTCATTAATACGGGTACGTTGTATTTATCAGAGATAACATCTGCACTCTTTGCAAACATGTCTCCCCAATTGCGATTGCCACTTGCTGCAACGCCTCGTAAGTGCTTAAAATTCTTAGTTAAGAAGTCTTCTACAAGTTGTGGCACTTGACCAAAACCTGTTGTGTAAGTAACGAGTATAAAATCCTCTTCAAGGAGTAAATTGTCAGTAATTTTTACTGACTTTATATTTGGTAATGATTTTATAAACCGTTCAACATTACTTGTCTTAGATGCAAATGCCACTAACATAAAAGTACCCCCTTGACTATTTTTAAAAGCAGAAAAGGGGCATATTCCAATTGAATATAACCCCATTTTGAAACTATAAAATTTGGTTTTTACCCAGATCCTAATTACTGATAGTTAGTTGTTCATTTAAGTCTTCTATTATGGATTCTTTAGTTGATTCCATCCCGACAGGAATAACAACTCCATATATAACACCCTGAATTAACCCATCTGGATAATTCGGAGTATTTTTAACTCGTTCTAATAAAAATTCAGCAAACTCTTCAATTGTTTCATCATCTTGAGCGTAAAATTGAATGTTTCCAAGAAGGACTAGTTCCGGAGTCTCTGGACTTTGTTGCATTGGCACTAGTTCCTGCATTAATGGTTGACGTATTTCGGGTAAGCAATAATCTAAAAATATGCCTATTGTCGAAATAACCATAGTATCCATGAAAGAAGTAATAATCAGATCTCCTTTCATTCCATAAACACGAATTGCTGCAGCTATTTGACGATAATCTTCGCTATTCAAATACCCTTGAAACTCACTATTTAAATATAAACTAAATAACTCATTATTATTTTCAAACATATTATAATTCCTCCTTATTATCTTTAATAGTATTTCTATCATCTTCATAATGACTTGCTGCTGCATCTGAAAATTGGTCCAACAGAAAGTCAATTTGTCTGTCTAGTAGCATAATATCGTCAAACACATGACTTCCAAAGTACATGCTAATCGATGTAATACTTTCAAAGTTAATACTCAATTCATATTGCCCTATCTTACTGTTGAAATAGAAAGTTGACTTTTGCTGCGTATTTTGGAATTTATGACGTACTTCTGTTTTTTCGAGAAGATTTCTTTCTTCAAGTTTCGGAGCGATAAAACGATATATTGCTTTAATGAGACTTGAAGAGAGTATTTCCATCATAAAAGTAAAAACTTCTGGATTCTTCTTGTAGATACGATTATAGGAATCTAAAAAAAGCATCGTTTTTGTAAATTCAATTTTGTTATTAGAGAACTTTTGAATTTCAGCATTTTCGTGAAGTGAACAACTGTCCCAGTAAGTTTCATTTAGCAGCTCAATAAAATTATTCATCTTAACTCCCTCCATAATAAAAACTCCTCAAAATTGAGAAGTCTGTTCATTACGCATACATGCGTTTAATATTTTCTTACTGTGTTTCTAATCGAAATTCTTCGTAGTCATTTCTTAAAAGTAGGTATTGTTTTGAAATGATTTCTTGAATGTCTTCATGTGCTAGATCCTGATTCTCAGTAAGAGCATCATTTTTTAATTCTGGCCATGTTTTACCGCATTGATCTAATACGAATTCATTAAAACTCATTTATTCTCTCCTTTCTAGACAATACAAAAAGCCCTTCAAGGATACTGGATAGTAAGAACCAATGCATTTAGCATTACATTCTTCTTTCAAGTAACCCGAAGGGCTTGTGTGTATTGAAATTGATTTAAAAAATAAAAAAGGTGTATATAACAAATAATATCTCAATTTTCTGAAAATGTAAATTGATTATAAAGAATTCGTTTTAGAGTTTGATAAATATAATTTATAGGAAGTAAATATGAAAAAGTTAGAGAATTATCTTAGTTATCAAATAGATTCTGCCTATACTTTAAGTAGAGCCCAATTTATTAAATTTAAATAGTTTATATGTTCATATATAGAATTTTGAAGGGGGTATATTGTAAATGATTCCAACGTCAACATACGTGGCTAAATGGGTATTAGATGACTTAACACTTGCATCAAGACCAAATCAGGGGATCAAATTAAGTACATTTAAAAAATTAGAGAAACTTTATGTAGAATACAGAGAAATGATTGAGGGGGATACTAGCTTTGAAATTACGCATTATTTGCTAGAGTTTATCAATCCTCATAATCTCTTTGTAGTAAGAGAGGGTTACTATATATTTGATAATAAAACGATGAAATTTATTAAAGTATCGGATGACATCCATTTTTCAAATCAAAGCTTAGCGTACTGTAATAATGGAGTTGCAGTGGATTTAATAAACGGGAAAATGCATTTTTTAGAAGGTCATTATTATAAAGTTAAGACCTCATATGTTGATTTATTAAAAGGAGAAACTATACCTGTAATGGTATTAAGTCATCTAGATAATAATGTTGGAGTATCAGTTCCTTTGACAATGTTTAATGAGGAAAGAACTTTTAAAATTTCAGAGAGTTATATAGTGGATCTCTCCTCGAAAAATTGTAACAATGAGAGTGAATTTAGTGAAAAGGGAAACGTAGTGCGATTTCTAAAACCATCTATTGTGTAGTTAAGTATATATGTTAATTAAATTCATAATGAATTTAAGAAGGTGATAAAATTGTCTTTTGAAATGTATACAGCCTTTCGAGATAAAGTAATTATAAAGGATGAATATAAAGAATTGGTGGAATTAATAAATACAGGAAGCTGGGAAGAAGCAGCATTAAAGTTTCCATTTGTTAAAGAATATATAAAAGTTAATCGTAGTAAAGACATTCCATTTACAAAGGAACAGACAAATGAAGCATTAGCAGAAGATGATTTTCTATATATGAGGTGGCACGTAGGAAACTGGGAAGAAGAGAATGACTATTATACAAATTTAAAAGGTAATGAATGGTCATTTATAGCCAATTTAAAGAATTTCAGAGATACAGAATATAATGTGACACCTATTTCATTATTTATCAATTTAGCCAAGAAGACTCCTTCCTTAAGGAGCGTAAAGGACGTAGCCCAGCGAGTAGGTGGGAGATGAATTGGCTTCGAACAAGAGATGGCAGGAAGTCATCTTAATTGTTCGACATATGTAAAGTGTTACCGGACAATTTGTCATAATCACTTCACTATCAATCGAATATATGTTTGGTGTATAATAGATATATATCGAAATGGAGGTGAAACGAAGGATGATCAATAAAGCGTATAAATTTCGTATCTATCCAAATAAAGCACAAGCGATCCTGATCAATAAAACGATTGGTTGTTCTCGTTTTGTATTCAATCACTTCCTATCTCTATGGGATAATGCATACAAAGAAACAGGAAAAGGTTTGACATATGGTACATGCTCTGCCAAACTTCCTGCCATGAAGAAAGAGTTTGTTTGGCTAAAAGACGTCGATAGTATTGCTGTTCAATCGTCTGTTCGCAACCTTGCGGATGCTTACACACGCTTTTTTAAAAAACAAAACAGTGCCCCGCGTTTCAAATCTAAAAAGAACAACGTACAATCTTATACCACAAAACAAATAAATGAAAACATTGCTGTTGTGGGAAACAAAATGAAATTGCCGAAACTAGGTCTTGTTCGATTTGCCAAAAGTCTTGAAGTAAAGGGACGTATTTTAAATGCTACGGTTAGACGGAACCCTTCTGGCAGATACTTTGTGTCATTGTTAGTTGAAACAGAAGTGCAAGAACTTCCGAAAACACATTCTTATATTGGAATGGATGTAGGATTAAAAGATTTCGCCATTTTGTCAGATGGAACAACCTATAAAAATCCTAAATTTTTCCGCTCATTGGAAGAGAAGTTGGCAAAAGCACAGCGTGTTCTTTCTAGAAGAATGAAAGGATCTTCTCGCTGGAATAAACAACGAGTAAGGGTAGCTAGAATTCATGAATACATAGCTAATGCTAGAAAAGATTACTTGGACAAAATCTCAACTGAAATCATCAAAAACCACGATGTTATCGGTATAGAAGATTTGCAAGTATCGAATATGTTAAAAAATCATAAGTTAGCAAAAGCGATTAGCGAAGTATCTTGGTCACAATTAAGAACGTTGCTAGAATACAAGGCAAAATGGTATGGAAAACAAGTCATTCCGGTATCCAAAACATTTGCTTCAAGCCAATTATGTTCTTGTTGTGGGTATCAAAATAAAGACGTTAAGAATCTAAATCTTCGTGAATGGGATTGTCCTAAGTGCAATAGTCATCACGACAGAGATATTAACGCAAGTATCAATCTTAAAAATGAAGCTTTAAGGCTTCTAACCGTAGGAACTACGGGGATAGCCTAATGAATTAGAAGCCGCTAGGCTTCTGTACTTAGGAATCTTTCACTACAAACAGTCCGTAAGAACGTTAAGTGGTGAGTAGTTCAAGAATTTGATATTAAAAGAAGTAGCAGAACATATTATAAAGCTGAAAGCTTGGTATGGTGAAGCTGATGAACCAGAAGAATATGTTTATATTAATAATGAATTTATAAAGAAGTTGTAGCAGTAATGAATTATTGCTGCTTTATTATTTTTAAATACACTAAAATTATTGTTGTTGGGTTTATGTATATTCATTTATAATAGAATATGGAAAATTTTACACTGCAATAATAAAGATTTTTATTATACAAGAGCTGGGAGCAGCTCTTTTTATTTTGCTCAGGGGGAGTGTGAAAGAAAAAAGTTTATGTTAGTGGCGAAGTTAAATGATCTAATAGAAAATAAAAAGTTACAATTAGTAGAACTGGTAAATAAACATGGTTTTAGTCATACGAAAGTCCTCCATTTAAGTCAGGAAATCGATGAATTAATTAATAAATATATGATCATAAAAAAGGAACCCTATAATAGTAGGGTTCAAAGGGAACAGATACATAAAATAAATAAAGAGAATAATTTAATTATATAAGAAAATTGATACCGTAATATTGAGAAAGTGTAAAACCTTAATTAATTATTTTCGTTTGAAAAGTGATGTGATTACTATTTTAAAATTAAGAACAAATTTAATAGAGAAAGCTGTTTAACGAATTCAATTAACAGAAGATAATATAGTTAGTAAACAAAGAGCGGAACATTTTGTTAATGAATTAATCAAAAAAGATTAAATGCATCTTACTGCTAGATCTTGATTTCGCAAAAAATTCTGCTTCATTTCCTCCATCCACAAAACCACCAATATTTCTGAAAACTCCACATTCACCAGGTCCTAAATATCGTACGCCTACATAATCATTATAGCTATCAGGATCGTACTCCCATAATTCAACTTTTAACTTACTAGTTGAACCTACTTCAGCAGCTCGGCAAATCTTGTAATCTCCACCAGTCGAGGCATATACATAGCTTTCAGCACCATTTGAATATAGCGTTTCTTCTCCTAAGTAATCCCATCCAGAACTAAAAGGCTCTATTGTGTTTGCAAATGTAGAAGAAGGGACCAACAATACTAATAACGTCGTTACGAATGCCATCATACTAATTTTAAATTTTTTCATTCTTTTTCCTCCTTTGTTTTTGATTGAAAATTATTGTTCTTCACATAATACATAAAATATTTTGTTTTGTTGCAAATGAATGCTTTAAAATAATGTTGTTTGAAAACACTTCTATCCAAATGTTAGGGGTAACGCTACATTGCTATCCAGCTAATAGAGCGCGATCAAGCTAAGGTTTTTAATTACCCCCTAAACGAAAAATTTATTTCTTAATAATTGGTGATTTTAGGGAATTAGTTTTTTTGTTTTTGAGGTGTTGACCTTTCTTACGGTGATAGGCATGTGGCAGTACCACTTATAGGCAAAGGTTTTGACCCTTATTTTGATGGTGGGTGTTGTATATTGATAATAAAGTCATTTAAAAACAAAAGTAAATCTCTTATTGTTATTTTGTTAATTTTTACCGTTAGGGAAAATAAAGTTAAAAGTGATGTAAAATTAATTCCTAGATTTGAATAAATAGGAGGAAAGTTCTAATAAACGAAAAAGAAATTGAAGAATTATTTGAAGGCGTAACACCAACATTTCGGAAATTTTGTACGGTAAGCTGTCAAAACTATAAAATTTGATTGTAATATGTTCGCTTAAGCCATTACAAAAAAGAAGTTAACCAATAATCATCGGCACTTTGTTTTTGGTAATGAGTTTTGGTAACAGCGAAAGAAGCCAGTGAGAAATGGGGCATTTCAGATCGTCGGATACAGATTTTATGTAAGCAGGCAGGATTATAGGTGCATATCGCTCGGCTGGACATGGTTTATTCCAGAGGATACCGTAAAACTTGTTGATGGACGAATGAAATCAATCTTAAAACTACAGGGAAAATACAGATTGCTGTGTTATCCTTTTTTCGGAGGTATACATTTATGGATATACGAATACTGCTTGTCGAGGATGATGAGCATATTTGCAATGCAGTAAAAGTCTTTTTATCTGGAGCGGGATATAAGGTGGATGCCTGTTTTAACGGGGATGAAGCGTATACCAAATTTTATGATAACACCTATCAGCTTGTCATTCTTGACATCTTGCTGCCGGGAATGAACGGTCATGAGCTTTTAAGGGAGTTCCGTAAGCTGAATAATACGCCAGTTCTGATGATGACCGCTCTTTCCGATGATGAGAATCAAATCAGAGCGTTTGATGCGGAAGCGGACGATTATGTGACTAAGCCGTTCAAGATTCAGCTATTGCTGAAACGTGTGGAGGCGCTGCTCCGTCGCAGCGGTGCGGTAGCAAAGGAAATTCACTATGGCAAGCTGACTCTGTTGCCGGAAGATTTCAAGGTTTTTTATGACGACGAAGAATTACTTTTGACCCTTAAAGAGTTTGAAATCTTAATGCTACTGGTGCAAAAAAACGGAAAAACACTATCTCATGAAGTTATTTTGTCCCGCGTGTGGGGCTACGATTTTGACGGTGATGGCAGCACCGTGCATACTCACATTAAAAACCTACGGGCGAAGCTACCGGATAATATCATCAAAACAGTACGCGGAGTGGGCTACCGATTGGAGGAAACTTCATGAAAAAGAATGGGATATTTGTTAAGACTTTTGCTTATACGATAGTTGCTATGCTGTTGATTGTTTTCGTAACTGCCGCATTGTTTTCAAGTCAATTTTTAACACTGTACAGAGCAGTTGAAAGGGAACAAATAGTAGTGTCCTATCAGCCTTTGGTCAATAGAGTAAAAAATAGTGATTATAACGATATTCCCGCAGCAGCGCAAAGGTTTCGTGATAACAACCAATCATTTGAGTTTTGCATTATAGATGATAATCGCGGCGTGATTTACGCTACGCCGGGTGCTGATACCACGGATAATTTCAATGGTGACTTTTACTATGTGGTGCATAATGATAAAGCCCTCGGTTATTCTGTCGTCGCCCAGACCAGACCGGGATTAACTGCCTTTTACAATGAAATAATTGTGCAGGCATTGGTCGCGTTTGCCATTATACTCGCCCTCTGCCTTGTGTGCGCGTATGTTTTTGCACGGCAGATAACCAGCCCAATTAAGCGACTGGCGGATGACGCCGGGAAAATGACAAGGCTTGAAGATGTACCGCAAAGCCTGCCTATACGCCGGGATGAAGTAGGCGATTTGTCGCGTGACATTCACTTTATGTACGATAAGTTGAAAGATACCATTTCCCGGTTAGAAAATGAAATCCTGCGGGTAAGGGAAATGGAGGAAGCACAGCGATATTTCTTTTCGGCGGCTTCACATGAGCTAAAAACGCCTATTGCGGCAACAAGTATCTTGCTGGAGGGTATGCTCGAAAATGTAGGTGATTACAAAGATCATCCCAAATACCTGCGCGAATGCGTGAAGATGATGGAGGCGCAGGACGATGTGGTTTCCGAGATACTGGAGATTGTCAACCTGAGCGATGGGAAAATCTCTCAAGATCCTGAAAAACTGAAAGTTAGGCAATTAGTGGCTGACATACTGCCTGACTTTCAGATATTAGCTGAAGCAAACGGTCAGTGCATTGTTATGGACATTCCTGACGGACAAAACTGCCTTGTCGATTCTAAAATGCTTCAAAAGGCACTTTCCAATATCATTTTGAACGCAGTACAGAATACGCCTATAGGCGGTGAAATTAGGATATGGAGCGAGCCTGCGGCTAAACAATATCGCCTTTGTATACTAAACACAGATGCAAGGATAGACGCTACAGTTTTGCCTAAGTTATTTGACCCATTCTACCGTATGGATAAAGTGCGGGGGCGGAAAAATGGGCGCAACGGTTTAGGCTTGACCATCGTGCGGAAAACGTTGGAAGTAATGAACATTGAATATGCTTTGGAAAACGTTCCGGATGGCGTTCTATTTTGGATGGATTTGCCAAAGGCATAAATAACACAAGGAGAAAAATAATGAAATCAGAAAACCGAAATAAACTTACAATTGCATTGTTTGTAATATATATGCTGCTGTTGACAGGCGTCATTCTCTTCAAATTACCGTTTTTTTCTTCTGAAATATCAGACGGGATACGAGTAATCAATCTGATTCCATTTCAGGGGTCTTTAGATGACAGCGGAACTATTGATTTTAGAGAAATAAGAGGTAATATACTTATTTTTATCCCTTTAGGTATATATATTTGTATACTAAAAAGCAAATGGCCTTTTATGAAGAAAGTTCTTCCAATTGTTGCTTTGACATTGGCGTTTGAAGCTATACAATTCATTTTCGCAATAGGAAGAAGCGATATTACTGATGTACTTGACAATACGCTTGGAGGGGTAATCGGCATTGGTATTTATGCTTTATTGTTCAAGATTTTCAAAAATAGGACTGTTAAGGTTGTAAATATACTTGCTTTGGTAGTAACTGTATTCGTAGTATTATATTTCGCCTATCTGTTTTATCTCAGCCATTTTGTTATGAGGCGTCTGCACCCCTGATGTTAGCAACCAAGCTTTATCACTTTGATCGACAGGGTTATTCCTGCCGGTCTTTTTTGATTTTCTCCGCTACAGACAAACTACAGGTTGACTACAGGGAAAATACAAATTGCTTTGCCATAATAGGAGCATGACAAACGTAAATGTCTATTTTACGCTATACATAGAATGACTACCGCAATGAAAATGAAAAAACTAATCGCACTCGCTTTAGCACTTTTTCTCGTACTATTATTTCAACCAACTTGCTGGTTGATTGAAATAGGGATATTTGATTAACTTTATTGTCATTGGATCCTGCCATATTCCAACCACCTATACTCCCAAAAATGAAAATCCGAGCTGTATTCCGCAAATAAGTCTTTAAAATTATCATTTTGGGGTATTTATTTTTCTTAGCTTGATGGGTATATGGTGAGACCCTTGTTAGAGCAAATAAAAATACGTAAATTAAATGGTTTTATTAAAAATCAATTGAATTTCATTAATTAAAAGAGAAGAAAACACTACAATTTTTTAAATACATGTATAAGACATACCCAAGTACTAACCTGTAATTTCCAATGAAATCCATTGCAATGTAGTAAGATAGGATGTAACATTTATCAGTATTTAAAAAGTCTAAAATTGTTTAAATGAATTCAATGAGTAGTTAAGAGGAGAATACAATGAATAAAATAAATAGGCTAATGAAACGTAAAACGACTTGGATAATTCTTTTCCTATTCGCATTTATTTATGTAAATAACAGTTCTTTTTTTGCTAAAAGGGACGAGGGGGCTCCTATACTTCTTGCTCACCGAGGACTTTCCCAAACATTTAGCATGGAAGAGATTGAGAGTGATACATGTACAGCAGAACGTATAAATAAACCTGAACACTCTTATTTAGAAAATACAATTCCATCTATGGAAGCTGCATTTAAAGCTGGAGCTGATCTAGTAGAGTTTGATGTTCAACCAACTAAAGATAATAATTTTGTTATTTTTCATGACTGGACGCTTGATTGCCGTACTAATGGTAAAGGCGTTACAAGAGATTTTACAACAAAAGAATTACAAGCACTTGATATTGGATACGGTTATACAGCTGATGGGGGGAAAACATTCCCGTTCCGTGGTAAAGGGATTAATCTTATGCCAACACTCGATGAAGTACTTAACCATTTTCCAAATCGTTCTTTTCTTATTCATATCAAAAGTGATGATGAAAATGAAGGAATACAATTGGCTGCTTATCTTAAGAAACTACCAGTAAAACGCCTTGAGCAACTAACTGTATATGGTGGTGATAAACCAATTGCTGCGATTGAGGAGCGTATCCCTAGTTTACGAACAATGTCAAAAGCAACTATGAAAAAGGATCTTCTTACTTATATTGCGTTAGGGTGGACTGGTTACATGCCATCAAGTCTGAAGCATGGAGAGTTACATATTCCAGACAAAGTAGCTCCTTGGCTTTGGGGATGGCCAAATCGTTTTCTTAATAGAATGGATAAAGCAGATACTCGCGTTATCATTGTAGGTGGAAATGGATTTGGATTTTCCAGTGGATTTGACTCACCCGAAGATATAAAACGTATTCCTGAAGATTATACAGGTGGAATTTGGACAAATCGGATCGATAAAATGGCACCTTTATTTAAGAATAAGTGATGATATAATACTCGAAGTATTCATATGCTGAAAGAATTAATTTATGCTCCCAGAATTGTTTTGTAGAAATAAGTCTTTAACAAAAAAAGAAGAATTTGTGATATATTTTTAAAGTAGTGCACAAGTGCAAAATCACAAAAAAGATCACCTATGAAATTTTGTAGGTGGTCTTTTCATATTTATTAAATAAACTTTGGATTCAATTAGTACAGTTGATTTTTACGTATCTTTAATAGGTAAAACTACATAAAAAAATAAGTGAAAAAGGGGAGGGTTATTTTTCTAAATATAAAGAATCTTTAGCGAAAATTCATAATTATGTTATATAATGATGTTAACAAACCATATTTTAGGCATTACCCCCGATTGTGTAGAATAAAAAATTTTTCGATGAGCTAAAGTATTTGGCTAAAAGAACTTGTAGCGGGGCCTTGCTACAAGTTCTTTTATTTTTTAAGTAAAGGAAAATAAGAAAAAAGAAGGGGACACAAGTATGATTGGAAATTTAAAGAAAGCAGCATTGAATTCGTTAGATGGGAAATGGGGGGTAGGTATAGGAGTATCAGCTTTATTCTATTTTGTACCAACCTTAAGTGCATCAGCAATCGCCTTTTTTATGTATTTAATATTTGTACTGTTTATCGGGATAATTGGTCCTGATGCATTATTTATTTATTCATTAGGTGGGCAACCACAAGTAGATCCGGTAGCACTTGCTGCACTTATTCTAAGTTATATTGGTTTATGGGGGGGATGTTTCCTAATTTACAGTGTCATTCAAGGTATCTTTAATTATGGATATTCTGTTTTTACTTTACACTTAGGGAAACAAGAAGAAGTTAAGGTAGACGATGTATTTTCAGGATTTAAAAAGAAGAATTTGTTTAAATCAATGAAGCTAGGTTTAATGCAAGCTATTTTTATTTTTTTATGGAGCCTATTATTTATTATTCCAGGTATTATTAAATATTTTTCTTATTCCATGTCGTATTACATATTAGTTGAGAATCCTAATTATACAGCAAGTGAAGCATTTAGAGAAAGTAAAAGAATAATGAAAGGACAAAAGTTAAAATTGTTTGTTCTTTGGCTATCATTTATTGGTTGGTTTTTATTAGCTGCATTTATAGGAATGTTTACGTTTAATCTATCATTTATTTTCATTTCTCCTTATTATAATACAACTGTCTCACATTTTTACTTAAATTTAATTAAAAAACAGGATATTGGAGAAGCGAAGGTAAGTATATAAGTAGGAAGAAAGTATGTACAAGGAAAGTGTATACTATCTTGATAGTGGATATGCAATTAAGCATATCCATTTTTAAATATTATATTTAAGACTTAAGCTGCTGGTTCTATCATATTTATCTTGACTTGGGCAAGGATACCGCAAACATGTTGCAAAATCAGAAATTCCCGATATGGGAAACGAATTGGAGGAATCGTTTAAGAAAACATGTGGTTCTATAGCAGTAAAAAATGAGACTCATTGTGGAACACGTGCCACATACCATGCTAGACGAAAACAAATAGAAAATTATAAAACCTTTCAATATATCAGGGAAATCTTTTTATTTGGATATTGCCTTATAATAAAAAAGCCCTTGGATAGGACTAGATGATTTTCTTCATACCACATTGTCGGCATTCTCTTAAGAAGATGAAATTTTTAACGGAACTTTTAAATGCAGTGTTGCCGCAATTATCACAGCGACCACTGTAAGATTTATCAAGACCTAAATCAAAAAAACACTTAAAATACCAATCTCCTAACATATTATACATGACTAATATGTTAGGAGATTTCATTTTGTATAATAGAGTAACATTTAATTAGTTATGTTAAAAACCAAATAGGATAACTTTTCCTAAAAAACTTATTAAGCGCTAGGCATCGGTGTTAGGGTTGCCTTTATACCTTCTTTCTTATATTGTTTGTCGATGTATTCACGAATTTCTAAAGTAGAGGCTCCATTTTGTTTCATTAAAACGGCTTGGAAAGCGATATCTACACAAGCAGCTTGACTCATCGCATGTGATTCCCATGTAACTTCACCGTTCTCTTTAATTTCACGGATAAAACAATCTTTATTGTTTTTATGATCGGAGTTTTCGTCACACCCACAGTAACAAGGAATCCATTTTAAGAGTTCAGTGTCTTTTCCTACCATTCCATAAATTTGAGAGACTTGTCCATTTGTAGTTGATGATAAAAAAGAAGGGAGAGTTTCTATATTAGCTGTTGTTTCTAGAGTATCGCCTTTAAAATGTTCACCTTTGTTTTTTGTTTCTTGTAACTGATTTTGTGTTTTTTCATTCTTAGTAGGTGATGAATCATTAACGGAACTACAGCCAATTAACAGGCTTACTAATAAAACTACAGGTATGATCTTTGACATCATACTGTCTCCTCTCTGTAGAAATTCCTTTATAGGTAATGCTTCGATTTACATATTTTTTATTAATTCTTTTTTGATCTCGTTAATAACATAAACAAAGTAATCATACAAAAAGCAATTAAAGCTAAAAATGGGATTGTGATAAAACCTAGCCAATTAATATAATCAACATTACAAGGGACACCTTGAACGCATGGATTAATTTCTGAAACACCAGGGGTTTTTTGTATTGCATAATGATAAAGTGAAATGCTTCCACCTATAATAGAAATCGGTAATACATATTTTTTAATGATCTTTTCATCATAGAACGTGGCAATTCCTAAAATAATACAGAGCGGATACATCATAATTCGTTGAAACCAACACAATTCACATGGTATGAATCCAAGAATCTCACTGAAAAATAGACTGCCTAGTGTAGCAATCATTGAAACAATCCATGCCATATATAAGGTGTAATTACGCCATTCAAAATTCTTTTTTGTTGTATTCATTATTTCTTTTCCTTCAATGCTTTTTCAATTAAATTTTTGATTTGTTCATAATCATAAGGATCAGATAACATTATTCCATTTACAACAATGCTCGGTGTTTGTTCTACACCGTAATCTTGTGTGAGTTTCTCATCTCTGTTTACTTCTTCTTGTTCTGCTTGTTTTTTCAAATCTTCTTCGAGTTGAGTAGTATTAATACTTGGTGTATGTGTTTTTGCAATTTCTAATAGTTTTTCGGGAGTAATCCATGGAGCATCATGATTTTCTGGCTGTGCGTTAAATAATTCTTTATGGAAGCTCCAATATGCTTGTGGGTCTTGTTTATAAACAGATTCAGCAGCTAAGGCAGACAATTTAGATTCTGTTCCATGGAATAAAACATTCACATATGAAAATTTAACTTTCCCCGTATCGATATAATCTTTTTGAAGCTGTGGGAAGATACGCTCGCCCCAGGCTTTACAAGCTGGACACTTGAAGTCACCAAACTCAATAACAGAGACTGGTGCATCTTCTTTTCCTAAAGTAGGTTGCTTACCGATAGGAGGTAAATCTTTTATCACTTTATTTGTAGCCACTTTTTCTTCTTTATTTAAAACGACGAAAGCTGTAACTGCAGCGAAAATGATTAATGTGGTAATTAACAATAATTTTATGTGAGAGCCTTGTTTTTTCTTCATGTAAACACCTCAAATTTTTAAAGTTTAATAGGAACCTAATAAGAAGTTTTTTAGTTATCGAATTCGTTTAATATCACGGATGATATCCTCATATGGTGTGTTTTGAAGACCTGAATATTTCTTTACAACTTTTCCATCTTTGTCTACGAGATAGAAGCTCGTACCATGTATAACTTGTGAGTTATTTTCTGGTTTGGTTACAAGGGTTTGGAAGTTCTTTTTTGCAAACTTTTCAATGTCTGGCCTTGTATAGCCTGTTAGGAAATGAGTTCTCTTTGTATCCATTTCATAGACCTTCATAAATTCTGTTATTTTTTCAGGTGTGTCTACTTCAGGATCTACACTGAATGATACAAACTCTACATCTTTAATTCCCTCTGCATTCAACATTTTTTGAAGTTTTGCCATATTGGCTGTCATAGGTGGGCAAACAGTTTGACAACTTGTAAAGATAAAATCAGCTACCCAAACCTTTTCTTTTAACTCAGATGAACCAAACTTTTTACCATGTTGATCTGTAAATGTAAACTTTTCTACATCCCAATCGAGTGAATCTCTTAATTTACTATCACTACATGCTCCTAAAATTGTAATTATGGAAATAAGCATAAGTAATCTAATTACACGCATTTTTTTCATATGTATACCCTTTCAAAATATATTTAAGATATGGAGCTACTAGGTAGCCCCGTATCTTATTATTTGTTTCGTAATAAACGCATACTGTTAAGTATGACAATCAGCGCAGCCCCTGTATCACTTAGTACAGCCATCCAAAGAGTAAGCCAACCTGGGAAGATAAAGGCAAGAGCAATGAATTTAATAATTAATGAGAACCATATATTTTGTTTAATGATGTGCAATGCTTTTCGGCTTAGTTTCATTGTATAAGGAAGTTTTTCAAGATTGTCTGCCATCAATACAATATCTGCCGTTTCCATTGCTGTATCAGTTCCTGCACCACCCATGGCAATACCAAGGTTTGCGGTAGCAAGGGCAGGAGCATCATTAATACCATCCCCAATCATAGCTACTGTTTTCCCTTCAGATTGAAGCTGTTTTACAGAATGAACCTTATCTTCTGGAAGTAAGTTAGCAAAATAGCGATCTACTTTTGCTTTCTGTGCAATGTGTTCAGCTGTTCCTTCATTGTCTCCTGTTAACATAACGGTTTCACGAATACCCGCTTGTTTTAATTCTTGAATTGTTCCATAAGTAGTAGAACGAATGGAATCTGCTACTGAAATCATTCCTAAAATAACTTTGTTTGTTCCAACAAGTATCACGGTTTGACCAATTCTTTGCATTTCCCGAATCGGTTCGTTCCACATTTGAAGCGAAACTCCAAACTCTTCATATAATGCTTTATTTCCAGCGTAGTATGTTTCGTCATTTATCGTTACTTGAGCACCTTTTCCTACAATTGCGCGGAAGTCAGTTCCGCTGTGAATAGAAGTTTGATGTTCTTTCGCATAAGCCGTAATTGCTTTTGCAATTGGATGGTTAGAGTATTCTTCAATCGTTGCTGCGATGGATAATAACTCATCTTCAGTACAATCTAAGCTTCGTACATGTATTACTTTTGGCTTTCCTTCGGTCAATGTACCTGTTTTATCAAATGCAATAGCATTTAATGAACCTGCGATTTCCAGAGCGGTACCACCTTTAATGAGTACACCGTTTCTTGCTGCATTTCCAATTGCAGATACAATAGCAACAGGAGTTGAGATAACTAAAGCACAAGGACACGCAACAACAAGAAGTTCTAATCCTTTATAAATCCATTCCATCCATTCGCCCATACCAAGAAGGGGAGGGATAAGCATGACACCAATTGCTAATACAAAAACAATAGGTGTATAGATTTTTGCGAAGCGATCCACAAATGCCTCTGTAGGTGCTTTCTTTTCTTGTGCTTCTTCTACGAGATGAATAATTCGAGATAACGTAGTGTCTTCAACGAGTTTAGTTACTGTAATCTCAAGCGAACCTTCTTCATTAATTGTTCCTGCATATACAAAATCACCAATTTGTTTATCGATTGGGATAGATTCGCCAGTTATCGGTGCTTGGTTTACAGTAGAAGTTCCTCCTATAACTGTGCCGTCCAGTGGGATTTTTTCACCAGGCTTTACAACAATCGTTGTATTCACTGCAATATCATCTACAGATTTTTTTATAAGTTCAGTTCCAACTTTTACCCAAGCTTCTGATGGCGCTAAATCAATTAATCCACGAATGGACTCTCGTGTACGTTCAATTGATTTGTTTTGTAGCGTTGCGCCTAATGCAAATAACCAAACAACGGTTGCGCCTTCTAGCCATTGACCAATTAATGCAGCACCAATAGCAGCCGATATCATGAGAACATTCATATCAAGTGATTTACTTCTGATTGCATAAAAGGCACTTTTGGCAGGTTTATAACCACCAATACCAATGCTTGCCGCATAAAGAAGTGTAATAAGAAGAGTCGATATGTTTGTAAAACTTCCTCCAAATCCTAAAGCTAAAAATAACCCTGAAAGAATCAAAGTTGTATTTTTTGATTTCGAAACAGGTGCAGATCCTCTACGAGTTCCTGCTAAGGAGGCTTCAAATCCTGCATTAGATACTTCTTTAATAATGTCATCTGCATTTCGATTATGACGAATTTGCATTTTTCCTGTAGCGAAATTCACTCGTACTTCCTCAACACCAGATACATTTTGTAGATGTTTTTCGATTGTTAAGGCACAAGCTCCGCAGTCCATACCATCGACCACATATGTTTGTACACCATCTCCTGTTACTTTCTGATTATCACGGGTTGATGGGGATTCGCATGAGCTATCACTACAACATGAAGTTTCTGATGTTACTTCTTCGATTTGTATGGCGGATGCAGAAGAGCAACATGAGGATACCTTTTCTGGTTTAGGTCCACAACAGGATGCAGAAGAGTTATTCTCTGTTTTCACAGTATCAGTGTTACTACTGCAACAGGCATCTTTCTTAGCAACAGGAACAATTGGGATCTCTTTTTTAGAGGAACAACATGATGTTGTTTCCTTTGTTTTTTCTATATTCACAGTATCTTTTTCACTACTACAACATGAAGCCTCCTTAGAAGCCACGAGAACAATTGGAATTTCTTTTTTTGAAGAGCAACATGATGAATTCCCCTTTTGAGCTCCTTCTTTAGTAGGAGTTGATGAAAATTCACTGTGAGAAGAAGTTTGACAGCAGCTCGTTTGTTTTTCTTTCTTATCTGTCATGACAACTTTCTCCCTTTTGAGATAAACATGCATCGTTTTTATCACATGATGCTACCTCGTTTTGAACTTCATGAAATACAACGTCAAACATTGTAAGTAACTGTTCGATTTGGGCATTTCGTAAAGAATAGTAAACATACTTTCCTTCTTGTCTGCCAAAAATAATGCCACATCCTTTTAAACAATTCAGATGTTGGGATATGTTTGATTGATTTCCGTTAATAATTTCTACAATTTCAGATACCGTTTTTTCCCCATCCATCATGCATTGAAGAATCTGAAGCCTTGTTTTATCAGCAAAACCACGGATAAATTTGGCTTTTATATCTAAATCATTTATATTGCACAATTTTATTCACTCCAATCGTATTAGTAATTACTAATATGTTTATTCTTCATTCATATTAGCATTGACTAATATGTGTGTCAAAATAAATTAAAAAAGTCTGAAAAATATCATTTGCTCAATTTTTATCTATGAAGAGCTAAGGATAAATTGGATGAAAATCCCTTGACGTGGAAAAAGGGAATGCTATAATGAATGAAAATATATGAACATATGAACAATTATTCATATGAAAAAACCCGAAAAGTAAGTAATGGGGGTGGATGTGTGTTAGATGTTATTGTAATTGGTGCTGCGCAAGCTGGGTTAAGCATGGGCTACTACTTGAAAAAAGAAGGCTGCGATTTTTTAATCCTTG
Source organism: Bacillus sp. FSL R5-0585 (assembly GCF_038004545.1). Classification (NCBI taxonomy): domain Bacteria; kingdom Bacillati; phylum Bacillota; class Bacilli; order Caryophanales; family Bacillaceae; genus Bacillus; species Bacillus sp. FSL R5-0585. The sequence continues at coordinate 158,661 of NZ_JBBORJ010000002.1, forward strand.
AGGGAGAAAAAAGAATTGGGGATTCGTGGAGAAACAGGTATGACTCTTTGGTTCTATTTACACCTAAATCATATAGTTCACTGCCAGGGTTGAAATTAGAAGGAGATAAAAATGCGTTTCCTACAAAAGATGAAATTGCAGATTATCTTGAAACATATATTGTTCATTTTTCGTTACCAGTACAGCTGGAAACGACTGTACATAAAGTAGAAAAAATAGAAAGTACATTTGAAGTATCTACCAATAAAGGAGTGTTTCATTCTAAACATGTCATTATCGCATCTGGTGCTTTTCAGAAACCGTTTATTCCTTCAATTTCTCAATACCTCTCACAAGAGGTATTTCAAATCCATTCTTCTCAATATCAATCACCAAAGAAAATTCCGGATGGTCCTGTCCTTGTAATAGGGGGAGGAAACTCTGGTACGCAAATTGCAACTGAGCTTGCAGAGAGTCGAGATGTAACGATTGCTATTAGTCACCCATTTAAATTTCTACCACTCAAAATCATAGGAAAAAGCATTTTTCATTGGTTAGAAAAGATTGGGCTCTTATATGCAGGAACTGATACAAGACGTGGATTGTGGTTTCGAAAACAAAGTGATCCTATTTTTGGTTTTGAATTTAAAAAATTAATTCGTGATGAAAGTGTTGGAGTCAAGCCAAGAGCGATACAAGTACATGAAAGAGAAGTCACCTTCGACGATAACAGTAAGATAAGTGTACAAAATATTATTTGGTCAACAGGTTTTACGCCTGATTACAAATGGATAGATATAAATGGGGTTTTAGATGGAAAAGGTCTTCCTATTCATAACAGAGGTGTTAGTCCAATCCAAGGATTATATTATATTGGATTGCCGTGGCAACATCAAAGGGGATCAGCACTTATTTGTGGAGTGGGGAGGGATGCCGAATTTTTACATTCGGTTATAAAAAAGGGCTTTATAAAAAATAATACAAATAAAATTATTGAATTTAAAAATTAATTTATATCGAGAAAATTTATATTTATAAAATCGAATAAAAAAATTGGTTATTTACTTTATAGCATTGAATTTAGTAGCAACATATACTGGCTATTAAGTTATATGTAAAGGGGGACTGAGAATGAATCAAGAAAATAGATATCCTTACTATAACCACTATGATCATCATCATCACGACCACCACCATCATGATCACCATCATCACCCGTATTATTATGATCAACATTATTATCCGCATTATCAATCATATCATCATAATGGGCATGGACATTATGACCACCATCACCATCATCATAATGGGCATGGTCATTATAATGGTCACGGTCACAGATAAAAAAACAAAGAAAAAGAAAAAGAAAAGACATTTTTCTTTTTCTTTTTCTTTGTTTTATCTAATTACCCAAACATATTGTCCGGGACGCCAATCCCAATGATTTCCATGTTCAAAGTAATGTGCTGGAGCCCAAAACCAAACACCACCAGGAACAGGGCCTGATCCCGTTGGTGGTGGACCTTGATGACCATTTGTTGTAGATAAATCTATCCACACGTTCTGGCCAGGTCGCATATCCCAATGATCGCCATGTTTAAAGTAGTGTTGTGGTAGATAGAACCATTGTCCATTCTGTGTTGGAGGTGGTATTGGTCTCTCATTTTCTGTTAATGGATAATAGTAATTATTATAAGGATAGTTAATTGACATGATATTTTGTACCTTCTTTCCTAAAAAATAAATATTATTTTGAAATACAAACCTTTTTAAAAAACAAGCATAGTATAAATTAGTAAATTAGATTATTGATGATTTCCCCAGTAACCTGGGTGCCAATCCCAGTATGCTTTGTGCCAATCCAAATGTGGTGGATGCCATTTCCATTGACCTGGATGGCATCCCCATGGGTGACAATGACTTGGATACCAATCCCAATGGCCAGAATGATAATCAAGGTGACCTGTGTGATAATCCCAATGGCCAGAATGCCAAGGTGTTGGCGTTTGAGAGTAAATAGGTGCTCTCATACTAATACCTCCTTCATAAGTAATGATTCTTCAGTCAACACATCTTATTTGGTTGTTAATTAATTGGTAATTTGTCTAAATAAAAACGGGCAGTTTATTTAAATATTAAAACACTTAAATGAACTGCCCGTTTTTATAATTTAGCGGATATGAGGAAAGTATGACAGTTATATGGCATGCTTTTTTGAGATTGCAAAAAGGAATTTTAGAGGGTTTTTAATGAATAAATTATTTCCTTCCTAATCTATTTATTTGGTTTAACCTTAGATTAAATGAATATTATATAAATCTAGAAAATTTTAGTTTAGACTTTCTTGTCCCAAACAAGTTCCCAAAATGAAAGTTTAGACTTTCTTGTCTAAACTAAAATCGCATTAACAAACAGGGTGAAGTAGCTACTTTTATGAATTTTGTAGGTACTTTCATGTCCCAGAAAAGAGACATGAAAGTCTAACCTTTTTGAACTAGGGACAAGAAACCTTAAACTACTTAGCTTATAATATAATATCCATATTACATGTATGAAGATGGGACAACAGCAAATGTTGTATCAACAGCTGCTTATTACTAAGTGCCGTATCCATTTAACTTAATAATTAAAAGTAAATCAGATATAGCAGTCGAGGAGAATAAAGTTGGTACAGTAACTCGTGGAACAAACATCTTTATTTATCGTGAAAATCCAAATGGATGGGTGGAATTCTCTTTTGACACTACTGGAGAAAAATACTGGACATTAAAAAGTAAATTAAGTATGTAATTAGAAAGGTCTCTTTCACTAATCATAATCGTTTAGATTGAAATGACATATAATTATGAGACAAGTTTTTTACTTTTTTTAATATAGCTATGTATACCAAAAAAGTTAGAGAATTATTTTCTCTAACTTTTTTGCGCTAGTACTTGAAATTAAAAAGATGGTGGGGTTACTCCAAATATAACAGTGACTTTGTGTAAAGAAATATTTTCCCATTTATGTTTTGCGTATGGTGGGATTTTAACACTATCACCTGGATTAAGAAGTAAAACCTCATCATTTAGATATAGTTTTACTTGTCCTTCCATAACAAATGCTATTTCTTCACCTTTATGTGCCATAGGCTCCATAGAAGAAGCGGTTTGAGGTAACAGATTCATTAAAGCTAATTCCAGTGATCCATCTAAATTAGGTGATAATAACTCATACGAAACATTGCCGCTTTCAGGGAAAGTTATTTTTTTTCTTTGATTAGCTCTTACAACTAATTCTTCTGTATTGGTATCTTCTAAGAAAAAATTAAATAAAGCAATATTTAATGCTGCAGAAATTAGTTTTAGTGTTTGTAAGGATGGATTCGTGATTCCTTTCTCAATCTGACTTAACATGGAAGGTGTTATATCAGCTAATTCAGCTAACCGTTTACTAGTTAATCCAGCACCTTTTCTAAATGCCATAATTTTTTGACCAACATTAATATTGTTCATATACACAATCCCCTTTAAATTAGTGAAATTTATTAAATTAAAATTTATTTTATTTACTTATACTTAACAAATTGTTAATATATACTTAATTATAATAAATTATGATTAATTTTCAAACGTTTATGTCGTTGTAAGAATATTAAATAAGACGAAAACAATTGAAATAGGTTAATTATATTTTGAAGGGGGGTTATAAATAAGTGAAAGTTCAATAGAAACAAAAGAGAAGTTGAAAAAGAGGTTTCCATTGATTCAAAAATTAATTGAAACCGAGGAAGTTATTTTGCTTAATTTAAATAAAAAGAATTTTGAATATTTTATTCAAAATAGCACTTTAACTAAAGTTGATGTTATAGATGCAGAAGATAGATTAAAACGATTTGTTCCATAATAATGCAAAAGTTTTTCTTAAAACACAAGAGGCCAGTGGCATTATTAAATCGTCACTAGTAAATATTAATTCCATGAAACAATATTTGCAAAGAGAATATAAAGAAGCAATACCAGGGAAATTATTATTAAAATGTGATAGTCATCTTCCAATTTCATAATCTATTAAAGCAAGAGGCGGAGTATATGAGGTATTAAAACAAGCCAAAGATTTAGCTTTGAAACATCATTTATTAACTAAACAAAATGATTATTCCGTATTAGATAGTGACAGGTTTAGAGCATTCTTCTCAAATTATTCAATTGCAGTAGGTTTGACTAGAAATTTGGGGTTAAGTATTGGAATTATGAGTATAAAGTTAGGATTCAATATAACTGCCCATATGTCAACTGATGCGAAAACGTGGAAAAAGAATCTACTTAGAAGTAAAGAGATTACTGTTATTGAATATAAAACAGACTATAGTAAAGCGGTAGAAAAAGAAGAATACAAGCTAATAATGTATTCTTAGGTTTTTAAAGGACGTGAAATGAGTATGAAACCAGTTTTAAAATATATAATTATTTCCCTTGTTTTTTCAATAGTAGGGATGTGTTGGGCGCTGTTTGACATCTTTATGTTAGATGCAGACTGGCTATTGATTTGGATAGGTGTATTAATGGTATATCTATCGTTGTATATCGTGATAGGTCTATATAGTAGAAAATCGTACGACTCAAAATTGGCTAAAGTCCTTCTAAAAACAATAATTACAACCTTTAGTTTTGGAGCATTAGGAATATCATTCGGAGTTGTACACATGATATTAGGACCATTGAGCCTTACTTTAATGACATGGTATTGGTTTATAATGCTATTTTTATATTTAATACCCATAATATTATTAGTGATTTTAGTATTGGTAAACTGTAAAAATCATAATTTCCCTGGGGTATATAGTATACTTATACTTGTAAATATACTTCTTACGTTATGGCCGTTATTATGGCCGTTATTTATTACTTTTATGGGATCTGGTATGAATGCAAGTGCAGGATGGTAGCAGCTCCACAGATTATAAAAGGGTTAAAAGAAAAAGGTTATGAACTTGAAGTTTATAACCAGAATAATCATTTTCCAATAAACTTCTGGCATGATAACTGAATATAAAAAATATGTATTAGTTCAAAGAAACTCAGAATGGAATTGGCAATTTATATATGGTTTATATATTCGTAAGAACGTGTTTAGATAAATAGATGAAAACACGCTCTTTTTACTGTGTTTTTTTTTCGTTAGAAATTGAAGTTCCTACTTTCAGGTTTTTGTACAACAATTGTAGAAAGACCTGAAAGTAGGAACTAATTTTTTAGCGTACTATGTTTAATTACCAATAAATCTAGTTCATTTAGTCCCCACTTTCTTTTCCGTATATTGTGACATGAAAGTGGGGACTTCTTAATATGAAGACACCAAAGTGGTTACTTTGTAAAAATAGCAAATACTAAATAAATGTGAAGTGTAAATTCAAATCTATATTAGTAACAAAAAACATTTATGAAGCATCTACTTTCTTGTCTCATTAGGAGGACCTGAAAGTTTATACTTATCTTAATTTTTTGTTCTTATGTTGCTGGGAATAGGAAAGGAATTCCTAAATATAAAATAAGATTGACAACGTAAGATTACAAGTGTAATATTCAGTTGCGGATTACAAGTGTAATCCAAGGGAGGTGTAATTTAAAACAATGAAAGAATTACTTAAAATTTCAGAAGCGGAGTTAGAAGTAATGAAAGTACTGTGGTCAAAATCTCCACAAACAGCAAATGAAGTGATTGAAGAGTTGGAGAAGAATATGGATTGGAAACCCAAAACGATTCGAACACTAATTAATCGATTAGTTCACAAGGAAGCAGTTGCTTACCATCAAGATAAAGGGCGAATGTACGCTTATTATCCTTTGGTTTCGCAAGATAGTTATTTACAAGTAGAAACAAAATCTTTGCTTAAACGTTTCTATGGTGCAGCATTTAAACCATTACTGGTAAATTTCTTGAAAGAAGAAAATTTGTCTTCAGAAGACATTAACGAGCTTAAACGTATCCTGGATGAAAAAACTGAGGAAAATCAGAGGAAGGATAGATCATAATGATAGAAATGTTTATAAATGTCTATCTGCCTCATTTTTTTGATTGGTTGATAGAGACCTCTATTATGGCCAGTATATTAGTGGTCCTAATCTTATGTATCAAGGTTTTATTTAGAAATAAATTAACTCCACGTTGGCAATACATGCTATGGATTATATTAATAATAAGACTTGTATTACCTTGGTCGCCAGATAGTTCCTATAGTATCTATTCTGTTCTTACTTACAAGAATAATGATGCATTCATTTCTAGCCGAACCCCTGTAGCTATTTTTCCTTCAAAAGAACGTATGCAAGAATTGAAAGGTATAGACGATACAAAGGTTCTTACAAAAGAAGATACTTATACCTCAAGTTCAACACAAACTAATCAGGCAAATAAGACACAAACACACAATAATGAAAAGCAGGATGATGGGACGGTTTCATTCTATACAATTTGTATATACATCTGGCTTACTGGCGTTATTTTTCTAAGCTTTGCTACATTTATTATGAACAGGCGTTTATTACTTTACATAAAAAAACAACCTGTTATTACAGATGAAAAGATTGTCCAGATTTTTGAAGAGTGTAAGCAATCTATGTCTGTTCGACAAGAAATCGCTCTACTTGTATCTGGAAAGGTTTCTAGTCCAACAGTGTTCGGATTTATTCGGCCTAAGTTGCTGTTGTCAACAGTACATATGGGAATATTAGAGGAACAACAATTACGGTATATTTTTCATCATGAATTAGCTCACATCAAGCGAAGAGATGTTGGTGTGAACTGGATAATGCATGGCTTACTCATTTTAAATTGGTTTAATCCTATTCTTTGGTATGCCTACTCATGTATGCGGGAAGATCAAGAACTAGCATGCGATGCATTAGCCCTTACATATATAGATTCAGAGGAACAACTTGCGTATGGACATACTATTATTAGTCTTTTGGAACATTACTCAAGTTATTATCAAGTACCGAGTGTGGCAAATTTCAGTAAAAACAAAAAGATGTTAAAAAGGAGAATTTTAATGATTAAAAAATTCCAAAAAAAATCGTATCGTTGGTCTGCACTAGGAGTTATAGCAGTTATTGTTGTATCATCTGTTTCCTTATTAAATGCCCGTGCTGAGATGCCAACTAATCCTGAGAAACAACAAATAGAAGTAAAAGATAATATGAAAGAATTAAAAACACAACCTGATATTTCTATACAACAAATTGTAGAAAAAATGATTGGTACAAAAGAACAGGCAGAGGCAGAATTTTTTGTTTCAGAAGGAGAATATAATACTTTACTTACAGAAGTTGGAGTGGCGCAAAATCTGTTTACGAAAGAAGAATTTAAGCGATTTATTGATTTAGAAACAGAGGCATATACTTTGGGTAAAAAAGTAAAATTAGTAGGAAGTCCTGACAAGTTAGACCCAGAAGAGCAAAAGAAATATGAGAAAAATGATGAAGAAATAGGACCATTTAGACAGAAAATTTATTCACACTTTAATTTGACTCAAAAAGAAGCACAGGAATATCTTGATTTTCAAATTAAGACACCAACGTATGTAGTAAAAGGGTATAAACTAAGTGGAGAAGATGTCCAAACACCGTTGGCTATTAAAAAAATGGATCCCACTATTGTTTATGAATATCGAAATGAAGATTCCGTATATATGGTGTATCAATCTGCAGTTAGAGATCAAGGAGAAGATTCGCTGAAGGGGATAGTAGGGACTAGTGAAAAGATAACTAATTATGAATTAGTCGGGACAAAAATAAGTTTATCTGAAAATACAAAGGATAAATTTAAAGTAATGAAGATGATTGTTCCTGCAAAAGGAAAGAATAATACTTATCAAGTCACAATTCTTGCAGATAATTTAAGTAAAGAAGAATTAGAGAAAATTATGCTTTCCTGTTTAAAATAAAAAATAGAGTCTCAGGATCCCGTTCCTGAGACTCTATTTTTTATTTTAGTTTGGGGTAGCACCACATCGCTATCAAGCTAAGCTTATGCAAAATCAATTTTAGACGAGATTGTTTCTTTTTTCTAAAGGGCAAGTGTAGGTGATTGAAAGATTTGCATACGAAATAAACCCTAACGGGTTTCACTTTTTTGAATTAAGCGGCTTGATTATCGGACAGGGTACAATTGTAAACGACACCTAATATATCAAAGACCGTTTTTTTCTCATATCGATGAGATTTCCGCCCGTTTTGCTGTAGGAGGTTGAACAGGCGAAGTAACACCCTTGATAGCTCTTGGGTGTTTTTTTGTATAGTTTGGAATAGAAGAAGAAAATAGTCTTTAATCATATATATGGCTTTATACTCACTAAGCTCTCGTTTTTTCTTCATGAGGAGCAATTGGCGCATTTGAAACATGATAGAAGAACAGAGTAGAATGGCAATCAATTGACCATACAAATGGCACTCCAATCGTTCTGATTTTATCTTTTTACAATGATGAATTTGAAAGAATGACTTCCACGTTTTAAATAAAATTTCGATTTGCCAACGCAAAGAATACCAGTCATGTACCTGTCCCATCGGGACAATATCTGTAGGGGTGTTTGTCATATATACATTGATACCACTGAGTCGTTTACTACGAGGAGAATACTTCATTCCTTTCTTTTTTTCTCTTACAGCTTGATCTTGTAATCGTTTTTGTTGTTGTTCTTTTGTTAGTCGATGAACAATCACACGAGTTGGGACTTTATCAGTCATTCCTACATAAGCGTTGGATATTTCACATGTTTGTCCTGGTTGAAGAGAGTTCATTAAAACCTCCATATCTATCTGGATATACTCTGTACTTTTCTTGATTCTGCCATCTTGAAAATAATCAGGGTTAGGGTTCTTTTGATAAATATGTGTATTCGATTTGATACGTGAGATATAATAAGCCTTTTTATCTTGTATATGTTGAAGATCTTTCAAATGAAAATAACCTAAATTTCGGATACATAAATCATTCGCTGACACATTTGGGACACACAGAGAACCGTAGGTTCGATCATGTTGTTTACCTGGACCAGTATGAATATGTAGAAACTGTCCACTTAACAAATCATACTCAAGTTGAATTTTTATCCCAGCTGTATGGCTGCATCCTCCTGCACCTGGATAAACGAATGTAAAGGGATCTGGGAGTTGAAATGCGGTTGAATCTAAAATACGAATACGCTTGAAAACAGAATTGTATGGAGAAGAAATCGGAATAGATGAGGCCAGTTTTTGGGTTAGTAGTTCAGCTAATAGGTGTTGTAAAAATTGGACAGCCGCTTGATTAAATCGTTGATTCAGCCCCTCAGGACTGATGAGCACTTCTGTTGATGCTTCCAAGCAGCTAGATAACTGAGTTAAAGAAGTCGTAGCGACATTTTGGCTCATCCATACACATAAAGCGACTAAATCTTTTTCTTGGTATTTACTGGTTCGTTGTACAAAACCAACATCTCTAGCAAGATCTCGCAAGATATTTGGAGATAAAAAGCTTTGAATCTCTTGAGCAAATAGTTGTAATTCGTTAGACACAGAAACAGACATAAAAAACGCCATCCTTTCCTATGATTCTACAGAAAGAATAGCGTATTTTTTCGTTATTTTATAGTAAAATAGGTCTCATGGTATGAATGTACAATTTAGATATTTGCCCAATGAACCATATGCTTTTAGAACTGAGAAAGACCTTGAAATAAATAAGTTATATATTTTAAGACAGTAATGTTCCAAGCAGTATAGATGGGAACGTCAAGAACTTAAATGATTTAAGATTCACACTATATAAAAGTTGAAGTATACGACTAAGGAAAGAGTGCTTTGCAGTGTGCTGCATATTCAAGAATTAATCTTACGTAGGGAGTGCTTATATGAAAAGCATGAAAAATGTAATATTGCTAGTAGTATGTTTCATATTTTTAAGTGGTTGTAATCAAGTTAATGAAGATGAGGTACAAAAATATATAAAAGAAAAACACGGAATCGATGTTGTTGTAACACATATGAGCCCTTTAAATGAAAATAATATGGGACATGCATACCATACTGTGCAAGTAAAGAATAATAAAAATATTCAATTTCGAGTAGAGGTAGATGGTCTCTTCTATTCATCCATAAAAAGTGATGAATACAAATATGGAAAAAAAACATATGAGGCATATCAGAAATTCCAACCAACTCTAGAAGAAATAAAAAAGTTAGGGTACGTGGAAACTAAAACTGATAACACTCTTCAATATTTGTCAGAGGATAGAAGATCAGATGAAGGAAAACCAACTAATGAATTATTATTAACTTTGCAGATGAGTAACGAGATTGATTTTAGCCAATTTGAATCAGTAGAATTAGATCGTTTATATACTCTATTTCAACTCATCCAGAAAAATAATAAAAAGATAACAGAACTTGAAATTAAGGATTATAATGGAAAATCTTTAGGTGGACCTTTTAAAAATGTGCAAAAAATAATAACAAAAGAAGAGCTGTTATTAACAATGAAAAAAACGATGAACAATACCATAGACATTTATTTGGAAAATTGGATTAAAAATCATACAAAAATAGAAGAGAGATTAATTGCAATTCAAAACAATCGTTTTGAATTACAAGGTATTACTTATGCGAATTTGGAATATATGGATATCCGAGGATATAAGGTGAATTTAATTATTAATACCGGTAGTAATGAATTTGAAAATAATCCCCTTGTAATTAAAGATTTAATCAAGGTAACCACAATCCTTAAAGAAGAACTATATAATAAAAGATTTCAGATATATTTACAAACTAAGAATGGAACAAGATATACACCTTGGTTATCATCAGAAGAAATTAAAAAAGCTATTAACATCGAAGAACTTGTAAAAGAGCGATATCCTAAGAATTAAATTTAAAGTACTGTTGCTGTTTGTTATTTGATGGGAAAGCATGATATTTCGATTTGTTCCGCCAGCTTGCAAATTAGGGTTCAGTTGTAAAGTTTATTAACAGGTAGAAAGTTAGAATAAGTATAGTCGAATCTGATTGAAGAGGAAGTACGACATCATCTTAAATTAGGGGTACAGACACATCGCCATCAAGTTAAAAAACTAATTATCCCCCAAAACGCAAAACACGAGCTTAATTCACATAAACAACTGTAGAGAGATAAAAATTTCGTTATGGGGGTACTTTAAAATCTTAACTTGATGGGCATGTGGCGGCACCCCTATCTCGGCTGAATCCCAATCTATTCAGTATCTAATTAGTATATTTAGTCTTATCCCATGGGCAAAAACACCCTTGATAGCGATGTGGCAGGACCCCTATATTGTGTTGTATTAGGTATCACAATATCAATTTTATACGTATAGGCCCATTTTATCCATTTCCTTGTACGCTAAGGGTCTATGTATATTAAAAAATTTCAACTTAAGCTACAGTATCTGTTGTAGCACTTGCAACTCCTGTCGTTACTTTTAGTGAAATACGATCACCTGCTAGAAATGTCACCAAAATATCATTATTTACATTGGAAGTTTGAGTACCAGTTAGCGAAACAGTAAGAGGTGTATCTACACCATTTTTTCGAATTGTCAAAGTGACCGTGTTTGTACCTCTAGGTCCAGTTAAGGCCTGAATTGCTAAAGGTTTTATAACTGCTTTTTGGCCTAAACGTAGAAAAACTTCTGTAGTTGAAACGGCAGCCGTCCCAGGTCGATAAAAACGAGTTGCACTATTTGGTAAACTACCGGGATCTGCCCAAACAAGGAATGTAGGTTGTGAAATTGTAGAGAAACCAAAATTGTTAGCATTTGAGTTTTGAAGATTTGTTGAACTTAAAACTATAGTTCCAGCGGTTTGAAATATATCCGCAGTAGGACCTTGAAAAGATGCTAAACGTAAACTTAATTGTGCTCCAGCCCGATTAACTTCTACACCAATATATGATCCAGATCCACCTGAACTAGTAGTAATTAAATTAATATCACGAAAATGAAAGTTATGTGGATGCGTGTTAACTAATAATGTTCTTTTATTTCCAAGACCAATTGATCTGGTCGTTATTGTGGAAGCCCTTACTGTACTTATACTTTCATCAGGAGTTCTTGTTCCAAAAGAATGAATACCATAAACATTAGAAGTTTCGCTTGTTGATGCAGTTGAATTATCTACTGTTACAACTGCGTTTCGTAATCTAGCTGTTAATGATGTGGTACCCTGAAAAGCAACCCCTGTTAAATTGACATGATTAACCGAAGTTAATAGTATAGTAATATCTTCAACCCATGTATTTTCACCCATTGTTAACACAGTTGTATTCGAGGTTACATTCTGTTGACGAATCGTTACAGTTAATAAGCTAATCCCTCTTAATGAATTTCCATTTGGAATGACTACTGTCTCATCATAAATTCCAGGAAACACAAAAATCGTTATTCCAGTGGCACCTATTGCATTAATTGCTGTTATGGCGCCATTAATTGTTTTAAATGGATTCCCTCCAATGAAAGCCGTTGAATCATTCCCTGATTTCATTACTGCAGCTGTATTACCTCTAGATATCAAAACTTCATGTATACTCATTTAATCTCAACCCTTTACATTACTAAATAATTTTTAGACCAAATGATATATACTTCATTTTAAGTTCAACTATGTCATTTTCTTTTTGCAATAGTGACCAATTAGTTGTGCAAAAAAAAGAGACACATTTTGTGTCTCTTAGGATTCTTGAATAGTATGAATGAAATTGTAGAGTTTTTACAAAAACATTGCATACCAAATCATTAATAAAAAAACCACCCAATTGTAAGTACTAAGTATCTTAAAAATCCTACAAAAAAATGCATACATACTCCTTTTAGGTATATTGTATGTTATTTAAAGAAAATTTATTATGTCATATTGGTTTACATACGTATGGGTAAATTCACTTTCTAATTTATTCCTCTATCTATCATAATTTCCATGAAATTCTTAATAAACTGTTTTTGATTTAATTTCAATCCAATTCTAGCTCCTTCAGCTTTTGCACCTGGTCGAAAATCTGCGACAGTCTGTCCCCTTAAAGATTCTAAATCAATTTCTACTTTTCGATACATGTATTGAAGAAAATCTGGATTGACAATTGCACTCATCGCAACAACATCATGTAAAGGAGCACCTTTAATATTGGGGTTTAATTAAAGATTTAAATGGGGTAGTAGTGTGTTCTGCAATATATTCTGCTTCATTTGGAAGTAAAATAGCTGAATTTGTTACGTTTAAAGGAATTATTGTTATATTTTTAGATTGATTAATTACAAACCGGGTTGAAACTGGATCACCATATGCATTTGCTTCAGCTACAGGTGAGACATTTCCTGGTTGAAGAAATACTCCGGACATTATATATATTTCTTTTATACTTTGCATTGTTTCTTTCCAAAGGTTTAAAGCGATTGAAAGAGAAGTGGATCTACCTACATCAACAATTGTTAATTCTTCCTTATATTTTTCAACAATTGACAGAATTAGACTAAAATTATGAATAGGAATTGATGCGACACTTTCTGGTGGTTGGATAGGCCCAAGTCCTTCTGCACCATGTATTTCTGGATAATATGCAGTGAAACCATTGAGAAATGGTAAAGAGGCACCACTTATAACAGGGATATCTGTTCTTCCAGCTAATTGTAATAAGTAAACAGCATTTCGAGTCGTTTGTTCTTTTGTAACATTTCCATAACTTGTAACAATTCCAACAATCTCAATTTCAGGATGCAATAAACCGTATATAATTGCTAAAGAATCATCTATACCTGGGTCTCCAAATAATAGTACTTTTTTCAAGGGGGATTCTCCCTTCTTACATAACTTAATATTTAATAAGACAAGCTCTGTATTATATATGTAAGAAGAGCATATATTTATGATTTATATTTAAAAAAATTGTTATTGCTGAAGTTTTTCGTCTTCATTTAAATGTTTATATTATTGACTTTTTATTACTTATTTCACTTGTTGGATTTTTCCGAAATGCTGGCCGTAACCTTATAAGGAACCTTCGATTTGTGCTCTCTTCATATGCTATTTTAGAAAGGGATATTATGATGAAAAAAAGTAGTATAAATATAAGCATATCAATTTTAATACCTATTTTATTTATGATATGTTTTATTAATATTAAATACAGAATCGTATTTACTGCATTATTTGGAGCTTCGATTTTTAATAAAACAAAAGATAATCCGTTAAATAAACAAAAAACCTTGCAAGATTTTTGTAAGGTTTTTTGAATTGGTATATACATTAAAGAGAAAAATTGAATTTCTAATTATAATTAAGACCAAACCCACTGATCATTTTGATAAGCTTGAGTGTTGGTTTCATCTACTTTTTGAATATTATCTATAACGGTTACATCTGCATCGATATTACCCCGTCCCAAAGCCAATTCCATATTAATTTTCACTTTTTCACCTAGTCTAAATTGTTGTCCTTGAGTTAAACGAACTTCGATAATTTCTTTTTGGCCATATTGATTAATATAAGGAACTATTACATAATTAAATTCATTAAATTTATTTCCAATTTCTATAATTTCGCCTGTTACATGGCCATTTACTTCACTATTCAAAACAGGGTTACTTTGTACCTGAGAATCATTAACCTTTTCAATTTCGTCTATTACCGACCACTCATTACTTCTTTCAGCGTTCGCCATATGCACTTTCACTTTTTCATCTGCATTAAATTTTTGACCTTTTGTCAAATAAACCGTAACATTTTTTTTTTGAACCCCATCTTTTCCAGTATATTGAACTATAACATAATCTAATGATTGAAATTTACCTACTTTTGTAATAGATCCTATTTCATATTCGTATGCGAAGACATGTTCTAAATAATCCCCCTGATGCAATGTATCAGTCCCTTGAACTTTTTCAATAGACTGTGCAATCATATAACTCTCAAAATTACGCATCATCGCACCAGTAGCTTTTATATCATCACCAACTTTTATATTAGGATTAAAGTTAGTTGTAGTAATACTAAAACGATTAGTATTATCAATATTCGTATTGGATCCTTTCACTTCAATATAGATAGTATTCCCTGAAACTTCCACTACACGTCCTTCTATTGATGAAACATTTGATTCAACAGCTGCACTTGCTTTTGTTACCTCTAATCCTGGTAAATTTGTTCCTGAAAGAGCTGCAATTCCTAATGCACCAGCTAAAATAATTTTTTTCATATCTTATAACATCTCCATTCCAGTTGTATTTAAATGCACAGTTAGGTTTAATCCGTAAATAACCTTCATATAACACCTAACATGTAACTATTATAGTTACAATAAGAATAATTATCAATTACAATTAAAATGCAATTTTGCATAATAATAAATTTTAGTTTCATGATTTATCTATTTACTAAGGTGAAGGTAAAAAAATATGTAAATGTATACCTTTTTAAACGAATGTCGATTTCTAAATAATTTATTTCATTAATTTATATAAATAAATTAATTAATTTCCTATGAAAAGATATTTGTAAGTACATTTATTTTACATAATAAAGATATCATGAATAAAATTTTACTAAAGGCATCTTTGGATAGCATAAGTGAACAAGGCTTGCTGGAATTAATGAACTAAGAGCAATATTTAAAATAAGATTGCAAAAAGCAGAGAGTTTAAAAGTTTAATAAAAATTTTATATTTGCCCTACATTTTATTTAATTAATTTTCTCTATCCTATATATATGTTGGAATTCATATAACACCTTTCTGTTAAAGAAGGAATTGTACTTAGCTAAGCATTAGATAAAAAAAGTGATAATGAAAGGTAAATGTATAATGAGAAAAATAAAAAAGTTAATTGTTCCAATTAGCTTCAGTTTATTGCTAATTGGATGTAGTGGTAAAGAGTTGAATGGGAATTGGAGATTAGCGGATAATGACACTACTTGTCCAGTTTCTTATCAGTTTGATAAAAAAATCGAAGTTAATCCAAAAACTAAAAAAAAGAAAACTATATGGTTAATAGAGATGCATACTCAAAAAATAGCAAATGAATATAAAAATTCAGGAACATACACTTGGCTTGATAATAAATGGATAAATATTGATTATGGAAACAATTTTACTCAAAAACAAAAAATGGTACAAGATAAAGACAAATTAACAATTTATTTTCCATGGGTGGAAAAAGTATGTACTTATAAAAAATCAAATTAAAATGCTTTCAAAATTATAGAAGAAACTATAGATTGATAAAGAAACTTTAGATGTATTGCTAAAAAGCAATTCCTACATTATATATATTTGATAGTATGTAATGGAATTCCAGCGGGTTTTGCTTTTTTTCCATTCAATGATACGTTATCCCAAACTTGACTGTATGGGATAACCCATATATATAATGGAGCTACATTTTCAACGAGGGAAAATATTAATATGACGCTAGTAAGGTATTTAAAAATATGTTTTATTAGAGGTATTCTGCGTTTCCCTCCTGAAAATGATAAGATTTCAATGTAGAAACGTGAAATTGTATAGCCATTCAGAAAATACTAAAAGGGTTTGTCTTCTTAAAGGAATAATAGGAATTCGAACTATTTTCAAAAAAGAATGAATTACAAATTATTAATTTTACAGATAAAATTAATAGAGCAATCAAGTTTTGTATTTGAATATAAGAAATTAAAAGGAGAGATAAAATAAAATGAAGCCGATTACAATTCTAATAGTTGATGATGACTTGGAGATTGCTGAATTAATTGAAATACATTTAAAAAAAGAGGGCTACCAGGTTATAAAAGCAACCGATGGAGAAGAAGCAATTGGAATTATTCAATCGCATTCAATTGATTTAGTAGTTCTAGACATCATGATGCCAAAAATGGATGGTTATGAGGTTACGCGTCAAATTCGTAGTAAACATCATATGCCAATTATTTTCTTAAGTGCGAAAACATCTGATTTTGATAAAGTGACAGGTCTTGTACTAGGCGCAGATGATTATATGACAAAACCCTTTACACCAATTGAATTGGTTGCACGTGTGAATGCTCAACTCCGCCGATTTCTTACGTTAAATCAACTGAAAGTACAAGAAGAGAAAACATCTGTTTTAGAGGCAAGTGGCGTTGTTATTGATGTTGAGAAACGAACAGTAGATGTATATGGAGAACGAATTGAATTAACACCAAAAGAGTTTGATATTTTATATTTATTGGCGAGTCATCCGAAAAAAGTATATAGTCTTGAAAATATATTTCATCAAGTATGGGCAAATGATGATTATGATGATAGTTATAGTACAGTTACGGTGCATGTTCGTACTTTACGAAAGAAACTTGGAGAAGATAAAAGAAAGGACAAGTTAATAAAGACGATATGGGGAGTAGGTTATACTTTCAATGGCTAAAATAGTGAAAAGTTTTCGATTTAAAATGATTGCTTTGTTCGCACTAAGTATGGTGTTAGCAGCTTGCGGAACATATATTATTTATAAAATATTAGGGTTTTCTTTAAGAATGATGATTAGTGATCAAGATTATGCAACCCACTTTTTATTACCGTTAAATAGTGTGAATGGTGATATGTATTTCTCTTTCCTTTCCTTCATCTTGCTATCTATTTTATTCTTTTTCTTTTTAACGAAACCTTATTTAAAGTATTTTGATGAGATTTCTAATGGTATTCATCATCTTGCTAAAGGAGATTTTACACATAAAGTTTATATTTCATCAAAAGATGAATTCAGCGATATTGCACGCGCAATTAATATTGCAAGTGAAAAATTAAAAGGGGCGGTTGAACGAGGAGAATTTGCAGAAAGTAGTAAAGATCAGCTTGTTGTTAACTTAGCTCATGATTTAAGAACCCCCTTAACATCTGTGCTAGGTTATTTAGATTTAATTCTCAAAGAGGAGAATTTAACGAAAGAGCAGATTGAATATTATTCTACGATTGCATTTGCGAAATCACAACGACTTGAAAGTTTAATTGATGAGTTGTTTGAAATCACAAGAATGAATTACGGTGTACAACAATTAGATAAAAAAACAATTAATATAAGTGAATTGCTCGTGCAATTAGATGAGGAATTATATCCATTATTAGGGAAAAATAAATTAGAGGCTAGATTACATGTTGAACCCCATTTAACTATCAACGGTGACGGGAATTTGTTAGCACGAGTATTTGAAAATCTTGTCACAAATGCGGTTCGATATGGAAATAATGGAAAGTTTGTTGATATGAATGGATACATTGAGGATGGAGACGTTGTTGTACAGATTATTAATTATGGAGAAAGTATTCCAGAAGAAGAGTTACCCTATCTTTTTGATATGTTTTATACAGGTGATAAAGCAAGAACCGTGCAGAAAAACAGTACAGGGCTTGGATTATATATTGCAAAAAACATTGTTGAACAACATGATGGGAAGATTTCTGCTGAGAGTAATGTAATTCGAACAATATTTGAAGTAAGATTGCCAAAAGAACAAACTTGAAAAATTTAATAAATATTTAATTTTTACCCCACTTTTTATTTAATTAATTTCTTCTATCCTATACATAGGTTAGGGAAAGGAGAAATTAAAAATAGCAAGTGGGGTTTTTATATTGCACACCGTATGTGCTGGGTTTATATAACAAGATGATTTTAAAAAGATATGTTTCTATTTTGAAGTCTAATATGTATCATTCCCGAAAAAAGTAAATTGTTCCCCAAAATACAATATAGAAAAAAGTGAGGATAATATGAAAAAAATAAATAAAGTAATTATCATTGGTGTGGTAACAATTGGTATAGGAGCTGGGGCGTATATGACGTTTGCCGGGAGTTCTGAACCAGTTATGACCTATAAAGTATCTGAAGTACTAGAGAAACAAATTGAGAATCAGCAAAAATTTGCTGGTGAAGTAATTCCAAATGGAATAGAGACCATTTCATTTGATCCAACAAAAGGTACGTATGATTTGGCTGTAAAAAAAGGGGATGAAGTAAAGAAAGGGCAACTTCTGTTTAAATACAATGATCCAACTGTTAAACAAGGTGTAACAGAAGTAGAAATGCAAAAGAAAATTGCCCAAAAAGAAGTAACATTACAGACAAAACAAATTAATGTAGCAAAACAAAAACTACAAAAAGATAAAAATGCTGGTCTTCCTGCGGAAGCAGTAAAAGCATCAGAGATAGAAATTCAACAATTAGAATCACAACTTGAAATGAAGAAGTTTGAAGTAGAAAAAGCGGATGAAATGATTAAAGCAGCAAAAGAGAAAGTAAACACACTTTCTGTTACGAGTCCTGCTGACGGTGTAATTGATGATATTGTTACAACTTCTAATGAAAGAAACGGTATGAGCGGGATTACACTTCGCCATGCAGGTCCATTTAAAGTGCAAGGTCAACTATCTGAATTTGAACTTGCTAATGTAAAAATTGGACAAGAAATAACAGTTTCATCAAAAACTGTAGCGGGTAAAACATGGACAGGAAAAGTAACAGAAATTGGTTCTACACCATTAAAAAGTATGGATGAAAACAAAACAGTTTCTAGTTATCCATTTACTGTGACGTTAGACAATAGTGAAGACTTACAAAATGGTTTCCACGTATACGTAGAAACTAAATCAGGCGAAGCAAAGGGCACAGTTATTCCAAAGACCAGCATTTTAAAAAAAGGTGATAAAAACGTTGTCTTTGTTGTAAAAGACGGAAAAGCAAAAGAACAAGTTGTTACGGTTGAATTTGAAACAGGTAATGAAGCAAAAATTTCTGGAGTGAAAAAAGGAGAAAAAATTATCTCTAGACCTACTGTAAATCTAAAAGATGGTATGGAGGTTGCCACGCAATGATTAATTTACAAGGTATTACAAAATCATTTCAAAATGGTGAAGAATCCATTCAAATATTGCACGGAATTGATGTAACGCTAAATCAAGGAGATTTCACTTCTATCATGGGGCCATCTGGTTCTGGTAAATCAACATTAATGAATATTATCGGGTGTTTAGATAAGCCTACGACAGGTTCCTATGAATTAGCTGGGCAAAATATTTCAAACATGTCTGAAACCGAGCTTGCACATGTTCGTAATAAAGAGATTGGATTCGTATTTCAAAACTTCATGTTACTGCCACGACTTACAGCGTTGCAAAACATTGAATTACCACTTATTTATGCAGGAGTCGATAAAAAAGAAAGACAAGAGCGTTCATTAGCAGCCTTAACAAAAGTCGGTTTAGCTGATCGCGCTACCCACCTTCCAAATGAATTGTCAGGTGGGCAAAAACAACGTGTTGCAGTTGCACGCGCAATTGTAAATAACCCGAAATTTATTTTAGCAGATGAACCAACAGGAGCACTAGATACGAAAACAAGTGAACAAATTGTAAATCTATTTTATGAATTAAACAAGCAAGGTTCAACGATAATCATGATTACTCATGATCGTGAAATCGGGGAAGCCGCAGCACGTCAAATTGTCATTCGTGATGGAAACATTGTTCAAGATTGGAGGAAATAAATTTGAATATAAATGAAAATATACGTATGGCTATCTCTTCTATCTTTGCCCATAAAATGCGATCCATTTTAACAATGCTGGGAATTATTATTGGAATCAGTGCGATTATTACAATTCTCGCAATGGGGGATGGGCAAACTGCAAAGATGCAAAAAGAGCTTGCAGATAGTCAGCAGTTGGATGAAATCAATATCGAATATGTTAATCCAGATTCTCCAACAGAGATCGCCAAAATCACACCAGAAATGGTAAAACAATTAGAAGTGATACCAGGTGTAAAGGGCGTATATCCAAAGGCACGTATGGACATAAAAGCATATACGGGGTCAAAAGATATTTCTTTTGGTTTAAATGTAGCAACAGGTAACTTTATGCAAGATTCTAAGTTAAAAATCGTACATGGACGTGAGCTAACAGAGGATGAACTGAAGAAAGCAACTCCCGTTGTGATTCTCCATGAAGATTTATTTACAAAGCTATTTGATACTTGGAAAGATGATTTGTATATAGATATAAAAGGAAAACCCTATAAGATTGCTGGAGTATATGAATATGAGGACAGTTTTCAGCGACAATTTAAATCGTATGAGGGATATACAGCGATTGATAATGCACCATTAATTTCGGGGATTGAGGAATATGATATGGTGAAAATCAAGTTATCTTCTGTTAACGATCGAGAAGTGGTAGAGAAACAAGCTGTATCTGTATTAAATGAATTGAAAGCACCGGAATTTGAGCATACATTTACAGTGGCAGATACAGGAGCATATAGTCAAGGGCTGGAAGAAAATGCCCGGATGATGAAAATGGTATTCGCTAGTATTGCCGGTATTTCTTTAATTGTAGGAGGTATTGGTGTGATGAATATCATGCTTGTATCTGTTACAGAGCGTACGAGAGAAATAGGTATTCGAAAAGCACTTGGTGCAACAAGAGGAAATATATTAATTCAATTTCTTATTGAAGCTTGTATTTTAACAGCATTAGGAGGAGTAATTGGTTTTGGATTAGGTATTTTCTTTGCTTGGGTGTCGGCAATCGTAGGTGAGTGGCCACTGGTTATTTCCGTAAATCTCGGTCTATTATCTGTTGGAATATCTATATTGATTGGCATTGCCTCTGGTATACTTCCAGCAAATAAAGCGGCTAAACTAGACCCAATTGATTGTCTACGATATGAATAATAGTGTAGGTGAAAGATAAGATGTTTTAGAAAAGAGTAAATACCCCTATGAGTATTTACTCTTTTTAGAAATAGGGATTTTCATGGTATAAGCAAAAATTTAAACAATCTTAATTCTAATTTTATATAGATTTCTTGGCTGTAAATATTAAAAAGAGAGAGGAATATAAAATGAAAACGGTGCTAGAAGCAAAAAATATTAAAAAAGTATATGACACAGGTGGAAATACATTTGAAGCATTGAAAGGGATTAACTTACAAGTAAAAGAAGGAGAATTTGTTGGAATTATGGGCCCTTCTGGTTCAGGTAAGACAACCCTTTTAAATGTTCTTTCGACAATTGATCATGTAACGAGTGGTGAGATATTAATAGATGGAAAAGATATTGTAAAGATGAGTGATGATACGTTGGCATTATTTCGCCGCAATCATTTAGGTTTCATTTTTCAAGATTATAACTTATTAGATACGTTAACGGTCAAAGAAAATATTGCTTTGCCTCTCGCTTTATCAAAGGTGAAGGTCAGTGAAATTGATCAGCTTGTTCTTGAAATCTCCAAGAAGTTTGGCATTGATCATATCTTAAGTCAATATCCATATCAAGTATCTGGGGGACAGAAACAACGCTGCGCAGCATCACGTGCCATGGTTACGAATCCGAGTATGATTTTTGGGGATGAGCCAACTGGGGCGCTTGACTCTAAAGCAGCAACGGATTTATTAGAAAGTATGAAGTCATTAAATGAATATGATAACTCAACCATATTAATGGTAACGCATGATGCGTTTGCGGCAAGTTATTGTAAACGAGTGATTATGATTAAAGATGGTGAATTATATAAAGAATTACACCGTGAAGAATTAACACGTAAGCAATTCTTCCAACAAGTCATTGATGTAATGTCTTCCATTTCTGAAGATAAAGCTGATGATCTTATCTAGTATGACTATTTATAACATAATGTGTGATTAAAACAAGGTATATTTTGCAGAAATAGTTTTTAGGAGGTTAAAATAAATGACTTTAATTGAAATCGTTCAACGAAATATAAGGCGAAATTTTAAGGAGTATATACTTTATTTTGTATCTTTAGCTTCGAGTATGCTGATTTATTTTATATTTGCGTCACTTCGATATAGTACGCAAATAAAAAAAGAAATGTTTAATAATGTAATGATTAATAGTGTTCTTCAGTCTTCAAAAGTGATACTCATTATTTTTATAGCCATATTTATTATTTACTCTACTAATTTTTTTATAAGAAAACGAAAAAAAGAGATAGGGTTATATTCTTTACTAGGTATTACTAAAAAACAAATTAGTACGATGTTATTTTGTGAAACATTAATAATGGGGGGCGTAGCTTTAATAATTGAGATATTGATTGGCAGTATAAGTTTTAAGTTATTTTTAGAACTTCTAATGAGTTTGATGAAATTAAATGTGCCAATTACGTTCGAGTTATCTATAAAGGCCATAATAGACACAATTATTGTCTTTTTATCTATTCTATTATATACAGCTTGGAAAAACTCGCGCTTAATTTATCAATTTCCATTAATTGAAATGTTTCAAGCGAATCATAAAGGAGAGAGTATGCCAAAAGGATCTAAATATTTGGCATATATAGGTCTTATTTTAATTGGGTTTGGTTATGTTTTAGCATTCTTTTTCCGCGAAGTCGTAAAATTTGTGCAGAACCCTGAGGACCCTATGCGTCCGCTAATGGATCCTAAAATAATCCCGTTATCTATTTTGATTGCGATTGTTCTTGCAACCTACTGTCTATTCACGTCTTATACAGTTATTGTATTAAAGAAAATTAAAAGTAAGAGCAATATCTATTTTAATGGTATGAATATACTAAATATTTCACAGTTGTTATATCGAGTAAAAGGAAATGCCAAATTACTTGCGACTATTGCTATCTTAAGTGCCACAGCTTTAACGGCAGTTAGTACAGTTGTATCAGGATATTATGTAGGGCAATCTGAAACAAATGAAGATTTTATGCAACTGTATGGAGTTACATTATTTATTGGAAGTTTTTTAGGGATTATATTTGTACTAGCAACTGGTTCCATAATTTATTATAAACAACTATCTGAAGCGCATGCTAATCAGAAATACTATGAGATTCTTCGTAAGATAGGTGTTACGAAAAAAGAAGTAAGAAAGTCAATTTCGAAACAAGTTAGCTTTAGTTTTATTTTACCTATAATAGTCGGACTTACGCATAGCTTATTTGCTTTACCAATAATAAACAACATGCCTATATATAGTATTATGATTCCCATTTCCATTAGTATTATTGCATATTGCATAATCTATTTTGGATATTATGTATTAACGGTGTATTCGTATCTTAGAATTGTGTATAAATAATAATTTTTTGATAGTGCGTAATAAAAATAGAAATAGGTAATAAAACTTACCAAGTTCTAAATAATATAGAATAATGGGATAAACAAAAGCTGATATCTTGTAACGTATAGGGTGTACTTTTGGTAGAGTGTCATCATTTATTACTGCTCATATTGATTTATTTGATAGTATGAGATATTTTTTAGTCTTTGTTTTTTAAAATGTAAGAAACTAGACGAAGGATCTCAAGATATAACCATACTAATGTCATCATAAGTCCGACTGCGCTGTACCATTCCATATACTTTGGTGCTCCACTATGAACACCATTTTCAATTGAATCGAAATCTAGTAATAAATCTAATGCTGCAACAATAATTACAATTGCACTTATTATGATACTAATTGTCCCACCTTGGTGAATATATGGAGCAGTTACCCCTAAGATGCCCAGTAAGAAAACAATAAGATACATAATAAGAATTCCAAATGTTGCAGCCATTACAACTGAACGGAATCTTTTCGTTACTTTTACTATTCGAGCTGCATATAACACTAACATGGCAAATAAAATCGAAATTGTTAGTAATACGGCAATTAAAGCGATAGAATCACCAAAGCGCATTGTATAATATGCTGAAATACTTCCTAATAAAACCCCTTGTAATACTGCGTAAATCGGTGCGCAAATTGGGGATATGCGCGGAATGAATATAACTACAAAAGCGATAATTAGAGTAACTATTATAATTCCAATTAACACGGGTATTTTCATTGCCCCTTGTGTCATCTGTACGTAGGAATAGACAGACGCTGCAAGAAGTAAGATAAGCAAAATGAATGTTTTTACTATCGTTCCGCCAATAGTCATCGTAGAAGCATTTGACTTCTCTTTATGAAATTTGTCTTTTTTTAATATTGGATTAGTTGTTCTCATTTTTTCCTCCTAGATACACTCTACCTTTAAAGCAGATCTTATATTTCTAATTTTTTATCAATGATACGACCTGTAATAGCTGTTAAGACAATTATGAATAAGCAAGTAAAACATACATCTAAAATAGTGAAGTCTTCACTAGGATACAGTGAAGTGTCAATAAAACCATTCTTATCTATAAACCACGTACTCTTTATGGTGATTGCATATTCTCCTAATTTACTTAAAAAATCCAATACTAATGTTTGTATGATTAAAAATAAAGCAAAGAAAGTTATTGATAAAAATCTTTTACTCACTGATGACTTTATAGGAATGAGTTTTATAATTACCATGATGAAATAACAGGAAATTAATATACTCATGAAATCGATTCCCCATAAACAAACGGAAAGTATGTGATGAAAAACTCCATATGCATATAACTTATGAAATTCTTGTTGGTAGCCTTCAGATGCTCTTGTTCCAAGGTTACTCTGAGAAAAATAGTATAGAAAAATTAAGCCTATTACTAATAAAAAGATAAACATTAATGTGAAAAAAAATAAATTTGCATATATATACTTTTTTCCTGAGATGGCTGTATAACGAATCATCGTATTTTTTAGCATTTTATAGAAAGAAGGCAAAGCTATTAAAAGTAGTAAAAATGCAGCGCCACCTATGATGAATATAAATATACCTAATGTTATATCCTTTGTAAGTTGATTTGTTACCTTTGATAATCCCACCATCTTAAATAAAAGAAGTAATGAAATAGTAATAAATCCAAGGTAAAATACAGCAATTCTTTTTCTATTGCAATTAAATAAATAGCGGAAAAGTGGGTTCATTTCTCAAAAACCTCCTTAAATAACTCATGTACTGCTTTACCATGATGAAAACGAATTTCTTCTACATTTTCATGTAATACAATCCCGCCGTCTTTTAAAAAGATTACCTCATCAAATATATTTTCGATTTCCTCTATTAAATGTGTTGAAATAAGAATGGTACTATCTTCACGATAAAATTTAAGAATTAAATCTAATACATGCTTTCTAGAAACAAGATCAATTCCACCTAATGGTTCGTCTAATACATATAACTTTGCTTTCCTTGAAAAAGTTAATATAAGCTGTAATATTCCTGTTGTTCCTTTTGATAAGATAGTTATGTTCTCTTCTAGAGGTATTTTAAACTCAACTATCAAATCTATTGCATGCTGTAAATTAAAATCAGCATACATATCTCGATAGAACAACAAGGCATCTTTTACAGTCATCCATGTTTCAAAAACGGGATTGTCGGGCATAAATGAAACGATTTCTTTGGTTGATAATCCCACCTTGTTATTTTCAATTCTAATACTTCCTTTAGAAGGAAAACGTAAACCCGAAATCATTTTTAATAATGTCGTTTTTCCACTACCATTTTCACCAACAAGACCGATAATTTTCCCTTCTGATATTGTTAGGCTTACATCTTGAATCACTGTTTTTAAATCATATTTTTTCGACAGATTTTCAATTTTCAATAATTCCTTCATTCATTTCCCTCCTTTTTATTTTCCAAAGAAGAACGGAGTATTAAGAGAAGCTCTTCTTCCGTAAACCCTAAGTTATTCATTCCATTTATAAAATTATCAAGCAACTCTTTTGCCATTTCTTTGCGTAGCTCTGTAATTTTTTCTTCATTCATAGTTACAAATCTTCCTGTTCCTCTACGTGTCTCTGCAATACCTTCCCGTTCTAGCTCTTGAAACGTACGTTGAATTGTATTTGGATTCACTTGTAATTCACTCGCTAATTCACGTACAGCAGGAATTTTTTCACCTGGTGCCAAACGTCCTGTTACAATTTCTTTTTTGATGTATTCCATTACCTGAACATAAATGGGGATATTAGGAGAAAACTCAGTTTTCATTTCTTTCCTCCTCTGTATTAGTGTACTAGACAAATAGTACACTAATGTAAATTATATGTAAATAGTTATTTTGAGGACTATATAAAAGTTAAATAGTATGTCATGACTTTATGATAAATAAAAAGAGGAGGGATTTTTATGTATGTGAGGGTACGAGAACTCCTTACAGCAGAAGAACGAAAGCGTTATATGCAAATCCCCGCTGATATTAGCGAATGGACATTAAGTACATACTTTACCTTCAGTCAGCATGATAAAAAAATCATTAATCGCCATCGGAGGAATTATAATCGACTGGGTTTTGTTATGCTATTAAGTGTTTTACGATATTTAGGTTGGACTTTATCGGATATTGAACACATTCCTAACGGAGTTTTAGAATTTGTATCGAGACAAATTGGTGCTAGTACAGAAGAATGGAGGCTATATGCCCAGCGGGAAGCTACAAGGTATGAACATGTGGAAGAAATTCGAAAGGAATATGGTTTGCGTAATTTTACAACTACAGATTATCGAAGATTATCTAAATTTCTTCAATCTCACGCATTAAATAATGGAACTACTACATATCTCATTGATACAGCATTGCAAGAATTACGTACGTGGCAAGTTATACTTCCTTCAATGGCAGTGATAGAACGAGCAATATGGGAAACGCGCAAAAGAGCTGAAGAAATTATATTTAAAACGCTTACATCCTCTTTATCTCTTTTACAAAAAGAAAAAATAAGCAGTTTACTTCACTGTATACCTAATTCTTCAAAAACTTATTTAGCTTGGTTAAAAGAAATACTTGGCCGATTTTCACCAGAATCTTTTTTAAAGGTAATTGAGAGTTTAAAGTATATAAAAGGCTTGTACTTTTTTTATTATGACTTAATGTAAGTTGTGATATAAATTTCTGTTTTGTAAACAAATGTGAACAGAATTTTAATTTTTCGTTTTGTTTATTTTTTCTGAATAATACATATTGACAAAACAATAGTAGCAATATAGAATTGGTTTTGTTCACCGGTGAACATTATGCAGGGTTTTTGTTTAGTATTATTTTTATTCATTATTTCTACATCAAGATATTCTATCTCTTTTTTATGTAGTTTGAAAGATTATTGGCTATTTAAAATCAATAAAACGGTTTATATTGATAAAATTATTTAAAGGAATGATTGTATGACGAATGCTATAGCGGTAAGAAATGTACGAAAGTTTAGTTCTCAACCCTTATCTACTAATTGTGCTGAAATATTAAAACGTAGTAAGCATGCAATAATAGGTATTAGTCCGTTTAATAGTAGATTTTCTGATGAATATATTAATAGACTCATTGAATGGGCATTACATACTTTTGATGATGTTAGTGTTTTATTAGCTGGAAAAGAAGCTGCAAATTTACTTGAGGCTCTAGGAACACCAAAAGGTAAAGCGGAAAGAAAAGTTAGAAAAGAAGTATCCCGAAATAGAAGATCAGCTGAAAAGGCACTAAAAGAGCATGGTGGTAATGTAAATGCTATCCATACTTTTTCTGATTTTAATGACAACAATGCATATAGCTGCATGAGGGCAGAAGCAGAACATATTTTTTTAAGCGAAACTGATTTTCGAAATGCTTGCTTAGAAATGTCACATGCGGCCATTTTAGGTAGGGCAAGGGGTACTAATATAAATATTGATCAAATATCAAATGATATGCTAAATATTGCAGTAGAATATGTAATTGCAGAACTCCCATTTTTCATTGGTGGAGCTGAAATTTTAGGAGCTCAAGAAGCTGTACTTATTTATCATAAACCATGGGAGCTTGGTGAACAGATAGTTAGAAATGATTTTTCTATCAGGATGAAACCAAATCAAGGATATTTAATGGTACAAGAAATGGAAGATTTATCTTAGCGAATAGTAAGTATCTAATACAAGGGGGAAGAAATATGTCAAATACTATACAAACGGTAAATATATTAACAGAGGAATTTCAAGAAAATCCATATAAGTATTTTTCATACCTACGTCAGAATGACCCAGTACATTATGAACCTGAGATTGATAGTTATTTTATTAGCAGATATCAAGATGTCCGTAATATATTGAATGATACTGAAACATTTACAACAAAATCATTAGCTGAACGTGCTGAGCCAGTAATGCGTGGACCAGTATTAGCACAAATGCGTGGAAAAGAGCATGTTGCGAAAAGAAAAATTGTTTTAAGAAGTTTTATGGGAGATGCTTTACAAAAATTAATGCCTTTAATTAAAAAGAATGCAGAAGATTTACTATTTCCACACCTTCCAAATGGAAAGATAGATTTAATTAATGATTTTGGCAGAACATTTGCTGTTTATGTAACAATGGATATGATTGGATTAGATAAGAAAGATCATAAGAAGATAGGAGAATGGCATAGCGGTGTAGCTGACTTTATTACCAGTATAAATCAACCACCAGAGGCAAAAAAACATTCTCTTTGGTGCAGTGAACAGTTAGCTAATTATTTAGAACCAATTATTAAAGAGCGAAGATTAAACCCACAGGAAGACTTAATTTCTAAATTATGCAGTGCAAAATATGAAGGAATAGCTATGACTGATACTGATATTCTAGCATTGATTTTAAATATATTATTAGCTGCAACAGAACCTGGTGATAAGACTCTTGCTTTATTAATTTATAATTTAATTAACCAACCGAAACAACTGCAAGATGTATTAAGTGATCGTTCATTAGTACCATTAGCTATTGCAGAAACTTTACGTTACAATCCACCAGTGCAATTGATCCCACGTCAATTGTCAAAAGATACGGAAATAAGTGGTATCCAACTATCCAAAGGAACTACGGTATTTTGTATGATTGGTGCAGCGAACCGTGACCCTAATGCATTTGAAAGACCTGATGAATTCAACATTTATCGTCCGGATCTTGATATTAAAAAGGCATTTAGTGGTGCTGCAAGACATCTTGCATTCGGATCAGGTATTCATAATTGCGTAGGGGCAGCGTTTGCGAAATCAGAAATTGAAATAGTTGTAAATGTAGTCTTAGATAATATGAAAAATATTAAATTAGAAGAAGATTTTCAATATGTTGAAAAAGGACTTTATACACGTGGACCTATTTCCATGCCTATTCTTTTTGATAAGTTAGTTTAAAAAAACATGGCTATTTTAGTTATTAATATACTTCAATTTTTACTAAGGGGCTAAAACCCCTTAGTTTTTCTATTTTTATGAGAAGGTCAACACATATACCTTCTAAGCTGATATAACAAAAAATTAAATACATTGTTTCCATGCTTCTAAAAATTTTGTTACAACTTGTAACTCGGAATCATTAAATTGTTGGAATAACTCACTGTAACGCTCATGTGCAATTTTGTGTAATTTTTTATGAACAATGGCTAACTGTATTCCCTTATCAGTTAAAGTATAAAAGATTTCCTTCTTATTATCTGTATTTTGATGCGTCAATAAAATTTTATTATCAATAAGAACGCGAATAGCTTTAGAGATGGTTGCTTTAGAAATATTAAGTTCCATAGATAGTAGAGTGTTATTCATTTGTTGTTTACTCTCATGAATAACCGAAACAATATGTAGTTGCGTTAGAGTCCAATTTTTATTTATATTTTCATATTCACTAACTAATTCTTTTATCATCTCTTGAGATGCATATTTTTTCTTTTCTCTTGTTATGACAAAGTCTTCAATAGCTTTTAAGGTTTGTTCATGGACAAAATTTGTCATAATAATTTCCCCTATCTAGAATTATTGTTTACCGGTTAACAATATAAAGTTTACCAGTAAACAATAATCAAGTCAACAATTTAAAAAAACGACTTTTATGCATTGAAACTAACTCTTTAATATAATAGGACTTTATTAGGGTAAATTGTGAAAAATAGATACATTAAAGGTTATTACATAATTAGTTAAATTTCAATTTAGCAATTGACAATTGCTAAATGAGGATATAAAATCAAAATAGTTTACCGGTAAACAAAAAATAAAATAGACAAAGAAGGGTAGAAACATTTAAATGAATAAGGGCATAAAACAGAAAATTTACGATAATTATCTACATTTGTTACATCTCAATGAACAAAAGGCAGATAAGGATATTGAGACTTTTTTTAAGCAAGCAAAAATGGAAGAAATAGAACATGTACCGACAAATATGACAAGTATACACGTAATTGCCTGTATTGGTGAAAATCAGCCAATAAATAATATTACAATTGCAAGGAAAATGAATTTATCTAAAGCGAATATCACAAAAATTAACACCAAATTAATAAAAGAAAATTTAATCACTCGTTTTCAGTCAGTTGATAACAAAAAAGAGGTATATTATCAACTTACTCCGGCAGGACAATCACTTTGTGAATTACATCAGAAAATTCATGACCAGAAAGAAAATGAATTTTATCAGTTCGTTGATTCATTTTCTGAAATTGAACAAAACGCAATATTGAAGTTTTTACAAAATATAAACGATAAAATGTTGGAGAAATAAATTTATTATAACTTAAATAAATTAGCTAATTATTAATAATCTTTTAGGAGGGATAGCATGAACCGTGTTAAATCAAGTGCTTCTTTTCTTTTATATTTGTTGTGTATTAGTGCTTTTTTCGCTTCTTTAAATCAAAATATATATTCTCCAATAATCCCCATAATTCGGGATTCATTCCAAGTATCTATAACAATGGTTAACCTTTCCGTTTCCATATTTATTTTTATTACGGCAATTATGCAAATTGTTTTTGGTTCTATAATTGATTTTAAAGGTGCTAGGACCATTCTTATTCCGAGTATTATTTTAACAATTATAGCGAGTATTGGTTGTGCAATTACAAGTAACTTTACAGTGTTTTTAATATGTAGAATTTTACAGGCTGTAGGGACAGCTGCAATACCACTTATTGCGGCAACTACAATTGGTACTGTATTTCAAGGAGAACAACGAGGAAGTGCAATGGGTACATATCAAACCATGTTATCCATTGCCCCTGCTGTTGCACCTGTGTTAGGAGGTTTTATTGGGGAAAAATATAATTACCCAGGTGTTTTCTGGCTACTTGTAGTAGTATCTATAATTCTGTTTATCATTAATTGGTTATATTTCCCTGAAGATCGTATGGGGAGTAAAAAAGAAATGAGTGGAAAAACACTTATATCTCACTATGCTTCTATATTTAAAAGCAAAGTGGGAAGCTCCATATTAATATTAAGTTTCTTTGCATTTTTTCTTTATTTCTCCTTCATTGTTTACTTACCAATTTTATTAACAGATCATTATCAATTAAGTTTACAGGTAGTGGGTTTACTTTACTTACCAATGGCTATAAGTTTAATAATTGGCAGTATGACCTTTAAAAAAATTCAATCAAAAATTTCACAAAAAAATCTTTTTATAACTGGAAATGTAGTCTTAGCTTTAAGCGTAATATTATTTGCTGTGACACACTCGAATACTTTAATTGGTGTAACAGTTGCTTTAATTCTCCACGGAATATCAATTGGTATCCTCACTCCTTTATTCGCTACTATGATTGCAAATGAATTTGAACATAATAGAGGAAGTGCAATGGGAATGTTTAACTTTATTAGATATATGGGAATGGCTGTCGGACCCATTGTTTCGGGATTATTATTAGCACATTTCAAGCCTTCAGTTGTATTTGCTCTATTTGGCGGATTTTTTATTTTTCTCTCTTTTGGTATGCTTATACGGATTAGTAAGAGATCTATTAAAATCGTGCCAAAACAAGAAAATCTAAAATAAGAAAATGATTTATTATAAAGAATTAATAGTATATAGACTTTATAGTTAAAACATTATTCATAATAATATTATGATAAACTAAAAAATAATCTTGTTCATAATAAAAGGTGTAATACATTGTTTCTTTTTAATTTTGAATAAGGTAATTAGAAATTTCAATAAGAGAAATTAGATTTAGTAAAGTAATAAAGAAGGTGTAGAAAGGTTTTATCTTAAAAAGACAATCAAGTTATTTAATTTTAAAACCTAAAACAAGCATAACCCCGTTCTAATTTTAGAACGGGGTTAAAATATAGTTGTTTAATTTTCAATATAAGATTTTACAGCTTGCAATAGGAATTCTTCCTGTCCCATACCAGCATCCGCTGCCATTTGCACTACTTTTTGCTTGAATTCATGATCTACATGAAAAGTTAATGGCTCTACATTACTTTTAAAGTAAATTCCTTCAACATGTGGTAGTATCGTACCGGATTTCATATGAGAATGTAAGTATTTAATCTCTTCTTGAAATTGCAATGGATCAACTTGTAATACGAAAGGTTTAGTTTCTAATTTAATAGTATCAGATGAAACACTCAATCGCATATTTGTGACACCTAGCTCTTTATAAAATAAATTTATTAGATTATAAGTAATGGAATTAAATAGCTGAGGTTTTTTAAATGAAAAGGATAAATACCCTCGTTTTGTAATTACAGCTTGCTTACGGAAAGGTTCAAAGGAGTAATCATGTTCTTTATACGTGGATAGAGGGAAAATTTCTTCGTCTTCTGTAAGAATCTTGCCGTCTGCTCCATTGACTTCTATTACTCTCGCTATTTTTCCGGTATGTTGATGTGTTAATAATTGATATAAATATATATCTTCGTCTTGAATCTTAGTAATGAATGTTTTTCGCTCTTTTGATGTAGTTTTTTCATAAGTAAGTTGAAAAGTTTCAAGGTCATCCTTATCAATGATATATACTTCTTTTCCGCGTTTTTCAACCTTTGAAGCAGGTAGTTTTCCAGATTTGATATATGTAAAGACAGTAGATGGTGCTACATTAAGAATCTCAGCTGCTTCTTTTGTACTATAACCCTCAATCTCTTCGCGATTTTTTAAACGTTCAATATCCTCTAAGTAGAAAATCTTACTACCAAATTGCTTCCAGTTATCTTTATATACACATTCTATTAATCCATCTTTTTCTTTCTTTAAAATTGTCTGTACTGTTACTCCTAATAAGTCGGCTGCCTCTTTTGTTGTTACAGTAGGTTTTGTAATGAACAATAAATCCTGTGTCATGCAAGGACACCTCCATAACTATTGTTTGCTAGTGTTTTATATATGTATATATCATAACAGAATATAAGATATATTTAAAATGAGAAATAAAATTTATTAAAGTTTTTATAAATTTTTATATTTTAAAATCATTTTTGATTTTATTTATCTCTTAATATATTTTTAAATTTATTTTATTTATAAAAGGGAGTTTCGATATAAGGTATTAACTGTTAAACAGTATCTATTTACTAATAAATTATAAAAAAATATAATTATAGGAAAATAGAGAAGAATGTAGTATTCTTACAGAAAGAAAATGAATTATCATTTGTATAATGTATAGAATTAAAATAAAATGATAAGTAAGGATAATAATGATAATTATATTCATAATCTTCAATAGGAGTGGTGAATTCGAATTATGGATAAACAAAATGAAAAAGAGAACTTACCTATAATAAAGAATAAAAGTGAAAATATAGATACATATGTAGAAAACATAAGAGATATGTTTCCATTCCTGCATGATAGTCGTTATGTAGATAAGGTGGAAGAAAAGATGGAGGTTGCAGAAAAAGAGGGAAAGAGTAAATATACGTATTTAAGTGATCTGGAAGTCATTTATCATTTCGTACATTTACAAAAAGATATGGATGAGAAGAAGAATAGAAAAGAGGATACGAAAAAGAGTTATGTTTCCGAAATCTTATCATTTTGTCAGTGCATGGTGCAGCATGCAGAGGAATTCGAATTGAATGGGGAAGAGGTACAGCAAAATGATTCGTTATTAAAAACATTAAAGCCTTGGCATATTCGTAAATATAATGCTTGGTTGAAGCAAGTAGAGAACGGGAGAAATGGAGATACGTACGCAGCCGCAACACTTGCAAAAAAATCAGTACTTATACGTTCTTTCCTAAAACATCTTCATGTATTTGCTTATATTGAAAGACCTCTTCATGAAGAACTGCAGCGCGCGAATGTAAATGAACAGGATCGGCCAAATCGAGACCTATCCTATGATGAAGTGATGAAAATTTTAGGGTTTTATAAAGAACAAGGGCATTTAGTAAACTATACAATTTTACTAGCTCTAGCAAGTACCGGCGCTAGAATTCAAGAGTTGTGCACCGCGAGAGTGAAAGACTTACATTATGACGGAAAGTATTGGTTAAAAGTCACGGGAAAAGGGGATAAAGTACGTGAACTTTTCATTCCTGAGCATTTATTCCAGTGTATTAGCGAAATGAGACGGAGAAGAGGGTTCCAAACGATATTGGATCGGGGAGATGAATGTCCTTTATTCGTAAATCAAAGAGGGAATTTATATAATTCGAAAACGTTATCAAATCAGGTAACAGACATGATAAAAAAGACAAATTTAGATTTCTTAAAGTATCGTGAAAATCCTGTAACGGCACATACATTCCGTCATGCATTTGCAATCATGGCAGTTGAACAAGGAAATGCGGATCTATATCATTTAATGCAAACACTAGGTCACGAAAATATCCAAACAACAAAAATCTATTTAGAAAAGCATATGAAAAGAAAGAATAATGTGGGGGCTTCATTTGCGGATATGTTGATGTAAGGTTTTAATATATGAACCTAATTTTATTATGTGGTTTTTATATGATTAACAAGGGTGTTATTCGTATGAAAAAACAATAAGTAAGTGATTCTATTGATAAAAAAATATATTCAATCAAAAGTACTTTTGTAGTTAAGCTTAGTGACAGCTTGTAAATTAGGAGCTACACTTGGAATAGATACCATTAGCACGTGCGATTGGTTCTGTCAGTGGAGAGAGCCAATCCCTCAATGATTAATAGTTGAAGCAAACGGACTTTTAGAATTAGGTATTTTCCTAATTAATTTCATTGCTATTTCCTATTTTGGGAGTGGGAGTCTTACTGTTTAATTTAAAGTTTAGGAAAATAAAAGAGCGTGTTTAAAGTAGGAAAACAGGCTTTAAGAGCTTAAATAAGAATTAAAAGTATGAATGTGTTTTTGGATGAAGAGGTGGGGGAATTGGGATATTTAATTTTAGCATTTGTGTTTGCAGTTAGCGTATATTTCCTAATTTTTGATAATCCTTATATAACTATATTCATTATATTTTTCATCATGGTAGGGAAGTCATTGTATGACAACAGAAAGAACAGAGAATAATCAGAGATACAGAGAGAGTATGTGAGTAAAATAGTGAAATATTGATACATTTTAATCATAAAGTAGGTGATGTTCGAAAATGATTTTTGAAAATGTTAGTACGATGGGTGCGCTTGTTTTTCTATTTTTGATGATTTATCTTGCGACGGATCCTAAAGATGTAAGTTTGCTTACAATCCCAGCTTACTTCGGTGGAATGTGGGTCACTAATTGGCTTACTGAAAATGGATTTCAAGGTACCTTTATGTATATGAGTTGGATAGCAATCTACGTCATTTTAATGTTTTACCTTATATTCGCTTCGATTCGTCTAGGCATACGTAACATAAAATATATTAAAGAGAAAATAAGAAAACGTAGAGCTATAAAAAAATAACGTAAAGAGAGACCGTCCTCAAGGGCGGTTTTATTGACATACTGAAGTACAATGTAGATTATTTAACATTTGAGGAGGGTTAATTATAGAATACTCAAGAATCTATAAATTAAGAAACGGCCAAGAAAAATCAATAAAGGTAGAGTCCTGGCGTTCATTTAGAGAAGAAATGAATGTATTAGGAATTCAGGATTCAGATATTTTTCAAGTTCAGTTAGTTGAATATGGGAAAGAGAAAACGAAAAAGAATTCTCCTAAAAATT
Source organism: Bacillus sp. FSL R5-0585 (assembly GCF_038004545.1). Taxonomy (NCBI): domain Bacteria; kingdom Bacillati; phylum Bacillota; class Bacilli; order Caryophanales; family Bacillaceae; genus Bacillus; species Bacillus sp. FSL R5-0585. Next base: position 195,414 of record NZ_JBBORJ010000002.1, read on the forward strand.
CTAGAAGAAAATAGTCTACTTACGCATAAATATCATAATTAAGCACATGTTATATACAAATATAGTGGAGGTGCAATTATGAATATTCAAAGACACGAAAGTAAAAGTAATACAAATGAAATTCTTATTTCTGCTGCTGCAAGCGCTATTGAGCAAATGAAGTATGAAATTGCCCGTGAATTAGGAGTTACACTTGGACCTGATACATCATCACGTGCAAATGGCTCTGTCGGTGGAGAAATTACAAAACGCTTAGTTCGAATGGCTGAAGAGCAATTATCAGGACAACACAGATTACATTAAGTCAAAATAAAAGGAAAAATGTTACATAAAACGGATTATTTTTCCTTTTATTTGCACTGAATCCGAAAATTAGTTTTTATAACTTAAAAATGACCTCCCAGATTCCTTTATAAGAGGTTTTATTCAACGAGGGAATACAATAAGAGCTAATTTTAAGAAAAATCATTACAAGTGGATTAAGGGCTGTTTAACATTTTCTTATTATATTTTATTGTTTTTTTAATAGTTTATTAAAAACTTATAATTAGTGAAGTCATCGCTTTAATTTACCATTGATATTGATCGATAAATAGGGGGCACCATTTCCTACACCGTAGCCTTTAGAAAAAAGAAACAACCTTTTACTATAATTGACGTTGTATGAGCTTAGCTTGATAGCGATGTGGTGCTACCCCTTTATGGAAGATACACATCTATTTTACGTTTATGAAGACCTCGTTTTGAGTTCTTTCTTAGATTTAGTTTTGATTTAAAAGTATGTTGTTTGATACACTTCTTGCAAACTACTGGATTGTTTGGCATACCATAGCATCCACACTCGTAACTGCTACAACACACTTCAGGTTTATAGTCTTTTTCTACTACCGTAAGGTCTTGACAGATATCATATAACCAACCCTTTGTATCTTTTGTCTTTCTCCATCTTTGTTTCACCAAAACTCTATTTTCATTATTTTCCATTTTAGGAGGATTCTGTTGTATTAGCTTGATAGCGATGTGGTGGTACCCCTATTAGATTATGATAGTCGATATGCTTCCTATAGCCCAGAAAAGAACTAAAAACTCTAGTTAAATCCAAAGTACTTTTTCTCAGATTTTTGAAATTCTTTTATTAAAGGGGTACCGCCACATGCCCATCAAGCTAAGGGGGACAAGAGGGTATATGTGAATGTGTTTTTTGAAATTTTTACGACTACACTAAAGGTGTGCATAACAAATAAACCTATTAAATAGGTGTTTTTAAAAATATTATGCAACTTGGAAACCTTGTGACAACGTACAATCATACACAACACCTAAGATATCAAAGACTGTTTTCTTTTCATACCGGTGAGATTTTCGTCCGTTTTTTTCTAACTGGTAAAACAAACGCAATAAAATTTTTAATAATTCATGGATGCCCTTCTTTAGTCCCTCATAAAACAATAGATAATAATTCTTTATCATATAGATGGATTTGTATTCACTCAGCTCTTTCTTTTTCTTATCTAAGAGTAACTGACGCATTTTGAACATCGTCGATGAACAGAGTAAAATACTAATGAGTTGCCCATATAAATGGCATTCTAAGCGTTCTTTCTTAATTTCTTTGCACCTGTCAATTTTAAAAAAAGATTTCCATGTTTTGAACAAAATTTCAATTTGCCAGCGTAATGAATACAAGTCATGGATATGTTCCGTTGGAACATTTTCTGTAGAAAGATTCGTAATATACACGTTGATCCCACTCAACCGTTTACTTCGTTCTTTGTAGGTAATACCTTTCTTTTTTTCTTTTTTGGCTTGTTCCTTCAACCTTTTCTCTGTTTGTTCTTTTGTTAATCGATGAATAATAACACGAGCTGGTAATTTTTGATACTGTCCAATGTATGCCTCTGAAATCTCCATTGTTTGACCAGGGGACAATTGATTCATGATTTCTTCCATATCTAACTGAATATAGAGTGACCCTTTCTTCAGGGTCCCATTTCGAAAATACTCTGGCCTATCATTCTTACGATAGATTCGAGAATTTAATTTCAAACGTGAGATATAGTAAGCTCCTTTATCATGGATATTCTGTAAATCATGTAAGTCAAAATAGCCTAAATCTCTTATATACAAGTTTTTTGGTCGAATGGTTTGTAGGCTTGTTGAACCAAAGGCTTTATCATTTTCTCTTCCTTCTCCTACATAAACGTGCAGGAACTTCCCACTCAATAAGTCATACTCTAATTGAATTTTGACTCCTGCCGTATGGCTACTTCCACCCGAACCTTGATAATGTGAAGAAAATATATCTGGAAGCTGAAATGTTGTAGAATCTAGAATCCGAATGTGCTTAAAGGTCGTGGTGTATTGATGAATTATTTCTTGTGTTGAATGAATTCTTTGAGTTAGAAGTTTAGCTAGAACTTGTTCAAGAAACTGTACTGCGGAAGCATTAAATCGTTGGTTAAGCCCTTCAGGGCTGATAAGAACACCTGTAGATACTTCAAGACAGCTACATAATTGTGTGAGTGATGTACTTGCAACCTGTTGGCTAAGCCATACACATAAAGCAACTAATTCCTTTGCTTGATATTTACTCTTTCGATGAACGAATCCTATTTCTTTAGCTAAGTGCTCTAGAACATGGGGAGACATATATTGTTGTAATTCTTCAGCAATCGGTTGAAGTTCGTCAAGAATCGGAAGATCCATAAAAAAACGCCATCCTTTCCTATAATTCTACAAAAAGGATAACGTCTTTTTTTCTTTATGAATAGTGCAAAACCTTAGCTTGATAACGATGTGGCGGTACCCCATGCAAATTAATTTAAGAATTCAGGATTTTCCTAAAATGAAAAAATGAGGTTTTTTGTCACAAGTCAGCACAAAATTTCGTTTGGTTATTTGTTTTTTGGGGTTGATGAAGACGTGTTGCTACTCCTGTAAAGGTAGTACCAAGTAACTAATAAATTATGCCTGTTTTATATAATTTTCGCAAATCACTTTGACTCATTAATTGTTATCATTATAAAATAATATAAGGATATATTTTACTAGCAGTTATATGTTTTGGTATATCCTTTTTGTAATTATAAGAAAGAAATTTAAGTTAAGACTGAAACAATAAGTTAGGAAAACTAAACTACGCAGCAGACAATGCAAAAACTCATGAAGGTCTGTCTATTGTTGAAGAAAAGAATTACTAAGAGAAAAAGGGGATAAGTTTAAAATGAATATTAATAAATCATTTAAGGGTATCGCAATAGCAGGGTTAAGTGTTAGTTTCATGCTAGTAGGTTGCACATTAAATACATATGGACTTACACAGTCAGAGTATAGAAAAGTAGATAAGTATTATGATGCAGATAAAATGGTATCTGACCTAAAGAAATTACACTATAGTGATGAACAGATTGAAAATCAACTAAGAAACGCCTTGTCTAGAATTGAGTATGAAAAGGGAAGTAAGGAAGACGAATCAAGTAGTAAAGAAAGTAAATCAAATGTATCAGACACAGAAGGTGAAAACAAGGTAAAATTATCTGAAGAAGATTACCCTTATCGTTTGACTGAACTACACTTAGAATTCCAGTATCATTTTAAAAAATTAGAAAAGAAAACTGATGAATTATTTACAAAAGAGGGTGTCTACATAGGTGAGATAGATTCCTTAATTAGTCACATTAGTTTGGACATAAACCGTTTTGAAAAAATCAAACCACCTAAAAAGTATGAAGACTACCAATTTTTAATACAAGAAGGGGTAGAAGAGATTAGAAAACACCTAATAAAAATAGAAGATGCAGTTAGACAGTATGATGCCCGTAAGTATGATGGTGAATATGATAAGGATAAAGCAAAAGAAAGCATACAAAACGGTATGTTTGGGATAGATGATGGTGTTTCTAAATGGGAGACAGTATTTAATGGGATAAACGAGAAATACCCTGATGTAGAGCAAAAGGTAAAGGAAGAGAACCAGAAACATGCGAAAGAGGGTCATCGTGAGGAAGATTTAAACGACAAAGTTAGTGGTTCAGAAGTTGATAAATACAAAGCAGCCATCGTAGAAAATACAAATAAGATGGATGAAGTTATGAGAATGATACAAAATATAGGGCATTCAGATATAAAGGATTATGAGTCAAAGAAAAGTGAAATCCAATTGAGTTTGGATATGGCAAAAATACACGTAAGAGACATCAAATACCTTGAGGCACCTAAAGGGTTAGAAGTTGAACAAAAAAAGATAAAGCAGGCAATGGATAATTACTGGAATGCTCTGCAATTACTCTCAGATGCATTAGAAGAACAAAATGATAATAAGTTGGAACAGGCAGAAAACAAAGCAGAACAGGCAATGAAACTATTTAAAAAAGCAACTGAGAGTATTAAAAGTAAAACGAACTAATCATGAAAATGGGCATATGGCGGTAGCCCTATTGCAAATTAACAAATAAAAAAGATAAGATCTGAGATTAGGATTTTATCTTTTCACAAAGAGAAATATTTTGCAAAATATCTTATTATTCAATTTCTTGTTTCCTCTAATGCTTTTCTTCTTGGTTAAACATCTATTGCGTCATACGCAAATATGTACACTTGATTAGCCAATAGTTTCCTTATACGTTATATAGGCTAAAATAACGGAAAGGTTTACTCTGATAAAATCCAAATGACTACAAATATTCCTGTAACCGCCGCAGCTCCAAAAAATCCTAACAACATTTTCCCATAAGTACCAGTAACAACTTCTTTTAAATCTGCTTTTGCCTTTTTCTTGTCTTCTCCTGTTGAAAAGAGATAACTAATAAAATGTACGACTAGTGAAACTAATGCCGCGATTATTTCTATCATTACTTATGTACCTCCCTAATATATGCGAACTATTAATTAGCCAATAATTGTCTTATACATTATATCAGCTAGGGTACATGCAAATATAACAAATTATTTGCATAACTTATTTTTAAAATGGATATATTAAAAAATATACCTAATAATTCCTTGGCGTACGAAATTCTTGTTATGTTGGCAGGACCCCATCGCTATCAAGCCAAGAAAATATAACTACCCCCAGAACAATATTTTATGCTAATTTGTAATAAAAAAGCTCATTTTTTCGTTTTGGGGCTGATTTGTATTCTTAAGTTGATGGGCATGGGGTACCGCCAGCATTTCGGAAAAAAACCACGCTAAGAGAATTTATCTAAAAAAAGAGCCGAAATTTCCCCCGCTAAGAGTAAATCGGCTCTTTCTTATTTAAAGGGCGTAAAGATTGTAAACTTGTTGAATGTAATCCCTCAAACTTATATTCTCCTAAGAAATTGATGTGTTCCCAACCTAAAGGCCATATATACGGCATTAAATCTTCTCGAAATTCGCCTGTAAGTTTTAATTCTTCTACGGCTTTTTCCATATAGACCGTATTCCATACACTTATCGCATTAATAATAATGTTAAGTGCACTGGCCCGTTGCAATTGATCTTGAAGGGCTCTTTCTCTAAACTCTCCACTCTTTCCGAAAAATATAGCCCTGGCTAAGGCATTTGTGGCTTCACCTTTGTTTAAGCCTTTTTGTATTTTTCTCCTCACTGATTTACTTGAAATATAATCTAAGGTAAAAATCGTTTTTTCTATTCGCCCCATTTCACCAAGGGCGGTTGCTAATTTATTTTGTCTTGCATAAGATCCAAGTTTCCCCATTATAAGTGAGCTAGATACTTTACCTGTTCTTACGGAGTATGCTAACCGTAAAACATCATTGTAATTTTCTTGAATTACCTTTAAATTAATTTTACCTTTTAATAGTGCCTGAACATTTGGATGTTCAGGCACACCATTAATAGTAAAAAGTTTCGTATCCATTAAGTCACGAATACGTGGTGCAAAGCGGAAGCCTAGAAGATGTGTTAATCCGAAAACTTGATCTGTATATCCGGCGGTATCGGTATAATGTTCTTCAATCATGAGGTCTGTTTCATGATGAAGTAAACCATCAAGGACGTATAGTGCATCTCGGGCATTTGTATTAATTACTTTTAAATAAAAGGAAGCAAATTGATCACTTATAAATCTATAGATAGTTGCTCCTCTTCCGGTTCCATAATGCGGTTTTGAATCAGCATGTAAAGAGCGAACGCCAATAGGTACCCGCATTCCATCTGAGGACGATGTATTACCGTCTCCCCAATATGTTGCTAATTGTCGCCTGTGTTGAAAGTTAACTAGAACAGACTGCGCTCGAACCATAGCATCATCATACATTCTCCATTGTGAAGTGTTTGCCATTTGTCTATAAGAGATTCCAGGAGTAGCCTCTGCCATTTTTGTAAGACCAATATTTGTTCCCATTGCCATCAGAGTTGCTAATACTATATTCTTCTCTTCTTGATCAGGAGATTTGTTCGTTGAAGCATGAATAAATTGCTCATGAAATCCAGTCCAGCTGGCTACTTCTAATAGTAAATCTGTGAGCTTGATTCTTGGTAACATATTATGTAGGCGGATACTAAATACTTTTGCTTCTTCTGGAGTCCCTTTATCTAATCTCTCCATATATAGCTTTCCTTGGCTGATATCAACACCTTCTAATTTTTCACTGTTTTTTGATAACCAGTCCAAACGTTCGTTTAGTGAAGTAATCCTTTCTGTTAAGTACTCCTCGACCGTTAAAGGAACTGCCAAGTAATTTTCCGCATTTACTATGTTTCTCCAATCCTCTTCAGATATTAAGTAATCATCAAATGCCTTATGCTGTCTACTTCCTGAAACAAATATATCTCCTGATCTTATGTAATTTCGCAACTCTGTTAATGCTGCAAGTTCGTAATAATGTCGATTAACATTCCCTTCGTCGTCATACACATGTTTTTGCCAACGATTTGATACAAAATTCAAAGGTGCACTCATCGGTACTTTTCGCTTTCCGTTTATGTTTAAATTATGTATAGTATGAAGCGCTTGAAGTACTGGTTCTGCCGATTTAGTTGCTCCAAACTGGAGGACCCTTAATAGGGTAGGCGCATACCGTCTGATATAGGAATATCTAGTCTCCAATAAATCTAAATAATCATAACTTATAGGTCTTGATAACTGTTTGGCTTCCTCAACCGATTCCACCATTTTATCCCACGGCATAACGTCATCTAGAGCTGTAAAAGCATCTTTTCCTACCTCTTTCGCTTCAATAAGTGCTCCACATATCTTGATAAATTGTACAAGTTTTTCATTTAGTTTTTTACCATTTACTTTTTGCATCTCATCTTGTTATTTTTTTCCTTTTAGTTGAAGATTCATCATGATACGATCGTGTATTTCAATTGCATAATCGATTAAATCTTGTGTGATTTCCAGCATAAAAGCAACTAAAATACTGTATCTTCTTACTTCATCAAACCTTCTAAAGGCATATGGTTCATATTTTGATCCTAATCTTGCAAGCTGCCGAAGGCGGTTGGAATTAATCTTGCTTGTATCAACTATAAGCCCTATATCTTTTACATATTCAAATCGCTCCACAACCTTGAGAAAAGACTCTGGTGATGGTTGAGAGGGCAGTAGTTTTAACCAAGCCAATGGCGAAATTCCATTGTTTGTGGGTAGAAGTAAAGCATCTATTTTTTTCTTTTGCTCAGATGTTAAGTCGTCATACAAAATACTGTATACCTTTTGATCTGCTTGCTGTTTGGCTTCCCAAACTATATTTTCAATTACATACATGGCAGGAAGAATAACTTTTGATTTCCGTAACATGGACAGTGCTATTTCAATTAAATGAAGTGAATTGCTGTTTTCCATAGCTTGTTGTGTAAGATGTTTCAATAGATTCTCTTCATGTTTAGAAGAAAAGTTACTGTACTCATACTCTTCACGAATTTCACTAAGATGCTCCCATAATGTGTTGCTACGATTGGCATATTTAGAAAACTCTTCTGCAGGAATCTGTAGCTGTCTTGCGATATGCTTGATTACGGACATAGGAATATCTTTATACTCAGTTAAAGCCCATCCAGGATAACGAATTAATGCCAGTTGAAGAGCGAAACCTAAACGATTATATCCTCTACGATGCTTAAATATTAAATGTAAGTCATGTTTAGAAAATGTATGAAATGTTACCAAATCCCATTCTGTTAAACGTGATAAATCCATTAACTCATTTCGTTGTGCCTCCGACAGTAATTGTTTAACTCCCATTCTTTCCTTTTTCCTCTCTTTAAGAATTTATTTTTATTTTTTAGTTTAAATCTTTTAAAGTTATGGAGAACAATGTTGAATGTACGGTTAATCCTTTAATTACTTGTTGAAATATTTTTGGAGATACTATAGGGGAATATAAAAAGAGTCAAGTTATTTTAAACATTAATTTTTTTATTTTAAAATAGTCTATATTATAGCTGTATCTTACTGCTAATTATAGCACTTAATCCAAGATAATTTAATTAGCGCATATACATATGTAAAGTCATTTATTTAGAGTGAAATTCATAAAAAAGGAGCCCTATACTCTTTGGGCTCTCTCATAAATTCTTATTCAATATTAATCTTTTACAGCTAATCTTGTATGTTTAAAGTATTAATTGTTTTTAAACTGCAGTAGATATAAATACAGAGTATACAGCGCTTTGAGTAATTCCTAGAGTAATAAACAGTGAGATAGCATCTGTTCTTGCGACTGGATTACCAGGTATTGTACTATTCCAGGTAACAGTTGCAGGTGCCACTACTGGATTTGGATTGAATACCCTTACAGGTTGCGTTCCTTTTTTATTCAAATACGCTATTATTTTGATGTGTATTTAGCTCTTTCTGCTATTACACGTTTCCGAAATTTTAGAGAATATTTACAGCTGTAATTTTGCAAGTTGAAATAGCAAACCTAACGATTGTAGTTGGATTTATAGGTAAAGTACCTAGCACTATACCAAGTCCTGTTTGTTCCACGTTAAAATCTGCTGCAGTAGAGCCAGTACTTGCTAAAAGATTCACTGTAGAACCAATAAGCGTATCTAGTAATTCCCTAATTGGTCGTTCACGACAATCACATTCGCATCCTAAATCTACAGGTGGAAGTAATGTTATAGATGGTCCTGGAGGTAAAAATCCTACTCCTGTTACATCAGAAATATTAACTACAAAGGATGTTGAACCATCTGTAACTGTAACTAAAAAATCATTTACGGAAGTAATAGTAAATAAAAAGAAAAGAGGGGGGACGTTTGGCGCGTCTGCAATAGTGCCAAGAAGCACAGTTTCCCCAATAAGTTGTTGTAAAACATTTTGCATAGGTAAAACACAGCAATCACAAAGACAACCTTCAGTTTCTCCAGTAGGCCCCGTAATTCCAGTGGGACCTGTAAAGCCAGTAGGGCCTGTAACTCCAGTAGGACCTGTAACTCCAGTAGGACCTGTAACTCCAGTAGGACCTGTAATTCCAGTGGGACCTGTAACGCCAGTAGGGCCTGTAATTCCAGTAGATCCTGTAACCCCAGTAGGGCCTGTAACTCCAGTGGGACCTGTAACTCCAGTGGGACCTGTAACGCCAGTAGGGCCTGTAATTCCAGTGGGACCTGTAACGCCAGTGGGACCTGTAACTCCAGTAGGACCTGTAACTCCAGTAGGACCTGTAATTCCAGTGGGACCTGTAACGCCAGTAGGGCCTGTAATTCCAGTGGGACCTGTTGGTAATGTGAATGATGGAATTGTTGGCAATGTAGGACCTATAAGGGGTCACCATATCAAAAAAAGAAAATTGTACGTTTAGACACAATTTAGACATAAATTAACCGGTTACCTGTACGTTAAGGAACCGGTTTTTACTTTTATATTTGAGAAAGATGTGCATTACTAGGAGAAAGTTATTTTTAAATTTTAATAGATATCCCCTTTTTAGGCTTAATTATAGGGTAGCTTCTTTAGTTCGTTATGTCGCCTTTAACACTAATAAAATAGCAGTTTTTCTTTGTCCATGTACCATAAAAAATAATTTTTTATGGTACTCATTATATTTAGATTAACGAATAACGTTTTGGGTACTAACATTTTGTATCTATTTACATTAAATATTAATAATCTGACGGATTAAAACAGCGACCATGTGCTTAAGGAATTGGATTTTTCAGTTTATTCAAAAACTAAGGGGGTTTCCAATATGTGTTATAAAAAAATAAGTGAAGGTATGTAAAAGCAGAGATTACAAAACAGAACTATGAAATTTGGTTATTAAACCTTTCTTTACTTTATATTTATTGAAATTATGTATCTACTTAGCATTAAGAAAATATCTTGTAGATTATATTTTTCAGCTTTTGAATTATATTTAGTTAATTAAATATTACATGTGGTGTAATACAGATGTATAACATATAAAATTATAACCTAATTTTTATAGATAGAGAATACATTCGTGATGATTGTCGAGAAATTTACAAATATCTTGTCACAATTTATCCCAAATTAGAAATAATGATTTACTTTGTTGCTGCTTTTTTTTACATTCATTTTGTAAGATTTATAACATTATGACGAGGTGAATGTATGGAAAAGAATTGGGGCAAAAAACGATGGTATAAGTACTTAATACAACTCATGGTAGTTGCATTAATTGTTACTTCCATACCACTGAATGGGTTGGCTGAAACGGCACCACCGTTTACACCATCTCCAAATTCAGAACAGAGTCCAGAAGTAGAAAAGAAGGAGGAAAAAGAATTACCTTCTCCACATCCAAATCAGTTGAAGAAAAACAAAACAAAAAATCAGACAAATCCAACTGAAGTAGTGGAAGAAAGAACGGAAACAGAAAAAGTTTTCGATAATAATGATGGTACATTTACGAAAAAGGTATATACAGAACCCATTCATACAGAAAAAGATGGAAAATTAGAAGAGGTTTCTCCTAAATTAGTAACTGCACCAGATGAGAAGATTGTTACAGAAAATACAAAATTAAAACCAGAGTTTGAAAAAACAGCGCAAGATGGAAAATATGTTCAATTTAAAGTAAAAGACCATACAATTCAATATGAATTAATGAGTGCAAATGGTGAAAAAGGGGAAGTAAAACCATCACCAGTTACTGCAACACATGAAAATAATACAGTATGGTATAAGGGAATTTTCCCAAATATTGATTTAAAAAGTACGACATTTAATGAAAATGTGAAAGAAGACTTTGTATTACGTGAGTATACAGGGCATCATATTTTTACATTTGCATTACAAACAGATTTAACACCTAGTTTACAAGAAGATGGCTCTATTCATTTCCAAGATGAGAAGAAAGAAAACATCTTCACATTACCAAAACCGTATATGAATGATTCAAATGTCGATCAACAGTCGGGAGAAGCTGTAACGTCAGATGCTGTTCGTTACAATATTGAAAAAACAGATGAAAAAACATATACGTTAACTGTTACGGCAGATCCGAAGTGGTTACAAGCACCTGAACGTAAATATCCGGTAAATATAGATCCTTCTATTGAGATTGATAACTTTGAAAATGCATATGTATCTACTCTTAGCCCGAATAGAAATTATTCTGGAGGAGATTTATGGGATAGTGGTCAAAATGCTTATACATTAAAAGTAGGGTATTATGACGGATCAACTGGGACAAACTTTGCATTTATTAAACCGCAAATTTCAGATTTAAAAGGTGCACAAATTGAAAGTGCAACATTCCATGCGTATGCAGTATGGCATTACTATGGAAATCAGCCCAATGGTGTATGGCTAGATGAAGTTACAGGTGGCTGGAGTGTCGGAGGAGTAAATTGGAACAACAAGCCTGGTTCTAATAATATTGCCCATGCAGATGTAGGACGAGGACAATGGGCTAAGTTTAATGTAACAAATACAGTAAAAGCATGGGTAGAAGGCGCAAGGCCAAACAATGGATTTAAGTTACATACAAATGGAAATGGACAAAACCATTGGAAGAAGTTTATTGCAGCGGAAAATGGATCCAATGCACCTTATTTAGAAGTAAACTATTCGTATGCAAAACCAAATAAACCGAGAGTACAGTCGTATTCTAATGGAAGCAGTAGTAGTTCAGGTCACTTTAACCTACAGTGGGATGCAGTCCCAGGAGCAACAGGTTATAAAGTAGCAATCTTTAATGGATATGACTATGAATATATTCCTGTTGGTAATGTGACAAATTGGAGTACGAAAGATAAGAAGATATTCCCAACACCAGAAGAAATTGCACAAGGGCATTTTGAATTCCATGAAGATGGAAAAGGTGGAGAAGCGCCAGTTAATCCAGGACCAATTTATAAAAATGCTCATTTAGCGGGTAGCCCGTACGGAGATTATAGTGGTGCACGTGGATATTGGATTCGTATTGTCGCAGAGTATCCATTTGGTGATAGCCCAATTTCTGATGAAGCAATTATGTATATACCGTTAGAACAAGTTAAGAAACCGACAGGTTCAGCTTATATCAATGCAACCGACAAACAAACAGGATATGTTTCTTTAAAATGGGACGGTGTTCCTGAGGCTGCAGGTTATAAAGTATGGGTATATAACGGAAAAGATTATGAAGCGTTTGATGTAGGAAATGCGACAACATGGACGACGCAAGGACAAAATATTTGGCCAACAAAAGATGAAATTGCAAAAGGTCAATATCTTCTTCATCATGATAAAAAAGGTGTAGAGCTTGCCTTAGACCCATCTCCTGTTTATCGAAATTCCGGTGGAATTTATGGCGGATCTACAAACTATTGGTTCCGTGTAACAGCGTATAGTAAAGCTGGACATGCTGAAAGTGAGATTTCACAAGAATTCACGCCGAGGTTCTCACAAGACTTTGGATTCTTAGGTATGTTAGACTACTGGGCATCCATTGATGTGTTAAACGGGAAAGTCAATGCGACAAATGGTAACTTCCTGATGGATGAAAAAGATATGTCCTTATCAGGGCGTGGGCCAGATGTAGCCATTGAAAGAACATATAATAGTCAGAGTAAACATATTGGCTTATTCGGTAAAGGTTGGCATAGTAGTTTAGAAGAACGCATTTGGAAAGATGCAGAAGGAAACTTACTTCTGATTTCTGCAGATGGTGCGCAAATTACATTTACCCGCACGGGAGATGGAACGTACCAAGCACCTACAGGTGTGTATTTAGATATGAAGGAAACATCGGAAGGGTATGAAGTCAAAGACAAAGATCAAACGGTTACGTTTTATACCAAAAAAGAGAATTCTGGTCGTATGGAATATGTAAAAGATAAATATGGAAATACGACAACATATGAATATGATGGTGAATTCCGATTAGCTAAAGTAAAGAATGCATCTGGAAAAGAATTGTTACTACAATATGAAGGAGCAAATAAAAAAGTTTCCAAAGTGACGGGACCAGATAATAAAGTTATTACGTTTACTTACAAAGGAGACTTACTTGTTTCTTCTACAACACCAGAAGGAAAAGCGTATCGATATGGATATGAGAATGACTTGCTCACTCATGTATATGATCCGAAGCATACAGATGAAAAGCCATATCAAACGATTTACACATATGAGAATAATAGATTAGTAAAAGTAACGGACCCATTAGGGAAAGCGACAACATTAGCATATAATACGGATACGAAAGAAGTTACGTTAACGAATCCAAAAGGACGTAAGACGGTCTATACGTATAATGATGCTGGTAATCCCGTGAAAACGATTGTAGATGCTGGGCGTCTGAACTTAACAACAACGTATGAATACAGCGCAAATAATTTAGTAAAAACAACAACACCGAAAAATCAAACAGAGTCCTTTACGTACGATAATAATGGAAACGTAACATCTGCGACGGATGAAATGGGAACTGAGAAGTTCGAATACAATAAAGATAATGGAATTATAAAAGAAACGAATAATGAAGGTCGTGAAACAACGGTTGCTTATAAAGCAGCAAACACAGAAGTATCACAAACAGATCAAGCGGCTCATACGTCTTCTTTCACACAGAATGATAAATACGGAAATCCGATTGAAACAAGTAAAGAGTTAGGAACAGGGGAAAACCTGATTCAAAATCCAAGCTTTGAAATGGATGGTACGGAAAAATGGGTACCAGTAAATGCGAATAATTCCGGATCTATTGCAAAAGATGCAACACCGGCACCAGGTGGTCTGGGCGGAGAATCATCACTTAAAATTTCAACAACAGCAACAAATAATGATTGGGGCTATATTGCTGCAATTCAAGAAGTAATGTTAGAACCAAATACAACGTATACGTTAAGCGGTATGATGAAAACGGATTTAGCCAATGGTGCTGCTTTCTTCAATGTACAGTTATTAAATGAAGACGGTGCTGGTGTAGATGGTGGATGGCATGATACTCGTCACAATAAAGTTCAAGGAACGAGGGATTGGGTTAACCGTCAAGTTACTTTTAAAACAACAGAACAAACGAGAAAAGTAAAAATCTATTTACAAGTAGAAAATGGCGGTTCTGCTACGAGTGGTTCTGTCTGGTTTGATAAGATTCAACTAGAAAAAGGTGAAGTTTCTTCTAGTTTTAATCCAATTGAAAATAGTAGTTTAGAAAATATGGCGGGAAATGGCTGTGTGCCAGGTTGGATTCGAGGAGATGGAACAAGCTGTGATCCAAAAGATGTTTCTCAGCAAGAGAGCTTTACGGGACATTCATCTATTGTATTAGAACGTAGCCAATATGGTGGTTCAAATGTAGGATATGGCAAGCATGTAACTGTAAATCAGAAAAAAGCAGAGCCAATTACACTAACAGGGATGTCTAAATCTGAAAATGTAGAGAATGATGCGCCAGATAAACTTTCTCGAGACTATGCAATTTGGGCGGATGTACATTATCAAGATGGTAGTGGTGCCAATTATCAGGCTAAATTCCCAAGTGGGACAAATGATTGGAATCGTAGTGCGGTTGTAATCCCAGCAACGAAACCAATTAAACGTATGGAAATCTATCTTCTTTTCAGACATAACAACAAAGGAAAAGTTTGGTTTGATGATATACGTCTATTAGAAGGAAATGCTCTTGTAAAAAATGAGTACGACAACGATGGAAATGTTGTTGCCATGTATGATGAAGAAGGACAGAAAAACACCTTCACATATGATGCATCAGGAAATAAAAAGAGCGAGACAGATGAAAAAGGAAATACAAAACTATATGATTACAACCAGGATAATCTATTAACGAAGGTTACATTAAAAAATGGTACTTCTGTAAATTATCTTTATGATCATACTGGAAATACAACAGAGAAATCTGTCATGTTTGGCGGAAAAACGCAAACACACAAATATGAATATGATGTAGATAATAAAAATACAGTGTATATTGATGCGTTAAACCGTCGTATTGAACATACGTATGATGAAAATGCAAACAAGATTAAAACAAAAATGCCAAACGGCTCTATTTTAGAATCTGTATATGATACAGCAGATCGCGTCGTTGGTGAAAAACGTAATGGAAAAGATTCATTTACATTCGAACGTGACCAAAATGGACAAGTTACGAAAGTAAAAGACCATGTCAACGGTGTAGAACGAACAAAAACATACGATAAGGCAGACCGCGTCACAAGCGCAACAGATAGCCGAGGCGGAAAAATTGATTGGGCATACCACGACAAAGCAAACAGTAAGACAGAAAAACTAAAAGAACAAACAGTAACGCAAGGCGGATACACAAATAAAGTATCGTATGACTACAACACGTTAGATCAAAACATTCGTGTGACAGACGGTTCTCAAACGTATCGCTTTGATTATGACGATCAAGGAAATGTTCGTACGTATACAGCTGGTAATGGTTCAGGTTCTACCTTTAACTATGACCATGCGAATAAAATTAAAGATTTAGTAGTAGGTACATCAAATAGTATTCTTCTTTCTGAACGATATGAATATGATCAAGCGGGCAACCGTACGAAGATTAAACATGAAGGTGCGGGCGGGAAAGTAACAGAAACAAACTTTGTATATGACCCGATTAACCAACTATTAAACGAGGCATTACCAAACGGAACAACTAAATCTTACACATACGATGGATTTGGAAACCGTACGAGTGTGAAAGTTGTAGAGAACGGAAAAGAAACAAAATCTATAGCGGCAACATTCAATGAAGGAAATCAGCTTGTCAAATTCGGGAATGAATCGTTAACGTATGATGCGAATGGAAATCGTACGTCTGATGGAAAGTACAAGTATACATGGAATGAAGATGACCAGATCGTAGCTATCACAAAACAAGGTGAGAGCAATGCATTTGCGACTTATAAGTATGATGAAGATAATCGTCGTATTGAAAAGAGTGTAAATGGTCAAGTAACACGCTACTTCTATGATGGAGACAGCATTAATCCAGTGTATGAAACTGATGGCAATGGAAACGTACTTCGCCAATATGTATACTCTACAAGTGGCGTACGACTAGCAATGAAGTCAAAAGGACAAACATTATACTACCACTATAATCCTCGTGGTGATGTAGTTGCAATGACGAATCAAGATAAAGAAGTTGTAGCAACATATGAATATGATTCGTGGGGTAATGTATTAAAGAGCGACGCAAAAGATATCGCAGCAGACAACCCATTTGGATATGCAGGATACATGTATGATAAAGAAATTGGCATGTATTATCTGATTGCGCGCTATTATAACCCAGAGCATGGTGTGTTCTTATCGGTGGATCCTGATCCAGGTGATGAAGATGACCCAATTACAATGAATGGGTATACGTATAGTGATAACAATCCGGTTATGAATGTGGATCCGGATGGTCATTGGGTATGGATTGCAGTTAATGCTGGATTTGCAGCATATGATGGGTATAAAGCATATAAAGCAGGTGGAAACTGGAAGCAAGTCGGATGGGCAGTTGCTTCGAATTATGTTAAGCCTTTAAAAATAGCTAAAAAGGCTGTTGGTTTTGCTGCAAAAGGTGTTAGAAATGCTAATACTAGAAATGCTGCAAGGGCTGGACAGCGTGCGCATAAATATATTCAACAAAGGGATAAGGCAAAGTGGAAACCTGAAGTCCCAATAACTTTACCCAATGGAAAAAAGGTTAGAAAAGATGGAGTATTACGGACGAATCCGAATGTGGTTAGAATTATAAAACCTAATACTCGTACAGGGAGAAAAGCAGCATCAAAACGCGCAAAATTAATGAAAAAATACGGATATCAAACAGTAGTAACCTTATATAGACCAAAAGATTTTATGTAGTAAAAAAAGCAATGTGTTTTCACATTGCTTTTTCTGTTAGTAACTGTTTAATATGTTTATCAACCGCTGGAAATTCTATTAAAGATTCGTTTTCAGAATTTTCATAGACACCAAGGTTGAGGTATTGATTTAAATATAAGTCAGCATCTTGATATTGTTCAAGTTTATAGAAAGAAAAACATTTTAAGAGTAAGTAAAGCTTTTCTTTTAAAATAGGTACCGTAGCTAAAACTGGACAAATTGATTGTGAATCTACATTCGCAAGCTTCTTATACGAAGACCATTCTTTAAACCAATTATTTATAACTGTTATATACGTAGGGATGTCAGTTTGGTCATAAAAATCATTAATAGGTATTCTAATTGAGTCTTCTTGAATCTTTAAGGTTTCTATTCGATTAAACAGTATACAATCTTCGATTTTAGGATTATGAGGTATATTTAAGTTAGTTGTTGTCAAAAGTTGTGGGAAATCTACAGGATGAATCCCAATATTAATATAAAAATTATCTCCAAAGTCACTTTTTTGAAAATTTATTATTTGGTGAAAATTAGAATCTGATTTAATGAATGTGAATTTCTTTTTTTTAAACCCTAATGGTTTTAAATGATGATGAATTGCCGTTACGAACTCTTTAATTAGTATTCCCTCATTTCTAAAATAAAATATTTTATTTTATTATACATGTTTATGCACATGTTAGAAATCCTTTTAGGGTTGAAATTTATAATAAAAAAAAGGGACTAACGTTAAGCTCTTCCTTTCGTTTATATTGTAAATTCGAATTAAGTACTAAGAGATTTATTAGAGGGAATTTATATGGATGAATGCAGATTATAGTTCACTGAATTTTAAGGTAATATTAAATTATATAACTGAAGTTATGGGTTCTGGTGCAAAAAAACTCTTAAACTTGGACATACTGATATTACTACTATAGAAAAGGTGTGTGATCAGTATGGAAAAGGAAAATTTGTTCAAATGGAAGCATTATCAGTCCGATATAATTTTGTTAACGGTACAACCTTAGTTTTCGTGATGTAGTGGGAATGATGGAGGAACGGGGTTTATACATTTCTCATACAACGATTATGCGTTGGGTCCATCAGTACGGTCCTGAAGGGGTACCGCCAGCATTTCGGAAAAAACCACGCTAAGAAAAATAGATATTAAAAAGCTAATTCTATACCCATGTATAAGATAGAATTAGCTTTTCTAATGTATTAAACTATGTAATTGGGGTCACAATACATGCCCATCAACTTAACATTTTGAAGTATCCCCCAAATGAAAAAAATTGCACTGTTAAAGGTAAATATAGAATTAGAATGTAGATTATCAAGAATTAATAATTAGTAAAGTAGAAGATTTTAATAAAAATTGGTAAAATAGTAACCAAGTATTGAAATTAAAAATAGGACTGTGTTAAAAAAGGAGATTCTATACTATGGAGCAAATTATTTCAAACAATAAGAACGGATCTACAGAGATATATTATAAATTATTCTCTATGTTATCTTTGTTAACTTTTCATAAGATCACATCCATTGAAAAGAAAAAGAAAAGCCTTAAGCTTTCCCTTGAAAAAGAATTAAAAAATTTAACAAAGAATAATCCTTATAAATTATAATACGGTTCCCAAAGATTAAACTCTATAAGAGAATTTATAGGATTTTATTAAACCAATATAATCTCATATTAATTTGACCTTAAAAACGCTATTCTTTTTGTAGAAATATACAGTGGTCTGACCCCATTTGGTGAGACAAAGAAAAAACACCTAGATAACATGTTGAACTGACCCACGAATTTGGTACATGAAAAAAACACCTATGCTACCTGTTTCTTATATTCTATAGGAGACAGGTAGTTTAACTTTTCTTGAATACGTTCCGTATTATAATACTCAATGTAATCGTGAATGAGTTGTTTGAGAGTAGAGGTTGAATGTATTTGTTTTTCTTGGGAGTAAAACAATTCAGATTTCAATGAGGAATGAAAAGATTCTATTACGGCATTATCATGACAATTTCCTTTACGGGACATACTTGTGGTAATGCCATTCTCTTTAGATAACGTTTGGAAAGCGTAGGAGGTATACACGGCCCCTTGATCACTATGTAGTATAATTTGAGTCTTTTGTTTTAGTTTGATCGCCTTCTCAACTGTGTTTAAGACAAGTGTTACGTCTTGTCTGTTACTTATTTCATACGCAATGATTTCATTGTTATATAAATCCATAATACTTGATAAATACAACATCTCTGTACCAAATGGCAAATATGTAATATCTGTAACCCATTTTTCATTTGGCTTGTTAGCTTGAAAATTTCTATTTAAGAGATTCTCTACAACAATTCTACTTTCCCCATTGATCCAGGTTCTTCTCTTTCTTTTAACCCTACATTGTAAATTTTTCTTTTGCATTATTTTTTGTACGGTTTTTCGATTTAGGTGATAATTATATTTTCGTTTCAATAAAGCAGTAACTTTTCGATGTCCATATCGAAAGTGATTTGTCATACAAATTTTCAAAATAGCCTGTTCTAATTTTGCTTCCTTTACATCTTTCACTTTATTTTTCCATCGATAATAAGTAGAACGAGGTATACCAATTAATATACATATCTCTTTAATGGAGTACTCATCTTTCATCAACTCCACTACTTCTACAACTACTTCTTTAACCAACTCCTCTCGATTTCTTGGTACTTTTTTAAAATATCTAGTTGCATTTTTAATTTCCGATTCTCTATCTGAAGTTTCTCGATTTCAGTTATACCTCCTTCACTAGCCTTTTGTAGCGTACTTTGTTTTCCTACAGGGCGACTAAAACGATACGTTTCACCTTCACGATGCCACTTCATCCAAGTTTTAATCTGTGCTTTATTTTTAATTCCTAATTGTTCCATAATTTCTTTATTTGTGTATCCTTGTTTTTTCAGCTCGATTGCTTTCCATTTAATTTCTTCTGAATAAGATTTTCTCGTCCCCATAAAAGAAACACCTCCGTATATTCGTATTTAAATTAAATACGGTATAAGAGGTGTTTTTTCCTTGTCTTATTTCATTGGGTCACTTCAGTTCACTCCATACAGAAAGGGTGGCGTTTTTTATGAATCTTTCGATTCAAGGTGAACTACAATCATTTGCTGAAGAGTTGCATCAACATCTTACTCCCTCATTTTTAGAGAATCTTGCTAGGGAACTAACTTTTGTACAACGAAAGCGTAAATTTTCAGGTCATGATTTAGCTATTATCTGTGTCTGGGTTAGTCAACGTGTTGCGAGTGATTCATTAGTTCGACTGTGTAGTCAACTTCATGCTGTTACAGGAACTCTTATGAGTCCAGAAGGACTCAATAAACGTTTCAATAAGAAGGCGGTTTGCTTTTTAAAACATATTTTCTCCACATTATTAAAAAATAAAATTTGTGAAACATCATTGATTCCAAGCTCTTCAATCACCTATTTTCAACGGATTCGTATTTTAGATGCAACGATTTTTCAAGTACCAAAACATTTAGCTAATGTGTATCCTGGGTCAGGTGGTTGTGCACAAACAGCGGGTATAAAGATTCAATTAGAATATGATTTACATAGCGGACAGTTTTTAAATTTTCAAGTTGAACCGGGGAAGAACAATGATAAGACCTTTGGAACAGAATGTTTAGCGACATTACGACCTGGCGATCTATGTATTCGGGATTTAGGCTATTATTCACTGGATGATTTAGATCAAATGGACCAACGTGGCGTGTATTATATATCGCGGCTTAAACTAAATAATATGGTGTATATCAAAAATGAGTTTCCTGAATACTTTCGAAACGGGACAGTAAAAAAACAATCTCAGTACATCAAAGTTGATTTAGAACACATTATGAATACCTTAAAACCAGGACAGGTCCATGAAATAACAGAAGCTTATATTGGAAAGGATAAAAAACTATTTACACGAGTTATTATATATCGATTAACTGAAAAGCAACTTCGAGAACGTAAGAAAAAACAAGTGTATACGGAAAGTAAAAAGGGTATTACGTACTCAGAGAAAAGTAAACGCTTAGCTGGTATGAACATTTATGTTACCAATACACCTTTGGAATGGGTACCGATGGAACAAATACATGATTTTTATTCTCTTCGCTGGCAGATTGAAATTATCTTTAAAACTTGGAAATCCTTATTTCAAATTCATGATTGGCAAAATATCAAACGAGAGCGATTAGAATGCCACATTTATGGAAAACTCATCGCTATTTTTCTATGTTCTTCTACTATGTTTAAGATGCGACAATTAATTTTACAAAAGAAGAAAAGAGAATTAAGTGAATATAAAGCCATTGGAATGATTCAAGACCATCTATACATTCTTTATCAAGCTATACAGCAAAACACCCGAGAAATAACAAGGATTTTAATCCGCTTATTCCATCTTCTACAGAAGAATGGACGAAAATCTCACAGATATGAGAAGAAAACTGTCTTTGATATTCTGGGTGTTGTCTATGAGTATACTGGATTGATAAAACAAAAGAAAATTGCATAATAAAAAAAGCGAAACCCGTTAGGGTTTATTTGTTATACGCATTTTTAAGAATATACTTCTATTTTAAGAAAGTTTTGACCTGGCTGAATGAAGGTTCAGTTTGTTTCCCCCTTAAGTTGATGGGCATGTATGGTGACCCCTATAAGGTTAGGATCGAGTGCTCCAGCAGATATAAACTCATCTAGATTTAATCCTGCTGAATCATTTTCACTTTCGTTTGACATGTATACACCTCCCTTCTCTAAAAAATTTATTCAATGTACGGCTTGTACATACTAAAAAATAATAAATTACTAAGCTTTCAAACTATTGATAATTATGGTTACTCTTATAGGTAATGTATAAAAAAATCTATTGAAAGGAATATTACCAAAAACTAATGTTTTTGTAACATTTCTCACCCCAATTATGTTTCTATATTTATAAGGTTTTCAGATTACAAAAAATAGTTACCAAAAGTATTACCAAATACCTTTACAATAAATGCACCTAAAGTACAATGAATTTATATAATTGTACAGGAGGAAACAAATGATTATTGGTTATGCAAGGGTATCTACTATTGATCAAAATTTAGATCGTCAAATTCATTCGCTTACTGAATATGGGTGTGAAAAAATCATTCAAGAAAAATTTACAGGAACAATTCGAGAAAGACAGGGTCTTATAAAATTGTTTGATGTGATAAGAGAAGGTAGATACCATTGTAGTTGAAAGTATTTCACGTTTAGGACGCAAAACTCTAGATATTCTAAGTATTATCCAACAGTTCGAAGAAATAGGAATTCAATTTGTATCATTAAAGGAAAATATGGATACAGGCACACCGACAGGTAAAGCTATGTTACAAATGATGTGTGTTATTGCTGAATTAGAAAGGAATTTAATTGCTGAACGAGTAAAAGAAGAAATAGAAGCGAGTAAAAAACGGGGAAAAAAATTAGGGAGACCGAAACTAGAAAAAGAAAAACTTTCAATTGCATTACGTATGTATGATAGTAACGAATATTCCATTAAAGAAATCATAGAAGGAACTGGAATATCACAGGGCTCTCTTTATCGAGCAATTAACAAACGAAAATTTGAAAAAACACAGAAGTAAAAATACTTTGTGTTTCTTCAAGTTATATTATCTTATTTAAATACACTATCAGATTTCTGGAACGACTATTCTTTTTACTTAGTTTTACAGAAAAAAGATAGCATACCAAAGTGATAATAGAAAAGTCCATCCAACTACAAAGAATACGTATTTTTAAAATTTCAAAAACTTATTTTAAGTTTATTTTATACTAAGGATAGCATTTTAGGTTTGTTAGTATGAATTTATCAATTTCTGATGAATTACAATTGTATTCTAGAGAATTACGTCAATATATATCATCACATACTCTGAATCATTTACCTAAAAAAGTGAAATTTATTCAACGAAGAAGTAAACTTCGTGTGCAAGACTTAAAAGTTATCTAATCGATTAAAATATAAGATTGTGTTAGACTTACCAAGCGAATTAAATAATTTATATGTTAGAGCTATTCTTAAAGAGAGATAGCTCTTTTTCTCGTATATATTTATTTGTATTAGTGAAATCTAATTAAAAACTTATTGAAAGGAAGTTAAATGGGTGAATTTGTTGAAGCTAGAGTTAGACTGCTCAAATTGATGAGACAAACAATTGGTTTCATAGGTGGTTATATAATTGGAGAATTGGTAGTGAATGCAAGGATTATAAATCTGGTCTTATATGGTGCGACCTCGTAGTGATTAATATTGCAGTTACTGCGGTTACTACATTTTAAATTCCTCATATATAGCATTGCAATTAGGTATCGGATTTTATTTACTTTGTATTTTTGCTAATAGTGACTGTTTGGGGATTATATGGACTCATTTTAGCTCTTATTGCACTTGTGATTCATATTACAAATTTATGATTGTTAGTATTCTTTTTACAACGTCTATTGCTTCTTAATCTTATAAAGATAGGAAAGAAGAAATTATTCGTCTCCCAAAATCAATGTTGAAAGAAAGACGGGAAGTTTACAAATAATCAATTTTACAATCCATTTAAAGGAACGAGATAGTGTTATGCAAACTTTATTTTTAGAAGGTTGGATTAATATGAGGTTTGCTGTGCTAGCACCTTTCTAGGTTTTTATTTTATATAAAATAAAATGGAGGAATCGTTGGAATGAAATACCTTCTTAAAATTATTATAGTTACGCTATTAGTTGGATCTATCAGTGGTTGCTCTGAGTTAGTAGAAATAGAAGAAAGAGGATTTGTAGTAGGAGCTGCTTACGATATTTTGAAGGAAAAGCAATCAAACCCAATTATGAAAGGGACGTATCAGGTGGTACTCCCTCAGGCAACACAACAAGGAGGACAAGGTGATGGAAATCGTGATAATTATATTAATGTGAGTGCAAAAGCAGATAGCGTATTTGAACAAATACGAATTATCGCTAAAAAACTTAGTCGCACATTATTTTTTCCACATATAAAAGTGATCATTTTCTCAGAAGAATTACTCTCGAGTCCATATATTTTAAAAAATACGCTAGATGTATATATTCGAGATCATGAAATGAGACGAAATATCCACTTATTTGTTTCTGAGAAAAATGCAGAAACTATCTTGAACCAAAGTGCAAAACCCGAAAATTTACCGGCACAGTATATTGATATGTTAGCTGGACATCTTCCAAAAAATGCTCAAATGGTTGAGGTAGCAAGAATTGGTGACGTGGAGGAAAAGTTAATCTCAAAAAGAAGTTTTGTACTACCTGTCTTAAGGTCAACAAAACAAGGGATACAAATGGAAGGGGCTGCGTTATTTCGTGGAAAGGATAACAAGTATATTGGAACGTTAAGCGGCGAACAAACAACGGGAATTAATTATATAATAGGCAGAAAAATTGGAGGTTTTTTTACTATACGTAAAAAAAATCAGCTTATTACATATGATATTCATAAACTACACCGAAAAACAAAGATATGCACTGAAAATACTATAAAACCGAAGTTTGATATTCATTTATCTTTGGAGGGTACATTGGCTGAGTTGCACTTTAGTAATCATAAAAAATTTCTGAATGAAAAGCGTTTAGAGAAAGATATTTCTAGGGAAATGGAGAAGCGCATCCAAAGTTCTATTAAGCTTGTTCAAAAAAAATATAAGGTAGATGTATTAGAATTAGGAGAAGTATATAAGCGGCATAATTATAAAGAATGGAAAAAAATCAGTAAGAATTGGGATCAAGGTGAAAATTATTTTAGTGATGCTGAAATTACTGTTCATGTTCATCCGACTATTCAACATTCAGGTTCAGCTTTACCCAAGAGAGTAAAATAAGGTAATTTGAGCCCTTACCATATTAGACATTAGCTGCACAATATTATTAGTGGGAAGACAATACTGGGAGAAGATATCCCAAAGAGTAGTAGAAGCTGGTGAATTATATAATTATGAATAAACAACCGGTGTCGATTGAACAGATCAAATTTCTATAACAGAAACAACTGAAATAGCAATAGGCACAGATTTATCAACAGCCATTACAAAGACACTATCCGTTACTAAAAGTACAGCAACCACGGAATCAGTGACGGATTCCAATCCATTTATGTATACAATAACACGTGAAAAAGACATGCTAATTAACGAATACTATGTAACGCGTGCAAATGGACAAATGATAACATCAGGGGATACAGCCTATTGAAAAGTACCAAATCTAAACCAAACAGTTACAAGAATTATTCCTCAATTATAATACCAAGTTGTATTTTACAAGATGTAAAACAAAAGAAGTTGCTATTTGGGATTCTTCTTTTATTTTTTCTAAATTGTATCTAAACGTACAATTTTCTTTTTTGGATATGGTCACCCCTTGTAGAACAAGTTTTATCTCATACACTTGGAGATGCTTTTGATGCCTCAGCGCAATCTGCCGGCATGTGCGGATGTACACCTTTATCACGTGATGAAGTCATAGCGGCCATTCATGAGAAAGGCTTAAAATCTCCAAAAGAAGTACGAAACGTTCTTGGTTTTGCGCATGAAGACGGCTGTTCAAAATGTCGCCCTGCTTTAAACTACTATTTACGTATGACGATTCCAGAAGAATATGAAGATGATAAATCGTCCCGTTTTGTTAATGAGAGAATGAATGGTAACATCCAGCACGATGGTACATTCTCTGTTATTCCACGTATGTACGGAGGCGTGACAACAGCAGATGATTTAATGAAAATTGCTGAATTTGCAAAAAAGTACGATGTTCCACTTGTTAAAATTACAGGTGCGAGCCGAATTGGTTTATATGGTGTTAAGAAACAAGATTTACCTAACGTATGGGCTGAATTAAATATGACTTCGGGATATGCGTATTCAAAATCTCTTCGTAATGTAAAATCATGTGTTGGGTCTCGCTTCTGCCGTTTTGGTACGAAGGATTCATTAGGACTTGGTATGTTACTTGAACAATCATTAGAAATGGTAGATACACCTCATAAAATAAAGATGGGTGTAACCGGTTGTCCACGTAACTGTGCGGAAGTACTGACGAAAGATTTTGGCATTGTTTGTGTCGAAAATGGATACCAACTTTATATTGGTGGAAATGGCGGTACAGAAGTACGTGAAGCTGATTTTGTAATGATTGTCCCTACTGAAGACGATGTCCTTCGCATCGCTACAGCTTACATGCAATATTATCGTGAAACTGGTATTTACGGAGAGCGTACTGCCTACTGGACAGAACGATTAGGCTTCGATCACATAAAAGAAATACTGCAAGATGCAAATATGGTCACTAAGTTAAATGAACGTTTCCAAACAGCTCGTGGCACATATAAAGAGGCATGGGGACAAGCACTAGAAACGAAATCATTAAAGGCGATGTATGGAGTAGAAACTGTAAAATAAGGAGCGTGCACTATATGTTACAATCGAAAGAGAAATTTAAAATTATGCGTGCGGAAGACCTTCCTTTTCAAATTGGTAAGGAGGTACAAATGAAAGGTATATCTATCATCTTATTTCGTCTTTTAAATGGTGATATTCGAGCTGTAGAAAATCATTGCCCTCATAAAAATGGACCATTAGCAGAAGGCATTGTCTCCGGTGAGTTCGTCTTTTGTCCACTACATGATTGGAAGATTTCATTGGTAACAGGTGAAGTCCAAAAACCTGATGACGGTTGTATTCAAACGTATGAAGTAGAAGTTATTGATGGCGACATTTATATATATATGTAATTTACAAAAGGAAGCCTCCCTGGCTTCCTTTTTAATAAATTAATCTAATTTTTTACCATTAGGGGCACCATGTCAAAAAAGCTTGTAGCTTGGATAATATCCAAACTACAAGCTTTAATTTAATTACTGCCACCAAATCCAAGCCCAAAGGTAATTTCGTACATTTCGAGGAGTAATGCGAATGAAGCGTTCACCGTCAAAGAAGCAATTTAAATTTGGAAGTGTTTCATCTGGATTTTCTGGAACAAAAGTGACGATGTTTTCGTTACTTGTAACGGTTACTGTAATTGGTGGGTCGGTAGGCGAGACTTGAAGTTGTAACGAAATATTGGCCGTATTTTTAAACTCATTAGTAACAGGTGGACCTATTACTTGTACTGTGAATAACACGATAATTGTTTCGTTTGGTTCCAAATTAGTAGCGACTAGGAAACCGAAATTCGGATTCGCTAGTGGAGAGCGTTCGCCATTAATGAAGACAGTGCCATTTATAAATTGTAAACCTGCTGGAATGGTATCTTGTAAAGAAATATTTGAGAGTGAAATTTCGGAAGTATTTGTAATACGCACCGTGTAATCAAAATATTGATTTAAATAAGCTGAGCTGACGGAAGCACCTTTCGTGACGGTTGCAGTTACAAATTCAACTGGTATACGAACAATATTTGAATTAACAATGAAAGTAATAATTGGATCCTGTGGCGTCAACTGGAAAGCAGCGGTAACTGTTGCAGAATTTACAATTGTACTGTTTGAAGGAATAGAAGTTACGAGAACTTGAAATGTTATAGTTGCTACTGAATCTGCAGGTAAAGAGCCGATATTAATACCAGTGTCTGGACGAATATTTGGAACTGGAGTACCGTTAATTGTTACACTGTTTTCTATAAATGTTGTACCAGCTGGAATTGTGTCTATAACAGAAGTACTAATTGTCGGAATTGGGGAATGATTAAATACCGCTAATGTGAATGTAATGATATCTCCTATAACGACAATAGATTTGTCAGCTGTTTTTTCAATGCGAACCATCGGATCAATAACTGTCGTTGTAACGGTATTTGTTTGTTTTGTAATTGTAATAGGTGGTTTTGTTGGATCAATGATAACGGTATAGGAAACAGAAGCATCATTATTAATTGTAGATTGAAGAGTAGAAGAAGATATTGTCACTTGGAACGTAATAATAACAAATTCATTAGGAGCAAGATTTCCTAACGTAATACCATTTTCAGGATTCTCATTAGGCTGATTGATTCCGTTAATCGTAACACTACCAGCAACAAAAGTCGTATCTATTGGTACGGCGTCTATGGCAAGAAGGTCTTCAATCGTTACATTACCGCTATTCGTAATCGTAATTGTATACGTTAAAGTTTGACCAGGTAAGGCATTCGTTACATCAACAGATTTTATGGCAATGACATTATCATTTTGGACAGTAGTTTTGACAGTATTTGTTGTAGTCGTATTTGTAACAGGTACGTTATTTGGGTTGACTATATAGTTAAAAGTAGTAATTGCGTTGTTGTTTAGTTCATTTGGTGTTGGAATAGAAGTCACAGTTACTTGGAATGAAACGATAGCATCTCCACCAATAGTTATAGTACCAATTGGTATGCCGCTTACTGGATTCACTCCTGAAAGAGTTTCTCCGTTTACAATGACGCTATTTTCTATAAACGTAGTACCTTGAGGAATAATATCTTGAATGATTACATCATTTACTGCAACATTGCCGGTTTGATTTAGTGTAATCGTATACGTTAACGTATCACCAACCGTTGCAAATGCAAGGTCAACAGCTTTATTACTATTCAAATTCGCATGATTAATTTCTGTTAAAGCAGCTGATGAAATAATAGTTTCGGTAATAGGTGGTCGATTTGGTACCGTGTATTCATATTCAATTGTACTCGTGTTAGAGATTGGATTTGTTTGTGGAATCGAAGTAACCCGTACTTGGAATAGAATGGTTGCTGTCGTATTAGGCGGAATGTTATCAATTTGTATACCGTTAAGTGGATTGTCATTTGGCCGAGCGTTGCCATTCACGATAACACTATTCTCTATAAAGCTCGTATTTGCTGGGATGATATCTGTAACAATAATGTTTTCTACTTGTATATTCCCATTGTTTGTAATGGAAATAGTGTAAGGGATAATAGTTTGTAGGTCAGCATATTGGATAGGTGTTGTTTTTGTCGCAATTACATTAGCAGAAATAACTTCAGTGAAGGTAATATTGCTAGTGGATATTTGTTCTTCCACGTTTATTGTATACCGAGAAGTTGATTGATTTTGAACATGGCCGCTAGCAGGAAGAGCTACGACGGTAACAGAAAATGTGACTGGGATAGAAATATTAGGAGCAATCGTTCCCACAAGTATACCTGCACTTGGGTTGGCATTAAGCTGAGGAATGTTATTTACTAAAACGCTACCGTCAATAAAGGTTGTTCCATTAGGAATATTGTCTGTAAATACAACAGCAGTCGCATCCGTATTCCCTGTATTCGTTAAAGTTGTTGTATAAGTTAAAATGTCACCAATCGTTACAGAGGTTAAATCAACAGTTTTAAGTGAAACGATGTCAGCATCATTAATTTGAACAAAAGTAGTATTGGAAGTAGTAGATTTTTGAATTGGTGCAAAGTCAGGATTGAAAATAAAGTCGTAGACGACGTTTGCAGTATTAGGTGTTGGATTTACAGCAGGTAAATTCGTAACGGAAACTTGGAATGTTATTGTAGCCATTTGACCTGCTGCGACATTAGGAATGGAAAAGCCGATATTCGGATCTGCTGCAGGAAGTACAGTATTATTAACTACTACACTTCCTGGAATAAATACTGTTCCATCCGCTATAGTATCTGTAAAAAAGATGGAGTTAGTTGTAGCCGATCCATTATTTTGAATGAATACTGTATATTCAATGGTTTCATCAATGTTAGCTAATACAGTATTAGTGGACTTTGTAGCAATAAGAATAGCATCAATAAATTGTATGTTTGTAGCATTGGAAGAGGTCGTTTCTGAAATTGGTGGTGTGCTTGGGTCTGGTCGATACTCATAGTGAATGACGGCGATATTATTAATGTTATTTTGTGGCGGTATAGAGACTACGCTTACTTGGAACGTAACAATAATCGTATTATTTGGAAGAATTATATCAAGATTGATACCTGTAATTGGATTTTCGTTAAGTCTTGGTACGCCATCTACAAGAATGCTATTTGGAACGAATGTGGTGCCAGCAGCAATTGCGTCAATGAGGAGAGTATTTGTAATAGGTACTGTACCAGCGTTTGTAACTGCGATTGTATATGTGATGATTTGACCGATACGTGTAATAGATCTGTTAGCGGATTTAATTGCACTAACATTTGCCGTCCGCACTTCAGTATTTACTGCATTTGATAACGACCTGCGCTGAATAATCGGAGAACTAGGATCAATTTGGTATTCATACGAAGTGTCTGAAATGTTAATGACTGCGTTGCCCTCTGGTATACTTATAAGTTGTACTTGGAATGAAATAGTGGCTGTTTCATCTGGTTGTATCGTGCCAAGAGTTACTCCATTTTCAGGGTTCGCACCAGGCTGAATTATATTATTTATTGCTAAGCTATCTTCAATGAATATAGTACCTTCTGGAATGTTGTCAATGAACACCGTATTGTTAGCTGGAACAGTTCCTATATTTTGTAGTGTATTTGTGTACGTAATATTTTGCCCGGTGGATACGAAAGTAACATCCGCCTGTTTAACAGAAATAATATTTGCATTTTGAAGTGATGTTGTAACGATATTAGAATTTGCAGTGCGATTCACTGGTGGAGCTGTAGGGATACTTACATATTGGTAATTTACAGATGATTCATTTATAATTTCGGTTTCAGTTGGTGGGTTATTTGTTTGTACTTGAAATAGTATTGTTTTGGAACTGTTTGGTGGAATCATTCCAATTGGCATTCCATTTTCTGGATTTACATCAGGCTGAAGTACACCGTTAATTGTGACACTGTCTGGAACGAATGTAGTCCCAGCTGGAATCGCATCTGTAAAAATAATATTTATTGCTTCAACATTGCCGATATTTTTCACTTCAGAAATATAAAGTATAGTTCCGCCAATATCTACAGTTATTGGATTGGACGTTTTTGTAATTGTTAATTGTGCTAGCACGAAATTTGTAATGACAATATTACTTGTAGATGTTTCAGTAATAGGCGGTTGTCCTGGGTCCGGTTGAATTGTATATGTTGTATTAGACTGATTTGTAATGGATTGTTGTGAGAATGAATCGTTAATAAGGATTTGGAATGAAATCAGGTGAGTAGCGTTTGCTGCTAGGTTAGGCAAAGTAACACCTGCATTTGGATTTGCACCAAGTATAGCTGTTCCGTTAAGTGTAAAACTATTTTCTACGAATGTAGTCCCTTCTGGGATCGTATCTGAAAATAATAGATTAGTAGCTGGAATATTTCCGGTATTTTCTAGTGTTATCGTATAGGTCAAAATATCGCCTGTTGTCGCTTGTTGTGCATTGACTGCTTTTAAAGAAAGAACATTTGCATCCGAAATTTGTGTGAAAGCTGGATTAGACGTAATGGTTCGAGCGATGATAGGAGCAGTTGGATCGGCGATAAAAGCATAGTCAATACGAGCTATATTAGAAATTGGATTCACGCTTGGAATGGATTGAACGATAACTTGGAATGTGACGGTGACGATTTCTGAAGGTGCAATGGCGTTTAAGGGGATTCCTACGTTCGGATCGGCACCTGGGGCTGAAACGCCATTAATGGTCACGCTATTTGGAATAAATGCAGTTCCTTCTGGGACTAAATCTGTTAAAGTAACTGTATTTGCAGTTGTATTCCCATTATTTTGAACGACTACAGTGTAAGTGATTGTACCGTCAGTAGACTGTACGAGGGAATCTGTATTTTTAATTACAGATAGTGATGCATCAACGACAGCTGTATTTACCGTATTAGATGAAGAAGTTGCTGTAACTGGAGGTTGACTTGGGTCGACAATATACGTGTAACTTGTAAGTGCTTGATTTATAATCGCTCCTTGCGGTGGAATAGAACTTGCAAGAAATTGGAACGTAATAGTAGCAGAATCACCTGGTGCGATGATACCAACTGGAATACCAAGAGTTGGACTTGCATCTGGAAGTGAAATCCCGTTAAGTGTGACACTATTTGGAACAAATAATGCCCCTTCAGGAACGCCGTTAATGAGTAATACAGAATTTGCAGGGAAGTTTCCAGTATTCGTTAATGTTGCTGTATACGTAATGATATCTCCGATAGATACGATTGTACGATTTGCTTCTAAAACAGTTATAACAGTCGCGTTATTAATTTGTGTGGAAGCAATATTAGAATTTATTGTACCTGTAACAGGAGGAGAGGCCGGATTAACTATAAATTCGTATTGAATAGATGCAACGTTTGTAATTGGATTCGAAGGTGGAGTAGATGTAACTATGACTTGGAACGTAACGGTTGAGGAACTACCAGCATTCACGGTTCCGATATTCACTCCGCTATTTGGATTTGCACCTGGAATGGTACTTCCATTTACAGTGAAACTATTTTCAATAAAGGTTGTTCCTGTTGGAATCGAATCTGAGAAACTTACATTTGTAGCGTCTGTATTGCCGCTATTTTGAATTAAAACTGTATAAGTGATCGTGTCACCGATATTCGCAAAGGCTGTATTAGCAGTTTTTATGGCCGAGAGTATTGCTGAGTTAATAGAAGTAACGAAGACGTTCGTTTCCACATTGCCAGGCTGAGCTTGTAATGCACTTCCTACGTTGTATTGGAAGTTCACAAATCCTAAGTTTTGTAGTTCCGGTGTAAAAGTTGTTGGATTGCTTACAATTTGAACTTGGAATATGATTGTTACAGTTTGATTTGGAATGATTGTATTTATGCCAATACCGTCAATGATAGAAGCGGATGCTAATGGAGTGCCATCTACAATAACTGATCCTGCAACAAATTGTGTCCACGATGGTATCGGGTCTGAGAAAATAACGTTATTAGCAGGAATATTTCCTGTGTTCGTAATCGTAGTTGTATACGTAATCGTATCACCAATCGTTGCAAAAGCTTTATCTCCGATTTTAGTAGTAGTTAAAATAGCACTTTCAATTGATGTTGTAACACTATTTGAAGTAATGTTTTTTGAAACAGGAGGATTAGCTGGATTAACGATATGCTGGAAGCTAACGCTAGCTTGATTGGTAATTGGATTTATAGGCGGAATTTCATCGGCACTAATATGAAATGTTACGATGACAGACTGGTTTGGCGCGATATCACCAATTGGAACGCCTGTAATTAGGTCTGCATTTGGGATGGTAGTTCCGTTCAGTGTAAAGCTATTCGGTTCAAAGGAAGTTCCGTCTGGAATAAGGTCGGTAAAAATAACATTCGTTGCACTAACATTTCCGCTATTTGTAATTGTAACGGTGTAGGTAATATCCTGCCCAATATCTACTGTTGACACATTTGAATTTTTTTGTGCAGTAAGGATAGCACTATTAATTTGCGCTGTCGTTGTATTAGATTGATTAGAAGTTGAAATGAATGGCTGATCAGGATCAACAATATAACGGTAAGTGGTAAGAGCCGAATTAGAAATAGGATTGTTGATTGGGAGCATTGAAACGATGGCTTGGAATGTGACAATTGATGTGCTTCCACCATTAATGGAGCCGATATTTACACCAGTAGATAAATCAGCGTTTGGAATGGTTTGCCCATTAACTGTGAAACTATTTGGAACGAAACTTAAATTACTATCAAGAATGTCAATAATAGTTACATCAGTTGCAGTCACATTCCCGGTATTAGGGAGGTTAAGTGTAAATGTTATTGTATTACCAACATCCGCGAAAGTAAGATCTGCTGTTTTTGTGCTAATAATAGTTGCGTTGTTTATTTGAAGGAGTGTAGTGTTGGAAGTAGCTGTACTCGATACTGGCGGATTACCTGGATCAACAGTAAACTCATACGTCGTTGATGCTGTATTTGGTGCTGGGTTACTAGGGGGAATACTGTTCACTGTCACTTGAAAGACGATATTATATATTTCATTTGGTGGAAGTGTTGCAAGTAATACACCTGTATTTGGATTCGCGTTAGGTTGTAAAACGCCATTGACAGTTAATGTGTTAGGAACAAATGTGAATCCGCTTGGTAATGCATCTGTGAAAACAATGTTAGTTGCATCGGTATTTCCTACATTGGTAATAGAAGTAGTATAAAAAGCAGTTTGCCCGATATCTGCAAAGGATACACTTTCATTTTTCGTCATGGATAATATGGTTTCTTTAATTTGCGTTGAAACAGGATTGCTAATTGAAGTTTCTGCATCAGGTGGTGAGACTAATTGGTACGATGTTGATGAGAAATTTACAATGGGGTTTTCCGTTGGTAATGACGTTACAGTAACTTGGAACGAAACGGTTACTGTAGTCCCGACTGTTATAGTCCCAATATTCACACCATTCGATGGATCCGCACCACTTTGAGGAACCCCATTAATAGAGAATGTGTTTGCAATAAATGTAGTTCCACTTGGCACGGTATCTGTGAATATAACATTTTGTGCAGATGAGTTTCCATTGTTTGTTAAAGCGACAGTATAAGTGAGTGTGTCCCCAATACGACTAAAGGATTTATCGACTTGTTTTAATGAAAGAATGGTAGCTGTATTAATCGTAGTAAACACTGTGTTTGAAGTAACGTTTCTTGAAACAATAGGTGCATTGGGATCAGCAATAAATGTGTAAGAAGCAGTAGCGGAATTGGCAATAGGATTTTGAACAGGGGTAGAAGTAGCGGTAACTTGAAATGCTATAGATATTGAGCTGTTAGGAGCAATTGCTCCAATCGTTATACCTGTATTAGGATTCAATCCAATTTGCGTGATGCCATCTATTGTAACGCTATCAGTAATAAACGTTGTACCATCTGGTATAAGATCAGTGAAAGTAATATTCGTTGCATTTGTATTGCCGTTATTCGTTAAAATTGTCGTATAGGTAATGGTATCGCCTAGTGTTACAAGTGTTTGATCGACCGATTTTACCATCGTTATCATAGCATCTAATACTGGGTTTGTGACAATATTCGTTGAAGTAGAAGTAGTAGCAGGAGTTCCGTTTGGATCAACAGTATAAGAATATAAAATTGTATCGTTACCCATAATTGAACTTGAAGGAGGAACAGAAATAACATTTACTTGGAAGGTAACAGTTACTGTTTCACCAGGCGCGATATTTGGTATATTTACTCCGAGTGCTGGCTGTGCACCAAGCTGTTGGATGCCATTTATTGTGACGGAATCTGGTATAAAAGTAGTACTAGGAGGAATTGCACTTGTAAAAGTTATATTTGTAGCTGGTGTATTTCCTGTATTTGTAATAGTTGTTGTATACGTAAGTGTGTCCCCGACGGAAATAATAGATTTATCCACACTTTTTTGGGTTGTTAATATCGCACTGTTAATAGTTGTCGAAACCGTATTAGATACATTCGTTTGTGATACGGCAGGTTGGCTAGGGTCGACCACATGTGAAAATTGTACAGAACTAGAATTAGAAATTGGATTTATACTTGGAATGTTTGTAACAAGTACGTTGAGAGTAATCACGGCCGTTTCATTTGGATTTATATTTTCAATCTGAATCCCGTTAGCTGGATTTCCGATCTGCTGTGTACCAGAATCGTTTGTAAGAGTGCCAGATATGAATGTCGTTCCGTCAGGTAAAATATCTGTGAAAATTATATTTTGTGAAGTGACATTTCCAGGGTTACTTAATGTAATTGTATAAGAAATTGTATCGCCAATTGTTGCGAAAGTTTTATCTACAGATTTAACAAGTGTAATTTCTCCGGAATTTATTTGTGTCGAAACCGGATTGGAGGTCGTACTTCTTGAAACGAGTGGTAAATTAGGTCCTGTCATAAATTGATAATCAATGGAAGCGCCATTTACAACTGGTGAGTTTGGCCCCCCAGGTCCAATTGTGAAAATTGGATTTGGAATGCTAACTACTTGCACACGGAAGGTAATGTTTGTAAAATCTCCTGCAATAATATCCCCAATTGGTATCCCATTCGCTGGATTTACCCCAGGTAATAAAACCCCGCCTACTCGAACGCTATCCTCTATAAACACTGTATTATTTGGAATCGGATCTGTAAAAATGATATTCGTAGCAGTTGCGTTTCCTATATTCTCCAATAAAACAGTATACGTTAAAAATGAATTTCCAGGTGCTACGTCAGAAAATAGTCGATCCACACTTTTCGTTGCTTGAATAATTGCTTCGTTAATTTGAACTAAAGTTGGATTACTTGTAGCTGTTTCTGTCACCGGTGGCTGGGTAGGGTCAACAATGATCAAGTATGTCGTACTGGATTGGTTCAAAGTTGGATTTGTAGCTGGTATTGAGCCAACGATAGCTTGAAAGCTAATTGTTGTCGTTCCTCCAACTGGAATTGAGTCTAAAGAGATTCCGCTATCTGGTCTAAATCCAAGTTGTGGGATGGTATTAATTTGTACGCTATCAGGAACGAATGAAAGTTCAGGTGGTAATATATCGATAAAAACAGGTGTGTTTGCGGTAGTATTTCCGCTATTAGTGAGAGTAGTTGTATACGTAATTGTATCGCCAACAGCGGCAAATGCACTGCTCGCAGTTTTCGTTGCGATAACGGAAGCTGAATTTACTTGCGTAAAAGTTGTATTGGATTGAACTGTTCGTGAAACAGGCGGTTCATTTATATCAACAATAAAGCTATATTGAAGCGATGATTTGTTCGGAATTGGATTAGGGTTTGGAAGCGTTGTGATGTTTACTTGGAAACTGAGTGTAACCGATGCATTTGAATTCAAGTTACCAATATTGATACCGTTTTGTGGATTTATATTAGGAATGGTTGTTCCATTTATCGTAAAACTATTTGGAATAAACGTTGTACCATTTGGAATGACATCTGTAAAAATAACATTGCTTGCGGTAGTGTTACCGGAATTAGTAATGGTTGAGGTGAATGTAAGTGTATCCCCAATAGTAGCAAATGTTGAATTGACGGTTTTATTTATAGATAGAGTAGCATCAATAATTGGTGTAACTGTTGTATTTGTTACGGTGCTACCAACAGCAGGAGATTGGTTTGGATTCACGGTATATTCATAATTTACAAGGGCATTATTTGTTAATGTGCCACTAGGTGGTATTGCTAAAATTTGTGCTTCAAAGGTAATAAATACGCTATTTCCTGGCGAGATATCTGCCAAATAAATACCAAGTGATGGATCTAATCCTGGCTGTGGAACATCATTGATTGTTACGGAGTTTTGGATAAATGAAGCTCCTGCACCAAGTCCATCTATTAAAACAGTTGCACTAGCAGGGATATTACCTGTATTTGTTACTGCAATCGTATAAGTAACGATATCTCCAATTGCAGCTGTTGGCGTATTTACCGACTTCGTAGCGACAATCGTAGCGTTATTAATTTGAGTTGTTATTACGTTACTCAGCGCATTAGCGGATGCTGGAGGTAAGTTAGGATCTACGACGTACTGGTACGTTGTATTGCTTTGGTTCGGGATTGGATTTGGATTCGGGATAGAATTTACTTGTACTTGGAACGAGATGATCGTATTTGCATTCGGATTTATTGGATCAATGGCAATTCCACTTGCTGGATTTACATTAGGCAGTGTATTCCCGTTTACAGTAACACTATTAGGAATAAATGATGTCCCGTTTGGAATTACATCTGTAAATATTACATTTGATGCAAGTGTGTTCCCGTTATTCGTTAAAGTAGTCGTGTACGTAATAATATCATTTACGTTAGCAAACTGTTTATCTACCGATTTAGTAGCGGCAATTGAGGCGTTATTAATAGTTGTCTGTACAGTGTTAGAAGCAACCATCTGCATTACAGCTGGTTTGGATGGATCATACGTATATTGGAATGTTGTGCCTGATTGATTTGTAATTGGGTTTACAGCAGGGATAGTTGGTACAAAAACTTGGAATGCAACGGTGCGTGATGAATTCGCTCCTATCGTACCAATCGAAATGCCGGTAGCAGGATTTGCATTAGCTATAGGGACATTATTAATCGTTACAGTATTAGGAATGAAGAGGGTACCCGCTGGAATGATATCTGTAAATGTTACATTAGCAGCAGGGATATTCCCGTTATTCGTTAAAATAGTCGCATATAGTATGACATCACCAATATCAGCGAAGTTTGTACTCGTTAGTTTTGTAGCAACGATATTAGCAGTATTAATTTGTGTAGTTACTATATTGCTAGCGGCGTTTCTAACAAGAGCAGGTAAGTTTGGATCAGCGATAAAGCTATATTGAAGTGCAGCGCTGTTTTGAATTGGGTTTGGTGAAGGTAGCCCATTTGCACTTATTTGAAACACAATCGTTGTAAAACCACCCGAAGGAATGGAGCCCACTTGAAGACCGGCACTAGGGTCTGCACCTAGTTGTAAAGCACCACCTATAAAAATACTATTTGGAACGATAGTGGTGCCATTAGGGATTATATCGGTAACGATAACATTATTGGCTGTAGTATTGCCAAGATTAGCTAAAG
Organism: Bacillus sp. FSL R5-0585; assembly: GCF_038004545.1. Classification (NCBI taxonomy): domain Bacteria; kingdom Bacillati; phylum Bacillota; class Bacilli; order Caryophanales; family Bacillaceae; genus Bacillus; species Bacillus sp. FSL R5-0585. The sequence continues at coordinate 234,137 of NZ_JBBORJ010000002.1, forward strand.
AAATTGTATATGTGATTGGTTGCCCGACGTCGGCGATAGTTAAATCTACTTCTTTGACAATAACGACATTTGCTAAATTAATTTGTGTACTTACAGTATTACTTACAGATGTTTCTATCGCTGGTGGATCGCCTGGATTTAGAATAAAGCTATACTGTGTACTAGATGAATTTATTGTTGGGTTTTGTGTTGGGAAAGAGGTGACAGTTACTTGATAAGAAACGGTAAGTGAGCCGTTCGCAGGAATGGAAGGTAAGGGAACACCGATATTTGGATCTGCGTTATTTTGGAGTACACCATTAATAAGAAACGTGTTTGGAATAAAGGTAGTACCGTCTGGATTCGTATCTACGAAAGTAGGGCTATCAGCAGAAACACTTCCTGCATTCGTCAAAGTAACAGTATAAGTTAATACATCCCCTACGGTAGCGAACGCTCGATCCACTGTTTTGGCTGAAATGACATTCGCATCGTTTACTTGAGTAAATGTAGTGGTTGAAGTAGTGTTCTTACTTACAGGGGAAGCATTTGGATCCACGATAAAGTTATAGGAAATAGAAGCGCTATTTGAAATAGGGTTTGGATTTGGAATACTAGTTATTACTACTTGGAATGAAGCTGTAATTGTAGTATTCCCATTGATGCTACCAATATTGATGCTAGCTGGTGTAACGCCTGGCTGAGTAACACCGTTAACTATAACGCTGTTTGGGACAAAGGCGGTTCCATTCGCAATTGAATCAGATAGTACTGCATTGTTCGCTGTAACATTTCCATCGTTAGTAAGAGAAAAGGTGTAAGTTAATACATCACCAACTTCTGCAAACGTTTTATCTACAGATTTTATAACGGAAAGGTTTGCATTTCTAATTGCTGTTGCAACAGAATTAGAGTTTGCTGTTTTTGAAGTCGGTGGCAGACTTGGATTTACAGTATATAGATAAGAAGCAAAGGCATTATTAATGATAGGGTTTTGGGCGGTAATATTGATGACTGTTACTTGGAAAGAGAGGGTAAAAGTAGCCCCGCCAGGAATTGTGCCGATAGGTAATGCAACGAGAGAATCTACATTTTGCAAAACTCCGTTTAGTGTTACAGTACCAGGATTTAATATCGTTCCATTTGGAAGTGGATCTGTTAGTTGTACGTTATTAGCGGCTGTATTTCCGCTGTTTGTAATAAGGATTGTATAACTTATCGTTTCGCCAATTGTGGCAAATTGTTTGTTAGTTGATTTTGCTAATGTTACATTTGCATTGTTAATTTGAGTGGAAACGAGATTAGAAGAAATGTTTTTTGTAACGGGTGATTGGCTAGGGTTGACGGTATATTGATAAGAAGCACTTGATCCGTTAGATACGACATTTGACGCGGGTATTGTATTTACTACTACTTGAAATGCAACATTTTTTGTTGTGCCGCTTGGGATGGATCCAATATTCACGCCGTTAGCGGGATTTGCGCCCACTTGTGTCGTGCCATCTATTGTTAAACTGTTTAGAACGAAAGTTGTTCCAGTAGGGATGACATCTGTAAAAATAACATTGTTCGCATTTGTATTACCTGTACCTGTAAAGGAAACGGTGTACGTTAGTGTGTCACCAATATCTGCAAAATTTTTATCTACTGCTTTCGTCATTGTTACAGTAGCATTATTCACTTGAGTGGAGACAATATTTGTCGTATCAGTCCCACTTACTGCGGGTTGATTTGGCACAGGAATATATTGATAAGTTGTTGTACCACTATTTAATATTGGATTTGTTTGCGGGATAGAAGGAACGAGCACTTGGAATGAAACAGTAGTAGTGGAATTTGCTGCAATCGAACCAATTGGTATACCATTAGCGGGATTTGCTCCAGCTTGAGTAACTCCGTTAACAGTTACACTCCCTGGAATGAAAGTAGTTCCGCTAGGAATCGGATCCGTATATATAACGTTCGTTGCAGCGATATTTCCTATATTAGCTAAGGCAATACTGTAAGTTAATGTTTCACCAATATCGGTAAAAAGTTTGTTAACTGATTTTGTTCCATTAATATCTGCCAGATTAATTTGTGTTCCAGCAGAATTGCTTGTTGCAAGACCGTTAAAAGTAGTTCCTCCGGCAATTGGTGTATATTGAAATGTAATATTTGCGGTGTTAGAAATTGGATTTTGACTTGGAAGAGAAACGACAGTTGCTTGGAAAGTTACTGTACGATAAGCACCATTATTAATTGTTCCAAGAGATATACCAGCAGCTGGGTTTGCATTTGTTTGTGGTACGTTATCTACCGTTACAGTGCCAGGTATAAAGGAAGTGCCGTTAGGAAGACTGTCCATAAAAATAACGTTATTGGCGGGAAGCAGCCCGGTATTAGGGATCATAACGGTGTAAGTGAGAACATCTCCAATTGCCGCGACGCTTTTATTCACGCTTTTCGTTGCTTGTATATTTGGTGAGTTTATATTAATTTGTAACCCGACTGTATTTAACATATATGCATCTCCGTTAGTTGTTAAACGGATTGCAGCTGAGACTTGGGAATTTGTTAAATAAGGAGAAATATCAATAGAAGTAATGTCCCAGCCTTGTCTTCCTGCAGAGATGTTTGTACCTGTAGAAGCACTTTGATTTCGGGTTCCAAATGTCCCAGTTGTATCTAAGTTTCCAGCGGCATTATTAATTTGAGAACCGAAGAAATTATTTACAGCATTATTTGGCCCAGATAAAGCATTTAATGAACTGAAATTTGGTCCGAATAGAGCCTGATCCCCAATTAAATCAGCATCTCCTTCAGTAGAACTTAAAAATAATCTCCCGCTTACAGGCCCTCCTGAAGGTGTTAAAAATCCTGAAACAGCTACATCTGCACTACCAGTATCAGCAGAAACACGATTACCAGCTACATAAATGGTTAAGTTTCTTGCAGGTAATGTCCCGTTTTGATAAGCGACGATAAGCGTCCATCCAGAAGAATTGATAGCTCCGTTAGAAGCATCTAAAGGATCAACGAGTCCAGGGACGGAACCGGTTGTATAAGAGCCAGATCCAGCAGCTTGAACGAGGGAAGTTACATCTGCGGATCGTGTATAGAATCCAAATGTGACAGAACCAGAAACGAATGTTTGATTAGAAGCTGTAATTGCTGAAGGGGTAATTGAGTATGTTGACACAGGTGTTGTAAAAGAAACAGGGTTGCCTAATACACCCGTAATATTTTGATCACGAGATAAGTAGTTTCCGCCCCAAACGAGTTCTGCGTAAAGAATCGTACTACCAGCAGGGATATTTAAAATAGCAGTAGAACTATTTTGTGTATAGTTTAATGTTGTACCAGCAGGAAAAGAAGTTACTTGTAAAGCGGTATTTGTAGTTGTAAATGCACCAATTGCTCCAATTGTACCAGCGCGGTTTTGATTACTAATTTTACTTAAACCTAGTGTGTTCCCTGTAATCGCAAGTGCACCGTTAGTAGTTGTAGAAAATCGATTTGTAATGGGCATGTTTTCACCTCATATGCATATAGTTTTGGTCAAAATACGATATGCATATAAACAATCAAAAGGAACATGTATAATTGAACTATAAATTCCTTCCTTAATCTTTGGAAGGAATTTAATAGTAAAAAGGAAGATTTTTAAGCTGCTTAATATTAACAATAAAAAAATTCCAAGGAAACAAGCGTTGATTTATAAAATTGCATTTATTTCTCTATTTTGACTTTGGGATAGCACCACATGCTCATCAAATTAAGAGTGTAAACAAATTGAACTCTTGTTCAGTCGGGTTAAAATATTGTTAAAATAAAAATATATTCTTAAAAATGTACATACCAAATAAACCCTAACGGGTCTCACTTTTTTAATTATACAATTTTCTTTTGTTTCCTCAATTCACTATACTCATACACAACACCCATAATATCAAAGACAGTTTTCTTCTCATATTTGTGAGATTTCCGTCCGTTCTTCTGTAGAAGATCGAACAGGCGGATTAAATTTTTTTATTTCTCGGGTGTTTTGCTTTATAGCTTGATAAAGAATGTATAGATGGTCTTGAATCATTCCAGGGGTACCGCCAACATTTCGGAAAAAAACACGCTAAGCAGAAAAACAGCCTCCCACAAGAGAGGCTAGTTGACGTGAAATTCGTTATTGGAAGTTGTATGGATTGCTCTTCATTTACAGGCTTTGATACTATTTGTTAAAACAGGTAATCCTAATTTCTCGGTCTTGGAATTTGATGGGCGTACTTGAATCTGTACCCCTTTCATTTCTGCTGTAATAATATCAATTCTCCCCGCCCAAGTAGGACCATCTTCTTCTTCAGAAGGGTAGAGTTTGAGTCGCCAACTAATTTCTTCTGGAATGAAGGCAAAACCTTCGTATGTATCATAATTACCCAAAGTGCTTGGGTCAGGTAGGTGTACACCCAAAATACTTATGTTTGTTCGTGGAAAACTTGCTGTTAACTTTACCTTATAGACCAAGGCAACCCCTTTGGCATTCTTGTCTGCTTTGTTGAGTGGATTTAGTATAACACTACATGGTAGGGATGCTGACGCACCTGCATGTGCTTGATGTGGGCTTAAAACAATGGTCATGCACATTACTAATATCACGATAAATTGTCTCATAAGTTCCTCCAAAGGCTTTTTAGGTTAGTTTGCCTTTGCCGGATATTAATTATGAATGCAGCAAACATGACAAGTAGGCTGTATATCATATTCACGCTAGGTTAACATAACTTCCTATTATTAGTAGCAAAGAGAAAGACGTCCCCTTACTCTCACAAGGGATTTGTCTTTTTCTTTTTATATGACTCTATGCATCTTTATATACATTCCTATTCTGGGGCGCCTTTTGACTTCCCTATAGTTCCCGATGTCTCCCTATTTTTCGCGTAAATTCTTGCATACTCTTAGCGTGGGTTTTTTCCGAAATGCTGGCGGGACACCTTAAATAAAAAACAGTACTAATCGCTATAATGATGAAAAGAACGAGGTTTATCATATCTGACAATTTAATCACTCCTAATTTTAAATTAAATTCATAATATAACAATTTTTTAATTTTTAGTTAATTACCGGTGAGAATTAAGCAAAATTTAAACAAAAACACCTATATTAGGCTTTAGTTACAGGTTTCCCCCCTATAAAATCAACTATTTGCGCCACCAACTATGGGGTACGCGAATTACTTTGATATTATCTTTGAACGAACAAAATAACTCCTTTCGAAAAACAAATGAACTGATATTAATCAACTTCCAATAACGAATTTTATATAAATAAGCTGTCCATTTGGACAGCTTATTATATTTTTGCTTAACGTATATTTTCGTTAAAATGTTGGTGGTACGCCTAGTGGAGCAAAATTAATACAGATATTTTTATATTGATGAAATTCATTTTTATTTTGAGCTCAACCGGTATTGTTAGCTTAATAGGGTTACGTGAGTACTATAAATAATAAGCTTCGTTAAAGTGCAGGGAAAAAGGAAGTGAAAAATATGGCTAAATACACTGAAGAGCAATTTATATATTTTACAACAAAATCAATTTATTTAGAGTCAATTAAAGGGAACCAGGAAACATATTGGGTTGAAAAGAGGATGAAGAAAAGTTCTTAATTTATCCTTTAGAAGTATTCCTTTATATCATCATGATGAAAATGTATTTAATAAATAGGGTAAGGTAAGCATCCAGAGGGATGCTTGTTCTTTTGGCATAGAAATCCCCTTGGTGACTATATTTTAAATATAATTAATAAATACGGTACGTGAAATTTAATAATGTGTGTAGATGTGAGATTACATTTAACACAATTAGGGAAGAATGGCATATAAGATGATGGATTAAATACATATACTTTTATAAAAATGGAGGAGTGTTATGAACGCAGTTTGTAAAGAGTTTAAGCAGACCATAAACGCATTAAGTGCTGCCAACACATATTTAGATTGCTTAGTACAAACCAAAACATATCTGCACATTCTAATACTTATCATATTTTGTATTATTACTGTTTACATACCTTTTCCATCATTCATGCTTAATTATATAAATGAATTAGATATACTGATGCAATACATAATTAAATCTGTTTATTTTTCTTTTCCTATTTCATTAGTTTTCCTATTTATAATGAGGGATCAATGGTTTTTGTTTTCTAAAAAAATCACTTTCCAGCAACTAAAAATTTCTTTTTTCTTTGCTTTCATTATTTATGCTATTATGTTGTTATTTTTAGCCGTACTAATATCTTTTACAACATTCAGAGGAGCATCTAATCCCATTGAGAATGAAGTGATTACTAATATGCTTCACAAAACACCTGGGATTACAATTCAATTAATCGGAGAGAACATTATGTTTGTATCTATATTGTTCTTTTGGCATAAGATCATACGCTCCTTCATAATAAGCCCCATATCTTCAATTACAGCCTCTTTAATATTGTCTGGAAGCTCATTTGGGGTACGGAAACGATTCTCGGTATGAGGGGCCACTCTGGGATTTAATTACAAATCAAAAAAGAACTTTATTCAAGTTCTTTTAATCTACGATACAGAGCGGCCTGACTCACACCAGTAATTTGGCATATTTCTTTAACAGTTTTATTGGTATGCTTGCGCAATTCAATCGCATGATTCATACCTGGGTGCTTATCCGTATATTTCTTCAATCTTCCTCTATACACTCCTTTTTGTTTCGCTAACTTTATTCCCGTACGTTGCTTTTCTTTAATCATTTCTCGATCAAGTTCACTAAAGGCAGCCATGACAGTTAAAAAGAATTTTCCTGTTGGCGTTCTCGTATCTATTCCTAAATTTAAAATCGCAAAGTGAACATCCTTTTCCCGAAGTTGTTCTACTAATTGTAAAAGCTGAATGGTATTTCGACCTAAACGATCCATTCTAGTTACGACTAAAGTATCCTCAGTAGTTAGTTTTGAAAGTATAGAGTCTAACTCTGGCTTTTGTTTGGTTACTCCACTTATTTTTTCTTTAATAATTTCATCTACTCCATATTTCATGAGCTGTTCAATCTGTGTATCTAGATTTTGATCTTGTGCACTGACACGAGCGTACCCATAAACCATTTTTCTCCTCATTTCAATTGTATTTTTGATAAGTGTTATTGAGAGTCTCTGAGACTAATAATATCAAGGAAAGGATTTCTTCTCAATAGGGTACACTCTATTGAGAAGGTGAATATGCAATTATGCATATTTATATTTTTTTATTTTAATAGAAATTAAACCTAATATATAATTAAAAGGTTTTTTACGAATTGATAAGGAGATGCAAGTATGAAGAAAATCATAGGACGTATATTATCATTATTTTAATTATTTTCTACCTATGCACCAATGTTTACAGAGGAAGACGAAGTTTTAAATCAAATAGGCCGCGTCAAAGAGAAAGGAGATTGGTATTATTATGGATATTGTCAACATAATGCGAATTTTACACTAAGGGATTTTCAAATTGAAAAACTTGGTTTTACTGTATATTAAGAAGGTTCTATAAACGGACTACTACATTTAAAAAATGAAACATCTTATGAATTAATTATTGTTTAGACAGAATGACTTAGGTTGTCCTTATGCGAAATATCAGTATGAATAGAAATTTGATAATTATATAAAATGCCGTAAATGAAGGATAAAATAAGTGCTGATTTTGCAATTATATTTTTAACAATTGAATAGGAGCTATTATGAATACAATTAAGAAATTATTTTTAAGTTTTATGGTATGTATTTTGTTATTCAGTACAGTAGGAACAGCGTATGCAGAACAAAATGGTCAAGTGAATTCATCATCTTTTATTGATGTTCCTAAAACTCACTGGGCGTATAAAGAAATGATGTATATGGTGGAGAATAAGATTATAACAGGATACGGAAATGGGTATTTCGGTGCAGCCGATCCTATTACTCGCGAACATCTCGCTGCTTTCTTGTATCGATACTTAAAACCGCAAGATAGTACAAATAATCCATTTGTTGATATTGGCGACAGCAATTTCAAAAAGGAAATTTTGGCACTAACAGCACGTGGCATTTTCAGTGTAAATGCTGAAAAAAAATTCAATCCAAAAAATAATATGACACGTGCCGAAATGGCAACTGTGCTTGTCAAAACATTTGATTTAAAGCCGCAAGGAAATGTTGAATTTACGGATATGAAAGGTCACTGGGCCAACGAATATGTCAAAATATTAGCCGGTAACAACATAACAAGTGGTACAGGTGACGGCAATTTTAATCCAAATGGCATTGTTACTAGAGAGCAATTTTCTATGTTCTTATATAGGACGATTATGAAAGTAACAGATATGCAAAATGATGAATCAGTTGGCTGGGTGAAGGAAAAGGAGAATTGGTACTATTACAACAAAGATGGGAGTAAGCAAAGAGATAACATTACGTTAGATGGAATAGAGTACTCCTTTTTTAAAGATGGAAGGCTATTTCAAGGAAGAAAGCAGGTAGGGAAAGATACTTTATATTATAGTGAACCTGGTAAACTAAAGACTGGATGGAGTTTTTCTGCAACTTCATGGAGCTATTTAAAAGATGGGAAGTATGTGACAGGAACATTTACCTATCAAGGAAAACCATTTGAAATTAATAAGTACGGGGATATGGAAAAGGGATGGATTACTCTACGTTCTGCTGTTAAAAGAATCTATCCAAAGCCAGAAACAAAATTTCTATTTAAATCTAAGACTGTAAAGGATGGAGATGTTTTAGAGGTCATATCCAAGCAAGGTTTATGGTATCAGGTAAAATACCAAGGAGAAATTGGATATGTTCGAGTACTGGAGTCTGTTGTAATTGGTGAATCACCAGTTCGTTCATGGGATGTAGCAAAAGAAGCAACGAATTTGTCTCATTTTATGATAACGGAGTATCATAAAGATCCTGAAAAGTACTTTCCTCCTAATATTCACAAGAAATTTGATAAACAATTAGATAGTGATTTAACTCTTCTTGCGAATGGATTACAATGGATTGATCAATTAAAAGAAGCACTCTATTTAGATAATAAACAAGGATGGGTACAAGAAGAAGGAAAATGGACGTATTATAAAAAAGATGGGCAAAGAATAACAGGTTTTCAATCAATTGATGGAAAACGTTATTATTTTGGTACCGATGGTTTTATGCAAACTGGATGGGTACATACAAATGGATACGATTATTATTTGGGAACCGATGGCGTGGTACAAACTGGAATCCAACATATTGATGGAAAAATCTATTACTTTGGTCCGTTAGGTCCTGTACAATCAGGATTTACACATGTTGATGGGAAACCGTATTATTTTGATGCTTCTCATGAATCCAGAAATGGTTGGATGAAACAAGAGTTTAATTGGTATTTACTACAGCCTTCAGGTGCATTACAAACAGGAGATTTTACATATAAAGACAAGAAATTCTCTTTTAATCAAGACGGAGAAATGATTAAAGGGTGGGTTACATTAGAATCCCTTGTTAAAAAAGTATATCCTGAGCCAGACTTGAAAAAAGCATTACGTGCAAAAAGTGTGAATAAGGGTGAAGTGATAGAAGTAGTGGGGAAAGTCGGTTCTTGGTATGAGGTTAATTACCAAGGTGAAAAAGGATATGTGCGTATTCATGATGCTATTATCTTTGATCAGGAGGCTAAAAGTCCACTTACTTTGCTTGATGGAAAAATAAAAATATTTGAAGGTGTTTTAGATTATTTAAAAAGTGACGAACCATTCATAAATAACACGATTAAAATTTTAGAAGAAGAAGAACAGCGTTTGTTAGATGATGCAGAGACCTGGGAAAGTATTTCTAGTAACATAAACAATGCAAAGCAAGATGCACAGTATAAAATGCAATTGATGAAAGAATCACATGATAAAATGCAAGAATTAGTGAATGCAATGAAAGGTGACATTAAAAATTTAACGGTCACTCAAAGAAAAGAGCTATTTAAACTGCTTGGAAATACGAGAGATGATGTTCTAGCGTATGGAAAAGAGTGGATGGGATTTAGTGCTGATGTATATACTACTATACTCCAAAACTATGGAGAGCTTTATCAAGCCTATGCGGATTACTACAAAGCATTAGATGTAGTTTCTGGTAAATGGTCAGACTTTTTAAAAGATGTCGCTGATGCAACAGTTGAAATCGAAAAAAATCATCGTAAGTTAGCTGAAGGGCTTTCGGGTGTAGTTAAAGACTTAGGGCCAGTCGTAAATAGTTCCATTCGCTGGAAACATTCCATAGATGAGGCGAAACCTGGGATGGAGGAACTTGTACAAGTAACTAGAAAAAACGCTCCAGTCATTGCAAAAGACTTACAAGCATTAGATGCGAAAGTCCCAGGATTCTTCACTGATTTCAATATGGGAATAGATCTTGCAAATACATTTATGGACTCAGCTAATAAAATAGCAAGTCATAAAGTTGATGTATCTGCTGCAGCTAGAAATATTGGTAATATTGATTTAAGTAGTGCATTGTATGATTTGGGTGGAGATCCATCTCGTATTTATAATCGTGCGAATGATGGGGATTTATCATTCGTATTGGGTATTACACCAATAATTGGTACAGGAAAAGAAATTGGACAACTTATCAAAGGTGAAGACTTAGTAACAGGTCAAAAATACGGTCCAGATGATTATGCATGGGGTACATTGGCCGTCGTATCTGGTGGTACAACACGAGTTGTTGGTAAAGTTGTAGGGAAGATTGGCGATCTTGAAAAGAAAGGAAAAGCACTAGAAGCAGCTGCTAAAGGTGGTCGTTCTGGAGAGATTGTTCTGGATAAGGTTCAAACATATGAACAAGCAAGAAATAAAGCAATGAGTTTATTGGGAGATTTAGGGGCTGATTCACAACCATTTATAGGAACAATGGAAAAAAGCGCTGGTTATGGTAAAATTGTTGGTAGAAAAACAGCCGATAATAAAGCTAGATGGCGTTTAGACTATGATCCTAATAAAGGAATGCATATCAATGTAGAAGATTTTAGAAATGGAAAAAAAGAGCAAGCAATAAAATATGCAATTCCTTTTGAAGGAAATGAAGAAACTTTTAAAGCATTATTAAAACATTTAAATAATTAATCAGGTGATAAAATGGCAACATTATTAGAAGAATGTATAGAGGCATTAGGAGTAAATATTGAGATTTTAGAAGAAAAACAAGGAAGAACAATAATAAGAAAATTTGAAAATACATTTCCTATCACATTTTGGGGAAGAATTGATTGGGAAAATATTCAAAAATATGTTGAGTTATATAATGAGGATGAAATAAAAGCATATTTACAGAATTGTTTTGGAACATATTCTCATAGGGTATATCTTATTTGGGATGACGCGACATTACCAGTAATCAAGACAGAATTGCATCAAGTTTTGGAAGTAATATATGATGTTACAGCTGTTAGTTTTGATACATGGATATACTCACCAGATATAGGGTTTGTTATTGAGTATCATCATGATGGTGATATACGTATTGGAGACGTAAAAAATATTATTAAATAAATAGTTTTTTATAAACAAACGTAGGATTATTGATTCCTACGTTTGTTTAGTGTTAAGTAAGAATTTAATCACCTGAAAGTATTAGGAAATACGGGTAACTATGACAGATCCTAGATGGCCTAAGGAAGACGGATGGGTCAAAATGGCCCATAATGTAAATGGTGTGGAAATACATTATGTTAAAAATACAAAAACTGGTGAATTTAATGATTTTAAATTTAAAGATAAAAAATAAATAAGGGGCGTTTATTATGAAAGTAACTTGTTTGTACAACACTGGAGATTATCTAACAAAGGCAACAGAGGAAATATTCAATTTAGTTATTAAAAAGGAGTATATTGTTTATGGCATATGCAAGTTACAAAGTGGTGAGTTGACATATTTAATTTTAGGAGAACGTGAAAATATGCCATCATGGTATCCAGCAGAATTATTTAAAATATCCGATGCCCTACAACCTTTAGAATGGTACTGTGCAGATCACAGACATGTTAAAAATACATATATAGATTATATATGGGGATATAAAGAGTTAGCTTTGGATGATACACATGCTCTTGGATTAATAGAAAGAGAAAATAAAGATATGGAACTATTTTTAAAGCATAAAGCTGAAATTGATGAATTTGAGGAATTGTAATAGTAAATGAATGAATTCATTTACTTATAAAAAACTTAGGAATTAAATATTTCTACGTTTTTTTGTACGTAACATTTAAATAAACACCTTGTTTTATTGTTACCGAGAAATTGAAAAACGCATTATTATCTAGCGAATTGAAAGAATTTAAATTGTAAGAATGCTTAATTAGTCTTTCTGAGGAGTTTCTAGAATTATATCCCGATAAAGAATTGTCGAATTTCTGGAGGCTTATTCCTTTAGGTACAGTAAACCATGAAAATGGAAATTATAGCGAGTGGTCAGGGCATCAATTTTGTTTAACAACTAGAGGAGATTTTATTGTAACGGAAGAAGTACTTTCTTTTCTAAATTCATTTACTCTAAAATATTGTGATATTTCGTTGTTAAAAAATATTAATTAATACTAGATAGGGTTGTTGAAGATATTTCTTTCCAGAAGAAGCATCTTTATTGGGCTCTCAAATTAATATATCTAGTTTTGTTCAGGTTTAACTTGATTATTTAATACTTTTAATTTTAAAACCGTAGGAACAATTTATTCCTACGGTTTTTTATTATACCCTTTTTAAGGAAATACCATGTCTTTGGAAGATACAGAAAGATCAAACGGTAGTTTGTCAGGTTCACGATTTGAATCAATATGATACTTTCCAAAGCGATTTACGTGCGCTGTCGTGTAAGGACTTAAATAACAAATCAACTCTTTATTAAATCCCTCTTGTTGTTTCTCGTACTCGTGAAGTAGTTTAGACATGGAAAATACGTTATAAAAAATAAGGCAGTTAGCAACTAAGTGGTTATATTTAATAATTTTTTTCTGTTTCTCACGATCATTTTCAGAAATAATTCCTTCTCCCCCAAAAAAGAGCCACTTTGTAAATCCATTAAAGGCTTCAGATTTATTTGTTGCAGATTGAATGGTACGTCGTAATTCTTCATTAGACATGAATTGTAACAAAAACATCGTCCTAATAGCTCTGCCTAATTCACAAAATGCCTGATATAATTTATTTCTCTTACTATATGTGCCTAGTGTATTCAATATAGTAGATGGAGTAATTTTACCAGCTTTGATGGACATCGCAATCCTAAGCATATCTGGGTAGTGATTTTCAATCATACTCCAATTGATTTCCCCTGAAAATAGTTCATCAATATGTTCATAATTGTCTTGTGTATTGGGACGAAATAATTTTAATTGTTTCCAATTGCGAATGCGAGGCATTAACTGAATACCTAATAAAGTAGCTAAACCAAAGACCGTGGTGCTTTGTCCTTGGGTATCCGAATGTAGAATTTCCGGTTGAATATCTACCTTTTCATTCATCAAAATATCTAATATATGTATTCCTTCCCAAACGCCACAAGGAATAAAATTACTAAATAAAGCAATATATGTGTCGGAAACATGATAATATCCAATACCTCCATAACCTCCATATCTAATATGATTTTCAGATAAAAGATTTTGTTCATAGACATCCCATATCGTTCCGTCTGCTGATGCACTTTTTCCATCTCCCCAATATTTTGGAAGCTCAAAACGATTATAAGCATTAATAATATATCGAATTGCTTTGTCTAAATCTTCAACTGTTACATGTCTTTGATTAATCCAAGCAATTTGCTTTCGATCTATTTCTTGTATTGAACGAGCTGTTTGAGTAGGACCTAAGTTACATCCGTAGCAGAATGTATTTGTTACATAACGTTCAACATGATTTTCTAATTTGCCCTCATATCCTGAAATAGGTCCAAAGAAACGTGTCCAATTGAGCCAATATTCAGTGTCTGCTAACATATCTAGAACGTTAATCGGTTCTAAATTATACATAATATAATTTTCAAGCTCTTTTAATTCAGGAGGAACCCTCTTCTTTTTTAGTTTTCCAATTACTACTTCCCCTTTTTCAATTCGAATTTGTTGATTATGCGGGAAAGATTTGTTGGTATTATGACAAACTTGTTGAAGGTCATCATGTATCTTTTTTGTGAAATCTGAACCTAAACTAGGTAAGTTTAATTGATTACAAAATTCTTCAAGGTTCTCTTCATATTCTTCCCATGAAATCAGTTGTTTTCGATAATCTGCATATTTTTCACTTCCTTCAATATATAAGTCTCCAGATTTCAAACCCAACATAATTTGTGAAAATATACATACTTCAAAATGCCGACGATTCAGTTCCTCCGGAACAACTTCTCTTTTCTTTTTAGGGCTTAACCATCTCCACCAACCATCAGGTATCCAAGACAAGTTCAGAAGAGGTGTCACTTCTCTTTTCCACAGTCCAATCTTTTTTATATGAGCAACCGATATCCATTCTTTTCTAGTATGTTGATGAGATAATAGAAACTGAATGGCTTCTACTATAGATGAATCCTGATTTGTTGATCGTAAAGGAAATACCTCTAAAATTTTAAATAGTGTAGAGCGATGACTTTTAAAGAATTTATGTAAAAATAAATAGTAATTATCCCCACTAAGTGCTAGATGATCTTCGCAATCTTGTAATACTTGATCTTCTTTATCTCCAAGTACTTGTTGGATAGCTTGTAAACGTTCTTCAGGTATTCCTTCCGTTTGGTAGGCCATAAGTACATGCTGTAAAGTGGCTACTAAAGAATCCGTTCGTTTTTGTGTCTGTTTTTTATAATTCTGTAAAAATTCACGTCCTTTTTTATGGATACTCATCATACGTTTTATCAGCATTTCACCAATATTATCTAGTATTCTTGATGTTTGTACAGAAATCAAAGAGATGGCTAACGTATATCTTTTCTTCTTTTCTATTTCTGACATACGATAAGCATCTAATGTTTTAGCTTCAGTAGCCATTTGTTGTATTTTGGTTGAAGAAAAGCTTTCAAGAAGGTAAATAGGTATTTTTTGATGTATTAACCAATCGTAATGCAGGATTAACTCTTTTAAATGAAATAAGGAGGCACGTTTGGCGTCTTCTTTGAGACGATTCCAAGGGCTATAAAAGGTGTCAGGTTCTGTTTGGAATAAACAATCTATTTGTCGTATTTGTTGCTCATGTAAGGATTCATATACTTGCTCATAAATTAAACGATACGATTTGCGTCTTATTTCATTAGCCGCTTCTTTAAAAGTGTTATAAACAGGTAATTCATATCTTTGATGTATTAACTCTTCAATAGCTGCATTAATTAAATCGGCTGGATCATCTTTGCTTCCGGCTACATGTTTCATTGTATCAAGCATGATTTGACGAGCATTATGATCGAATTGTTGAATTTTTAGATATTGTCTTATAAAATGATAATGCCTTTTTATAGTACGTGTTTTACTGTATGCTTCCCATTCGGTTTCAATAGGGATAGGTAATTGAGCGGACTGAGCAATGTGTTTAATTATAATTGGTGGTATATCTGAAATACGTGTAAAAAAGCCAAGATTTTGTACAGTCTTTAGCAAAATTAGTAATGCTAGTTGCTGTAATGTTCCTTTTGTTTTCATACTTGTCCATTCTATTTCACTTCTGGTTGGTGTATATACACTCCTTAAATCTTCTGTACTTAGATTATGTTTGATTCTTGGATATATCGTATCTTGAATACTAGGCATAACTAATCCCCCTAGAATCTATATATGTTTCAATATTCAACCATCTTAATTGTAAAATAAAAACCTATCCGCAGATAGGTTTCTTGTTTATATTTATCATATCAATTTGAATATTTCTCCAGAGTGGCCCCTCATACCTTGAATCGTTTCCGTACCCCATTTGGGTTACTCCATCTCTCTACGTATAACTATAATTGGGTACAATGTTTAATTATCATTGGGATACCAGCTATCGCTCAAATGATTTTCTTTCTAATATTTAAAAATATTCATATGGGATACATGCTTCACTTCAATTATAATTTAATCATTATACTTTTTAGCTATATAACTTCTATTTAAAATAATTTACCAGTGAAAATAAAAGAAAAGGTACCCCTGCTGCAAGGTACCTTTTCTAAGGGGTATAACTCATTAGCTAAGCGGCCGTTGGTCAAGTATACCGCCTAGACTATTACATGAGTTATGTTTTTATTATACATTGATCATATCAAAAATATTATCATTAGTGAAATTAACTTTCATTATTTTTTAATTTTAAAGCTGCCACCATAATAATTATGTTTATCAATTTTCATAACATCTACAAATATTCCTGGCTTATAAACTGATGTAATAGGTGTTACAAAGCTCCCATAAATATGCGCAGTACCAGAATCATAATTTGTTTTTTAACTTTGTGAGATAGTTTTAGAGACAAAAATAATAGAAATGGAAAAAGAAAGAATAAATGCAATCTATATAAAACTTTATGTAAAATATATATTGCATTTATTTTATTTATAATTTAATATATAGAATATAAGATAAGAAATATAAGGATTTCCTTTACAAACGGGGTGTATTTAATGTCAGTAAGCAAAATAAAAATAGCAAGAACAGAAAAGGGGCTAACTCAACAAGAATTAGCTGGACTTGTAAATGTTACCCGACAAACCATTGGCCTTATTGAACTTAATAAATACAATCCATCTTTAAAGCTTTGTATTGATATAGCTAAATCACTGGATAAAACTTTAGATGAATTATTTTGGGAGGAAAAATAGAATGGAAAAATTTAAAAATTTGTTTTCACTCAGTACACATTCGGATGAAAGAATTCAACAAATCGAAATGAAAATTTGGGCTCAATCTGGAATTGTGGTTTTATTGCTAGCCTTCTTAGATTTAATAATAAGGGGCGTATACTTACAAAGACCGTTTCTAGAATGGGCTACAGCTCTTTGTATCATTATCTGTTATATGGTATTCTTCTTTATTAGATCCATTTTAGCTGGTGTTTACGAACCAGAAATCGATAACAAGGAAAAATTAAAACAAAAATTAAAAGCTAAATTATCTTATACTCTTATTTTATCTTTTTCTGGTGTAGCCTACACTACATATCATAATCAATTACCTCAAGATATTGTTGGATGGATCTTAGTATGTATAAAGTTTATTATACTTGTTACTATTTTGTTTGGTATTCAATATTTTATTACTCTATTAGCATGGAATAAATCCAATAAAATTTAATAAGTATAGACAAAAAAGCTTATCTTTTAGTACATAATGATAAGCTTTTTATTATTTTCTTCATCTCTTTTTCGTTTTAGGGGATATTTTGTTTTGTCAGCTTGATAGCGATGTGGCGTGCCCCTAAATGCTTTGAAAATCCGTATTGAATTAACACTAAAAAGAATCTATTTTGAAAAAAATTAATCAAAATAGATTCCAATTTTTAAATTCTGATTGTAGATTTTATGAAAAATTGATCAAAACACATGAATATATTAATTACAAAAGTTGACTTACTTGTACTAGAATTATTCTATTCTTCAAACCAAAACAGAGTCTCGATAGGCGTTTCTAAAACTTTTGCAATATCATAAGTAAGTTTGAATGAAGGGTTATATTTTCCGTTTTCGAGATTGCCAATTGTTTCTCTTCTAACCCCAACCTTATTAGCTAAATCTTCCTGAGACATATTTAACTTTACTCTATATTCTTTCATTCGAGTCTTAAGTAGCATCTTGCATTCCTTTCTTTTCCCTACGCTCAAATATTTCTAAGTTAATTAAGAAGGTACCTAATGGTGCAAAAACTGAAATAATAACAAGGAAACGAATTATATGTAGATTTTCAAAAATAAATATACTCAAAACTAGTATGATACCTAGCACCAATGCTACGAAAAAAGCTCTTGTAGCTGAGATGCGAACATGTAGTATAAAAAGCTCATCTGGTACCACTTTTGCATATGCAAAGAAGAAAAAGAAATTGAATAGGAGACCTGCCCACGTAATATCACCTAAAAATGAGAAAGGTGCCAAAAACCCTAAAAAACCGATAAATCCTAAATAAGCCATTTTATTTTTCATAAAATCCTCCTACGTGATATATTTCGCTCTATATGTTAAAAATATATCACATAGTTTTTGCAAATAGAAAGGACTTACAACATTACAAATTTGTTTTAAATTGACAGTAAAACCACAAAAAGATACATGAAATTACCGCTAACAGCACCTTTCAAAAGAATCGTTATAACAAAAAACACACATTATTGATACAATATACTTATTGATTGAAATACAGAGAAAATAAAATACAAATTTAGGAGGAGAAATACTTTGGAAATAGTCCAAATAAAGAATATCCTAAGAAAAAAAGCAACTCTCTTTCAAACAGGAGGAAAAAGACCTGATTTATCTATAAATGAAAGTTGGATTGGAAAGATTCCCTATTCGTTACCAAATGAAACTTACCCAATCGACCGCTATCAAGAAAAGATGTATGCGATCATGATGCTTAATTTAACTCAAATACCTTTTGTACCTGAAGCAGTAAAGGGCACGAAAGCCATCGCAGTGTTTCTTTCTCCAAACTTTGCAAAAGACTTATCCAACTTATCAGGAAATTTTTGTATTAGAGAATATGATTCTATAGAAGAACTAGTACCGAATGAAATGTCACTTACGTTTCCAGCTCTAAAACCTTTCCCCTTAATACCAAAGTTAGTAGTTAATGAATTTCCACAATGGGATACGGAAGATTTCCCCAACAACATACAGGATAAAATTTTAGAACTTGAAAATACAATTGAGATTGACTATTACGAGGATATTTTTGAAGAAAATCATTATATACATAAATTAGGTGGCTATGCTTGCTTTGCCCAATCCGGTATCCAATGGCCCGCGGATTATGAATTTATTTTTCAAATAACAGATGACCCAAAAGCACATTTAAAGATTATTCATGGTGGCGGAATTTATTTTGCTAAAAATAGTAAAACAAATGATTGGATCGCACATTGTGATTTCTTATAGGATATAGTATATAAAGTGACGTTTTCTCATATAAAATCTTGCTTGGCCATATATTCACGCTACAATATTTGCGGTATGCATATAACTATAAGTATTAATGGATTAAAAGGGAAAAGGGGAGTTACGATGAAGAAATATGCCAAATTACAGGTGTTAGGTAGACCATCCAGCCCCATTATTTAAAAGAACTCGAATAAAGTTCTTTTTTTATTTGTAATTTCAGTCCCATAGTGGTCCTTAATCCCCAGAATCGTTTCCGTACTACATAACCAGGTCTTTTTAGAACAATATAATCTTATTTTAAATCTATATTTATTTATCCTAAACTGAAAAATCACCTTTTAAAAGAACGTTAGTTCGTATATAATAAACTCAGAACAAACGTTCTCTTAAAGGAGATGTATTAATTATGTATGACTATTCCCTTTTACCGAATCGCAAAATTTGTTTCGTTGATCTCAAGAGTTTTTACGCATCAGTTAGTTGCGTTAAAAGAGGATTAGACCCTCGATATACAAAACTTGCTGTAGTGGGAGATGTAAATCGGAGTGGTTCAATTGTACTTGCGGCAACTCCTCCATTAAAAGCATTAGGGGTCAAAAAAATGGCAAGGAGCTGGGAGTTGCCTAAAAGGTCAGATATTATAGTTGTTAACCCTAATATGGAAACCTATATTAAATGTTCTAATTACATAACCAGTTTAGCGTTACAATATGTAGCACCTGAGGACTTTTTTCAATACAGCATCGATGAATTTGCAATAGAGCTCGATTCATCTCTACATTTATTTGCCTCAACGCCTTATGAATTTGCTGTTAACTTTCAAAAAGAAATATATAGTAAAACAAGACTAGAATCTACAATCGGTATAGGACCAAACATACTCATGAGTAAGCTAGCACTTGACCTGGAGTCGAAGAAAAATGAAAATGGCATTGCACAATGGGAGTACGAGGATATTCCAACTAAGCTATGGCCTATACGTCCTTTAAGTAAATTTTGGGGAATTTCACATAAAACAGAAGCTAAATTAAATCAAAAGGGGATATATACAATCGGTGATTTAGCAAACTATCCTCTTCATTATCTAAAAAAATCATTTGGCAAAATCGGGGAAGAGTATCATTTACATAGTAATGGCATAGATTTTAGTCGGATATCTGAGAAATATGTACCTGCAACGACTTCAGTTGGTAAAAGCCAAATCCTATTACGTAATTATAATATAGACGAATTCTTAATTATATTACTGGAACATATTGAAGAAGTTTGTTATCGTCTCCGCAGACAAAACAAACTTGCTCAAACAATACAGTTTTCAGTAGGATACAGCGCAGAATATGGAGGAGGCATACGAAAAAGGCATACAATGAATAGAGCAACTAATTTGACCATGGATATATATAACATCTGTAAATACTATTTACACGAAATGTATACTGGAGAGCCAATTCGATCAGTTAGTATTTCACTATCCAATTTACTAAATGAGGGAGAGGAGCAGATTTCATTATTTGATAACATTATACAACGTGAAAAAGAAGTTAAACTAACAAAAGCAATGGATGAAATTAGAGATCGCTTCGGAAAAAACAGTATACTAAGGGGAATATCATATACAAACTCGGCTACGGCTAGATATCGAAATTCACTACTGGGGGGCCATAAAGCATGATGAATTCAAAGATACCTAAAGGACGAACCATGATCAAGTGGCGGGCATTTGCGGCGTTACCTGAACAATTTATTGGAATTAACAAGCTTATAGAAGAACAAACAAAAATTAAACGTCCCACATTAACTCCGGAAGAACAGGAAATTATAGAGAAAAAAATCATAGACTCTTACACATCAGAATCAGAAATATTACTTACATACTTTGAAGATGGTCGGCTGCTTACATGCTATATGACAGTAGTTAATATGAACTCTTTAAAGCAATCTATAACATGTACAGATCCATATCGTAATAAAATTACAATTAATTTTAAGGACATCATACATATACAATAATGTTTACTTGAAGAATATAAATATTCAAGTAAGTTAAGCACTTTGAATTATGCGCTGAATATTATAACATGATAGCAGAGGAAAAAAACACCAGGATCAATTCACCAAATACAAGATAAAAAAAGAGCCTATGTATTAATAGGTTTTTTTCATTTTTATATGAATAGTAGCTGTGAATTAATATTTTATAATTTGTGGAAATATATAAGAATATTATAAAATATAGATAGATTATTATATTAGAAATCTAAAAATTATGGTACAGGAGGAGTAAACATGTATTTTGGAAAACCAATAAATCAAGTAACATTGGAAGACATACAGAATTTAGTGGCTGATGGTGTAATGGAGAATAGACTTTTAGACTATAAAAGGGATATTCCAACCAACTTAAGGGGAGATTACAAAAGAGAATTCTGTAAAGATATTGTAGCTTTTGCAAATACTGAGGGTGGTACATTAATATATGGAATAGAAGAAATTGAGGACAGCCAACCTAATATTGTGGGAGTTGAGATTCCTAATATTGATACATTTTTACAACAAGCAACTAGCGTAATCCGCACAAATATTGAACCTGCTTTATATGATTTTAAATTTAATCCAATTCCTATTGGTCAAGAAAATAAGTATGTTTTATGCATTGATATTCCTAAAAGCTGGGCAGGTCCTCATGCAGTAAAAGTTGGAGATTTTACATATCGATTTTTCACTAGGGTAAATACTAGTAATGTCGGTTTAGATATACCTGGTATACAAAATAGCTTTCTCTCTAATGAAGAAATAACAAATAAAATCCGTTCATTTCCTAAAGAGCGTAATCTACAAATACTAACTAAAGAGAATACACTCCCAATGGAAGGTCCTTTTTTGTCACTACATTTAATTCCAAGGCAGTCGTTTACTGCTACAACAAATATAGATTTACAAAGAGTTGAGGATTCAAGTGGGTTACTTTCTCCAATTTTTGCTCGCAAATATGATTATAGGTATAATTTGGATGGATATATGTACTATAGTGCCTCTGAAGGTACAAGTCCTACCTATAATCAAATTTTTAGGAACGGTATATTGGAAATAGTAACAAATAGATCCATTACTTTACATTCACACGATGTAGATAATATACGTGGCTCTGAAATAATACTGGAGTTAATTCAATCTATACCAAGGTTTATTGAGTTTTATAAAAGCGTTGGTATTAACACAGATATATATGGATTTTTATCATTTTACAATATAAAGTCTTATAAACTTCATACGGGAGTAGATATTTCTCCAGAAAAGATAACGCAACACTATATTAATTTACCTGAGTTTATAATTAAGAATGAATATATGGAGGATATACAGTCCCATCTAAATGACATATTACAATTCCCACTAGATGTGTTATGGAATGCTTTCGGTTTACAAAGATGTAGCAGGCTAGAAAATACCTTAGAATCCCTAAGACAACAAGAGGCTTAAAAAATTTCCAAGTCCGTACTTGCTAAGTAGCTATAGAATAGATAAAAATAACCCCATTCAAAATCTTGAGAGGGGTTATTTTACTTTAAATATGTGTTCAAAAGGCAAATTCATAATTTGAAACTTCATACAAACCACACATTAACTCCACTACATACACAAACTAAAATTGTATACTTTAACTAGTTAAATTAGTATAAAATATTCAAACATACTAATATTATGTAATACGGAAGTTACACTTAATTAGAGAAAACAAATAAGGGAGAGAAAAAACTATGACAAGATTTACGAACCATAATGTAGATAACACGATTTTAGAAGAGGATGTAGAGCTTTTAAAAGTTATGGCACACCCAATGCGTTTAAAACTGATCAGTGAGCTTTCTAAACATAAAACACTAAATGTAACCCAAATGACCGAAATTTTAAACATTCCACAATCAACAGTTTCACAACACCTATCTAAAATGAGAGGGAAGATTCTAAAAGGAAATCGTCAGGGGTTAGAAATTTACTATAGCATCCAAAATCCTAAAGCTGAAGAAATTATGGGATTATTAGGTCCAGTACAATAATTTCTCTTATTTTTTACACAATAAAACATTTACTGTAATTCTTTAAGACTAAAATACTTTTATTATAGGCGCTTTGTGTAGCGTCTTTTTATATTTTTAGTTACCATAGTATTAAAAGAAGAATATAACTGAAAATCAACTTCCTGAAAGCATTTCTAAACAATTTCCAATATCAAAAAGAAAGGAGACTATGAGGATGAATCAAGTGTATAATAATATTTTTCATTATTATAAAGGAAACAGTAAACAAAATGATCATGATTTACAATTTGAAAACAATGTTACAAAGGCTTTGATAAATGTCTTACAACATAGTTCGTCAACAGTAACAACAGGGTTTATAAAATTAGTAAATCCACTTTATGAAATCAATCCAATCAATCCTTATACATATAGCTTGCAAATTGGTAGTAAATTAAATAAAACATCTGAAATTGCAGTTGTACTAGGCATTGCTGAAGACAATTTTTTGTCCCCTGAAAAACAACCCAAAAGGAAAACGAGTATACCAGACGCTGCCATTATATCCGATGATATTGCAATACTAATTGAAACTAAAATTGGTTATGACTCTAAATTAAGTGAAAATCAACTTATGCACCATAATGATAAATTCAAATCAGAACAATTAAACTTACAACCGCCGATTATTCTTACGTGGAATAAAATTCGAAAGTATTTTAATGATGTTATTAAACAATATAATCCAGATTCTAAAACATATTTTCTGATTAAACAGTTTGATGAGTTTTGTGATATTAATGGAATAGGTGGCATAACACACCAACACCATTTTATGAAATTACCCTTATTATCAAGAGGGATTGCACAAGAGATTGACACCTATATATGGAATACCTTCCAAGATGTTTTTGAACCACCACAAACCAAGAGAGGGATTGCATATAAACGAAAAAAAAGTCGAGCTGGATTTGGTAAGTTATGTACAGATCGGCAATGTCTAATTTTACGTTTTGGACCAAAGGGAAGTAACAAGGGTTTAGAAATGCAAGAAGTTATAGACAAGATATTTGGAAAATCATTTGTGCGTAAAGGGAGAGATTTAACCGGTTATACGCACGAAACATATATAGATTATCAAGTTGTATCTCAGTTAGAATTACTTGTACCTTATATACATCAATCTTATAATGAAACACCATAGTTTATTAAAAAATATCAAATTCCATCTCATATCTCAATAACTAAGAATACTTTTCGTTTTGAGATATGAGTTTTTTTGATTTGATTACTAGTAGTGTACAATCTGGTCTGGAGCTAAGAGCAAACATGTGTGAAACCGGGTATAATCCGACCATGAGTACTTTATTAACTCATATAAAATGAAAAATCTAAACTCGATAAATATTTTTCATTTTATATCTCAATAACATAACATTACTTTTAATTTTGAGATGATATTTTTTCATTTTTAATGACTACCTATAATAAAGGTTATGTAAACTAAACAAAAATAAGTAAGTGTTTAAAGCTAATAAGTCTTGTGCATGATATTTACTATTTCGTTGAATAAATCCGACTTTTCTAGCTAATTGTCCCAAAGCATGTGGTGACATATGTTGCTGTAATTCTTTAGAAAACAATAGTAATTCATCAGAAATCGATAAATTCATACCGAAAACGCTATTCTTTCTGTATATTTCTACAAAAAGAATAGCTTATTTTTCATTTTAAGACCAGGTCTCCATATTTAATGGACTTTTCCTGTTGCTCAGGATCGTTGTCGACAATAATACCATCTCCACCAAAGTCTCCTGCACTTTCTCTCTTATGATGTTTCGAGCTTATTTTACGGAATCCGGTGCTTTCTCGTTTTGGCCGATACGGAAAAATGGGGTTCAGCCGAGATACATGTAATTTCGGGTCATAGTCTGTAATTTATTTCCATTATCGGATTTCAGTTTAACAAAAAGGTATTTTGCTAATAGGGGTCTCCGTATCAAAAAAGGAAAATTGTACGTTAAGGAATTGGTTTTTATTTTTGAAAGATATTTGAAGAAATATCAGGGACCTAATCCAAGATTGAAATAGCCCATGGCTACTTTCAATTGTGTTGCGTTAACGTCCATTTTCATTGGTATCTTTGTTCTAATGCAACAAAAATGATATTGTGTTGTATGGGAAGGCTAAACAAGAGTTCTTGTTTCTTTTAAACATATATAGATGTTATTTCATATAAAATGATAGCCTGTTTAAATATGAATATTAAAACGACTTTTATTTCGAAATATTCAGAAGGATTTCAGGCATGTAAGAAAAATGAAAGATAATTCAATATGAAAAGTATTGTAGTTTAGGTACACTCATTAACATAAACTACAAGAAAAGAGACATACTCATATGGGCATACTACAGGTCCGCGACTTAAATAAAATCTACGCAGGAAAAGTATCCTATAAAGCACTTTCAAATATTGATTTGACAATAAAAAAGGGGGAGTTTGTAGGAATTATGGGGCCATCTGGAAGTGGAAAAACTACTTTCCTCAATATGATTTCTACTATTGATACGCCAACATCGGGAGAAGTATTGATTAATGGCAAGAACCCTTATCGTTTGTCCACTCATGACTTGGCGCTTTTTCGACGTCGTGAATTAGGATTTATCTTTCAATCATTTAACCTTTTGAATACTTTAACAGTAAAAGAAAATATTCTTCTTCCACTTACATTAGACAATGTAAATCTGAAAGAAATGAACAAACGAGTAGAATTCATTTCCAATCAATTAGGTATTGGGAAAATTTTAAATAAACGAACATATGAAATTTCAGGTGGACAAGCTCAACGAACAGCGATTGCTCGTGCACTCATTCATTCTCCTCAATTAATTCTTGCAGATGAACCGACAGGGAACTTAGATTCAAAAGCTGCTGGTGATGTAATGGGACTATTAACAAGATTAAACAAGGAACAACAAGCAACCATAATGCTAGTAACACATGATCCAATGGCTGCGAGTTACTGCGATCGAGTGGTCTTTATTAAAGATGGTACATTATATAATGAAATTTATTGTAGTGATAATCGTTCTATGTTTTATCAAAACATTATAGATGTATTATCCTTACTAGGAGGAAATCAACATGAATTTTCGTCAATTCGCATGTAATAACGTCATTCGTAATAAACGATTATATATCGGTCATTTTTTAAGTAGTACATTTGCTGTTATGATCTTTTTCACTTTCGAGTTACTTGCATTTCACCCTTATTTCAGTGGGAAACTTGCATCAACAAGTGCAACCATGAGTGCTTTGGGCACACATGGATTTAAGATTGCTCAATATTTGATTATATTTTTTTCCTTTTTCTTCATTTTATATTCTGTCACTGCGTTTTTAAAAACAAGAAAGCGGGAATTTGGAATTTTAATGCTCCATGGTATGGCTAACTCTCAATTACACAAACTGATCTTTATTGAAAATATGTTCATTGGGTGTTGCTCTATTCTTGTTGGTATTGGACTTGGACTTGTCTTTGGAAAATTAGTTTTGTTACTGAGCGCTTCCCTTTTGGCATTAAAAGGTGGTCTTCCATTTTATTTTCCATCCAAAGCAATTCTAATAACAGGTCTCTCGTTCCTCATTCTATTCATAGTTGTTTCTTTGTACACTACGCGAATGATGAAATTATCTCAGCTTATCGAACTCATGAAATCAGAAGAAAAACCAAAACCAGAACCAAAGTCATCTAAATGGCTAGCTTTACTCTCTATTCTTTTTATTGGTATAGGATATGCATCAGCATTTTATTTATATACTGCGTTATGGAAAGGAGATAGTTTTGTATATGTTATGTTAGCTTGTGTCTTTTTCACTGTAGTAGGAACATACTTTTTATTTACCCAACTCAGCTTTTATCTCATCCAAACATTGAAGAAGCGTCAACATACGTTCTTTAAAAAGACCAACCTGTTAACTCTTTCAGAGTTAGCGTATCGAATGACAGATAATGCGAAAACCCTATTTCTAGTGTGTATTCTTTCTGCTGTTGCTTTTACTTCTATTGGTGTTTGTCTTGCAGTAGGAAGCAGTGCATTCGCACAATCTCAGACTCCTTACGCATTTAGTTATACATCCTATAAGGGAAATGTAGAGGAAGCATCACATATTGCTCAGATAAAAAAACAATTAAATGATGCTGACTTTTCCTATAAGTTAATCTCTCCTACTGTTTTTACAACAGAAAATACGGCAGATATTATGAGGCTTACTGATTATAATGCATCCGCTAAAATACTAGGGTATCCTGTTGAAACTTTGCAGAATGAACAAGACAGCCTCATTCTTCCATCAAAAAGTAGGCTTAGAGGAGAATCTCAAGATGAATTACAAAAAGAAGTTTCATCTTATACACTGCAGGAAGGGAATACACGTATCAATGTTTCAGGTGAAAAATTATTAATGGACAATATACTGAGTCCTTCCTTTGGTTATATTTCTGTTGTCTCAGACTCAGTTTACGAAAAAATTATCAATACGCCACCATTGCAAAAGCAGGAGCATAATCAATATACACAATATGGTTTTTTAATTAAAAATTGGACAGAAACGGAAGATATCTCTAAACAATTCATGAAGATGTTCCCTTATGATAGCGAAAAAATAAATCCACCTTATAAGTTTGAATCCTTATTTTTACAATGGTTAGAAGGAAAACAAACGAATGGACTTCTTTCTATTATTAGTGTATTAGTAGGAATTGTATTTTTTGTGTTTGCGATTAGTTTTTTGTACTTCCGTCTATTTACAGATCTAGATCGAGACAAACAACAGTATGAAATGCTTTCTAAAGTAGGATTAACCCAAAAAGAGTTAAAAAAAATTGTAACTCAACAAATTAGTATATTATTTTTTGTGCCAATTGTAATTGCTATTATTCATAGTAGCGTGGCCTTTGTAGCATTACAATATTTAGCTCAACGTAAGTATATAGATTTATCTGTTACAGGAAATTCCATTCTTATCTTTACAAGTTTTATATGTGTACAAATTATTTATTTCTTAATTATACGAAGAAATTATTTACGTCAGATACTTCAATTAATACGCTAATGTTATTCGAGAAAGTTACGCATTTTAATTTGTTTTGTAATATGATGCAAAAATTAGAAAAACGATCTTCTTTTTAAACGAATCTTTTAGAGAGAAGATCGTTTTTAAATTTATTAATATATCAATTTAATACAGACACATTATTAATTGGATTTGCAACAAAATGAAGTTTAGTATTAGTAAGGAATTAATTTTGATAGAAAATCGTCTTAGCGTGGGGGTTTTTCCGAAATGTGGCGGTACCCCACATCCATCAACTTAAGGATTTAGACTATTTTTGAAGTTAAAAGCACGTTACTATTTTCTTATGTTAATGAGAAAGGGTGACGTGTTTTTTATGAATATGAATCAAAAACAAGAATTATCTTTATTCGCTGAAGAGTTATATCGATATATGTCTCCCGCTACACTTAATCAATTAGCCATAGAAGCAGGCGGAATGAAACGAAAACGTAAGTGCCACGGGCACCATTTCTTATCTTTGTGTGTATGGCTAAATCAACAAGTCGCTACTACCTCTCTTACTCAACTATGTAGTCAATTAGAAACTTCAACAGGAGTTTTATTAAGTCCGGAAGGACTTAATCGGCGATTTAACTCTGCTTCTGTAGCCTTCTTTCGAACTGTATTTACTACACTTCTACAAGCTAAAATTGGAGGCGTATCTAAGATTTCTCAATCTCTTTCTTCCTACTTTGAGCGCATTCGCATCCTTGATTCTACAACCTTTCAGGTTCCAGATCGATTAGCATCTACCTATCCTGGTGCCGGAGGATGTAGTCATAAAGCTGGTGTGAAAATTCAACTAGAGTATGACTTGTTGAGTGGGGAATTTTCTGATGTGAAAATTGAACCAGGAAAACGAAGTGATCAGGCGTATGGTGCGACTCGAACAGGCATGATACAAAAGAATGAGCTGTATATTCGTGACTTAGGATATTTTCGTCTACAAGACTTTAAGTCTATTCAAGACAAGCAGGGGTATTATTTATCTCGTCTTAAGTTACCAACTAAAATATATAGAAAAGAGTTCGAAACAGTGGTATTTAAAACAAAACCCTCTCAATTGAAACCAGTATATATACAAATTTATTTGGAAGACATTATGAAACAACTACAACCTGGCCAAGTGTATGAATTACACGATGTATATGTAGGGAGTAAGGACAAATTGCCTACTCGTATTGTAGTTTATAGGTGTACCGAGGAGCAAAAACAGAAACGCCTACGTGACCGAGCTATTCGTGAAAAGAAAAAAGGAATTACATATACAGAGCGTACAAAGCTTTTACAAGGTATTACGGTATATATGACAAACATTCCTACGGAATGGGTACCAAAAGAGAAAATCTATGATTTATATTCATTACGTTGGCAAATTGAGCTTTTATTTAAAATATGGAAATCTTGGTTTCAAATTCATCGTTGTAAATCTATTAAACAAGAGCGATTAGAATGTCATCTTTATGGGCAACTCATTAGTATTCTATTATGTTCTTCTACTATGTTTAAAATGCGAGAACTTCTATTACGTAAGAAACAGAAAGAGCTAAGTGAATATAAAGCGATGTACATAATTAAGGATTATTTTTCACTTTTTTACCAAGCATTACACAAAAACACCCAAGAATTATCAAAGGTTCTCCTTCGTCTGTTTAACCTCCTACAGCACAACGGACGAAAATCTCATCGATACGAGAAAAAGACAGTCTTTGATATTTTGGGTGTTGTCTATGAGTATACCACTTCTACTCATCAGGTAGCATAGTAAAAAATTGAAACCCGTCAGGGTTTATTTGATATGCCTGCTTTTATAAAATCTACAAAAGATAATAAAAAACTATATGGAAAGACCGCATTTTGTTTGAAAATATACCTTAAGTTGATGGATGTGTGGCGGTACCCCATCGCTATCAAGCTAAGCTTATGCAAAATCAATTTTAGACGAGATTGTTTCTTTTTTCTAAAGGGCAAGTGTAGGTGATTGAAAGATTTGCATACGAAATAAACCCTAACGGGTTTCACTTTTTTGAATTAAGCGGCTTGATTATCAGACAGGGTACAATTGTAAACGACACCTAATATATCAAAGACCGTTTTTTTCTCATATCGATGAGATTTCCGCCCGTTTTGCTGTAGGAGGTTGAACAGGCGAAGTAACACCCTTGATAGCTCTTGGGTGTTTTTTTGTATAGTTTGGAATAGAAGAAGAAAATAGTCTTTAATCATATATATGGCTTTATACTCACTAAGCTCTCGTTTTTTCTTCATGAGGAGCAATTGGCGCATTTGAAACATGATAGAAGAACAGAGTAGAATGGCAATCAATTGACCATATAAATGGCACTCCAATCGTTCTGATTTTATCTTTTTACAATGATGAATTTGAAAGAATGACTTCCACGTTTTAAATAAAATTTCGATTTGCCAACGCAAAGAATACCAGTCATGTACCTGTCCCATCGGGACAATATCTGTAGGGGTGTTTGTCATATATGCATTGATACCACTGAGTCGTTTACTACGAGGAGAATACTTCATTCCTTTCTTTTTTTCTCTTACAGTTTGATCTTGTAATCGTTTTTTTTGTTGTTCTTTTGTTAGTCGATGAACAATCACACGAGTTGGGACTTTATCAGTCATTCCTACATAAGCGTTGGATATTTCACATGTTTGTCCTGGTTGAAGAGAGTTCATTAAAACCTCCATATCTATCTGGATATACTCTGTACTTTTCTTGATTCTGCCATCTTGAAAATAATCAGGGTTAGGGTTCTTTTGATACATACGTGTATTCGATTTGATACGTGAGATATAATAAGCCTTTTTATCTTGTATATGTTGAAGATCTTTCAAATGAAAATAACCTAAATCTCGGATACATAAATCATTCGCTGACACATTTGGGACACACAGAGAACCGTAGGTTCGATCATGTTGTTTACCTGGGCCTGTATGAATATGTAGGAACTGTCCACTTAATAAATCATACTCAAGCTGAATCTTCACCCCAGCTGTATGGCTGCATCCTCCTGCACCTGGATAAACCGATGAAAATACATCAGGGAGTTGAAATGCAGTTGAATCTAAAATACGAATACGCTTGAAAACAGAAGTGTATGGATAAGAAATCGGCATAGATGCGGCCAATTTTTTGGTTAGTAGTTCGGCCAGTAGGTGTTGTAAAAGTTGGACGGCCGCCTTATTAAATCGTTGATTCAGTCCCTCAGGACTGATAAGTACTGCTGTTGATGCTTCTAAACAGCTAGATAACTGAGCTAAAGAAGTCATAGCTATATTTTGGCTCACCCATACACATAAAGCTACTAAATCTTTTGCTTGATACTTACTGCTTCGTTGTACAAAACCAACATCTCTAGCAAGATCTCGCAAGGTATTTGGAGATAACAAACTTTGAATCTCTTGAGCAAATAGTTGTAATTCGTCAGACACAGAAACAGACATAAAAAACGCCATCCTTTCCTATGATTCTACAGAAAGAATAGCGCATTTTTTCATTTTAGGGTGGCATTTCTTTTTATTAGTTTGATAGCGAGGTGACGATACCCCTTTATTATTTTTCAGACTTCGCTTGTTCTAAAATGTATGCTTCTTCTTGTTCCGGTGTCGCTAATTTGTATGCTTTACCAGTGCTGTTATTGTCCCATTCCCATAATAAATTATGCTCCTCAACCGATTGAGAGAAATCGCCTTCATACCAACGAACCAACATCTTAAGGTACTGTTCTTTATGTTGTAAGGTTCCACTATTACTTTCATCAATCGCTCGACGTACTTTTCCGATATTTTCTGGAGTCATTTTGATAAATCCTTGCTTTTCGTGAGATAATACTTTTTGATGAGTCATTTTGTGCATTGCATTGATTATATGACGATCAGAGTTGAGGTCAAGTATTACCTCTTCCCCTTTAATTCTCTCAGTCTGCTTTTCCTTAACGTCTGAACCTGCATACGTACCGACTTTGTAACCAGTAAAAATACCAACTGCTATAGCAATAACTAAGGTTGATGTGATTTTAATCCACTTTTTCAAACCTCTTCCCCCCTTTTATTGAAGTGTACCATAAAAGAAGAACTGTATACCCATATCTATCTGTGAGGTCTACATAACGCATCATTATCAGTAGTCAATGATGCATGAAATTGTCGTTCTGGGGGTAATTAAAAATCTTAGCTTGATAGCGATGTGGCGGTACCCCATGCCCGTCAAGCTAAGCTTTTGAGACACCCCCATAACGAAATTTTTAACTTCTACAGTTATTTATGAGAATTCAGCTCATTTTTTTGTTTTGGGAAACAATCAATTTCTTAAGTTGATGAGCATGGGGTCACCACATCAAAAAAATTGTACGTTAAGAAACTGGTTTGTAGTTTAGTTTGGGTTATATATTAACGATTTAGACTATAGAGCATTTGAGCACGAACGCGATCTATTGGTATATTTACAGGTATCTCTAAGAAATATTCTAACTGCCATATCTGAGTCTTTTGAGCCTGACGGCTCGTTGGCTTGTCCCAAGGTGGATAAACGCGTATTGCTCGTTTACCACCTTTACCTTTATTGGATACTATATCCTGATCAAATAGAACAGTTTTTGGAAATACAAATTGCCCAAAGTTATTCCCTTCGCGAGTACTAATAACAAACAAATCGACTGGATCTGATATGTCATATGGCTGAATCGGTCCATCCCCAATTCTCTCCCACAAAGTCACAAATTGTCCCACCTTTGTAGGAGTAATTTTAGCGACACGAAATCTAATGGAGAGAACATTCAAATTAAATACATAAGCCCCATACTCAGCGTTTTGTGCTTCTATTCGTGGTTGAGAACACTCGAGCCTGCATGGTCCATAGACAAGATCCTTAGTAGAAAGAAGGTCCCTATGAATTGTGACAGAGGGATCCCAGGAATTTTGACCGCTGAGATCAGCGTCTGAAAAGCCTCGATTTTTCTCATCCATTTGTTCGAATCCTCCATTTTAGTTAGTAAACTTACTATTCATTATTCAACCGACAGAAATATCCTTATACCACCATTTTTAGAGTGAAATTGAAAATCAGTTTTATATGCTCTTTTTATATCACTTTTCCAGATATCCACCCAAGCATTAAAAACACCTTGTGGATCAGTATGATCTACTTCTATAACATGATAATTGCCTGATGGAATGATGACACTACTTTCATCAATACATTTCTCTTCAGTACCAATATGCAAATCATAATCACCTGTAAAATCACTTTGATAATTATTATAAACAGCATATACATCACCTTTTAAATTTAAACGAAGAATCTCTTCCCATAGACTAAGTAGTGCATCTGTATTTTGATTATTTGTTCTTATTCTTTTGCCATAAATATGTTTTTCAGTAATTGCTACTTTCATTGTTAATTCCTCCTACTAGTTGATATAGAAAGTGTAGCATTCATACTATGACAACAGTCTGTCAGCTTTTATAAATAAATTTAATTTCATTCATATATTCATTTTTAAGCCATAGTGGGGATAGTATCTTTACATGCCTACCAAACATCAATAAAAATGGGAGTAAATTTTTATTAATATCATAATTAAAGGTTACTTTTAAACTCCCATCTTCCAGTACAGATATTTCATCCTCGGTAAAAAAATCGTATAGTTTCCCAAGTTCACTTTTCGAAAACAGTAATATAATTTCTTCCACTTTAGCTGACTTATTAGTCAAATACTCATTTTCTTCTGTATAGACAGTTCTAGTATTGTCATGTATTACTTCCATATTTCTTATTCTAGTCAATTTAAATAATCTTAAGGCCATTCTGGATTCACAAAAGGCTTCTAAATACCAACTACCATTCATAAAATTTAATTTTAAAGGTTGAATAATTCGACTAGATACATTCGCTGTTTGTGAAACATAAGAAATACAAATTTTATTTCCCTCATCAATTATAGAGAGCATTTTTTTTATCTTCACTTTTGTTTCATCTTCTATAATTTCTCTGTGCAGGGTAGATGACGTTATCGTGATATTAGAATGATGGTCTTCTTTATTTTCTTTCAATAGTTCTATTTTTCTTTGTAAAATTGACAGTTGATTCATATCGAATAATTCATTTTTTAATGTTAAACCTTCTAATAAAAATTTCTTTTCCTCTTCATTAAATGTAAATTTATCTAGTTGATAGTTATCAATTAAAGTAAATCCACCATTCTTTCCTAAATATGAAATAATAGGGATACCGATTGAAGACAAAGCATCCATATCTCTATAAATCGTTCTTGTACTTACTTCAAATTCATTGGCTAATTCTTCAGCAGACACTATGTTTTTCTTCAATAAGTAGATAAGTATTGAAAACATTCTCGCGGTTTTCATGGATTGTTTATCCTCCTATAGGTGTGTGAATAATTAATAGATTGAATCGCTACATCTGAAGATCACCCAGATTTAACGGAATCCCTTTTATATTCCAAGAGCGTTGCTACAAATAAAAAAAGAACTGGATATTGGGCAGCTCAATTCAATTTACTTTCATATTCTTTCATTAATTTATAAAACGTGTTTTTCCTTAGCTCTAACATTTCCATAAACATAACAGCAGTTATTTCTCCACTTTTCCATTTTGAATAAGTTTCTTCTATTATATTCATTTGTTGTTTACTTAAGGTCGAAAGGTTCACCTGAGGACGGCCTAAATGTTTTCCTTGAGACTTAGCTACTGCAATTCCTTCAGCTTGTCGCTGGCGAATTTTTTTGCGCTCTTGATCTGCAACGTAGGATAGCAAAGATAAAAATTGATCTTCCATTAATCGGCCCATATCACCCATCTCACGAAATTTCCGACTATCAAACAAGGTTTCGTTTTCTAAAACTACGATATTCGCTTGTAATTCTCTTGTTATATACTTCCATTCTGAAATTACCTCATCATAATTGCGGCCCATACGATCTAAGGCATCTATATAGACAATATCACCTTGACTCAATATTTTTCTTAGCAATTGATATTGTGGGCGATCAAAATTTCGTCCACTTGCTTTATCGACAAAAATGCGCCGAGCTTCCACTCCTCTTACCATCATCTTATGTAACTGACGTTGTTCATTTTGATCTTTTGTACTTACACGTATATATCCATAAATATTTGCCACGTTTTGTACTCTCCTCACATTTGTTACCACAATTATACCATTTTGTTTATAAAGGTGTTTATTAAAAATAAACGTTTATAAATCTATTCGAATCACCTTTATAAACTTGATATTCCAACGTTTCATAGATAGGGCTCGATAGTTTGTAAAGGTATACCTTTACAAACAGGTGTTTACTTTCTCTATTGTTGAATCGGGATCTTCTTTTTTGATAGGGTGAGGCTCTCTACATTGGGAACACATCAATTTCTTAGGGGAATATAATTTTGAGGGATTACATGTAACCAATTTATAATCCTTACGTCCTTTGTATATAAAAGAGTGGACTTATTCTTAACAGGGTAAAATCTGGCTGTTTCTTGTATAAATTCGCTTAGCATGTTTTTTCGAAATGCTGGGGTAATCCTAGTATGGCAAAAGCTTAATTTATCCAAAATTAAGAATAGTTAGTATATAATCTATCAATTTACTATATATAACATTTATGTAAGTATTGTTATAAGGACATTTTTTAAAACTTTCCCCTAATAAAGTTTTGAAAGAGTTGTCTCAGTATTTTCTATGTTGTAAATATGCCAAGAAAAGAGAATCCATTTGGTATTATCCCCTATAGGTAGACAGTAAAAAAAGAGTCCATCTGATATGATGGACTCAATACTGTTTTATCTGGAGGGGATTTTTTTATGGCAAGAAAAGGACAATCATTTCAAAAATATACAGAAGAACTAAAGCGAGAAGCAGTTCGTCTTCGATTAGAAGAGAGAAAATCATTGCGAGAAATTCGTGAACAACTCGGTGTGAAGAGCGATGCCCAGATTATTGAGTGGGTAAAACGTGCGCAACAAGGGGAGTCCTTTGATGATCAACGTGGTGTCTGGAATCGAAAGAATTTTAATAGTCTAGAAGAAGAAAATGCTTATTTGAAGGCACAGGTTGAGTATTTAAAAAAGCGCAATCCAAATCTACACGGGAAGGAATGGTCCTAAAGAAAGAACGATTTTCTCTTATCGATTCATTACGCCAAGCCTATCCACTCCGATGGTTGCTTCAAATCGCGGAAGTTTCTAAGGCTGGCTACTATAAATGGCGGAAATATCATAACGTGCAGCGTTTACGTCAGAAAAGGGATATGTGGCATAAAGAACATATTTTATCTATTCATCGTCAGCACCCTTACTATGGGTATAAACGTATGACTCGTGCTTTGGCTAGAGAAGGAATGGTAATGAATCATAAACGTGTTCGTCGTCTTATGAGAGAGCTGGGTATTCAATCTATCATTCGAAAAAAACGTCCGTTTTATGGAAGAAAAACATCTGTGGTATTTAAAAATCATTTGAATCGAGAGTTTCAAGCTGAAAAGCAAAATCAAAAATTCGTAACAGATATTACTTATGTACGAATCGGAGAACAATTTGCCTATTTGTCAGCTGTGTTAGATTTATACAACAATGAAATTGTTGCCTGGAAGCTATCTTCAAGAAATGATTTAGATTTGGTTTTAACTACATTACGTCAATTAGAAGGGAAGTCATTAACTACTAAGCCCCTTTTCCATTCAGATCAAGGGTTTCAATATACATCTAAATCCTACGCAAAACAGTTAGAGAAATTAGGATTTGTCGGTAGTCATTCTAGACGTGGAAACTGTTTTGATAATGCGTGTATCGAATCATTCTTCTCACATTTAAAAACAGAGAAGTTGTATTTAGTGTGCCCAAAAACATATGAAATGGCCTACCGAGCAATTCAAGAATATATTCAATTTTATAATACAGAAAGATTCCAAGAAAAACTTCACGGCCTTTCCCCGATAGAATATCGGGAAAAGGCCGTGGCATAATACTCTTTTTATTACTGTCTACTTGACAGGGAGATGACCAATTTGGGTTCTCTTTTCTCTTGAATTTCTCTATAATTCTATGCATTTTTTATACATTTCTATTTTGACGCGCCTTTTGGCCTCTCAAAAGTTCCCTATGTCTCCCCATTTTTTGCATAAAACCTTGCATACTCTTAGCGTGTTTTTTATCGAAATGCTTGTGGTACGCCTGTTAATATAATTTATCTAAATTATCTACTTTTCGTTATTTTAAAACCATATATACTATAAAAGATTAATTTCAATCTATGGAAATGAAGAGATTTATCATGTCTTCTTACGTCCACTGTTGCAAACATTCTAATTCCTTCATACTCTCAATCACTTTTTCGTCACTCACTTTATAATAAATTTCATTTCCTTTTCGCTCATAGGAAACCATTTTAAACTGTTTTAACTTTATTAATTGTTGTGACAATGTAGATTGTGGAACACGTAGTAACTTCTGTAACTCGGATACATTTAATGGACCTTTCAAAATTAATTCTCGAACTATCATCAAACGCATAGGATGTCCAAGCATCCGCAATATATCTGCAGGTCTCTCGTAATCACCAATCTTCATATAAAAAGCTTCTGACATAATCACTTCTCCTTTTTTAGTTAGCATTTTGTACATTCTAAAATCATCTATTTGTTTTGCCAATGTTTTAGATACATAAGGGATACCTTCAAGCAGTTATGTTTTTATAACTATATTATTTCCGAAGAAACTCCCTATATCTTCCTTGTTTTCTATTTTCTGGTACACTTAATTTCCGTCCAAACGTTTTCCTCCAAGCAATTTTTACTACTTTAATGTGCTACGCAGAGATCTGAGTTTGAAGTTTTACTTCTTTCAGGCCTAATGACAAGGGAGTTTTAAGCTATTAAGGATTTCTTTTTTGTATCTAAAGTCCAAAATAAAAAGATAAGATCAGGGAACACGATCTTATCTTTAGCACAAGGAGTAAACAAACGGATAACCATCATATTTATATTATAATTTCTTTTTTGTTAACTTTGAATATTAGAGTCGTAATTTAGTAGTATTCTATATTGAGAAATTTAGTAAAAGAATTTTCATCCGAAAATCCACTTTATTCATAGGTATATAAAATTTACAGAATAAAAATGAAATTTTAATAAAGTGGATAATTTATCCCCGTACATCTTCTCATATTATAAATATTGATTTTTATCCGAAATGTTTGTAATCAATTTTCCCACAACTTCTCTTCTTATTATATAGATAAAGAAAGATAAGGGGGTTTCATTTACATATATTTAAAAGTTATATTATGTATACTAGTTTTTCAATTGAATTAGTAATATGGACAAACTTTATTTTAATTTCTCTTTTATTTTTTCTGGTACATCTTCACTTTTAACTTCTTCATACCCATTAATTAATGAAATTTTATCTGGTGTTTTTTTATTAGCGCCTTTATCTTCATCGGCCGTAATTCTTAAATATGTTCCTTCTTTAATTTGTTTATTACTATTTGTAATAAATTGAATTGTTTTCTCTTCTCCATTTTCTTTAAATCCTTTTAAAGTGTATTGGAATGCATCTCTTTCTTTGGTTCCTTGACCTTCAATTTTTACATAATAAGTTTCTGTGAAAAACTTCCCAACGTAGCTACAACCTGTTAACAAACTCATAAATATAATTCCAGTTATACTCATAAAAACAATACGCGTCAACATGTAAATACTCCTTCATAAATATTTGAACTAATATTTATATTAATATATCATGCTGTATGAGTAATGGGGGTAAAGTCTGATTTTAGCCTCAGTCTTTTTTCTTGTACGAAGGTTTTATATGTAAAGTTTATATGCACTTATAGAAACTGACCAACTGGAAGATCAAGATTGATAGTAGTATTGCGTAACACTGATTCATTTTCCATGGATTTTTCTGAGAAAAGACGCATTAAAACAACAACTCTTATGTGTTCACTAGATAAGGCCTTTTCATCCTTACTACCGATAAGGGTTATATCTGGTACAACAGACCAAGCACCAGCACGTTTATAAAAATCAGCTAAAGATGGTTCACAAGTGAATATACCAAAATCTATATCACTTTGCTCCCTAATCCATTGAGTAGCTGTAGCAACTGTTTGTAAGCCAATTCCTTGGCCACGATAGTCCCGATCAGTTGTCACACAACTAAGCCCAGCTATATTAAATATTTGGCCATTATGAGTGATGGTTTTACGTATTACACCTGTATAACTGATCAGCTTTTCATCTATACAGATGTAAAATGAGCGTACATTCAGCTCTTTTTCATGAGCTTCTGGAATTTCTTCTTTATTAGGCATTGGACAGATAGTTGGCCACGTCCTATGTAGGATTATAGCAATTTTATGTCTTAAATCATCCGTTGTTTGATTGTACTCCATAGATTTTACAATATGAGTCATCATAATTTTTTTCTCACTTTCAGCCCTATTTTTTAAAAGAGTGTATGTTCAATTATTTTTGGATATATCCTTATAATTATATGTTTTATAAATGATGTCAATCCGCACTAGCTGTACTAAAAATAATTCGTAACATTACTAGTAAAACACCTTTTTGTTATACTGAAATCTGGTAATGGGAATAAAATACAGATTATGACCTATTTTTACACGTACCTTGGATGAATCCTATTATTAGGAAATATTGCTGCGGACCAGAACAGCTAACCCATCACTAGGCCTAAAAAAAAACGAAGTCATGGATTAGACTTCGTTTTTTCAGCTATACTTAACCTCGCCTTTTATCTCTTAACAAAAATTTGAAACCGAACACTATATTCCCTATTAATATAGTTAATCCAATCGAGCAAGCCGAAAAAACTTTTGAAGTATACATACTCATTTTCTAATTACATTAATATAAAAGGAATAAAAACGCT
The DNA here is from genome assembly GCF_038004545.1 of Bacillus sp. FSL R5-0585. NCBI lineage: Bacteria > Bacillati > Bacillota > Bacilli > Caryophanales > Bacillaceae > Bacillus > Bacillus sp. FSL R5-0585. Next base: position 274,301 of record NZ_JBBORJ010000002.1, read on the forward strand.
ATAATATTTTTCAGTTTGGAAGAGCGTAGAATTTCACTTTAAATGTACCGTTAGAAGTATATCCGCTAGGAGGACCTGCGATATACAAATTCTTTCTATCATCTCCTGAAGGGATTGTTAGAATAGAACCATCTCTAACATTTGACCAAATTACAGGGTCTGTACCTGATTTATCTCTTGCAATTTTAAATGACAAAGAGGTAGCACCTTCTCCTTCTAAAACAACTCGTACTTTAGTACCTGCGGCAAGATGTTCAAGTGAAAAATTATTACTTGATCTACTGCTTTGACCAGGCTGTGCCTTATAGAGTGACTCCACTTCTCTTGTTAAATTTCCTGTTACATTGGAAAATCTAAACTTTTGATTATTACTACCATGGTAATTATATACTAAAACATTCGTTCCATTTGCAGTACCATTACCACTTACATCTAACACTTTGTTTGGATCTTTCTTATTCCTTACATAATAGTATCCATTCCCAGCTTCTGTTAGTAACCAGTATTGCTCTTCCTTATTTTGATTAGATGTAGCAACTACATTATTTGAACCATTAAGATCATTCCAAGCTAATACTAAATTTTCATTTGTTACGCTTTTAAATTGATATTCATTTTTATTTGAGTCGTATACTAGTTTCCATTTTTGATTATTACCGTTGTTATTTTGCCATAAGATAATCTTATTATCTGCTTGATTCATATCTATCACACTACGATCATTTAATGCGGAAACTATTTGATAAGTATCACCATTTTCCAGTTCCACTGCATAAGGGTCAAAACTAATGGGTGGCTTTGCACTAGCAAGAGATTTTTCAAAATTTCCATCTTTGATTTCAAGTGTTGCAGATCCAAAGTTCGTAGTCATTAGTTTTTCTCTAATAGCTTGGCTTGGATAGCCAGCCCAACCAACCATTGGTAGTTGGAGCCACTGATGATAATGGTTTTCTGGTGGCTCATCATTGCTATTAGCCAAGCGAAAAGCATGTGTCAAGCCGCCGTCCTTATGGTATACAATTTTCGGGTGGTTTCCATTGAATCTAACATCTGAGCTAAGTTTAGTGTACCAATTACCATGTGCTGAATAAGTTACATATTGAACCTGACCATCTTTAACCCAAACTATTGTGTGTTCCCAGTCATGTCGATGTCCAGACGATCCAGGGCCTAAAGCAGCTTGATCTTTCTCAAAGTAACTCGCATACATAATTGCAGTCCAACCATTATTTGATTTGGCCCGAGAATAGGTGTTTGAATTTTCCAGTTGGCGAAGATCTCTACAGTGACCGTTCACGTCACCGCCCAATGGTAGGCCAGGGTTAGTCGTGCCATCTGGAGAAATTGCTGCAGTCGCATAACATCCATCTGTGTCGTAGTCATATACAGGAGCATATTCTAACTCTATAGTTGACGCGTTTTGTGGTAGTGCCTGGATTACATCCCCATATACTTTTGAGGTAGAAAGAAGCCCCTTATCAAATTGTCCACCTAAGTTGAATGCAAATGTACTTAATACAGTCAACATAGCTATCACTATTTTTGATAATAATCTCATATTAATCCTCCTAATTGATAATATTTGGTGCAATCTAAATATATATTAAACTAGAAAACGTTACATATACTGTTAATATTTTTCAAAAATATATGTAATATTCTGTAATTAAAAGTTGGTTTTAATAGATTATTATAGATATACACACGAAGGAGTTCTTAATAATGCCCAACAATATAAAGAAAAGGAATGGAGATTCGATCACATATAAAACATAATGATTGTGGAAATGAATTTATTGTCATGACCTCTAACTTTTTAAAGGGAAGAGGCTGTCCAAATTGCAAAGGGAAGAGAATTAGTATGGTTAAAATAAAAATATATAATGAATTTGTAAAAAGAGTATACCAACTAGTAGGGAACGAATACAAAGTCATTGGCTCTTATGAAAAAGCAAGAAAGAAGATACTTATGTAACACACGATTTGTGGTCATACATATGAAGTAACTCCTTCATATTGTGTTCCAGGAACTAGATGTCCCTATTGTAATGAAAGTAAAGGGAAAACGTATTATTAAAAGCTACCTTAAAACACATAATATTCGTTTTAAAAGAAAATTCACATTCCCAGATCGTAAAAATATTAAGTTATTAAAATTTGATTTTGTTATTTTTAATAAAAATAACTATTTAGTAGCTTTAATTGAATTTGATAGTGAACAGCATTTCAAAGCAGTTCCATACTTTGGTGGAAAAAAGAAATATAAGCAGACAAATAAAAGAGATCTGATAAAAAATGATTACTGTCAAAGTAGTGATTTAAAATTAATAAGAGTACCATATTAGGGGTCACCATACATGCCCATCAACTTAAGGGGGAAATAAGCTGAACCTTCATTCAGCCAGGTTAAAACATTCTTAAAATAGAAGTATATTCTTAAAAATGCGTATACCAAATAAACCCTAACGGGTTTCGCTTTTTTTATTATGCAATTTTCTTTTTTTTTTCTCAATCCAGTATACTCATAGACAACACCTAGAATATCAAAGACAGTTTTCTTCTCATATCTGTGAGATTTTCGTCCATTCTTCTGTAAAAGATGGAACAAGCGGAGTAAAATCCTTGTTATTTCTCGGGTGTTTTGCTGTATAGCTTGATAAATAATGTATAGATGATCTTGTATCATTCCAATGGCTTTATATTCGCTTAATTCTCTTTTCTTCTTTTTTAAAATTAATTGTCGCATCTTAAACATAGTAGAAGAACATAGAAAAATAGCGATGAGTTTTCCATAAATGTGGCATTCTAATCGCTCTCGTTTGATATTTTGCCAGTCATGAATTTGAAATAAGGATTTCCAAGTTTTAAAGATAATTTCAATCTGCCAGCGAAGAGAATAAAAATCATGTATTTGTTCCATCGGAACCCATTCCAAAGGTGTATTGGTAACATAAATGTTCATACCAGCTAATCGTTTGCTTTTCTCTGAGTACGTAATACCCTTTTTACTTTCCGTATACACTTGTTTTTTCTTACGTTCTCGAAGCTGTTTTTCAGTTAATCGATATATAATAACTCGTGTAAATAGCTTTTTATTCTTTCCAATATAAGCTTCTGTTATTTCATAGACCTGTCCTGGTTTTAAGGTATTCATAATGTGTTCTAAATCAACTTTGATGTACTGGGACTGTTTTTTTACTGTGCCATTTCGAAAATATTCAGGAGACTTATTTTTGATATACACCATATTATTTAGTTTAAGCCTCGATATATAATACACTCCACGCTGATCCATTTGATCTAAATCCTCCAGTGAATAATAGCCTAAATCCCGAATACATAAATCGCCAGGCTGTAATGTCGCTAAACATTCTGTTCCAAAGGTCTTATCATTATTCTTCCCCGGTTCAACTTGAAAATTTAAAAACTGTCCGCTATGTAAATCATATTCTAATTGAATCTTTATACCCGCTGTTTGTGCACAACCACCTGACCCAGGATACACACTTGCTAAATGTTTTGGCACTTGAAAAATCGTTGCATCTAAAATACGAATCCGTTGAAAATAGGTAATTGAAGAGCTTGGAATCAATGATGTGTCACAAATTTTATTTTTTAATAATGTGGAGAAAATATGCTTTAAAAAGCAAACCGCTTTCTTATTAAAACGTTTATTGAGTCCTTCTGGACTCATAAGAGTTCCCGTAACAGCATGAAGTTGACTACACAATCGTACTAAAGAATCACTAGCTACCTGCTGACTAATCCAAACACAGATAGTAGCTAAATCCTGCCCTGAAAACTTACGTTTCCGTTGTACCACCCCTAGTTCTTTAGCGAGATTTTCTAGAAATGAAGGAGTAAGATGTTTAAATAATTCTTCAGCAAATAATTGTAGTTCATTTTGAATCGAAAGATTCATAAAAAACGTACCCCTTTCTAATAGTTGTTTCTTTAAAATAAAGTTTGATCAAAAACTTCTTATACATCCAAATTCTATGGTAAATAAAAAGAATCCATTTTGATCAATCTTGTTCAAAATGGATTCTTTCTTTATAATTGGGTGTTCAATTTTTATAAAAAATTTTAATCTTGTTTTCACTATTTATTTAAAAGTACATTAAGAAAGAACAGGTTAAACAGAAAATTAAGTTTTCATATTTACTTGATGATTATATTTAATAAAGAGGCGGCTTTAGGCCATCCAACGTAAAAGGCCATATGTGTTATCAGAGCAATAATTTCCTTTTCGCTAATTCCGTTCTTTTCAGCTAATTGTAGATGAAATGGTAATTGTTCAGTATTCCCTATACTAATTAGGGCGGATAAGGTACATAAACTTCTTTCTCTGGATGTTAAAGTAGGATCTCTCCATATTCTTTCAAATAATATGTTTTCACTATAATCAACAAAATCGGGAGCCATTTCTCTCATTTTCTGTGGTATATTGGATTCGACACGATCATTCACTATTCTTTCCCTCCCTCATATTAACCAATTGTGCTACTCCTTGACCAAATGACCAGTTTTCAGCTGATGTCTCGTTTAATATAATAAAGATATCAGTTGTAGAGATGTTTAAATGATTAGAAATAGCTCTTGATATGGATTGATACAACCTCTTTTTCTGGTTTATTGTTCTTCCTGGCCCACATGTAATAGAAACATGCAGAATGTTTTCTGTTCTCTTTTTTTCTTCTTCTAACAGGTAATACGGATCATAAAAAAATTGATTAGGAGGATAGGGAACAAACATTTGAAAATAATCTTTTTCAGGTATTTCGAAATGTTCAATTAACGATTTATGAATACTATTGCTCACCTTTTTTAATTCTTCTTTATTCGATAAACCTTCAGGGTAGTAAACGCTAACAAAAGGCATATATTCTCATTCCTTTTTTGGTTGTATCGTTTTTGAGATTAAATTCTATTCTGAAATATGTAAAACCTCATATAATGTAAGATGGTCTTGTAATTCAATTTCTGGTTTTTCTTGATAAAAACTAAATTGGCTATAACCCCATTTATCAGGATTATAAACTAATAGGTTCCCTAAACTGTTTTCCGCATTTTTCACATATTTATTAATAGTATTAAATGGAATTTGGCTTAACGACTTACTTTGAGGAATATTTCCTGTATATTCAACAACATATTTACTTTTATTAAAGTCTTTGTCTAAGTTAATAGATAAAGGGACACCAATATTAATTTGTTGCCATCAAAAGGATTCTAGAATATTGTCATAAAAACCATCAAAGATAAATTTGTTCATTCCTTCATGGTTATTCCAAATATATAACGGGGCATAAGAATTATATAAATTTTTATTTTCTCCAGCCTCAGTAATTAAATACGCCTTAAAATTTAATCCTTGAAAACCATCTGTTTTATACCCATTCTGTTTTACCCTTTTTCTAATAATCTCTATATCATAATCTTTTGGTAAAATAATCTTATATTGCATCCCAATCATGTTTATCACTCACTTTCAATATTATATATATTATAATAGTTTGCTATTAAGCTAGTGTAAAATAGGTATAAATTATGCTTGCTATCATTTATAATGATACCCAATAAAGGGTTAAAATGAAGGAGCTTATCGTATTTAAAACTTTGGTAAGTGAAGGATTAATTAGTAATGCTACAAAAGGGTAGGGTATGTTTAAACATATGTAACTGAACGAATTAATTAAAAGTTTAGAACAAAAGTTAGAAATGACGCTACTACATAGATATAACAAAGGCATTTCACTATTACCATCAGTTGCTCTTTTGTTAAATTATGCCTATGGATTATTAAATCTAGTAGAAGAAGCAAAAAATGTAAATAAAATGTGTGACGCTCTTTATCGAATAGCAATGTTATTTCTCCTATACAAGACTATTGTTTAGGAGAAATAACGTTTTTTTTACAATTGGAGATATTTAACATTCTTAAGTTGATGGGCATGATACTTATCCCCTATAAAAGAAAAAAATCCATTCTAATAAGTCTTTTATCAAGATCTTAATCAAAATGGATTTCTAACTTTATAGAGACTGGTTTTTAACTATACATCTCTTGCAGTTTCACTAAGTTTTTTTTATGATTTGATAATCCAATAGTAAAACTATTTGGATTCATAACGATATCCCCTTTGTTATCTTTTAATGTAACAATAACTTTAGACTTTATTAGCCCTCTTTTTACTTTAATACCCTCTACATCTTCAATATCAATTATTATCTTATTACCATTAAGCTTACCAGTTAACGGATTCAATTCAAGCATCATTATCCTCTTATTAGTAAAGCAAATCACTTGATGTTGATTTTCTAAAAATGCACCAGGACCAAATTTAATATATTCTGATGTTGCCGCCATTTTCATAGTGTAAAAATAATAAAAATACGATTCATCTTCATATGCTACCTCATTAAATAGTTCATCTAATACATTATTGTTTAACATTTTTATTCCCCCGATATGCTAATAATCCATTACCATTTACCCTATTTCTTCCTATCCGCATTTTAATTTTACCATAAATTAGAATTAAGTTAGAATTTAGTTAAGGTTAATAATCAATCAAAAAATTCCCACATATTTATTTCAATAGCTAATTTAACCATTGGGGTGAAGAATAATGATAAGTTATAAAAATTGGAGCGAGGTCCCCTTAGAACTTGCAAGCAAAACTAAACTCAACAAAGAAGGTTTAAAGCCTTTAGAAGCTCCTGTAGCTAAGGTATTCCAGAGAGTAAATAATAGATATATAGAGCTATATGAACGCTCAAAATCAGAAAAAAAACGGCAATTATCTGATAAGCAAAAACTAGCGCTATCAAATGGTAGAAAATTAGGTATAGAGCAACGGACTTGTAAACAGTGTGGCCATTTTGTTCAAAGTAAAGCTAAACTACGTTTAAGTCTCTGCCCTAGCTGCTACGAACACCAAGTAATTATGAATCAATTAAAAGAAACAAAATTAAAAATCAAAACGTTTATCAACAAAACTTTTATAAATGAAGATCAGTTTGTTATTTTAGATACCGAAACAACTGGACTTACTCCAAGAGATCAAATTATTGAGATAAGCGTAATTAATTTAGCAGGAAACATCCTATTAAACACTTTAGTTAAGCCATCTATAAATATTCCAGCTGAAGCAACCTCCATTCACGGTATTACAAATGAAATGGTTCAAGATGCACCATCGTGGACAGCAATATATAAAGAGTTACGTGAAGTTACCGTAGGAAAAACTTTACTTATCTATAACGCTGAATTTGATTTAGGTATGATAGAAAACACCTGTATTGCTAACAATGTAGAATTTAAGGATTTTAAATCCACATGTGTTATGAAAATGTACGCCGACTATGTAGACTCAAAAAAATGGATTTCATTAAGTGATGCAACGGAATTAACAATTAAACACCGGGCAGCTGCTGACTGTTTTGCTGTCCTGGAATTATTACAACAACTCAAAGATAGTCCAATAGATTAGAATACTGTAAATAAGACTAATTTACTAACATAAAAATAAGCACATCCTGTAAAAAGAGATGTGCTTATTTTTTTATTTTTATGCGTTTTTACGTTTTAAGAAAATTACTCCACCAACAATTAACAGCAATGCACCTGCAGCCATAGAGATCCAACTTTCAAGGTCAGCACCTGTTTGCGGTAACCATCCAATTTTAGATTGAACTTCTTTTTTAGGTTGTGGTTGTTCTGTAGTTGGAGTATTTTTATCTTGATGCGGATGTTCTGGTTTTGGTTGCTCTGGTTTTACTTCTTTAAATTTCACCGTTTGACCCTTATCTTCGATGTCAACATGAATAGCTACCAAGATGTTATCTTGATACAATTCTTCAAACACTAACACTTCTTTACCTTGTAATGCAGAAGCGTTGAATGTGAAATCAAGTGTGATAGAGGCATTTTTTCCTTTTACAGCAAACTTAGATTCTACTGTTACTTCTTTACCATCAACTAATAATGTTTTTTTGTTACTTTATCCATTAGTTTGCCTTTTACTATATACTCTTTACCCACGATTAAGTCTTTGTATTCCACTTTATCTTGTATTTTTTGTATAACCTAGCTTAATTTCACATCATGTTTTTCTCCATTATTCCTATTTTCAAAACCTGAGATTGTATTGATCATATTCTTTTCTAATAACTTTTTTAATTTCGTGCTAGTTATTTTCTTTTTCAACATGATGTTATTTTTCTTTTATTTTGGGTAAACACATATTAGAGGTAGAAAAACGGAAAACTTCTCTTATTCTAAAATAATTCCCTCGATACAAAGATACTGTCTCGTACCAGTATTCAACTTAACAAATATGTTTTAGGAAGGTTAGAAAAATGGATATTTTATTAGCAATTTTACCAGCCTTATTTTGGGGAAGTATTGTACTGTTCAACGTTAAGCTAGGAGGCGGTCCTTACAGTCAAGTACTTGGAACTACCCTTGGCGCTCTAGTTTTTTCTATCGGTGTTTATATTTTTATAAAACCCGTTTTGACGCCTATGGTGATAATTATCGGGATTATATCAGGCCTATTTTGGGCATTAGGACAAGCCAATCAATTGAAAAGTATTGATTTAATTGGGGTTTCTAAAACAATGCCTATTTCAACAGGAATGCAATTAGTTTCGACTACTTTATTTGGGGTCATTGTATTTCATGAATGGTCAACAACAACATCTGTTGTATTAGGTGTTCTGGCACTTCTTTGTATCATAATTGGAATCGTTCTCACATCTCTCCAAAGCAAAGAAGAGAAAAACAATGAACAAACAGGAAATTTCAAAAAAGGGATTGTGATTTTATTAATTTCAACTCTTGGTTACTTAGTATATGTGGTAATTATCCGCCTATTCGGTATAGACGGATGGTCAGCGTTATTACCACAAGCCATTGGTATGGTATTAGGTGGAATCCTATTAACCTTTAAGCATCAACCATTTAATAAATATGCAGTTCGCAATATTATTCCTGGTTTAATTTGGGCAGCCGGAAATATGTTTTTATTTATTTCCCAGCCACGTGTAGGGGTGGCAACAAGTTTTTCCCTTTCCCAAATGGGGATCGTGATCTCAACTTTAGGTGGAATTTTTATATTAGGTGAAAAGAAAACAAAACGACAATTTATTGCAATTGTCATTGGAATTATCTTCATTATTGCAGCTGGCATTATGTTAGGAATTGCAAAAGGATAAAAAGGAGGAAAAAATTATGTATACAGATTTAAAAGGGAAAGTTGTTGTTATTACAGGTGCATCCACAGGATTAGGAAGAGCGATGGCAATTCGTTTTGGAGAAGAACAAGCCAAAGTTGTAATTAATTATTATTCAAACGAATCAGAGGCAAATGAAGTAGTACAAGTAGTTAAGCAAGTAGGTGGAGAAGCAATTGCGGTAAAAGGGGATGTAACAGTTGAATCAGATGTTATCAATCTCATTCAATCTGCTGTGAAAGAATTTGGTACACTGGATGTAATGATTAATAATGCGGGTATCGAAAATTTAGTACCTTCACATGAAATGCCATTAAGTGATTGGAATAGGGTAATTGCTACGAATTTAACAGGGGCTTTCTTAGGGAGCCGGGAAGCAATTAAATATTTTGTTGAGCATGATATTAAAGGTAGTGTTATTAATATGTCAAGCGTTCACGAGCAAATTCCATGGCCATTATTTGTACACTATGCAGCAAGTAAAGGTGGCGTTAAGCTAATGACAGAAACATTAGCACTAGAATATGCACCAAAAGGAATCCGTGTAAATAATATTGGTCCTGGTGCTATGAATACGCCGATCAATGCTGAAAAATTTGCGGATCCAGAAAAACGTGCCGATGTTGAAAGTATGGTTCCTATGGGATATATCGGAGAACCGAAAGAAATTGCAGCGGTAGCAGCATGGCTTGCTTCTTCACAAGCGAGCTATGTAACAGGTATTACACTGTTTGCTGATGGTGGTATGTCGCTATATCCATCTTTCCAAGCTGGACGTGGTTGATTGATATATAACTAAATTAGTTAAATTCAATAAGTTTAAAAGCGGCAGTTAGCTTTTTTATTGAATAAATTTTTAATCATTCGTGACATCACATGCATTTTGCGAAAAATAAGCACATCCTGTAAAAACAGATGTGCTTATTTTTTAATTTTTTATGCGTTTTTACGTTTTAAGAAAATAACTCCACCAACAATTAACAGTAATGCGCCTGCAGCCATAGAAATCCAACTTGTAAGGTCAGCACCTGTTTGTGGTAACCATCCAATTTTAGATTGAACTTCTTTTTTAGGTTGTGGTTGTTCTTTTACTTGCTCTTTTGGTTGCTCTGGTGTTGGCGTATTTTTATCTGGATTTGGCTGTTCTGGTTTTGGTTGTTCCGGTTTTGGTTGTTCCGGCTTTACCTCTTTAAATTTCACTGTTTGTCCTTTATCTTCAATTTCAGCGTGAATAGCTACTAATATATTATCTTGATACAGTTCTTCAAATACTACTACTTCTTTACCTTGTAATGCAGAAGCATTAAATGTGAAATCTAGTGTGATAGAACCATTCTTCTCTTTAGCAGTAAACTTAGATTCTACTGTTACTTCTTTACCATCAACTAATAATGGCTTGTTTGTTGCTTTATCCATTAGTTTACCTTTTACAACGTACTCTTTACCCACGATTAAGTCTTTGTATTCCACTTTATCTTGGATTGTTACAGATTTAGAAGCATCTAACTCTTTAGAACCATCAGCTTTATTTGTAGCTGTCGTTTTAATAGAAGGCTCTACAAATCGAACTGTTTGACCTACATCGTTAATATCAGCGTGAGTAGCAATTACTTGACCTTCATGTAATAAGTCTTCAAACACGACTACTTCTCTTCCTTGCTGTTCAGCACCAACAAAAGTAAAGTCTAATGTTACAAAACCATTCTTTTCTTTTGCAATAAACTTAGTTTCAGCTGTTACTTCTTTACCATCAATTAATAATGGTTCGTTAATAGCTTTGTTCATTAATTTTCCTTTTACAGTGTACTCTTTACCCACAACTAAGTTAGTGTACTCCACTTTGTCTTGAATAGTGATAGAATCCTTTGAATGAATCTCTTTTCCACCATCAGCTTTGTTTGTAGCAGTTGTTTTTACTGACGGCTTAACGAACTTAACTGTTTGACCTTTATCATTGATATCAGCATGTGTCGTAACAACTTTTCCGTCTTTCAGTAACTCTTCGAATACTACTACTTCTTTTTCTTCTAAACCAGTTGCATCAAAAGTGAAATCTAGTGTAACAGAACCAGCTGCTTCTTTTGGTGTAAACTTCGTTTCAGCAGTTACTTCTTTACCATTTACAACGAATGGTTTATTAGTCTTTTTATCCATTAATTTACCTTTTAAAGTGTACTCTTTACCTACTTGTAGGTCTTTG
>NZ_JBBORJ010000003.1:0-154226 GCF_038004545.1 Bacillus sp. FSL R5-0585
TTTGAGATGTGGTTGCGAACTGTCTTTTCACTTATAAAAAGTTCACCTGCAATTTCCTTCGTTGTTTTATCTTGAACCAGCAATTCAAATACTTCTCTCTCTCTCTTTGTGAGTAAAGGTTTAGATTGATACGCTTTTTCCTTCAACTGGTATAACCCTCCTTGCTTAAGCCAGAGCTGTGTATGTGTAAGTTGGGTGTTTATTTAGTCAAGATATTGTATGAACGAAATGTGCAGGTGGTGAATGAAAATGGGCTTTATTTCCTATGTTATTTTAGACTTTTATACAGTGCGTACACTCTTTTTATCCACTTACTTTCCAACGCGCCATATTTGTTCTAGCAATATACTTACAACCGTACCTACAAATAAACCATTACCGAATATATATTGCATAACAGACGGCAAGGATTGGAGTGCTCCAGACGGTAAAAACATAACGCCGCTGCCAAATAATACTGCAACGCCTAAAATCGTCACATTCCTTTCACTCATCGGCACTTGTTTTATATTATTAAATCCAATTCCAATTAACTGTACGAACGAAGCCATTAAAACAGCCGATGCGACAGCTGATGGTAAAGATGCTAAGTAACGAATAATACTTGGAAAAAGAGACATTACGACTAGTAACGCACATGCCATTAAGAACGATCGTATATACTTTTGTTTTGTTAAACGTATAAATCCTGCCGTTGCTGGTAACGGAACGACACCTACAGTTGAAAATACAGAAGAGATGATATGCGAAATCCCTCCAACCCATGTTCCATCTTTCAACTGTTTTTGTTCAATAGTCGCTTTATGAATAGTTGCTTGATTAATTGCTATAATAGCTGCCACCGTATTCGAAACTAAAATACATACCATAACAAAACTTGATACAGCCATACCTGTATTCCATTTTGGAAGTCCCCAAGCAAATATATGTGGAAGTTGCACAAAATGAGTTACTTGAGATGGGATTGTCACTTTTCCTGCAATGAGAAAAATAACCCACCCACTAATTAATCCTATTAAAACTGCATAACTTTTGACAAAGCCTTTTCCAAAATTAGATAGTATAATAACGAACAGAAATATACTAAACGCGATCATTGCTGTAAATCCGTCGATTTGAGAAATAGTAGCTGTAATTCCTAACATTCCTTTTAAAAATACACCACTTAATTGTAAACATAATAAAAGTAAAAACGTCCCTGTCACAAGCGGCGTAAATAAAAATAAAATACGTCCTATAAAACCAGTTACTCCTAATCCTATTAAAATAACACCGGAGATTATCATTCCTAATTCTAAAATTTGCAGTGTACTATGTAATTGATCTTGTCCGGCCGTTGCATAAGCAAGTACGGTAAATACACCAACCCAAGATCCAGCCGGCCCATCCGCAATTGGCAGTCTATGCCCAAGCCATCCTTGTAAAAAAGAAGATATACCAACTACAAAAAATGTACGCTGCATTAAATAAAATATTTCTTCCGTCGTAAGATGAAATAATCCGCCAACGACAATTGGTAGTGCGATTGAATTTGCTAATAAAAATATAAACCATTGTAAAGTTCCCATAATATGATTTTGGTTATGTTGATTGTCCAATTTTTTCATCCCTTCTAGCTTTCCTATAAAAATATATTGTAAGAATAAAAAAGAAGAGTTCTATACTCACCATTAGAACCCTCCTCAAAATATTTAAACGATTCTTCTACACAAGATTATTTAATTCCACCTCATTTAAACTTCCAACAACAATATTTCCTTTATACACGACTAAACGTTTTTCTGTTTGACGCGCTACTGCTTCAGCAGCGCATGTCGCATTCGTCAAAACAAAGCTCGCTTCATCCCCTACATTCGGCCATACTCGCTTCCCTTCCTTATTTAACGTTTCTTTTCCTCCTGTAATAAAGCGGAGTGCTTTTCCTAAAGACCTTTCGTCACTCCACCCAAAACGCTCTGCTAATCGATTCGCCTTTTGAAGCATATCACCTGTTCCAAACGGTGACCAATGATCTGTAATGCTATCATTGCCTAATGAAACCTTAACACCTTTTTTATCTAATAACGGAATTGGGATTACTTGTTTACCAATTGGCACCGTTGAAGTAATATCAATATTTACATTTGCGAGTCTTTCTGTCACTTCTTCAGCCTCTTTATCAGTAACACCACCAAGTCCAAGTGCATGACTAATCGTTACACGGCCTTGCCATCCTGCTTCTTCTGTTAAACTTGCCAATCTCTTCATCGTAAACGTTCCAAGATTATTCGCATCGTGCAAATGAATATCAACATCCGCATTAAATTCTACTGCGATATCCATAATTGTATGTAATGACTTTTCAATGTCATTATCCACTGTAGCTGGATCTACTCCTCCGACTAGATGAGCCCCCATACGCATCGCATCTTTCACGAGTTGCACAGAATTACTGCGCAATAATCCATGTTGCGGAAACGCAACAATTCTACTAGATACTCGATTTTTATATGTTTCTAATGCCGCTAACGTCGCCTCCAAATTACCAAGCCCAATAATTGGATCAACATTACAATGCGTTCTAATATTCGTTGCACCATTTTGCAGTAGTAACTCTAGCATATTTTCCGCTCTATTTTGGGCAGTCGCTAATTGCTTTGGTAAAATTTTTTCTTCTTCATTAAAACGTGTAAAAATACTTTCTGCTGGCATACAAGCTTTCCATGGGCCACTATAATATGTTTTATCAATGTGAATGTGCATCTCTTTGAAAGCTGGCAACATTAATAAGTTCTTAGCATCAAAAGTTACTATCTCTTCCTCTTGAACAATCCCTTTTATAATTTTTTTAATTCGACCATCTTCAATAAGTAAACTGCATAATTCTGTTTCTGTTTGTGAAATTCTCTCTTCTTCATATGTATATCCTGATTCAAGCATTACGTTAGTCAACCAATATACTGTCATCTCTATTTCCCCACCCTTTATTAAAAATCACCTCATAACTACAAGTTTAATATCCACTGAAAATTAAGACAATTAATACGATCACTTCTCACAAAAAAATGTAATACAACCCCATAGTCTTCTCATAAATTTCCATATAGAATAAAAGTATGCAGTTTGATATAAAAAGGAGTTGATTGGAATATGTCAAAAAAGTTATGTAAATCCGAAACTGATAAAATGCTATTTGGTATATGTGGTGGTTTAGGAGAATATTTTGATATTAGCTCTACTCTTATTCGTATCATTTGGGTTATTGCTGTTTTATGTTTTGGGACAGGATTTTTAGTTTATTTCATTTGTTTATTACTTATGCCACGTTCGTACTAACGGCATTATTTCACATACTTAAGAAGAGCAAATCACCTATAGAATCCTATAGGTGATTTTTTCATGAAGAATATTTCATCGTTAAATGTAATACCGCTACTACTTCTTCTTCATTTTTATAAATATGCTTCTTATTCGCTTCAAATTGAATGGAATCAAACTCATTTAATTCGTATACATCATTCTCCACTTGAATAGACACTTTCCCTTTCATTACCGTTACAAGCTCAATCGCACCTTCATGATGAGCTTCTGGCTCATATATACTATTTGATCGTAAACAAGCGCGGTGCATTTCCATCCCTGTTTCTTTCGTATAACGGAACATCGTTTCTAAATGCCACGCTTGTCCTTCATCTACTGCAAATCCTTCTCCACAGCGCGCAACAGCTACAGGTTCTCCAACAACCATTAATCTGGATAAAGGAATTGATAACCCTTTCGTTATTTTCCAAATGACAGCTAGTGTCGGATTTGTTTCCCCTCTTTCGATCTTTCCTAATGTTAATTTACTAACTCCTGTTTTATGGGCTAATTCTTCTAAACTTAATTTCTGTTCATTTCGAATTTGTCTCAATAACTGTCCAACTTGTTGAATGACTTCTTTCGTTTGCATATCTTCATTTTCTTTCATATATAAAACCACCTTAAAGTATAAAATAGTTTACTTCTAATAATAAAAAGTATATTATACTATACATAATTATTTATTTTCGAAAGGAGTGCTATACTTCATGCGCGCAATTTTATTAGGTCTTTTATCATCGGCCTTTTTTTCTGCAACCTTTATTATTAATAGAGCAATGAATGTATCTGGAACGAGCTGGGCTTGGACAGCTTCCTTCCGTTTTTTATTTGCTCTTCCTATTTTATTCCTTATCGTTTTATTTCGCAAAAACTTTAGGGGATTATGGGAAGAGTTAAAAAAACATCCATTGGCATGGATCGGATGGGGTTCTGTTGCCGGTATTGGTTTTTATTCTTTATTAAGTTTCGCAGCTGTCTTTTCTCCAGCTTGGCTCGTTGCTGGAACTTGGCAAGTTACGATTTTAGCTGGTTTACTACTATCACCACTATTTTTCGTGAAAATAGAAAAAAAATCAGGTACGAAACTTGTACGTGGAAAAATTCCACTTCGTAGCTTATATGTTGCATTATTTATTTTACTTGGTGTAATTTGTATGCAAGCAACTGCCGCAGGCCATATTACAATGACTCAGTTCATTTCAGGTTTCTTACCTGTCGTATTAGCCGCTTTCTTATATCCGTTCGGTAACCGAAAAATGATGGAGCTTGTTGGTGGACGCCTTGATACGTTCCAACGTGTATTAGGAATGGCAATTGGAAGTCTTCCTATAACAATCTTGCTTGGTATATACGGATTTTCTACTACTGGCATTCCAACATCCAACCAAATGCTTCAAGGATTTTTGTTAGCATTATGTTCCGGCGTTATTGCAACGATGACATTTTTCTTTGCTACTGACTTAGCAAAAGATAACCTCGCTCTACTTGGAGCTGTTGAAGCAACACAAGCTGGAACGATGGTCTTTACCGTACTTGGAGAAATCATTTTCTTAAATGGTTCACTCCCTGGAGGACTTTCTCTCATCGGAATGATTATTATCATGTTAGGAATGGTTGCAAATAGTATTTTAAACCGTTCTGTTCCAGTCGTTAAACAGAAAAAATCGGCATAAAAAAAGGGTATGGTTCTATAGAGATGAACCATACTCTTTTTTATTGTCCCCCTATTTCGCCTTATCAGAATAGTATTTCATTGGCTGTTTATACTAAAACTTATGTTATAATACGTTTCATGCGCATTAATAGGAGGTAAATTATGTTAAAAAAAGCAATCGCTGAATTTATTGGTACATTTGTACTTGTATTATTCGGAACTGGAGTGGCTGTCACTGGCGACGGAATTGAAGGAATTGGAACATTAGGAATCGCCATGGCTTTCGGCTTATCTATTGTAGCTATGGCATATAGCATCGGAACAATTTCTGGATGTCACATTAACCCAGCAGTATCAGTAGCTATGTTCATCAACAAACGAATGAACGCTATGGAACTTTGTTATTATGTATTAGCTCAAATTTTAGGTGGTTTATTAGGAACTGCAACGTTAGTAACAATTTTAAAATCTGCTAAAACACCTTTAGATAATTTAGGACAAAATGGTTTCGGAACTCTTGGTTTATCTGGAGCATTTTTAGTTGAGTTCATTTTAACTTTCGTATTTATTTTAGTTATCGTTGCTGTAACAGGTAAAAAAGGAAGTTCTTCTTTAGCTGGACTAGTAATTGGTTTCACATTAGTTTTAATTCACTTATTAGGAATTCCGTTAACTGGAACATCTGTTAACCCAGCTCGTAGTATCGCACCAGCTTTATTTGTTGGTGGAGAAGCACTTTCTCAACTATGGGTATTCATCGTAGCACCAATTCTTGGTGGTATCTTCGCAGCTATCGTAGGTAAATTCATTTTAAATACTGAAAAATAGAATTTTCAATATTTCTGAATAAAAAAAGGCGAGCCCTCATTATGAGGAAGCTCGCTTTTTTTTATTCTTTCATTTTAGACTTTAAATTTGTAACTAATTGATCTACCGTTACATTTGCAAGTACGTTTTCCATCGCTTCTTGCGCTTGCATTAAAATAATTTCTAATACTGATTGAATATTAGCTCCTACTGGACATTCAATGTTGGGATTTTCATGGAAGGAAAATAGCTGTCCTTCTTCTACAACTTCCACTGCTTTATATACATCAAGTAATGTAATTTCTTCTAAATCTCGAGCAAGTGTCGTACCACCTTTACCAGCTTGTACATCAACAAGTCCTGCTCTCTTCAACATTCCTGTAATGCGACGAATCACAACTGGATTTGTATTCACACTACCGGCAATCCATTCAGAGGTACAGCGAGAGTTTCGATCTATCGCAAGTAATGTCAGCATATGAACACCTACTGTAAAACGACTACTAATCCCCATCTGCACACCCTCCTTTTTATTCATTCTATTAAAAGACGACTCTTATTATTATATACTATTTTTAATTTATACATAAAGAAAAAGCATGATTTCAATAGGAAATCATGCTTTTCTCTCATTATTGACGCTTTATAAATTTCGCTAAATCTTTAAATTTCACCTTATCTGAGTAATTCATTACGCCGTTTACGTAAATGCGGCTTGTAACAGCATTTAATACCGCAATTGTCGCCAATAAGACTGCTAATGTTATCGTAATTTCTAGCATACCTGCTTCACCAGCTACAATACGTGAGAAGGTAACCATCGGTGTAAAAAATGGAACGTAAGAACTTACAACAACGATAGTACTATTCGGATCACTTAATGATTTAATACTAATAAAGAATGCAGCCATAATTAAAATCATTACCGGGAAAGATACAGCTTGTAAATCCTCCGTCTTAGACACGACAGCTCCAGCAGCAGCATACATCATCGCATAAAGTAAATATCCCGTAATGAAATAAACAAGAAACATGCTGATAACCTTTGCATCTAATTTCGTAAAGTCAATTGGAATACCAAATAGTGAGGCACTTTCTAAATCGACCCAGCCTAACAAATATGGAATAAGATAACCACACGCCAATATGACAAGTTGCAATAACGCCGTTGAAACAACCGCTAAAATTTTCGCATACATCATCGTAAGAGGCTTCACTTTCGGAAGCATTACTTCCATTACACGTGACGCCTTTTCAGATGCAATATTCATTGCGATTGTATTTCCGAACGCTACAATAAACATATATAAAGCAAATGTAAAGAAATAGGCAATTCCGAAAGAAGATGTACGATCTTTTATCGCTTCTTGCTTTACTTGAATTTCTGTTTGTAATTGCTGTGCAATTTCTGGTGAAACATTATTTTTGGCAATCGTCACCATCGTATATTGTTGCTTTAAATATCCTGCCATAATTGCAGAAGTTGCTTGGCTTGGAAATCCATTATACATATATGTAATCGATGGAGCCCCACCCTTTTCCGTCACATGGAATAGACCATCTAAATCGCCTTCTTCTACTTGCTTATGCAGTTTATCAAAATCATCCTTTGAACCAATTGTTATTTTTGCTGATGGCAATAGCTTATTTAGCTCATCTTTTTGTACTTTATATGTGGAACTCTCTACTACAACTGCAATTTTATCTTTATCCTTATTTTTATCATCGCCTGAAGTAAAATGATTAAATGCAAAAATCCCAAACACAACTAAAAATAAAATCGCACTCGTAATTAATGATTTCTTAGATAAAAACGCTTCCCTAAAATAAAATGAAAATACGTGAGAAAATTTACGCATCGTTATTTCGCCCTCTCTACAAAGATTTCGTTTAACGTCGGCTCTAACATTTTGAATTGTCGTAAGCTAACACCTTGCTCTTGCAACTGTTGCAAAATCTTGAGAGCTTCCGCATCGTCTTGTACTTTCACATAAAGAAGGCCTTGTTGTTTTTCATACGATACATGTATAGCTTCTAATCCCTTTTCATTCTCTACTGTATCTTCAATCGTTAAATTACGGAAACCGTATTCTTTCTTAATATCACTTAGCTGTCCTTTTACGACTGCTTCACCTTTTTTCAAAATACATACATGTTGGCAAAAAGCCTCTACTTGTTCCATACGATGACTTGATAAAATAATCGTCTTTCCGCTCTGTACTTGTTCTTCAATAATACTAGCTAGCATCCCAGCATTAACTGGATCAAGGCCGCTGAATGGTTCATCTAGAATGAGAAGTTCCGGATTATGAAGAAGAGCAGCAATTAATTGTATTTTTTGCTGATTCCCTTTTGAAAGCTCTCCAGCCGTTTTAAATTTATATTCTGGTATCGCTAAACGCTCTAACCAGTGATCAATAGCGTGATCCACTTCTTTCTTCGACATTCCTTCTAATCTACCAAAATATCGCAGCTGATCTATTACTCTACTTTTTGTATATAAACCTCTTTCTTCTGGTAAATACCCAATTGTTACAACACTATTTCCAAATGCTTTTCCATCCCATGTAATCGAACCTTCATTAGGCGTTAATAATCCGAGAAGCATTTTGATTGTTGTTGTTTTCCCTGCACCATTTCGTCCAAGTAACCCTAGTACTTCACCTTTTGGTAACGAAATTTGCAAACCGTTAACTGCTTTTGATTCCCCAAATTGTTTCGTTAAGTTTTGAATTTGTAAACTCAAGTATAAAGCCTCCCCTTTAGTATCATTCGTACTCTCTTTCAAAGACTATGTTTATTCAAGACAAAATATAGCACCACGCTTCATCCTCTTATATGTAAACATCGTCATGAATCCATCATTTACTCTATTTAGTTAAAATTGTAAATAACAAAGTTCTTTTTGTCAATTATAATTGTCATTACGACAATAAAACTTGTCAAAACAACTATTATTATTTTGCTCATCTTTCTAATATAGGACATACTACTATATATACAAAAGACAATATGCAAATGTTCATATAAAAATATTATATTTTAATATATAATATAAAATGATTTTCTAACATCAAGGAGGATACATATGAAGATGAAGAGGGGCATTACCACTTTATTATCTGTAGCGGTTCTATCTACATCACTTGTAGCATGTTCAGGAACACCAGAGAAAACAGTGGCGAAAGAAGAGAAAGTAAAATTAACAGAACAACAATTAATGGCTGATTTATGGTATCAAACAGCCGGTGAAACGAAAGCACTTTACTACCAAGGGTACAACATTGGTCAATTAAAGCTTGATGCAATTCTTGCAAAAGGGACAGAGAAAAAACCTGCTATCGTGCTTGATTTAGACGAAACTGTTTTAGATAACAGTCCTCATCAGGCAATGAGCGTAAAAACAGGCAAAGGCTATCCTTACAAATGGGATGATTGGATTAACAAAGCTGAAGCTGAAGCCCTTCCAGGTGCAATTGATTTCTTAAAATATACAGAGTCTAAAGGTGTAGATATTTACTACATCTCAAATCGTAAAACGAATCAACTAGATGCAACAATTAAAAATCTTGAGCGTGTAGGTGCTCCTCAAGCAACGAAAGAACATATATTACTACAAGATCCGAAAGAAAAAGGAAAAGAAAAACGCCGTGAACTCGTTTCTCAAACCCATGATATTGTCTTATTCTTCGGTGATAACTTATCTGATTTCACAGGTTTTGATGGAAAATCTGTAAAAGATCGTAACCAAACAGTAGCAGATTCAAAAGCACAATTTGGTGAGAAATTCATTATTTTCCCGAATCCAATGTATGGCGATTGGGAAGGCGCTTTATATGATTATGATTTCAAAAAATCAGATGCAGAAAAAGATAAAATCCGTCGCGACAACTTAAAATCATTTGATGTAAAATAAAAGAGGATGGCATTCGCCATCCTCTTTTATTTTACTTTCTCTGTTAAAGGCAAGATAAATACTTCCACACGTCTATTCTTTGCCTTTCCTTCTTGTGTATCGTTTGGAGCAATTGAACGGTATTCTCCGTATCCAATCGCACTAAATTTTTCTGGTTGTAATTCTTTATTTTGCAGTAATACTTGCATAAAATTAACTGCCCGCTGCGTACTTAATTCCCAATTCGACGCAAACTGCGCATTGGCAATAGGGACATTATCCGTATGACCCGATACTGTAATTTCACGAGGTGACGCTGAAACAAGTAAGCTAGACATCTCTTTTGCAATCCCTAAAGATTCTAATTTCACATCTGCTTTCCCCGAATCAAACAGTATATTTTCTAATATTGTCACCATTAATCCCTTTTCAGTTAATTTAGTTTGAAAAGAAGAAGATAATTGTTTTTCATTAATATATTGATCAATCTTTTTTTGTAATGCTTTCAATTCATCCATCTCTTTTTTTTCTTTAGCTCTAGCTTCTTCTTGTTTTTTTGCTTGTTCTGCCTCAAGGCTACTTGCTGATAATTCTTTTTCATCATTTGGCTTTTGATCACTTAAAAATTCTTTGTTACCTGTTCCCCCAGCTAATTCACTTCGAAAAGCAACTGCCATCTGTTTAAACTTCGCAGCATCTATACTACTCATTGCGAATAAAACGATAAACAATGCAAATAACAACGTTAACATATCAGAATATGGGATTAACCACGTTTCATCGATATGCTCATCATGTTTTTTCTTTTTGCCTCTTCTATTTTTCTTACTCCGCATTTTTTTCTGCTCCTTTTTCTAGCTTTTTACGCTCAGTTGCAGAAAGTGCACCTAAAATGCGGTTCTTCATAATAAACGGATATGTACCTTCTTGTAACATTAATAAACAATCAATGATTAAACGTTTTTTCTCAATTTCAGCTGAAGATTTTTGCTTTAACTTATTTGCAAATGGATGCCATAATACATAACCTGAAAAAATACCAAAAATCGTTGCAATAAACGCACCCGAAATAGCATGACCTAACTTTTCAATATCAGTTAAGTTACCAAGCGCAGCTACAAGACCGATAACAGCACCTAAAACTCCTAATGTCGGTGCATACGTACCAGCTTGTGAAAAAATAGCAGCTCCCTTTGCATGTCTTTCTTCAATTGCTTCTAATTCAGATTCCAAAATCTGCTCTAAATCTTCTGCGGATACGCCATCAATCACAAATTTCATACCGCGCAAAAGAAATTCATCTTGAATTTTGTCTAATTGTTGCTCTAAAGACAAAATACCGTATTTTCTACTTTCAGATGTCCAATGAACAAATAATTCTAGCAACTGTTCATAACTTAAATCCTTTTTATTTGAACCAAAAAGAACTTTAAATAGTTTTGGAACCCTTTTTAGTTGATTCATCGGAAATGCAATACATACTGCAGCAAATGTACCGATAAAAATAATTAATGCTGCGGCAGGATTTAATAAGGCTGTTACGTCAGCGCCCTTGACGACCATCCCTACTACCACTGCTACAAATCCTAAAATAAGTCCAATAATTGTTGCAAAATCCATTCCCATTCACTCCTAGTCTATACAAGAAGTTCTTTATTCTCGATAATCGCTACATCTTCTTATGTATATATATTACATAAAAAATGCAAATCATGAAAGATAAGAAATGAATTATATAAAAAAATACTACAAATTCACACATTTTCTGACATTTTCTTTGCATTTCTATTACGTTATGACTCTTATATTCCTTTTCCAACAAACTAGATTTATAATAAAAAAAACAATATACATTTTATGAAGAAGGGACTGTGATTACAAGGCATCATGAAAAAGATAATAATTATTTCTGCCACTACTATTGTAATCGGGATCACATCTTTCGCTTACTTTGGTTCTAAAACACCACTACATAATGAAGCAAAAGCTGTCGAAAGTCAAAAGCATAATAACCATAAAAAAGAAGAGATTCCTGTTTTTCCAAAAGCTGATCATAATGCAAAGAAAATAGACGATGACTTTTCAGTTGTAACAAATCCAAAATCTAATCTTGTCTTAATTAATAAACATCGAAAACTACCAGATGGATACATTCCTGAAGACTTAACGAGACCAAATGTACCATTTATTAGTCCAAAAGATAAAGAAAAAACATTGCTGCGCAAAGATGCTGCCGAGGCACTTGAAAACATGTTCAAAGCTGCGAAAAAAGAAGGGCTTGATCTTACAGCTGTATCTGGTTATCGTTCATATAAACGCCAAAAATCGTTGCATGATACATACGTTAGACGTCAAGGAAAAGCCGAAGCTAATTCGGTAAGCGCAATTCCTGGTACAAGTGAACACCAAACGGGTTTAGCAATGGATATTAGTTCAAAATCAGCTAAATTTCAATTAGAGCCTATCTTCGGAGAGACAGCAGAAGGAAAATGGGTCGCGGAACATGCTCATGAATTCGGCTTTGTCATTCGTTACTTAGAAGATAAAACAGATACAACAGAATATGCCTATGAACCATGGCACTTACGCTACGTTGGTAATCCATACGCTACATACCTATATAAACATCACTTAACATTAGAAGAAGCGATGGAAGACAAAAAATAAGAGAGCAAATTGCTCTCTTATTTTTCTTTCACTCTATTATTGTAGTAATTTCTTCTTCCATTCTTCAGGCCATGGCTCGCCTCTTCCTGTTTTTTTCGACGCTTGAACCATCATTCCACGACCTACTAAACAAATCTCTCCTTCTGCATTCTTCACCATATAATGTAAATCTAAAGAAGAATTCCCGACCGATCCTGCCTTTACATACACCTTCAGCTGTTCATCAAAATATATTTGCTTAATAAAATTACATTGTAAATCCGCAACAACGATCATCGTTTCTGATGATGCATGTGTCCACTCTTGCATAAATCCAAGTTCTTTAAACAACGCAATACGAGCTTCTTCAAAATAAGTAAAAGCAACGACATTATTTACATGTCCAAACATATCTACTTCACCAAAACGAACCTTTACAGGGTTGTAAAACGAAAAACCACTTTCCCATTGCTCAAAGTCTTCAATATAAGAAATCCTCTTCATTGTTATCTCTCCTTTTCACCTCGAAATAAACAGAATAAACAGAAAAATACAGTTATAAATATTGCCTCTTCGATATGAAGAGGCAATATTTATTAATAGTTATTATCGCTACCAAAGAAATCTTTGAACGATTGAATTGTTGTATCACGGTTTAATGCCGCAATTGAAGTTGTTAAAGGAATACCCTTCGGACATGATTGCACACAGTTTTGAGAGTTACCACAGTTTGCTAGTCCTCCATCTCCCATAATTGCACGTAAGCGATCTGCTTTATGCATTTCACCCGTTGGATGTGAGTTGAATAAGCGAGCTTGTGATAACGGTGCTGGTCCAATAAAGTCAGACTTACTGTTTACGTTTGGACATGATTCTAAGCAAACACCACATGTCATACATTTTGAAAGCTCATAAGCCCATTGACGCTTTTTCTCAGGCATTCTAGGTCCTGGACCTAGGTCATACGTACCATCAATTGGAATCCACGCTTTAACGCGTTTTAGAGCATTAAACATGCGACTACGATCAACTTGTAAGTCACGTACAACCGGGAACGTCTTCATCGGTTTTAAGCGAATTGGTTGCTCTAATTGATCAATAAGTGCCGTACATGATTGACGTGGTTTTCCGTTAATCACCATCGAACATGCACCACATACTTCCTCTAAGCAGTTCATATCCCATGCAATCGGAGTTGTTTGGTTCCCTTTTGAATCAACAGGATTACGACGGATTTCCATAAGTGCTGAGATAATATTCATATTCGGACGATATGGAATTTCAAATTCTTGGTCAAACGCTTGCGCATCTGGCCCGTCTTGTCTCGTAATGATGAGGCGGATTGTTTTCTCAGACATGTTGTTTATCCCCCTTCTCTTCACCCTTAGCAGCTACATCGTGTTTTGAAGAATAATCACGTTTACGTGGTTTAATTAACGAAATATCAACGTCCTCGTAATGGAATGCTGGTGCATTTCCTTCTCCCTCAAATTTTGCCATCGTAGTTTTTAAGAAGTTTGCATCATCACGATTTGGGAATTCAGGTTTGTAATGCGCCCCACGGCTCTCATTACGGTTATATGCGCCAATTGTAATAACACGTGCTAACTCAAACATATTTGCAAGTTGGCGTGTAAATGAAGCACCTTGGTTACTCCATCTTGCTGTATCGTTAATGTTAATACGTTTGTAACGAGCCATTAATTCTTCAATTTTCGCATCTGTTTCTAATAATTTTTTATTTTCACGAACTACTGTAACGTTATCTGTCATCCATTCTCCAAGCTCTTTATGAAGAACATACGCATTTTCGTTACCATCCATCGTTAAAATATTGTTAAATTTCTCTGTTTCGATTAATTCATTTTGCTCATATACAGTAGATGAAACAGCATCAGATGATTTAGAAAGACCTTTCATATACTCAATTGCGTTTGGTCCTGCTACCATACCACCATAAATTGCTGATAATAGTGAGTTCGCACCAAGACGGTTACCACCGTGCATAGAATAATCACACTCACCTGCTGCAAATAAACCTGGAATATTTGTCATCTGTTTATAATCAACCCATAGTCCGCCCATTGAATAGTGAACAGCTGGGAAGATTTTCATCGGTAGTTTACGAGGATCATCCCCTGTAAATTTCTCATAGATTTCAATAATTCCACCTAGTTTAATATCTAGTTCTTTTGGATCTTTATGAGAAAGATCTAAGTACACCATGTTTTCACCGTTAATACCTAGTTTTTGCTCTACGCAAACATCAAAGATTTCACGCGTTGCGATGTCACGAGGTACAAGGTTTCCGTAAGCCGGATATTTTTCTTCTAAGAAGTACCATGGTTTACCATCTTTATATGTCCAAACACGTCCACCTTCACCACGTGCAGATTCACTCATAAGACGTAATTTATCGTCTCCAGGAATTGCCGTTGGATGAATTTGAATGAACTCACCGTTTGCATAATATGCGCCTTGTTGATATACAGCAGAAGCTGCTGTACCTGTATTGATAATGGAGTTTGTTGATTTTCCGAAAATGATACCAGGGCCCCCTGTTGCCATAATCACGGCATCTGCTCCGAAACTTCTAATCTCCATAGTTTGTAAGTCTTGTGCAACGATTCCTCGGCACACACCTTCATCATCAACAACAGCTCGTAAGAAATCCCAACCTTCATATTTCGTTACAAGTCCTGCTACTTCGTGACGACGTACTTGCTCATCTAATGCGTAAAGTAATTGCTGTCCAGTTGTTGCACCAGCAAATGCTGTACGGTGATGTTGCGTTCCACCAAATCGACGAAAATCAAGAAGTCCTTCTTCCGTACGGTTGAACATAACACCCATACGGTCCATTAAATGAATGATACCAGGTGCTGCTTCACACATTGCTTTAACTGGTGGTTGGTTCGCTAAGAAGTCCCCACCATAAATTGTATCGTCAAAGTGGATCCATGGAGAATCCCCTTCACCTTTCGTATTTACGGCACCGTTAATTCCGCCCTGAGCACATACAGAATGTGAACGTTTTACTGGTACTAAAGAAAACAGTTCAACATTTACTCCTGCTTCTGCCGCTTTAATCGTTGCCATTAAGCCAGCCAAGCCACCGCCGACTACTATAAGTTTCCCTTTCATGCTCTCCCACTCCTTACTGGTTTGCTAGCTGTGGATCGATGAACGCTAATAATGCACTCACACCTACATAAGATAAACCTAAGAAAATAGCTAATGTTACATAAGTAGAGATTCTTTGTGAACGTGGAGATACTGTAATTCCCCAGCTGATGCAGAATGTCCATAGTCCATTTGCAAAGTGGAAAATTGTTGAAACAACACCAACTAAGTAGAATGCAAACATAGCTGGATTGTTTAAAATATCTGCCATCATATCATAGTTTACCTCTTTACCTAACATTGCTTGAATACGAGTTTCCCAGACGTGCCAAGAAATGAAGATCAGCGTAACGATACCTGAAATTCTTTGGAAGACGAACATCCAGTTACGGAAATAACCGTAAGAAACCGCATTGTTCTTAGCTGTAAATGCAATATATAAGCCATATATAGCATGGTACAGTATCGGTAAAAAGATGATGAAAATTTCTAGCGCATACCGGAATGGAAGGAGCTCCATAAAGCCTGCAGCTTTGTTAAAAGCCTCTGCTCCTCGTGTTGCAAAGTTGTTTACAATTAAATGTTGCGTCAAAAAGACACCAACCGGGATGACCCCCATTAATGAGTGCCACTTACGAAACGTATACTCGCGGCCTTTCATGTCCCCATTACCCCCCTTGAATGTTTGACTGCTGTTTTCAGATTAGTTTATGACAATAATGTTTTTTCACTATTGGCATAAGAAAAACTGAAAAAATTATTCGAAATATTTCAGCATAATTTGATACCAAGTTCATTTTACTCCTATTTTTGTCGAAGCGTCAAGAAAACGTATACATAATTTGCATATAATTTGCCAATTCTTTTTTTCTTCTTATATATTCAGATTTTCCTAAAGAAAAATCTGTTTTTATAAATGTGAAATGTTATATAATAATCCCTATAGAAAGAGGGGAATATTGTGAGTAAAAATACAATCGATACAACATCTTTAGAAGATGTTTCATTGAACGCCTTCGCTTATGAATTGCTACGTGAAGAATTACTACCTGATTTAATCGGCAACGATTTAGATGGTATTTTATACTGGTCTGGTAGAAACCTTGCAAGAAAATATCCGCTAGAAACAATTGAAGAAGTCATTCAATTCTTTGAAAAGGCTGGCTGGGGCACTTTAAGCATTGTTGAACATAAGCGTCGTGAAATGCAGTTCCAACTTAAAGGCACACTCATCGCAGAACGTCAAAAACAAAAACGACATTCTTCTTATCAACTAGAAGCCGGATTCATCGCTGAACAAATCCAAAAGCAACGGAACGTCGTTGCGGAGTCATACGAAGAAAAGAAAAAACGTTCTGACTCTATTACATTTCTTGTAAAATGGGATATAAAAGATCTCATTGAAGTGTAAGCATTACCTACAGTCAACTAGACATATCAGTTTAGTTGACTTTTTTGTATTTTCATTCAGATACGTTTATTTTAAATCTTCAGAAATTATACCAAAAAACAGAAGACGTTGTAAACTACAACGTCTTCTTATCTGTTAAATACGTATAAATCGTCTCCGCGACATTTTTCGGCATACCCGCTTCGACAAATTCCTCTATAGAAGCTTCTTTCATCTTCTTTAATGAACCAAAATGTTTTAACAATACCTTTTTCCGTTTATCACCGATTCCTGGAATATCATCCAATGCTGATTGAATGACAGATTTCCCATGTAATTGACGATGGAATGTAATCGCAAATCGATGCACCTCATCTTGAATACGCTGCAATAAATAAAATTCTTGGCTATTTCTCTCAAGCATCACAGGTTCCGGTGGATCCCCAATAATTAAATGGGAGGTTTTATGTTTATCATCTTTTACAAGACCTGCCATCGGAATATATAATCCGAGCTCATTCTCTAAAATATCACTTGCAGCCGCTAGATGGCCTTTTCCTCCATCAATAATAATCAAATCAGGTAAAGGTGAATTTTCTTTAAGCGCCCTTGTATAACGGCGCCTCACAACTTCTCTCATAGACTCATAATCATCTGGTCCTTGAACCGTTTTAATTTTATATTTTCGATACTCTTTCTTCGCCGGTTTCCCATCGATAAAAGCAATCATTGCAGAAACGGGATTTGTTCCTTGAATATTTGAGTTATCAAACGCTTCAATACGATATGGCGTTTCAATCCCAAGCTGCTTCCCTAAATGATCTACCGCTTTAATCGTTCGTTCTTCATCACGTTCAATTAAGTAAAACTTCTCTTCCAGAGCAATCTTCGCATTTTTATTTGCCAATTCTACAAGGTCTTTTTTCTTACCACGTTTCGGCTGCGTCGCTTCCACTTCTAAAAAGCGCTCTACTAATTCCGAGTCTATACTTCCTGGAACGACAATTTCCTTCGGCTTAAAATGACTACTGTTTTCATAAAATTGGCCGATAAACGTTAAAAAACCCTCTTCTGGTTCATCGTAAATTGGAAACATAGAAACATCACGTTCAATTAGCTTTCCTTTTCGAACGAAGAAAACTTGAACACACATCCATCCTTTATCCACTGCATACCCAAACACATCACGATCCACTAAGTCACTCATAATCATCTTTTGTTTTTCCATAATCGCATCAATATGAGCAATTTGATCACGCAACTCTTTTGCACGTTCAAACTCTAGTTTCTCTGAGGCCTCATACATTTTTATTTCTAGTTCTGAACGAACTTCTTTATGTCCACCATTTAAAAACTTAATAATTTCATCTACAATTTCTTTATTTTGTTCTTCCGTCACTTCTTTCACACAAGGCGCTAAACATTGCCCCATATGATAATACAAACAAACTTTATCTGGCATATTCGTGCATTTCCGAAGTGGATACATACGATCTAGCAGTTTTTTCGTTTCATGAGCAGATTGTGCATTTGGATAAGGACCAAAATATTTCCCTTTATCCTTTTTTACGTTTCGAGTAATGAGTAAGCGCGGTTGCTTCTCCGCCGTAATTTTAATAAAAGGATATGTTTTATCATCTTTTAATTGAATATTATATTTCGGATCATATTTTTTAATTAGATTTAACTCTAAAATAAGTGCTTCTAAATTCGAAGAGGTTACAATATATTCAAAATCAACAATTTCTCCTACAAGCCGCAGTGTTTTCCCATCATGTGAACCAGTAAAGTACGAGCGCACACGATTTTTAAGCACTTTTGCCTTTCCGACATATATAACCGTTCCTTGCTTATCTTTCATCAAATAACAACCAGGTTGATCTGGTAAAATAGCCAACTTCTCTTTCAAATGTTCGTGCACTCGTCTCCCTCCATTTCTACATACTTAGCATTTTTATTTTCCCTTGAAAACATACTATGCCCAAACACCCAACATACGTTCTTTCATTGTAACGGAAAGACTGTAAAAAAGAAAATAAAAAAAGCTACCAAATGGTAGCTTTTTTTATTTTAGAAGTGTTTAGAAACTAATTCTACTAACGCTTCTTTCGGTTTGTAACCTAACGCTTGATCAACTACTTTACCGTCTTTTAATACGAAAAGAGCTGGAATGCTCATTACTTCGAATTGACGAGCAGTTTCTTGGTTTTCATCAACGTCTACTTTTACTACTTTTACTTTTTCGCCTAGTTCTGCATCAATTTCCTCTAATACAGGAGCGATCATTTTACAAGGTCCACACCAAGGTGCCCAGAAATCTAATAATACAACACCTTCGCTAGTTTCAGCTGCGAAGCTTTGGTCATTTGCGTTTACAATTGCCATTTTATTTCCTCCTTCAAGTATATTCTACCAAGAGTATATCATTAACTTATATACGTGGCGAATAATATGTATCGTTATGTATTGTAACAAAAAAATGTTCCTTTATACTATATAAAAATATGGATTAAATACTAAAAAGATGAGAGACAGGGGATCTCTCACCTTTTTCTATATATAGGGGTACTTCACTTGGAACTCAAGGGTACTTAAATCATGAATGTACTTTTAACTTTTTAAACTCTTCTGTTAAAAGAGGTACAACTTCGAACAAGTCACCAACAATACCGTAGTCAGCTACTTTGAAGATACTTGCTTCTGGATCTTTATTAATCGCAACGATTATTTTTGAGTTAGACATACCTGCTAAATGCTGAATCGCACCAGAAATACCACATGCAATGTATAAGTCTGGCGTAACAACTTTACCAGTTTGACCAATTTGTAATGAGTACTCACAGTATTCAGCGTCACAAGCACCACGAGATGCCCCAACAGCGCCGCCTAGTACGTCAGCTAACTCTTTTAATGGTTTAAATCCTTCTTCACTCTTCACACCGCGTCCGCCAGCGATAATAACTTTCGCTTCAGAAAGATCCACACCTTCTGCTGTTTTACGGACAACATCTTGAATAATTGTACGTAAATCTTTCACATCAACTGTAATAGAAGATACGTCACCGCTGCGAGACTCATCTTTTTCCAGAGTTGCAATGTTATTTGGACGCACTGTCGCAAATAAGATGCCGTCTGTTACAATCTTCTTCTCGAATGCTTTACCAGAGTAAATTGGACGAGTGAAGATAACATTTCCACCTTCAACCTCTAAAGCAGTTACGTCAGAAACTAAACCAGCTTCAAGCTTCGCTGCTAATTTTGGTGATAAATCTTTACCAAGTGCCGTATGTCCAAAGACAATACCTTCTGGATTTTCTTCAGCATGTACAGCTAAAAACGCTTGTGCATAACCATCAGATGTATATGATTTTAATTTATCATTTTCAACTGTCACAACGCGATCTGCACCGTAATGAATCAATTCATTTGCAAAAGAGGCAACGCTGTCTCCAATTAGAAGACCTACTACTTCACCGCCTTCTGCAATTGTTTTTGCTGCTGCTACCGCTTCAAACGAAACGTTACGTAGCGATCCATCACGAACTTCACCCATTACTAATACTTTACGAGCCATAGATTTTCCCTCCTGCATATATAATTTCGTATTTTATTAGATTACTTTCGCTTCTGTATGGAGCAACGATACAAGTTCTTTTACTTGATCTTGCAGCTCGCCTTGTAACACTTTTCCTGCATCTTTCTTAGGAGGCAAATAGATTTCAATTGTTTTTGTCTTTGCTTCCACATCATCTTCTTCTAAATCTAAATCATCTAATTCTAATTCTTCTAGTGGCTTTTTCTTCGCTTTCATAATACCTGGAAGCGATGGGTAACGAGGTTCATTTAAACCTTGCTGTGCTGTTACTAAAACTGGTAATGAAGTTGCAATCACTTCTGTATCACCTTCAACATCACGCTCAATCTTCACATTTGTACCGTCAATTTCAAGTTTTGTAATTGTCGTTACATATGGAATATTTAACGCTTCAGCTACGCGTGGCCCTACTTGTCCAGATGCACCATCAATTGCAACGTTTCCGCCTAAAATTAAATCTGCATCTTTATCTTTTAAATATTCAGCAAGTACTTTTGCTGTCGTGAACTGGTCACCATTTTCTACATCATCTTCAATATTAATTAATACCGCTTTATCACAGCCCATTGCTAATGCAGTACGAAGTTCTTTCTCACTATCTTCGCCACCGACTGTTACAACTGTAACTTCTCCACCTTGTGCGTCTCTTACTTGAATTGCTTCTTCAATTGCATATTCATCGTAAGGGTTGATGATGAATTCCGCTTCGCCATCGTAAATTGCACCGTTTTTAATTACGATTTTTTCTTCTGTATCAAATGTTCGTTTCATGAGTACGTAGATGTTCATTCCATTTACCCCCTTGTTTTTCAGAAAGATTCTATCAATTTTAATTTTCTGTTAATTTATATTAAAAAATAATTGAACTACCTGCCACTAAATGAAGGTTTACGCTTTTCTAAAAATGCGGCTACACCTTCTCTTCCATCTTCACTCGTAAATACTTCACCAAAAATTTGTGATTCACGTTGTACACCTTCATAGTAATGAGACGATTTTGTCGTTTGCAATAACTCTAGTACAGCACGAGTTGTTGCTGGACTTTTTCCAGCAATTTGTTTTGCAACTTTAAGCGTATCATCTAAAAATGATTCTTCAGAGAACAATCCGTTAACAAGTCCCCACTTTAATGCTTCTGCACCAGTAATTGGTGTACTTGTTAACATCATTTCACAAGCTTTCGCTTTCCCAACATAACGTGGTAAGCGCTGTGTACCTGCAAAGCCAGGAATTAATCCAAGTGTTAATTCAGGTAAACCAAGTTTTGCACTTTCAGTTGCAAAGCGCATGTGGCAAGACATAGCAAACTCAAGGCCGCCGCCCAGTGCCGCTCCATGAATTGCCGCAATAACTGGTTTTGAACATTTTTCAACACGCTCAAACGTAACTTGTCCAAGCTGTGCTAATTCTGTTGCTTGCTTCGCTTCAGTAACAGATGTAAATTCTTTAATATCTGCTCCTGCTGAGAAGAAACGTCCTTCACCGTGAATAACAACAACACGAATGTTATCATCCTTTTCCACTTGATCAATTAATTCAGTAACGTCATGCATAACTTGTGAAGACATCGCATTCGCTGGTGCGTGATTTAACGTCGCCACCGCAATATGATCTTCAACTCTTACAGATAGGAATTTCAACATGATCCCTCCCATTATTGACGATAACCACAAGCTGCAATAAGTAGCCCGTGTACCGTTTTTGAAAGTGCGACCAGATCATACTTATGATCGCTCATTACCCAATTGGTCACAACTTCATCTACTGTTCCAAAGATCATTTGTCTTGCCACGCGAACATTTAAATCTGCTTGAAATTCACCTTGTTTTATACCAGTCTCTAAAATCTCATCCATAACTTGTAAGTAGCCTTTTAATACTTCATTTATTTTAAGGCGCAAGTCTTGATTGGACTGCCTTAGCTCTAATTGCGTAACGATAGCAAGAGGATCATTTTGCGACAACAGCAAGAAGTGCGTTTCTACCAACATGAATAACTTCGATACAGCGCTTTCAATTCCTGCTGTTTTTTGACGAATTGTTTCGACAAATTCTCCCATCTTCTCTTGGAATAAGGATATTAATATATCTTCTTTATTTTTAAAATATAAATAAATCGTGCCATCAGCTACCCCAGCTTGCTTTGCGATTTTAGAAACTTGCGCTTGGTGGTACCCATTCTCCGCAATCACAATGACTGCCGCATCAATAATTTGATTGTATTTCGGTCTATTTTTCTTCACTTTACTGTCCCCTTCAAGAAGATGACTGAATGAATAGTCATTCATATTCTTATAATACTGACTATTTAGAAAAGTGTCAATCCTATTTTTTCAAAAAGAAAGGGCCTTAGCCCGTTTGCTCATCCTCATTCTTTCTCTTCTCTTCATCTATTAGAACACGGCGCAAAATTTTCCCTACTGTCGTTTTCGGCAATTCATCTCTAAACTCATATACTTTCGGAACTTTATAAGCCGCTAAATATTTACGTGCAAACTGATTTAATTCTTCCTCAGAGCATTCCGTACCTTCTTTTAACACAACAAATGCTTTAACTGTCTCTCCTCGGTACGGATCTGGAACTCCAATTGTCACTACTTCTTGCACTTTTTCATGCTCATATAATACTTCTTCAACTTCACGAGGATACACATTAAATCCACTCGCGACAATCATATCTTTCTTGCGATCTTTTACATAGAAGAATCCATCTTCATCCATGTAGCCAACATCACCTGTATGGAGCCAGCCATCTTGCAATACAGCCGCTGTTTCCTCTGGCTTATTCCAATATCCTTTCATAATTTGAGGGCCTTTCACTACAATTTCACCTATTTCTCCTGGCGGTAATGCCTCACCAGTTTCAAGCGACATAATGATTGCTTCTGTATCTGGCCACGGAACTCCGATGCTACCTGGCACTCGCTTTTCCCATAAAAAATTACTATGTGTAACCGGAGAGGATTCTGTTAAACCATATCCCTCTACTAGTTTACCACCTGTAACTTTTTCGAACTTTTCCTGTACTTCTACTGGCAGTGGTGCTGATCCACTAATACAAGCACGAATAGAAGAAATATCGTATTCTTTTAAAAGCGGACTATTTAAAAGAGCGATATAAATAGTTGGTGCCCCTGGAAACAATGTCACTTTATGCTTCTTAATCGCTTCAAAAACCATTTTCATATCAAACTTTGGAATAAGGACCATTTTGTATCCTTGCATAATACTTAAATTCATAACAGCTGTCATACCATAAACATGGAAAAATGGAAGAACCCCAAGAACGACTTCTTCTCCTTCTTTGCAATTATATAACCATTGAACTCCCATTAACGTGTTAGAGACGAGGTTTTTATGCGTTAACATAACTCCTTTCGGAAATCCGGTTGTTCCTCCTGTGTACTGTAAAAGAGCTAGATCATTTTCAGGATCACAAGGCACCTCAACATTCGTATTCACTTCTTTTTCTACTGAATTCCAAAGATGAATTGTTTCACTCTCTGATACTTTCACAACTAAATTCGACTGTTTTTTCTGCACAAATGGATACAATAGATTTTTAGGGAATGGTAAAAAGTCTGCAATACGAGTTACGATAATATGCTCAATTTTTGTAGCAGATTGAACATTCGTTACTCTTGGAAACACTAAATCGAGACAAAGAATTACTTTTGCTCCCGAGTCATGAAGCTGATATTCTAATTCCCTTTCTGTATACAGTGGATTGGTTTGTACTACGATACCTCCCGCAAGTAATGTACCGTAATAACCAATTACAGCTTGCGGACAATTCGGCAACATAATAGCAACTCGATCACCCTTTTCCACACCGAGTTTTTGAAGATAATTTGCAAACCGCTTCACCTTATCATGGAAGTCCGAAAACGTAATATCCTTCCCTAAAAAGTGAAGCGCTTTCTTTTCTGGGTAGCGAGAAGCCATCTGTTCTACATATCTATGAAGCGGCTGAATATCATAAGAAATCGTACTCGGAATTTTCTCTGGATAACTTTTCAACCATGGTTTTTCCACCTTCATTCCCCCTTCAAATACATAAAAAATAAATGAATGTTCATTCATGATGGTTATTTTCATTATATTATAGTCACCATAGCGTTACAATCATAATATTCTGACTTTTGTATAACTATGCTTTACTTCATTAACTTCTTATTATATGTAGAAACTCTCTTAATCTTAAAAGAGTAAGAGAGTTATGGCTTAGCTCAATCTTATTATCGTTAACACTGCTCCTGGAGTAGTTGTTGATAATGTTGCGACAGCTAACAAACCAAATAATTGCAAGCTAATAGCATCTCCTGCTGCAAGAGTTGTAATGATTGTTGCGCTAAATGATGTAGTTGCTAACGCAGGAGAATTGATTGTTCCAGCAAGTGGTGCTCCATTGATTGTAATCCGTGAACTAACTAATAATGAAGCCGTTATATTAATCGAATATGAAATATAGTAATTTCCAGCATTTGCAACCGTAAATACTGTATTTCCCCCGGAAACCGTAATACCTGGACCGATATTTTGATTATTCGGAAGCGGGACATTCGTTCCACCTAGAAGTACTGATATCGCTGTTCCTGACGTATTATTTGCAAATGCATATGTCGCCGTGATACTTGTACCTGTAGCCCCGGTTGAGCCTGTTGCTCCTGTTGGACCCGTTGCTCCTGTTATTCCCGCCGCTCCCGTTGGACCTGTTGAACCCGTTGCTCCTGTTATTCCTGTCGCTCCCGTTGCTCCCGTTGGGCCTGTTGAACCTGTCGCCCCCGTTGAACCTGTCGCTCCCGTTGGACCTGTTGAACCCGTTGCT
This sequence comes from Bacillus sp. FSL R5-0585, assembly GCF_038004545.1. Lineage (NCBI taxonomy): Bacteria > Bacillati > Bacillota > Bacilli > Caryophanales > Bacillaceae > Bacillus > Bacillus sp. FSL R5-0585. The sequence continues at coordinate 25,280 of NZ_JBBORJ010000003.1, forward strand.
CCTGTTATTCCTGTCGCTCCCGTTGGACCTGTTGAACCCGTTGCTCCTGTTATTCCCGTCGCTCCCGTTGGACCTGTTGAACCTGTCGCTCCTGTTGGACCCGTTGCTCCCGTTGGACCTGTGTCGCCTGTCGCTCCCGTTGGACCTGTTGAACCCGTTGGACCTGTTGAACCTGTCGGACCAACCTTAGGAACTGTCCCATCGCAACTAAAACAGCATGAATCAACATGTACACCATTTTGATTATTACACCCACAATATCCATTTATGTTATTGCTCCATGAAGACATGTTGATCACTTCCTTTACATTCGATCTTTTTAGTGCAATCACCGAATTAAAAAACACCTATCTAAATAACAAAGAAATACTTTGCCTAGTCGGGGATAAAACACAGATTTCCTCCATACATTCTAGTAATTATTACATGCAATTCTCACTCCTTTTGCTTGTACTTTCGCCCCATCTCCACAGATTATTAACCATACACATTACACTTTCGTACACAGCCAAGTTCCCATTTAAACTTTTCACATTTGCCAATATTTTTAGTAAAGAGACTTACTCTCCATAAAGTGAAACTTTAATCAGCCCGACTCCCACCTAACTTCTTTGCTCCATCCAAATTTTGAGATGTGAATCTTACAGCCGGGCAAATAGAGGGATAAATAACGACTATAATATATAAAAATTCATATAATTTGTTATTTTTCGTCAAAATTTTAAAAATATATTGACACTTAAAATACCCTCATAGTATGATTTGGGTGTTGTAATTGATAACCATTTTCACTTATGGTGCTAGTTATAAAAAACACTTAATTTGGGGGCAGAAGATGAAGAAAATTCTCAGTATTTTCATAGTAGTTCTTCTATTCGCTGTTGGATGCGGACAGCAAAAAGAGGAGAAAAAAGAAACAAAAGCGGACAATAAAAATCAAGCTATAACAATTAAACACGCTGAAGGGGAAACGAAGTTAGATAAACCAGCGAAAAAAGTAGTTGTACTTGAGTGGGTATATTCAGAAGACTTATTAACACTTGGTGTTCAGCCAGTAGGGATGGCAGACATTAAGAATTATAATAAATGGGTAAATACAAAAACAAAACCGAGTAAAGATGTTGTAGATGTAGGGACACGTCAACAACCAAACTTAGAAGAAATTAGCCGTTTAAAGCCAGACTTAATTATCACAGCTTCATTCCGTGGTAAAGCAATTAAAAATGAATTAGAGCAAATTGCACCAACAGTTATGTTTGATCCATCAACAAGTAATAACGATCACTTTGCTGAAATGACAGAAACATTTAAACAAATTGCAAAAGCAGTTGGAAAAGAAGAAGAAGGTAAAAAAGTATTAGCTGATATGGATAAAGCATTCGCTGATGCAAAAGCAAAAATTGAGAAAGCAGACTTAAAAGATAAAAACATCGCAATGGCACAAGCATTTACTGCTAAAAACGTACCAACATTCCGTATCTTAACTGACAATTCTTTAGCTTTACAAGTTACAAAAAAATTAGGTTTAACAAATACTTTTGAAGCAGGAAAATCTGAGCCAGATGGTTTTAAACAAACAACTGTAGAATCATTACAAAGTGTACAAGATTCAAACTTCATTTACATTGTAGCGGATGAAGATAACATTTTTGACACGCAACTAAAAGGCAACCCTGCTTGGGAAGAATTAAAGTTCAAAAAAGAAAACAAAATGTATAAATTAAAAGGCGACACTTGGATTTTCGGTGGTCCTGAGTCTGCAACATCTTTAGCAACACAAGTAGCAGATGTAATGACAGCGAAGAAGTGATTACACAATGAATAGCTTACAACGTACACTTCGAGCAAGTCTTGTATTCGGAGGAGGAGCAGCTCTCTTGCTCCTCCTTTTCTTTATCCATATCGGACAAGGTCAAGCAAACATTTCCTATAGTATGATTATTGATGCTCTTATCTCACCGAACCAATCGCTAGAACATCAAACTTTAATCATGCTTCGATTACCTAGAGCCGTAATTGCCATTTTAGCAGGAGGCGCTCTTGCTGCATCAGGGGTTATTTTACAAACGTTAACGAAAAATCCACTTGCTGAATCCAGTACAATGGGTATTCACTCTGGCGCATATTTCTTTCTAGTAGCGGCTACAATTTTCTTACCGAAAGGTTTACAAATTAATTCTCTTCTGTTCACATTTATCGGCGGTGCTATTACTGCTTTATTTGTATACCGTATTTCTGGTGGAAAAAAGGGAACCCCACTCAGAATGGCATTAGCTGGTATGGTCGTTACATTAATGCTCTCTGCCTTTACCGGAACGATGCAGCTTTTCTATGAAAATGAAACAGCTGGTTTATTTTTATGGGGAGCTGGATCTCTTATTCAAAATAACTGGGATGGCGTTCAATTTGCTTTTCCATTTATCATTATTTCTTTCCTAGTTTTACTATTTATATCTCGTAAACTCAACATTCTCTTACTTGGTGATGATGTTGCTGTTTCTCTTGGTGAAAAAACAGCAGTAACACGTCTTATCGCCTTCATTGCTGCAATCTTTTTAACAGCAGTAATTGTTACTGTTGTTGGACCAATTGGATTTGTCGGCTTAGTTGCACCTCATTTAATGCGCCTTATCGGATACCGTCAACACTTTACTCTTCTTCTCTCTTCTTTCTTATGGGGGGCAGTATTATTGCTTGGAGCAGATGTTGTCGGTAGATTAATAGATCCAACCGGTGCAGAACTTCCTGTTGGGGCAGTCACAGCAATGATTGGATCTCCTTGGCTTATTTACTTAGTGTACCGAATGATGAAATCGAAACAATATATGAATGATAACGGTGCGAATGCAGCTGGAGCTAGCTCCCGCTATTACTCTTATAAAAAGGTAATCATTATATCTATCACACTTTGTATTGTGACGATTGCTCTTGGTATTACAATCGGTAGTAACGCTTATATCGAAAGCATTACTAATGTTATATCAGGTCAATTAACACAATTTGACAAAAATATGATGATGAATCTTCGTTTACCAAGAATGCTCGTTGCCGCTATTGCTGGTGCATGCCTTGCAATAAGTGGGCTTGTTTTCCAAGGTATACTACGAAACCCACTTGCCGATCCTTCTATTATTGGTATTTCATCGGGAGCTGGTGTCGGTGCTTTAACTGTTATGTATGTCTTTCCTGCACTTCCTGGTTTCTTCCTACCAATTGGTGCATTTATTGGTGGACTACTTGCAGTAGGAATTGTCCTCTTCTTCTCATGGAAATCAGGGTTTAGCCCCACAGCTCTTGCTTTAATAGGGATTGGTATTTCTGCACTTGGCTCAGCAATTATTCAAATCTTTATCGTTAGAGCCAATTTGAATGTTGCCGCTGCTTTAACATGGTTATCTGGCAGCACGTATGCAAGAGGGTGGAATCACTTAGAAAATATCATTCTATATCCATCTCTAATTCTTGTATTCATTATCTTTTTCTTAATAAAACAACTTGACGTTCTCGTACTGGGAGACGATTTAGCAACTGGACTTGGGCAACCAGTAAATAAAACACGTCTTGCTCTAATTGTGCTAGCGACACTACTTGCATCAGTAAATATCGCTGCTGTCGGTACAATTGCCTTTTTAGGCCTTGTCGCACCTCACTTAGCAAGAATTGTTGTTGGTATGAACCATCAAAGACTATTCGTTTGTTCAGCACTATTTGGAGCAATCCTTCTTTCTGTTGCTGACTTACTTGGACGTACAATCGCATATCCGAAAGAAATCCCTTCTGGCCTTGTCGTCGCTGTACTTGGAGCACCTTATTTCTTATGGTTGATGAGGAAGAGTGGGAAGAAGGTTAATTAAAAGACGGCTTCATATATGTGAAGCCGTCTTTTCCTATTATGGCATAAAATTAACATAGGCTTTGTACATAATATATATAACAAGTAAATACATGATTATATTGAACACACTTCGTTTTAAAGTTAACTTTCTCTTTAATTTCTTATCTTGTAATCTCAATTCTATTCCATTCGCTATTTTCAACCTACCTACTATTTGAAATAACTCTCTGTAATCATCAGCATTTCCCAATAATACGTATTCGTTATCATTTTTATACTTTATATGCAGAAACTCACTTCCACCTTTACGGTCTAATATTGTTTTCATATAAGCTACTTCATTCAATACACATACTTTTAAATCAACTTCATTATAATAACGATCCATAAAAAACACATACAACCGTTAACACCTTACTCTGTGCCGTATCTAAAATACTATGAACTACCTTATAAATTAAATCTCCATATCGATCAATTGCTGTATGTAATGCTAACATATCTTGTTTCCGAAGACCTTCTACTATTTCTATACCCTTCACCCTTATCACCACTCTTTATCCTATTCTTTATTCATTATATATACGAATGAGCACATTCGTTTCCTGACACTTTTACAAATATTTTCTAATTGTTTTCATATTGTAGCAATGCTTAATTAATTATTTCTTGTGGAACAGGGATTATATTATCTCTCACGAATTTAATCTATGAACAAAAATAGGAGGGATAACTATGTACCAAACAATTGAAGGCTTTTTACAATCATGGACATACGAAGCAGAGTCTACTCAGAAAATGCTTGATTCATTAACCGATGCATCTTTATCACAAGAAATTGCACCTGGGCACTGGACGTTAGGTAGAGTTGCTTGGCACATCGTGACGGCAATTCCTGTTATACTATCTGGCACAGGGCTAAAGTTTGAAGGAGAAACGAAAGATTATCCTGTTCCAACTTCTGCAAAAACAATTGCAGATGAGTACCGTAAAGTGAACGCGGCTTTTGTTGAAACACTTCAAAATAAATGGACTGATAAAGACTTAGCTACTATTAACAACTTCTTTGGTCGCCCTATGCCGAATTCCATATTTTTAATGACACTTATTAATCATCAAAATCACCATCGCGGGCAAATGACGGTTTTAATGCGACAAGCCGGCTTAACAGTTCCTGGTGTGTACGGCCCCGCAAAAGAAGAGTGGGCTGCGGCTGGAATGGAAGCTCCTAAAATGTAACGAAAAAAAAGACAAGGTGTTTACACATCTTGTCTTTTTCTGTAACTTGTTTCATGTGAAACTATTTTTTAAAATGGTTGTTTTATGGAATATATAGGTTAAAATGAATACATATTACGAAGAGGAGTAACCAAATTGAATACAAAAAATAAAAAAATAGCTATGGGAACTATTTTACTAACTTCCCTTATTGGAGTTATTAGTGTATCTCTTTATTTCACCTATTATGGTACCCCTTGGGGAAAACAAGCAGCAATTACGGACTCAAAAGAATATATTACAAAATATTTTAATCTAGATGCAGAAGTCAAAAATACTTCTTACGATGCTAAAATGAATAGCTATGCCATCTCCTTTGAGACAAGTAGAGGCGGAGATTTTACTATCGAATATAAAAGTCCTAATAACTTTAATATCTCTCCAGGAGTTCAAGAGTATTTAAGCAAACACTCCAAATTTACAGAGTAGTAACGAAGCATACATATACAAAAAAGAGTTAGTGTAACCCAACTCTTTTTTCTTATTCTTGTCATACAGTTATATCTTCCTTCTCTATATTTTTAATTCCGTAATATGCAATCACAGCTCCAATTGCTGCGAGTGCTAGTTGAAGGGGAAATAAAGTTGCTGTAGGAAACGCTGGGTTGCTATTCATTGCAATTGCTACAACGATAAGAGATGAAACAATTGTAGTTGGCACTGAACGTTTACGCATTCCAAAATATAATGGGATTAAACTCATTCCCGCAGTTGCAATAGCTAAAGGAACTAGTTTTATTCCTTCTTGCACCAATTGATCTACTGTGAATGAATGAGGAAGAATTGAAAAATAACTATCTATCCCAAAGAAAATTCCTACTACTAAAATGTTAGATACAATAACTGTTATAAATGTTACTATCGCTGTAATAGCCAACTTACTAGCCATCATTTTCTTTCGGTTAATAGGATAAGAAAACATAAGTAGTATTGTTTTATTTTTATATTCACCAATTATTAACCTTGCGATTAACACACTACCAAAAATAATAAACGTTGCTCTTACTACTGTACTAGCCATTAGCAAAATCATCTGCGGATCTCTTATTTCTGAATCTCCTTCTATTTGTGCAATGAAACTAACAAAGATTAATAATGCCAGTATAATGATATTTGCAATAACTGCTCCCCTCACATACCATCCAAACTTAAACTTCTTCAATTCTAGCTTCATAAGACGTAGCATGATAGTCCTCCTTTCATTTAAACTTTAATCAATATAAATTACCCCTGTTTTACTTAAAATCTTCACTTCGTTTTTTGCATCACCAACAGTTCCTTCTTTTATCTTTTCTGTATTTTTATCTTTCTTAAGTCCTTTTAAATCCACTATTACGTCAGCCGAATTACTTTTAGCCATAAGCTTCAATGATGCAGGGACACCTTTATACCGTACGCCAATATCCCCTGATTTTGTTTCTATAAATAATGATTTTCCTTCTGTCATATCTTTCAGTAATACTTCCCCAGATGTTGAAGTGATGTTCATATTTGAGTTACTTACATTTGTTATATAGTTATCACCAGTCGTAGACTTTATATTTAATTCTTGTACTGAACTACCTTTTAAAACTAACTCTCCACTTTGCGATATGAATTCACCTTTCTCGGCTGATAGTCCTACAATCATTTCATCTCCAGACTTGCCTTTTGTCATGATATTTTTTACTACTATATCTCTTATTTTCACATCACCCGATTTATTATTTAATACAATTTTATCTATTTCTTTCTTCGGAATAGCTATAGATATACTATTTTTCTTCCTAAACGTGAAACCATTAAAAAATCTGTTCATCTTTTGTTTTTGTTTAATCACAATTTTATTTTCATCATTTTCTATTTTGACAGGATCTATCTCTTTATCTACTTGTTCACCTTGAGCGGAAATTACTATTTTATTAGCGTCTGTACTTTTAAATTCAAGATTCCAGTTTTCATTATCTACTTCTATTTCTTTTATATTATTTATCTCAAAAGACTTTTCTTTCTTAAAACCTTTCCCCTGAAACACCTTAAAACCAAAAACCGCACTAGCAATTGTAATGAATAATATTGCAATTACTATTATCTTTTTCACCATTCATACCCCAGTTCATTGTTGTTTTAAGCTTGCTTCACACCACATCAATCTTATCGATTTTACGAAACGATAAATAACTAATGAAGATCCCTAATAAACAGAGTACGATTGGGATAGCTATAAAATCAAACATACTTACTTGATCGTTTCCAGGACCAACGTTACCACTAATCAGCATACCAATTATTACTGCCGAAGTAATCGTTGTCGGTGTCGATTTCTTTCTCATTCCAAAAAATAAAGGAATTAAACTTATACCAGATATCATAAATGCACTTATAAAAGTATCTGGAACGATAGCTATTATTTCACCCATCGTAGCTGGCGTTTCAATCAGTCCCATCATGGGACTCACAAAATATACGAGTAAACTAATAATAAAAGTAGCGATAATGGTACTCACAAAACAAAAACAAAAAACAATTGTTAATTTCGCCCTCATTAGCATTTTCCTTTGCAGCGGGTACATAAACGATAATTGCATCGTTTTATTCTTATACTCATCAATTACTAAACGTGATAAAATGACCGAACTAAAAATAATGAATGTTATCCTAATAAAAATATTTGCTGCAGCCATGTTCTGCGTGAAGTCAGAGAAGAGCATGTTTTCCTCGGCTTTCATTCCCAATGCCATAAGGCTTACTGCAGCGAAAATTGCTATAATACAAATTGCTACACTTTTAAAGTAACGAGATAATTTATGTTTCTTCCATTCGAGCTTCATTAATTTAAACATATAAATTACGCCTCCATTCTTTATATACCTGTCTCTATGCTGCTAACATTCTAATTCCAGCAGTAACGAAGCTTAACATTCCTATCACTAGTACAATGAACAACCATTTCCGCTCTGGTTTTCTATAATATAAAATTCCACTTATTAGCATTACGATAAATCCACTTACCAGGTTCAGCCACAGTCCATTAAGCATGAATACCTTCTCCATCCATTACATTTAAGAAATATTCTTCTAAGGAACTATGTTTCTTATTAATACTTTCAATTTCCACATCGTTCATAATAAGTGCTTTTGAAATGGCCTGCTGAGACGCTGACGTATCATACACACGAATCATGGTTCCACTCATTATTTTGTAGTTTTTTATACCAAGTTTATCTTCTAAAATATAAGCTGCACGTTTCACATCAGGAACAGTAATTTCAATATACTCTGTTTGTTTTCCGTTAATACTCTTCATTGAAACTTCTTTTATTAGTTTTCCATTTTGAATCACACCAATTGTATCGGCCATTAGTTCCATCTCACCTAAAATATGACTAGAAACTAATAATGTAATGCCATATTCTTTGCAAAGCATTTTAAATAAGTCTCGTAACTCTTTAATACCAATTGGATCTAAACCGTTAATTGGTTCATCTAAAATGAGCAATTCTGGCTTTGTAACGATTGCCCTTGCAATACCGAGTCGTTGTTTCATTCCTAATGAAAAATCTTTTACTTTTTTATTATCTACCCCTTGTAGTTTCACTAAATGTAAAGCATGTTCAATTGCATTTTTATCGTAGTAGCCCATGTATTCACAATGTAGGTCTAAGTTTTCTTTCGCCGTTAATTTATCATAAAAGATTGGGTATTCAATAATTGTCCCCATTCTTTTTAATACTTCATAAGATGTATCTGTTAATTTATCACCGAAGATTTCAATATCACCACTCGTCGGTTTTATTAAATTTGTAATCATTTTCATAATCGTTGTTTTACCAGCACCGTTTGGTCCTAAAAAACCGTATATCTCTCCTTTTTTCACATGCATGTTAACAGTGGAAATAACTTCTTTCCCTTTAAACACTTTCGTTAACTGATTTGTTTTTAATATATATGTCATGTTACTTTCCCCTTTCGCAATACTCTATATTTCTATAATAGACAACGGAAATCTCTTTTTTCTTACCCGTTTCTTACAAATTCCTTACGCTGAAAAAAGCTTGTAGAATCTACCGCTCTACAAGCTAAAACTGTATCTTTGTTAATACAATTGTAAAAATTGTTTTTTCATACGGTTTACTAGAAAGATGAATTTTTCCGTCCATCGCTTCCACAAGCCGTTTCGTAATCGTTAATCCGAGACCGCTTCCTTGGTACAATCTATTTCTTGAATCTTCAAGTGTATACATACGTTCAAACACTTTATCAATATGAGATTCATCAATTCCTTTTCCTGTATCCCATATATCTATATACACGCTCGTGTCATCATCTCTTAACGTCATACCGAGTACCTTTCCATCGTCTCCATATGTAATCGCATTTGATATTAAATTATTCAATACCCTACCTAATACTTCCACATTTCCAAGTGCGTATATATTTCTTTCTGGTATATCAATATGAACCTGAAAACCTTTCGTCGTCACTAAATCATAAAATGATAAAATCTTCTCGCGGCAAACTTCATTCATATTTACTTTTGTCATTTCAATTGCTTTGTCACCAGATTCTAATTTTGCTAAATCAAAAAACTTATGAATTAGCTCCATCACTTCTAGTGTTTTCGTATGCACTTTCTCAAGTAATATTTGTTGTTCTTCTTTATTCATCGTGTTATCCTTATTTAACATTTCTGTATATCCAAGAATAACTGTTAGTGGTGTTTTCAAGTCATGCGAAATATTTGAAAGCATTTTTCTCATCGAAATTTCTACTTTTGCATGATCTGCATTCGTTTTCTGTTTTGCATCTAATAATTGATTAATTGCCACTAATAATTTTTGCAATTCTAGATCATCTGTCATAACGAGTAACGTCTCGCCTGTTTTTTCATTTACAATACTTTCTAACTTTTCATATGTGTATCGTAAATTTTTACTACTATTTTTTCTCATTTTATATTGCATATAAATAACACATAACAATATAAAAATAATACCTATTAACAAATTGATCATATTACATCACTTCCAGCTTATAGCCGATGCCCCATAACGTTTTAATATATTCTGGATTAGATGGATCACTTTCGATTTTTTCACGCAATCTTCTCATATGAACATTGATAACGTTATCGTCACCGTAATACTCTTCATTCCAAACTAATGTATATATTTGCGCTTTCGTAAATACACGATTTTGGTTCTTTACGAATAGCTTTAAAATCTCAAATTCTTTTAAAGTAAGTTTGAGAGACTTCCCGTTTTTTTCAACTGTAAAATTAATTGGATCAATTGTTAAATCACCAATTTGAATCATCTTTTCTGTTGTTTCTGTAGCCGAATATTTCGTAGACCTCCGAATACCCGCTTTTACACGTGCAGCTAATTCAATCATAGAAAACGGCTTACAAATGTAATCATCTGCTCCAAGTCCTAATCCAACAGCTTTATCAACATCTGTATCTTTTGCCGACATCATTAAAATCGGAACAGCACTTTTTTCTCGAATGATTCGTACAACCTCTAAGCCATCTAGCTTTGGCATCATAATGTCAAGGATAATCAAATCAAATGAACCTTTTAAATATGTGTTCACACCTTCTTCTCCATCAGACGCAATTGTTACTTGAAAACCCTCTTTTATTAAATACTTTTCCACCATCTCTTGAATTGAGATATCATCTTCAACTAATAAAATATGATGTGACATATGTCTATCCCCTTTTTACAAACGTTAACAATCCAATTGTATCGTAACTACTACAGACTGGAAACAATTATATGAATTTTCAAACCAACTTCCCTTCCTTCCTTAACAATGATATGATGAAATTCACTACGATTGTTCATAATTAACTTTATATAAAGGAGACTTATCATGTCAGAAAACAAAAAAGTAAGCTTAGCTGATTTAATGCGCGAACAACTTGCTAAGAAAAAGCAAGGAAATGGAAATGGTCAAAATGCAAAAAATCAAAGCCAAGAAACAAAAAAATTACAAAACCAACAAACAAAGAAAACAAACAACCAACGTAGACGTACAGGTGTATAAATGAACGGACAAAAACGTTCTAATATCGCCCCCGGTCTTGAAGTTGATATTGTATTAAAACAAGATCAACGAACAGGCAAATTAACACGTGGAATTGTAAAAGATATTTTAACAAACTCCCCTTCCCATCCGCATGGCATTAAAGTGCGATTGCAGGACGGGCAAGTCGGTAGAGTACAAAATATCGTTCAATAAGAAAAGGAGCTCAAGTAAACTCGAGCTCCTTTTCTTTATTAACCTTTAATTTTCTCGATGAAAACTACTTTTAAGTAGTCTCCTTCTTTAAATTGATCAATGGTACGGAAATCTTCTGGTAAAGAATGTTCTTCTAATATTTTATATTTGCCATTCATTTCTTTAAAGGCTGTATCGATAAAGCCTTTAAACTTTTTCATATCGAATGCGCTACAGTTTGTAGAAGCAACGATAATACCGTTATTTTCTGTAATAGCAATTGTTTCTTTTAATAAATTTTTATAATCTTTTGCTGCACTAAATGTATATTTTTTTGAGCGTGCAAAGCTTGGAGGATCAAGTACGACCATATCAAATTTCATTTTTTTCTTCGCTGCATATTTGAAGTAAAGAAATACATCTTCTACAATAATATCTTGCGCTTCATAATCCACTTCATTTACACTAAACTGCTCAATCGTTTTACTTAAACTACGATTTGCAAGGTCAACACTCGTCGTTTTACTCGCTCCGCCAAGAGCTGCAAATACAGAGAAAGCACCTGTATAAGAGAACATATTTAACACTGTTCTTCCTTTTGCATATTTATCACGAATTTGTTTTCGAACGTTACGTTGATCTAAAAATACCCCAACCATTGCCCCATCATTTAAATAAACCGCAAAGTTTACACCGTTCTCTTTTACGATAAGTGGGAACTCGCCGCGCTCTCCTGCTACGAAATCATCCCCCTCAATATATTTCCCTTTCGTATCAAAACGCTTTTTCTCATAAATACCTTTAAAGTTTGCTACTTTTTGAAGAGCGGCTATAATCTCGTCTCTGAAAGTGTAAATCCCTTCACTATACCAACTTACTACGTAGTAGCCATCATAATAATCGATAATTAGTCCTCCAAGACCATCACCTTCACCATTCACCACACGGAATGCTGTCGTATCACTTGATTTGTAAAATTGCTTTCGTTTATGTAAGGCAGATTTGATTTTACTTTCAAAGAAAGATTGATTAATTTGTTCACTCTCTTTTCTCGTTAAAATCCAGCCGTATCCTTTATTTTGTTTTCCATAATAGCCTTTTCCGATAAATTGGTTCTTCTCATCTACTACTTTAATGATTGTTCCTTCTTCACGAACATCATTTAAATTTTGAATCGCATCTTTTAAAATAAGCGGATATCCACTTTTAATTTCTTTTATAAATTTCGGTTTTATTTTTACAGTTACTTCTGATCGCATATAATAACTTCCTTTCCATTTGCATGCTTTCTCTACAGGAAGCATTTAAAAAACGAGACTGAAAAAACAGCCTCGTTTCACTATACCATATTATTGCTTTGCTAGTACAACTCGCTCATTCTCACACTTAACCGCCACATATTTACTACATTTTGAACCGGAAATCTTACTGTCCAATATAATATAAAAAACTTTTATATTTCACATTTAGCATTGACAATGATAATGATTTTCATTATCATTTAATGTATATGAGTTCTCGAAAATAAAGGCTATATTTAATAGGAGGAATAAACATGATTATTGTTACAAATACAGCTAAAATTACAAAGGGAAATGGACATAAATTAATTGAGCGTTTTAATAAAGTAGGTAAAGTTGAAACGATGCCAGGCTTTTTAGGTCTAGAAGTTCTTTTAACGCAAAATACAGTTGATTATGATGAAGTAACAATTAGCACTCGCTGGAATGCAAAAGAAGATTTCCAAGGTTGGACAAAGAGCGCTGCATTTAAAGATGCTCACTCACATCAAGGCGGAATGCCAGAATATATTCTTGATAATAAAATTGCTTACTATGATGTAAAAGTTGTACGTATGCCAATGGCTGCAGCACAGTAAAAACAGTCCTTTTTTAAAGTATAGAATATGAGAAGCGTTATCTATCACTTCTCATATTCTATACTTTTTTCTTTAATTTCTTTTTACTAATTTTGCGTGTACAACTAGCCTTCCAGCCTCTGGATCAAGCGCATAGTCACAAGTAGAAAGTGTTACGATTTCATCATTAGCCGTCAATTCCGTATCCGTTTTGTACAGTGATTTTTCTTGAATTTCCTTTAAGAACGATGTATATGCTGCATCATTTTCAAAATCCGTTTCAATGTAATAAAAGTCCGTTGTTGTCGTGTATACTGAAAAAACTTCCACGTCGTATCCTTCAAATAATGTATCGTAATATAATTTATGATGAGACATAAAAAAGTCTTCATCCAACATCTTTTTTAAACTACCAAACATAGAACCGTCTTTCATACGATGGCCATATAAAATCGTATTTCGATTTTGAGATTTCACATCATTACGATGGTCCATAAAAATGCTTCCCGCTCTCATATCTTCACCTTTATAATTACGAAATAAATAGTAATCATTATCTTTTGCTTGAACGATTGGATAATTAATTTGTGTATCATCCATCGTAATCCATCCGACTATCTCTGGATTAATTTTCTGGAGATCCTGAAACTGTTTACGTACCTCTCCATCTTCTGATTTTTCTTCCATTGGACTTCTTTTATAAATATGTTGTGCCTCAGCCATTACTTTACGATTTTCATAATAATCCATGAAAATCCCGCCCAACTCATACATTGAATAGAAAAAGATTCCTAAAAACACAATTGTAAGTATGCGTTGAAAAAAAGAATTCTTTTTCCGTCCTTTCTTACTATTCAAATTATCACCTCAAAACGGATTATGCTCAGCCTTTAGATTCCCATAGGTACCATGTACAATCCGGTATCTTCATCCTGCTTTACAATGACATCTACACCATATATTGCTTTAACCATTTCTTCTGTTATTACATCATTAGGATTACCTTTCGTAATGATTTCTCCATCTTTCATAACGATAATATGGTCGCTATAACGAATGGCTTGATTAATATCATGTAATACCATTACAATCGTTAGTCCATGCACTTCATTTAACTCTTTCACTAACTCTAATATTTCTAGCTGATAGTAAATATCTAAATATGTGGTCGGCTCATCTAAGAAGAGCATTGGTGTATTTTGAGCTAATGTCATTGCGATCCAAACTCGCTGCCTCTCTCCACCAGATAAAGCATAAATTGGCTTATCACGCTTACTTTGTAAATTCGTACATACTAGCGCAAGCTCAATCGCTTCTCTATCTTCATCTGTTTGCGGAGAGAATATATTTTTATATGGCATACGCCCGAAGCTTATTAGCTTTTCCACTGTAATATCTGCTGGAGCCTCATTTTGTTGATGGACAACCGCTAGTTTTCTAGCAAACTCTTTCGGTTTATATTCACTAATCGCTTTCCCATCAAGTATTACTTCTCCACTGCTAGGAGCGTGGTTTCTAGACATGACACTAAGTAATGTTGATTTCCCACATCCATTCGGTCCAATGATTGTTGTAATTTTTCCAATTTCTATTTCACTACTAACAGACTTTAATCGATTTGTTACGTTATCGTATGAAAAGGTTACATTTTTAATTTCCATGAACTTTATCACTCTTTCTAAGCAAGAATATTAAGAATGGACCACCAATAACCGCCATAATTGTTGCTGCTGGAATTTCGTTAGGTGGCACAATTAACCTTCCAATCGTATCTGCCGTCAAAATTAATAACGCCCCTGCAAGAGCAGAAAATGGAATTAATACTTTATGGTCTGAACCGACTAATTGTCTTGAAATATGCGGAACTAGTAATCCTACAAAAGCAATAACACCTGCAATCGCTGTTGATACTGCCGCTAAGAGTACTGCAATGGCAGAAATAATAAGACGAACTCTCGTCACGTGCAAGCCTAAGTTTTTCGCAGTCTTATCTTGTAGCGATAATAAGTTACACCAAGCTCCTACGAACAGAGCAAGAATAAGACCAACCGTTCCATAAGTCACCATTATTTCTACATCGCCCCATGTCTTCATTGTTATGTTAGAAGTCGTCGTTTGCTTAATACTCTTAATAAAATACCCACAAATCGTAACGAATGATTCATTTAATCCAGTAAACATCGCATTAATGGCAATACCAATTAAAATAATGCGAAGCGGGCTTAACCCTGACTTCCATGAAAACGAATAAACGAGATAACACGCAAACGCACCACCTAAAAAGGCGAATACGGGTGTCCAGAAAAAGAATTGCGGGAACAACGTAATAATAACGAGTGTCATAAAACTTGCTCCTGAAGATATACCGATTACCCCAGCATCAGCGAGTGGATTTTTCATAACAGCTTGAAAAAGCACACCTGAAACAGCGAGAGCCGCTCCAGTGAACAACGCAATAATAATACGCGGAAAACGTAAATCTTTAATGACTTCAACATCTTCATTTCCACCTGTAAATATCCCTTGTACAAGTTCAACAATACCTACTTCTAAACTACCTTTCATCGCTGACAATGATGTCATAACAATAAGCAATGCAGTAACAATGAGGAAACTCCAAGTTTTTTTATTCATTCTACTCTTCCTTTATATTAAAATGCATCACGGATACATCATTTTTTTCAATTCATCTAATGCTTCAATTGCTGCTAAGTTACCTGTCGTTCCAAATAAACGCTCTTCTAAATCGTAAACACGGTTATTTTTAACCGCAGCAAAGTGTTTCCAAATATCATTTGTTTTAAATTCTTTATCAAACATTTTTACAACTTCATCAGGCATACCATGAGCTGCTCGTAAAATAATATCTGGATCAGCTTTCTTTAAATACTCTGTATTAGAAGCTAAATATTCTACTTGTTCACCTTGTACAATATTTTTACCACCTAGTTGTTTCACTAAATCTCCAATATAAGAATGCTCTGTTGCTACTAAATAACTTCCCGGCACACCTAATAAAATAAGCACTGTCGGTTCTTTCTTTCCTTTTACTTCTTTTTGAATGCTAGCAACCTTTTTATCTAATTTAGTTACTACTGCTTCGGCCTGTTTTTCACGCCCATATTTCTTACCTAAATCGCTAATAGAACTTTGCATATTTTTCAAACTCGTTAAATCTAAAAAGTTTGCTTTCATACCCACACCATCAAAAACTGGCTTTAATTCATATTCAAGTGTTGTCACAGATAACACTTCTGAAGGCTTTAATGACTTTACCTTTTCCATATCTGGACTCATTGGATTCCCAACTTCAGGTAAACCTTTATATCTCTTCGGTAAAGTTTTAGAACTTGTTGGAACGCCGACTAAATCTACTTCTAACGCATCCATAATTTCAGTAACAGCCACTGTTGTTGCAACGACGCGCTCTTTACTTTCACTCTTTACCTGCTTTGCTGATTCTTTTTTTGGTGATGAGCACCCGGCTATACTCATTAACAAAATGATAGCCATTAGTACACTTGCAATTTTCTTCACTCTCAATCACCACTCCTTTCCATACAATATGAAACAAGTCTTGATGCACGCGAACATGCATCAAGACTCCAAAAATTACAATCTACCTGCTCTATATTTACGAACTAGTAAAGCAAGTGAACCTAGCAGTAACACCATGTATAAACCAAGTTGTGCTGTATCTGCAGTTTTTGAGTTTTTCTCTTTTTTCGAATCATTTTTTGTATCTTCTTTTTTCTTGTGACCATCTGCATTTCGATTAAAATCAGGAGTACCTACTGTTTTTACATTATCTACTTTCGGTGTAGTCACTGGATTTTTCGGTTCCTCTTTAATAGTTCCTAACGCGCCGATATTATTTGTATCAAATTGAATTTGTACATCGTAGAAATGATGGTAGTTCATCTCATCGATGTCTACCTTTACTTTTGCGTTTAATTTTTTAAATAGATCTTCTACTTCAAACTGTACTACTCGCGTATTTGCATTTTTATCTTCGCTTACTACTTTCGCATCAGCGAATAGTTCATTGTTTTCCGCTTGGAATTTCGTAATCCACGCACTATTTTTCAGCGTCATCTCAATATATTTTTTACCATCTTTTACGATTAATTTCGCTGGATTTACAACATAGTCATGCATCTTTGAAATCTCATCTGTTTTATCTTTTAATACTTTAAATGTAATATCATATTGGCCATCTACTAAATTTTTCGGATCAACTATTACCCTCGGTTTATTATTTTCATCTTGGTTGTTGTTTCCACCTTGGTTGTTGTTTCCGCCTTGGTTGTCGTTTCCGCCTTGGTTGTCGTTTTCGCCTTGGTTGTCGTTTTCACCTTGGTTGGTGTTTTCACCTTGGTTATCTAACGGCTTAATGCTACCTTTATCAAATGCAAATTGAATATCGTAAAAATGGTGATAATTCATTGAATCGATATCTACTTTTACTTTTGCATTTAACTTTTTCGATAAATCTGGTACTTCTACTTCCACTACGCGTGTATCAGTTTTTTTATCTTCACTTATTACATTTGCATCAATAAACGAACCATTTTTCTCAAATTCAAATTTTGTAATCCAAGAACTGTTCGTTAACGTAAATGATACATACTTCTTACCATCTTTTACTTTTAGCACACCTGGACTTTTTGTATATGTGTTCATCATTGAAATTTCGTCTGTTTGATCTTTTAATGCTTTAAAATTGATGCTGTATTCACCATCTTTAATTGTTTCAGCATCTGTTTTTTTATTTTCATCTGGTTTTTCTACTTCTGGTTTTTCTGCTTCCGGTTTTTCTACTTCTGGTTGTTTCTCTTCATTTTTAATTTGTTCATGTTTATCTTGTTCAAATAAAAGTTGTACATCATGCGTTTGCTTATAATTTCTTGATGCCATTTCGATAAATACTTTTGTATTTAGTTTTTTAGATAAATCGTTTACTTCAAACTCTACTACTCTTGTATCTTTTTCCTTATCCTCACTCACTACTTTTGCATCAACAAATGCGCCATCTTTTTCCGTTTGGAAATTTTTAATTAATGAGCTACTTTTTAGTGTTACAATTGCTTTTTTCTTACCGTCTTCTACTTTTAATACTCCTGGATTTACCATGTAACTATTCATCTTAGATTCTTCATCTGTTTGATCTTTTAACACTTTAAATGGAATGCTGTACGCACCATCTGTAATTGTGTTAGAATTTGGTTGTTGATCTGGGTCAGGCTTTTGGTCGGGCTTCTGACCTGGATCGGTAGTTTCATTTGGATCTGGCTTATTAGCTGGGTCCTCTTTTTCATTTGGTTTTTCTACATGAATTGGTGTAATGCTATTTTGATCAAATGCAATACGAACGTCGTACTCATGATGATAATTTAAAAAATCAATATCTACTTTTACTTTTGCATTTAATACCTTTTCTACATCTTCTACATCAAATTCTACTACTCTTGTATCTTTTTCTTTATCTTCACTAATTACATTTGTCGCAACTAGCTTACCTGCTTTTTCTGTTTCAAACTTCGTAATCCATGAACTATTCGTTAATGTAAAGGATACTTTCTTTTTCCCATCCTTCACTTTTAAAGTTCCCGGACTTACTGAATATTGATTCATCATCGATTCTTCATCTGATGTATCTTTTAAAACTTTGAAGCCAATTGAATATTCACCGTCAGCCAACTTGGTAGCTGCTTGAACTGCAAGTGGTTGTAATGTTGATACGAATGTAAATATCATTAAAAACATAGCAACAATAATTTTTGTATACCTGTTCAATGGAACGACTCTCCCTTTTGAAAATTATTTAATACTGTTCCCATCAAATACAAAGCGAATATCATACGAAGCATTATAATTAATAATTGGAATATTAATTTTCACCTTGCCATTTAGTTTTTTTGACAAGTCAGCAACTTCAAATTCTACTACTCTAGTATTATCTTTTTTGTTTTCACTTAACACGTTTGTTTCTACAAATTGACCATCTTTTTCTACTTGGAAACTTTTAATAGAAGCACTATCTTTCACTTTAAATGAAACGTATTGTTTTCCATTTTTAACTGTTAATGTTGCTGGGCTTTCAAAATAACTATTCATTCTAGACGATTCATCTTTATCGCCTTTCCATACAGTAAAAGCAATATTATATTTTCCATCAGCTAGTTTTGTAGCAGCCTTTGCATCTTGTAAACCTAGTGTTGCGATAAATGTAAATAAAACAGCAAATACGGCAATAATCATTTTAAATTGTTTAAACATATATTCATCACCCTTCAAAAGATTTATTTACTCAATTTCACTTTACGAATTAAGAAAGCACCTGAAATAAGAATTAACGCTGCAAACAATCCAATACGTGCTTCATCGCCTGTTTTTGGGTTATCTGTTTTTTCAGCTTTTCCATTTTCATTTTTTGTTTCTTTATTCACTTCTTTAGCTGTTTCCTTACTCTCTACTTTTGTTTTCTCTTCTTTTACTTGTGTATCTGTTTTCGCTTGATCATTATTTTTTGTTGTAGCAGCTACGCCATTATCGCCACCTACAGCTTTTACATTTGCATCAAATGCAAAACGAATTGTGTAGTGGTGGTCATAGTTTGCACTTGGTACAACAACATGAATTTTTACAGCTGCCGGTTTGGATAAATCATCTACTTTAAACTCTACTGTTCTTTTATCTGCCGATTCATCTTTACTAACAACTTTCGCATCAACAAAATTTCCGTTCTCTGGTGCTTTAAATTCTGTAATCCAAGCACTATGATTCATCGGAACTTGTACTCTCATCTCACCGTTTTTCACTATTAATTTTGCCGGCTTTTCAAAATAGTCATTTGCCATTGAAGCTGAATCATTTTCCGCTTTTTGAATTACGTAATTAATATCGTAAGTACCATCAGCTAGTTTTGCTGAAGCATTCCCGTATGGCATTACAAGAAAAGCTAGCATACATACGAACGTTATAATAAAAGCGGGTAATACAGAAACCTTTTTCATTTTTCTTGTTTCCTCCTTGGTTATCTTTCATTTCATTTTTTCCGAAAATGATAATTATTCTCAATTCATAAGAAAAAAATAATATCTTCTACCTATTATTTAATTAGCATTCTTTTATGTAACATAAGCGTTATTGATTATCATTCTCATTTAATATTAAAAATAATATCTCACCCTATTCCTTATACGAAGGCATAGAAACTGAGAAAAAATGATAAAACGTATTTATTGATTATCATTCTCAATGTAAGCCAAAAAAAATAAACTTTCTCTTCTCCTCTTCTTTCACCTCTTTCCATAACAACACTATAGTTATAGAAACCCCGTTTCCCTCACTTCCCTTCCAATATTTCCACAACTAAGTCAATCTTAGCCTACTCATAAATTTTTTGTCAACTATATTACGTATAAAATTTTTAATATCTAAATTTCTCTATATGCGGCTTTTTTTACAAAAAAAGAGACTTTCTATTATAGAAAGCCTCTTTTCTCTATTTTTCTACAGCAATTTCCTGCTTTTGAAACTTAGAAACTATATAACCAAATCCTATACCGATTATGCCTGGAACTAACCAACCAATTCCTACACTATATAATGGAATCTTATCTAAAATAGGTGCTAGCGCTGCAATTTGAAGGTTTGCATTGTGTAACCCATCAAAGAAACTTATTGCAAATGCTCCTACAATCCCGCCCACATACATCGCTAATGGAAGACGAACGTAGTTTTCAACAAGTGATAATACGATAAGTACGATTCCAATTGGATAAATTGCGATTAAGATTGGTAATGCTAATGCATTTAACTGAGTTAACCCAAGGTTTGCTACCATAAATGCTAATACACAGAAAATGAAAACGACTTTTTGATAAGAAAGCTTTGGTAATAAAGAAGAGAAGTAATCACCACAAGCTGCAACAATACCTACAGAAGTTGTTAAACATGCTGCTGTAATTGCGATCCCTAGTAATAAAGTTCCGTAGCTACCAAATAAATGATTCACGACATTTGTTAAAATAATTCCTCCGTTTGCGCCCATTCCAAGTGACACACTAGAAGCTCCAAGATAAGCAAGTGCTAAATAGACAAGTAGTAGACCTAGCGCTGCAATAAATCCCGCAAAGATTGTTACTTTTGCAATACTGTTTTTATTTGTAATGCCTTTTTCTTTTAACGCATGAATTACAACATTTCCGAATACCAGTGCTGCAAGTCCATCTAAAGTTAAATATCCATCAATAAATCCTTTAAAGAGAGGAGCACTATACGCTTCTGTCGGTGCACCAAATTCTCCAATTGGTGTAATAAGTGCTTTACCTACGATAATTGCAATAACAGCTAATAATATTGGAGTTAGCACTTTACCAATACGACCCACTAATTTCGAAGGGTTTAAAGCTAAATAGAAAGTTACGGCAAAGAAAATGAATGTAAAGATAACAAGTGGATACGATTGACCAGCTATGTCACTTGGTAAAAACGGTGCGACACTCATTTCATAAGCAACAGTTCCTGTACGCGGCACACTTACGAATACGCCTAAACATAAATAAATTGCAGTGATAAAAACAAGTGCGAATATAGGGTGCACACGCCCTGCTAGCTCATTTATATCTCCCTTTAAAGCTATAACAATAACTCCTAATAAAGGTAATCCAACACCCGTTACGATAAAACCAAACAATGCGATCCATACATCTGTTCCAGCCCCTTGTCCTAATGCTGGTGGAAAAATCATATTACCCGCACCGAAAAATAGTGCAAATAACATTAAACTTATTGCAAACATCTCAGAAAACTTTAAAGATGATTTCATTTCTACTAACCTCCTAAATAATTATAAATTAACAAAATATTCTGAATTGAAATCCGTCACATATCCTCTTTCAAGCATACTTCCCCGTAAAAGAACGCAAAAAACACCCGTCCCTAACAAAGGGACGAGTGTTGAAATCGTGGTTCCACCCTTATTCTAATAAAATGAATTTATAACGAAATAAGCTCATTTTATAGCTCGTGTAAATTGATAACGGTTTTATCCGCCAAGAATTACAATGCATCATGTATGCAGTTCACTCTTGAAGTTTAGAGGTGGTAAGCTTGTCTTTTCGTATTAGGAAGCTCACAGCCTAAGGCTTCCCTCTCTGAGAATCGTAAAATACAACTCATGTCCTCATCATTACTTTTATAAAATATCTTGTCGAAACTTGTTGTTTTTTATTATATGGGCTATTTTTTAAAAAATCAATAGTTTTATTTTTTCTGACAAAAAAATATAGGGAGAAAATTTCCCCTCCCTATAACTGCCCTATTAAAATTTCTAACTCTTCAGCTGTAACGCTCCGCCACTTTCCAACTTCAAGCTCATTTAGCTCTATATTCATAATGCGTACTCGCTTTAGCTTTATTACAGTAAATCCGAAAGCACGACTCATTCTACGAATTTGCCTGTTCATTCCTTGCGTTAAAACGATACGAAATGTTGATTGATCGACTCTTGTCACTTTGCACGGCTTCGTCATTCCATCTTTAATCTTTACACCGCGGGACATCTCATCAATAAACCAGTCCGTAAAAGGTTTATCGACTGTGACAACATATTCTTTCTCGTGCTCATGATCACCGTGTAAAATTTGATTCGCAATGCCGCCGTCATTCGTTAATAAGATAAGTCCTTCCGATGCTTTATCTAATCGCCCAACTGGAAAGATTCGCTCTGGGTAATTGATATAATCAATAATATTATCTTCAATATGATCGGCTGCTGTACAAGTAATTCCGACTGGTTTATGAAATGCGATATACACTTTTTCTTTCTCTTCTTTTACAATAACTTGCCCATCAATCGTTACCCTATCACCATCGCTTACGAGTGCACCGTGCGTACATATTTCGCCGTTAATAGCCACGCGTCCAGCTTTAATGAGACGATCTGTTTCACGTCTGGAGCATGATTTTGCTTCGCTTATGTATTGGTTGATTTTCATGTTCTATTCCTTTTCACATATATTAAAAGCGTCAATCTATGGCAATATCATTCTGCCACGATTGACGCTTTTTCACTTCGCAAAAACAACTAAATAAATAACCCCAATCACCAAAAATATTCCACAACAAGCTAACAATACTTTTGCAAGTTTGTCCATAAACATATAATGGTTTCCCCTTTGTTTCGTTGTTTTCTATTTTAATTCGACAACTGTTACGCCTAGGCCTCCCTCGCCCATGTCACCGTAACGGAAGGTTTTTACACCGCGATGCTTCTTCAAGTAATCTTGTACACCTTGGCGAAGTGCTCCTGTCCCCTTACCGTGAATAATTGATACGCGAGGATAGCTTGCAAGCTGGGCATCGTCTAAGTATTTCTCAACGCGCGCCATTGCATTTTCAAATCGTTCACCACGAAGGTCAAGTTCTAATGAAACATGATAGTCTCTACCTTTTACCGTTGCAACTGCTTTTTTCTCTGTTTGCTTCGGTGTGTTAATGTATTCCATATTAGATTCTTTCACTTTCATCTTCAGAATACCGATTTGTACGCTCCACTCTGTATCGCTTACTTTTTCAAGTAGTTGACCTTTTTGACCGAACGTTAATACTTTCACTTCATCACCTGCACGTAACTGTTGTTTCGGTGCAGTATTTTTCACATTTACTTTTTGTTTCTTAACAAGCTCTGGCGCTGCGCCTTCTAGACGACTCTTCGCTTCAATTAGCTCGTGGTCTTTCACATTTGCAAGCTGTGCTTTACGCAATTGACGAAGTTCTTGAATAATGCCTTCTGCTTCTTTCTTTGCAGCTTCGACTTTTTCTTCTCCTTCTTTTTGCGCTTTTAATAATCGTTCATCACGATCTTCGTTAAATTCAATGATTTGACGTTGTAATTCACGATGCAGTTTTTCAGATTGTTTGCGAAGTGCTTCTGCTTCGTTCCAGTCACGCTCTGCGTTCTTCTGGCTTTCTTCTAACTTCGCAATCATATTTTCAATTTTATTCGTATCTGTACTAATGTGGTTGCGTGCTTGGTCAATAACGCGATCAGATAATCCAAGACGTTTCGAAATTTCAAAGGCATTACTACGGCCTGGTACACCGATTAATAATTTATAAGTTGGACTTAATGTATTTACATCAAACTCAACACTCGCATTAATAACTTGCTCACGGTTATATCCGTATGCTTTTAATTCTGGATAATGCGTCGTTGCAACAACGCGAGCACCGCGATTACATACTTCATCTAAAATTGAAATGGCAAGTGCAGCCCCTTCCTGTGGGTCTGTTCCAGCACCTAATTCATCGAATAAAACTAAGCTTTCAAAATCAGCTTTTTCTAAAATATCAACGATGTTCACCATATGTGAGGAGAACGTACTTAAACTCTGTTCAATCGATTGCTCATCACCGATATCAGCAAAGATATTTTTGAATACACAAATCTCTGACTCATCCATTACTGGAATGTGAAGGCCAGATTGCGCCATTAACACACAAATACCAACTGTTTTCAGCGTAACTGTTTTACCACCTGTATTCGGTCCTGTAATAACAATTGTCGTGAAATCTTTACCTAACATAATGTTATTTGGCACGATTATTTCTGGATCGATAAGCGGATGGCGTGCTTGTCTTAAGTCCATGTAACGCTCGTTATTTACAATCGGCTTTGTCGCTTTAATTCGCTTCGCATAAAAAGCTTTCGCAAAGATGAAATCAAGATTTGCAACTACTTCTACGTTTGATAAAACGATATCCGCTTCTACTGCCACTTCTTCTGTTAACATTAATAAGATGCGTTCGATTTCTTGTTTTTCTTTCACACGTGCTTCTTGCAGTGCATTATTTAATTCTACAATGACTTGTGGCTCAATAAATAACGTTTGTCCAGAAGCCGATTGATCGTGAACAATACCACCATATACGCCGCGATATTCTTGTTTTACTGGGATTACGTAACGTTCGTTACGAATCGTTACAATCGAATCAGACAGCATCTTTTGCGCGTTTGAAGAGCGCGTCATATTTTCTAACTTTTCACGAATACGACTTTCCGCAGTACGAATTTGAGTACGAATACCACGCAGTTTATCACTTGCGCTATCGACTACTTCACCGCCGTCACCGATGCAATTTGTAATTTTCTTTTCTAAATCATATAAAGATACAATTTGAGCGACGTGAGTTTCTAAAATCGGAAGCTCGACACCGTTATCAGCCATATCTTCAATGAAGCGTTTCATATTACGACTACCATACATCGTATTTGCAATATCAAGTAATTCATTTGGACTTAACATACTCCCAATTTTTGCACGCTTCACATTTGAGCGAATATCCGTAATACCACCTAATGGTGCACTACCTTTTAAACGAATAACTTTCGCTGCTTCATCCGTTGTATCTTGCATTTCTACAATTTCTTCAAAATCAGTGCTCGGCACTAAATGCTTCACTTTGTCACGACCAAGTGAAGATGCTGTATGTTCAAGTAATTGTTCTTTTACTTTATTGTATTCTAATACACGCAACGTTCTTTCTAACATGTTGCAGGTCCCCCTTGCGTTACTTATTACGTTTAATATAGTCTAATAAACGTTCAATATCCCATGTGTTAATCACGTTATCTTTTTGAATCCAACCTTTACGTGCTGCTGCTACACCTGTTTCCATATCTTCCAACATTTCAAGTGTATGAGCATCTGTATTAATCGCTACTTTTACACCAGCATCTTGTGCTTGTTTTAATAATTTCGCGCTTAAATCTAGACGGTTCGGATTCGCATTTAATTCTAAAACTGTATTTGTCTCTTTTGCGAGTTCAATTAATAAATCTGTATCTACATCATAACCCTCACGGCGCCCGAGAAGACGTCCTGTCGGATGAGCAATCATTGTGACATGTTTATTCTCAAGTGCAGTACGCAGACGCTTCATGATCGTTTCACGGTCTTGTGAGAAGCTAGAGTGAATCGCTCCAATGACATAGTCTAATTCTTCTAATACTTCATCATCAAAATCAAGCGAGGCATCTGGTAAAATGTCCATTTCAATTCCGCGTAAAATTGTAATGTCTGGATACTTTTCATTCATACGTTCAATTTCTTTTGCTTGCTCACGAAGACGCTCTTTCGTTAAACCATTCGCTACTTTTAAGTATTGCGAGTGATCAGTAATCGCCATAAACTTATATCCACGAGCACGGCACGCTTGTACCATTTCTTCAATAGAAAAAGCACCGTCACTCCAAGTTGTATGCATATGTAAATCACCTTGTATATCGGAAAACTGAATTAAGTT
The DNA here is from genome assembly GCF_038004545.1 of Bacillus sp. FSL R5-0585. NCBI lineage: Bacteria > Bacillati > Bacillota > Bacilli > Caryophanales > Bacillaceae > Bacillus > Bacillus sp. FSL R5-0585. Next base: position 51,769 of record NZ_JBBORJ010000003.1, read on the forward strand.
CGGATACTCTTTAATTAATTCAATTTCTTTTCCATCTTCACGCACTTCTGGCGGAATAAATGGTAGACCGAAATGAGCAAAGAAGTCTTCTTCAGTCTCAAATGTTTTCACTTCACCTGTTTCTAAGTTCTCTACACCGTACTCACTAATTTTCTCGCCTTTATCTTTTGCGATTTGACGCATTTTTACGTTATGGTCTTTTGATCCTGTGAAATGGTGAAGTGTTGTAATAAACTCTTCTGGTTTTACTAAGCGGAAATCGATTGAAATATCATATTCATATTGAAGACGAACAGAAACTTTCGTATCCCCACTTGCGATTACCTCAATCATATTATCGAATTGTAGTAAATGCTCACGTACCGCTGCTGGTTCTGTCGTTGCAATGATAAAATCTAAATCTTTCACTGTTTCACGAACACGGCGCAAACTACCAGCGCGAGAGAAACGAATTACTTCAGCAATATTCGACAATTTCTCCTCTATTTCCCCGGCAATAGGCAATACCATCGCAATTGGTAAACGCTCTGGACGAGAGCCTACTTGATCGATTGCTTCTAATATTTTCTCTTCTGTCTTCTTACCGAAACCAGCTAAAGCTTGTACTTTATTTTCCTCACAAGCAGCTTTTAACGTCTCCATATCAATAACGCCTAGCTCTTTATATAACTTAGCCACCTTTTTACCACCAAGACCTGGTAGTTTTAATAACGGCAATAAGCTACTTGGTACTTCTTTTTCAAGTTCTTGTAATACTTCAGATGTTCCCGATTCTATATATTCTTGAATAACGGCTGCTGTTCCTTTTCCGATGCCCGGAATCTTTGTGAAATCTTCAATCTCAGAAAGACTACGATCGTCACTTTCTAATGCTGCTGCCGCTTTACGAAATGCAGATATTTTAAATGGATTCGCACCCTTTAGTTCCATAAAAAGCCCGATTGTCTCTAATAATTTGATAACTTGTTTTTTATTTACTTTCATCATTACCCCGCCTTTCTTTCATAGAAAAAAACTTCTCTTTCCGAAAAAAGAGAAGTTATACTCTGCTACCTGTCTGCCATAGTTCCTTCACCTTTTCAGATAGAATCGGTGTATCGTCTACAATTATTTTGCTAATTGATGATTTTTGTAATGGTGTTTGTACTTGTTCAATCGGAAGAATGTTTCCAATGATAATTAAGACAAACAAAACAATATATACTTCTAAAAATCCGAGGATTGCCCCCGCAAACGCATTTACTTGCTTTAAAACCGGTATTTCTGCAAACATATTTAACAAATTACCAAGTAATGAAAGTGCTATTTTTGTAATAATAAACAATATGATAAACGCAAGCGCTTGATAAAATACTGTCTCAATATTATTTGCATCAATCCATTCTGGAACAGATACGTTTTTATCAAATGGATACGGAATAAATTTCGCAAGTGCTGGCGCTAAATCTTTACAGTACCAGTATGCAACAAGGTATGCGATAATAAAGCTTGTTAACTTTACAAGTTGCAGAATAAACCCTCTGCGTAAGCCGAGGAAAAATCCCATAACAAGCAGTAAAATGATAATAATATCAATCATGTTATTCCATTCCTTTTTTTGTCATACTTTCTTTCAATTTCTCATGTTCTTCTTTTAATTTTATGTAATCGTGTATGACGTTTACCGCCGTCAATACCGCTAGTCTACTCGTGTCAAGCGAAGGATTCTTGGCATTGAGTTCGCGCATTTTATCATCCACAATCGCTGCTACCATGCGGATATGACTTGTACTTTCATCGCCAACAACTGAATATTGCTGACCATAGATTTCTACATTAATTCGACTTTTCTTTCCCTTTTGTTGTGACAACTCACCGGCCTCCAATCACGTACAGAATCCTAAAGTTTATCATACCATGAACCTTCATAATATGGAAACAGAAAGAACAATCCGATATGATAAAAATAACAATATAAAAAAAGGGGCGACCATTATGTCAAATTCTATCGTAATTCAAACAAATTCTACAGTAATTGAAGACATGAAACAACAATATAAACATTCGCTTAGCCCGAAAATTCCGCAAGGCGGTATCTTTATGGCTAAGGTGCCATCTTGCACGATTACAGCGTATAAATCTGGAAAAGTAATGTTCCAAGGAGGCCGCGCTGAAGCAGAAGCTTCTCGTTGGCAAACTGTCTCTCACGCGTCGAAAACAGCTGTAAAAAAATCTGTCGATTCCCATCGTTATGCGCCGCCTACTTCCATCAGTACAATGTCTATTGTAGGGTCTGATGAAGTTGGTACTGGTGATTTCTTTGGACCGATGACAGTCGTTGCTGTATATGTGGATGCGAAGCAAATTCCACTACTAAAAGAACTTGGTGTAAAAGACTCTAAAAACTTAAATGACGATCAAATTACTGCCATTGCGAAACAACTTCTACACGTTGTTCCTTACAGCTCTCTTGTCCTTCATAATGAAAAATATAACGAGCTATTTGATAAAGGCAACAACCAAGGTAAGTTAAAAGCCTTGCTACATAATAAAGCTATTACAAACTTATTAGCGAAAATGGCACCTACAAAACCTGAAGGCGTCTTAATCGATCAATTCACACAACCTGATACATACTATAAATATTTAGCAAAACAAAAACAGGTACAGCGTGAAAATGTTTATTTCGCTACGAAAGGTGAAAGCGTCCATTTAGCAGTAGCCGCTGCTTCTATTTTAGCTCGCTACTCATTCGTAAAACAATTTGACGAACTAAGTAAAAAAGCTGGTATGCCACTTCCAAAAGGTGCTGGTAAACAAGTTGATATCGCCGCTGCTAAATTAATTCAAAAAGTAGGTAAAGAAAGATTACCTGAGTTTGTAAAACTGCATTTTGCTAATACAGAGAAAGCGTTTCGCTTATTGAAATAGTATCGACAAAAACAGGGGCTTACAAACTCCTGTTTTTTGTTTCATGTGTTCTCGATTCAATGTAATTGCATTTACTATTTTCCTCTTCTAACTATATCGCTAAATTAACTCATTTTTAGTAATTCCCCTATAAAAAAGGAGAGCCGCCAAGACTCTCCCTTTTTTATATTAGCTTCGTTTCTGCTTCTTATTTGATGAAGATACTTTATGAGAACCCGTTTCATGTGTTGTTGTCCCTTGTCCTTCCACTTCTGGAGAACCTAGGATTGATCTTGAATGGTCTTTTTTCACTTTTTTACTCATTGCACTCACCCCCAAGGTTACTTTTTACTTAAGGGTAAAAAACTATTCAACATAATAATCTGAACATATACTCGCTACTCTTTTACTCTCGTGTTTGGTTTTCGCTTATGTCCCATAGACGCTTTGCTGCATCCTTATCCAAGGCAGCTTCAGACATTTCCCCTACTTGTTTATCGGCATAGTAATAACCACTCTGATTAGTAAATCCAGTTGATTCTGCTAGCCATACTAAAGTTTCAGCACCTTTCTCCGGCGTACGGGAGAAAGGTTTCATTGCTGCCATAGTTAAGCGAGCAGCTAGACCATTATCCTGGTTAAAATTTGTATTCACTAGCCCCGGGTCAAAGCTATAAGCACTAACACCCGTTCCCTCCAACCGCTGTGCCAATTCAGAGGTGAATAAAATGTTAGCTAGTTTTGTTTGTGCATAACGCATTGTAGGACCGCCCATGAACTTCTTAATACCGCGATACAGTTGTTCTGCATCTAGATCATCGAAATCAATTCCCTTTTTAGCCATTTTATGACCGTGAGATGCAGTGGTAATGACGCGAGCAGGAGCACTTTCTTTTAAACGCTCCAACAACAAATCTGTAAGTAAGAATGGACCTAAATGGTTTACCGCCCAGGTCATCTCCAAACCGTCCTCTGTAATTTGTCTTGTTTGAAATAAAGCACCCGCATTATTTACTAATATATCAATTCTCGGACATCTTTCTAAAATATTGGTAGCTACCTGGCGTATAGATTGTTGGGAAGACATATCAGCGAAAAATATATCTACCACTGCATTCCCATCCGTTATATTTTCAAGTTGAGTCATAACATCATTCGCTTTTGCTTCATTACGTGCAATGATTCCTAGCTTAGCACCGCTTTTTGCAAACACCTTAGCTGCCGCTAATCCAATACCACTTGTTGCACCAGTGATTACTATATACTTGTCACGCAATGTCCACTTTGTATGACTTGGAATTTCCCCCATTGTATAAAAACCCCTTCCCTATATAAATGTCGCATTCATTTTACTTATATATGAAGTGGGAATTGAACTATGAACAACATCTTTTCTAGTCGTGAAATACTTTATAAAGTTCAGGTTGCAATTACAACCTTTCTCAATAAAAAAAGCGAGAGCAGTTGCTCTCGCTTTTTTTATATCTTAAAACTCAGAAGAACCTGGAGTTCTTGGGAATGGAATTACGTCACGGATGTTAGCCATACCAGTGATGTACATTAGGAAGCGCTCGAAACCTAGACCGAATCCAGCGTGTTTTGTACCGCCGTATTTTCTAAGTTCTAAGTACCACCAGTAGTCCTCTTCGTTCATACCTAATTCTTTAATTCTGTCTACTAAAACGTCCATTCTTTCTTCACGTTGGCTTCCGCCGATTAATTCGCCGATGCCAGGAACTAGAAGGTCAGTAGCAGCTACTGTTTTACCGTCTTCATTTAAACGCATGTAGAATGCTTTAATGTCTTTCGGATAGTCAGTTACGAATACAGGGCGTTTGAAGATTTCTTCTGATAAGTATCTTTCGTGCTCTGTTTGTAAGTCAATTCCCCATTCTACTGGGTATTTGAAATCAGCACCTGATTCTTGAAGCACTTTAATTGCTTCTGTATAAGTGATGCGACCAAAGTCAGAGTTAATTACGTTGTTCATGCGCTCAAGAACTGTTTTATCAACGAAGCTGTTGAAGAATTCCATTTCTTCTGGTGCATGCTCTAATACGTATTTCATTGCATATTTCAGCATATCTTCTGTAAGGTTCATTACATCCCCTAGTTCCGCGAATGCAATCTCAGGCTCAACCATCCAGAACTCAGCAGCGTGGCGAGTTGTGTTTGAGTTTTCTGCACGGAATGTAGGTCCGAATGTGTATACATCACGGAATGCTAATGCATAAGCTTCAGCGTTCAGCTGTCCACTTACTGTTAAGTTTGTTTCTTTACCGAAGAAGTCTTTTGACTCATCAACTTTTCCGTCTTCACCTTTTGGTAGGTTATTTAAATCTTGCGTTGTTACGCGGAACATTTCGCCAGCACCTTCTGTATCACTACCAGTGATGATAGGTGTATGAACATGTACGAATCCACGCTCTTGGAAGAATTGGTGAATCGCAAATGCTGCGATAGAACGTACGCGGAACGTTGCAGAGAATGCATTTGTTCTTGGACGTAAGTGAGCGATTGTACGTAAGTATTCAAATGTATGACGCTTCTTTTGAAGTGGGTAATCAGAATCTGATAAGCCCTCGATATCAATTTTTTCTGCTTTAATTTCAAATGGTTGCTTCGCTCCCGGCGTTGCAATTACTTTACCTTCTACTTTAACTGAAGAGCTAAGTGGAAGTTTTGCAATTTCTTTGAAGTTCTCTAATTCTGTATCGAAAACGATTTGAACGCTTTTAAAGAAGCTACCGTCGTTTAATTCGATGAAACCAAATGCTTTTGAATCACGTAAGTTACGAATCCACCCTGATACTTGTACTGTTTGATCTGCATACTTTTCTGTATCTCTATACAGACTTTTTACTAATGTGTTTTCCATAGTGAAATTCTCCTTTTCTCATATATTTAAATACAAAAAAACCTTTCATCCATAAAGGGACGAAAGGTTAAACTTCGCGGTACCACCCAATTTGTCATAAAGACCAACTTTAACTCGTATGTAATACATACTTCCCGGTTTGTAACAGGCCGGATTCCCGTCTAAGTCTACTCTTGAATACAAAATTCAATTTCGGTTAGCAACTCCAAGGTGTTCTTCACATATACCGCCTCATCAGGCTCTCACCGTCCCTGACTCGCTTTGGATTATAGTATATACTACTTTTCCTTATCATCGTCTTTCATTTTGTTAAACTAAAATTAATGTACTACATTCGAGAGAAAGATGCAAGGTGTCGGAAAATATATGAGCGATTTTTGTAATATATCGACTTACCGACAGTGTCCGACAACCAATCCAATAAAAAAATTGCCGGAATGAATCCGGCAATTTTCTAATTACTTACGTAACTCCGCACCGAATTTCTCTTCTACCGTTGTTAGTACACGGTTATGTGCTTCTGTTACTTCTTCGTCTGTTAATGTACGTTCTGCATCGAAGTAAGTCATAGAGAATGCAAGTGATTTCTTGCCTTCTTCCATTTTTTCACCTTCGTATAAGTCGAATAGTGTCACGTCTTTCAGAAGTTCTCCGCCAGCTTCAGCAATGACTTGCTTCATTTCACCAGCTTTTGTTTCTTTTGTTACTACAACAGCCATGTCACGTGTCATAGATGGGAAACGTGGAATTGCTGAGTAGTAAGTTTCTTCAGCGTCTGCACCGAATACTTTTACAAGAGATAATTCAAATACGAATGTATTTTTCACATCTAATTGTTTTTCTGCTTCTGGGTGCAATTGACCGATGAAACCAATTACTTCGCCATCTAATACGATGTCAGCTGTACGGCCTGGGTGCATACCTTCACGTTTTGCTGGTGCATATGTGATTTGGTTTGAAACGCCAAGCACGTCAAATAGTCCTTCTAGTACACCTTTCACAACGAAGAAGTCTACTACTTTCTTCTCACCTTGCCATGCATGGTGAAGAGCAAGACCTGTCATAACACCTGCAAGATGTTGTTCTTCTTTCGGAAGTTCTCCTTCTTCTGTCGGTAAGAAGATAGAACCTACTTCGTATAAAGCAACGCTGTCGTTTTTACGAGCGACATTGTATGAAACTGCTTCTAGTAATTGCGGTACTAAGCTTAAACGAAGTTGGCTACGTTCTTCACTCATTGGAAGTGCAAGACCTACAGGCGCCTTTTCGTTTGGCTCAACCATATATTGTTTCGCTTTGTCAGCGCTTGTTAATGAATACGTGATTGCTTCATATAAACCAGCACCCTCTAAGAAGCGGCGTACTTTACGACGTTTCGTTTGTGCTGATGTTAATTTACCACGAGTCATCGTTCCAGAAGGTAATGTAACTGGAATGTGGTCATAACCGTATAGACGGCCCACTTCTTCTACTAAGTCTTCTGAAATTGTAATATCAGGACGACGTGCTGGTACATTTACATGGAATGTTCCTTCTACTTCTGTAAATGGGAATTTCAAGTTTGTGAACATTGTACCCATTTCACTCGCAGAAATATTTGTACCTAATACACGGTTTACTTTTTCAGCAGTAACAGATACTGTACGCTCTTGTACTTGTAAGTTGTCAGCTTCTACTACACCTTCAAGTGCTTCACCGCCAGCATATTTCGCCATTAAAGCAGCTGCGTGTTGAATTGCTTCAAATGTACGTGTTGGATCGATTCCTTTTTCGAAACGTGCACTTGATTCACTACGAAGACCTAAGTCTTTTGATGTACGACGTACTGTTTGACCTGCAAAGTATGCAGACTCAATTAGAACGTTTACTGTCTCATTTGTAACTTCAGAATCCGCCCCGCCCATTACACCAGCAACAGCTAAAGCTTTCGTGCCGTTTGTAATTACAAGATGGTGGCTTTGTAATGTACGCTCTTGATCATCTAACGTTTCAATTTTTTCGCCTTCTTTTGCAAGACGAACAACGATTTCTTTTGAACCTAATTTATCGTAATCGAATGCATGTAACGGTTGACCGTATTCCATTAAAATGTAGTTTGTAATATCAACTACGTTGCTAATTGGACGAATGCCAGCTGCCATAAGACGAGTTTGCATCCACATTGGTGATGGACCAATCTTTACGTTTTTAACCATTTTTGCAATGTATAATGGGTTTTCTTCTTTCGCTTCTACGCTTACAGAAATATAATCAGAAGTTTTTTCTGCTGTTTCTTGTAAGTCGATAGCTGGAAGTTTTACTTCGCGGCCATAAATAGCAGCTACTTCGTAAGCAACACCTAACATGTTTAAGCAATCTGCACGGTTTGGTGTTAAGCCAAGCTCAAGTACTTCATCGTGTAAGTTTAAAATTTCAAGTGCATCTGCACCAACTTCAGCGTCACTTGGGAAGATGAAGATACCATCTGCGTATTCTTTTGAAACTAACTTTCCATCAATACCAAGCTCTTGAAGAGCACAAACCATACCGTGAGAAGCTTCACCGCGTAGTTTTGCTTTTTTGATTTTGAAGTTACCAGGAAGTACAGCTCCAACTTTTGCAACTGGTACTTTTAAACCTTTTGCAATGTTAGCAGCTCCACAAATAATTTGAACTGGCTCTTCTTCACCGATATCGATTAAGCATTTGCTTAATTTATCAGCTTCTGGGTGTTTTTCACATTCTAATACATGACCAACTACAACACCTTTTACACCTTTATTTAATACTTCAACGCCTTCTACTTCAATACCACTTTTCGTGATTTTGTCTGCTAGTTCTTGTGCTGTTACATCTTTAATATCTACATACTCTTGTAACCAACGATATGATACGAACATATTTATCCTCTCCTTCCCTTACGCTCGTTTGAATTGTTGTAAGAAACGTACATCATTTGTATAGAAATGACGAATGTCATCTACTCCGTATTTCAACATTGCGATACGCTCTGCGCCCATACCGAATGCGAAACCTTGATATTCTTTTGAATCATAACCAGCCATTTCAAGTACGTTCGGGTGAACCATACCTGCGCCTAGAATTTCAATCCAGCCAGTTCCTTTACAAGTGCCGCAACCTTTGCCATGACACATCATACAAGAAATATCCATCTCTACAGATGGCTCTGTGAATGGGAAGAAACTTGGACGAAGACGGATTTCACGATCTTCACCGAACATCTTTTTCACGAACACTTGCAGTGTACCTTTTAAGTCACTCATACGAATGTTTTTATCAATTACAAGACCTTCAATTTGCATGAACTGATGTGAATGCGTCGCATCGTCGTCATCACGGCGATACACTTTACCAGGACAAATAATTTTGATTGGGCCTTTTTCTTTATTATTTTCCATCGTACGTGCTTGCACAGAAGATGTATGTGTACGTAGTAACGTTTCTTCTGTAATGTAGAATGTATCTTGCATATCACGCGCTGGATGATCTTTCGGTAAGTTTAGTGCTTCGAAGTTGTAGTAGTCTTTTTCTACTTCTGTTCCTTCAGCTACTTCATAACCCATACCGATGAATACATCTTCAATTTGCTCAACAACAGCTGTTAACGGATGGTGACAACCTGTTTCAACAGGACGACCTGGCAGTGTAACATCGATTGTTTCAGTAGCTAATTTCGCTTCGATTACTGCTTTTTCTAAGTTACTAATTTTGTCATCTAAACGCGTTTGAATCGCTTCACGCACTTCATTTACTAATGCTCCCATACGTGGACGCTCTTCTGCTGACAATTTTCCCATGCCGCGTAATACTTCTGTAATTGGGCCTTTTTTTCCTAAATACGCTACGCGTACGTCGTTTAAGCCCTTTAGCTCTTTCGCTTCTTCAATAAGCTCTAACGCTTTTTGCTTTAGCTCTTTTAAACGTGCTTCCATTTTGGAACCCTCCTAATTTTAAAAATAAAAAAACCTCGCTCCCAAAAAGGGACGAGGTAAATTCGCGGTACCACCCTAAATTGACAGAACAAGTCTGCCCACTCATTAGTTATAACGATCAATTCTGACCGGAACGCCTTTACATATACATGGTCCTGGCGTCAACTCCAGAGGTGAATTCACTTCCGTCTACCATAAGAATGCTTTCAGTCTACGGCACTCTCTCCCTACATGGCGATTTTGTAAGCTACTCTTCTCTATCAACGTTTTTCGTTATTTAACTTTTAATATAATGTACTTCAACTTATTATAAGAAGTTTTTTATTTGTTCGCAACCGGGCTTTGCAAATAATACGTTAAAATCCCTGCTGCAACCGCAACATTTAATGATTCTGCCCCGCCGTAAATCGGAATATACAAGTTTTGATCCGTTTTTGCAAGAATTTCTTGGCGTACGCCATTTCCTTCATTTCCTACAATTAATGCAAAACTGCCAGCCGGCGTTACTTCACCATACGGAACTCCATTTTCAAGAGCTGTTCCATATACAGGAACGTTGTTTTCTTTTAACTTGTCTACCCATTCTTCTAAGTTCCCTTTTACAATTGGTAAGTGGAAAATAGAGCCTTGTGTAGAGCGAAGTACTTTACTATTGTAAACATCAACACAACCTTCTCCAAGCACAACGGCGTGAATACCAGCTGCATCAGCTGTACGAATAATTGTTCCTAAATTACCTGGGTCTTGCAGGCCATCTAATAAAAGGAATTTCCCATCAGTAAGAGCTACTTCTTTCTCATGCTTCTCACAAACAGCAAATACACCTTGTGTCGTTTCTGTTTCACGAAGTATTTTGACAATCGCCTCAGGTACGATATACATTTCCACATCATTAACTGTCCAATCTTTCGGAAGGTCTGTCTGATCTGAAACGATAAGTTCTGTTACAATTCCTGCCTTCAAAGCTTCCTCGACTAAGTGGAATCCTTCTACAAAAAATAAACCTTTTTTATCGCGTTCTTTTTTCGTTTGCAGCTTTTTCCACTGCTTTACACGCGGATTTTGTACTGAATCAATGTTTTTCATAATATGTATTTCCCTCTCTTCTTGTCTTATCATTATAGCCTATTTTTCATACATATTTACATAAAAAAGAACAAAAACTAACGTCAGTTTCAATTCTGAAGAAGAGGTGAAAGCAATGAGTTTTAATTTACGCGGTGCTGTATTAGCGAATGTATCTGGAAATTCACAAGATCAATTACAAGAAACAATCGTCGATGCAATTCAAAGCGGTGAAGAAAAAATGCTTCCAGGTCTTGGCGTTTTATTTGAAGTCATTTGGAAAAACGCTGATGAAAATGAAAAGCACGAAATGTTAGAAACACTAGAGCAAGGATTAAAAAAATAAGCAATTTGAAAATCACCTTTGCATAAGCTAAGGTGATTTTTTTGCAGAAATTTTTTTCTTCTCCTAAACATTTCTACTTTACTAACGAACTATGATGGAGTACAATGTTCAAAATACATTTAAACCGATCGATTTTTCTTCATATACACCATAAGATAAAAGGAGTGAATGTTTTATGCACCGTATTACGCTTGAACAAATTTTTAAACACCACATTACACAAAAATACGTAAACCGTTCTGGAATGGTCCACGCGATCGCTGTCGCTTACCATGCGTTTCACCTAGCCAAAAAGCATCACGCCTCAGTCGATGCTGCCACAAAAGCTGGCTTCCTTCATGATATCGGACATCATACGTGGTACACAGGCGGCGAATGGGATTATGACTTATATAAAAAGAATGATATCCATGCAATTAAAGGTGCTGAAAGAGCACATAAATTACTTATTAGATTAGGAGAACATCCAAAACTAGCAAAAGAAATTTCTATTGCAATTCTTCTTCATACAGATTCTTTCTTAGTGGAACAAGAAATTGAAAGAACATCTCTTCAAAATATTATTAAATGGGCAGACGAAGCAGATGAAGAACCGGGCGGAGCGCATCATTATCGAACAATTTCTTATGAAAAAGCACTTAAAGCAATTCAGCAATTAGATCGATTGGTAGAGCGTGAATTGCAAATAGAGCAAGAAAAATTGAATAACAAGACAGAACATAGTTATCAATGAGAAAGAGGCATCACTACAGGGTGATACCTCTTTTATTATTTTATGGAAAATACACCTTTATATGTAATATTTAAATATTACGCCTGAAAACAAAATGCCTTATAATTAAATATACAAATATAAAGAGGTGATTCTACATATGCAACACGCTACACAACTTTCTAATGGACAGAAATACTCTATGTCATGGGGACAATTTATTAGCTCCGTTGTATTCGCTTTTTTCGGAACCGGACTTATTACTGTGTTCCTCGCAATGCCCTTAACAATTTATACAGCCGGTCTTACAGATAAAAAACAAATTGCCCTGTATGAATCTATCATAAATACTGCAAGTATTGTATTACAGCTAGCCGTGTTGTTATTCTTCATTTTTAAATTCGAACCCGCAAAAAAATTACTACTACAATCATTTAACTTTAAAGCACTGAGAGAATGGCGTACATACGTATACTTACTTCTTTTCTTCGCTATAAACATTTTACTCAATTACATCTTGTTAAATTATGTGTTCCAAGACGCAACAAAGCAGCAATCTTCCGCACTAAACTTAGATGTCTTTAAGCAGTATCAAATATTATTACTTCTCGGCTTTGCAATACTCACACCAATTTTTGAAGAGCTTATTTTCCGTGGCTTTATACTTCGCTTTTTCTCAGAACGCTTTCCATTTTGGATTGCAGCGATTATAACAAGCTTCTTCTTCGGTATCGCTCATACATACTCACTTGGCGTAATGGTCATTACTTTCTTCATGGGATTATTAATGGCTATTTTATGTAAAAAAACAAAATCCATTATTCCAGCTATGTTATTTCATATTATGAATAATTTGTTGGCATTCTTGAATTAGAAAGAGGTATCCTCACGATACCTCTTTTATTAATTCGTATGATCACTTCTCATCTCTATCAATTTATACATATTTATTAATAATATCCAAAATAAACCTCATGTAGTAAAATATAACTTAATTCATATAAAGGAGTTTACATATGTTCAGTGTTATTTGGATGCTTTTCACGCCACTTCTCTTACTATGCGGGATTGCTGGTGGTATTTTTTTAATAGTAACAGGAATTAAATATCGGAAATTACTCGTTGGTTTAATGGGGCTACTTAGCCTATCCTTTGTCACACTACCTTTTGTTTTTTTAAGTATAGGAATTAATATGGATACAATCTTCCCCATTCCAACTGCTCTTTACTGGACCCTATTTTCTTTAACTGGATTATTAGCAGGGATAAGTGGATTCCAAGCAAAGATTAAAAGTATCCGTAATATGGGATTCATTATTTTTATCGCTGGTATATTAGGAGTTATCTTCTGGTTACTCATGACTGTGGGTGATTCATACCATATATAATATTTTTTGAAACTCACAAATCGGAGGTAACACAGAAGTGTTCGGAATATTAACTTGGATGATTTTAGCTCTTACTTTAATGGTATGCGAATTCATCGTTGGCATTTTTTTAATTATTTTTGGTATTAAATGTCGTAAATCACTTACCATTATAGCTGGTTTCATTAGCATATCGCTTATCGTTGTTCCTATCGTTTGTATAGGTTCTGGAATAGATTTAGAGGGGATGATTCCAATTTCAGGAACTTTATATTGGGGTCTCTTCTCTTTAGCTGGACTATTAGCTATTATAAGCGGCAGACAAATAATCAAGTATTCGTGCTATGGGAACAATTTTGTTTATAACAGGGCTATACTCCGTAGCTGGTTACCAACTTTTATATTTAACTGCATAAAGAACACAAAAAAGCAGGGAAATTAATTCCCTGCTTTTCTATTTGGTTTATTGCCTGATGGTAAGAAGAACGATAACACCCAAGCAATCCCTGCGAGTATCGTTGCAATTAAGAAGGCATCGTTAATACCGTTAATTGCAGATAGCTTTGAAATTTGTCCATATAATAGTTGTGTGCTCATCGCGTCTCCTGCTTGAGCTGATCCAGCTAAGGCCGCTAAACTTTGCCCCATGCCGTGTATTTTATCAACTAAAATTGGGTTTGATGTTGTTAACATGTTGCCGTAATCTGCTACGTGAGCAGTCGTTTGTTGCGTCATAAGTGTAATTAAAATCGCTGTTCCGATTGAACCCGCTACTTGTCTTGACGTATTTTGCGTTGCTGTACCGTGAGAAATTAATTTCATCGGCAGCGCGTTCATACCAGCCGTCATAATTGGCATCATAATGAATGACATACCAATTGAACGTATAATATAATCCGTCATAATAACGCTATACGGTGTATCCATCGATAATTTTGTAAATTCATATGTCGCATACGTCGTAATTGCCAATCCAATTATCGCTAATGGACGAATGCCATATTTATCGAATAATTTACCCGCTACTGGTCCCATGATCCCCATAATTAATGATCCTGGAAGAAGTAGTAAACCAGATTCAATTGGCGTAAAACCACGAATGTTTTGCAGATATACTGGAAGCAATAACATACCTCCGAATAATGCCATCGTAACGATTGCGTTAATTACTAAAGTGAAAGTAAATACTGGATATTTAAATACTTGTAAATCAAGCATTTTATTGTCCGTTGTTAACTCTCTCCAAATAAATAACGCTAAACCAATTACACCAATGATAAGTGAAATAACAACTTCTGCACTAGTCCAACTATTATTTCCAGCTTCACTAAATCCGTACAATAAGCTTCCTAGTCCAATACTTGAACTAACCACACCGAATATATCTAATTTCGTTTTAGACACTGGCTGAGCTAGTGTAAAGAATTTTAAAGATAGGAACGTAATAATTAAACCGATAATAAACATCGCATAGAACATTAAGTTCCAGCTGTAATTTTCAATTACCCAACCTGTTACAGTTGGTCCGATAGCTGGAGCTAAAATCATCGCTACACCTAGTAACCCCATCGCTGCTCCGCGCTTATGAGGCGGGAATAATGTCATGAAGATATTCATACCAACCGGCATTAAAATACCCGCACCAACCGCTTGAATAACACGGCCCGTCATCATCATCGTAAAGTTTCCGGAAGTAGCACAAATGATAGATCCTACCGTGAAGAATAACATTGCTGCTACGAATAATTTACGATACGTAAATCGTGAAACTAAAAATGCACTAATCGGTACTAAAATACCATTTACAAGCATGAAGCCTGTAATTAACCATTGTGCTGTTGAAGTTGATACGTTAAATTCATTCATTAACGGAGGTAATGCAACGTTAATAATTGTTTGGTTTAAAATAGAAACGAACATGCCGAGAATTAATACAGCTACAACTGCTTTTACGTTCACATTCTCTACAGGCGTAGACATTTGTTTTTTCGGCACTTCTTTTTCTTGTTTTACTTCTTCTTGCTTTCCTGTTTCTAACTCAACTACATTAGAAATTTCCGATTCTTGCTTTCGTTCAATTTCTTTCTCTTCTGTTTCAACTTTACTTATTTCTATTTTACTTACGGCTGGGACTTGTTCTTCTCCCATTTTCGTTTTTTTCTTTCGTAAAAGACGATTTACAAGGAAGAAGACGATTATACAAAATAGTGCATATCCTGCAATTACAATTGAGGACATCTCATCTCCCCCTTACTTATGAATACGAACTGTCACATTCATGCCAGGAACAATATTTACTGATTTGCTATGATCTAAAGAAATTTTAACTGGTACTACTTGTGTTACTTTCGTATAGTTCGCTGTTGCGTTGCTTGATGGCAACATAGAGAATGTATTCGCTGTTGTTAAGCCAACTTGTTCTACTTTTCCTGTTAACGTTGTATCTGGGTATGCATCTACATACACATCTACATCTTGACCTTTTTGAACATCATCAACATCTGTTTCTTCAATGTTTGCTGTTACCCATAAATTGTTCATATCGAATGCGTAAGCAATCGGGCTACCAGCTCCAACGAAAGCATTTGTTGTTGCGTTTGATTGTACAACCGTTGCATTTTGTGGAATTGTTACATCTACTGTTTGTTCTCCATTAGCTGCCGCTACAGTAACAGTACCTAGTTTATCGTTCTCATTATAATTTTTTCCTACTTCAGCTTTCCAGTCAGTTAGTTTACCTGCTACTGGTGAAGCAACCGGAATTACCTTCCCATCAATCTTTGCATTGTCTGTTTTTAAGTAATTTTCCGTTTGGTTGTAATAGTAATAACCACCAATACCGCCGCCAACTAGTACAATTAATGTGATAATGTTGATAATTACCATTCTTCGAAACTGATTCATTGCATTCCTCTCCTTATATCGCATATAATTTTTTTCTAAACTATTTATGTCCTTATTGTTTAGATTGTTTAATTGTTAATTATATTAACCTTTTAACAAAAAAATCACACCATCTGCAGCGTAAATCGAAATTTATCTACCTGCGAGCGGTGCTGATTTCTGAAGGACTATCGTTTATAATTATAAATAATTATTTTGAATCTACAACCGACAATTTACGTATGAAATGTCGCTTAAACAACAATATAATACCAATATGTTGTTTAAGTATAGAAAATTAAACGAGGAGAAGAAAAATGTCTATTAAAAATACAAATGATCCACGTGTAAAGCGAACGAGACAACTCATTCAGGATGCTTTTGTCGCTTTAGTAGGCGAAAAAGGCTTTGAAAATGTAACTGTGCAACATATCGCAGAACGCGCTCCTGTAAATCGCGCTACATTTTATAGCCATTACCATGATAAATATGACCTATTAGACAAAAGCATTGAAGAAATGTTAGAGAAGCTAGCAGAAGTAATTAAACCGAAAAATAGAAATAAAGAAGATTTTCAACTTACATTTGATTCACCTCACCCTACATTTTTGGCTTTATTCGAACATATCGCAGAAAATGTAAACTTTTATAACGTTATGCTTGGGGATAAAGCTGCCGGAAACTACTCTTATAAAATGATGAAAACAATACAAGTGCATTTAACATTAAGCTTGTCTATTTCACAACCAGATGATGAAGATCTTATGGTTCCTCGTGATATTTTGATTAGTTATGTTACAGGGGCTCACATCGGAATGATTATGTCATGGTTAAAAAGAGGAATGATATATACCCCGCATTTTATGGCGATGCAATTAACTCGTTTAATTATTTTAGGTGCTCATACTGCAGCAGGATTAGAACGGCCTTTTTAAAACATAAAAAAGCGAAGGAGAATCTCCTTCGCTTTTTCTATTAATTAAATGTAATGTTATGTACAGCCTCTTTATCAAGACGTTTAATAACTTCTACAATTAACTTCACCGCATTTTCATAATCATCACGGTGTAACATTGCCGCATGAGAATGGATATAGCGCGTTGCAATTGTAATTGCCATAGAAGGAATACCATTTACAGCAATGTGAATCGCACCCGCATCCGTTCCTCCGCCCGCTACTGAATCATATTGATACGGGATTTGTAATTCATCAGCAACATCAACTACGAAATCACGTAAACCTGTATGTCCAATAACAGAAGCATCATATAAAATGATTTGTGGTCCATCGCCCATTTTACTTTGCGCTTCTTTTGACGTTACACCCGGTGTATCTCCGGCGATACCAACATCTACTGCGAACGCGATATCTGGTTTAATATAATTCGCAGATGTTTTTGCGCCACGAAGACCAACTTCTTCTTGTACAGTTCCAACGCCGTATACAACGTTTGGATGCTTTTCATCTTTTAATTGTTTTAATACGTCAATTGCAATTGCACAACCGATTCGGTTATCCCATGCTTTTGCAAGTAACATTTTTTCATTCTTCATCACTTGGAATTCAAAGTAAGGTACAACTTGATCTCCTGGTCGTACGCCCCACTCCATCGCTTCTTCTTGGCTAGAAGCACCGATATCGATGAACATATCTTTAATTTCAACTGGCTTTTTACGAGCTTCTGGAGGTAAAATGTGCGGTGGTTTTGAACCAATTACACCTGTTACATCTCCTTTACGCGTTACAATCGTCACGCGTTGCGCAAGCATAACTTGTGACCACCAGCCACCAACCGTTTGGAAACGAAGGAAACCTTTGTCATCGATTTGTGTAATCATAAAGCCAACTTCATCTAAATGACCTGCAACCATAATTTTCGGGCCGTTTTCTTCCCCTACTTTTTTCGCAACTAAACTCCCTAAATTATCAGTAGAAAGTTCGTCCGCAAACGGCTCGATATATTTCTTCATTACTTCACGTGGTTCACGCTCGTTACCAGCAATACCACGTGCATCTGTTAATTCTTTTAGCATTGTCAATGTCGCGTCTAATTTTGTCATTGCCAACACCCTCCTTTTTCTTCAGTCAATTCATTATACAATAATTAAATTGAAATATTCAAAAATTAAATTAGTATCCTTGTGTTTGACGCTGATGATTTACTTCATTTTTATCTAAATATGCTTTTTCAATCTCTTCTTGTTCAAATTCAAGTGCTTGTCCAAGTCGAAGATAGCTCGTAAATAATTCAATATAGTTTGTAATAGATGGTTGATCTGTAAAACGAATTACTTTCGCATATGTGTCTAAGAAAATTTCCACTTGTGTTTTATTCGTCTGTGCACATTTATAGAATAGGAAGTTTTTATCAATACCTAAATCAATTCCGATTGATAAAATAAAATGCAAACCATCTACGTATTCTTCTAATATTACTTCACGTTCTGATGCTGGTTTGTTGCTCCAATATTTAAAACAACGTGTTTCATTTGCAAGTTCTCCAATTTCTACAAGAAGAGCTAACATTTTTTCTTTTAACAATTTTTTCGGTTGTAAGTCATGTTCTTTTGCAATACGGTCATCTAATTCTTTTTGTAATTTAAATAGTTGTAGTAAGTCCATTCTATTGTCCTCCTCCAACATCGCATTTTACGCAACAATGTTGTTTCATCTCAAAGTTCATTATTATGTTTCAGTTCTTATGAATAAGTCAGCTATCTAACTCTTTATAAAATAGCTTGTCCTTAATTTACAAATACGTTTCAGTCATCGCTCTTAAATTGTTCATCTGATGAAAGTTCCATATCATCTTTCCATTATAGCAGTGTCGTTTCAGCTAGGAAAGATACTCTTCTTTCCAAACGGGCAGAATTGAAAAAAGCCAGGAGTATTCTCCTGACTTCATATGTATATTCTTCTATACTGCTATAACTTTTATATTGATTTTGTCATATTGATAACAACATAGCCGTTAATCTTTAGAATTTCTTTCACTTCTAACTTCTATTTGAATACAAATAAAAAAACCTTAGAAGAAAATTCTTCTAAGGTTTCAACTAATTAATTAGTTAATGTTGTTTTTTGCAACTGTTGCTAATTCAGCGAAAGCTTTTTCGTCATGAACAGCTAAGTCAGCAAGCATCTTGCGGTTAACTTCGATGCCAGCATTTTTAAGACCGTGCATTAAGCGGCTGTAAGAAAGACCATTCATACGAGCTGCTGCGTTGATACGTGTAATCCATAATTTACGGAAGTCACGTTTCTTTTGACGGCGGTCACGGAATGCATACATTAGAGATTTCATAACCTGTTGGTTAGCAACCTTGAATAATGTATTTTTTGAACCGTAGTAACCTTTTGCTAATTTAATTACTTTTTTACGACGTTGACGAGTAACTGTACCACCTTTTACTCTTGGCATAATATTACCTCCTAATTGTTCTATATATCAGCCGAACTTATTTTAAGTTGTCAAGCATTTGACGAATGCGTTTGAAGTCACCAGCGCTTACTACACCAGCTTTACGTAGTTTACGTTTAGCTTTTGTAGATTTGTTAGCGAATAAATGGCTTGTGTAAGCGTGAGAACGTTTCAGTTTACCTGATCCAGTCTTTTTGAAACGCTTTGCAGCGCCGCGATGAGTTTTTTGTTTAGGCATAGGTATTTCCTCCTCTATCTATTACTTATCGTTTTTCGGTGCTAAAACTAAGAACATACTGCGTCCTTCCATTTTAGGCTTAGATTCAACTGTGCTAACTTCAGCACAAGCTTCTGAGAAGCGATCTAAAACACGTTGACCGATTTCTTTATGAGTAATGGCACGTCCTTTAAAGCGAATTGATGCTTTAACCTTGTCGCCTTTCTCTAAAAACTTGATAGCATTACGAAGTTTTGTGTTAAAGTCGTGTTCATCAATTGTTGGACTTAAACGAACTTCTTTCATGCTAATTACTTTTTGATTTTTGCGCTGCTCTTTTTCTTTCTTCTGTTGCTCAAAGCGGAATTTACCGTAGTCCATAATGCGGCATACTGGCGGTTTCGCATTTGGAGCAACTAATACTAAATCAAGATTAAGATTTGCAGCTAAGTCTAAAGCGTCATTACGAGACTTGATTCCAAGTTGATCGCCATTTGCGCCAACTAAACGTACTTCACGTGCACGAATTTGCTCGTTAATCATCATATCCTTGCTAATAGTAAGCCACCTCCAAGGTTTTCTCAGAACATATTTTGTAGTCATAGAACCCGAACAAAAAAAGTGCGGGCATACGACACCCACACTTGTAAAATCTTAAGTAAGAAATACATTTACCTGTTAACTGCGAATGCGTCCATCAGGTGAGAAGCGGGTGCTTCTACTTGTTCCACAAAACAATATTCTATTATCCTTGATGAGTTTATCATAGGACATGACGTCTGTCAAGAAGACGCGATGTGTTTTACTAACAACAAGAAATATTGTAACAAACAACTAACATACTTGCAATACTTTTTTATGATAAGTGTTACATGGTTATTTTTTCTAATTTTCCTCAAGTATATTACATAAAAAAGCCGCGGTATACCGCGGCTTTTTCTTATCGTTTTCCTTCTACTTTAATCATGTCAACAAAAGCATCTAATGCGATTGTTTCTGATTTTTGTTCACCATATTTACGTACGTTTACGCCGTTTTCAGTTACTTCATTGTCACCTACTACAAGCATGTACGGAATTTTTTGCATTTGTGCTTCACGGATTTTGTAACCGATCTTCTCTTCACGAGTGTCTAATTCAACACGGATACCAGCACGACGCAATTCGTCTTGTACTTTCTTCGCATAGTCTAAATGTACTTGCGGAGAAACTGGAATTACTTGTACTTGAACTGGAGCTAACCATGTTGGGAATGCACCTTTGTATTCTTCAATTAAGAAGGCTACAAAACGTTCCATAGTTGATACAACACCACGGTGAATTACAACTGGACGATGTTGTTTACCGTCTTCACCAACGTATGATAATTCAAAGCGTTCTGGAAGCAAGAAGTCTAATTGTACAGTTGAAAGTGTTTCATCTTTTCCAAGAGCAGTACGAACTTGAACGTCAAGTTTTGGACCGTAGAATGCCGCTTCACCTTCAGCTTCATAGTAATCAAGACCCATTTCATCCATAGCTTCTTTTAACATACCTTGTGCTTTTTCCCACATCTCATCATCCGCATAATACTTTTTAGTATCTGCTGGGTCGCGGTAAGATAGACGGAATGAGTAGTTCTCTAAACCGAAATCTTTGTACACTTCTAGAGTTAAGTTTACAACACGTTTTAACTCTTCTTTAATTTGATCTGGACGAACGAAAATATGCGCATCGTTTAAAGTCATTCCGCGTACACGTTGTAATCCAGATAACGCACCTGACATTTCATAACGGTGCATTGTTCCAAGTTCCGCAATACGGATTGGTAATTCACGGTAGCTGTGAATATCATTTTTATAAACCATCATATGATGAGGACAGTTCATTGGACGAAGAACTAATTCTTCGTTATCCATTTCCATTGATGGGAACATGCCATCACGGTAGTGGTTCCAGTGACCAGAAGTTTCATAAAGCTCTCTGCTTCCTAGTACTGGAGTATATACGTGATCATAGCCTAAGCTTGCTTCTTTATCAACGATATAACGCTCGATAATACGACGAATTGTTGCACCCTTTGGTAACCAAAGTGGTAAACCTTGTCCTACTTTTTGGCTATTAGTAAATAGTTTTAATTCTTTACCTAATTTACGGTGATCGCGCTCTTTCGCTTCTTCAAGCATACGTAAGTGCTCATCTAATTCCGCTTTTTTAACGAATGCAGTACCGTAAATACGTTGTAGCATTTTATTATTGCTATCGCCGCGCCAGTAAGCACCTGCAACGCTTAATAATTTAAACACTTTAATTTTCCCTGTAGATGGAAGGTGAACACCACGACAAAGGTCGAAGAATTCGCCTTGCTCATAGATTGAAATAACTGCATCTTCTGGAAGATCGTTAATTAAATCTAATTTTAACTCATCGCCGATTTCTTCAAAGCGACGAATTGCTTCTGCACGTGGTACTTCATGACGAACGATTTCTAAGTTCTCGTTCACGATTTTTTGCATTTCTTTTTCGATTTTCTTGAAGTCTTCAACTGTAATTGCTTCTTCCATATCAATATCGTAGTAGAAGCCATTTTCAATTACTGGACCAATGCCAAGCTCAACCTTAACATCTTTATATAAACGTTTTAACGCTTGTGCTAAAAGGTGGGCTGTTGAATGGCGTAAAATATATAGGCCATCTTCAGAATCTAATGTAATGATAGAAACTGCACCATCTTCTTCGATTGGTGTAACAAGATCGATCATCTCATCGTTTAATTTTCCAGCTACAGCTTTTTTCTTTAAGCCTGGGCTAATAGAAGCTGCGATTTCTTCAGTTGTTACGCCTTTTGGAAACTCCTTCACAGCTCCATCAGGGAAAGTAATTTTAACTACATCTGCCATCACTGGTCACTCCTCTTTTTCTCAAAATAAAAAACACTCACCCCGTAAAAAGGGACGAGTGTTGAATTCGTGGTTCCACCCTTGTTCCAATTAACATAATTGTTAATTGCTCAAGTTCAACATAACGGTGTTGTCCGTTAGCAATTACTAGAAAAACCGTTCACTGCTAAAGTTTAGAGGTGGTAAGTAATAATCCCGTACTAGGAAGCTCACACCCTAAGGCTTCCCTCTCTGAAAATCGTAGAAAACTACTCATGTCCTCATCATGACATTTCAATATATTTCATTTATGTAGGTAATTATATGCTCAAAAACTTAGAAAATCAAGGGCGTTACCTTTATTTTTTAAATTTTTCACATTGCGCTCAAAATCATGTAATCCATGTAATTGGACCCGTTCTTGGAACACATTTCGCAAAGTAATAATCATATTATGATCTTGTTCTTTCGTATATAAATAAATCTTTTTAGGCGAAATAGAAAGAAGCGGCGCAATTACTTTCGTATCAATATATACATCATTTTGCTTTAATAATTCCTCATCTATATATTGGACCAACTTCTCCTGTTTTAAACGTCTACCTTTATCATCATAAAAGATAAAGCTTTCATCAAAAATAAGATGCACGCAAGACAAACGTGATTTACGGCTACTTACTTGTTGCCGAAGCGTCTCAATGAACATTTGGTATTCTTGCTCCATCTTATATTCATCAATTGCCACTTCCGCAAGTTTAGCCACCATTTCCCTATATGTACGAAGACGAAAACGGATATATGATGAAAACGAGAATGAGAGCGGATCACAAAGCCAATTATTTAAAGAAGACTTAATATATGACTCAAATGCGTTACGCGTTAAATCCTGAGCTACACCTTTTCTTTTTCCCTTTAAAATCTCATGTGCCATGTGCAATATTTGATGACACTCTTCTTGTTCTTCATAAAAAAACTTTTCTTTTAAAATCGTATAAATCCACTCATTTTGTTTCACATTCACAATGAAATACACCATTACTGGCAATAAGATCTTTTCAATATAATTCGATTCACGTACTGGTATGTGAATCACCACTTTTTGTTCCTGTAAATACACACTCGTTTCCTTATATAATACTTCCGCTCTTTTCAGCAATTGTCTATATACGTGCATAGCATCATTTTTTTCTTCGAAGCAAATTTCAATCACTTTTGTCCCCCCTTTTATCCCCGCTCTAAAGGACTGTATCTATACGTTACAAATCCTATAAGAGTCCGTTCCGCGTGAAGTTCACTCTTAGTAGAATTACATTTCCTATCGTTAGAAAACCCACTCAATATGGCTTGCTAATTTTATATATATTAAGGGAGGGAGAAAAAAATGATACAAGCTACTATGAATTTTTATTGTATACTTTACTCATCAATAAAAGGGGGTATCCGAATGTTTGAATATAAATTCGTAAAAGTCGAATTACATTGGGGGTTCACTCGCTCAAAACCAGCTGAAGACTACCAAGAAATTATTCAAGAACATGCTAGAAATGGCTGGAGGTTCGTACAGATTGTTGCCCCTACGATTGGCAGTTCTGGACAACCTGAATATTTCGACCTCATATTTGAAAAGAAAATATCACTATAATACAAAAGAGCAAGCTTCTCAGCTTGCTCTTTTACTTATGACGACGGTTTTTCCCACCAATTGGAATTGGTTTCGCTAAATATTTAATTCGTTCCATAATACGTGCTGCCTTCATTTCTTCAGCCTCGCCACGCTGCGTATACGTTAAATGGTGTTCCAGTTGTTTAAAATCAAAATTAGACGTAAAGAACGTCGGTAAGTTTTCTAACATACGGAATTGTAAGATTGCACCGAGCACATCGTCACGGACAAAGCTTGACATCGCTTCTGCCCCGATATCATCTAACATTAAAACTTGTACGCGTTTAACCGCATCAATCTTCTCACCAATCGAATTATCTTGAATTGAACTTTTAATTTCACGTAAAAATTCCGGGAAGTATACGAGCATCGAACTTATTTTCTTTCGAGCAAGCTCGTTCGCTATTGCTCCTAACAAATACGTTTTTCCTACACCAAATTTACCGTACAAATATAAACCTTGTGCTTTTTTACCTGGTTCATATGTACTTAAAAATTCATTCGCTGCACCAATCGCATCGATACGTGCATTTAAATCAGAAGGATCTAAGTTTTCCATAGTTGCCTGTAAAATATCCGTTGGCATATATACACTTTGAACAAGTTTTTCATATTTCTTTCTCTCGTCATGCGCTACTTTTCTAACGCAGCGATCGTATTGAATATCAATCATCTTCCCTTGAATAACAAGCTTTGGCTCGTACCCTTGTAGCATATTTTTACATGAGCCTAAATCCGGACAATCCACGCAACCTACACTTTGTCCAATATATTCATATAACTTCACAAGACTGCGCTCAATCATAGAAGTCGTTACTTCACCCTTATGTTCATCTATAAATTCTTTCACACGCGGATGCGCCATTACTTCTGCCTTTAATACTTCATATCTATTTTTAAAGTTTTCATTTTCCATTAATTTTGCAAATGAATTTTGAATATGCTCCATTTTCTCACCTCAAAGAGCGTTCATTCTCTTCTATTAATCACGCTTATATTTTTTTAACACTTCTTCTAGTCGTTTTCGTTCATCTTCTAGCGTACTTGCATCTTTTTCTACACTTATATCTTTCTTCACTGTTTCTTTCTCTTGTTCTTTCGGCTCTTCTTCCTTAAGCCAATCTGGCACCATTTCTTTCCGCACCGTTTTCTTCGCCGTACGGCCTTTTTTCTTCGTCTCAGCCCACTCTTGATATTGACGGTTCTCTTCTTTCGCTAACGCCATCGCGTCCGCTACTGTACCGACCTTTTTACGTGCCCAATGCCCAGCAATCTTCTCGACATACGTTTTCGCAAGTTTCATATCTGAGCGTAGCATAACGTAATAAATAAGTACATTCACAACTCCTGGTGTCAATTTTTGATTAATCATGACATCTTCAACAATCTGCAAGTCCGCTTTCGTTGCCTCTGCACCACCAGAAATCTCTTTCAATAGTTGTTTTGGTGAGATTTCCTCTAGCTGCTTTATTAGCATCTCCTCTTGCGATGAAGGCTCTTTCTCTTTCATCGTACGTGCAGCATGAGGCTGTACTCTTTCACTTAATACCGGTAATGCTTGACCATTTTCAAATTGATACCAATCGCGCGCTCCTTTTCTAAGCCTCTCCATATCAATTGTTTGCATCTCTGTCACTGCACCAAGAACGATATTTTGCATCGATAACACATCTACACCATACACGTAAGCAAGTGTTATAACGCAGTCTCTCACTTGATCTGTAATCGCCTTTTTAGGAACAAGAGCGGACAATCCATCTATAAATAAAGAGAAATCAAAGAAATCATTCCAAACTTTCGGAGCGTCTCCCTTCTCGTTACTTGGCATAGTTGTCGTTTTTGGAATACGAAGGTCTTCTTGCGCATGCTCAAGCTGTCCTGGATTAAACGAACCAAACACATCATTGAAAGAACGCGTAACATTTTCATAAGAAGCAAAATCAAATTCTTCTTCTAAGAAATATTGCTTTACTTGATTATATTTTGTCCTGCTCAATCGATTGTATAAAAAGATACTTAAAACAATATCATCAAAAAACTGCTTCGGAGATAAAGGTGGTTGCAACTCATATATGAACATTCGAATATCTTTTTCTTTCTTAATATATACCTTCAAAAGCCCAATTGCCTCTAACTTTACTCGTTCCTCATATACTTCAGGAAGTTGCATTTGCATAGTCACCATAAGGGAATGATGCGTATTCTCTTTTCCAAATACACGATCTTGCTCAAGCTCTCCCCATAGTGTCATGTATAAGCTAAAAGCTCTACTACCTATTAACGGCTGATACAACATCGTTAACACTTTTCGGTCGTAATTGTGCAGTAGTCCTTTCGCACTTACTTTATAACGATCAATCGGCAATAGCTCCATCCATGACTGTTTTTCCATTCTTGCTTTTCCTTTCTCTCATCCAATCTATCCTCTACTTCATTCGTTCTATCTTCATTATATAAATTCTTAGTGAAAAAGAGCTATTAGCTTGCGCTTCTAGCTCTCTTATCCTATTACTTACGGTATGTAAAGAGAATAAAATACAACTTCTACTCTCTTTCTTTTTGCAGTATATCTTTTAATTCTTCAATAAATACATTTAAATCTTTAAATTGACGATATACAGAAGCAAAACGTACGTAAGCAACATCATCAATATCGCGAAGTTCTTCCATAACAATTTCACCAATCATATCACTTTTCACTTCTGATATACCTAAATTACGCAGTTCACGTTCCACGCTTTGTGTTACTTCTTCTAATTGTCTTAAAGATACTGGTCTTTTTTCACACGCTTTAATTAAACCGCGTAAAATCTTTTCTTTATTAAACTCTTCTCGTGTGCCTTCTTTTTTTACAACGATAAGAGGTGACTCTTCTACCCTTTCAAAGGTCGTAAAGCGACTTAAGCAGCTTTCACACTCTCTCCTTCTTCGAATAGAGCGTCCCTCGTCTACCGGACGCGAATCTAACACTCTTGTACCATTATGAGAACAGGATGGACAACGCAATTCATTCACTCCTTTACACTATACTCTTTATTTTTCTCTACTCACTTCACCTAAAATATATATATACAATATTATATAACTCATTCTAACTCTCTTACCACTTTAAGTTCCAGCGCATCACTTTATCATCTCATCCTTAAAAATAAGATGGTATATAGGGCACTACCTCATTTGCAAGAGTCCAATTTATTCAACTAACGAGTACGTTATATTTTCCCTTTTTTATAAACTAAAAAAGAGGTGCATTATACACCTCTTTACATTTTAAATCAATTATGTTCTTTTTTAAAGAGCTTTTGTTTCTCTCTGCTTAATTTCGAAGCTACCAGTGCCTCGAGGAAGCTCGATGCTCTCACGCGTTTTCGCGTTTAAACCCTCTGCAATATATTCTGCAGCAACATTTGGATCAATACGATCCCCACAAGTATAAACATCAATACTTGCGTAACCGTGCTCCGGAAAGCTATGAATTGTTAAATGTGATTCTGAGATAATTACCACTCCACTTACACCTTGTGGTGCAAATTTATGGAAAGCAACCTCACGCACTTCAGCACCAGCTCTTAGTGCTGCATCCACAAATAATTGTTCAATATACGGCATGTCATTAAGCTTGTCGAAATCGCAATCCCAAAGTTCAGCGATCACGTGACGACCCATCGTATCCATAGTATCCATTCTACAGTTCCCCCTTGTAAATTTATTCTAACTGTTCGAATTGAAAACTAATTTGCAATTTGGCTTGCTCCACTACCACGGGGGAAAGTTAGTCCAGAGAGGTCCTAACCCTTTAAGTAGTGACTACGTACCTCAGCTCTTAAGTTTACGAGTGTTAGTATACTTTGTTTATTTTCATTTTGCAACAACAGTTTTTTCGATTTTCTGTCATATTTTCTTCTTTACTTTTCCCTAAAAAAAATAAACGATTCACAAATGCAGTAATCACAACGTTTCGTGGTATGTCCACCTTTTAAAATATACTTATATAATTTTTTTCCTTTTCAGAAAAAATTAAAAAAAGAGGGCAAATATTGCCTTGCCCTCTCCTCCCTTATTCACTTAAATGTGTTGCACATTTTCTTGTTTCGCTAACTCTTGAACAACTAACGTTACAAGATCTACAACACGACGAGAGTAGCCCCACTCGTTATCATACCAAGCAAGTACTTTCACTTTACGATCACCCATTACCATTGTAGATAAACCATCGATAATAGCTGAGTGTGTATTTGTATTAAAGTCGATAGATACTAAAGGCTCTTCGCTGAATTCTACAATACCTTTTAACGCACCGTTTGCAACAGTTTTGAATGCATCGTTAATAGCTTCAACTGTCACATCGCGTTTTACATCTACTACTAAATCAACAAGAGACACGTTTGGTGTTGGTACACGAAGTGCCATACCATGAAGTTTTCCGTTTAAATGTGGAAGAACTTTTGCTAGCGCTTTCGCAGCACCTGTCGTTGTCGGAATGATTGATTGTCCGCAAGCACGTGCTCTTCTTAAATCTTTATGTGGGTTATCAATATTTTTTTGGTCATTTGTATAAGCGTGAACTGTCGTCATTAAACCGTTTTCAATTCCAAACTGCTCATCTAACACCTTCACAACAGGCGCTAAACAATTTGTTGTACAAGATGCATTTGAAATAACAGTATGTTTTGTAATATCTAATTGGTCTTCGTTCACACCAACTACAATTGTTACATCTTCATTTTTACCAGGCGCTGTTAAAATAACTTTTTTCGCTCCAGCTTCAACGTGAAGAATTGCTTTTTCTTTTGAATTAAATTTACCAGTTGCTTCAATTACAACTTCAACACCTAAATCTGTCCAAGGCAATTCCTTTGGATCGCGGTTGTTTAAAAGGCGAATCATTTTTCCATCAACTAATAAGTGATCTTCAAATGCTTCTACTGTTCCGTCAAACTTGCCATGAACTGTATCATATTTAATTAAGTGTGCTAACGTTTCAGATGGATAGCTTGCATTGATTGCTACAATTTCGAATGCGCTTTCTTTTATTGCTTGACGAAATACCATTCTCCCAATACGTCCAAATCCATTAATTGCCACACGAGTCATAATATGTTATCCCCCTTGAATGCGTTATACTATTTATCTCCAATCCCAATAATAGTATAACACAAAAAGGGGATATGTCACTAAGCATTTTCATTAATTTCACAATTTTTTAGTCAATAATGTTCCACTTCTTTAAAATTACCTGCAATTGTGTTTTCGTTCCCATAATTGTGCCATCATTATTTATCACTTCATCTGCATTTTCCACTTTTTCTTCTAACGGCATTTGAGATTGAATACGAGCTGTTGCTTCTTCTTCTGAAAAGTTATTTCGTTTCATTAAACGTTCTAATTGCGTATGCGGCTTAACCGCTACAACTAAAATGCGGTCAACGAGACTTGTTAATTTGCTTTCAAATAAGAGAGGAATATCTAACACAACCGCTTGCATACCTTCTTTTATGTACATTTCCTTTTGCCTATTCATTTCCTCACGCACTGCAGGATGAACAATTTTATTTAACTGCAATCGTTTTTCTTCATTATAGAAAACGACACTTCCTAGTTTTGGACGATCTAGTTCTCCATCTTCTTGTAACACTTCCGTTCCAAATACTTCTACTATTTTGTTATATGCTGGTTTTCCTCGCTCTACAACTTCTCTTGCGATAATATCTGCATCAATAACTGGTATGCTCAGTTCACGAAACATTTCTGATACCGTACTTTTTCCGCTTGCAATGCCTCCCGTTAATCCAATTACTACTGTCATAATAATCCTCCTCATAATAAAAGGCGCGAAACTAATGTTCCACGCCCATACTTACATTTTCCAAATTCCAATAATGATGAGTAATACTCCAGGCAGGAATGTAAATTTTTGTAACCACTTCATATTTGATAAAACCGTTCCAAGTTTCATTCCAATAAATAAAAACAAAGAACTCATAACTGCAACTAATATCGCCATCATAGCGGGTGCATACCCTAATAAAGATGCACCAATTCCGGCACCAAATGAATCTACAGAAAGAGCTATACCAAGAAGTAATGCTTCTCCTGCAGAAATGGTGCCTGATTTATCAAAATCTGCAACAGTCGGTTTCCGTAAAATTTGAATCACTAGGCCTAGCGAGGCAATCTCTAATTTCCAGACCTTCTCCTCTTGCTTCGGTTCTTCTTTTTTCTCACTTCGAAAAAATTGATATAATACCCAAATCCCTATTCCAATAAGAACAAGCCCACCGATACGCGTTGCGATAACAGGTGAAAATACTTTCGCGATCATATGTCCAATTCCCATTGAAACAAGCATAACAGCCGCTGAACACATTCCGATAATTATAATTGATCTTAGTGGAATTCTTACGCTTCTTAAACCATATGTTAGCCCTACACTACAGCTATCTAAGCTTAATGTAAAAGCTAATAAAATAAGAGATAAATAAAGGTACATCGGTAAGCTCCTCCCTTATACATAGCTCTGCTGTATGTATATGACAAATGCCTATCCGATGTTATCTCTTTTCTATATTCTAGGCTGACAAATTGGGCAGTAATGCGTTCCTCGCCCGCCAACAACTGTTTTTTCTAATATCGTGCCACAAGTTACGCACGGCTCTCCTTTTTTCCCATATACATTTAGGAGTTCTTGGAAAGAACCAATTTGCCCTTGTGAGTTGATATACGTCCGAATTGTACTTCCGCCACGCTTTACTGCTTCGCCTAGCGTTGTAACGGTAGCCTCATAAATTCGCTCAATTTCTTCTACTGTTAAAGACGAAGATTCTCGTTCCGGATGAATTTGAGAACGGAATAAAACTTCATCTACATATATATTTCCAAGCCCTACTAAAAGACGCTGATCCAGTAGCACAACTTTTATTTTACGATTTGTCTTTTGTAATCTTTCTTGTAAATACTGCGGTGTCATTTCAGCATCAAATGGCTCCGGACCTAAGTCCGCAAGAGGCATTTGGTTCATTTCTTCACCTTTCTTAAAGAGATGCATCGTACCAAACTTTCTCACATCTTTATAATGTAATTCCGTTCCATCTGTAAATAAGAAACGGACGTGCGTATGTTTATCAATCGGCTCATCCTCTTGATGTAGTAAAAACTTACCTTCCATACGCAAATGTGAAACAATAACATAATTCGTTACATATAGAAGCAAAAACTTACCTCTTCGCTTTATATTTTCAATCTTCTCGCCTTTTAGCATTTCTTTAAAGATTTCTGCATCATCCGGTCGTTTCACTATTTTTGGATAAGTAACAATAACATCTTCAATCGTTTTTCCTGTTACAAGATTTTCAAGTGTCCGTCTGACGTTTTCAACCTCTGGTAATTCAGGCATTTCATCACTTCCTTATTTTGCGTCGTACCAAGTTGGACCGTAAGAATAATCAACTTTCAGCGGAACTGCAAGTTCAATCGCATGCTCCATTACTTCAGGTACAAGCTTCTCTAATTTTTCAATTTCTTCTTTTGGCGCTTCAAATATCAATTCATCGTGTACTTGTAGAAGAAGACGTGCTTGTAATCCTTCTTCTTCTAAACGATCTGCCATAATAATCATCGCTTTTTTAATAATATCTGCTGCAGTACCTTGAATTGGTGTATTCATCGCTGTACGCTCAGCGAAGCTACGCAAGTTGAAATTACGACTCGTAATTTCTGGAATATAACGGCGACGATTTAATAATGTAGCCACATATCCTTTTTGTTTCGCATCTTTTACGATGTCCTCCATGTATTCTTGTACACCAGGGAAACTTTCTAAATACTTTTCAATAAATTCCGCCGCTGCTTTTCTTGTAATTCCTAAGTTTTGCGAAAGACCATAATCACTAATACCATACACAATTCCGAAGTTAACAGCTTTCGCTTGTCGTCTCATATTTGAAGTTACTTCATCTTTTTCAACGCCAAATACATCCATAGCTGTTTTCGTATGAATATCCATATCATGTTGGAACGCTTCAACTAGCCCTTTATCATTTGCAATATGAGCTAATACACGTAGTTCGATTTGTGAATAATCAGCCGCATACATAATCCATCCTTCTTCTGATGGAACAAATGCCTGACGAATCTTTCTTCCTTCTTCTAATCGAATCGGGATATTTTGCAAGTTCGGATCCGTTGAACTTAATCGACCTGTTTGCGTTAACACTTGATTAAAGCGAGTATGAATTTTAGATGAATCTTCATGTACAACTTTCAGTAAACCTTCAATGTAAGTTGAATTTAGCTTCCCTAATTGACGATAATGTA
The DNA here is from genome assembly GCF_038004545.1 of Bacillus sp. FSL R5-0585. Classification (NCBI taxonomy): domain Bacteria; kingdom Bacillati; phylum Bacillota; class Bacilli; order Caryophanales; family Bacillaceae; genus Bacillus; species Bacillus sp. FSL R5-0585. The sequence continues at coordinate 84,313 of NZ_JBBORJ010000003.1, forward strand.
AAATATTTGGAATAATTTCATGGTGATTCATAAGCTTATCTAGTACATCAGCTGACGTAGAATAACCTGTTTTCGTCTTTTTAATAACCGGTAAGTTTAAGTTCTCAAACAGAATAACACCAAGCTGCTTCGGTGAGTTAATATTAAATTCTGTTCCCGCAAGCTTATAAATTTCCTGTTCCATTTCCTTTAATCTACCCGCAAGTTCTTCTCCCATATTACGAAGACGCTCTGTATCAACTTTTACACCCTTTACTTCCATATCAGCTAATACACGTGCAAGCGGCAATTCTAATTCTGTAAACAGTTCATATTGCTCATTCTTCTTTAACTCCTCAACGAATGTTTGCTTTACATCATATAATACATGCACTTTACGAGCCACATGCTCCGCTACTACCTCTAACTTTGGAACAGCACGCTTCGCACCTTTTCCGTAAACTTCTTCATCAGATTTCACAGCATGCGTTTCTTTCATTTTCGCTACAGTACGGAAGTCTTTATCCGTATCAGCTGGATCAAGTAAATAAGCAGCGATTAATAGATCAAAGTCAATCCCTTGCATATCTATCCCATTCCATTTCAGTGCAACGATTGCACGCTTCGCATCAAATGTATGCTTTCTCATTTCTCCATCTGCAAGCCACTCTTTAAAAGCATCTGACTTAAGAGCAATGTCTGTCTGAATAAAGTAACATCCATTTTCATTTTGAATACCGAAACCTTGAATGTCTGCTTTATGATAGTTATCTTCTTGTACTTCAACGATAAGCGCACTATCTTGCTGAAGCATTTCTTCTGTAACTTCTTCCACAATATCAAATGTAATATCATCTAATTCAGCTGGAGCAGTTTCTTCTGGCGTAACGCCTAATTTATTTAAAAGAGATGTAAATCCTAAACTCTCGAACATTGGAATGACATCACTTGCTTCATATCCTTTATACGCCATATCATCCACATGAACTGTAATCGGCGCATCTGTAATAATAGTTGCAAGATCCTTACTCATAAGAGCTTGTTCTTTATTTTCTTCCAGTTTTTCTTTTAATTTCTTCCCACTTACTTGATCTATATTTTCATACACCGCTTCAACCGTTCCAAACTGTGTTAACAATTTAATTGCCGTTTTTTCACCAACTCCTGGTACACCCGGTATATTATCTGACTGGTCTCCCATTAAACCTTTCATATCGATAATTTGCTTTGGTGATAAGCTGTATTTTTCAAATAAAGCTTCTTTCGTATATTCATCCACTTCTGTAATCCCTTTTCGCGGAATACATACAAGCGTGTTATCAGAAACAAGTTGAAGTAAATCTTTATCTCCTGAAATAACTTTTACACTTGCCCCTTGCTCACTCGCTTCTTTCGCTAACGTTCCCATGATGTCATCCGCTTCATAATTTTCTAATTCATAACGCGGTACATTGAACGCATCCAGCATCTCACGAATAAACGGGAACTGCTCTGATAATTCAGGTGGAGTCTTTTGACGCCCTCCTTTATACTCACTATACGTTTTATGACGGAACGTTGTTTTGCCTGCATCAAACGCCACTAACATATGAGTCGGCTTTTCTTCCTCTAATATTCTCATTAACATCATTGTAAAACCGTAAATTGCGTTCGTATGTATACCTTTGTCGTTATTTAAAAGCGGTAGTGCAAAGAAAGCACGATACGCGATATTATTACCATCTACTAATACGACCTTTTTTTCCAAAATTAAAACCTCCCCATACAAATTTGAAATGATTTTTTTCACAGAAAAAAACCGTTCCTTTCCTCTCTCTATATTAACATGACTAATAGAGAGAAGAAAAATAACGGCTATTTTCTTTCATATATAAAACAGACTTATATTGGCATAAAGGGAAGTGACGAGAACAGCTTAACTATTCTCGTCCAAAATTACTCCTTGGATGAAGGGGTTTTCATGTATTATATTAACAGAGCTTTATTAATATTTAATTAAGCCATTGTTAATATATTGTAAACATCCTTCATCCTATTTTTCAGTTGCTGATTTCGGTAAAACAACTGTAAACGTTGTCCCTTCTCCAACTTCACTATCTACTGTAATCGTACCTTGATGCGCCTCAACTAAATGCTTTACGATCGACAATCCAAGGCCGGTACCACCAGTATTTCTACTTCTTGCTTTATCCACCCGGTAGAAACGTTCAAAAATACGCGGAATTTCCTCTTTACTAATACCAATTCCAGTATCCGATACTTTTATATAAGCATTATATTTATCTTCCGCTAACTCTACTGAAACAACGCCTCCAGCCGGTGTATATACGATTGCGTTATTAATTAAATTAATAAAGATTTGTTTCAAACGACTTGGATCTCCAATAACAGAGGCACGTTTTAATACATTCACTTGTAAAGAGATTTCTTTTTCTCCTGCTTTATTATCAAGTACCATATGAATATCTTCAAGCAGCCCCTTCATATCAACGGTTCCCATATTTAATTTAAATCCTTGTTGTTCGATCTTCGACAAATCTAATAAATCTTCAATTAATCCTTGCATGCGCTCACTTTCTTTTAAAATAATGTGCAAGAAATGTTCGCAGAATTTTTTATTATCCATCGCTCCGTCTAAGAGTGTTTCTGAAAAACCTTTAATAGAAGTAATCGGTGTCTTTAATTCATGAGAAACATTCGCTAAAAAGTCTTTTCTCATTTGTTCTAATTTCTTTAACTCTGTTATGTCATGGAATACGAGAACAATCCCTTTCCATTCATGGTTTGTCCCGATAATCGGCGCTCCATATACTTCGAAATGCTTCCGTTCAATTCCAAGTGGCAATAACATTTGTTTACGCACTTTCACTTCTGTCATAAAGATTTCTTCTACAAGCTCAATAATTTCTGTATGATGAAACGATTCATAATATAAGCGATCTAAATATTCTTCATCTGTTACGTGGAAAGTTTCCTTATAAGAGCGGTTTACAAGGTTTATATATCCTCGGCTATCAATTAAAATCATTCCGCTTCCCATATTTTCAATTAACGTATGCAGACGATCTTGCTGCATTTCTTGTTCAAGTGTCATCTCTTGTAAATTTCTTGCTAAAATATTAATCGCTTTACTCAGCATTCCTGTTTCATCCGAATGACTTTCGTATGCACGTGCTTTATAATTACCCTTTGCCAATTCAATTGCAACTTTCGTAACCGATTCAATTGGCCTAATATATTGCCCTGTAATTTTCATACCTAAAAATACAACTACGAGACAAGCAATGACAAATCCGATAATTAATAATCCCCACGTTTTTTGATGTACATCTCTTAAAGGATCAATTATACTTTTCACCAAAATGTATCCTTGTTTTCCTTCTACATCTTGAACGAACACCGCATGATAAAATTCATTCTTTCGATCCGTTTCTTTCGTAATTACTTTACTTCGTTGTTTTGCCACTTCCGAAGAAAGTTCTTTAATCGTCTCTGGACTAAATGCCAATTCTTGTCCTTTTCTATATTGAACTTTCTTTTTTTCATCTAAAAATGCGATAGAAACTGGTATTTTTTCTTCTAACTTTTCAAATACGTATGGATTTTTTAAGACATTATTAAAACCTTGCTCTTCTGCTAACGTCGCAACATACTCCGTCTCTTTTACCATTCTCTCTTTAGCATGATCTATATAGTAGTTTTCAAACACAGTTTCTAGTAATAAACCTAGTCCAACTAAAATAAATACAATAAGAGAAACAAATGTAAAAAGAAGCCTGGAACGAAATTTATTCATTCCCTTTTGGCTCCTCTAATTTATATCCTAAACCACGTATCGTTTTAATGTACGCCGGTTTTTTCGTATTTTGTTCAATTTTATCGCGCAAATGGCTAATATGAACATCAACAATTCGTGTATCACCAGCAAAATCATAATTCCATACAGCACTTAATAATTGATCACGTGTCAACACGCGACTTTTATTTTTCGCAAGATACACAAGTAGTTCAAATTCTTTTGGTGTTAATTCAAGCTTTCTTCCTTGGAAATAAGCCTCATAAAACTCCGGTAAAATTTTAAGTTCTGCAATTGTGATGCTATCTTCGTCTGGCGCTTCTGCAACTTGTTCTTCTTGTTGTAATTTCGTGCGGCGCAAAATTGCCTTCACACGAGCAACAACTTCTCTTGGACTAAATGGCTTTGTCATATAATCATCTGCCCCAAGTTCAAGGCCTAGCACCTTATCAAACTCATCATCTTTTGCCGTTAACATTAAAATCGGCGTCATAACGCGCTGCAATCGTAATTCTTTACACACTTCCATACCATCCATTTTCGGAAGCATTAAATCTAATATAATTAAATCTGGGCGTTCTGTTGTCGCTTTTTGAAGCGCCATTTCTCCATCCATCGCTGTTATAACTTCAAACCCAGCTTGTTGTAAATTAAATTCGATTAAAGTTAAGATAAATTCCTCATCATCAACTACTAAAATACGATTGTTCATTCTTTTCCTCCAAGTTATAGACTTGAAACCTTCTTCATCCTAGTATTTTCCCCGTTATTCTCATCATACTAGAAAACAAGGTCCCTCTCAATATAATTGTCTATTCATGGAGAGCGTTTGTGTAGAATTGAGAAAATAGAAGTAATTACAATTCACCTGCAACTACACAGGATTTTGCCAAACTTTATAGATTGCTCTCTCTTCTTTAAAGCTCACTTCCGTATGAACTATAAAATCTTAATTTTGTGCTAGGAAAAACGAAAGAGCATACGCTATTTTATAATCTGGTGTTTCATATCCATCAAATACTCTCCCGTACATTTCATTCACAAACCCGTCTGCCCACACTTCAGCTTCTCTTACCGTTTCAAAGATCACGTCTTCTCTTTTCCACCTTACCTAAAAAACCACTCCTTTAATTGACTTCAATTACCGATGATTATATCATTAATCTTAATATATGAATTAACAATATACGGAGGTCTATTATGCGACTAATACTATCCATTCTATCTTTAGCAGTCACATGTATCCTTGCTTTTAACGCTCCGAGCTGGGATACGATTAAAATGGGGTGCTCAGAATTTGCTGAAGGGTTCTTCAACTAAAAATAGCGCTAGCATCCTTATTAAAGGTATGCTAGCGCTATTCATATTTTCATCTTTTTAAAAATTATCTAATGCTTTTTCCATAATAGAAACTGATTTAAAAGGTGGCGTTACTGTTAATGAACCTTTCACAACAGTTTCTCCTTTTTCATCATGAGCAGATACAAGCATATCAATTGTATGTTCCTCCTCAGAAACAGCCACAACTTCAAAGTGGATTTGTAACGTTTCATAATGGTGAACATGTTTCACGAATGTAAGGTCCTTTCTCGTAATATGACTTCCTGGACCCGGTAAATATTTCGTAACCGCCGTTGTAATCATTCCCGTTAGCATAATGCTTGGTACAATCGGCTTTTCATACGGAGTTTGGGATGCGTAATCATGCTGAATATATAATGGATTGGCATCATTCGTTAACCCTAAGTACAATAACAAATCTTTATCCTCAATTTTTTCAGTGATAGATAATTTCTCTCCTACTGTAATTTCATCCATTTTACGACCAATTTGAACTTTTTTCTTTAACATGTTACAACCCCCTCCGATTTTTTCACCTTATTATCCTACTAAAAGCGATACCTTATCCGAAATTTACTATGATGAGGGCAATGTATAGTATAAATCTACAGTTTCATTATAGGATATTACAAATGATAGCGTTTTCATATTATTTCAAAAAAACAATTCGGTAAATAGTAGAAAAAGATTCGGAATCCCGAATCTTTTTCACTACTATTCAATTATTAAACAAGAACTTTCATTACGTTACGTACAGATTCTACAGAGCGATCTAACGCTTCTTTTTCATCTGCAAGAAGTTCTAATTCAATAATTTTTTCAATTCCGTTACCACCTAGAATTACTGGTACCCCTAAGTAAAGGTCACTATAACCATACTCACCTTCAAGGTACGCAATAGCCGGTAATACACGGCGTTGATCTTTTAAGATTGCTTCTGTCATTTCAACTAAAGAAGCTGCTGGTGCGTAATATGCACTACCGTTTCCTAATAAGCCTACAATCTCACCGCCACCTTTACGTGTACGTTCTACGATTGCTTCTAAACGCTCTTTCGGAATTAACGTTTCTAACGGAATACCGCCTGCATAAGAATAACGCACAAGAGGTACCATGTCGTCACCGTGTCCACCAAGAACAAATCCTGTAATATCTTTTACAGAAAGATTTAATTCTTGTGCGATGAATGTACGGAAACGAGCTGTATCTAATACACCCGATTGACCGATAACACGCTCTTTCGGGAATCCTGCTTCTTTAAATACAGAATATGTCATTGCATCAACTGGATTTGTTAACACAACAATAATTGCATTTGGTGAATGTTTTGCAATGTCGCGCGTAATACTTTTCATAATTTTAGAGTTTGTTGCTACTAAGTCATCACGGCTCATACCAGGCTTACGTGCAATACCTGCTGTAATAACGACAACGTCAGAATCAGCAGTATCTGCGTAATCAGATGTTCCAATAATGTTAGCATCAAAACCTTGTACTGGGCTCGCTTCTAACATATCTAACGCTTTCCCTTTTGTTGGATTTTCCAGTTGTGGAATGTCCACTAATACAACATCTGCAAGTTCTTTTTGTGCTAATAAGAATGCCGTTGTTGCTCCTGTAAATCCTGCACCGATGACTGAAACCTTCTTGCGTTTGATTGTCATAATTTACCCCCCGCTTTAATTATGCGTTTTTGATTATCGCTACATCCATGTTTTTAATAAGTTCATTAGCGAACTCAGAACATTTCACTTCTGTTGCACCTTCCATTAAGCGTGCGAAATCATAAGTTACTACTTTTGAAGCAATTGTTTTCTCAACAGAAGCAGTTACTAATTTCGCAGCTTCGTTCCATCCTAAGTGTTCTAATAATAATACACCTGAAAGAAGAACAGAAGATGGGTTTACTTTATCTAAACCTGCATATTTTGGAGCTGTACCGTGTGTAGCTTCAAAGATAGCATGTCCAGTCACATAGTTAATGTTTGCACCAGGTGCAATACCAATTCCACCTACTTGTGCAGCAAGTGCATCAGAGATATAGTCACCATTTAAGTTCATTGTTGCAACAACATCGAACTCACGTGGACGAGTTAAAATTTGTTGTAAGAAGATGTCTGCAATAGAATCTTTTACGATGATTTTTCCAGCCACTTCAGCGTCTGCCATCGCTTTATTCGCTGCATCTTTACCATCTTTTTCAACAATACGATCGTATTCAGCCCAAGTAAATACTTTGTCGCCGAATTCTTGTTCCGCTACTTCGTAACCCCAGTTTTTGAAAGCACCTTCTGTAAATTTCATAATGTTTCCTTTATGAACTAATGTAACAGAAGAGCGTTTTTCGTTAATTGCATATTGAATTGCAGCACGAACAAGACGCTTTGTCCCTTCTTCTGAAATCGGCTTAATACCAATACCAGATGTTTCTGGGAAGCGGATTTTATTAACACCCATTGCTTCTTTTAAGAAAGCAAGAACTTTTTCTGCTTCTGGAGATCCTTGTGCATATTCAATTCCAGCATAAATGTCTTCTGTATTTTCACGGAAAATAACCATATCAGTATCTTCCGGACGTTTTACAGGTGAAGGAACACCTTCAAAATAACGAACTGGACGTAGACATACATATAAATCTAATTCTTGACGAAGTGCTACGTTTAGAGAACGAATACCACCGCCAACTGGAGTTGTAAGTGGACCTTTAATCGCGATTAAATATTCACGAATTAAGTTTAAAGTTTCTTCTGGTAACCACTCGCCTGTTTGGTTGAATGCTTTTTCCCCTGCAAGCACTTCTTTCCAAACGATTTTCTTCTCACCATCATAAGCTTTTTCAACTGCTGCTTCTAGTACGCGAGATGCAGCTGCCCAAATATCAGGACCAATTCCATCTCCCTCGATAAACGGAATAATCGGATTGTTTGGTACATTCATAACACCATTAGTTACAGTAATTTTTTCACCTGTCTTCAATGTGATAACCCCCATGTTTGAAATTTCATATGTATGAAACTGAGGGAATAACCCCTCAGTTCAAACCGTTAGTCAAATTAAAATATTCTAATCATTACATCTTTCCGAAAAAATCAGACTTTTGAAAGCGTATTTTCACTATCAAAATAGTGTTATTCGCTTATCGTTGTGCAATTGGAACATACACTTGATGCGTTGGTCCATTATAATCAGCACGCGGACGAATTAAACGGTTGTTTTCATATTGTTCTAGAATATGAGCTAACCAGCCTGACATACGGCTAATTGCAAAAATAGGTGTAAATAAGTCATGGTCAATTCCTAAACAATGGTATACAGAAGCTGAATAGAAATCAACATTTGGTGGAAGACCTTTTTCTTTTGTTACAATGTCTTCAATTTTGATAGACATATTATACCATTTCTCTTCTCCTAAAAGCACGCATAATCTCTTAGACATTTCACGTAAGTGTTTTGCACGTGGATCACCCTGCTCATACACACGGTGGCCAAAGCCCATGATTTTCACTTTATTTTGAAGAGCATTATGAATATATGACTCTACATTTTCTTCTTCACCAATCTCAGTTAACATCTTCATTACATTTTCATTTGCCCCACCGTGAAGAGGACCTTTTAATGCACCGATTGCTGCTGTAATACCAGAATATACATCTGAAAGTGTAGCTACGCAAACACGTGCAGTAAATGTAGAAGCGTTTAACTCATGATCTGCATGAAGTACAAGCGCCTTATCAAAAGCTTCAATTTCAACTTCATTTGGCTCGCGATCATTTAACATGTACAAGAAGTTTGCAGCTAATGATAAATCCTTTCTTGGCTCAACAATATCTAAACCTTTACGGATTCTCGCGTAAGCAGCAACTAAAGTTCCGACTTGCGCCTGTAATTTAACCGCTTTCAAATAATTGGACTTTTCATCCATAATTTCAGCGCTCTCATCGTATAATGATAGCATGGAAATTGCAGTTCGTAAAACAGACATCGGATGTGCAATTTTTAAATCTACTTGTTTCAAATATGTTAAAATCTCACCTGGAACTTTATAGTATTCTGATACAATTTCATTAAATTCCGCTAGTTCTTTTTCATTAGGAAGCTTGCGGTGCCATAATAAGTACACTACTTCTTCAAACGTAGCATTCTCAGCTAAATCATCAATATTATACCCAACATAAGTTAATGTATCATCAATAATAGAGCTCACAGATGATGTTGTTGCTACTACCCCTTCTAAACCTCGAATAACAGTCATGACATTCTCTCCTTTTCCTGAAAATTCTCCCAACCTTGCTCCTTATATCTATTTGCTCCCCTTTTGAATTATGAACGCCCGTTCACTCTTTAGGCAAGCAAAATGCACGATCATGCAAATTTGTTGCGATGTTCCCCTCTTATTGTCCATTGTTTACATGGAAAGCATGAGCGTGAATGTCTCCCCGAATCCTCACGCTCAAAACAACAAGTTAGTGAGGAAAATACATTCCGAAGAGTTTTATGATAAAAACAACATAAAACAATATCATTATAAAATTGTTTTATGTTGTTTTTATTTTATCTGGTGTAAAGTCTCTGCTGTTATGTAACTTTTCAAAGTTTCTAATCCTATTATAAACAATTATCTGACTTTTGTGAACAGAAAGAATTCAAAAATTTTATATTACTATAAAATTCCTTATTTAAACATTTGTATAATACTCATAACCGCATAGGCAATTCCAGCCCCAATTAACGGACCAACAGCAACCCCATTAAATAGCGCAACCGCTATAATTGTCCCAAAAACAAGCGCAGTTGTAATGTGAGGATCCGTCGTCAACAATTGTACGCCGCCTTTCGCTAACAAAGCGACCGCTACACCTGAAGCTAAAGCAATCCACGCATAATAAGATTTCGCCGCTTCTCCAAGTTGTTTAAAACCTATTTCCCCTGTCGCAATCGGTACGAGCACCGCTATTGTAATGACCGTTACACCTAGGTTAATTCCTTTCGTTTGTAAATAAGGAAAGACCTTATCTCCTAAAAACGTAAACTTCAATAAAAATAACACACCAATAGCTACAGTAAGCGATTGGTTTTTAGCAATAAGTCCTATAATAAGTAGTATGAATAAAAATAACGTTGACTGACTAATCATGTTTGCACTTCCTTTCTGAAAATAATGAACTCATTTCCAAACAAAAATACCTTTAAACCTATCGTTATACATGCTATATCGATGCCTATTCAACATGAATCACTTCATTTTTTATGTATTTTAAAATGACAAACTGAGACTTTCACCATCAAAATTTAAGCATGTATACATTTTAAAAAACGGGCGTCTCTTCTTTCTTTTCTAATTAGAAACAGGTAAAATAAAAAGAAGAGAAAATGAAGTTTTTACCATATAGTAGAAGCATCAACACCAAGCTTTCACAGTCACTCACATACTGAAAAAGCAGGAAAAATCCATCATTCCACTATAACATAAAGTGAAACTTTAATCAGTGGGGCATTTTCCACTGATTATTAGTTGAACCAATCGGGCTTTTACGGGCAGTTTATCTCCAGCTAACTCCTTTGATCCAGCCGCACTTCGGGTAGGAGATTTACTTGCCCGCAAATAGCGGGATAAAGTGCAACTTTAATCAGTGGGGCACACTCGTTATAAGTTGAACGAATTAGGATAATCCAAATTGGAATGGGAGGTATACATCTTTGAACCGAAACTTACTATATATGATATTGCGACTCATATTTGTCATTGTAGCAACGGTAGCTGGGTTCTATGTATTACTATACATGTCAGGGCTTATCTATCCTTTTATTATCGCTTTTGCATTTGCTTATTTGATTAATCCTGTCGTCAATTTCCTTAATCAAAAACTACAATTTCCTCGCGCACTAGCAGTACTCGTTAGCTTAATTCTCGTATTTGGAGCTATCGTTGGACTTGTTACATATCTTGTGACTGAAGCAATATCTGCCACAACATACTTACTACAACTTGTTACAGTAAAGTTTCCAGATATCGTTACATTCGCTCAGCAATTTGCACTTAATCATATTATGCCTCTCTACGATGATTTAATCTCTAAATTTAATCATCTTGGAGAACCACAGCGCTATACAATTACACAAAACATTCAAAACTTAGGAACAGAAGCAACAACACAAATGAAAGAACTTTTAACCGCCATTATAAGCGGGTTAACGAATTTCATTAGTGCACTGCCAACAACTTTAACTGTCCTTGTATTCATTTTATTAGCCACTTTCTTCATTAGTTACGATTGGCACCGTCTTGCTCAGAAAGCGAGAAAATTGCTACCGAATCGTGTACATGGCTATGGAAAAACTATTTTTGTCGACTTAAGAAAAGCTTTGTTTGGTTTTGTGAAAGCACAACTTACACTCGTATCTATGACAACCGTCATTGTACTAATCGGACTTTTAATATTACGCGTACCATACGCCATTACTATTGCGATTATTACAGGAGTTGTAGATTTACTACCATACTTAGGAACAGGCGCAGTCTTCGTTCCATGGGTTATATACGTATTTTTCACTGGCGATACCGCATTCGCCATTGGTCTTCTCATTTTATACATCGTCGTGATTGTCCAAAGACAAATTATGGAGCCGAAAGTACTTTCATCTAACATCGGTCTCGATCCATTAGCAACACTCGTCGCTCTATTTGTCGGCTTTAAACTTTTTGGCTTTTTAGGATTAATCATCGGCCCAGTCACCTTAGTACTACTTAATACATTACACAAAGCTAATGTCTTCCATGACTTGTGGAAATATATTAAAGGTTCACCTTCAAAATAATAGTTTCTAATTCATACACAACAAAAAACTTACATGTAATCAGTGGGAATTTCCCACTGATTATTCCTTGTACTTATTTTTCATACTCATTACATAAAACAAGAGAATTGCACTCAAAAAAGATAATTCTCTTGTTTTTTTGCATGAAAAACGCATATTTCGTGGCGTTTTTACATATTTATTCTATTTATTTCATAATTATCATTTACATTTATTACTTTTTATGTAAATGAATAAATATACAAAATAGCATAAAACAAGACTTCAACTAACAATCTCCGCCTTTTATATGAATTTTTTACACCAATCGTTCCTTTATATAAGAAAGCAAAACTTTAATTTAGCAGCGTTTCCCTCCATCTTATTCATCTAAATTAATAGCACTAAAAAATCACAAGTTTAATCGAAGTACACACAAGAGTTCAAACGAAAATTATATAGCACATATAATAAGCGAACGTTTTGTTCATCCCTGCTCATCATTCGCCCCACATCAGACACTTACGAGCAGCCCAATTTCGAGATAGAAATTCCACCCCACAAATAGCGTGGTAAAACAAAGCTTCAATCAGAAAGTTCCTCTCCTCTTACAAGACAAAAAATAGCACTTAGATTTCTACAATCTAAGTGCTATTTCTGAATAATAATAGTAGAGTTCTTTCTAAATTTCCATTCCATCCACTTCATAACAAGCGGCTTCAATAAAGCTCTCGTAATAGGGATCACGCAGATAAACCCTAGCACATCTGTCACATACCCAGGAAGCACCAAGAGAATACCTCCTACAAATACAAAAATACCATCTAGTACCGCCTCACCTGGCATTTCCCCTCTATTCAACTTAGATTGAATCTCTCCAAGCACTTTAAACCCTTGTCTTTTCGCCAAATACACACCTACAACACCTGTAAATACAATCATAGCGAACGTAGACCATAAACCTATTACATGACTCGATCCAATTAAGACCGTAATCTCAATCGCTGGTATTAAAATAAACAAGAATAGCAACCACTTCATAGTTCTACACCTCTCTCACATCTCACTTTTAACACCCTCACAACGCCTATATACATCATATGAAATATAGATATCCTTTCATATTAAAACCCATAACAAACAGCTTTTAAAAGCAATTCTAGGCGCTTTAAGCTAATTCTATCTCGTTTTTGTGTAAAAAAAAGAGAAGGACTCCGATCCTTCTCTCCGTATTACTTATAGCACTTCCGCATGTCCATTATAAACAATTCCGCGTGCTGCATCAACTGTTACTTCTTGGCCATTTTTTAAAGTTGCTGTTACGCCGTTTACACCAACGATAACAGGAATACCGATTGATACGCCTACAACAGCTGCATGGCTTGTTAAGCCACCTTCTTCTACAACTAAAGCCGCAGCTTTTTCGATTGCAGGAATCATATCTTTATCAGTGCTTGTTGTAACAAGGATATCACCTTCGTTTACGTTCGCTACAGCTTCAGCAGCTGTTTTTGCTACAACTACTTTACCTTTTGCAGCTTTACGACCGATTCCTTGTCCTTTAGCAATTTCTTCACCAACAACGTGGATTTTCATTAAGTTTGTTGTACCAGTTTCAGCAACTGGAACACCAGCAGTAATCACTACAGTATCTCCAAGTCCGATTAGACCTGCATCCATACCTGTTTGAATTGCTGTATCTAACATTTCGTCAGTTGAAGCTGCACGCTTCTCAGCCATAAATGCTTGTACACCCCAAACAAGTGCAAGACGACGTCCTACTTGCTCGTCAGATGTTACAGCTACGATTGGAGATTTTGGACGGTATTTAGAGATCATTTTCGCAGTATATCCACTTTCTGTTGGAGCTACGATTGCAGCTACATCAAGAGCAAGTGCTGTATGCGCAACAGATTGGCTAATTGCATCTGTAATTGTTGGAGTGAACTCTTTAATACGTTTTTTGAACATATCTTCATATTGTAATGATTTTTCAACACGTACCGCAATGTTAGCCATCATTGTTACCGCTTCTACTGGGTATTGTCCAGCAGCTGTTTCACCTGAAAGCATGATTGCATCTGTACCATCGAAGATTGCGTTAGCTACGTCACTTGCTTCCGCACGAGTTGGACGTGGGTTACGTTGCATAGAATCTAACATTTGTGTTGCAGTAATAACTGGTTTACCTAACACGTTACATTTTTTAATTAGACGTTTTTGTACTAACGGTACTTCTTCTGGTGGAATTTCTACACCCATGTCACCACGAGCTACCATTAAACCGTCAGAAACTTCTAAGATTGAATCGATGTTGTCGATACCTTCTTGGTTTTCGATTTTTGGTACGATTTGGATGTATTGAGCGTTATGCTCTTCTAATAATTCACGGATTTCTAATACGTCAGACGCTTTACGTACGAATGAAGCTGCAATGAAATCAACTTTTTGCTCGATACCAAAGATGATATCTTTTACGTCTTTTTCAGTGATACCAGGAAGCTTAATGCTTACGTTTGGTACGTTAACACCTTTTTTATTTTTTACAGTTCCGCTGTTAAGAACTTTTGTACGGATGTTTCCGTCAGCTTTTTCGATTACTTCTAGTTCAATAAGACCGTCATCGATTAGAATACGAGAACCTGGGTCTACATCGTCATAAAGACCAGCATAAGATACAGAGAACTTCTCTGCAGTACCTAATACTTGCTCAGTAGAAAGAACTACTTCTGCACCTGTTACAAGCTCAGCTTGTCCGTCTACGAAGTCGTGAGTACGGATTTCTGGACCTTTTGTATCAAGTAAGATACCAACTGTTTTACCAGTTTTCTTTGAAGCTTCACGAATGTTTTTAATACGAGCTCCGTGCTCTTCATGGCTACCATGAGAGAAGTTTAAACGAGCAACGTTCATACCCGCTTCGATTAATTGCTCTAATTTTTCAATACTTTCACTAGCAGGACCTATAGTACATACAATTTTAGTTTTACGCATATTGCACCTCCGAAAATTATGAAACCGTTCCCAAATATCTGACATTACGCCGATTAGATGGATAATTCTTTAGATAATTGATACATGTCTTTATCGATTGTATGCTTTTGAGCTAACGCTTCGATAATATCATGATCAACAAGTTTGTTATCTTGAATACCTACACAACGTCCACCTTTACCAGCAATTAACAATTCGACTGCTCTTGCGCCAAGACGACTTGCTAATACACGGTCTTGTGCACTTGGTGATCCACCACGTTGTACGTGACCTAATACAGTTACACGAGTATCAAAGTTTGTTGCTTCTTCAATGTGCTTACCGATGTCAATTGCACTTCCAACACCTTCAGCTACAACGATAATACTGTGTTTTTTACCACGTTCGCTACCACGCTTCAGACGAGCGATAACATCATCCATGTCATACTCTTCTTCTGGAATTAAGATTGTTTCCGCACCATCAGCTAAACCAGCCCATAATGCGATATCACCAGCGTGACGTCCCATTACTTCGATAACATATGTACGTTCATGAGATGTAGCTGTGTCACGAATTTTATCAATTGCATCAATAACAGTGTTTAAAGCTGTATCGAAACCAATTGTGAAGTCTGTTCCAGGGATATCATTGTCGATTGTACCTGGTACACCAACACATGGGAATCCTTGTTCAGTTAATTTTTTAGCTCCTTGGTAAGAACCATCTCCACCAATAACAACAAGTCCTTCGATACCGTGTTTCTTTAATTGCTCGATACCTTTTAGTCGTACTTCTGGATCTTTAAACTCAGGACATCTTGCTGTATATAATTTCGTACCACCGCGGTGGATAATATCGCCAACAGAACCAAGTTCTAATTTTTCAATGTGACCAGAAATTAATCCAGCGTATCCATGGTAAATACCATATACTTCAATATCATGGAAAATCGCTTTACGAACAACTGCACGAATGGCAGCATTCATACCAGGTGAATCTCCACCACTTGTTAATACACCAATACGTTTCATTTGTACTCACCTCATAAAGATTATTTGCCTTATAATAAAATAACACGAAAAAATATAAAAATACAATGGAGAAGATGTGTCTTTTCATAATAAAAACGTGCATTCGCGAAGTGGAACGCACGCTTTTCTTATTTTATCCAAATGGAAGCGTTTGAAAACGAAACTTGCCCAATTTTCATATATTTTTCATAACGTTTTTCGATTAATTCATCTTTCGAAATTCCGTTTAATTGTTCAAAAGTTTTTCGAATCATTAAGTCTATATTTTCTGACTGTTTCAAAATATTACGGTGAGCTCCGCCTCTTGCTTCTGGAATAATTTCGTCAATTACACCTAATTCTTTCAAATCTGCTGCTGTAATTTTCATTGCCTCTGCAGCTTCCTTTGCTTTTCCTGCATCTTTCCAAAGAATTGCCGCCGCACCCTCCGGTGTAATAACAGAATAAGTGGAATTTTCTAGCATATGAATGTAATCTCCTACTCCAAGGCCTAGCGCACCACCACTACCGCCTTCACCGATAACGATACAAATGACTGGTACCGTTAAACCTGCCATCTCAAATAGGTTGCGGGCAATAGCTTCACTTTGTCCACGTTCTTCAGCTGCTTTACCAGGATAAGCTCCCTTCGTATCGATGAAACAAATAATAGGACGATTAAACTTTTCCGCTTGTTTCATGAGACGCAGTGCTTTTCGATATCCTTCTGGATGAGGCATTCCAAAGTTACGGCGAATATTTTCTTTCGTATCTTTTCCGCGCTGATGCCCAATTACAGTTACAGG
Source organism: Bacillus sp. FSL R5-0585 (assembly GCF_038004545.1). NCBI lineage: Bacteria > Bacillati > Bacillota > Bacilli > Caryophanales > Bacillaceae > Bacillus > Bacillus sp. FSL R5-0585. Next base: position 101,016 of record NZ_JBBORJ010000003.1, read on the forward strand.
CATCCCTTTATATTTCGCAATGCCGCCGACAATCGCTGCATCATCGCCAAATAGACGATCTCCATGACATTCGAAAAAATCAGTAAATAAGTGCTCAATATAATCGAGCGTTGTCGGTCGTTCTGCATGACGAGCAATTTGAACACGGTCCCATACTTTTAGATTGCCGTATATATCTTCCTCTAAATTTTCTAGCTTTTCTTCCAAAATACGAATCTCCTCACTGAAGTCCATCTGGCTGTTTTTCGTATAGTCTTTCAGTTCACGAATCTTATTTCTTAGCTCAACAACTGGTTTTTCAAATTCTAGCTCTGCCATACAGCCATTTCCCCTCCTTGATGAACTTCTAAAATCTTGCGAAGCGATTCTCTCATATCATCTCGATGCACCACCGCATCTAATTGACCATGATCTAGTAAGAATTCTGCCGTTTGGAAATCTTCCGGTAGTTTCTCACGCACCGTTTGTTCAATTACACGTCTACCAGCAAATCCGATAAGTGCACCTGGTTCTGCAAGATTATAATCACCAAGTGAAGCGAAACTCGCTGAAACCCCGCCCGTCGTTGGGTGAGTCATAACAGAAATAAATAATCCTCCTGCATTACTATGCTTTTTCAAAGCTACGCTTGTTTTTGCCATTTGCATTAAACTTAATATCCCTTCTTGCATACGGGCACCACCCGAAGCAGTAAAGATAATAAATGGAACTTGTAAGTCGTACGCCTTTTCAACCGCACGGGCGATTTTTTCTCCTACTACAGAGCCCATGCTCCCCATTCGAAAACGAGAATCCATTACTGCAACAACAACAAGCATGTCATCAATTGTTCCTTCACCAGTTACAACCGCTTCGTTCAATTCAGTCTTCTTACGATCGCTCTCTAGTTTCTCTTCATAACCTGGAAACTCGAGTGGATTTAATGAAACCATTTCTTTGTCATACTCACGGAATGACCCTTCGTCCAATATACTATTAAGACGTTCCCATGCATTCATAGGATGATGATATCCACAATTCACACATACTTTTAAATTTTTTAGAAGTTCTTTCGTATACATGATTTTTTTACATTCCGGACATTTTGTCATAACGCCATCTGGCACATCTTTTCGTACTTGTTCTGAAGGTATTGCAGCGTACTTTTTCTTTTTCACGAATAAATCTCTTAGCACAATTTGACCCCCTTCGTTGAGAGCTAAGGTTAGCGTAAGAAGAAAATGGGGCTAACACCAAAGTTTGATGTTAGCCTTATCTTCTCAATCTGTCTAATAACCTCACTCTTTACGTTTAACTTTAACCGCTAAGCGGTAGAATGTTTGTCATAACGTGTCATGGTCATTTCGACAAATTTTATACATTACGAGTGAAACTGTATATTCTCTACTAATTCATCGTAAATTTTTAGTGCATCATTTTCTTGTTTTTCTTCCAAAGTAGCATAAAGCTTTCTATACATATCGATAGAATCTCTTGAAACTTTACAAGAAAGAGTTGCTACGTAATCATTTACGATCATCCAAATGCGATATAGTAAATAATTATCGACTTGTTCAATAAGTGTTTTAAAGAACGTTTGATGAAGCGTTGGGACTGAGCTTTCATTTCCTTCAAGTACTTGGTGTAATCTACTTAGTACTTTAGAAAACGTTTCTTTCGGTAAATTACATACAATTCGAATCATATCTTTCTCAAGTAATCGTTTCGTTTGTAATAAATCACGAATTGTTTTCTCATCTTGCAATAAGAACGGAGCAATTAATTGTACAAGACCGTTATCATAAAAGTTTCGAATAAACGTCCCTTCACCACGTCTCGTTTCAATCAATCCTACCAGTTCTAAAGCACGCAATGCTTCTCTTACAGAGGAACGTCCTACGTTTAAGCGTGAACTTAACTCACGCTCAGACGGCAAACGATCCCCCGCCACCAATCCATCCTCTTCCATAATGGAACGGATTTTTTTTACAATTTCGAGATATACTTTTGTATTTGATGATGTCAATGGAAATTCCTCGCTTATTCTTTACCAATCAGCGCTAATTGTTTTGTTTTTTCAGCGATCTCATTTGGATCTACTTGACGGCGAGCTACTCCTGTCTCCATTGCTGCTTTTGCAACGTAAGCCGCTACTTGAGGCGCTACACGCGCGTCAAATGGTGCCGGAATGATATAGTCTGCATTTAACTCATCTTCTGCTACAAGCTCAGCAATAGCCTGTACAGCTGCCATCTTCATTTCTTCGTTAATTTGTGTCGCATGTACGTCAAGTGCACCGCGGAAAATACCAGGGAACGCCAATACATTATTTACTTGGTTCGGGAAGTCAGAACGACCTGTTCCAACAACAGCTGCGCCCGCTGCTTTTGCCAATTCTGGCATAATTTCTGGAACTGGATTCGCCATTGCAAAAATAATCGCATCGTCATTCATTGTACGAACCATCTCTTCTGTTAATGCACCTTCTGCAGATACACCAATGAATACGTCCGCACCTTGTACAACATCAGCTAAAGAACCTTCTATACGATTCTTATTTGTATATTTTGCAACTTCATCCTTCACCGGATTCATACCTGTAGGACGACCATCATAGATTGCGCCTTTACGGTCACACATAATAATGTCGCGTACACCATAGCGATATAAAAGTTTAATAATTGCAATACCTGCTGCACCTGCGCCATTTGCGACAACTTTAATGTCAGACATTTTCTTTCCAACTAATTTCAGTGCATTTACAAGACCTGCTACTGTTACGATAGCTGTTCCGTGTTGATCATCATGGAAGATAGGAATATTTGTTTCTTTTTTCAAACGCTCTTCAATAATGAAGCAGTTTGGTGCTGCGATATCTTCTAAGTTAACGCCGCCAAAAGTTGGCTCCATTAATTTTACAGTTTCAACAATTTTATCTACATCGTTTGTATTTAAGGCAATTGGGAATGCATCTACACCAGCAAAGCTCTTGAATAATACAGCTTTACCTTCCATTACTGGAAGAGATGCTTCAGGTCCAATGTTACCAAGACCAAGTACAGCTGTTCCATCTGTCACAACTGCTACCATATTTCCCTTCATCGTATATTCATATACCTTACTTTTATCGTCATAAATTTCTTTACAAGGTTCTGCAACCCCTGGAGAATATGCAAGACTTAAATCTTTTGCATTTTCTACTTTTACTTTTGATACAGTTTCTAATTTTCCTTGATGCACTTTATGCATGTGAAGTGCTTCTTCACGAAGTGTTGACAAACTATCCACTCTCCTCAAATTATTCTTGCTGATATCAATTTCTCCAAGTGGTCTGACCACGAACACTACTACTATAATAATCGAAGTGTAGGGAAATTGTCCATTATATTTTCACAACTACATTTTCTTCCCCTACAATTTCACGAAGTGCTCCTAAACATTCTTCACTTGGATGAATCGATAAACTCCGAGATAATTGTACCATTTTATGTTCCTTTTCATAATAAATTAGTACTTTCGCAAAACCTGAATAGTCGAACAATATTTTCGTAACCTGATTTAAAAGCTTTTTCTCATACTGAGATGGCAATTTCACGTAAACAGATGCGTCTTTCTTTTCTTCATAAACATCCATTTCCTCTAGCGGATATAGTCCATTTACAATCCATTGCAGCTTATGATTTCTTAGCTCAATCGTACCGTCAACTAAAACAATTGCTCCTTCTTGCAACTTATCCGAGAAATGTATATACGTTTCCGGGAAGAGGACCGCTTCCATTTCATCATTTTGATCACAGAATGTAATAAATGCCATCTTTTGAAACTTTTTCGTACGAATCACTCTCACACTTGTTATATACACAATCGCTCTTTGTACTTTTTTCTTGTTTCGCATCGCCTGAGCGAGAGATGGAATTTCTAATTCTTTTGCTAACTTCACATACTGCGCTGTCGGATAACTTGATAAATAAAAGCCAAGCGCTTCCTTCTCTTTATTTAGTTGTTCAATAAAAGATAACTCTTCTCCTTGTACATATTTTGATTTTGGAACAGCATCTCCTAAATCACGTGCGAGATTCGCGTACTCTAACGCCCCTTTAATACTTTTCCATAAATTCGTTCTCGAAACACCAAAATCGTCAAAACATCCCGACCAGACGAAAGCTTCTAAATTACGCTCCGTTATGAACTTTGACGGCATACGGAGACAAAATTCAAATAAATCTTCAAACATTTTTTTCTCTCGTTCTTCTAATAATGCCGTCACTGTAGCCATTCCAATATTTCGGATCGAAAGTAAACTGTAACGTATCGCATTCCCTTCTATTTGGAAGTTGTAACCACTTCTCTGAAGAGACGGTGGCAAAACGTGAAAACCTTTCCGCTTCGTTTCTCGTATATACTGTACAATCTTATCTTCATTTCCAATTGCGCTTGATAATAATGCCGTCATAAATTCCAGCGTATAGTTCGCTTTCAAATAGGCAAGCTGATATCCGATCATACTGTAAGCTACAGCGTGACTTCGGTTAAAACCGTAATTCGCAAATCTGACAATTAAATCATAAATTTTCTCTGCGGATGTCTCATCGTATCCATTTCGCAAACATCCTTGGACGAAATGCTTACGTTCCTGATCTAAAATATCACGATTTTTTTTACTCACCGCACGGCGCAGTAAATCTGCTTCTCCGAGCGAAAACCCTGCTAACTTCGATGCAATTTGCATAATTTGTTCTTGGTATACAATGACGCCGTATGTTCTTTCTAAAATTGGCTTTAAATCCGGATGTAAATATTCAATTTTTCTTTTTCCATGTTTCGATTCAATAAAAGTCGGTATCTGTTCCATCGGTCCTGGTCTGTATAATGAGTTAACAGCTACGATATCTTCAAACTCATTCGGCTTTAACCCGCGAAGTACATTTCGCATACCACCCGACTCAAGCTGGAATACACCTGTTGTATCCCCTCTCCCTAATAATCGGAACGTCTTTTCATCTTGAAGAGGTAAGTTTCTTATATCGATTTCTTTCCCTGTTTTGTTCGCGATAAATTTTATAATATTTTCAAGTAACGTTAAATTACGTAATCCTAAAAAGTCCATCTTAAGCAACCCAAGTTCTTCTAGCGCATCGGCTGGATATTGCGTAACATAAACATCGTTATGTCCTTCTTGAATTGCTACACTTCCTGTTAGCGGTTCTTGACTCATAATAACACCAGCCGCATGAATAGACGTATGACGTGGTAAACCTTCTACACGTTTTGCGATTTCAAATACACGCTCATGCAGAAGATTCCCTTGTATAAACTCGCGAAGTGATTGTGATTCTTCATATGCATCTTTTAACGTTATACCAAGCTTTGATGGGATAAGTTTTGAAAATATATCAATATCTCGCGGCGGAAGCCCCATTACGCGGGCAATGTCTCTAATTGCCGCTTTTGCTGCAAGCGTACCAAACGTTACAATTTGCGCAACACGGAGCTGACCGTATTTATCTTTCACATAGCGAATCATCTCATCACGTCTTACGTCTGGAAAATCAATATCAATATCGGGAAGTGTCACACGTTCAGGATTTAAAAACCTTTCAAATAATAGATCGTATTCAATTGGATCAATATCTGTAATTTCTAATACGTATGAAACGAGTGAACCAGCTGCCGATCCACGACCTGGTCCTGTTAGAATATGATTTTCATGTGCATACTTCATAAAATCCCATACGATGAGGAAATAATCACTAAATCCCATACGAGAAATAACATTTAATTCATGATCCAAACGCTTTATATGCACTTCTTTCGGTTCACCATATCGTTTCCGCAAACCTTCTTCACAAACACGACGCAAGTATATATCACTCGTTTCATTAAACGGAACAGGAAACTTCGGAAGTTGATTTACATGGAACGGTATTTCTACTTGGCAACGCTCTGCAATTTTCATTGTATTTTGGATTGCTTCCGGCGCATGGGAAAATAGTGCTTCCATTTCATCCGATGACTTTAAATAATACTGATCTGTTTTCAGCCTCGGCCTATCTGGATCAGTCATTTTCGTTCCACTTTCAACAGATAGTAAACATTCGTGAACAAGCGCGTCACTTTGATTGATATAGCGCACATCGTTTGTTGCAACGACTGGAATATTAACCCTACTAATAAATTCAGGTAGTTTCTCTTGTAAAAGCAACTCATCTTGAATCGCATGATGCTGCAAACTCATATAAAAATGGCCAAACATATTTTGATATGTGCGAGCTACTTCTTCAGCCTGACTCTCATTGTCTTCTAGTAATAATTGCTCAATTTCGCCATCTTTACCTGGTGAAATTGCAATTAATCCTTTCGCATAATGCGCAAGCCACTTCTTAGGAATACCTTCTTTGGACTTTGTCATAATACTGCTAGAAATCTTTAATAAATTTTGGTAGCCTATTTCATTCTCAGCAAGTAATACAAGCGGATAAGACCTTTCTTCTTCTTCACTAAAAATAGAAGCGGTTAATCCAATAACAGGCTGTATACCATGTTTCTTACATGCTTTATAAAACGGAATAACGCCATACATAACATTTTCATCCGTAATAGCCAGCGATGAAAAACCGAGTTCTTTCGCCCTCACTACAAGCTCATCAATTTTACAAGCACTTTTTAATAAACTAAAAACGGTTTGACATTGTAAATGCACAAACTTCACTGTTGTACCCTCTCTTTACCTATTTGACTACTTTTATTATAGGTGATGAGGAAAGCGGAAATCAAAACATACTTCTTATACTTTGTCCATATATATGAAGAAGAAAGGGGAATGACGATGGATGTAAGAGAACATACTTTTTTCTCTCTGCTTATTATTAGTTATTTTATTGCCTTTGGGGTTATACTTGGCGGTTCATTAATTGGTGGATTTGGTGCGTTTCTTATCGGAAAACCAGCTCTAACTTACATTAATCAATTCGCCCAAAATTTAAGAATTTGGGCACTAGTTGCAGCAATCGGCGGAACATTCGATACCTTTTATAGCTTTGAAAGAAGTTTCTTTGGCGGAGATATGAAAGATATCGTAAAGCAAATTCTCCTTATTTTTTTCGCAACTGGTGGTATGCAAACAGGTCTCATTATTATTAAATGGCTAACGCAGGAACATGTATGAGAGTACCAAGTGCCAATACAGCAAAAAGATGGTACTTAGTATTAGCTGGGGCTGCTGTTGGAGGCGTGTTGAGCTGGTTTATTTTTTTGTACATATACGGTGTTTTTCAAGAAGAACAAGCTAGTAAAATAGCAGAACAAAGAGAAATTATAGAAAAACAAGAAGCAAAGCTCCACGTCCTTCTCGAAGATCAAGAAAAATTGAACACTGAAAATAAACGGCTCTTAACCATTCAAGAGATTAAAATAAAACTTATCAATCGAGAAAAATACGATTTAGACAATCTCACACTCGAAAATATGACTACATCTATCCATAATGACCTCCAACATCTTTTAACGAAAAACATTCAAAGTATCGCAAAAAATAAAGACCTACTTAAAAAGGTAATCGAAAATAAAACGTACAAACATTACGATCGGCTATACCGTTTTAAAGTCGATACAATATCTTTTGATACAGTGCTTGAAATTAGCATTACTATAGAGAAAGAAAAATAAAGAAGGAGGGCTTTAGCGCCGCTCCTTCTTTTCGTTCTAACATATAGTCTCTTATTTACAAATCTCACGTAAATCAGCAAAAAGACGATCCGCTTCTTCCCAAGAAGATGCCTTCGCACCAGAAGCCATCGGATGCCCCCCGCCGTTATATTGCATTGCTAATTTGTTTATAACTGGTCCTTTTGAACGAAGACGAACACGAATTACGTCGTCTTCCTCTAAAAATAGAACCCACGCCTTTAATCCATCAATATTGCCAAGCGCTCCAACAACACCAGATGCTTCAGAAGGAAGTACATCAAACTCTTCTAATACTTCTTTCGTTAATTTAATGTAAGCTGCTCCTTCTTCTACCATCGTAAAGTTTTGTAAAATATAACCGTTTAAACGAGCAATTTTTTCTTTTGTCTTATACATTTCATTGTATAAATCTGTGAATTTCACACCCATGTCAACAAGCTCACTTACGTAACGAAGTGTTTTTGCTGTCGTATTCGGGAATAAGAAACGACCTGTATCTCCAACAATTCCTGCTAAAATAAGGCGGGCTGCTTCTTTTGTTATTTTTAATCCTTTATCTTTTCCATAGTTATAAAACTCATAAATCATTTCACTTGTAGAACTCGCTGTCGTATCTACCCACGTAATATCTCCATATGGATCTTCATTTGGATGATGATCAATTTTAATTAACATCTTCCCTTTTGTATAGCGTTGATCGTCAACACGTTCTTGATTCGCAGTATCACAAACAATAACAAGCGCATTTTCGTATACACTATCTTCAATATCATCCATTACTCGTAAGTATGCTAGTGACGGTTCATTGTACCCAACCGTATAAATATTTTTCTCTGGAAACGATTCTTGTAGAATTGTACCAAGACCACCCTGTGAACCTAACGCATCTGGATCCGGACGCACGTGGCGATGAATAATAATTGTATCAAACTCTTTAATTGCTCCTAAAATTTGCTCATGCATATGTATAATCTCCTTTTTAATCAACTTCTTCACTTTATCCTCCATTATAACGGAAAGTATTTCATACATGCGAACAATTGCTTTATAATAAAAGTTAGAAAGTTTAGATATTTCTTTTTCTTTTCTATTATTTTTCACAAAGCGATGGGAGTGTTCATTATGCCAGTATTAGTCTTCTGTATTATCGTCTCATTTATGTTGTACCTCTTTTACAAAACAAAATACTTTCGTACAAACCGCCCAATGGAGAAAGGTTGGCTCTCAGGAAAATCCGCAATGGCACTCGGTTCATTCGTTTTATTTTTCGGGATAAACCAATTCTTTTTAGAACTTTCAACCGCTCGTATTATCGTTGGTGTTTTATTCGTTCTATTTGGTAGTGCAAGTGTATTTAACGGGTTTCGCCAATACAAACATTTCTTGCCATTAGCAGTTAAAGAAGCTGAAGTCTATGAAGCAACGTAAAAAAGCATCAATATTGTGATGCTTTTTTACGTCCCTTAACTTTCAAAATCATATACGCAACAAACGCAGATGGTATATTAAATGGGTTCCCTTGTACGTGAAAATGTAATTGTTCTTCTCCAAAAGACATTTTTTCATATAGCTCTCGCTGAGATAATCCTGTCTTTTCCTTTTTTTCATGTAAACCTTGTAAATATAAATATTGAATCGGTATCATTACAAGAAAGTAAAATAGTGCGATACTACCAAAAAAGAGTACGGCTGACGACATAATGCATACCACCTCTCACGATTCCATTTTATTACAATATAATCATAACACAATATACAACTGAATTGAATTATTATTCCGTCTTTTCTCACATTACTTTTCCACTCCATCCCATACATATTTCACTAAAACTCCCATCTAAAATCATGCCTTTCAAATTTAAAACAACAAAAAAAGATGGAACAAATCAAAACGATTTGTTCCATCTTTTTATTTATCGATTAACTGAACCATAAGTAATGCTTTTCCAACAACATTACCTTCATGATGCACCTCTACATCGACCTTACCAAATTTACGTCCAATTTCTAATACTTTCGGATGAACAGATACAACATTATCAATTTGAACCGGCTTTACGAAATAAATCGTTAAGTTTTCAACAATTAAATCGCTTTTCTTTTGCGCACGAATGACGCGATTTGTCGCTTCTGTCACAATTGTTGCAAATACACCGTACGATAACGTCCCGATTGAGTTCGTCATTTGCGGCGTCACCGAAAATTGATATAGATGCTCATTCTTCGCTTCTTTTGGTGTCATAAATTGATTCGTTACAATATCATCAATGGTTTCTCCAACTTGTGGCTGACGTTGAATCATTTGCAGTGCCTGAAGTACATCTTGACGGCTAATAATACCTTGCAGTTTGTTTCCTTCCTCAACGACAGGAAGTAATTCAATTCCTTCCCACACCATCATACGTGCCGCAGCTGCGACAGACATTTTACCGTTCACTGTAATTGGGTGTTTTGTCATTACTTTATCAATTGGTGTTTCTTTCGCTACTCCGATCATATCTTTTGAAGTTACGATTCCTAGTACTTTGTTACTTTCATCGACAATTGGATATCTTCCGTGCATTGTCTCTTCGTTATATGCATGCCATTGCTGTACTGTATCACTCGGCTTTAAATATAACGTTTCTTCAATTGGCGTTAAAATATCTTCAACGAGTACAATTTCTTTCTTAATAAGTTGGTCATAAATTGCACGATTAATTAACGTTGCGACCGTAAATGTATCGTAGCTACTTGAAATGATCGGCAGCTTTAATTCGTCTGCTAATTTCTTCACATGATCTTCCGTATCAAATCCGCCCGTAATTAATACAGCGGCTCCAGTTTCTAGCGCTAATTCATGTGCATTGGTACGGTTACCAATAATGAGTAAATTCCCAGCTTCTGTATAGCGCATCATCGCTTCTAATTTCATAGCTCCGATTACGAATTTATTTAATGTTTTATGTAGTCCTTCTCTGCCCCCAAGTACTTGACCGTCGACAATGTTAACGACTTCTGCATATGTCAGTTTTTCGATATTCTCTTTCTTCTTTTGTTCAATTCGAATTGTTCCGACACGTTCAATTGTACTAACATATCCTTTATTTTCTGCATCTTTAATTGCACGGTAAGCGGTCCCTTCACTTACACTCAAATCTTTCGCAATTTGTCTTACAGAAATTTTATGGCCTACTGGCAGGCTATTAATATGTTCTAAAATTTGGTTATGCTTGGTAGCCAAATGGTTTCACCATACTTTCTTTTCCCTAAATTCTTCATGTGTTGTACTTTCAGTATACTATATTTTCAAAACTGTTACACTCTCTCTTTGCATACCTGTACTATTTTTTTTATAACAAAATGACTCTTACATTCCACCAGTCATTCTATTACAACAATGTAATGCTATTGTCATCTCATTCGATAGTTCGTCCACTTAATTGCCTATACAATTAAGACAAGAAATAAAACAAAGGAGCGAACACATGATGAAAAAATTTTTAGAGGTTGTAGGTGCTGTATTTTTAGCTTTCGTAGATGGGAAAAAAGTTGCAATGGAATTGAATGAAACACCTGAACAACCACGTACCAAAAGAAAAGAATCACCAAAACAAATACAAGCATTAAAAGCTGTCCTACACACGTAAAAAACCCTTCACTTTTCTTTTCAAATGAAGGGTTTCTTTTCTATAGTGTAATACTTTCTCCAGCTTCTAATACTTTCCCTGTACAATTTTGTAGCTTTTCTACAAATTGATATGGATCTTGTTCAATAACTGGGAACGTATTGTAATGCATCGGTACAACAGTTTTCGCATTAATCCATTTTGCCGCTAGTACAGCATCCTCTGGTCCCATTGTGAAATTATCACCAATTGGTAAAAATGCTACATCAACTTTATTTAATTCCCCAATTAACTTCATATCAGAGAATAGTGCAGTATCTCCTGCGTGGTATACAGTTTTCTCTTCTGCTGTAAATAAAATACCTGCTGGCATACCTGTATATGTAATCGTCTTATTTGCTTCATCAATATAACTAGAGCCGTGGAATGCTTGTGTAAACTTCACTTTTCCGAAGTCAAATTCATGTGAACCACCAATATGCATCGGGTGTGTATTTACACCTTGCCAACTTAAAAATGTTGCTAGTTCAAATGGCGCTACAATAACTGCATTATTTTTCTTCGCAAGTTCTACTGTATCTCCAACATGATCACCGTGTCCATGCGATAAAAGAATTGCATCCACTTTTACATCTTCAGCTTTTAAATCTGTTTTCGGATTACCTGTTAAAAACGGGTCAATTAAAATAACTTTTCCATTCGCCTCAATTTTCACAACTGAATGTCCATGATAAGATACTTTCATTATTACATTCCTCCCCTATTCACATTCTCACTTTTTATTCTACATGATTTTTCAATTCCCTGTCTTTTCTAACATCTATTTACTTGTCATAACGCTTTCTTCCGAGTTAAAGTTATATTTGTAATTAAATATCTCGGGGGTGCCAATCGATGAATGCTAGATTAGAAAATTTAATGCAATGGCTAAAAGAAAAAAACGTAGAAGCTGCGTTCTTAACTTCTACACCGAACGTTTTCTACATGACAAACTTCCACTGTGAACCACATGAAAGATTACTTGGTATGTTTGTATTCCAAGAAAAAGAACCTATTTTAATTTGTCCTAAAATGGAAGAAGGTCAAGCACGTAACGCTGGCTGGGCACATGAAATTATCGGATTTACTGACACTGATCGACCATGGGATATGATTGCAAAAGCAATTAAAGACCGCGGCATCAATGCAAATGCAGTTGCAATTGAAAAAGAACATTTAAACGTAGAACGCTACGAAGAATTAACAAAACTATTCCCAAATGCAGCTTTCAAATCAGCTGAAGAGAAAGTTCGCGAACTTCGTTTAATTAAAGATGAAAAAGAGCTTTCTATTTTACGCGAAGCAGCTAAAATGGCGGACTATGCTGTTGAAGTTGGTGTAAATGCAATTAAAGAAAACCGCAGCGAGCTAGAAGTATTAGCAATTATTGAACACGAATTAAAAACAAAAGGCATACATAAAATGTCATTTGATACGATGGTATTAGCAGGTGCGAACTCAGCTCTTCCACACGGTATTCCTGGCGCAAACAAAATGAAACGCGGCGATTTCGTACTATTTGATTTAGGCGTAATCATTGATGGTTATTGCTCTGATATTACACGTACAGTAGCATTCGGTGAGATTTCTGAAGAGCAAACTCGCATTTACAACACTGTACTTGCTGGACAACTACAAGCAGTTGAAGCATGTAAACCAGGTGTTACACTTGGCGCAATCGATAATGCTGCTCGTTCTGTTATCACAGATGCAGGTTACGGAGACTTCTTCCCGCACCGACTTGGTCATGGACTTGGAATTAGCGTACACGAATATCCAGATGTAAAAGCTGGTAACGAGTCTCCATTAAAAGAAGGTATGGTCTTCACAATCGAACCTGGTATTTATGTACCAAACGTAGGTGGCGTTCGTATTGAAGATGATATTTACATCACAAAAGACGGATCAGAAATTTTAACGAAATTCCCGAAAGAGTTACAATTTGTAAAATAATAAAAAAGGCAGCGGGAGTGCTGCCTTTTTCTATTTCTCTACTATTTCAAATTTCTCTACAATCATTTTCGCTGGATAACTTTCAAGTATTTGAGAAAACCATACTTTTATTTTATCCCCTGTTTTTAACTGTTTATATGCGTCTTTGTCCTTAAAGCTCAAGACTATATGTGCTGGATGCTCTTTATTCATTTGTTGTTCTATATAATGTTGCAACTCTACTTTTGTTTCAACCGTTTTATCATCGGCAAAAAACATCGTGTCATTTCTTAATATGATATACCCTTCTTTAGGTACTTCTTTTACCGTTACTTGCTCTACTTGTTTTGTATCACACGCTGATAATACGACTAGAAATACACTTAAAAACATAACAATTTTCATATGCCTATTCATTTTTAACTCCTTACTCTAGGCTATTTCAAATTTAACACCATCTTCTCCTCATACTTATCATCCCATTTAATCACAACTTCTATAGGTTCATCTTTAGAGATAGGCGCGCAACTTACACAAGAAGACTTCATTTCAACCTTTGCTCCTCTATGAACTTCTGACGTTTGTGTCATTGTACTAAAGGCTCCATTAATAGCAATCTCTAAGTTTTTAAATTCTGTCTTTCCATCCCCGCCCTTATATTGAAACGTAAACATTCCATCTTCACTGTCATCCTTAATATGCCCTTTATATTGTCCAGTCCAACTTTTGCTCTCGCTAGAAAAAGTAAAATACCAAATCGAGCAGCTTCCTAAAAAGAAAATACTTATAAAAAAGACTAATGCTCTCTTCATCATGCCCCTCCATTCAAAAGCACTTATTTATTGTCTATTTCTTCCTCTTATTATATTATAAAAATACAGAATTTTCTAAAATAGGAGGTTTATATGTTACAAGAACAGTTAGAAAAAATTCGTAAAAATAATTACATACTAGATAACACACTTAACATTGATTCTTTAAGTTCCAATATGCTTGAACATATCGGTGTTACTGATAGCTATTTAAGGGATAAACTTATTTACTCTACTTTTTATCATCTCATCAAGAAGGACTATATTTCACACACACACTTACAGAAATTATTATTAGAAAGCATCGGTGAAAAATATTTACTGTATAAGATTTATTCAAATGACGAAGATGCAGTATTTACCCGAGCATTTACAACATTACTAATCGCCCTCATTATTGATGCTGATACAAATTATAATTTTTTATCACAGAATGATATTTTAAATGTAAAAGATCAATTAATTCTATATATGAACAATGAACATGATTTCCGCGGATATGTGCAAGACGACGGCTGGGCACATAGTATCGCTCATGCTTCCGATACATTTGAAGCACTTGTTCGTAGTCCTAAACTAGAAACTTTACATTACGAAGAGATATTAAAAACTTTATTAAACAAAGTTTGTGTCCATTCCATCTATTACAAATATGAAGAAGACGAGCGTCTCGTTTATCCGATTGTCGCAATGCTACAAAATGGTCTAAAGGAAGAAGCTCTCATATTAGCCCTTCATAATTTAGCAGCTCAGTTACCCGTCCAAAAACAAACATTACATATTAAATCGTATGAGTACTTATACGGAAATATAAAATCTTTCTTACGCAGCTTATTTTTCAGACTACGCACACTGTCTATATGTAAAGAAACCGAATGCGAAATTGAAAAATTGCTACAAGAGCTTCCAAAATATTATTAAAAAAAGAAGGCCACTTAAAAAGTGCCTTCTTCTATTTCACTAATATTTAATTGAAATTTCACGATCCAAACTGAGAAAAGGTGGACAAGAAGCGCAAACGCCATACATGCTCCGCTTAAAAAAGTTAGTATAGGATGCGAATACACGTGCCCTAATCCATAGGATATCGCCACGAAAAACATAGTTATGTAAATATAAATTGCTCCATGTATTTGCCTCATACAAACCTCCTTTTCACATAGTATAACATAAATTTTCTGATTATTCACATTAATAGACTGTAATTAATATTTCTCAACTGTTACACCTCTAACAGCAGCCTTAATATATGGTGTTCCTTGTAAACTTTGTAAATCCTCTGTTTTGCCTGTTACAACTACACCGTATATTGGTAGGTCTTTTGGTTTTCTGTTTTTTATTTCTTTATAGTTTGTCCTAAAAGATTCTTAATATCCTACTTTTATTTTCACTTAAAGATATCCAAATACAGCTTTTCTACATTTTTTTCATAATAAAAAGCACATCTATTTTGATGCGCTCTTCATATATACTTTATTAACATATAAATTATTTTTTTGAAACAAAAACTCTCACTCATCTCTCCATACTATCGTTATGACTTAGTTGCCATAATAATTGAACGAGGATAAAACCCCAGCTTTTCATAAAACGATACAGCTTCATTTCCGTACACTACTGTTAATTCAATTTCATCTATCTTCTTTGCTTTAAACCATTCCACTGCACTATTCATTAATTTCAAACCAAATCCGTTTCTTCGGTATTTTTCATCAACGAATAAAACTTCAATCTTTCCGCTTATACTTTTGCTATACGCTATACAAAATCCTAATATATTATTTGTTTCTGCCTCAACTAATAATTCAATTCTATATTCTCCGTACTTTAAATTTTGTTTATAATTTTCAATACGTTCCTCAAATGTCATTCTTGGATAGTCACCAGAAAAATGTTTTGATTTATTATTATGATATTCATGCAATTTATTTAAAGGTTCTCTTATTACTTCTATTTCATCGAGAGTGATATATTTATTACTAATTCTCATCCTACAGCATCTCCAATAATGTATATTCCAACCAAAAAGATGACCATTTTACGGTTACAAAATACCAATCTATTATTTCATCGCATCCTTCACAACATCTTGAATCATAACAACTTCCGTTTTCATATCAACAGACGGTACTTTCTCATCGATACATTCATACCAAAATTCCAAATGCTTTTTATCAATTTCATGATGAGAATTTTCGACAAGAGCCCCGCCTTCTCCTTGCACAGAATACCAATATAAGTACTCTTCTCCATCTCTTATTTCCCGGAAAATTGTCTCAACATACATCTTTTCGTCGTTTAATGTCAAAAGCACTTCTTTCATATTGTCATTAAGAAGCTGCATCCATTCATCTACACGATGACTTTTACCTTGTTTCACTTTAAATCTCGTTAACTCCACATTCATTTTTATTCACCCGTTTTCTTCCGTACAAACAATCTATATTCTATTGGATTATGAAAACTTAATTTACGAGCTAATTTTTGCGAAGGAATATTATCTACATAACAATCCCAGCACGGTGTAATATCATTTTGCATGCAATGTTCAACGAACCGTGTCGCAACAGCTTGAGCTAACCCTTTCCCTTGATACGCTTTATGCGTAGCAATATCGATTTCAGCAAAACTATTCCCTCTAAATATTGAGACGCATTCAGCTATAATCATCCCACCTTGTTCTATACAAAATCCGAAACCACCGTTCAAAAATAGTTCTTTTGATCCCCAATATTCTTTATAATACTTCTCTATAAATTCACTGCTTCGTTCTATATCACTTTTATCAATACGCTTCACTTCATATGTATTTTTATTTGCATCTTGTGTTCGCTCTTCAAAGATTTCTCTTTGGAATTTCATTCGTGGCATATTCCGAAGTACATTACTAAAACGCCCTTCAATCATCATTTCCCACTCTTCACTTGAAGCGAATAGTGTAAATCTCTTCTCTGTTTTTTCAATAGCCATTTTTAAATACATCAATAAATCTTCATTATAATTTTGATCATCCGTATGACAAAATAAATAATAGATACCGTTAACTGTACGAATTAATCCTGCTGTTAACTTCTCGTTGGCAAAAATCTCACCATCTATCATTTGGTCACATACCGCATAAGCAAACGTCGTTGTTCTTGTATTACTTTCCAAAATCGGAATGATTTTTCTATACTCAGCTACAGATAATTTTTTCATAACTGCTCCACTTTAATCGTATCAGCTTCTATATTTTCAAAACAAAGATTTACTGTTCTCTTTAATGCTCTCGTTCTATGAATCGTACACGCTGGAATTAAAATAGAATCATTCGGCTTTAAAACTGCTGTTTCTCCATCTTCAAAATCGATAAGCAATTCTCCCTCTAGCACAATGAATAATTCATCCGAATTAGAATGATAATGCCAATCATATTCGCCAGTAAATACAGCGATTCGTAAGCAATGACTATTTATGTTTGAAACGACGAAGTTTTTATGTTGATCTTGAATGTCTTTTGTTAATTCTATTAAGTTCACAGTTTCCATATTTTGTCCCATCCTTCCATTAGTCGTTCTTCTAAAAAACTAACTTAATCTCCACCACCTCCGCAATCTCCTCCACCATCACTTGAGCTACTACAGTCATTGCTACTGTAGTCACCGAATCCACTTGATGAGCTTGAAGCGTATGAAGATTTTTTGCTTCTTTTTCTATCTTTTTTACTTTCATGACTAGGCCATACTTTATCAAATAATATAAAGAATAAGACTAATTCTATTGCAACAAGGAGAAATTCTAAAATACTCTCAATAATATTAGAAATTATCTCAAAACTGTAAAACACTCCAAATGAATACATACACAAAATTACATACAGAGCCATACAAATATACCGAAATGTTTTCTCTATCGTAATGACTACTTTTTGTGAAAAAGGTATGTTCTGTTCCTTTTTTTTCTTTATATACCTTTGTCTCTTTGCCTGTTTTTTCTTCCTCTTTTTGCTCCCCATCGAATCCCCTCTTTTTATTATATAATTCTAAATTATCATAATAAAAATCGATTTACACCAATAAATAACAATTATTCACATGTTATTTCTCCATATAAAAAAGACCCTCCTCACGAAAAGGAAGGTCTCAAATGTATTTCTATTATGATAAAGCAGGAGCTTTTTCAAGAAGCTCTTTTGCATCAGCGTATTGTAAGCCGTGAGCTTCCGCAACTGCTTCGAATGTTACATAACCATCTAATGTGTTAATACCTTTTAGTAATGCAGTGTTGCCTAAGCAAGCATCTTTGTAACCTTTGTTCGCAATTTGTACTGCATATGGTACTGTTACGTTTGTTAATGCAAGAGTTGACGTACGTGGAACTGCACCTGGCATATTAGCAACTGCATAATGAACAACGCCATGTTTTTCGTAAGTTGGGTTATCATGAGTTGTAATACGATCAGTTGTTTCGAAAATACCACCTTGGTCAATCGCGATATCTACAACGACAGAACCTGGTTCCATTGATTGAATCATTTCTTCAGTTACAAGTTTTGGCGCTTTTGCACCTGGAATTAATACTGCACCAATAACAAGGTCAGATTCTTTAACAGCTTCTGCAATGTTGTATGGATTAGACATTAATGTTTTTACTTGGTTACCGAAAATATCATCTAATTGACGAAGACGTTCTGCACTTAAGTCAATGATTGTTACATCTGCACCTAAACCTACTGCAATCTTAGCTGCGTTTGTACCAGCTTGACCACCGCCGATGATTGTTACTTTGCCGCGTTTTACCCCTGGAACGCCTGCAAGTAAAATACCTTTACCACCTTTGTTTTTCTCAAGGAATTGTGCACCAATTTGTGCAGACATACGACCAGCTACTTCACTCATAGGTGCAAGTAATGGTAAAGAACGATTGTCTAATTGTACTGTTTCGTATGCGATTGATGCAACTTTGTTATCGATTAATGCTTTCGTTAATTCTGGTTCTGGAGCTAAGTGTAAGTATGTGAATAAGATTAAGCCTTCACGGAAATAGCCGTATTCACTTGCTACTGGCTCTTTTACCTTCATAACCATATCTTGATTCCATGCTTCTTCAGCAGTTTCTACAAGTTTCGCACCAGCTTGTACGTATTCTTCATCTGTAAAGCCAGATCCTAAACCTGCTCCTTTTTGAACAAAAACTTCATGACCATTTTGTACTAAATGTACTGCTCCCGCTGGCGTCATTGCCACACGGTTTTCATTGTTTTTAATTTCTGTTGGAATACCGATACGCATGATTAGTTCCCCCTTGAGTTATGAAATGACCCCTGAATCATTTTTTAAAGCGCTTTCTACGCTCTTATATTTTAACATAATATCTCAATATTTGACAAAAAAATAACACGAGTTTTCCGATAGATTTAATTTTATATTAAAGGACAGTATTATCCGCACCTCTCAGCACAATGGATAAACTGTCCAATTATTCGAAACTTCATCTTATTTTATTCTATCGATGTCTATGAATAACATCCACTGCACCAGTCACTTCAATAATTGTACCGGTAATCATATCGGAATCGTCCTCACATAAAAACGAAATGGTTCTTGCAATATCTTCACCTGTTCCAGATCTACCAATCGGTGTGTTATGCTCTTTCAGCTGACGTGCTTCTTGAATAGTTGCCTCTTTCATATCGCCTATAATATCACCAGGACATACCATGTTCGCAGTAATACCATACTCCGCTTCTTCATAAGCAACTGTTTTCGTTAATGAAACAAGTCCTACTTTCGCTGCGGCAAAAGCTGAACGATAAATCCATCCCGGTGCACTATCCGCCCCTTGAAATCCGTAATTAATAATACGGCCAAAGTTCTGTTTTCTCATGACCGGAACGACAAGTTTTAATAAATGAAATACCGCTGTTAAATTTCCCTGAATCATTTCATTCCATTCATCTTCTTCATAATCAACTAACTTTTTTCGTTCAAATACATATGGACCAGCATTATTAATTAAAAAGTCAATTTTGCCAAAACGGCTCATCGCTTCTTCTACTATTTTATGTAAATCTTCCTTTTTCGTGACATCTGCTTGCACGAATTGTAGACGCTCTTCCACATCTTTATATGTTTCTTTCATCGTTTCCATAGCCGTGATATCGCTATGGTACGTTACTGTTACTGAATAGCCTTTAGCCAATAACTTTTCTGTTACTTGCTTTCCTAAACCTTTCGTACCGGCTGTAATGAGCGCATGTCTCACAAAACTGCCCCCTTTTAAATTGCTATACTTCATATGTAACAAGTTCTCGCTCCAATTACAACTAAAATGAATTGAAACAGAGTTTTCAAAATTCTGTAACGTTTCTGGCAAGCACGTTACCAAAATTTGTTTTATAATTAAGTTGTAAACAGTTATAAAACAGATTGGGAGGAATTTACTATGAATAATACATATACAAATATTTTAATCGCGGTGGATGGTTCTAAAGAAGCAGAAAAAGCCTTTAAAAAAGCAATTCAAGTCGCAAAGCGCAACAATGCAACATTAACAATTGCTCATATCGTTGATGTAAAAGCATACTCAGCAGTAGAAGCCTATAGCCGTGCAATTGCGGAACGTGCAAATCTATTTGCAGAAGACCTATTAGAAGACTACAAAAAAACTGCGCTTGAAGCTGGTCTTGAAAAAATTGAAACTGTATTAGAATTCGGTAATCCTAAATCAAAAATTTCAAAAGAAATCGCTCCAAACCATAAAGTAGATTTAATTATGTGTGGTGCGACTGGTTTAAATGCTGTTGAGCGTTTCCTAATTGGTAGCGTCTCTGAACATATTATTCGCTATGCGAAATGCGATGTCCTTGTTGTTCGTGGTGATGAAGAGCAAGGTGAGCTTTAATTTATAGATAAAACACCAAGTCCACATAGGCTTGGTGTTTTTCATTTTATAAACTTCACTATAAACACAAGACACGCTACGACAACAACGGTAATTGCCAACACATAAGGCGGAAGAAACTTCAAAGACCATAATGCCATCATAATTGTCGCAACAATTAAGTACGTTTGCCTTGCACCTTCTGTCATTTTTTTACGAAGTAAGAAAACGTACAAATAGCCAATTGGCGGCGTAATAAAGCAAAGAACGTATATTATTTTTGATTTTAAATACCACTTTTGTTCTCCGAGTTTCTTTATATCTTCTTCTATTCTCTTATGGTCTTGCTCTCTCGCTTCTTCTACAAGCGGATTTTCCTCTTCTCCTCGCTTTTCTTTCATATAAGGAAGAAAGTGCACAAAAAAATAGTATGCAAATACGAACGCTCCAAATCCAATATTTACTCTTTCTAATGGAATATGTTCACTAAAAAAAGCAGCAGTAAGTACTAAAGACAAACAGTATGTCATCATCCAAAAGGAACGTTTTCTCTTTTTCCGTTCCATTTCTTTTTTGCCTTGTATATCTTTTCTTTTCGAAAGCCATATAGAAATAAAGCAATCTACTACAAATAGAGCAAAAATAAATATCGCAACGTGTAAATCCTCAAATGAAAAGATATTTGGGAATGCAACATGTAATACAATGAATGTGTACAAAATTAGTCCTATAAAATAAATACGTCTCATTTTCCATCCCTTTCTTATTTCCTAACATTACGTTAACATACATTTTTTAGAAATAGACGGACAAAATATATATATGTGTAAAAAAGGAGGATGCTATATGGATGATTCTGAACGCATTATTTTAGATGTGAACGGCAAAGAAATTGAAATGCTAGATACGATTCGCACTCATTTTAAAGAGAAGCACGGCGTTGAACTAAGTAATGGTGCATTACTTCGTGATTTGATGGATATAGAGTATATTCGAATTACGGAAGATCGACATAAGTATAATTAAAAGAAAACGACTGCAGGCGAATGCCATCAGTCGTTTTCTTTCTTTATTTAAGCTCTTGATGCTTCCCGCCCATACCACCTGGCTCATTACTATCTTGGTGTACAGTTAGTTTATTTGTTTTCGCATCTTTTAAAACTCTATATGTATATGATTCATTTGGTTCATCTTTAAACTGTACATTCATACCATACGAATCCATTTTGCTATAAAAGGCCGGTTTTATATATAAAATATCACTTTCTTTATATCCTTTATCTTGCAAATGCCACATCGTTGCGATAACCGCTTCTTCTCGCTTTTCTTTTTCACCAACATACATATATTTGTCCAAAAGAAACACTTTAGCATTTGCAATTAAGCTAATTAACAGTACAATGATTAACACTATTTTTTTCATAGACTTCCCCTAAATTGTTATTTTTTACTACATTGTAACTTAAATGCTAGTAAAAAATAAAGTACGCCAGACTTTAATAGACTGGCGCACTTCCAAACTCAATTCTTAATAACTTCTTTCGTTAACCCCTTCGCCTTCTCCAAAGCGTTTTTGATTTGTTCAAATCCTGTTCCACCCGAACTATTACGACGCTTTACAGCCGCATATGGTGAAAGAACTTCATACAAATCTTCTTCAAATAAAGAGCTCATTTCTTTATATGTTTCAAGAGAGACATCTAATAAATAAATTCCTTTTTGTGTGCAATATAGCACTAACTTTCCAACAATTTCATGAGCTTGACGGAATGGTAGTCCTTTGTTCGCTAAATAGTCAGCAATTTCTGTTGCGTTGGAGAAATCTTGCGTCACAGCTTGCCCCATTTTTTCTTTGTTTACAGTCATCGTTTCAAGCATGCCCGCCATAATATGAAGGCATCCTTCTACTGTTTTAACTGTATCAAACATTCCTTCTTTATCTTCTTGTAAGTCTTTATTGTAAGCGAGCGGTAATCCTTTCATTACTGTGAGTAAACTGAATAAATTACCGTATACTCTGCCTGTTTTACCACGGATTAGTTCCGCCATATCCGGGTTTTTCTTTTGCGGCATAATGCTGCTTCCCGTTGCATATTGATCGCTCATTTCAATAAATTGAAACTCTTGGCTACTCCATAAAATAAGTTCTTCGCAAAAGCGTGATAAGTGCATCATAAGCATAGAGGAGTTACTTAGGAACTCCAGTATGAAATCACGATCGCTTACTGCATCTAAACTATTTTCATAGATTCCATTAAATCCAAGAAGCTCCGCACTATACTCTCGGTCAATGGGGAATGTCGTTCCAGCTAACGCTCCTGCTCCTAATGGCGAAATGTTAATACGTTTTAACGAATCTTCATAACGATTCACATCACGCTCTAACATCCAAAAGTAAGCGAGAATATGATGAGCAAATGAAATCGGCTGAGCACGTTGCAAATGCGTATAGCCAGGCATAATTGTCTCAATGTTATTTTCTGCTTGATGAACAAGAACAGTTTGCAATTGCTTTGTAGCTTTTATAATATGTTCTACCTTTTCTTTTAAATACAAATGCATATCTGTCGCTACTTGATCATTACGACTTCGGCCAGTGTGAAGTTTTCCTCCTACTTCGCCAATTTGTTCAATTAACATTTTTTCGATGTTTAAATGAATATCTTCTGCTTCTACTGAAAACTGTAGCTTATTCTCTTTTGCTTCTTTCAATAAATATTGAAGACCTATCTTTATTTTCTCTGCTTCTTCTTGCGTAACGATGCCTTGCTTTGCTAGCATCGTTACGTGTGCCATACTCCCATTTATATCTTGATTTACTAATTGTTGATCGAAGGAGATGGATGCTCCGAACTCTTCAACCCATGCTTCCGCTTCTTCTGTAAAACGTCCGCCCCAAAGTTTGCTCACGCTTCCACCTTCTTTTGATTCACTTGGCTGTATACTTTCGTCGGTAAACCAAATAATGAAATGAATCCAACTGCTGCATCATGATTAAATTCGTCCTGAGCAGTATATGTTGCTAATTTTTCATCGTATAAAGAGTACTCAGATTTACGTCCTTCTACAATTGCATGACCTTTAAATAATTTCACACGCACTGTACCTGTTACATTCTTTTGCGTTTCTTGTAAAAATGCATGAAGCGCTTGTTTTAAAGGCGAGAACCATAAACCATTATAAATAAGTTCTGTTATTTTCTGTTCAATCACTGGTTTAAAATGTGCTACTTCTTTTACGTGTGTTAAATCTTCCAACTCTTTATGCGCAGTGATTAACGTCATTGCTGCTGGGCATTCGTATACTTCACGAGATTTAATACCGACAAGACGATTTTCTACGTGATCAATACGTCCAACGCCGTGTTTTCCAGCAAGTGCATTTAACGTTTTAATTAATTCTGCAAGTGAATATGCAGTGCCATTTAAAGTAGTCGGTACGCCTGCTTCAAATCCGATTTCTACAAACTCTGGTTTATTCGGTGTGTCTTCTAATGCCAATGTCATCTCATATGCATCTTCTGGCGGCGCTGCCCATGGATCTTCTAAAATTCCACATTCGTTGCTGCGTCCCCATAAGTTTTGATCGATTGAAAACGGGCTATCTAAATTAATCGGAATTGGTACATCGTTTTCTTTTGCATAGGCAATTTCTTCTTCACGTGACCACTTCCATTCACGTACAGGTGCAATCACTTCTAAGTAAGGATTTAATGCTTGAATAGAAACTTCAAAACGAACTTGATCATTTCCTTTCCCTGTACATCCGTGTGCAACTGCAGTTGCGCCTTCTTGTTCTGCGATTTCTACTAATTTCTTCGCAATAAGCGGACGAGATAATGCAGAAACAAGAGGGTATTTCCCTTCGTATAATGTGTGTGCTTGCATCGCCATCAATGCATATTCGTTTGCAAATTCTTCTTGAACATCAATCATATATGATTTAATTGCACCTACTGAAAGTGCCTTTTCTTTTACAAATGCTAAGTCTTTACCTTCCCCTAAGTCTAAACAAAGCGCGATAATATCATAATTCTTCTCTTGTAACCATTTAATTGCAACGGAAGTATCAAGACCTCCGGAATATGCTAATACAACTTTTTTCTTCTCCATTTTGCATCCCCCTAAAGAATAAATATTCATTTTATTTTATAATAATTCACACTTTACCACCTTTCACAAAATGTATCAAGAGTCATTTTCAAATTTTTTCAAACAATTTCGTCGAACTTCTTTCTGTTTTTATGTACAATATAAGCAGGAAAACGGGGGTGAACTTATGGAAAAATATTTCTTATACGATGAACATCTAGGAATTGAAATTCCACATTTACAAGAAGACTGGGAAGAAATCCCCGAAAAGATGCAGCATGCTATTTTATTAAAATGGGAACAAGTTCGCGGAAAGATTCCTGATCGTATAAAAGAACTTGAGCACTCTATTAATACAAAACAACATTATTTAAATAACGAAGAAGACTTCGAAGTTTCTTGTAAACTAAATTCAGAAATTGCCGATCTTGCTTCCATCATTAATGACCTTTGGCTTTGGTATCGACTCACTCAAAATGTATCTGAGGGGAAAGCACACCAATGAAAAAAGCATGCCCCTCAATTACTTTGGGTCATGCTTTTTTGTCGTAACACGATTTACAATATATTTCTTGTGCTGTTTTTGCCAAACATACATCAAATGGACCAACTAATATACTTCTTTCTTTCGGCAACTTTACAAAAGCGACAAGCTCCTCTTCATATTGAATCTTTTTCTTACACGAAACGCATGTTAATTCTTTTCTTTTGAACATTTCTTTTAGCATACCTTCATTCTCCCCCTCATCTATCTATATTAATATACTCTCATAATAGTTAAGACTTGTAAAAAAATGACACATTCCGAATCGAATGATTCATATACTATGTACAAAAGGAGGTCTACAGCTTATGCGTGCTTTCGTTATTATCGCTTTAACTTTTTTAAGTGTAATTAGTTGGGATGCGTTTTTTAAAGATAAAAGTGATGAAAAGAATACAACGGAATAAAACCCTTTTTTTCTTACTTATTGGACAAACCATTACAAACTGTCCAATCCTCCGAAATAACTTAGGCTTTTCTACAAAAATATTTAAACATAACATTTTTTGTAGATTCCCTCCGTTTATTGTCGGTTTCCATCCGCATACATTTTTTAAAAGTATGATATAATAGTATAAATCTTGAAGGAAGGGATTTTGATATCATGATCGCTCGAAGGAGCATGTGGCATCGTATTGACGAATCATACACGTAGCGTATTTTTCAGCTCAGATACTTTAGTCTAGCGAAAAAAATACGAGAGTGGGGAAATTATGATTGCCCGAAGGATAATTTGGCAAAAAAAAGACTCTTCTTACACATAGCGTTTTGTTTAGGACTTAATTGTTACTAACTAAACAAAACAAAGAAGAGCAGGATTGCTAAATGACGAATCCTACTCCACGTTTTGTTTAGTCGTTTTAAGACTTAAACTAAAACGAAGGTAGGGAGAATTGATGGACGAGAGGATTATTCGTTATTTCTTCAGCGACATATAGCGTAGTTAGTTTTTTCGTAAACTAACTGAAAGCTACATGTGAGCTCGTAGTTAGTTTACAACACAAAAAGGACTACTAACTACGGAAAGAAGGAATAACGATGAGGAACATCCAAAGTCGGCAAATTATTAAAGAAATTTTTATGGTTTTAATCGGTTCATTTATTTTAGCAGCAGCGCTATATCACATTCACTTCCAAAACCACTTAACAGAAGGTGGCTTTGTAGGAATTGCACTATTCATTCAAAACTTTTATGATATTTCACCATCTATTTCAACTGTATTAATGGATATCCCAATTATTTTACTGTGCGCTTCATTTTTAGGTAGAAAAATGGTTGGTTATTCATTCCTAGGTTCAATTTCATTCGGAGTATTTTATTCCTTTATGGAAAATTATTCTCCATTTACGGTAGATTTATCAAATAACTTATTTGTAGCTGCAGTAGTTGGCGGTGCGTTAGCTGGTATTGGACTCGGTTTTATATTACGATTTGGCGGTGCAACCGGTGGAGACGATATTTTAACAATTGTATTAAGTAAACGAACTCGTTTTACAATTGGGCAAATTTTCTTCGTCTTTGACGCGATTGTTCTTGCGCTTTCATTATATTATTTAAATTGGACAGAAATTGCTTTTACTATTCTTTCGATTGCCGTACAGGCAAAAACATTGGATTTAATTTATTATCCAAAAACAGAAAAAACAGCAGAAAAGCAGCCAGTATCTGTTCCAATGTCCAAAAAACATGCAACGAATTAAAAAAGCGAAAGGCTTCGGCCTCTCGCTTTTTTTTATGCTCTTTTTTCTTTCTCGACTATATGGCGCACTTGATAAAATCTATTTGCAAATTCAGTAACGTTTCTTGTTAAACGATAATTCACTGTAGATCCAATTGCCATTCCAATTACCGGTATACCCTGGAATAATTTACGACGAAGAGCATAAATCGAAAATGTCTTCAAAATTTGTTTTAACACAACCTCAGTAGAAGCTGTTTGTAGCACTGCTTCGTCTCCTTCGTAAAAGAACGAATCTTCTTGCTCCAGCTCTTGCAATAAATTGTACCATGCATATTGCTGAAGTCTTCCTGGTAGTAATGACGCATGAAACACCTTTAACGCAAGCATCATTTCATACGGCTTGTTCACATCATGTCCAAATGATGTTGCAATAAGTTGGACTGCCTTCACATTTAACGCGATCATAACCGGAAAATCCGCCGTTAATAATAATAAACCTCCAGCACCTGTTGCCCCGCCTTGTACAAATGAATATAGACGATGACGTGCTGTTTGCTGCTCTGCTATGTATGTTAATTGATCAATAGATAATGCTTTCAAATCTTCAAGCTGTTCAATCGATTCATCAAATAATCTTGATGTTCCTAAAATCCGATTACGTGCATCTAACTGTGCTTGTGAACTTTGAATAAATGCATGCAAATGAAAGAGCCATCCATCTGCTTTCGTGAAGAATTCTTTTCGCTTTTTCTCAGGTAATTTCGCAACTGTAGTATGTAACCATTTATCAAACACTTTTTGAAAATCGGTCGCTTCTTGCTCAACTAATTGCGCTTCCCATTCTTTTATATTGTCTAAAATGGCTTGTTCTCGCTTCGATCGCATCGTAACAACCACCTCGTTCGATTTTTTTCTATTGTAACATATTTCTGCTTATTCTTTGCAAATATGCTTGTCTATCTTTATTCACATATCATTTTTGAATGGCATAAAATATTTAAAAAAAGGATGAGATAAATCACATGAATCTATCCGATATAAAAAAAGAATATAATGCGGTATTCAGCTTAGGACAAAACTGCTGGCCTGCTTGGGCATTATATCAATTAGGATTATCACCATTTTTGGGCGTTATTGATTTTATGCTAAGCCCCTCATTAGAAAAAGTGAATGTATTATTACAAAATCGATTTGACCGCTTTTTAAATTTCGAAAATTTATCCTTCATCTCATTTTGGGATGATGATGCAAAATTAAGATTAAGGGACAACCTTTATGAAATTGACTCCTGTCATGACTTTAAAACAGATGTAAACACACCAACTTCCTGGCCTTCTTATACAGAAATTAAGTTAAACTATGAACATCGTATTAATCGTTTTCTAACTACAATTGAAACGGCAGAATCCATATTATTTATTCGAACTGGAGGAACATATGAAGAAGCATGTTCCCTAGAACAAATTTTATCTCAAATCGTTACACATACATTCTCTGTCCTGTTACTAATTCCTGCCGATATACCAACTATCACCCAAGAAGATTGGGGATTACAACGTGTTTGCGTTATGAAATGTCCTATTATGGATGTATACCAATACAATGAAGCATTTTGGAAAGACTTATTTGATAGAATTACGATTAGACCACATTCTTAAATACATGACACCTTTACTACAAAACACATTATAATCTTCCTTATACAAAAAAATAAGGAGCGATTGTATATGTATCCACGTGCAAAGGCTTTTGGCATTGCTATACATCACGGGCGTCTTCTTGTACAAGAATATCATTCAGCCGATGAAACATTTTACCGACCTCTTGGTGGTTCAATTGAACTTGGTGAACAATCAGCACATACCGTTAGTCGTGAATTTAGGGAAGAGCTTCATACAGAAGTGGAAATCACCAATTATTTAGGTTGTTTAGAAAATATCTTTCATCTAGATCGAGACATTGGTCATGAAATCATTCAACTATATTCTTTGCGTTTATTAGACACGTCACTATATGAAATGGAAATATTAAATATACAAGATGAGGAAACAGTAGCGTATGCGAAATGGATTCCTATTACGGCATTCATTCAGAAAGAAAAAATATTATATCCAGATGGAGTTTTAAAATACATCCAAAAGAAAAAAGACGAAATCCTATAGGATTTCGTCTTTCTTTTCATATATTAACCAATATCTCCAAGACGTAGTACGTCACGAGCAATCATAACTTCTTCGTCAGTTGGAATTACGATAATTTTTACTGGAGAGTGTGGGAAGCTGATGAATGCTTCTTCACCGAATACGTTATTACGTTTTGCATCGAAGTATACGCCCATGTACTCAAGACCTTCTAATACGCGCTCACGAATAATCGCACTGTTTTCACCTACACCAGCTGTGAAGATGATTGCGTCTACACCTTTCATACGAGCAGTGTAAGAACCGATGTATTTGTGGATACGGCTTACGAATACATCAAGTGCTACTTTCGCACGGTGGTCGCCTTCTTCTTCTTTCGCAATGATGTCACGTAGGTCACTAGAGTAACCAGTAAGACCTAACATACCACTCTTCTTGTTTAATACGTTAACTACTTCTTCTACTGTTTGGCCTGTTTTTTCCATGATGTATGGAATTAACGCAGGGTCAAGGTTACCAGAACGTGTACCCATTGTTACACCAGCAAGTGGAGTGAAGCCCATAGAAGTATCAATAGATTTACCGCCTTCTACTGCTGCGATACTTGCACCGTTACCTAAGTGACAAGAAAGTAAGCTTAAGCTTTCAATTGGACGACCTAATAATTCAGCCGCACGCTCAGTTACATATTTATGAGAAGTTCCGTGGAAACCGTATTTACGGATGCCGAATTTTTCATAGTACTCATATGGTAAGCTGTATAGGAATGCAGATTCCGGCATTGTTTGGTGGAATGCTGTATCGAATACTGCTACTGCTGGTACGTTTGGTAATACTTCTTGGAATGCTTTAATACCAACAACGTTTGCTGGGTTATGAAGTGGTGCTAAATCGCTTAATTCTTCGATATCAGCTAATACTTCATCAGTAATTAAAACAGAGTCAGCAAATTTTTCGCCGCCGTGAACAACACGGTGACCGATACCGCCAATCTCATCTAGAGATTTAACGATTCCGTTTTCAGTTAACTTTTTAAGAAGCATATTAACTGCTACTGCGTGATCTGGAATGTTTGTAATTTCTTTTTGTTTTTCGCCATCTACAGTAATAGTGAAGATACTATCTTCTAAACCGATACGTTCTACTAAACCTTTTGTTAATACTGTTTCACTTGGCATTTCAAATAATTGGAATTTTAAGGAAGAGCTTCCTGCGTTAATCGCGATGATTTTTGACATCTAGTCTTTCGCCCCTTTTTCTCTTGGTAGTTGTGTGGATGTTTCCACAAACCGCTCGATTTTATCTGATCAAATTCACTAAATATGAAAACGTTTCATCATTAGCAAATTTTATACTCACGATTTTAATTTAAACATCGTCCGACATATATTTCAAGTGAAAAAATTGTAACACCAAGAAAAAATATATATTACAGATTTCAAAAAAATTCAGTTAAATCTTGTATATATTTAAAAATATGACATATTATATAAAACTGTACTACATGAATCACTAATGCTGTTACATATACCCAGCTTTATTTATGTGTTGCAAACCAAGTATTTAATTGATCCATAATGTCTTCCATCGCCTTCATGTTAGAGAATTTAGGTAACTCAACTAATAATGCCTGTTTTGGCATTGTTACATTAGCGCCTTTCTTTTGGAGAACAAATATACTTTTTGCATTTTTCTCGTTTTTAAACATGGAAACAGGAAGCTGTAATAACCCTTGAATAAAGCATGTTTCTTTAATAAATGCATGTAATTTTGGTGCCTGGTCACTTTCAAAAATGAAGTTTGGTACTAAGAAGAATAAGTAACCGCCCTCTTTCGTATGTTTCACACTTTGTTCAATAAATAAGTGATGGGCATACGACATTCCTTCATCTGCTTTTAATTTATATTCACTTGCACCAATTTCGTTTGGATAATAACCAACCGGTAAGTCTGAAACGACTGCATCAACTGGATCGATATAAAGTGGTGCTAGTCCATCTTGATGGAAGAATTCGATTGCATGCTTTTGTAAATTTGCATTTACTAAAGCAAGTTTAATTAGCACTTCATCCACTTCTACACCAAATCCACTCATTGTTAGTCCTTCTTTGGCGCTATTAAACACTGTAGTCATTAAATTACCTGTTCCAATTGCAGGATCTAAAACTGTAATTTCATTTTGACCTTGCATAAATTTATGGAATAAGTAACTCATGAACATTCCAACTGCATCAGGCGTCATTTCATGATTCGCTTGTACGCCTTCTTTCATTCCTTTTAAGATGGCTAACTGAAATGCTTTACGAATTTCTTCACCTTTATATGTTTCTTCATTAAACGTACTATATTCACGATTCAGCCTTTCAATTGCTGATTCGGATAATTCCTCTTGTAAAATCGCTCCCTCAAACAAGTTATCACCTGTTTCTACAAGCGCCTCTAAATATGTTACATCTAATTCTTTACGTAAAACTACCGCAGAAGAATCAAAAATAGAAAATAATGTTTCTACTGTCTGACTCACGTACATTCCTCCTTCTCTCTTTTACACATAACTTATATCATACCACAAAGTGATTTTTTCCAAAAAGAAAAAGCGACCTCCTGTAAAGAGCTCCCCTTTAGTTATATATGATATAACGTTTTTTCTCATATATCGATGCTGTTACAGAGCAATATATGAGAAAAAACGACCTCTTTATAAGAGGTCATTTTCATCACATTACTTCGCAGATTTAGCTGCTTCTAATGCTGCTTCATAGTTTGGATGGCTTGTACCTTCGCTTACGTATTCTGCGTAAACTACTTTGTCATTGCTATCTACTACGAATACTGCACGAGCAAGTAAACGAAGCTCTTTCATTACTAAGCCGTAAGCTTCACCGAATGAAAGGTCGCGGTGGTCAGAAAGTGTTACAACATTTTCTAAACCGTTTGCTGCACACCAGCGTTTTTGAGCGAATGGTAAATCAGCGCTAATTGTTAATACTTTCGCGTTTTCAATACCTGCTGCATCTTGGTTAAAACGACGAGTTTGTGCATCACACACACCTGTGTCGATTGAAGGTACAACACTAATTAATTTTACTTCACCTTTGTATGTTTCTAAACTTACTGGAGATAAGTCGTTTGCTAATACTTGGAAGTTTGGCGCTTGATCGCCAACTTTAACTTCTGTTCCAACTAAAGTCATTGGATTACCTTTAAAAGTTACGTTTGCCACTTGAAAATCCTCCCTTATTTAAACAAAATATGTACAATGTAAATGATAGTTTGTCCCTATCGATAATGCAAATAAAATCGCTTTATTTACAAAAAAATAAAGAAGCTAACCTATTGATTAGCTTCTTTATTCGTTAAATTTGAAATTCAGGATCATCTTCTTTTCGTTTATCCATCATTTCTTTCACTTTATCAACAGCTTGTGGCGCTAATTCAATTATTTTATCGATGACGTGTGTTTGTTTATCTAAGTGCAATACTTTCACACCATCTCCATTTATAACAAGAAAGGCAACAGGATTAATAGAAACTCCTCCACCACTTCCCCCGCCAAATGGATGACGGCCTGAATGTTCTACTTTACCAAATTCACTTCCACCAGCAGCAAATCCGAAACTTACTTTCGAAACTGTAAGAATTACGCTTCCATCTGCCGCTTTAATTGGGTCACCAACAATTGTATTTACATCAGTCATTTGTTTTAAATGCTGCATTGCTGTTGTCATTAAACCTTGAATTGGATGGTCCATTCTATATCCCCCCTATGCTTGAACAGATTTTTCTGTCATACCAGATCTTTGTCTTCTCATAAATACAAGTAATTTGACGCCAGTTTTTATAGCGCGGAATATACGAAAAGATGCTGTTAACTCGCATCTTGATGCAAATCCTTTCCCTTGAAAAACTGGGGTAATTTCAAATTCTGGTACGTCGACAATATGCATATATTGTCCGACAACTCCAGCAGCCATACCTTTTGTCCCCCATGCATATCCAGTGACAATTCCAGTACTAGCTGCATCGCCTGCTCCAATTTGTGTATGCCATTTCCAACCATTGATTTTCACTCGTTTGAGAAAATCTTTAACAATAGTATGAACTTCTTGAAGCTTTTTTATCAGTTCACCAATGCTGTCAAGTTGCGCCATAATTTTATTATCGAGTCCGCCGTCCTCTTCAGCTTTTTCGATTTTCTGTCCTGTCTTTTTCTGCTGTTTTTCAATTCTTTCCAACACATCAAATGTATATCGAATCATCCATATTTTCACTTGAAGCAAACATTGCTTTTCTATTTCTGAATATAAAAATGTCACCTTAAGCTTTATTTTCGACAATAGTATAAACAAAATAAAAAGAAGAAGAATTATTATTCCAATTACGAGCCACTTCATACGTATCATCCTTTCACTCCGTACCCATTATCGACAAGTTTATTCATCGTTAAACAGAGTTTTATAAGATTGAATATAAAAATTTTTCTAAAAATAAAAAGGTATTTTGACAATTTATATCGAAATATATTATTTGAACATATCATCAGGGAACGGACTCTAATGATATGTAGCACGAAAAACAGAAAATTTAACTGCAGTGGAGGGATACATAATGGCAGATCGTCGCAATTTATTTTTCTTTTATGGTGATGACAAAGCAACGCTCGTTGAAAAAATGAAACCAATCTATCGTATTTTAGAAGAGAATGGATTTACCATATTAGATCATCCAAAAAATGCAAACGCTATCGTCAGTGTTGGAGATGATGCAACCTTCTTACAAGCCGTTCGTAAAACTGGTTTTAGAGAAGATTGCTTATACGCAGGGATTTCTACGAAAGATGAAATTTCTTTCTACTGCGATTTCCATATTGATCACGTTGATACAGCCCTTCAAGAAATTACAAAAAATGAAATTGAAGTGCGAAAATATCCAACAATTCAAGTAGATGTAGATGGCAGTACATCTTTCCATTGTTTAAATGAGTTCTCATTACGTTCTAGCATTATTAAAACATTCGTTGTAGATGTTCATGTTGATGATTTATATTTCGAAACATTTAGAGGGGACGGTTTAGTGGTTTCTACCCCAACAGGAAGTACTGCTTACAATAAATCATTGCATGGTGCAGTTGTTGACCCGCTTATCCCATGTTTCCAAGTAAGCGAACTAGCATCTTTAAACAACAACACTTACCGTACGCTCGGTTCACCTTTCATTTTAAATCACGAACGTACATTAACTTTAAAACTAAGACCAGACGGTAACGATTATCCTGTTATCGGCATGGATAACGAAGCGCTTAGCATTAAACAAGTGGAAAAAGCTGTTGTACGCTTAAGCGATAAACAAATTAAAACAGTTAAATTAAAAAACAATTCTTTCTGGGAAAAAGTACAGAGAACGTTTTTATAAGATTAAAATAACCGCAGAATTATGAAATTCCATAATTCTGCGGTTATTTATTTCCCCCGATTGACGCGAACAATACTCTCTTACTATCCGGCCGTTATTCTTGTCAGTTTTTGTCGGTAATTCGATATATTCCGAAAACCGCTCATATATTTTTACGCATCTTTTCTATAGACAACTTGGCCATCTATTACGGTCATTTCTGCTTGTACTTCTTTTATTTCTTCTGCCTCAATTTCAAAAATATTGCGGTCTAATATTGTAAAGTCTGCTTCATATCCTTTTGTAATTTGCCCTCGCTTCGCTTCTTTTCCAATTGCATAGGCACTTCCTGTTGTAAATAAAGAAACAGCCTCATATACCGTTAATCTTTCCTCAGGCATATAGCATATACCGTCAATAAAACTTCTACGTGTAACAGCGCTATATATGCCTAGAAACGGATTTACTTGTTCAATGGGAGCGTCTGAGCCACCGTTGCAGTGTAATCCTGCTTCCAGTAACGTCTTCCAAGCGTACGCATAACGAAGACGGTGCTCGCCTAGTTTTTCAATGACTGACGGAAAATCTGATGAAAGAAAGACTGGCTGTATATCGATAATGGCTTGCAAGTTTTTCATTCTTTCTATCAACTCTTCACGAGCAAGCTGACAATGAATAATGCGGTCACGCACCCCTTCTGCTGGTGGATATAATTCGAGTACATCAATGACATATTCAAGCGATAAGTCACCGATAGTATGAATCGCAACTGGCATATGTAAGTTTCGTGCTTTCCTCACTAATTCTGCAAGTTCTTCACGTGAGAAAATCGCAACCCCATTCGTTTCCTTCGCATCTTCATACGGTTCACTTAATAATGCTGTTCTTCCGCCAAAAGAACCGTCAGAAAAAATTTTCATTGCCCCAAATTCAATATAATGTTCATTTTCATATTCTTTTCGTTCATGTGCTACTTCATGGTGAACGAGCAAATGGGCTTTAAATGGCATTTCTTTTATAACGTGAGAAAACGCATTATATGTTTTTCTAAAACCACCATAATAATTTAAATCTTCCGTATGCCCGCCAACAAGTCCGTATTTCCAGCAATCTTTAATCGCTGTTTGCAGAGCTCTTTGTAAATAAGCTTCATCAATTTCTGGCTGAACATGTTTAATTAATTCTTGCCCTTGTTCATATAAAAGCCCTGTTAACTTATTTGATGAATCCCTACCAATTTTCCCGCCTTTTGGATTTTCTGTCGCTTTTGTTATATTCGCTTCTTGCAGTATGTATGAATTCACCCATGTAACGTGACGACAAACTCGCTTTAATAAAATGGGATGTTCTTTCGAAATTTCATCTAAATCACGCGCATGAACATCTTTCGTATCTGTAAAGTTATTTTCATTCCATCCTTCTCCAATAATCCAAGAGCCCTTTGGAGCTTCTTCTACTCGCTTCTGAACAAGAGTAAGCACTTCACCATAAGATGTGCAATTTGATAAATCTAAACGAAGCAATCTCTCCCCATGCCCAATAAGGTGCATGTGGCTATCAACGAGACCTGGAATCATTGTTTTGCCTTTTAAATCGTGCAATGTAACCGCGGCATATTGGTTTTCTAACTCTTCTTTACTTCCAACATCAACGATCGTACCGTTTTCAACGTAAACAGCGCCCACTTTTTCATTTTCTTCTCTCATTGTGTAAATGGTGCCGCCATACCAAATTTCTCCCATATATCCCATCTCCTTTATTTTTTATTGTATAAAAAAAAGCACCATTTCAAAACATGGTGCTTTTCTAAAAATTACTTTTGTTCAGTAGTAGACGTTGTAACTTGCCATTCAATATTAAATTTATCTTTTACTTGTCCGTATGCTGGGCTCCAGAATGTTTCTTGAAGTGGCATGATAACTTCTCCACCTTCTTGTAACTTATCGAATACTTCTTTTGCTTTTTCTGCATTACTAATTTGAATTGCGATTGTTACTTGAGATCCGATTGCATGCCCTTGACCTGGGAATGTATCAGAAATCATAAGATCCGTATTACCAACTTTTAAAGTAGCGTGTAAAACGCGCTCTTTCGCTTCAGCTGGAATCGGGTATTCTGGATTTTCAGGCATGTCACCAAAAGTTTGCATGACTTCTACTTTTGCATCTAAAGCCTCTTTATAAAACTGTACAGCTTCTTGCCCACCACCATCTAAAACTAAGTACGGATTAATACCTAAAATCATACGGACACCTCTTTTTTAAATTTATAAAATCGAACTTGTGTTCGTTTTTATTTTATCATTGATTTACATTTCATTCAACTATTTACTTCACTGTTTTCAAAATTATTTTGACGGAATCTCCATCTCTTGTTTTCTAAGTTCAATACGGCGAATTTTCCCAGAAATCGTTTTTGGTAGTTCATCTACAAATTCAATTTTGCGAGGGTATTTATATGGTGCAGTGAGTTCTTTGACGTGTTGTTGGAGTGTTGGAATTAGTGTTTCTTCGTTCTTTTGTATATTCTCTCTTAATACGATAAATGCCTTCACGACACTTCCACGAATTTCATCAGGACTTGCGACAACTGCACATTCTCTTACGTAAGGATGTTTTACAAGTGCATCCTCTACTTCAAACGGCCCGATTGTATAACCAGAGCTGATAATGATATCATCGCCGCGCCCTTCAAACCAGAAGTAGCCGTCTTCATCTTTCTTCGCTTTATCACCTGTAATATAATAATCACCGCGAAATTGCATCGCTGTACGCTCATCGTCTTTGTAATATTGTTTAAAGAGGGCCGGCGTTTCAATGTGAACTGCAATATCACCAACTTCGCCTACTTTAACTGGAGTACCTTCCTCATTTACGATATCGACATGGTTACCTGGCGTTGGTTTCCCCATTGATCCTGGTCTAATATCCATCCCTTTCATTACACCAACAAGTAATGTGTTTTCCGTTTGCCCATAGCCGTCTCTCACTGTAATATGAAAGTGCTTTTTGAACGTTTCAATGACTTCTCTATTTAACGGCTCACCTGCCGATACAGCGCTATGTAGTGCCTCTAAATTGTACTGGCTTAAATCTTCTACCTTTGCCATTAATCTATACTCAGTCGGTGTACAACAAAGTACATTCACCTTATTATCGTCTAATAAGTTTAGGTACGTTTTCGGTTCAAACTTACCGTGATATACAAACCCTGTTGCCCCTGATCCTAAAGTTGCTAAAAACGGGCTCCAAATCCACTTTTGCCAGCCTGGACTAGCTGTTGCCCATACAATATCATTCTCTTCAATTCCGAGCCAATTTGGAGCGCTCGTACGTAAATGAGCGTATGCCCACGCATGTGTATGAACGACACCTTTTGGATTTCCTGTCGTTCCTGACGTGTAAGATAAAAAGACCATATCTTCTTTATCTGTCTTCGCCATTTCTAATATGTCACTCTCTGTTTCTAACGCTGTTTTTAAATTAACCCATCCATCTACTGACTGCTCGCTCAGGACAAATTTTCGAAGAGATTCCATCGCTTCTATATCATCAAACTGCCTAATATACGGCTCATAGCTTACTATCGCTTTTACTTCTCCATGTCCAATTCGATATTCTATATCTTTTTTACGTAACATTTCCGAGCTTGGAATTACGACAAATCCTGCTTTAATAGCAGCAATATACGTCATATACGCTTCAATTAAACGCGGCATCATAATGAGAAGCTTGTCCCCTTTTTGCAAACCACTTTTTATAAAAGCGTTTCCAATTTTATTCGCACCTTGCATTAATTCAGCGTATGTAACTTCCCTTCGATTCCCTTTATCATCTTGCCAAATTAAAGCTAACTTCCCTTTATCACCTGTATATTTCTCTATTTCAGAAACTAAATTATAAGACGGTGGCGCCAACAATTCTTCTCGCTTCATAAAATATCCTCCCTTTTCTTTATGCCTCCTTTATATAATAAAGAATTTTCTGTTAATTTTGAACCCTCTTCTTTTGACAAATTTTTCAGTTCTGTCGAATTAGTAAACGAAATTACATCGACTTACCGACAAATAGCGACACAACACAAAAAAAGAAAGAGCGGGAGAACCCGCTCTTTCTAAGCCATCATATGGGATTATTTTTGGAAACCGCCTAATTGTTGCTCAGCTAGTGAAACTAGACGTTTAGTGATTTCACCACCAACAGAACCGTTAGCGCGAGCTGTTGCATCTGCTCCAAGTTGAACACCAAACT
Organism: Bacillus sp. FSL R5-0585; assembly: GCF_038004545.1. Classification (NCBI taxonomy): domain Bacteria; kingdom Bacillati; phylum Bacillota; class Bacilli; order Caryophanales; family Bacillaceae; genus Bacillus; species Bacillus sp. FSL R5-0585. Next base: position 140,032 of record NZ_JBBORJ010000003.1, read on the forward strand.
CTTGAGCGATTTCGTATTTCATTTGGTCTAATGCTGATTCAGCACCAGGAACCGCTAATTTATTTGTGCTACGTGACATGTTATATCACCTCCTTGTGAGTATAGAGTGTGATAAATAACATGACTTCATACACGTTTTAGATATGGTAATTTATGGTTTTAGAAAAGTTCTTCAAATTTTTCTTCTTCCGCCACTACTTCTACCGTTTGTAATACCATTGTTTCTTTATTCGCTACAGCTTCATCGATTAATGGTGTGAAATCGTATTTCGCTTCAAAACGATTTGCTTTTTCACGTTTCGGCTTCGTCGCTGGGCTTGCTGGTGTAAACACAGTACAGCAATCTTCATATGGACGAATTGAAATATCATACGTGCCGATTTCTTCAGCGATTTTAATAATCTCTAATTTATCCATCGTAATAAGCGGACGAATAACTGGATAGTTTGTTACTTCGTTAATCGTATGCATACTATCTAACGTTTGGCTTGCTACTTGTCCAAGACTTTCACCAGTCGTAATTGCAAGTGCGTTACGCTCCTCAGCAATACGTTCTGTAATACGCATCATCATACGGCGCATAACCGTCATTGAATAGCTAGATGGGATTTCTTTATTAATCGTTTTTTGCACTTCTGTAAACGGAACAAGGTGAAGCGTTACTCGTTTACAATACTTCGTTAACTCTTGCGCTAAATCGATTACTTTTTGTTTTGCACGCTCACTTGTGAAAGGTGGACTATGGAAGTGAACTGCTTCCACAGATACGCCACGTTTCATCGTTAAGTAAGCTGCTACTGGGCTATCAATACCACCAGAAAGAAGTACCATTACTTTTCCGCCAACGCCAACTGGTAAACCGCCAGCTCCCATACGCTCATCGCACATGATATAGCTATAGCCACTGCGGATCTCTACGCGTACATTTACATCTGGATTATGAACATCTACTGTAATATCTTCTGTGTTTTCTAGAATGTGTCCGCCAATCTCAGGTAATAATTCCATCGTTCTCATTGGGAAATGCTTATAAGAACGGTGTACAGTAATTTTAAATGTTTTCACATCACCTTTTACTTGTAAGAAAGCTGCTAATGCACCTTCTTTAATGTCTTCTAATTCTGATGGTACTTTCATCGCTAAGTTAAACTTATGAATACCGAATACATCCTTCAATCTTTCAGAGACTGCTTCATGATCTTCACCATTTAACTGGATGTACATACGATCGTGTGTTGCATCGATTTTAATATTTGGGAATTTTTTCAGTTTGAACTTCACGTTATCTTTTAATGTGCTTACAAACTTAGAACGGTTCTTACCTTTTGTCGTCATTTCTCCGTAACGTACTAAAATATATTCATATTTCAACATAATTTCTTTACCTCATCACTTCATATAATTTTGGCATCGTCTCTTTTACAATACCTTCAAATTGTTTTACTTCTTCCATTGTGTTTTCTGGTGCCAAACTAATACGAATAGCGCTTGCAGCTGCTGCATGCGGCACTCCCATTGACACTAACACTCTGCTCACTTCATTTGCTTTTGAAGAACAAGCAGATTTCGTTGACACATATACACCGTGTTCTTCTAAAGCATGAACGACTACTTCTGGTTTTAAACCAACAAATGATACATTTAAAATGTGCGGTGCTGCATATGCAAGCGACGTGTTAATCGTTACATCTTCCATCTCTTTAAAGAAACGAACAAGCTCTGCTTGTAAACTTTGCAAATGAGCTACCTTTTCTTTCACTTGTTCCATTGTCATACGAAGTGCTTTCACCATCGCTACAATGCCAGGTAAATTTTCTGTACCAGAGCGATACTTAAGCTCTTGTTGACCACCTGATAAAATCGGATCTAATCTTACGCCATCGCGTACATAAAGAAGACCCGTTCCTTTTACACTGTGGAATTTATGTCCAGATATTGAGCAAAGATCAATATGAGACGCATATAAATCAAGCGGTACTTTCCCTATCCCTTGTACATGATCTACATGGAATCTTATTTTCGGATGATTCGATAATAACGTTCCAATTTCAGCAACGGGCTGAATTGCTCCAGTTTCGTTGTTCACATGAATAATTGACACAAGAATCGTATCTTCACGAAGTGCTCGTTTCACATCTTCTACCGACACAACACCATGCTCGTTAACCGGTAAATATGTTACATCAAACCCGAGTTCTTCTAATTGCTTATATGCCTCAAACACAGACGCGTGTTCAATATTTGTTGTAATGATATGTTTGCCGCGCGAACGATTCCTCATCGCTATCCCTTTAATCGCAAGGTTATTTCCTTCCGTTCCACCTGATGTGAAAATAATTTCAGAAGGCTTAACACGAAGAAGCTGCGCTGCAATCGTTCTAGATTGTGTTAATAGACGCTCTGCCTCTCCTCCAAGCGAATGAATAGAAGAAGGATTACCAAAATATTTCCCAGCAACCGTCACGTACGATTGAAGAGCTTCTGGATATGGCTTCGTCGTCGCACTATTATCAAAATAGATCATCGTTCTTCCCCTTTCAGCGCTATCACATCGTATAATCATATCATAAATACGTGTCATTACGCTAAGACTACGCAAAGGTTCCATTTTATCTCGATTGGTGAAGGCTAATAATTGTCGAGGATGCCCTCCTATTACAGTTTCACTTTATCCCGCATGAACGGGCAATAAGACTCTCACCTCAAAATCCAGTTAGAGCAAAGAAGTTAGGTAGGAGTCGGGCTGTCCGTAAATGCCCGATTGGTGAAGGCTAGTAATCAATGGGGATGAATCCTCCTACTGATTACAGTTTCACTTTATTTTGAAACGAATAACCTTGCTGTATTCCGCTATTCATTATAGCAACATCGTCTGCAAAATTACACAAAAAAACAAACCCTTTTATGAAAGGGTTTGTTCATTGTCTACATATTCAGCTATTTTTTGAACAACGCCAGGTTCAAGTTGCTCTAATACTGAAGCCGCTTGTTCTAAAGCTGCATCGTATTGGTATTCACGGAATAATTTCTCAGCATAATTTAAACTTTCTGCTAGGTTTTCATCATGACTACGGTAACGGTTACCGTACTGAATTAATTTTTCCACTAAATATGCTTGTCCAATTAACTCTTCTGTCATTTCAGCCACACCGTTCACAGTTGTGTATGCTTCTTCTAAACTGCTATTTACAGCGTTCATATTTAACGGCTTCACTTCTAATTGTTCATATACAGCTTGCATTGCCATTTGCCCTCTTTTTAAATCTTCCATAATACTCTCTGGAAGACCTGGCAAATTCGACTTTTGCATAAAGCGTTTCGTTTCGAAAATAGTATTTCGCATTTCTTGTAACTTCTCACGTGCTTCAAATTCTTCTTTGCGCATCGCTTGCAGCATTTCTTTATATTCTGCATGAAGTACTTTTAACGTTTCACATTGCTCATAAACCTCTTCTAGTTCCTCACGAATAATAGAGAAGGCAATATCTTGTTCTGCAACGCGTAATTGTAGCATTTCAAAACGTTTCGTTAAAATGTGCATTTGCTTTTCAATTACTTTTTGAGACTCAATGTCTTTATCTTGTAACTGATAGCTTTGTTTCACAAGTTGTGTTTCTGTTTTCGTTTCAATCGTTTCGATACGCATTTCTTCTAAATCATCATAAACAGAAAGTGTTTTTTGCTCCACATAATGTCTCGCATGTACTTCTTGTTCCAGTTGATCGTAGAAGCCATCTAAACGTGTTTTTAAGTTTTCTACTTTTTCAGTCGCTTCTGTTATATGAAGCTCCTGTATATCCATTAAACATGTTTGTAGTTGTTTCGTCATATCACGAACTTCTTTAGGGACTTCCAAATAATCTAATACATAACCTTGTCTTACCATATCATTGTGTCCGTGTAATAAATCTTCCAGCTGAACTGGTAACGTCGCTTGACACTCTACCAATAAATCTGGAATTTGGTGAATAATGATTTCTAAATCTGCTAAACCTTCTTCCAAACTAATAACAATTTCTCTCGCTTTTAAATAGTCGCCATTGTTTGTCGCTTCTTCAAAGGTTTTAAATTTCTCAGATTCAGCGTCTAGCATCTCTTCGATTTTCTGCTCTGCTGCTCCATACATATGTCTATGAGCAAGAACACTCTTTTTCATACTACGATATGTATCACGTAACCCTTCAATTTCCGAGCTATTTTTCTCATGGCTTTCTAACAATTGCTGTAATTCATTTAAAATGTCCGTAATACGATTATCAGCGTCATCTAAACCACTTATGGATTCGTTCATCGCATGCTTTGCTTTTCGGAAGGAGAATTGCGAGGCGAATTTTCGCGCTTGCGCTAAATCTTTGTCAGCTTTCGGAAGGGTTGTTGATACAATTTCATCCCATTCTTCACGCCATTTACCAAACAGTTCTTCTGTTTGACCCGTCATGTTTAAATCTTTTACCCGTTTTAGTTCATCTGCCACAGGTTTATCTTTTATCTCTTGTTTCCACTGCTCCAGTGCTTCAATATCTTTATATGAACGATTTCTTATCACAAGCTCTATCATGAGCAGCACTAGAATAGAGCTTACTACAATGATAACGATCGTCAGGATAGAATCCATGCAAAAAAGCCTCCTAGTTATATCTCTTTTTTTGTCCGTTCCGTTTATGAAATGGAAGGCATTATGTATAAAAAGGGAATTCCCCTATATTTAACAACTAACAATGTACTAATCATACCATGTAATGGTTTGTTTTTGACCTAGTTTTTTTAAAAATTTCATGTTCCTTTCAATGTGATTGTAATCTTTCTCAATATTCCGCCTACCTCACTACCTATCCTCAAATGATTGTAATAACAAACAATCTTTCGTATGGGATACGAAATAAATTTTCCGCATGAGTGGTGGTTCAACAGAAATTACATGTACATTTCCTTGCCTTACAGACTGCTCTACTGCCCTTTCTGGAAGTAACGTGATACCAAGGCCAGCTTTTACCATTGCAAGCATCGGTTCTGCGTAAGATGTTTCCACAGCTATAGTTGGTTTTACACCTATTTCATGAAACATGTTCATAATCATTTTCCTTACATCACATATTTCTGGATATACAATTAATTTTTCATTGTGCAGCTCTTCTATTTGAATGACTATCTTCTCTTTGTACGAATGATTATTTGAAACGGCACAAACAATTTTCTCTTGTTGCACTTCTTTTATATACGTAGCACCTTCTACTACTGAATCGATGAACATCGCGTCAATCTCCCGCGCTTTAAATAACTCTCTTAATACTTCCGTATGTCCGATTTGCCATTCCACTTCGAACTCATCACCTAATATATCTTTACATTCTGATATGTAATACTCCGCTAAACTCGGTAGTATACCAATTGAAAACTTCCGGTTCTCTTGATACCCCCTCATTTCTGTTTTCACTTCATTTATTTGCTCCAAAATTGGTAACATTCTTTTTATAAATAACTCTCCTGCCTCCGTTAACTCTACTCCTTGCGCAGAACGTTTAAGTAAAGTAACCTCTAAATCCGCTTCTAACTTTTGAATTTGTTTACTAAGCGCTGGTTGAGATATATGTAAAATCTTACTTGCCTTTGATAAACTTCGCGTATGCTTCACTTCAATAAACGATCGTACTGCCTCCAAATCCATCCTACACACCTCTAACAAAAAGTTATAACCGTTATAAGAAATCGATATTTCCTCCTATAAACAATTACTCTTTATACTTATTTCATCAACTTACTATAACGAAATGTAAAGGGGAAAGATACTCTTGAACAAAAAACAAATGCTACTCGGATCCTTTCTATGCTTACTCGCCGTCACTGCCTGGGGATTTATGTTTCCTGTAATGGCAAATGCTCTGCAATTTATCGATCCATTCTTCTTCACAACGCTTCGCTATGGATCAGCAGCTATTATTTTTCTTATTTTGCTATTAATTACTGAAGGAAAGACTTCACTCCGCTTAGAAAAAAGAACACTTTCTCTATTCTTTTACGGGACAGTCGGTTTCGCGGGGTATGGTTTTCTCGTTTTCTACGGACAACAACTTGCCGGACCTTCCGGAGCAATCCATGCAGCTATGATTCAATCCCTTATGCCACTGATTGCCTTATCACTGCAATGGATAACGAAAAATCGCCGCCCACAAAACTATACATTCCTTTGTATGTTTGTTGCATTACTTGGTGTTATGCTTGTCATTTCAAAAGGAAATATTCACTTATTATTTGGAGCTGCAAGCCACTTATCAACAAATATATTGATGCTATGCGGCGTTACTTGCTGGGTCATTTATACAAACGGGGGTGCTCGTTTTCAATCTTGGTCACCACTTAGGTACACGACATTAACTTGTTTATTTGGCTCCATTTCACTCATCGTTATTGTTACTTTCTTAACGTACACAAATATAGTTACTATACCGTCACTGCGTACAGTTGTGAGCGTTCGTTTTGAGCTCTTTTATATGTCGATTATCGCAGGCGTTATCGCTGTATTTTGCTGGAATATGGGAAATCGCTATATTTCATCTATTAACGGCATATTATTTATGAATTTAGTTCCTATCCTTGCACTAATCGGTTCTATCTTTCGAGGTTATACAGTGGATAAAATTGAAATCGCTGGAGCTGCATTAACAATTATCGCGCTATTATGTAACAATTTATGGCAAAGAAAAGTAAACATAAAAATCCCCACCTCAGTTCGTTAGGTGGGGATTCTTCACATATGAACAGCTCTTGGCCATTCATGGTACATATTCGCTTTACATAATGCTTGTTCCATCCATTGCTCAATCTCTTTCGTATACATTTCTATGAAAAATGTCTCAGACGGGAAAGAATGGAGTACTTTTGATATATATTGTGGATATAAAAACGGCATACTTATCATACCTTTTAATTGCGTCATAAACATTGTAAATGATACTTTCTGAAATTCTTGTTTCATTTGTCCTTGTCTAATCATTTGTTCTATATAATATCTTTCTTTAGAAAAATAAACGGTCATCACTTCACGAATTAATGTCGTATCAAGCGAAAGCTCTCGGTAGAAGAAACGTGTTAGTTCTCTATTTTCAAATTGATATCGTAAAATCCCGCGCACCATTTGCACCATTACATCTTTAGTCGACAAATACTCTCTCTGTTCAAACGACATTTCAATCACATGAATATATCCTTCTAAAAAATCAGTAATAAGCTGTTCTAATAAACCTTGCTTCCCAGCAAAATAATATGAAATATTCGCTACATTCACATCCGCTCGCTTTGCAATGTCTCGCACCGACGTTCCATCATAACCTTTCGTATTAAACAACGATATTGCCGCATCAATTACTTTTTGTTTCGTCTGCTTCATGCGCTCACTTCCCTTCAATGAACAGCTATAGTTTAAATTTCTTGACTTTTAAGACAAATTCCTTTAATTTTCTATCGACAAAGTCATGTGAAATACATCGTATTTTGCTAATATTTTACACATCTCGATAAAAAAGGAGCTGTTTCCATGTTTACTAAAGAAAGTTATGCAGGATCTCGCGTGCAGCAATATGAGACAGTAATTAAACAACTGGATGCGTTATTAACTGGCGAATCAAACGTAGTCGCAAACTTATCAAATGCGTCCGCATTATTAAACCAATTTTTAGATCGCGTTAATTGGGTTGGCTTTTACGTAACAGAAGGAACTCAGCTTGTTCTTGGACCGTTCCAAGGAATGCCTGCTTGCGTGCGCATTCCATTTGGACGAGGCGTTTGCGGCGTAGCAGCTGAAACGAAAACAACACAGCTTGTAGCAGACGTTCACCAATTCCCAGGTCACATCGCTTGCGATAGTGCTTCTAATTCAGAAATCGTTGTACCGATTGTGAAAGAAGGAGCTGTCATTGGTGTACTTGACATTGATAGTCCTGAAAAGAATCGTTTCGATGAAGTAGATCAGCGCTATTTAGAAAAGTTTGTGGAAACACTCCTAAAACATATGTAAAAAGAAAAGAGCGAGTTATCGATTTAGTACGCCCTGTACAAAACCGATAGCTCACTCTTTTTTCATTGATTTACAGTAGATATTTTCTTTAATGCCTGCTCTAAATCAGAAACGATATCCTCCCACGATTCTAAACCGACTGATAAGCGTATTAAATTATTGAAAATGCCCATTTCTTTTCTTAGTTCAGCTGGAATCGCAGCGTGCGTCATCGTTGCTGGATGCTGAATTAACGTTTCTGTATCTCCTAAACTCACCGCAATTGTAATAAAGTGAAGATCATTAATAAACGCTTGCGTCTCTTCTTTTCCGCCTTTTACTGAAAAAGAAATAACACCGCCCCCGCGTTTCATTTGACGAGATGCTAACTCCCCTTCTGGATACCAAACACCTTCTACCGCATCATGTTTTCTTAGGAACGATACAATTTTTTCTGCATTATCACAATGACGATCCATTCTTACTGCTAACGTCTTTAACCCGCGTAATAATAACCACGCATCAAACGGTGCCATAATACCGCCGATATCCTTTCGCATCGGGCGAATCTTTTCAGCTAATGCTTTCGTTTTACAAATTGTTACGCCCGCTACAACGTCACCGTGACCACCAATATATTTTGTCGCACTATGCACAACAGCGTCACAGCCAAGCTCAAGCGGTCTTTGTAAATAAGGTGAACAAAATGTATTATCAACAATAACAAGTAAGCCTTTTCGCTTCGCAACCCGAATCACTTGTTTTAAATCAATTAATTTCATTGTCGGATTAATTGGTGTTTCAACGAAAATAAGCTTTGTATTTGGGCGAATTTTATTTTCAATATCAACCTCTGTCTCCATATCACAAAACGAATGCGTAATCATAAATTTTTCTTCTAACACTTCTAAAAAACCGTACGTGCATCCGTATAATCCATTTGAACAAATAATATGATCTCCAGCCTTTAAAAAACCGATTAAAGTCGCTGAAATAGCTGCCATACCAGACCCGAAGGCAAGTGCCTCTTCTCCTCCTTCTAACACCGCCATACGTTCTTCAAATAATTTCACAGTTGGATTTCCAAGCCGTGAGTAAATATAAGATGGATCCACTCCCGCAAAACTCGCCTCTCCTTGCTGCGCAGTCTCAAATGTAAATGTAGAAGTTTGAAATAAAGGTGGTGTTAAACTTCCTTTATGTTCCTCAGGTGTATAACCGTGATGAATTAACGCTGTCTCCATATGCTTCTTTTTCATAAAAACATCCCCCTTATGTTTTTATTGCCGCATATTCATCCATAAAAATTTGATGAACGTTTTACTTCATTTTATGTAAGCGTTTTATTTGTGTTTCTATCTCTTCTTCTATATTGTTTTAAATTCCTTCTTATATTAATTTCCAAAATTTATATGCATAAAACAAAAATGTACTCGCTTGACGAAACTCTGGGTAAAAGATATAATAGCGTTTGTGTAAAATAAAAAGGCAGCCTTGTAATGTGAGTTTATCGTTTGTATTTTGTTCCTCTACGGAGGTGTATCTCGTAACTCCCTGCTGCTGGAGCGAAGGTACATGAAAACAAAATGCCCGTAAATATCGATTACGTCTGTTTTTATTTTACGTAAATAAAAACATTTTTAAAGGAGGAGTCAACTATGGCTCGTTATACAGGTCCAGCTTGGAAACTGTCTCGTCGTCTTGGAATCTCTCTAAGCGGCACAGGAAAAGAATTAGAAAAACGCCCTTACGCACCAGGTCCTCACGGTCCTAACCAACGTAAGAAACTTTCAGAATACGGTTTACAATTACAAGAGAAACAAAAACTTCGTCACATGTACGGCATGACTGAGCGTCAATTCCGTCGCACATTTGACCAAGCAGGTAAAATGCCTGGTAAGCACGGCGAAAACTTCATGATCCTTCTTGAAGCTCGTCTTGACAACTTAGTTTACCGTATGGGCTTAGCTCGCACTCGTCGTGCAGCTCGCCAATTAGTAAACCACGGTCACATCATGGTTGATGGCGCTCGCGTAGATATCCCATCTTACCGTGTAAAACCTGGTCAAACTATCAGCGTTCGCGAAAAATCTAACAGCCTTGTTGTTGTTAAAGAAGCGATCGAAGTTAACAACTTCGTACCAGAATACTTAACTTTCGATGCTGACAAATTAGAAGCTACTTACACTCGTCACGCTGAGCGTTCTGAGTTACCAGCTGAAATCAACGAAGCATTAATCGTAGAGTTCTACTCTCGTTAATCTCGGTACTCTGAAAAGAGTCGTATTAAAAGCCTTAGGAACCTTGTTTATCAAGGAGCCTGGGCTTTTTTTATTTATCATTAATAATGCAAAATAAAGCATTAAAAAGTATGCACTTGGGGCTAAGTGGAGCTAGTTTGGGACAAAAAATATAATGGCTGGCGTGTGTATAGAAATGGATAAGTGCAAAAACAGATGATAAAAGGAGCTACTTATTTTGAAAGAAACATTCACCAAGATACCTCTTCATGTACAAGACTTTCAAGAATTAAAAATGTTATTAGACGAATTAGTACAAGATGAAATAATGTTCATAGAAGGTTTTTCTAAGTATTCTTTAGATATTTCTTCTAAAAAATCTAAAGTCACCATTAACCTTAGAAGCGAATTTTTCCCCGATCCATACTTGGCGATTACTGCTATAAACATTACCCCAAGTAATCAAGGTAAAGGAAGTATTGTTCTGGAATGGTTTAAAACATTCGCTAAAGAAAAGGGATTCGAACGATTAGTATTACAAGAAGTTATAACTGAAGAAGGATACCACTTTGCATTAAAAAATGGTTTCTCAAAAATGGTTGGTCCATTCGAGGAAATGTTTAGAAAGCCTGATAGTACTGACGGAAATTATGAATTACATTTATAAAGGATAAAATAAAAGTGAACAAATATTTTTCATACTCGTTCACTTTTATTGATACATTATCTAGCACAGTATGTTCTTTTTGTTTCGTAAAAGCAACTCCCCTCTCCGTTTGGAAAATGGATAAGTCCGCTTTAAGATGTATTAATACCATAAGAACTGTAGCTTAGTATAAAAATGAAAGTTATGGTCCTCCTTTTTTATTCCATAATAAACAACCACCCTATTTAAACGTGAGTTTTTATAACTACCAATCAATTGTATTCTTAAGTTTAATTTGAATCATTAAGCCGCAAAACCTTATATAAATCATCAGAAATAATAATATTGTTAAAAATATCTTGTTCCGAATTTTTATTATAAAAATTCCCGGCAACTAAACACATTTTACGACAAAAGTCGATTACTCCTATTTCAATTCTTATATTACAATCATCTTCATTGTTTTCCCAAGACTTGCTGTAGGAAGTTATAGTATCTGTTAACTCGAAAACAAAATCCTTAGATTCCGTCTGATTATATTTCCCTCTCATATACTCTCTAATATCACTTGATCCATCATGGAGAAAATTACAACGCAACTTATAAACTGCATCACCATCAAACCTATCGACATTTTCCATTCCATCAGGATTTTCGAATTTATGTATGTACTCGTTATACCATTGAGCATATCTTTTCCCTACACCCTTAATTTCAGGATATGCAATCTTCCCACAAATATCAGGTAGTGTAAGTGTTAAAGCTAACGCAGATAAATAATTTTTATTATCCAAACTGCTCATAATTTCTTTGATAAGTTTATCCAAATCATTATCTCTCCTTCGCTATTCAATTAAAAAGATAGTCCTCTATATTATAATCTTTACTTAATAAAAATCACTCCGTATCGAATACTTTCATAACCTTTACTTATTTAATTCCTTACGCCCAAATAGTGCTTTTAAATAACCAAATTCTCTACGATTCACTTTATATTCATAACCTTTAATACATATCGAATCACCTTCATTTTGAATATGGATAGGTTCGCTTTGAGGTATATTAATACCTCTAATAAACTCATTGCAATGTAATATTTACAGTTATCTCCTTAAATTGGTATAATTTGCTTATTAAAGGAGGGAAATTTTTGAGTTTAAATATGTATTTAGGGGAAGTACAGGCTCAAACACAAAATATGAATGCTTTCTGTACCGCTACTATTCAAGGTATGGAACAAGCTATTCAGTCAATTGATGCTTTTACCAGTGATACTGTTCTACAAGGGCAAACTTACGATAGCGCAAAAGCATTCTTTGCAGAAACTTTTCGTCCTTTGGCACAAGGAATCATTTACTTATGTGAAGAATTAATTCGTCAGAACGATGCCTTTCCAAGTCAATTTCAATCACAGGTCGCTTCGACAGATGTAATCGAACAAGAAATATTAGAACAAATTCGAGAAATTGACCGAATGAAGGCAAGTATGGAAGCTATCAGTCAAGCTATGCCAATCCCAGGTATGGATGCTATGGCAAATCTTTTTATTGCCATGAGGCGCAAACTTCAAGAAAAGTTAGATCATTTGTATCAGTTCAACCAAACATCTAGCAATAACTACAGTACAGCAATTCAATTAGCTGCTAGTATTGCAACAGGTCTTGCAGAAGTCCAAAGTGGAAAAGGTTTTAGTCCTGCAAGTGGTACATTTAGTACACAAGGGTTGAATATGGAATGGGTGACTTCTATCCAAGCAATTACAGAAGATAGGAAGCGTCAGGCTGACAATTCAATTGAAGAAGGTGCAATGTGCGGCAAAATCCCACCACAATCAGAACAATCCTTTGGGGATAGAAATAAAAAGGATTTGAACGATGCCTGGACTGGTATTTCCACTGGTGTAGTAGATGGCGTTGTAGACGCATGGGACGGATTTGTTGCTTTGGGAGATAAAGAGACCTGGTTGAATATGCGGGATGCGATTGTAAACTATGAAGAAACACTTCCTGCTGCATGGAATGCCTTATCAGATTCATTCATGAATGAATTTTGGAATGGGGATATAGAAAGTAGAGAACATTATGCAGCTTATGCAGTCACCTCACTACTCACTGGTTTTATTGGTAGCAAAGGTCTGGATAAGGTTGGACAAGTAGGAAAAGTAGCATCTGTTACAAGTCTTACAAAAGGAAGATCGCTTCTAACAAACTCCTCTGCATACAGAAATGCATTGCATATATTAAATAACTATGAATTCATACCTGGAACTCCTTTCTCATATACAGGAGTTGGAAGTATCCAACAGTATTTGCAAAAAGCAGCTCCATATACTTATGAAGGTCCAAATGGCCCTAAGACAATAAGATTAAGAAAAGGTGAGTTGGCAGGAGACAAACATCCTGTTACAGGTATTCCGTATGATGCAGATGGGTTCCCTATTTTTAAATCTAAGGGTGAGGTAATCCTCAAAGAGGCAGACTTCAAAAAATCTAGACCAACACATTTTAGAAAATGTAGTAAAGCATTATACGAACAAATAATAAAAGACCCTGATTTAGCTTCAAAATTTACGAAAGAAGAAATCCAAATGTTTAAACAAGGTGAAACACCAAAGCATTACACATGGCATCACCATCAAGATACTGGTAGAATGCAACTTGTAGATTATTAGATACATCACGATACTGGTCATACAGGTGGATATAGAATTTGGGGAAAAGATAGCGATAAATAAGGAGTGGCAAAAATGAACAATATTACATGGTCCTTTATGAGTAAAACACCAGTTACAGACGAAGAAATCCAAAAGATAGAACAATATTTTAATATTAAATTACCCAACGATTTTGTTGCGTGCGTGAAGAAATATGACGGGGGATACCCTAACCCAAAAGTATTTGATGTACCAGGACAAGATGAAAATGTATTCAGTGACCTCTTAACTCTTCATATAGAAGATAAATATTCGATTGTCCAAAACTATGAAGGTATAAAAGATAGATTAGTTGATAAAGTATACCCCTTTGCAAATGACCCATTTGGGAATTTCTTGTGTTTTGATTATCGAAACAATCCTGCATCACCAACAATCGTATTTTGGGATCACGAGGAAGAGGAGATAGAAAAAGCTATTTATCCTGTTTGCTCAACATTTACAGAATTGCTGGATAGCTTACGCGATTTTGAAGACGACGAATAAAAGAAAAAAGAAGAACGCCTTGTAGTGAGGATTAACGTTCTTCTTTTTCATTTTGAATATGGATAGGTTCGCTTTTGATGTATGTTAATACCTTTTTGATTAAATAAAAAAAGAACCTGC
>NZ_JBBORJ010000004.1:0-66460 GCF_038004545.1 Bacillus sp. FSL R5-0585
CGCAATGCAAAAGCTAGGGGTTAAAGGACGTTCACAAGCAGTTGTGGAGCTTCTTCGTATGGGAGAGCTCGAATTATAAGAAAGCAGCCGACTTTTATATAAAAGTCGGCTATTTTTTTGTTTGCTTCACTTGCTATATGAATGATAAAAACGTTTCATACATAAATAGGTAATAAGGAGGGGATATGTTGAAAAGGATACTGTTAGTTTCAACAAGTGCTCATGATATGAATGGACACCCGACTGGTTTGTGGCTTGAAGAGCTCGCAGCTCCTTATCATGTATTAAAAAAGGCTAAGTTTGATGTTGATATTGTGTCAATAAAAGGCGGGAGAGTACCTATAGATAGAGTGTCTATTCCGAATGGTATACCTCGCGAATTCAAGCATGTAGCTTCTTTATTGCAAAATACGAGGCTGATTTCAAATGTTCATTTTTCGGATTATGATGCGGTTTTATTTGGTGGTGGGCACGGGGCGATTGTAGATTTTCCAGGTAATCCATATGTAGCAAATTTGATTGAGAATATGTATAACAATAACCGGATTGTAGCGGCTGTTTGTCACGGAGTAAGCTCTTTAGTCGGTGTGAAAAATAAGGATGGCTCGTTTTTTGTTGCGGGTAAGCGTATAACAGGTTATACAAACGATGAAGAAAGAGCTGTACATTTAGAAAAGCGCGTTCCGTTTTTGCTAGAAAGAAAGTTGAAAGAAGAAGGAGCTTTGTTTTATGTAGCACCCAATTTTACGCCGCATGTAGTAGTAGATGGTCATTTAATTACAGGACAAAATCCACAGTCTAGCGTGGAAATAGGTAAGGCTATAAAAAGGGCTGTAAATAAATTATAGAAAAAGTACCCGCTACTAACAAAGGTAGTGGGTATTTTTATACCTCTATTTTCCAGGTGGTAGGACCGCGATTGGTGAGGGCTAATAATCAGTGGGGGATGAACAAAACTCCCACTGAATAAAGTTTCACTTTATTCTAAAATTCCCGCCTCAAAATTGGTTTGTAACCGTCCAGTTGGTAATAATTGATTATAGTTTTTTATGTATAGTATATGAAAATGTAATAAACTAAAAAGGCATAATGAGTATAATAACTTCATTTATAATCATTCGTGAATTTGCTATACTATTTTGTATGGACAAAAGGGGAGGCTCTTTTAAATGAGAAAAGTCGCATGTGCAAATACTTATATTAATAAAATAAAGCCCATTATTAGAAAGACAAGTTTTAGCCAATTGAAAATAGATGAAATAGCGAAATATATGGATATTAGTAAAGCTACTTTATATAAACGTTTTTCTTCGAAAGATGAAATTATTGAGGCGGTAGTAGAGGATTTCATGAACTATCTACTCGAAGGTGATGCGGATAATCAAGATGAAAGTATGTCATTTACAGAACGTTTCCAAAAGACGTTTATCCATTCTTTAAAATGTGTGACATATATTTCGGATGTTTTTTTGCAAGATTTGAAAGAAGCATATCCGCATTTGTCGGATCAATTAGTCGCTGCCCAACAAAATCGTAATCATAATTTGCAAATGTTTTTTGAAGCGGGTATGGAACAAGGTTATTTTAATAAAATGAATGCACAATTATTTATGGTACAAGATGATGTGATGTTAAGACGTATTATAGATCATTCTTTTTGTATTCAGTACGATATTACGTTAAAGAAAGCGATACTTGATTTTTATCAACTAAAGAAGTATCAACTTTTTAAACCAGAGTATATAGAAGCAATTGATGATTCTGAAATTGAAAAACAAGTTATTGCTATTTTGCAAATGATTTCGTAAAAAAGCAGATCTCCCTTAATAGAGGAGAATCTGCTTTTTTAGTACATATTATTTTTGCAACTGTTTTAATACTAATTCGGCTACTGGACCACCTGAAGCTGGGTTTTGACCAGTGATAACACGATTATCTTCTAGAGCATAAGCTTCCCACGGTTGCGCGGCTTTTTCGTAAAGTCCTCCATTTTTAATGAGTTCATCTTCTGTTAAAAATGGAACGAATTGATCTAATTCAGCTAATTTTTCTTCTTCATTTGAAAAGCCTGTTACCTTCTTATCGCTAATTAAACGATCCCCATTGCTTAATGTAATATGAAATAAACCAGCAGCTCCATGACAAACGGAAGAAACAATTCCGCCGTTTTCATAAATATTGCGGCTAATATTTTGAAGTTCTTTATTTTCTGGGAAGTCCCAAATAACCCCGTGGCCACCTGCGTAATAAATAACAGCGTAGTCTTCTGGATTCACTTCACTTGGTTTCATTGTAGAACCGAGGCGATTCATAAACTCTTTCTTTTGATACCATTCCCAATCGATGCTCTCCGCCATTGCTAAACTATGTGGATCAATTGGTGTATAACCGCCTTGTGGACTGACGTAATCAACTTCGTAACCCGCTTCTTCTACTTTTTTTACGAAATGTACAGCTTCACCAAGCCAAAGTCCGGTAGCCCTATTTAAATTTGGATATTTTTCTACGCTTGTTAATACAACTAACATTTTTCTCTTCATCATAATCCCCCTATAATGTCTCTTCTATATAAAAGTTCTGTATGCGTTTCATTTTATTAAGTTAAAAAATGTAAATTTTAATAATCATGCCAGTCCTCCTTATATCGGCTTCGAAATTAGTGTATAATAACTTTTGAACAAAGTAAACTAAAAAGACTTAATTAGTTTACTTTGTATATTTTTCGTTGACAAACTGTAATGCTGAAACTATGATAGTTCCATGAATATCGAACAACATACGTGTTTCGTTTCGAATTCAATTTACCCCGCTATTTTCCGGGCAGTAAGACCCCCATCTCAAAATTCAGCGGAAGCAAAGAAGTTAGGTGGGGGTTGGGCTGCCCGTAAAAGCCCGATTGGTGAGGGCTAATAATCAGTGGGGGATGAACAAAAACCTCACTGATTAAAGTTTCACTTTATCGCGCGATAAATTAGCAACTTTTACACATTTAATGAAGTTGTTTAGTGGTGATACAACATTTAAATAACTTCATTTTTTTATCTATAGTTTGACAGTTTTAAAATTGCAATCAGGAGAGTGTTACACATGGGGAAAGATATAAGAAACCATTCGAAATGGTTTGTTTTTACATTATGTTTTATTGTTTTGTTAGGACCGATGAACGCTGTGTTATTTAATGTAGCGCTAGAGGATATTGCCAATGATTTATCAATTAGTCAATCGAAAGTAAGCTGGGTTGTAGTAGGGTATTCCTTAGTTGTCGGTATTGGTTCGGTAATATATGGAAAGCTGGCTGATCGTTACAGTGTAAAAAGACTATTAATTATTTCTATTATCATATTTGTAGCTGGTTCTATTGTTGGATTTGTGAATCAATCTTATGAAATTATCATTTTCGCAAGGTTAGTGCAGGCGAGCGGGGGAGCAGCGTTTATTGCGCTTAGTATGATTGCGGTGGCGAAATTAGTTGCTCCAGCTAAAAAAACAGGTGCGTTAGCAATGATTAGTTCTTCTATTGCATTAGCGGTTGGTATTGGACCTTTAGTAGGTGGGGCAATTACAAATACGTTAGGGTGGCCGTATTTATTTTTATTTATGGTTATTTCAATGATTGGTATTTTCTTACTCGTAAAATTTATGCCAGAAGAGGCGCGACATACAGATGAAGTGTTTCGCTTTGATTTCATTGGAGCAGTTTTATTATTTGTATTGATTACGACCATTTTATTAGGAGTTAATATTAATAGTTGGCTTTTTGTGTTATCTGTTGTTTTTCTATTTTTATTTAAGGCTCATATGAAGAGAACAGAGTCGCCGTTTATTGATATTGAGTTATTTACAAATAAACCATTACTTCGTTTAATAGCGGTCGGATTTATCATTAATGTGGCGTTATGTGCTAGTTTATTATTATTACCATTACTGTTAGGAAGAGGACATGGATTGTCTCCATTCGTTATTGGAATTGTATTGTTTATTGCATCTCTCTTTGGTATTGTATCTAGTTTTATTACCGGAAAGATTATTCCTTCGTTTGGGAATGTGAAGATGATGTATGTAGCTTCTGTAGCTATGATCATTGGCTTTTTAATTTTAGGGATTATTCCGGACGGGAACTTACTCTTTATTTTATTTGCGGTTATTTTAACATTTATGAGTTATTCGGCAATTCAAGTATCATTAAACACATTTATCCCCAAAACATTAAATCCAGCTAAAGTTGGAGTCGGTCTTGGTTTATATAATTTAATTAACTTTTTCGGTATGGCATTTGGACCAGCTGTAGCGAGCAAAATTATGGAATCTACAAATAGTTATCGATTGAATTTTATTTTGATCGTCATTTTAATTGCTGCTCATTTCTTCTTATTAATGGGAATGTCTTCTTTTCAAAAAAAGATGGAGCAATGAATATGCACTTTATATAGAAGAAACCGACTTTCTTATAGAAGGTCGGTTATTTTTCTATCTTGCAAATTACGAAAAAAAGGAGCAAAATAAAAAAGGTCCTAGTCTATACATGGGAAAATGAAAATTTTCATACAGAAGCATTTGAAGTGAGCGAACTTAAAGTGTGTAAAATATAATGATAAACATAAAAGATGATGAATGAGAAAACGGGTGATGAAGTTGAATAGAGCAATCGGTGTTATCGATTCAGGAGTTGGCGGTTTAACAGTAGCGAAGGAATTAATTCGTCAGTTGCCGAAAGAGCGTATCATATATTTAGGAGATACAGCACGTTGTCCTTATGGTCCACGTTCTCGAGAAGAAGTACGTCAATTTACGTGGGAAATGACAGAGCATTTACTAGATTTAAATATTAAAATGTTAGTTATTGCGTGTAATACAGCAACTGCAGTTGTATTAGAAGAGATGCAAAAACAATTACCAATTCCAGTAGTAGGAGTTATTCACCCAGGATCACGTACAGCTTTAAAAGTGACAAACACGTATCACGTTGGGATTATTGGAACGATTGGAACGGTGAAAAGTGGTGCATACGAAGAGGCGTTAAAGTCTATTAATAACCGTGTTATGGTAGAGAGTTTAGCTTGTCCACCTTTCGTTGAACTTGTAGAGAGTGGGAATTTCGAAAGTGAAATGGCGTATGAAGTTGTAAGAGAAACGTTGCAACCACTGAAAAGTACCGATATTGATACACTTATATTGGGGTGTACACATTATCCGATTTTAGGACCTGTTATTAAAAAAGTAATGGGAGATAAAGTGCAACTAATTAGTTCTGGTGATGAAACAGCACGTGAAGTAAGTACAATCTTATATCATAGTAAAATGTTGAATGAAGGAGAAGAACAAAGCGATCATCTCTTCTTAACAACAGGAAAAATAGGCTTGTTTAAAGAAATTGCATCAAAATGGTTCGGTCAACCGATTGAAAATGTGAAGCATATTCATTTAGAAAAAGAATAATAGTAGAATTTATATAAGTGAGCTCCTGAGAAATCAGGAGTTTTTGTTTTATCTTGCTATTTGCTGGGGAGTAAGACCCCTGTTGATTAAAGTTTCAATTTATAAGAGGCGCAGCTTGTTCTAAAACGTGAAACAGCTCGTATACATAATAGTACAAACTTAGATTTTAGGGGGGAATGGCATGCCTAAATCCACTTTTAAATGGGTTGTTGGTGCTACTGTGAGTGCTGTTTTACTAACAGGGTGTGGCTTTATAAATCAAGAGAAAGCAACTGAACAAATTGATCCGCCAAAACAAGTTACGTATACAGAGGGTGGGAAGAAAGAAGTAGCTAAAAAAGATAAGCAAGGGCAAATGGTAAATAGAGAACTATACCTTGTTGATAAAAATGGTTATGTTGTACCACAAACGTTAGCTATACCTACTCCGAAAGCAAATGAGACTGTGAAGCAAACGTTAGAATACCTTGTGAAAGATGGACCGGTAACAAATTTATTACCGAATGGGTTTCGTGCAGTCATTCCGGCGAATACAACGATGACCTTAGATTTGAAAAAGGACGGAACGGCAGTTATTGATTTCTCTAAAGAAATGAAAAACTATGCGAAAGAAGAAGAGCGTCAAATCGTTGAATCTATAGCTTGGACGTTGACGCAATTTACAGAGATAAAACAAGTGCAGTTCCAAATAAATGGTGAGAAATTGGCAAAGATGCCGGTTGGTGGTACACCGCTTGGTGAAGGAGTGAGCCGTGCAAATGGTATTAACTTCGATGATGAACAAGTAGCAGATGTAACAAATACAAAACCAGTCACACTGTATTTTATGGCGCAAAATAATAATAAACAGCAATACTACGTACCAGTCACACGCCGCGTTGCGGAAGGTAAAGAAAATGACTATGCAACAATTATAGATGAACTTGTAAAAGGTCCGATCCATCAATCGCTCCTGAATGATTTTAATCCAGGCGTTAAGCTTATTACGAATCCGAAATTACAAGACGGAAATCTTACATTAAACTTTAATGAAAATATATTTGTAAACCCAGATAAAAATATGATCTCAAATTACGTATTGAAGTCGTTAGTTTTATCTTTAACAGAAAAGAAAGGTGTGAAAAATATTTCTATTGAAGTGAATGGAAAAGCAAATCTTATAGATGAAAAGGGCGGAAAGTTAATAAAACCTGTAGATCGTCCAGAAAACGTGAATACAGGTAGTTTTTAATCGTCAATAATTTGATATACTTAAGTAAGAAAGAGGAATTGCTTTTTGGGTTCCTCTTCTTTTATTGTATACATATCATACATTTAAATTTGGCTATACTAACAAGTAGTTATGAGGAGGTTATTTTTATGCGAGTAGATGGTAGAGAGAAAACAGAATTACGCCATATACATATTCATACGAATTATTTAAAACATCCAGAAGGATCAGTGTTAATTGAGGTTGGGGATACAAAGGTAATTTGCTCAGCGACAATTGAAGAGCGTGTCCCGCCATTTATGCGTGGAGAAGGAAAGGGCTGGGTAACAGCTGAATATGCGATGATTCCACGTGCGACAGAACAACGTACAATTAGGGAGTCAAGCAAAGGGAAAGTAACAGGACGTACAATGGAAATCCAGCGCTTAATAGGACGAGCATTACGTGCGGTAGTTGATTTAGAAGCGCTTGGCGAGAGAACAGTTTGGATTGACTGTGATGTCATCCAAGCAGATGGTGGAACGAGAACAGCTTCTATTACAGGTGCATATGTAGCGATGGTATTAGCTTTCGAGAAATTATTACAAGCAGAAAAAGTATCTAAAATTCCAGTAAAAGATTATTTAGCAGCAACATCAGTAGGAATTGTTGAAGAGCAAGGTGTTGTTTTAGATTTAAACTATGCAGAAGATTCTAAAGCAGACGTTGATATGAATGTAATTATGACTGGAAAAGGTCAGTTCGTTGAAGTGCAAGGAACTGGAGAAGAAGCGACGTTTAGTAGAGCACAGTTAAATGAATTACTTGATGCAGCAGAACAAGGCATTTTCCAACTGATTGATATGCAAAAAGAAGCGTTAGGTGACATCGTATCTCATATAGAGTAGAGGTGGAAAGTATGAAACAAGTTGTTGTAGCGACAAAAAATATGGGGAAAGTACGTGAATTTGCTGAGTTATTTGAGCGATTTGATTTAGAAGTGAAATCATTACACGATTTTCCTCATATTGAAGAAGTCGAAGAAACTGGTGAAACATTTGAAGAAAATGCGATCTTAAAAGCGGATAGCTTGAGTAGACAGTTGAATGCAATTGTAATTGCGGATGATTCAGGTCTTATTGTAGATGCGTTAAACGGGAAACCAGGCGTGTATTCAGCTCGTTTTGCTGGAGAGCCAAAAGATGATCAAGCGAATATTGATAAAGTTTTACAAGAATTAAATGAAATACCGTTTGATAAGCGTAAAGCTCGCTTCTACTGTGCATTAGCAGTAGCTTTCCCTGAAGGTGATAAAAAGCCTGTCATTGTAAACGGGACATGTGAAGGATTTATTTTAGAACAACGCCGCGGAGAAAATGGCTTTGGATACGATCCGATCTTTTATGTGGAAGAATACAAAAAAGCAATGGCGGAATTAAGTTCAGATGAAAAAAATGCTATTAGTCACCGCGGACGTGCTCTTCGTAAGCTAGAAGAAAAAATCCCTGAATGGTTTTTAGGAGAATAAGGGAGAGAGATTGATGAAAGCTTTAATCGTAAGCGATAGTCATAGCTCTGTGAAGGAATTACAGCAGTTAAAAGAGAAGTATGAAGGGAAAGTAGATATCATGATTCATTGCGGTGATTCAGAGCTAACGCCTGCTCATGAAGAGCTGCAAGGTTTCCATGTTGTAAAAGGAAATTGTGATTATGCTAACTTTCAAGATGAAATTGTAACTGATGTAGATGGAATTCGCTTCTTAGTTGTACATGGGCATCGACATAATGTAAAAATGACATTACAAACGCTAGCGTACCATGCTGAAGAAGTGGGAGCGCAAGTTGCATGCTTCGGACATTCTCACGTATTAGGTGCGGAATTAATCGAGGGCGTTTTATTTATTAATCCAGGCAGTATTTTATTACCACGTCAGCGTGTAGAAAAGACATTTGCTTTATTAGAAATGGATGAAAATCAAATGGAAGTTCGTTTTGAAACGTTAGACGGACAACTAGTTGAACAGGCAATTTTTAAAAGAGGATAAGAAAATTTATCCTCTTTTAAAAAAGGTGTTGACTTTATGTGTGGTTATACATATAATAAATATTGTCGATAGGGCAACGGCGCTAACGAAGAAAATGAAATAACATATGCGGGTGTAGTTTAGTGGTAAAACAAGAGCCTTCCAAGCTCTGGTCGAGAGTTCGATTCTCTTCACCCGCTCCATGTCCCAGTAGCTCAGCCGGATAGAGCATACGCCTTCTAAGCGTACGGTCGGGAGTTCGAATCTCTCCTGGGACGCTAACAAAACCTTGTTATCTTTTGATAACAAGGTTTTTTGTTTGGGTTATAAGTGTAGTTCATGCTTAATATCTGCGACCTTTCCTTTGATACTAAGCAGTTGCATATGTACTTCTTTTTCTTAAATAAAAAGAGCGCCATTTATGCGCCCTATTCATCTTATTTAATTTAAAGAATTAATAGGTTTATGATGGAACTCAAATCCATATCCAGATTCTCTTAATTGTTTATTTACAATATTATAAAACTCTTTACCATTCTAGTACGGTTGAGCAGCAGTTATCGGAACTTATCCCCGGCAGTGTGTTACAATTAATAAAAGCGGAAAATGAGAATCTCCAATTGACTGGACCTGTGATTGGTTAGATGGTTTAAGAAGGTCGTATAAAAAAGGGAGATGGCGCAAAGATGGCGAGATCAAATGAGAATGATTTAACGGAGAAATTGGCAGAAGGCCACCGAAAATATGGTGATGGCAATTTTACAGTGCAGAACATCGGTGATGAAACTAACCCGAATTGGACTGTCGTAAAAAATGTGAGGAAGGGATCGGCAGGCATTCGCGAAGGAGAAGATATATTAAGACTGCGATCAAAATATATAAAATAGTACGGAAATGGGCGGAGCGGGAGTTCGAATCTCTCCTGGGACACTAACAAAACCTTTTGCGATGACTTCAAAGTCGGCAATATATAAGCTCTCTAATTCGTAAGTTGAATCGTACAATGTGCGGTCGCTAACGAGTTAGGGGGCTTTTTTTTTTCAAAAAATGTGATTCTTTAATGATTAGTGAGAACTTATCGAATATTTTGGGGGATAGATTGAAAAGTGATCAGCGAAAGAAAGAGACTGCAGAAAATCGTTATACGTTCAACCTAACAATCGGTAAAGCGCTCGAGATAATTGTGCGTTAAATAAAAAATACACCCCCAATTGTTAGTTATGTCTAACAATTGGGGGTGTTGTTGGCAGATGTTGCTGGATTAGCAGTCACATGTTCTTCAGATTTTTTTGTATGCTTCAAAAAAACTTTGATGAAAAATCACATACATAAAAAACCTCATCGGATTTTATGCCTTCTACAAAACAAACCGTTCGTTTTTCATCAATTGTGTAACCGTGGATTAAAGTTTCTAATTTTTCTTCGGCTACTATAGTAATAATATATTGTGAAGGTTTCTTATTTCTTGTTAGGTTATTCATTGGGGTTTGTATACATGCCAAAATTAAAATAAGAAGTACTATGGAAGGTATCATCTCATAATTCCATTTCCTAAAAATTTGAATAGTAATGAGATAGGAAAAAATAATTACACTACTTATGATTTGAAGGGAAATTAAAACTTTAAGAATAATATTAAACTTCTTGTTTTTATGCAGAGAAAACAAAAACAGAAAATATAGTACAACTAATAGAATAACACTAATAATTAAAGCTCCTCCGATGTACCAAACTTTTTCGTTGTTACGCCAAGTTTTATTAAGGTTATCATATAATCCAAAGTTAAAAACACAGCAGCAAATAGATATAAAATAGCACCTAACAGTGTAAATAAAATTACATTCCAAAAATTCAATTTTACTAGTGTGGCTTTATTTAAATACAATTTATCAATTTCCTTAGTTGTTGCCGCTATTACAAATTGATTAACACTATATAATACAGCTGGTATAAGTAAGGTGGCTATAATTGTAGTGAATACAGGTGCAAACTTGCCTATTGTCTCTATTGTTAGTCCGCTAAACATTTTCGTTGTTTAACCCTTTCAAAGTTAAAGTTAGATAAAAAAGAACGCTGTCCTAAGAATAGGTAAGCGTCCTATGTTTTTAATAAATCAACCTGTATCACCATCAGCTAAACTTTGTATAATATTAATAGTTGTTTGAGTGTTAACTGAGGTATGTGTGCCTATTGTTACAAGTGTAATCAATAGCATTCCTAATAATACTTTCTTCACTTTAACGCCTCCTTTTTAAAAATTTCTTTTTTAGCTTCATAACTTAAATAGAAATATTTACTTCCTTGTTCAAAGTTTCCTTCGTTATGAAATTGGACTGCGACTGCTTCCGCGTATTCTTGGACATACTCCCATAATCTTTCGTTTTTAAAGTAGTTCATTCCTGCTAGCACAGCTTGTTCTAATTTTTCGGCAGTAACTTTTTTATTAATTTTTCTTAGAATTGTAAAGCGGTATTGATATTCTTGATTTCCTAATTCATTGCAGATAGTTAAACCTTTTTCAATGAGTTGAGATGCAATTTCTTCTTCATCTAGCTTGACGTGTTCCTTGGCTTTAACAAAAATAGCTTTATAATTATGAGGTTTCTTTTCGACAACTTCTGAAAGGTATCGAATTGCCGAAATAGAGAGGTTTTGACTCGCATACATTAAGCCTAAATTATGGCGAACTAGTAAGATTGCTTTCTCATTTTTTTGCTTTTGGAATGTGTTCATTGCAGTAACAAAGTATTCTTCAGCTAGTTCAAATTCTCTTAAATGCGTACAAGCTAATCCTAATAAATTATCGCAATAGGCTGTTTTTAATTCATAGCTTTCATGTTTAGAAAATATGTCCCTAGCTTTTGTACTGTGCTTAATGGCTAAAAGTGCTTGATAAATATGATAATGATATGTTGCTAAGTTATAATGAAATTCTGCTTTTTCAAGTTCATCAGGAATGTGTTTAAGTAAAATTTCTGCTGTATCATAATGTTCTTTAGCAAGGCTATAATTACCGATTGCGTTAGAATGAATAGCCTTATAAAAATGGTAGTAGTAAGATAAAAAGTTATCTGTGGGAATATTAAAAGATTCAATTTTATCAAAGCTATTTTTTGAAATACTTAAATTATCCACTAAATATTTATAACCGAAATCTAAAAGGTAATAGTAGAGTAACAATTTTGGGTCTGCTTCGTTAGTGTGAATGATCGAATTAATTTCTTCTTTTAAACAATGGGCATTATCTATATTACGTGAACGTATTTCTTGATACCATCTGTTAAGTAGTTTTGAAATTTGTTCATTCCCCTTTATTAGAACGTCCATGAAATCCCACCCCTTTTTGAATATTCTTATAAATAATGATAGCAAGAATAGAATTTGATGGGAATTGAATTTCAATATTTCTCAACATTTGTGTAAAAAATTTATTTTCAATTATGTAACTAATTGCATTCATTCTCTCTGTTAGTAATTTCAAATATTGGGCACAGTGAAATAACCAGACATAATATAATCTTCTTATAAAATACTTTATAAAGATGGAAGGTTAACACTTCAAAATATCCTAAAGGCGATTGAGGAAGCGAAAGAAGCTCGTGAAAAATTAAAACTATTCTCACCATCAGAAGTAGTGTGGGACATTGAAGGTTTATCTAAGCAACTACCATGGAGAGATAAATCTTCAACAAATATAACAGATCTATCTAACTACTTTTACACAAGTGGTGGTAAAGACATGTTTGAAATGTTATTTAAAGCATGTGACGAAGCTCTAGAATTAGAAGTAGATTTAGAAATAGAGACATTATAATAGGAAAAAGCTTCATCTTGACGATAAGGTATATAATAAGGCAGAATTTTAACAAATGGTTAGTTAACCGAAACAATGAACGATTCAATAAACGAATTATACTAGCGTTTATATATTTTGGTTAAAGACGAAGCGGGAGCTCGAATTTCTCCTGGTACGCTACAAAAACCTTGTTATCTTTTGATAACAAGGTTTTCTGTTTAGTTATTAATAAACTTCTCAAATACAAAACCATAATCTTTCACATTATATTGTTTCTTCGTATCAACAAGCCAGTTAAAGGCAATCTCGTTCATTTCTTTAAATTGCTCTGCTAAATTTACTTGTGCGTTTGAAATGCGGCTAAAGGCATTAGATGCCATATCTAAACTTTTATGTGCATATTGTAATGTAATATCGTTGTCGTATGAAATTTCTTCGATTTTAAGTAAAGCCTTATATAAATCTTTTAATTCTTCAATATGTTTTTTATGAACATCAATTGAGTAATGTTCATCGCCCATTTGAAACTTAATTTCTACATCTAAATCAATCGTTCCTGCAGTTTCAAGTGCTACGTTTTTAATTTGGTATTTACTATAACTAAAGCGGCGTAGTGTACGTTTTTTACTTGTTGCGCTTGTACCGTCTAAGTGAATTAACCCTTTGTTTGTGAAGCAATATTCATCTGATTTCGATTTAATTAGAAAGTAAATTTTCTCCCCATCTTCATGCATTACATAATCATCGGCATCGACCTTATCATAGTCTTTAGGTGTAATAACAGAACCTACATCGCTTAGTCCTAATACATCTGTGGCCATTTTTTTAAACATATATAATCCCCCTTGTAAATTAAATTCTTAATTGTACAAAAATATATTAACATGATTTTCATCCTTTGTTTTCTTGTAATACGAAAATATCTGAAGGTAAGTTAAGAAAAGTAATGAATAATTATTTTGATCCTAAATCATTTAGTAAATCTATTAGTTTAAGAGTCGATTCGCCGAAAAATAACCAAGAGAAAAAAGTTAATTTTGCAAGTGATTATAAATAAATTCCGTGAAAGCACCTCAAGTGATATGAGGTGTTTTTCAATCTCTTTTTGAAATCTTACAATTCTGTAAGGTAACTGTAAGGTAGTTCGATGGTAACAAATTGCTAATCTTTTATAATGAAGATAACAACGATAAAACGAGGAGGCAGAAATGATGAAAGGTTTAGTTGTAACGGGCTTAACGGTTGCTTTTGGATTTGTAGCGTATGAGAAATTAACGTATGTAGTTGATGTTGTGAAACATTTGATTGCTTAGAGAAAACAGCCATAAGAGGGAAAGGGAATGAGTGAATGAATGGAATGGTTATTTGGAATTATAGGTACTTGTAGTGTAGTGTTATTGTTCTTTGTCCCAAGTGGTATACTTAGTTCGACAACAAGTTTGTTCTTCTTAAGTTTGTTTGCTTGTACGATGCTTATTATTATGTTTTTAATGAAGCGAAGTAAACCAATCTTCTATTTTAGCATGATTGTTATGGCAATTATTGTTCTCCAAATTATTACCCTTGTAATATACCCCACAATTATAAAAGCTTTCCATTAATGATGAATCCTCTGCGCTTGTTGCTGGGGATTTTTATTTGTACAATTTTAATTTTTAGTAGAGATTTATTCGTATTGGAATATAAAAATTAAATATTTTTATATTTCAAACAAATGGTTTTGGGATGTTGTGTTCTCATTACGCATTTGATATATTTACTTTGAACATAATTAAAATCAAGAAAAAGAGGCGGACGTATGGATAAAAAAGAAAATACGGTCGTATTGTTTCCACAACTATCAGAGCGCTATATTGATGAAGGTTTTTTAGCGCTGAAAGAGCGGAAGTTCGAAGATGCATTGCGCTGCTTTGAAATATTACGTCAGTATAATGCGGAAACGGAACAAACGGAATTAGCTTCAGTTATTTGTTTACTCGAATTAAAACGTATGGAAGAAGCGAAAGACAAATGTGAACAGTTGCTTAAAACAGGAGTTGTCTTATTTGGTGATATTCTTGAAACGTACGTGACTATTTTAGTTCAAACAAATGATTATGAAGGTGTTATTGAAACTGTTGAAAAGGTTTTACAAACGAAAGATATAATGCCTGATCAAAAGGAAAAATTAGCGCAACTTGCTTTATTTGCAGAAGGTATGCTCAATGAGGGAGACGCATCGCTAGTGGATTCAAATTTTGAGTTGGATGAGTTTACTAATGAAATTTTTGGAGAAAACTTTGGACAGAAGCTAAGAGCGATTCAGCGACTTTCGTTAAAAGACTTAGATCTTGCATTACCTGCTTTAAAGAAATTTTTAATAGAAGAAGAGCAACACCCCTATTTGAAAACTTCTATTTTGTATAAAATGATAGAAAGTCAGGTAGAAGAGGAAATAGAGGTAGAAAAGTTTGGGAATACGATTAAGGTAATTCCAGCATTTACAGGTCATAATGAGGAGCAATCCAATAACATTATACATAAATTATCAAGTCGATTAGAGCAAAATTATCCCGATATATTTGAAGCAATGGTTACATATTGGAAAGAATTGCAAATTAGTGTTTTCCCATTTGCTCTATTAATGGATAAGGAAGAGATTTGGTCAGCTGTTTTAGAGAGAATTGGAAGAAAGCGTTTCGGATTGGCTATTGATGAAGAAGAGCTTATGGCAGCATACAATATCGAATTGGAAGAGTTTCATATTGCCTATCAATGGTTATTACGTGTTGAAAGAGAAGGATATTTGCCCGTATAATTATGAAAAAGAATCGTTCAGTTCTTGAAACGAGCATATTCTATGTTATAATGTAAGGGTTGCAAAAGGCAGAAAACTGCCTGTTTGTAAGAGAAGAGAAGTGTAATTCTCTTACTTAATATGTTTCATATTATTCTCGAACAAAATATACCGTAGTTGTCTTCTGGGCAATTAGTAGATTGGAACATTATATCTGAAAGCTTTTGCTAGAGGATTATTTGTGTATTTGTTATTTCAAAAAAGAGATAATGAAGATCTTAATCTATAGAGGTATGTGCATACATTATTATAGTTGGAGGGAAAGAATAAATGTCTACAAAATGGGAAAAATTAGAAGGTAACGTTGGCGTTTTAACAATCGAAGTTGATGCTAAAGAAGTAAACAACTCTATCGACGCTGCGTTCAAAAAAGTAGTAAAAACAATTAACGTACCAGGTTTCCGTAAAGGAAAAATGCCTCGTCCATTATTCGAACAACGCTTTGGTATTGAATCTTTATACCAAGATGCTTTAGATATCATTTTACCAAAAGCATACGGTGAAGCGATTGAAGAAGCTGGTATCTTCCCAGTTGATCATCCTGAAATCGACATCGAGAAGTTCGAAAAAAATGCTAACCTTATCTTCACTGCAAAAGTTACAGTGAAACCTGAAGTTAAATTAGGTGAGTACAAAGGTTTAGCAGTAGAAAAAGTTGAAACAACTGTAACTGACGAAGATGTAGAGAACGAATTAAAATCTTTACAAGAACGTCAAGCTGAACTAGTTGTTAAAGAAGAAGGAACTGTTGAAAACGGTGATACAGCTGTAATCGACTTCGAAGGTTTCGTTGATGGCGAAGCATTTGAAGGCGGAAAAGGCGAAAACTACTCTCTAGCAATCGGTTCTGGTACATTCATCCCAGGTTTCGAAGAGCAAGTAATCGGTCTTAAATCTGGTGAGTCTAAAGACGTTGAAGTATCATTCCCAGAAGAGTACCATGCTGCTGAATTAGCTGGCAAACCAGCAACATTCAAAGTAACAATTCACGAAATCAAAACAAAAGAACTTCCTGAGTTAAACGACGAGTTCGCTAAAGAAGCAGACGAAGCGGTTGCAACTCTTGATGAATTAAAAGCAAAACTTCGCACAAACTTAGAAGAAGGCAAAAAGCACGAAGCTGAGCACAAAGTACGTGACGAAGTAGTAGAATTAGCTGCTGCTAACGCTGAAATCGAAATTCCAGAAGCTATGATCAACACTGAGTTAGATCGTATGGTTCGTGAATTCGAGCAACGTTTAAGCCAACAAGGTATGAACCTTGAGCTTTACTACCAATTCACAGGTACTGATGCTGACAAATTAAAAGAGCAAATGAAAGAAGATGCACAAAAACGTGTAAGAATCAATCTTGTTCTTGAAGCTATCATTGAAGCTGAAAACATCGAAGTTACTGAAGAAGAAGTAACTGCAGAAGTTGAAAAAATGGCTGAAATGTACGGTATGCCAGTAGACGCTATCAAGCAAGCTCTTGGAAGCGTAGATGCTTTAGCTGAAGATCTTAAAGTGCGTAAAGCTGTAGACTTCTTAGTAGAAAACGCTGCATAATAAAATAACAAGGCACGATTAAAATCGTGCCTTGTTTTATAAATATAGAAATATATTTATAAAACTTTTCGATGGAGAAGGAAAAGTTCCTTTACAAGTCGAATATACATATTTCAAAAGTTTTAAAAAATTTTTATTTGTACATAACTAGTCATATTATTTGTATTTCTCGCCACGTAGTGACATAATATGTATTTACATACGATACATTTATCGTGTACATACGAAGGCAAGAGGTTAGCACTTTGTAAGGGGTGTGAAAATATGTTTAAATTTAATGATGAAAAAGGGCAATTAAAATGTTCTTTCTGTGGTAAAACACAAACGCAAGTTCGAAAGTTAGTGGCAGGTCCAGGTGTTTACATTTGTGACGAGTGTATCGAACTTTGTACTGAAATTGTACAAGAGGAGCTTGCGAAGGACGAAGAAGTAGAATTCAAAGATGTACCGAAACCGGTAGAAATTCGTGAAATCTTAGATGAGTATGTCATCGGGCAAGATAGCGCGAAAAAAGCACTAGCGGTAGCGGTATATAACCATTACAAACGCATTAATTCTAACAGTAAAATTGATGATGTAGAATTAGCGAAGAGTAATATCGCACTTATCGGGCCAACAGGTAGTGGTAAAACATTACTGGCACAAACTTTAGCGCGTATTTTAAATGTTCCATTTGCAATCGCAGACGCAACATCTTTAACAGAAGCTGGATATGTTGGGGAAGATGTAGAAAATATCTTACTAAAGTTAATTCAAGCAGCTGATTATGATGTAGAGAAAGCGGAAAAAGGAATTATTTATATTGATGAGATTGATAAAGTGGCACGTAAGTCCGAAAATCCATCAATTACACGTGATGTATCTGGTGAAGGTGTGCAGCAGGCACTTCTGAAAATTTTAGAAGGTACTGTAGCAAGCGTTCCACCTCAAGGTGGTCGTAAGCATCCGCACCAAGAGTTTATTCAAATTGATACAACGAACATCTTATTCATTTGTGGTGGAGCGTTTGATGGCATTGAGCCGATTATTAAACGTCGCCTTGGTGAAAAAGTAATTGGATTTGGTTCTGAGAAGAAAAATGCTGATGTAAATGAGAAGCATGTTTTATCTCACGTATTACCAGAGGATCTTTTAAGATTTGGTTTAATTCCAGAGTTTATCGGTCGTCTTCCAGTTATTGCGAACCTAGAGCCACTTGATGAAGATGCTCTTGTTGATATTTTAACGAAACCGAAAAATGCACTTGTTAAGCAATTCCAAAAATTATTGGAGCTTGACGATGTTGAGTTAGAGTTTGAAGAAGGTGCACTAATCGAAATTGCGAAAAAAGCAATTGAACGTAAAACGGGTGCTCGTGGACTTCGTTCTATTATTGAAGGCTTAATGCTTGATGTAATGTTCGAACTTCCATCTCGTAAAGATATCGAGAAGTGTATTCTTACAAAAGAAACAGTAGCTGATAATGAGCCGCCAAAATTGGTGTTACAAGACGGTACTGTACTTGATACAAAAACATCTGCATAATGCGAAAGGGAAACAGCAATTTTTATAATTGCTGTTTTTCTTTATGTTTAGCTACGTTCCTCCGCGGAAATACTAAGAGATAAAATATTGCGGGAGGAAATAAATAATGAGCTGGACAAATATATTTTTAGTTGTTCAACTTGTTTTTGGTGTAATTGTCGGATTGTATTTCTGGCATTTACTTCGAAATCAACGAACACAAAAAGTTTCAATTGATCGAGAATCGAAAAAAGAATTAGAACAGCTTCGTAAAATGCGTGAGATTTCTTTAACAGAGCCGCTAGCAGAAAAGGTGCGTCCTACAACCTTTTTAGATATTGTAGGGCAAGAGGACGGAATTAAGTCGTTAAAAGCGGCTCTTTGTGGTCCGAATCCGCAACATGTAATCATATATGGCCCGCCAGGTGTTGGGAAAACAGCGGCAGCACGTCTTGTATTAGAAGAAGCGAAACGAAATCCTAAATCTCCATTTCGTACGAATGCAACATTTATTGAACTTGATGCGACAACAGCTCGGTTTGATGAACGTGGTATCGCAGACCCTTTAATAGGTTCGGTGCATGATCCGATTTATCAAGGTGCTGGGGCGATGGGGCAAGCAGGTATTCCGCAACCGAAAAAAGGTGCTGTAACAGATGCACATGGTGGTATTTTGTTTATTGATGAGATTGGCGAGCTCCATCCGATTCAAATGAATAAAATGTTAAAGGTGTTAGAAGATCGAAAAGTATTTTTAGAAAGTGCGTACTATAGTGAAGAAAATACGATGATCCCAACATATATACATGATATTTTCCAAAAAGGCTTACCGGCAGATTTTCGCTTAGTTGGAGCAACGACACGTTCGCCAGAGGAAATTCCTCCTGCTATTCGGTCACGTTGCTTAGAAGTATTTTTCCGTGAATTAGATACAGAAGAAATTCAAAAAGTAGCGAAAAATGCCGCGGAAAAAGTGGAAATGCAAATAGGTGAAAATGGTATTGAAATGATCGGGATGTATGCAAGGAATGGACGAGAAGCGATTAATCTCGTGCAAATCTCTGCTGGTATGGCGATAAATGAAGAACGTTCTTTCATTAAGGATGAAGATATAGAGTGGGTTGTTCACTCAAGTCAGCTTACACCGAAATATGAAAAGCACATTTATCCGATTCCAAGGATTGGTCTTGTAAATGGTCTTGCTGTATACGGACCAAATACAGGTGCGTTATTAGAAATTGAAGTAACAGCAATCAAGGCGAAAGATAAAGGATCGGTAAATGTTACCGGAATTGTAGAAGAAGAAAGTATTGGTAGTCAAACGAAATCGATTCGTCGTAAAAGTATGGCGAAAGGCTCTGTTGATAATGTATTAACAGTACTTCGTTCTTTAGATGTGTTGCCAGAAGGATATGATATACATATTAATTTTCCAGGTGGTATCCCAATTGATGGACCTTCTGCAGGAATCGCTATGGCAACAGGTGTATATTCTGCGGTGCACCGCACGTATGTAAATAATGAAGTAGCGATGACAGGGGAAATAAGTATACACGGAGAAGTAAAACCTATTGGTGGCGTGTACGCGAAAATAAAAGCTGCGAAAAAAGCGGGAGCTAAGAAAGTCATTATTCCTGCTGAAAATATGCAACCATTTTTGTATACGATCAAGGGAATTGAAATTATTCCTGTCCGTAAGTTAAAAGAAGTATTTGAGTTAACGTTTATGCAAGAAAATATGCATAGAGAGCTAGATGTACATACTCACGTAGACGAAACAGATGCACAATCTATGTAAAAATAAACAATAATAAAATTTGCCAGACTTCGTTTAAGTTTGTATGCTTAATCGGAGTCTTTTTTCTTTTCGTGAGGTAGAAAAACAAGCTATTTACAATTGCGCGGAATCTCAGCAATTGCATCTAGGTGTATTGTAATATAAAATAGTTGAACAGGAGTTTAATTTATTATGGAGGTGCTATGTCTAGTATGAATACGAACGAAAGAATCGTGCCCCTCCTACCATTAAGAGGCGTTCTCGTATATCCAACGATGGTTTTGCATCTTGATGTAGGACGTGATAAATCGATACAAGCACTAGAGCAGGCGGCAATGGATGAAAATATCATCTTTTTAGCAATGCAAAAAGAAATGAATATCGATGATCCGAAAGAAGATGACATATATAGTGTAGGTACGGTGGCGAAAGTGAAGCAAATGTTAAAATTGCCGAACGGTACGCTTCGTGTCCTTGTGGAAGGTTTACATAGAGCAGAAGTAATAGAGTTTATCGAAGAAGAAAATGTAGTACAAGTGTCTATTAAAACGGTAACTGAAGAAGTAGAAGATGATTTAGAAGAGAAAGCTTTTATGCGTACGTTACTGGAGCATTTCGAACAATATATTAAAGTCTCGAAAAAAGTTTCAAATGAAACATTTGCAACGGTAGCTGATGTGGAAGAACCAGGGAGATTAGCTGATCTAATTGCTTCTCACTTGCCGATTAAAACGAAGCAGAAACAAGAGATTCTAGAGATTGTATCTGTAAAAGAACGATTACAAACACTTATTTCAATTATTCAAGATGAACAAGAGTTACTTAGCCTAGAAAAGAAAATTGGGCAAAAAGTGAAACGTTCCATGGAGCGCACGCAAAAAGAATATTTCTTACGTGAGCAAATGAAGGCGATTCAAACTGAACTTGGCGACAAAGAAGGCAAGGGCGGAGAAGTAGAAGAACTTCGTGAGAAAATTGAACAGTCAGGAATGCCGGAAGAAACAATGAAGGCTGCGCTGAAAGAATTAGATCGTTATGAAAAGTTACCAGCAAGTTCTGCGGAGAGTGGTGTTATTCGCAATTATATTGATTGGTTATTAGCGCTTCCGTGGACAGAGGCAACAGAAGATATAATTGATCTTGCTCATTCGGAAGAGATTTTAAATAACGATCATTACGGTCTTGAAAAAGTGAAAGAGCGTGTACTTGAATATTTAGCTGTACAGAAGTTAACGAATTCATTAAAAGGACCTATCCTTTGTTTAGTAGGCCCTCCTGGGGTCGGCAAAACTTCGTTAGCGCGTTCAATTGCAACATCATTGAATCGTAACTTCGTCCGTGTATCTCTTGGTGGTGTGCGTGATGAATCTGAAATTCGTGGTCACCGCCGTACATATGTTGGAGCAATGCCAGGACGCATTATTCAAGGTATGAAAAAGGCGAAAACAGTTAATCCAGTCTTCTTATTAGATGAGATTGATAAAATGTCTAACGATTTCCGTGGAGATCCATCAGCGGCATTACTTGAAGTATTAGATCCAGAACAAAACCATAACTTCAGTGATCATTACATTGAAGAACCATATGATCTATCAAAAGTTATGTTTGTAGCAACTGCTAATACACTTTCAAGTATTCCAGGTCCATTACTTGACCGTATGGAAATCATTTCGATTGCTGGCTATACAGAACTTGAAAAAGTACACATTGCTCGTGAGCATTTATTGCCGAAACAATTAAAAGAACATGGCTTACGAAAAGGTAATTTACAAGTGCGTGATGAAGCGCTGCTTGAGATTATTCGTTATTATACACGTGAGGCTGGTGTTCGTACGCTAGAGCGCCAAATTGCAAAAGTTTGCCGTAAAGTAGCGAAGATTATCGTTACAGCAGAACGTAAACGTATCGTTGTGACAGAGAAAAAGATTGTTGATTTACTTGGTAAACACATATTCCGTTATGGGCAAGCTGAAAAAACAGACCAAGTTGGTATGGCAACAGGTCTAGCTTACACAGCAGCAGGCGGCGATACACTTGCCATTGAAGTTTCTGTAGCGCCAGGAAAAGGGAAACTAATTTTAACAGGGAAACTTGGGGATGTTATGAAAGAATCAGCACAAGCTGCGTTTAGTTATATACGTTCTCGTGCAGAAGAGCTTCAGATCGATCCGAATTTCCATGAGAAAAATGATATTCATATTCACGTTCCAGAAGGAGCAGTTCCAAAAGACGGACCGTCAGCAGGTATTACGATGGCAACGGCACTTATTTCTGCGCTAACAGGTATTCCTGTAAGTAAAGAAGTGGGTATGACAGGTGAAATTACACTTCGTGGTCGTGTATTACCAATTGGTGGTTTAAAAGAAAAAACATTAAGTGCTCACCGCGCAGGCTTAACAAAAATTATTTTGCCAGCAGAAAACGAGAAAGATTTAGATGATATTCCAGAGAGCGTAAAAGAAAACCTTACGTTTGTGCTTGCATCTCATTTAGATGAAGTATTGGAGCACGCATTAGTAGGAGTGAAACAATGAAAGTAACAAAAGCAGATATTGTAATTAGTGCTGTTAAACCAGAACAATATCCAGACAGTGATTTACCAGAAATTGCATTAGCAGGTCGTTCAAATGTGGGGAAGTCTTCCTTTATTAATAAAATTTTAAATCGTAAAAAGTTAGTACGTATTTCTTCTAAACCAGGAAAAACGCAAACGCTGAACTTTTTCTTAATTAATGAGATGATGCATTTTGTTGACGTTCCAGGTTATGGATATGCGAAAGTATCTAAATCGGAGCGCGCTGCATGGGGGAAAATGATTGAAACGTACTTTACAACGCGTGAACAATTAGACGCAGCTGTATTAGTAGTTGATTTACGTCACCAACCAACAAGTGATGACGTGATGATGTATGATTTCTTAAAGCATTATGAAATCCCAACAATTATTATTGCGACGAAAGCCGATAAAATTCCGAAAGGGAAATGGCAAAAGCATTTAAAAATTGTAAAAGAAACGCTTGCTGTTGAAATTGGCGATGAAATTGTTCTATTCTCTTCTGAAACAGGACTTGGAAAAGAAGAAGCGTGGAAAGCAATTCATAAATTTACAAAAACAAAAAACGCGTGACGAATGTCGCGCGTTTTTGTTTTGCTAAATTTTTTAGCGTACGTTTAATGTAACTTCAATATTTCCTCGTGTTGCTTTCGAATAAGGACATACACCGTGAGCCGCTTCTACAAGTTCTTGTGCTTCGCTATGTGAAACGCCAGCCACATGTACATCAAGTACAGCAGATAGGCCGAAACCACCATCTGTATCTTTTCCGATAGAAACGTGAGCAGTTACTTCTGTACTTTCTACTTTCACACGTTTTGTACGAATGACAAGTTGTAATGCACTATCGAAACAAGCTGCATAACCAGCTGCAAATAGTTGTTCTGGATTTGTTGCTTCTCCGCCTGCACCACCTAGTGCTTTCGGCATTTTTACATCAAGATTTAATATGCCATCATCTGAAAATACTTTCCCATTTCTTCCACCTGTTGCTGTTACTGAAGCAGTATATAATTTATCCATATTTATTCCCCTTTTCCATCATTAATTGTTTTCATTGTGTCAATCAGTTTATTTAGTTGAATTAATAAAGAGCGATATTCTTGCTCTGTAATTCCTAAGTTTGTAGCCATCGTTGTCGGTAATGAACAAGCCTTTTTCTTTAAATCTTTGCCCTGTTCTGTTAATTCAATACAAACTTTTCGCTCGTCTTCTTTGGAACGAACACGTTTTACAAGTTTTAATGATTCCATACGTTTTAACATAGGTGTTAACGTACCAGAATCTAAAAATAGACGTTCTCCAATTTCTTTTACTGTTAGTCCATCTTGCTCCCATAGTACGAGTAAAGTAATGTACTGGGGATACGTAATACCCATTTCTTCTAAATAAGGTCGATAAAAACGAGTAACCTCTCTAGAGCAGGCGTAAATAGAAAAACAAAGTTGGTTATCTAGATGCAAAGAGTCTTCTGTCATAAATAACTCCCTTCTAATTAAGTTGTGCACAATTTAATTTTGTAAAACTAATATAACGAAAAAGAAATGCAATGTCAAATACATTTTATTGAGAAAGTCTTTGTTACATTTTGGAACAATCATACATATTTTCCTTCATGATGAAAGAAGATAGGGAAGATGATGTTATAATTTATATGGAATAGTTTCCATCACTTGATTATGAGGGCTTTTTTTGGTAACGTACAAATAGAGTTATTAATTTATAATCATTATAAAGTAGAATTTTTTTTATTAGTGTTACTGAATCTCCTTTATTACATACGGAGAATAATTAAAAAATAATCGGTTGTTCACACGATTGTCAGATTCATAAGAGGAAAGTTGTATTATGATAGTAGATAAAGTGATAAAACGGGTGAAGGGGGACATGCTGCGTGCATATTCTTGTTGTTAGTGTAAATTATCGAACAGCCCCTGTAGAATTTCGTGAGAAACTCACATTTCAGGCAGCAGAACTAGAGCGAGCGATGACTACATTACAAAATCAAAAGAGCGTGTTAGAGAATGTCATTGTGTCAACTTGTAATCGCACTGAGATTTATGCTGTTGTCGATCAATTACACACGGGACGGTATTATATTAAGAAGTTTTTAGCTGATTGGTTTCAGCTTGAAATAGAAGAAGTCGCGCCATATTTAACTATTTTTGAACAAGATGGCGCAATAGATCATTTATTCCGCGTAACGTGCGGTTTAGATTCAATGGTAGTCGGAGAAACGCAGATTTTAGGTCAAATAAAAGATAGCTTTTTAGAAGCGCAACAAGTTAAAGCAACAGGCACAATTTTTAATGAATTGTTTAAGCAAGTCATTACATTAGCAAAACGTGCCCACTCAGAAACAACAATCGGGGAAAGTGCAATGTCTGTTAGTTATGCTGCTGTTGAGCTTGGAAAGAAAATATTTGGCGAGTTAACAGATTGTCATGTGCTTATTCTTGGTGCTGGTAAAATGGGCGAACTTGCACTACAAAACTTATATGGAAGTGGTGCTCGTAAAGTAACAGTTATGAATAGGACGCTTTCGAAAGCAGAAGTAATGGCTGAGAAATATATGGGACATGCAAAATCGTTAAGCGAATTACAATGTGCATTATTAGAAGCAGATATTTTAATTAGTTCAACTGGTGCATCGGAGTATGTCATTACGAAAGAGATGATGACAAAGGTAGAGAAAATGCGCTCTGGTCGCCCTTTGTTTATGGTTGACATTGCAGTGCCACGTGATATTGATCCAGCGATTGATGAGCTAGAAGGTTCTTTCTTGTATGATATTGATGATTTACAAGGAGTAGTGGAGGCAAACCGTGCTGAGCGTTTGAAAGAGGCAGAGAAAATTCAATTTATGATTGAAGAGGAAATTGTTCTATTTAAAACGTGGTTAAGTACACTTGGTGTTGTTCCATTAATATCAGCTCTTCGTGATAAGGCACTTGCAATCCAAAGTGAAACGATGGTAAGCCTAGAGCGAAAAATACCAAACCTTAGTGATCGTGAGAAAAAAGTTATTAGTAAGCATACGAAAAGTATTATTAATCAATTATTAAAAGACCCAATTTTAGTAGCGAAAGAAATAGCTGCTGAAGAGGGAGCGAGCGAAAAATTAGCGTTATTTGCAAAGATTTTTGATTTAGAAACGGAAGACGTAGAGAGTCGTGCGGAAGAAGTAGAACATAAAAGAGTGTGGACACCATCCGTTCCATCTTTATAATTTGGAAGGATGATCGGATGAGTTTTTTAAATAACAGTATTATTTATCATATTGCAATTATTTTATATGCTTGTAGCATTAGTTTATATTTTATAGATTATTTCCAAAGTAACCGAAAGGCGAACCGATTTGCTTTTTGGTTACTTGCGATTGTATGGGTCCTGCAGTCTATTTTTATGTTGCTTAGAGCTACAGATTCAGAAACGAATCCTATTTTAACTTTATTATCAGGGATTTATTTTTATGTTTGGTTATTGATTACGATGTCGTTAGTCATTAATCGATTTATGAGGATTGACTTTTTAGTCTTTTTTACAAATGTTGTTGCATTTGGCGTAAGCGCTTTTTCTATTTTTACACCGCTCGGAAAGATGTCGCCAGTACTTGCGGAACAATTAGTTTCAGAACTTGTATACGTGCATGTCGGTATGGCAATTATTTCTTACGCAACGTTTACTGTATCGTTCATTTTTTCTATTATGTACTTATTACAATATCGCCTATTAAAAAAGAAAAAATGGAATGCGAGATTAAGAAGGTTAGGGAATTTACCGAAGCTAGAATCGATGTCTTACGGATTAAATTTATTTTCTGTTCCATTTTTCTTACTAGCAATTTTATTAGGATGTATATGGGGATATACAAAATTGGATAATTTCCATTGGTATGATACGAAAGTAATCGGATCTTTTGTCGTTCTATTTGTGTATTGCACAGGTTTATATTTACGAGCGGCAGATGTGTTGCAAGGTAAGAAAATTGTACAGTGGAATATCGGATCGTTTCTCGTAATGCTAGTAAACATTTTTCTATTAAGCAGTTTATCCAATTTCCACTTTTGGTATTTATAATGAGGAGAGAGAATTATGCGCAAAATTATTGTAGGATCACGAAAGAGTAAACTAGCATTAACGCAAACAAACTGGTTTATTGATCAGTTAAAAGCCCTAGGTCTACCATATGAATTTGAAGTGAAAGAAATTGTCACAAAAGGTGATGTTATTTTAGATGTTACTCTTTCAAAAGTAGGCGGCAAAGGCTTGTTTGTAAAAGAGATTGAACATGCGCTACTTACGAAAGAAATCGATATGGCTGTACATAGTATGAAAGATATGCCAGCCGTACTTCCAGAAGGTTTAATGATTGGCTGTACACCAAAGCGTGTTGACCCTCGTGATGCTTTTATCTCAAAAAATGGAGCATCGTTTAAAGAGTTAGCGGAAGGTGCTATTTTAGGTACGAGTAGTTTAAGACGTAGTGCACAGCTACTCGCTGCGAGACCAGATTTACAAGTTAAGTGGATTCGCGGGAATATCGATACACGTTTACGTAAATTAAAAGAAGAAGATTACGATGCGATTATTTTAGCGACAGCTGGATTACAAAGAATGGGCTGGGATGATGAAGTTATTACAGAACATTTAGATGAAACGTTATGTGTACCTGCTGTAGGACAAGGTGCATTAGCGATTGAGTGTCGTGAGGATGATAAGGATTTATTGCAATTGTTAGCGCATATTAATGATACGATAACAGAAAGAACAGTGGCAGCGGAGCGAGTATTTCTTCATAAACTTGAAGGTGGATGCCAAGTTCCAATTGCTGGATATGCAACCCTTACAGAAAACGATGCAATCGAATTAACAGCTCTTGTCGGCTCTATGGATGGCTCTGTTTTATTAAAAGAGACAGTAGTGGGTACTAATCCTGAGGAAGTAGGATTAGAGGCCGCGGACCGTTTAATTAAGCAAGGCGCCCAAGAACTCATTCTTGCTGCAAATAAGGAGCAACAATAAATATGAACGCTCTCGCTGGAAAAACGGTATTGATTACACGTGCCCAGCATCAAGCGAAACAAATGAGTGTAGCAGTGAAAGAAAAGAGCGGAATTCCATTGGAAATTCCGCTTTTGCGTATGGAAGGTATGTCTCATAGGCAAATTCAACATACTGAAGAGCAGCTACATTCATACGACTGGGTTATTTTTACGAGCAGAAATGGTGTAGCTTTTTTTCTAGATAGTTTAAAAAAGAAACTACCACTAACCATTAAAATCGCTGCGGTAGGTGTGAAAACAAAATTAGAGTTAGAAAAAAGGGGCTATCAAGTTCATTTTGTTCCGACTTCATTTGTTGCAGAAGCATTTGCAGAAGAGTTTCTAAAAGAATTAAGTGGAAATGAACGTATTTTATTTCCGAAAGGGAATTTAGCAAGAGAGGTAATTCCGGTTGCACTTCGGGAAATTGGTGTTTCTCTAGATGAGCTAACCGTATACGGTACGAAAGTGAATATAGAAAAAAAGCAAGAGCTTATAGCGGCATTGAAGTTAGGGAAAGTAGACATTATTACATTTACGAGCCCTTCAACTGTTACTAGTTTTGTTCGTTTACTTGAGGGTACAAACTGGAGAGAATGGACAAAAAAATGTACAATTGCTTGTATAGGACCTATTACGGAAAAAGAGGCAAGTCTTTATTTTCCGTCTGTTATTGTGCCGAGAGAGTACACTGTAGAAGCATTACTACAATATGTTTGTGAATCTATAAAATGAAAGAATGGGGATAGAAATCTATGAACTCTTTACAATTTAATCGTCATCGTCGTTTAAGACAAAGCGGGGGCATGCGTGCACTTGTGCGTGAAACGTTTTTACATACGGAAGATTTTATTTACCCTATTTTTGTATTAGAAGGTGAAAATGTTCGTAATGAAGTTCCTTCTATGCCGGGCGTATATCAAATGTCTTTAGATTTATTGCAAGCTGAAATGCAAGAAGTTGTTGATTTAGGTATTCGTTCTGTTATTGTATTTGGTTTACCTGCTGAAAAGGATGAAGTTGGATCATCAGCATATTGTGATCATGGAATTGTACAACGTGCTATTCAGCAAATTAAAGGTGATTTCCCTGAGCTAGTAGTAGTTGCAGACACATGTTTATGTCAATTTACAAGCCATGGCCATTGCGGTGTAATTGAAGATGGGATTATTTTAAATGACGAGTCTCTTGCAGTTCTTGCGAAAACAGCTGTAAGTCAAGCGAAAGCAGGAGCGGACATTATTGCGCCATCAAACATGATGGACGGCTTTGTAACAGCAATTCGCCATGCATTAGACGAAAATGGTTTTGGACACGTGCCAGTTATGTCGTACGCTGTGAAATATTCATCAGCATTT
This sequence comes from Bacillus sp. FSL R5-0585, assembly GCF_038004545.1. Classification (NCBI taxonomy): domain Bacteria; kingdom Bacillati; phylum Bacillota; class Bacilli; order Caryophanales; family Bacillaceae; genus Bacillus; species Bacillus sp. FSL R5-0585. Next base: position 29,067 of record NZ_JBBORJ010000004.1, read on the forward strand.
TATGGACCATTCCGTGATGCTGCGCACGGTGCACCGCAATTTGGTGACCGTAAAACATATCAAATGGATCCGGCAAACCGTATGGAAGCATTCCGTGAAGCAGAATCAGATGTAATGGAAGGTGCAGATTTCTTAATCGTAAAACCAGCTCTTTCTTACTTAGATATCGTTCGTGATGTGAAAAATAACTTTAATTTACCAGTTGTCGCTTATAATGTAAGTGGTGAATATTCGATGATTAAAGCGGCAGCGCAAAATGGTTGGATTAATGAAAAAGAAGTTGTTCTTGAAAAATTAATTAGTATGAAACGTGCAGGAGCAGATTTAATTATTACGTATCATGCAAAAGATGCAGCAAGATGGTTACAAGAAGGAGGCGCTAAATAATGAAAAAGTTTGATAAGTCAATTGTAGCGTTTGAAGAGGCGCAAGACTTAATGCCTGGTGGCGTAAATAGCCCGGTTCGTGCCTTTAAGTCTGTTGGGATGAATCCGTTGTTTATGGAGCGTGGAAAAGGCTCTAAAGTATATGATATCGATGGAAATGAATACATCGACTACGTATTATCATGGGGTCCTTTAATTCATGGTCATGCAAATGATCGTGTTGTAGAAGCGTTAAAATCTGTTGCTGAAAGAGGTACAAGCTTCGGTGCACCAACAGAAATTGAAAATAAATTAGCAAAACTTGTTATTGAGCGCGTGCCATCAATTGAGATTGTGCGTATGGTTAACTCTGGAACGGAAGCAACAATGAGTGCACTACGTTTAGCTCGTGGTTATACAGGTCGTAATAAAATCTTGAAATTTATTGGTTGTTACCACGGTCATGGTGATTCGTTATTAATTAAAGCTGGTTCTGGTGTGGCGACTTTAGGTTTACCAGATAGTCCTGGTGTACCAGAAGGTGTAGCGAAAAATACGATTACAGTAGCTTATAACGATTTAGAAAGCGTAAAATACGCGTTTGAACAATTCGGTGATGATATTGCTTGTGTAATTGTAGAACCAGTAGCAGGAAATATGGGGGTTGTTCCTCCGCAGCCTGGATTTTTAGAAGGTCTTCGTGAAGTAACAGAACAAAACGGTGCATTGCTTATTTTTGATGAAGTAATGACAGGGTTCCGAGTCGCTTATAATTGTGGCCAAGGTTATTATGGCGTAACGCCTGATTTAACATGCTTAGGTAAAGTAATCGGTGGTGGTTTACCAGTAGGAGCATACGGTGGTAAAGCGGAAATTATGCGCCAAGTTGCGCCAAGCGGACCGATTTACCAAGCTGGTACTTTATCAGGTAACCCACTTGCAATGGCGGCAGGTTATGAAACGTTAGTACAGTTAACGCCAGAATCATATGTAGAATTTGAGCGTAAAGCTGAAATGTTAGAAGCTGGATTACGTAAAGCAGCTGAAAAACATGGCATTCCTCACCATATTAATCGTGCAGGCTCTATGATTGGTATTTTCTTTACAGATGAACCCGTTATTAATTACGATGCAGCAAAATCTTCAAACTTAGAATTCTTTGCGGCTTACTATCGTGAAATGGTAGAACAAGGTGTATTCTTACCGCCATCTCAATTCGAAGGTTTATTCTTATCGACAGCACATAGTGATGCAGATATTGAAGCGACGATTGCAGCAGCTGAAATTGCAATGTCAAAATTAAAAGCGTAATGTATTAGAGAAAATCGCTCTCCATAAGGGGAGCGATTTTTTTTATTCATAAAGTAAGCTTTCCGCACATAAATCTGTAATGACATATAGTTTGGGAGGGGGAAAAGAAGTGGCTGCAGATCATTCATTACGATTTTCATTAAAAGAATCTGTGTGGTTCCAAAAAGGACAGGAAGTCGAAGAACTTTTGTCAATTTCGTTAGATCCAGACGTTGAGATAGAAGAGCTTGATCATGAAGTAATCGTGAGAGGACAATTAGATTTAACGGGAGAGTATGTTGCACGAAAAGATGATTCGGCGTATTCATTAAGAGAACTATCGCCAGCAAAGTCAATTGATTATGTAGAAACAAGAGAAGATGGGGTTAATGAACTTGTACATTCCTTTCCACTTGAAATATCAATTCCGAGAAATCGAGTGAAAGTAATTGAAGAGCTATATGTATCAATCGAGGAATTTGATTATGAATTAAAGGAAAATGGTTGCTTACAATTATTAGCGGATATATCTATTACCGGTTTGTGTGATGAAGAGAGAAGCGAGGATGAAGTTGAAGAGGAAGAAACGGTGTATGCTGAGTTAGAAGAAGATTCAGCGCAAGAGGATGAAAATAGACCGGCGCCGCATGTAGAAGAACCAGCATATAAGGAATCAGATGAGTGGGAAGATTACGCATTTGAACCGTTCCAATTAGAGGAAAGAAAAGAGCAGGAATTAGAAGAAGAGAAAATAGAAGAACATGAATTTGTGGAACGTGAAGAGGAGCAAGAAACAACGCCACAATTTGAACTGTTCGGACGAAAAGATTTCAAGAAAGAAAAAGCGAAAAAGCAGGAAGAACAAGAAGAAGAGTACTCACAGCGAGATGAAAATGCGCTTTATTTAACAAAACTATTTACGAAAGAACCGGAAGAAGAATTTACAAAGTTAAGAATGTATTTCGTGCAAGAAGGGGATACAATTGAATCTATTGCAGACCGTTATGAAACGTCTGTACAAAATTTACACCGTGTCAATCAAACAGAAGATATATTTTTAAATACGGGGCAAATTATTTATATTCCCGTTTCAAGGGTAAAGACGAAATAAGGAAGTGAGTGTTTTCACTCACTTCCTTTCTTAGAGGCTATGTTTTGAATAGAAAGGGTTATTCGTATGGATATTGAGTTGCGAAATCACTATGAACCTATTGTGAGGCAATATAGATTGGATACGCAGCATATGGAAGAGCACGGAAATGTAATGAAAATTTATACGAATCAAGGTCCATATGCACTCAAGAAAATAGAAGGCAGAAAGTTAGAGCGGAATAACTTTCTGCATCATATTCAATATTTGAAGGAGAAAGGTTTTTCAAATTATGTACCTATATATCATGCGACGGATGGAAGTTATATTTTAAGTGACGGGACGTATAATTATTATTTAATGCCTTGGTTAGAACGTGCAGAAGGAAACGGTGAGGACAATGATCAATACCATAAAATGTTTCAGACACTTGGAACGTTGCACCAAAAAACTGTGAAGGAAGAAACGTATACGGAAGAAGATTTAGAAAAACATTATACAAGTATATCCGATCGTTGGGAAAATGATGGTGAGATGTTAGAAGAGTTTCTCGTAGAATCTGAATCAAAATGGTATATGTCCCCGTTTGAATTGCAATATTGTACGTACTATCATCATGTAATGAGAGCGCGTGAATTTGCAACGAAGCAATTAAATGAGTGGAACGATGCGATGAAAGAAAAAGAGAAAACGCGTATTACTTTTGTGCATGGTAATGTGTCACTTAATCATTTTTTATTTGACTATGAGCGGAATGGCTATTTTATTAGTTTAGAAAAATCGAAGTTTGCAACGCCTGTGCAAGATATAGTAGGTTTTTATTCACGGTCTTTAAACACATATCCAATCGCAAGAAGTGATCGGTTTGAATGGTTTCAAATGTATCAAAAAAATTTCCCTTTTACGAAAGAAGAGCAACTACTTATGTTTGCGTATATGACGTATCCATCGCAATTTATTCGGCAAATCCAGTCCTATAAGAAAAGAAGAGATAATCGCAACGAGGAAAATGAACTGCGCGGAGTAAAGAGTTTGCAACAATCGCATTGGCTCGTTAGCAATATAGAATATTTCCTGTCACAATTACAAGCTGCCCAGCAAGGGAACGGGTAAAGTAAAACTTTAATCAGCGGGTGGTGCCAACCTAACTTCTTTGCTTCAGCTGAATTTTGAGGTGGGGTCTTATTGCCCGCAAATAGCGGGATAAAGAAGATAAGTAGAGAATGCTACTTATCTTCTTTATATTCACCCGAAAAGTCATAGTTTTAAATTTATCTTGACGAATAAGGTTTCGTTTTTTACACTATTGTATATAATAATTAACAATCATATAAATGCCTTGAAGGGGAAGAGTATAACATGAAACGTCTTCAGAGAGGAGAATCAGTAGCTGGGAGATTCTCTAGATAGTTATGTTAGAAGGTAGCCCTGGAGCATCTTTTCTGAACAGAATAGTTCTCATTAGGAAAAGACGGATTTGTCCGTTATCAAATTAAGAGTATAAGCAAATTATGAATTTGTTTGTAAATAAAGGTGGTACCGCGATGTCCCTCGTCCTTTTTGGATGAGGGACATTTTTTATTTTAAGGAGGGAAAATAATGTCAAACACGGAAAAGAATTTACCAACTAAATATGATCATATGTCCGTTGAAGAAGGCCTTTATCAATGGTGGCTTGAAGGCAAATATTTTGAAGCAACAGGAGACGAGAAGAAACAACCGTATACAATTGTAATTCCACCTCCGAACGTAACTGGTAAGTTACACTTAGGTCATGCTTGGGATACAACTCTTCAAGATATTTTAACTCGTACGAAGCGTATGCAAGGATACGATGTACTATGGCTTCCAGGAATGGACCATGCTGGTATCGCAACACAAGCGAAAGTAGAAGGAAAACTTCGTGAAGAAGGTATTTCACGTTACGATCTTGGCCGTGAAAAATTCCTTGAAAAAGCTTGGGAGTGGAAAGAAGAGTACGCTTCTCACATTCGTCAACAATGGGGGAAAGTTGGTTTAGGACTAGACTATTCTCGTGAACGCTTCACATTAGACAAAGGTTTATCAGATGCGGTTAATAAAGTATTCGTTCAATTATACGAAAAAGGCTTAATTTACCGTGGTGAATATATCATCAACTGGGATCCAGCAACACGTACAGCTCTTTCTGATATTGAAGTAATTCATAAAGAAGTTCAAGGTGCATTCTACCATATGAACTATCCGTTAACAGATGGTTCTGGTCACATTCGTCTTGCGACAACTCGTCCAGAAACGATGCTTGGTGATACAGCAGTAGCAGTTCATCCAGAAGACGATCGTTACAAGCATTTAATCGGAAAAACAGTTACACTTCCAATCGTAGGCCGTGAGATTCCGATTATTGCTGATGAGTACGTAGAAAAAGATTTCGGAACGGGCGTTGTAAAAATTACACCAGCTCATGACCCGAATGACTTTGAAGTAGGTAACCGTCATGACTTACCACGCATTTTAGTAATGAACGAAGATGGAACAATGAACGAAAAAGCTGGTAAGTATAACGGTATGGATCGTTTCGAATGCCGTAAAGAATTAGTGAAAGACTTACAAGAAGCTGGCGTATTAGTAGAAATCGAGCCACATATGCATTCAGTAGGTCATAGTGAGCGTAGCGGTGCAGTTGTTGAGCCTTATTTATCAACACAGTGGTTCGTAAAAATGGCTCCACTTGCTGAAAAAGCAGTAGCGCTTCAACAAAAAGAAGAAGAAAAAGTAACGTTCGTACCAGAGCGTTTTGAAAACACATATTTACGTTGGATGGAAAATATTCATGACTGGTGTATTTCTCGTCAATTATGGTGGGGACACCGTATTCCAGCTTGGTACCATAAAGAAACTGGTGAAGTATACGTAGGTACAGAAGCACCAGCAGATATTGAAAACTGGAATCAAGATAACGATGTACTTGATACATGGTTCAGTTCAGCATTATGGCCATTCTCCACACTTGGTTGGCCAAATGAAGATTCAGCAGACTTCAAACGTTACTATTCAACAGATGCACTAGTAACGGGTTATGATATCATCTTCTTCTGGGTATCTCGTATGATTTTCCAAGGTTTAGAGTTTACAGGCGAGCGTCCATTTAAAGATGTATTAATTCACGGTTTAGTTCGTGACGAGCAAGGTCGTAAAATGAGTAAATCTCTTGGTAACGGTATTGACCCAATGGATGTTATCGAGAAGTACGGTGCAGATGCAATGCGTTTCTTCTTATCAACAGGAAGTGCACCAGGTCAAGATTTACGTTTCAGCATGGAAAAAGTAGAATCTACTTGGAACTTCATTAATAAAATTTGGAACGCATCACGTTTCGTATTAATGAACATGGATGATATGAAGTATGAAGAAATCGATTTAACTGGTGAAAAATCAGTTGCGGATAAGTGGATCTTAACTCGCTTAAACGAAACAATCGAAAGCGTAACACGTAACATGGATAAATATGAGTTCGGTGAAGCTGGTCGTTCATTATACAACTTCATTTGGGACGATTTCTGTGATTGGTATATTGAAATGGCGAAACTTCCACTATACGGTGAAGATGAAGCAGCTAAGAAAACGACTCGTTCTATTTTAGCTTACGTATTAGATCAAACAATGCGTCTATTACACCCATTCATGCCATTCGTAACAGAGAAAATTTGGCAACATTTACCGCATGAAGGCGAATCTATTACAGTAGCTGCGTGGCCAACAGTTCGCGAAGATTTACAAGATACGGAAGCTGCGGCAGAAATGCACCTTCTAGTTGATATCATTCGCTCTGTTCGTAACATTCGTGCAGAAGTAAATACGCCAATGAGCAAAAAAGTTCAAATGCAAATTAAAGCAAAAGATGAGGCTGTACTTGCTCAACTTACGAAAAATAGCTCTTACATTGAGCGTTTCTGTAACCCAAGCGAATTAACAATTCAAACGGACTTACAAGCGCCAGAAAAAGCAATGACTGCAATCGTATCAGGTGCAGAGTTATTCTTACCGTTAGCTGATCTTATCAATCTTGATGAAGAGAGAGCTCGTCTTGAGAAAGAACTTGAGAAGTTCGATAAAGAAGTAGAACGTGTACAGAAGAAACTTTCTAACCAAGGTTTTGTAGCGAAAGCTCCTGCAGCGGTTATTGAAGGAGAGCGTGCGAAAGAGCAAGATTACCTAGAAAAACGCGAAGCAGTTCGTCAACGTCTAGCAGATCTTGAAAAGTAAAAATATTTTTAGAGACTCACTATATTGGTGAGTCTCTTTTCTTTGCGTATAATAGAACTATGAAAGTTGTCTTTTGAAAGGGGAAAAGCATACGTGATACATACATACGAAGAAGCGATAGGGTGGATTCATAGCCGATTGAAATTTGGTATTAAACCAGGATTAGAAAGAATGAATTGGATGCTAGAAGAGCTCGGAAATCCAGAGCGTCATATAAAATGTATTCATCTTGCTGGTACAAATGGAAAAGGTTCAACGTTAACATATATGCGTTACATGTTAGAAGGCGCGAAATATAAGGTAGGAACGTTTACCTCTCCTTACATCGAAACATTTAATGAACGCATTAGTGTGAATGGAACACCAATTGCAGATGAAGAGATTACTGAACTCGTAAAGATGGTAAAACCAGTCGTGGAAAAACTAGATGAAACGGATTTAGGGGAAGCGACTGAGTTTGAAATTATTACTGTTATGGCAATTTGCTATTTCGGTAAAGTCAATTTCTGTGATGTTGTTTTATTTGAAACAGGGCTCGGTGGACGTTTTGATTCTACCAATGTTATACACCCTGTTCTCACGATTATTACGAATATCGGTCACGATCATATGCATATTTTAGGGAATACACTAGGAGAAATTGCATATGAAAAGGCGGGGATTATTAAGTCTGGTGTGCCGGTAATTACTGGTGTAAAAGATGAAGAAGCTTTGCAAGTCATTCAAAATGTTGCAAAGGAAAACCATGCAAACTTATACGAACTTGGCAAGCATTTTACAGTGTTACATAAACAGTCTAACGAAGATGGGGAACAGTTTGATTTTACTTGTCCTTTTACCGCATTTGAAGATTTGCAAATCTCAATGAAAGGTATTCATCAAGTAGGAAATGCAGCACTTGCGCTTATGGCAGTCATGTATGTAAAAACATACTTATCATTTTTAATTGAGGAAGAAGAAATAAGAACTGGATTACAGGAAGCGTATTGGGTGGGGCGCTTTGAAAAACTGCAAAGTAATCCAGATATTATTATAGATGGTGCTCATAATCCAGAAGGTATCGAAAGCCTTGTGAAAACAGTAGAAGCGCATTACAAAGATAAAAATGTAATAGTGTTATTTACTGCCCTTGGTGATAAACAATTACATAACATGGTAGGCCAATTAGAAACCATTGCAGATGAAATTATTTTTACAACATTCGCCTTTGATCGTGCTATTTCTGCTGATAAGCTTGCATCATATTCACAGAAAGAATCAAAATTAGTTTTTGAAAATTGGAAAGAGGCAATTGATACAAAAGTTGAAATGATAGCAGAAAATGATGTTTTTATCATAACAGGTTCTCTTTATTTCATTTCTGAAGTACGAAAATATATTCGCGAGAAAAACTAGATAGTCTTTGCTATCTAGTTTTTTTGTTCTACAAATGAAGTCAAATGCATACATATAAGATAAATATATAGGGTTATTTGGCGAATTCCTCTGACAAATATCTCGTTTTTTTATGAAATGAATATGATATGATGCGGACAACGATAAGAGGTGAGGTGTGAGTGTATGGACAAGCAATCACGAACGATCTCAGTGAAAGTGAATGGAACAGAAGCGAAGTATGAGGAAAAAAAGAAAGATGAATTTGAATGGATGGTAGTAGAAAGTGAACGACCGAAAAATGTTGTTCCGTTTCAAAAAGCGAAATCAATGTCTGTGGAAAAATACCGAAAGAAGTGGAGTAATACATTAATTGTAATCGTTACAACTGCAATCATTATCGGTACGGCGTTTGGAATGGGGATGCTTCATTTACTTACTGGACAAGGAACGACAGGAGGAAGTGAAGTGACAGCTTCAAGGCCGACTGGAAATGGAGAATCAAAGGTGGGTGGAACGGCAGAACAAACACCAGCACCGAAAGAAGAAAAACAAAAAGCACAAGCAGGAACGTCATTGGATCCAATGAAATTATTTTTTGTTCAAGGGGGGCTTTATTCTTCTGAAGAAAAGGGACAGGCAGCTCTTGAAGAATGGAAAGGCAATGGGGGCATTGGTGCTTTGAGACCGAGCGGTGATAAGTATGCAATAGTTGTTGGTATTGCTAGCGATGAACAGTCTATAAATCAATTAATGACTAAGTATAAAAATGATGGTGTCTCCGTTTTAAAAAAGAACTGGGATATAACAGATAAAGCATTGCTGAAAGATGATAAAGAAGTAGGAACATTTTTAACAAAAGTGCAGCCATTATACACTCATTTAGCAAAATATGCTTCTAGCGTACAAGTTGGTGGAAAAAGCAGCGCAAAAGATATAGAAGCAATTGAAAAAGAATGGAAAAAGGTTGAAAAAGAAGGGAAAAGTATGAAACAAGAAGAAGCAAAGAAACTGTATATGTATACGTCGGTAGCTGTACAAACAGTAAAAGATGGGAAGATGGATAAGGAATCTTTGGCGAAATTAAATCAAGTTATTATTGATGGTTTACTCTCGTATGAAAAAATTGTTTCGTAGAAAGTGAAATGATAGGATAATAAAATGAGTAAGAAAGAAGTACATGTACTTCTTTCTTTTCTTTTGAATTTAGAGCAAAGTGCTTTCTCTATGACAGGAATATAATCGTATGCAATAAAGAAGTGTTATTTTAGTTAGAGAAATTAATATTTCTTTCATTTGTGGGCAAACTATTCCTTTGATACGATTAATATAAATTGTTCTGCTTCATGTGAGAAAGGAAGGAGAAAATATGAGAAAAATAATTTTAGCTTCAGGGTCACCTCGGAGGAAGGAATTGCTTGAGTTAGCTAGTGTGCCATTTGAAATCGTTGTAAGTGAAGTAGAGGAAACAATTGGTGCATATTCATCGCCTTCTGATATTGTAATGTCGCTTGCCTTGCAAAAAGCATCAGCGGTGGCAGAAAATAATAGTGATCACATTGTGTTAGGTGCAGATACAATTGTTACATATGAGTCGCGTATTCTTGGTAAGCCTTCTAATGAGGATGAGGCGAAAGAGATGTTACAATTACTATCAGGGAAAACACATGAAGTGTATACAGGTGTTGCGATTATAGCAAAAGAAAAAACGGTTACTTTTTATGAGCGTACAGAAGTTACATTTTGGGAGTTAACAGAAGAGGAAATTGATACATACGTCGCATCGAAAGAACCTCTTGATAAAGCTGGTAGTTATGGGATTCAAGGTAAAGGATCTATTTTCGTTCAAAATATTCAAGGGGACTACTATAGTGTAGTTGGCTTACCAATTGCACGTCTCGTTCGGGAATTAAAACAATTTGATATTGATGTAACCCATGCGTAAAATTGCATGGGGTTTTCTTTGAGAGAACAAATAAAGGGGTGGAGAGATGAACGGTATTCGTGATGTTGTAAGAGAAGAACAGCCACGGGAGCGTTTATTGTTAGAAGGTGCTGGAAGTTTATCAAATCGAGAGCTTCTCGCAGTGTTACTCAGAACAGGTTCTAAAGAAGAAACAGTTTTAAAGTTGTCAGATAAAATTTTACACCAATTTGATGGCTTACGTATGTTGAAAGATGCAACATTAGAAGAGCTAATTAGTATACATGGTATTGGGATTTCAAAGGCATCGCAACTTATGGCAGCCTTTGAACTAGGCAGAAGAATGGTACGTTTAGAATATCAAAATAGATATAGTATTCGAAGTCCAGAAGATTGTGCGAAATACATGATGGAAGAAATGCGTTTTTTACAACAAGAGCATTTTGTTTGTTTATATTTAAATACAAAAAATCAAGTTATACATAGGCAAACGATCTTTATTGGAAGTTTAAACACGTCAATTGTACACCCGAGGGAAGTTTTTAAAGAAGCCTTCCGTCGTGCAGCAGCCTCTATCATATGTCTTCATAACCATCCCTCAGGAGATCCCACGCCGAGCCGTGAAGATATTGCAGTAACAAAACGCTTAGTAGAATGCGGCCAGATTATCGGAATTGAAGTGCTTGATCATATTATAATAGGTGACCATAAATTCGTGAGTTTAAAGGAAAAAGGTCATATTTAAGACTATGCTTTTTACTTATTTTGTTTTATAATGTGATTTATGAGTTTTTTGTAGAAATTTATCTACAAAAAGGATAAAGATATAAAAAACGTACTGTTTTTATAATATAAAGTAAGAAAAAATGAGTCCGTGAAAACAAGAAAGGAAGATAAATAATATGTTTGGATTTGGTGGATTTACTCGCGATCTTGGAATAGACTTAGGAACTGCGAACACGCTTGTATATGTAAAAGGAAAAGGTGTAGTTTTACGTGAACCTTCAGTAGTTGCGTTACAAACTGATACGAAACAAATCGTTGCTGTAGGTAGCGATGCAAAACAAATGATTGGTCGTACACCAGGGAACGTTGTGGCACTTCGCCCGATGAAAGACGGTGTAATTGCTGATTATGAAACAACTGCAACAATGATGAAATATTACATTCAACAAGCTCAAAAATCAAACGGTTTCTTCTCACGTAAGCCGTATGTAATGGTATGTGTACCATCTGGTATTACAGCTGTAGAAAGACGTGCAGTAATCGATGCGACTCGTCAAGCGGGTGCTCGTGATGCTTATCCTATCGAAGAGCCATTTGCAGCAGCAATTGGTGCAAACTTACCTGTTTGGGAACCAACTGGTAGTATGGTTGTTGATATCGGTGGCGGTACAACAGAAGTTGCAATTATTTCTCTAGGTGGTATTGTAACAAGCCAGTCAGTCCGTGTTGCTGGTGATGATATGGACGATTCAATCATTCAGTACATTAAGAAAAGCTATAACTTAATGATCGGTGAAAGAACAGCTGAAGCATTAAAATTAGAAATTGGTTCTGCAGGCGAGCCAGAAGGTATCGAGCCTATGGAAATTCGCGGTCGTGATTTAGTAAGTGGTTTACCAAAAACAGTACTAATTCAGCCAGAAGAAATTGCAGATGCATTAAAAGATACAGTAGATGCGATTGTAGAATCGGTTAAAAATACGTTAGAAAAAACTCCACCTGAATTAGCGGCTGATATTATGGACCGCGGTATCGTATTAACAGGTGGCGGGGCATTACTACGTAATTTAGATAAAGTAATTAGTGAAGAAACGAAAATGCCAGTTCTTGTTGCAGAAGATCCATTAGATTGCGTAGCAATTGGAACAGGTAAAGCATTAGACAATATCGATCTTTTCAAAACTGCTGCTCGATAATATTGCAAAATAAAAATCAGTGAAATTAAGAGGGTGTGAACGTGCCACAGTTTTTCTTAAACAAAAGATTAATTGTTTTGTTGGTTAGTATTATTCTTCTCGTGGCATTGATTGGAATCTCATTGAAAGAACGGAACAGTTTAACATGGCCAGAGCAGTTTGTTAAAGATACTGTCGGTGTTGTAGAACGTGTATTCCAAAAGCCAGCGAAATACGTAGCTGGATTCTTCGAAAATGTAGAGGATGTAAAGCGCACGTATGAAGAGAATAAAGAATTAAAAGCAAAATTAGATAATTATGCAGGTCTATCAGGGAAAGTAAAACAATTAGAAGATGATAACAAGAAGTTACAAGAGCTAACTGGTAAAAAAGAGTTAAATAGCGGGTATACTGAAATTCCAGCTACTGTTGTTTCTCGTAATCCAGATAAATGGTACGATTTAATTGGAATTGATAAAGGGGCACAGCAAGGAATTAAAAAAGATATGGCTGTAGTAACTTCACAAGGGTTAGTTGGAAGAGTGAAAAGTGTATCTCAGTTTACATCATCAGTAGAATTACTAAGTTCTATGAGCCGAACAAATCGCGTTTCTGCTATTGTACAAGGGCAAGAGAAAATCTTTGGATTGATTGAAGGTTATGACAAAGAAAAGCAATTACTTCTTTTCACAAAGATTGGCTCTGATGCACCGGTAGAGAAAGATCAACTAGTTGTAACATCTGGACTGGGTGATATTTTCCCGAAAGGTCTTGTAATTGGAAAAATCGTTGAAGTTCAGCCGGATGCATATGGCTTAACAAAAACAGCTTATGTAAAACCTGCCGCTGATTTAAATGACGTAGAGCATATTACGGTTGCTAAACGTGCAACACCTTCAGCGCCATTAGAATAGGAGGAGAAGAAGAGATGATGAAGATATTAAAAAGAGCAGCTCTTCCTCTTTTGCTCCTTTTTGTGTTTCTATTTGAAAATATGTTTGCTACTGTTGTTCCAACGGATGTGTTTTGGAAAGACAGCATAGCAGCACCGCATTTCTTTATAATCGTCTTATGTTTTATTACAGTGTATTATAGTCCGGTCCAAGGGATTTATTACGGACTATTATTTGGCTTCTTATTTGATACCGTATACACAGAACTTGTCGGGATATATATTTTTGCTTATCCGATTTTAGCTTATTTAGTATATAGTGTGATGAAAGTACTACAATTGAATTTATTTATTGTTGTTTCTATCATATTAGCTAGCGTTGTAGCACTAGAGTATTATGTGTATGGATTCTTAACTTTATTAGGACGTACTCATATGCCAGCGTATGTCTTTTTCACAGATCGTCTCCTTTCTACTTTATTGTTAAATGCTATTTTCTTATTGATAGTTTGTTTCCCACTGAGACGATATATAGTGCGTCTTTCAAAAGCGATGGAAGAAAAAGAAAAAAGGATTTTCTAATTTTATGTCGAATTGAATCGGTGGGGTGAACTTTAGTGGAAGAAAAAAAGCAACAAAATGTAACGATAAAAGGGACAAAAGATGGGATAACGCTTCATTTAGATGATTGTTGTTCATTCTCAGAATTATTGATGGAATTAGACGAAAAACTTTCTACACATTACTACGATGGTGATGGGCGCTCATTAATTGAAGTGCATGTGAAAGTAGGAAATCGTTATTTAACAGAAGTCCAACAAGAAGAGATTCGTACGTTAATTCGTAATAAAAAGAATCTTGTTGTGGATTCAATTGAAAGTGATGTTATCACTAAAGCAGAAGCAATAGCTTGGAAAGAAGAAACAGAAATTGTCCCTATTTCCAAAATTGTTCGCTCTGGACAAGTTTTACATGTAAAAGGAAATTTGTTGTTAATTGGAGATGTTAATCCAGGCGGAACGGTTATCGCTGGGGGGAATATTTTTGTCGTAGGATCATTAAGAGGAATTGCACATGCTGGGTATTATGGGGATTCGGATGCTGTAATCGCTGCATCTGTTATGAACCCGATGCAACTTCGAATTAGTGATGTGGCAATGCGGGCTCCGGAAGAGAAAGAAGACGGAGCGGAGGCGGCAGAATGTGCGTATATTAATGAGAACAATCACATTGTTGTCGATCGCCTGCAACTTCTCACTCATCTTAGACCTAATTTAACAAAGTTAGAAAGGGGAATTGTATAGCTGTGGGAGAGGCAATAGTAATTACATCTGGAAAAGGCGGAGTAGGTAAAACTACTACATCTGCGAACATTGGTACGGCCCTAGCGTTATCTGGAAAGAAAGTGTGCTTAATTGACACAGATATCGGTCTTCGAAATTTGGACGTAGTAATGGGGCTGGAAAATCGTATTGTATTTGATCTTGTTGATGTCGTTGAAGGGCGTTGCCGTTTACCTCAGGCTCTTATTAAAGACAAACGTTTTGATGATCTTTATTTATTACCTGCAGCACAAACGAGTGATAAATCAGCGGTAACACCTGAACAAATGGATGAATTAATACAAGTATTACGTCAAGATTATGATTACATATTAATCGATTGTCCTGCGGGGATTGAGCAGGGATTTAAAAATGCGGTAGCTGGTGCGGATAAAGCAATCGTTGTTACGACTCCAGAAGTATCCTCAATGCGCGATGCGGATCGTATTATTGGGCTTTTAGAAAAAGAGGATATTGAACCACCAAAACTTGTTATTAACCGTGTACGTAGTCATATGCTTCATGAACAGGATATGTTAGATGTTGATGAAATTGTACGTACATTGTCAATCGAGCTTCTTGGTGTTGTCGAAGATGACGATGAAGTTATTCGAGCTACAAATACAGGTGAACCTGTGGCGTTGCAACCAAGCGGAAAAGCAGCGTTGGCTTATCGTAATATTGCAAGACGCTTGTTAGGTGAGAATGTACCATTACAAGCATTTGAACAAGAAAAGGTATCGGTATTTGCAAAGGTGAAAAACTTCTTTGGAATCCGTTAAGAGCACTTCGCACATATGCGAGGTGCTTTCTTTTTTCTTCACACGAATATCTTTCTTTCTTAGCTCATACATATGTACAAACTGTATACAACTGTTTCTAATGAAATTAGCTTAACGAAAGAAAGGAGACAGTATGAAGAATAGACGCGTAGAAGAAATTAAAAAGCGGATTGCAAAAAGGAAGGCCGAGCAAGAAAGGATGGAGGAAGAGCAGTATTTTAACGGAAGGAATTTTGATAGTGAAGCAGTATTTATTGAAGATGGAGAAAAGGAAATGCATCCTTTATTTCGAAAGGAAGTCTTTTTCTTCAAAGTTTTATTATCAGCAATATTAGTTCTTTCGGTTGCTATTTTATATAAGAATGCTCCTTCTTCATTCAATGGAGCTAAAGCTGTTACAGAAAAAGTGATGAAAGAGGAATTTCAGTTTGCTACTGTAGCGAAATGGTACGAAAAGCAATTTGGAAAACCGCTTGTATTCTATTCGCCGAACGAGAAAAAAGAAGGAAGTATTCAGCAAAAAGATTATGCAATTCCTGCTTCTGGAAAGGTAATGCAAGGGTTTCAAAAAAATGGCCAAGGTGTATTTGTCCAAACAGCTACAAATGCAAAAGTGGAGTCAGTAAATGAAGGGTTAGTTGTTTTTGCAGGCAAGAAAGAGGAACTTGGAAATACAGTTCAAATTCAACATGCAGATGGTACGGAGTCATGGTATGCAAACTTAAACGATATGTCAGTGAAATTATATGATTACGTTTCAAAGAAACAAAAAATTGGAACGGTGAGTAATGATACAAATGATAAAAATGGAAAGTTTTATTTCGCGATAAAAAAGAATGAGAAATTTATTGATCCGATCCAGGTGATATCATTTGATTAAATATAGGGACGTTTTAACGAAAATTTCCGTGCATCCATTATTTTGGGTTATTATTGTCATTGGTATTTTTACTGCGCGTTTTAAAGAGTTACTACTGTTATTTTGTATTGTTCTTATTCATGAACTTGGGCATGCTTTTGCAGCAGCACACTATAATTGGCGTATAAAAAGAATTCAGCTTTTGCCGTTTGGTGGCGTTGCCGAGCTTGAGGAACATGGTAATAAGTCATTGAAAGAGGAACTTGTTGTCGTAATTGCAGGACCGATTCAACATGTTTGGATGATGCTGGTAGGTTATATGTTGTTCAAAGCTGGTTGGCTGAATGCAGATTTATATTATTTCTTTATGTGGAATAATATAATTATTTTAGCATTTAATTTACTTCCTATTTGGCCGTTAGATGGCGGGAAAGTATTGTTTAATGTATTATCATATCGTTTCCCTTATTTACAAGCACATGAAAAGATGATGCAATTGTCATGTGTTTTTTTTAGTGTAATATTAGGATGGCAGTTACTCTGGAATAGTAACAATATTATGATGTGGGTACTACTCATATTTTTAGCAGTGTCATTATATCAAGAGTGGAAACAAAGACGGTATGCATTTATGCGTTTTTTATTAGAACGTTATTATGGAAACAAAAGAGGAATCGAAAAGATTGCACCTATTGAAGTGCAAACCGAAGATCGTTTATATACGATCTTCACAAAATTTCGTAGAGGATATAAGCATTCTATTATTGTCCGTGGAAAATATAAAGAGCATTACACATTGGATGAAAATGAATTGCTCTATGCATATTTTACTGAAAAACGAACAACTTCATCAGTTGAAGAATTAATCGGTTAGTGTTGACGATAGCACTAACCTTTTATTATTGTAAAAGCAAAGAAGATTATAAAGTGAGGAAATAATTTTGAAAACGTTATATGTGAATTACGCTGGTTCGGAAAAGCGCGTTGCAATTGAAGAGAAGAAAAAAATTGTTGAGTTTTTATGGAAACGTAATGAAGAGCAAGAGATTGTTGGGCATATTTATGTTGGACGTGTCGTAAGAACAATTGCTGGAATGAATGCAGCTTTTGTAAACATCGGTTTAGAAAAACATGCTTACCTTTCATACGATGATGTACCATCTTCTTATCGTATACATGAAGGGCAAGCGATACTCGTACAAGTTGCGAAAGAGGCAATTGATACGAAAGGGCCAAAATTGACAGCGAATATAGAATTTACCGGGAAATATGTCGTTTATATGCCGTTTGATGAGATGCGCGCTGTTTCTCGAAAAATAAAAAATAATAAAAGAAGACAACAGTTACTCCAAATTGAAATAGAGGGAACGGGGGGATACATTTTCCGTTCTGCTTCTGAAAAAGGAGCAATTGAAGAAATACAAGCTGAAATGCAAGGGTTACAACAGTTGTATGAAGAGTTAAAAAGAAAAGAGGGTCAAGGAAAGGCGCCGTTATTACTTCATCGACCGGCGACCTTTTTAGATCGTGTATTTCAAGAGAACCCAATTGAAACAATTGAAAAAGTAGTTGTAGATACAAGAAGTATAGTAAAGGAATTAGAAGACAAAGTTGGAAAAGAAAAAGTATCTTTTTATAATGAAAAGTCTTCGATGTTTAACCATTTTGGAATAGAGCGTGAGATTGAGAAAGCACTCCAAAAAATTGTTTGGCTTCCAAATGGTGCTTATTTAATTGTAGAACAAATGGAGACGATGACTGTAATTGATGTGAATACGGGCAAGTTTACGGGAAAACAAAATTTACAAGATACAGTACTTCGCACAAATGAGCTAGCCGCTGAAGAAATTGCACGCCAATTAAGACTTCGTGATATTGGTGGTATGATATTAATTGATTTTATTAATATGAAAAAAAGAGAAGATAAAGAAAAGGTAAGAGAATGTCTTATAGCTGCTATGCAAGATGACCGCACATATACAAGGGTGCTCGGCTTTACGGAGCTAGGGATTTTGGAAATGACACGTAAACGTAAAAAGCATTCTTTACGGGACGTATTATTAAAAGAGTGTGTACCTTGCAAAGCGACGGGTTATGTGATGTCGCATGAAACAATTGCGTATGAGTTAGAGAGAGAACTAATCACATATGGCAATATAGAAGATGAAGCGGTATTAATCGCTGCGCCTAAAGAACTGCAAAAACAGTTTTTGCAAAAAGAATTACAAAAAAATATTCCATTTGAAATTTATTTCAAAGATGATAATATCGAAAAGTATGCTATCGTTCGTTTTGGAAGTAAAAAAGAAATTGTAGAGCGGAAAAAATAGTTAGCAGAACATTTATTGACAACCGTCTATGATTCATGATAACATCTTTATGTTATAGTTTATAGCACCTAAACGGCTATATGCTACAACCGCACAAGACAGGTTCCCTAAAGGCATTTATGTCTACCTCGTTTTTGGCGAGTCTTAGTAATTAAGAGGAGGTGCAAGTATGTACGCAATTATCGAAACAGGTGGAAAACAAATTAAAGTTGAAGCTGGTCAAGCAATCTACATTGAAAAATTAGATGTTGAAGCTGGTGAAACTGTTACTTTTGACAAAGTTCTTTTCGTTGGTGGCGAAAACGTTAAAGTTGGTAGCCCAGTTGTAGAAGGTGCAACAGTTACTGCGAAAGTTGAAAAACAAGGTCGCGCTAAGAAAATTATCGTTTTCAAATACAAAGCGAAAAAGAACAATCGTAAGAAACAAGGTCATCGTCAACCTTACACTAAGCTAGTTGTTGAAGCTATCAACGCTTAATTCTGGTTAACATGATTAAAATTACGATAAGTCGCACGAAATTAGGAAGTATCCAATCATTTAAAATGACTGGACATGCCGATTATGCGCCACATGGACAAGACCTTGTCTGTGCTGGAACTACAGCGGTTGTGTTTGGTTCTATAAATGCAGTGGAAGAACTTTGTAATGTGCAAGCAACTATTGAACTCGGAAGTGATGGCGGATTCTTAACGTATGAATTGCCTAATGATTTAGACGTTCATACAGCAGAAAAAGCACAAACGCTTTTAGAAGGATTAGTTGTTTCGCTTAAGACGATCGAACTTGATTACGGAAAGTATATCCGTTTAATAGAAAAAGTGCAGGAGGTGTAACGTATGTTAAGATTAGATCTTCAGTTTTTCGCATCTAAGAAAGGTGTAGGTAGTACAAAGAACGGTCGTGACTCTCAGTCAAAACGTCTTGGTGCTAAACGCGCAGATGGTCAAACGGTTACAGGTGGTTCAATTCTTTACCGTCAACGCGGTACAAAAATTTATCCAGGTGTTAACGTTGGTCGTGGTGGCGATGACACTTTATACGCGAAAGTTGACGGCGTAGTACGCTTTGAGCGTCTTGGTCGTGACCGCAAACAAGTGAGCGTATATCCTGTTGCTCAAGAAGCATAAGAACTCACGGAAAACTCTAACCTGAGTGCAGGTTAGAGTTTTTCTATATTAAGGGGTATCTAAATGAATGAAAAATGGACAATTATAGATGCATTGCGCCATTCAAGACATGATTGGCTCAATCGTATGCAGATGGTGAAAGGAAACCTTTCCCTTGGAAAAGTGGAAGAAATTCATAGTCTCATCGATCGTTTTGTCCAAGAAGCGAGACAAGAATCCAATCTGATGGGGCTATCAATGCCTTTATTTTCAGAGTGGATTTTAACATATAATTGGAAACAGCAGCCGTGCTTATTGGAATACGAAGTATTAGGGAAATTACATAACTTATCTCACTTAGATGAGACTGTATGTACATGGACGAATCAATTTTTCTCGATGCTTCAGCATAGTTTAGACGTATATGTTGAAAATTATGTTTGTATCACAATTGAATGTGACGCGGATAATGCTCGTTTCTTTTTTGATTTTCGTGGTAAGCTAACGAGTGTAGAAGAACTACAGAATTGGCTTGCGATCCAAAACAATAAATGGTATTCCATTTCTTATACAGTGCGAGACGAAGAAGTCTCAGTTATATTACAACCAATTGAAAAAAGTGTGGTGAAATAATGTTTGTAGATCAGGTCAAGATATATGTAAAAGGCGGCGACGGTGGTAATGGTATGGTTGCGTATCGTCGTGAGAAGTATGTACCAAAAGGTGGCCCAGCAGGTGGCGACGGAGGTAAAGGTGCAGATGTTGTTTTCGTAGTTGAGGAAGGCTTACGTACATTAATGGACTTCCGCTACCAACGTCATTTCAAAGCTGATCGCGGTCAGCACGGAATGAGTAAAGGTCAGCACGGACGTAAATCTGAAGATTTACTTGTAAAGGTTCCGCCAGGAACAGTAGTAAAAGATGAAAAAACTGGTCAAATTCTTGCCGATTTAGTAACGCATGGACAAACTGCTGTAATTGCAAAAGGTGGCCGTGGTGGCCGTGGTAACTCACGTTTCGCAACAGCTACGAACCCAGCGCCAGAAATCGCTGAGAACGGGGAACCAGGTCAAGAGCGTGATGTTATTCTAGAACTTAAAGTACTAGCAGACGTTGGACTTGTTGGATTCCCAAGTGTAGGTAAATCTACATTATTATCTGTTGTATCATCAGCGCGTCCGAAAATTGCAGAGTATCACTTCACAACAATCGTTCCAAATCTTGGTGTTGTTGAAACTGGTGATAACCGCAGCTTCGTTATGGCTGACCTTCCAGGACTAATTGAAGGCGCACATGCTGGCGTCGGACTTGGACACCAATTCTTACGTCATATTGAGCGTACACGTGTAATCGTGCATGTTATTGATATGTCTGGTTTAGAAGGCCGTGATCCATATGAAGATTACGTAACGATTAATAATGAATTAAAAGAATACAATCTTCGCTTAACTGAGCGTCCACAAGTTGTTGTTGCAAATAAAATGGATATGCCAGATGCAGAAGAAAACTTACAAGCATTTAAAGAGAAAGTGGGAGACGAAGTAAAAATCTTCCCAATCTCAGCTGTAACAAGACAAGGTGTTCGTGACTTACTGTTTGAAGTAGCGAACTTAATAGAAACAACACCAGAATTCCCAATACATGAAGTTGCGGATGAGTCTGATACAAGTGTAATGTACAAATTTGATACTGAAGGTGTTAAATTTGAAATTACACGTGAAAGTGATGGCACGTTTGTTATCTCTGGTTACGATATCGAGAAAACATTCAAGATGACAGACTTCTCACGTGATGAATCTGTACGTCGTTTCGCTCGTCAAATGCGCGGAATGGGTATTGATGAAGCGCTTCGTGCACGTGGTGCAAAAGACGGAGATATTGTAAAAATTCTTGAATATGAATTTGAATTTATCGATTAAGACTGCCGAAATACGGCAGTCTTTTTTTATATCGTAAAAATCGGATTTGTATAGGAAAAAATCCCCACTAATTAAATTTTCAATTTATAATGGAAAAAGGAGTAAATGTAGAAGAATTCTTTTATGGGGAGAAAACGAACATGTATAAAATATTAATTGTAGAAGATGATGAGAAAATCGCGGGAATATTAGAAGAGCATTTAGAAAGGTATGGCTATCAATCATTTAGAGCAAGTGATTTACGTCAAATAAAAGATGAGTTTGTAAAAGTGAATCCTCATCTCGTGTTACTTGATATTAATTTACCGTACTTTGACGGTTTTTATTGGTGTCGTCAAATTCGTACTGTATCGAATGCACCAATTATTTTTGTTTCTGCAAGAACAGGAGAAATGGATCAAGTAATGGCGATTGAAAATGGCGGCGATGATTATATTACGAAGCCATTCCATTTAGATATCGTAATGGCAAAGGTGAAGAGTGCACTTCGCCGTGGTTACGGAGAGTATGCTTCTGCCGCTGAGAGTGATTGTTTAGGTGTAAATGGACTGTTGTTATTCCCGTCTCAGCATATTGTTGAGTGGCAAGGACAACAAACTGAACTGACAAAAAATGAGTTTTACTTATTAGAGTGTTTAATGAAACAGGTGAATCAATATGTAACGCGCGAAGAACTGTTAGAAGCCCTATGGGATGAAGTAGCATTTGTGGATGATAATACATTAACCGTAAATGTAAAACGTGTAAGGAAGAAACTAGAGGAGTTAGGCATTAAAAATGCAATTGTAACGAAACGTGGATATGGTTATGCGCTTTTTACGGAGTGGAGCGAAGGGCATGAAGGTTAAAAATTACCTTATGGACCGCTTTTCTTTAATTCTTTCTTATATTGTTAGCCTTTGTTTATTTGGGCTCGTTTTACAGCTGCAAAGTCTTTTAGAAAAGAAATCCATTGATTGGAGTACGTGGTTATATGGACTTTTATTAGGAACAGTTGTGTTTACTGTATACCTCATTTACGATTACCGAAAACGGAGTGTGTTTTTAAAGAGGATCGAAAAGTATGTTACTGGTGGAAATACATTACATGACTCTTTACTTATTGATGAATCTTATACATCAGAGCAAGAAATGGTCGTTGAATCTTTTACGTTATTAAGACAGCAATATATGAATGAAGTTCATAAACAGCATGTGAAAGAGCAACAGCAAATGATATTTATGAACCAATGGATTCACCAAATGAAAACACCAGTATCTGTTATTGAATTATTGCTGCAAAAGTTTGGCAAAGAGCATCGTGAGGCAAGAGCAACAGTTGAAAGTATTCGTGAAGAAAATAACCGTATACTAAATGGTTTAGATTTAGCGTTACATATGGCAAGACTAGAGCAGTTTGCGAAAGATTATAAGATAGAAGTAGTAAATGTTATAGATGTCGTGCGAGGTATTATTAATGAAAATCGGAAATCCTTTATTCAATCGTCTGTATTTCCGAAAGTTATGTTTGAAGAAGATACTTGTATGGTTGCATCTGATAGAAAATGGCTGAGCATTGCTATAGGTCAAATTGTTGTAAACGCAATCAAGTATACAAAAATTTCAGCGGCAGAGAAAAAAGAAATTCAATTTCAAATTGAAGAGAAAAATCAAAAGGTGTTATTACATATTAAGGACAATGGAATCGGTATTCCAGAGCAAGATGTAAAGCGCATATTTGATCCATTCTTTACGGGGGTAAATGGCCGTAAAACGAGAGAAGCGACTGGAATGGGTTTATATATTACGAAGGAAATTTGCGATAATTTACATCATGGAATGTATGTCCAATCGGCTGAAGGAGAAGGGACAACATTCACGTTCCAATTTGCAAAAGATGAAGAATATCATACATTGATGAGAAAAATGACAAAACTGTAAGATAACAAAACGTTTTGTAAGGGAAATCACTCGTTTCTTTTTCTTATTTTTCTTATAGTAAATGTAAGAAGAAAACACGTAGGGGGATTAGAAATGAGTGTTCTTGAAGTAAAAGGATTAACGAAGGTGTACCAATCAAAAGGTTCAGTAGCGACGACTGCTTTAAACGATATAAATTTTAAAATAGAAGAAGGCGAATTTGTAGGGATTATGGGTCCTTCAGGAAGCGGGAAAACGACGCTTTTAAATTTATTAGCAACAATTGATAAGCAAACTTCAGGTCATGTGCTTGTAAATGGTGAAGAAATTAATCAAATTCGTGCTGCAAAATTAGCGGAGTTTCGCCGTACACATTTAGGGTTCATCTTTCAAGATTTTAATTTACTTGATACGTTATCCATTAAAGAAAATATTATTTTACCACTTGTAATGGCGAAGAAATCTGTAAATGAAATCGATGCGAAAGTACTGGAAATTGCGAAGTTTTTAAACATCGAAGAAATTTTAAATAAAAAAGTATACGAAGTATCTGGGGGACAACAACAACGTGCAGCAGCAGCGAGAGCAATCATTCATGAACCGACGTTAATTTTAGCAGATGAGCCAACTGGAAACTTAGACTCGAAGTCAGCGAAATCGCTAATGGGCGCTCTGCAAGATTTACACGAGCAAAAGAAAGTAACGATTGCAATGGTTACGCACGATCCAGTAGCGGCTAGTTATTGTGAACGTATCCTTTTCATACGCGATGGGGAAATTTTCTCGGAAATACATAAAGGAAGAACGAAACAAGCCTTTTTCCAAGAAATTCTGGACGTACTTGCGATGCTAGGAGGAGAATATCATGAACTTTCGCCAGCTCGCGCTTAATAACGTAAAAGGAAATTGGCGTAACTATAAAGCGTTTCTTATAAGTAGTTGTTTATCGATTGTCGTATTTTTCATGTATGCTTCTTTTATTTATCATCCAGATGTCGTAAGCGGTAATATTAGTATGAGAAAGATGATCACAAAAGGATTAGAATCGATGAATTATATTGTGGTCATCTTCTCGGCACTCTTTATTTTATATGCAAATTCAACGTTTTTACGAGCAAGAAAAAAAGAGTTTGGTCTACTAACATTAATAGGCGGAACGAAATCGCAGCTCGGCCGAATGATTATATTAGAGCAACTGATGTTAGGTAGTATTGCAATTGTAATTGGTATTGGGGTTGGAATGCTTTGTTCAAAATTATTTTTCCAAGCGTTAAGCGTATTATTGAAAATAGATAAGACACTTCCACTTGTTTGGAATAGTAAAGCAGTTCTTATTACAGCTGGCGTATACTTTATCCTATTTTTAATCCTATCATTGTTTAGTGTTTGGACAGTAGGACGCTTGCAAATTATTGATTTATTAAGAGAAGCTAGAAAGCAAAAAGTAGAGCCGTTTGCATTTACATGGTTATGTGTAGTTGGTATAGGATGTATTATTGTTGCATATGTACTTAGCTTCCAAGTAACGTTTCTGAATTTCCTCCTCCTCTTTTTACCGGTGGTAGGACTGACAATTGGCGGAACGTATTTACTATTTACACAAGGTAGTACAGTTGTATTAAAAGCATTACAAAAAAGAAAGCAATCTTTTTATACGTACCCAAATATGTTCGTCCTTAGCAACCTTATTTATAAAATGAAAGATAATGCTCGTTTTCTATTTGTAATTTCTATCATTACGGCGGTAGTATCTTCAGCGGTGGGTACACTGTACGTATATTTTGAAAATATGAGTGCGAAAACGGTAGAACTTACACCACATGCTATTTCATATGAGGAAAAGGGGTTAAATACGCATAACCTTATTAATGAAGAAAAGGTACAGGAGCTTGTGAAGAGACACGGGTTTGAAGATGCGCGAAAAGTAACATACGTTAAACTACCGGCAACACAGAAAATAACGTTGTTTAATAGTGAACATGAAGTACCGATGACGATTATTTCAGAAAAAGAATATAATGCAGAAGTGCGCAAACAAAAGAGAGAGCAACCTACAGAAGTTCATAATGCACCAGGTAGTGCAACGATGGTTATGGTTGATATGTCAAATGAACTGATGAAGATAGATCGTACGAAACCGTATGAATTTACAATTAATGGACAAAAGCAGTCTGTTCAATTAAATAATCCAACGCAGTATTCTGTTTTTAATGATAGTGAATATCTCATTGTAAATGATCAAGATTTTGAGAAATATGCAACACTCGTACCAGATGAAGAAAAGACAAAATATTACGGTTATTATATTGAGGATTGGAAAAGTACAGAAAACCTTGTATTAGATTTGAAAAATGAAATTGTACCAGAAAAGCAAGGGGAATTGAGAAATTCAGTGTTTGCGTATAAGGATATAAGAGAAGGTGGAGCAATTACAATGTTCATCGGTTTCTTCGTAGCGGTACTGTTCTTCTTCTTCGCTTGTAGTATGACATACTTTAAATGGTTTAACGATAAAGAACAAGATCGTATTCAATTTAAATCGTTAAAGAGAATTGGTATGACAGATAAAGAAATTCGCAAAATTGCGATTCGACAAATGGGAGTTATCTTCTTTATCCCAATTTTAATCGGTTCCATTCATAGTGGATTTGCTCTTCATACGTTAGGAAAAATGCTTTATATTAATTTGTGGAAATCAGGTGCGCTTGTAATTGGAGCATACATTTTAGCTTCTGCCATTTACTTTATGATCGCGCAAAGAGGATATTTAAAACACGTAAAAAGCTAGGGGAACCTCTAGCTTTTTGCCTATGTAGTAAGTTACAGGAGGACGATAGATGAACATTCGGCAACTAGCGCTGCAAAATATAAAAGGAAATTGGCGTAATTATAAAGTGTTTTTCTTAAGTAGTTGTTTTGCAATATTTGCTTCTTACGCATATATGTCTGTCATTGTGCATCCATATATGCAAGAGACGATGTGGTATCAAAACGTACGCTGGGGACTTATTATATGTAATGTTATAATCATTTCTTTTTTCGTCATATTTATTTTGTACTCTACTTCTATTTTCATAGAAGCACGTAAGAAAGAATTAGGGTTATATATGTTAATGGGAGCAACGAAGTCTAACGTAATAGGAGTGATTATGACCGAGCAAATTTTAATCGGGGTCTTCGCGAATATTTTCGGTATTGGGCTTGGTATGATATTTTTAAAACTCTTTTTTATGGTATTTAGTATGTTACTGGGGCTTCCGAAAGAATTCCCTGTCATATTTGACGTAAGGGCGATTGGTGTAACATTTATTACATATATGGTCGTTTTTATTTTGTTATCTTTTATAAGTGCTTTACGTATATGGAATATAAAAATCATTCGGTTATTGAAAGAATTTCGAACAGATAAAAAAGAGAAGAAAACATCAAAGTGGCTCTGTTTATTCGGTTTTGCTTGTTTAGTGGGCGGGTATGCATTGGCGCTACAAGTGACGATGGCTACGATAGCGATATACTTTTTCCCTGTGTCTATACTTGTCTTTTTTGGAACGTACTTTTCTTTTACACATGGAGCTACCCAAATGTTAGAAATAATAAAGCGAAATAAAAAGATTATGTATACATATCCGTATTTATTTATAGTGAATCAATTGTCACATCGAATGAAGGAAAATGGTCGCTTTTTCTTTCTGATGTCTATGGCAACGACGTTTGTAGTTACAGCAACAGGTACGGTGTTCTTATATTTTTCTAGCATGCAAGATATGTGGCGAACTGGAGGGGTACACTCGTTTTCGTACATAGAAAAAGGTATTTCTACTCATGAAGTCTTTGAGGAAGGTGCGGTTGAAAAATTACTGCATCAATATGGGTATGACGATTTTCAATATATGAGTTTTGTTGGAGTGTATGCATCCTTTCAGTCTAGTAAAGGAGAAACAACAATAGTACCGCTTATAAAAGAAAGTGAATATAACCAAGAAGCAAGGAAACAAAAACAGAAAACGTATCGTCCTAAAAAAGGTACAGTGACACTCGTTTATTATAATAAATACAATAATTCGAATGTATATAATCAAAAAGAGATTCAATTGCAAGTAATGAATCAACCATATCAATTCGTATTTAACGGTCAGAAAGAAGGGGTTCAATTTAACCATCACCCTTCGTACATTAATGGTCTGTTCTTTGTTATGAATGATGAAGATTTTGATAGTATAGCAAATCAGGTTCCTGATTCTGAAACAATGATATATAGAGGCTACACATTACCAAATATCGAAAAGACGAAGAAATTAAATGAAGATTTACGGAAACATATGAAACAAGATAATAATAATGCATTTCGAAGCAATATGGAGTTGTATGTAAATATGAAAGAAGGCGGCGATATTACTCTATTTGTAGGCTCATTTATTAGTATATTATTCTTTCTCACTTCATGTAGTATCGTATATTTTAAATGGTTTCATAATATTGCATCGGACCGAAAGCAGTATGGTGCACTCTCAAAACTTGGAATGACGAAGGAAGAAGTATGGAAAATTTCTCGTTGGCAATTATGTATGCTATTTTTTGCACCAATTATAGTAGGGAGTATGCATAGTGCAGTTGCATTATATACGTTTCATAATACGCTTTTTATGGATGGATCATTAAGAAAAGTAGGTTTGTTCATTCTGTTTTATATCGCAGCATGTATCATTTATTTCTTCTTCGCTCAAAGAGAGTATAAGAAACATTTAGACTAGCGAATGCTAGTCTTTTTTTAATATTCGAAATTTACATAGAAGAATATAAAAAAGTATGGTATAACAGTAAGAAAACGAAAAAGAGGGGAAAAGACGATGATTCGAGTAGGATATTTAGGACCAGAAGCAACATTTACAAATATGGCGGTGAGTCGTTTTTTTCCGGAAGCAGAGCATGTACCGTATCGAACGATTCCAGATTGTATAGATGCAGCTGCAAATGAAAATGTAGACTTCGCAGTTGTACCGTTAGAAAATGCAATAGAAGGTTCAGTGAATATAACGGTTGATTACCTTGTACATGAGCAGCCGCTTTCCATTGTAGGAGAAATTACAGTACCAATTCAGCAGCATTTACTTGTACATCCGCAGTATGCAGAAGTGTGGGATGAAGTATATGCAGTGCATTCTCATCCGCATGCCATTGCACAGTGCCATAAATTTTTAAATGAAGAATTAAAAGGAGTAACTGTTCGAGATATGACATCTACAAGTGCTGCTGCACAATATGTGAAAGAACATCCTGAAGAGAAAATTGCCGCTATTGCAAATGAAGCGGCTGCAGAAAAATACGGATTAACAATTGTGAGACGTAGTATTCATACGCATAAAAATAATCACACACGTTTCTTAGTACTCCATAAGAAAAAGAAAGCAGTACTCCCGAATAACGGAGAGAACCGCGGAGAGAAAACGACGCTTATGATAACGTTACCTGCAGATTATGCAGGTGCCCTATATCAAGTGTTATCAGCTTTCGCATGGAGAAAATTAAACTTATCAAAAATCGAATCGCGTCCGATGAAAACAGGTCTTGGAAATTACTTTTTCTTAATCGATGTCGATAAAGCATACGATGACGTATTATTGCCAGGCGTAACGATGGAACTTGAAGCACTCGGTTTTTCTGTTACTGTGCTGGGGAGTTATTCTTCTTATTGGTTGTAGAGGGGAGCTGTTGTTAAAGTTGTTTGAAATGAAAAGCTGTTTCTCGGTTTGAGGCAGAGTAAGCTATCGATTCTATTGAAGTAAGTGATTAATTGAGCTAGCAAAATAAAGAAGCCGTCCTAAAAGATATTTAGGACGGCTTCTGTTAGGAATAGATAACTCTTTTGTCGGGTTTTTAGTACGCATCATTACAACTATTATAATAGTAGGATTCATCATTGTTCGAATTACTGCAGCAAATACAATTCGTTTGTTGTATTAATAGATTGAGTGTAGATGGAGCTACAGTATCTGAGAAAGTAATACTCTCAACATCTTCTACTAAAAATGTTTTAATATCTCCTGGTGTTAAGGTAAATGTAAGTGGAGAGCGATGGTTTAATCTTGCAATTGTTAATCTAATCGTTGTTGCAAATGCAGGACTGAAACTAATTTTAATAAGTGTCTTATTATGATTTTTAGTGAAGTTTTCAAATACAGTTCGAGGAATTCCAGTTGTTATATCAAGATCTTGAGGGGTATTTCCCGTACCGAAAATGGTATAGTTCTGTATAAAACAGTTATTTGAATCTGAATTTGAAGAATTACATGGACGATCATTTTTCTTATAATATTTTTTTCCATTTTTTAAGAAGTAATCCGCCATAATTAATCACTCCCTTCATATATAAGAATTAAAGGTTGTCCATATATAATATGAAATATATTTTTATATGTTTGGACGTGAAGGAAGAGAAAATAAAAAGAGTCCATCTGGTATGATGGACTCAATACTGTTTTACCTGGTGTGATTCTTTATTTTAACTTCGCAAGACGATCTTCTAACTGACCACGCCAAATATCAGCTAGTTCTGGAACGGCAAGAATTTTTTCAATACCATCTTTATCTTTTCTATTATGAAAATAAATTTCGTTAGAGAACAAGACAGAAACATTGCTCGGTTGACGTTCTAGTAATGTAATTTTAGAATCTTTACGTACAGTACCTTCTTGAAGAACGCGGCATAGGTAGCCTGTAAATCCAGTTGCTACAATGCGTGGCAGTATGCCAGGGATGCCAAGACGTTTTGAAATTGTGCTACAAGGTACTCTTGCTTGTGTCACTTGAATAATCGCTTCACCTAATTTGTATGTATCTCCGATGCAAACATCATGCTCTAACATATTTGTTACGGTAATGTTTTCGCCAAATGCGGAAGCTGGAAGTGTTGTTTGAAATTCTTTTTCCCATAGTGCGTAATGCTCGTGTGAGTACACACAAACTGCGCGATCAGGTCCACCGTGGTGTTTTAAATCTGCTACATCATCACCAAGGAAGCCATCTTTTGATAGGAAAGCTTCTTCGGTAAGTTCTTTACATATACCGGTAATCATTTCTTTATCTTCGCTATATTTCATTTGTTTCGGTTTCCCAATGCTAAAGTGAACGAGTTCAATTCCCATATTTGATCTCCTTTACGATTGATTACAATATTATAGCATTAAAAAAGCACAGAGAATGATAAAAACTCTGTGCTTTACATTAATAAACGAGAAATCCTGCTTTATCTAAAGCTTCGCAAGCAGCATCTAACTTCTCTTTAGAATCTGCTTCAATTGTATGTAAGTGAATACCATCTGTTAGTTGCGATAGATAAGAAGCGTTTGTGTTTTCGATTTTTTGTAAATATTGCTCTACATCAAAGCGATTGCTTACCATAATGGATGCTGTTAAGTCACCGTATACAGGATGCTCAACTTTTACGTCTTTAATCGTAACGCCGTGGTCAACAAGCATTGTAAGTTCTTGACGTACTTCTGCTGGTTTGTGCTGGCATACGATTACGCGTTCAAAAGTTTGTTGTTTCTCTTGTGGCTTTAAATATAAATAGCCTTGAGCAGTTGCAATAATTGGTTCGTTTCGTGCTTTAAGCAAGGAAATATCTTGCACGATAACTTGTCTACTTACGTTCGTCTTTTTCGATAGTTCATTCCCCGATAACGGTTCATTTGCAGCAAGAAGCCACTGGAGGATAAGCTGTCGTCTTTCTTCACCTAAAATCTTTTTTTGTTCATTTTGTTTCATTATGATTTAACACCTCTATAAAATTGATTTCCAATTGTGTGTAGTGCATGAATAGTAGTATCAATTTGATCTTTCGTTGTTTGTTGTCCGAAAGAGAAGCGGACATATTGTTTTGCCTCTTCATACGTTTTTCCAATTGCAAGCATAGTTTTCGAAGGTTCTTGTTTACCGACTTGGCAAGCACTTCCGGTGGAAATGGCGATACCATGGCGATTACATTCTAGCATAGTATATTGACCTTCTATTCCTTTTATTGTAACCCCAACAATATGTGGTAAACAAGAAGTAGAATGACCTTCTACTTCAATTTCTAGCGGAATTGTTTGTATTTGCTCTAAAAAGTAGGATCGTAACTCTTTAAAACGTAAACTTTCTTCCCATTGAGTTTTTAATATATTTTCAGCAGCTGTTAAAAAAGATGCGATGCCGGGAACGTTCACTGTACCTGGGCGAAATCCTTTTTCGTGAGAAGTTCCTGGAAATACTTGTTCCCAGCGAGTTTGCGGATTTATGTAGCAAGCGCCGACACCTTTTGGTCCGTATATTTTATGTGCTGAAACAGAAAGACTATCAATCCCCATCTCAAAAACATGGATAGGCAGTTTACCAAACGTTTGCACACAATCCGTATGAAATAAAACATTATATTTTTTTAAAAGTGCCCCGATTTCTGTAATGTTTTGAACGGTTCCGATTTCAGAGTTTCCATGCTGTATACTTGCTAGCACAGTATCTTCCGTAATAGCTGCCTCTAAATCTACTAAACAAATGAGTCCATTTTTATCAACAGGAATTTCAGTGATCGTATAGCCTTTTGATTTTAGGGATTGAAAATAACTTCGAATGGATGCATGTTCCATAGGTGTCGTAATAATATGCTTCTTATTTCGGGCATTTAGAAGTGATTGGATTGCAAGATAGTTCGATTCCGATCCACCACTTGTGAAAAATATTCCTTGTTCTTTTCCTCCAATCATTTCCGCAAATGTTTTTCGGCAAACTTGTAATAAAGAAGAAGCCGTTCCTCCAATATCATGTAAACTTTGTTCATTTCCGAAGTATTGCGATGCTGCTTTCATATATGTTTGTAACGCTTCTTCGCTCATAGGTGTAGTAGCTGCATAGTCAAGATATATCATCATGTAAGTTCCTCTCTCTAGTAAGAGTTACATTTCTTTTACTTTTTAAATGGTAGTGAAAATAAGAATTATAAAAAAACTCTTGTCATTATTTTAAAACTATGTAAATATAGGTGTCAAGACAATTGAAAAGTGTAAAGTAGGAGGCAACAATTATGCCAAGCGCAGATGTCTTAATTATTGGAAGTGGCGTTGCGGCACTTCGTGTTGCAAAAGAGATTTGTCACGAAAAGAATGTGATTATTATCACAAAGGAGACGAAACGTAATAATAATACACATTTAGCTCAAGGTGGAATTGCCGCAGCGGTAGCTACATACGACAATCCTAATGATCATTTTGAAGATACGCTAGTAGCAGGGTGTCATTATAACAATGAAGAAGTGGTCCGTTATTTAGTCGAGGAAGGACCGAAAGAAATTAATAACCTTATTGAAAATGGAATGAAATTTGATGGAGATGAAACAGGTCCTCATCTTGGAAAAGAAGGAGCGCATCGAAAACGTCGTATTTTACATGCAGGTGGCGATGCAACAGGAAAGAATTTATTAGAGCATCTTATTCAAGAAGTAGCTCCATACGTTACGGTAGTGGAACAGGAAATGGTGCTCGATTTTATTATAGAAAAAGATAAATGTGTTGGGGCTTTAACTCGCAACAATAAAGGAGAATTGAAACGTTACAATGCAGATTATACGGTGTTAGCTTCAGGCGGTATTGGCGGTTTATACGCCTTTACTTCTAATGATGAGACGATTACAGGCGATGGACTTGCAATGGTGTACCGTGCAGGCGGAGAGCTTGTAGATTTAGAGTTTATACAATTTCATCCGACGATGTTATACGCGGGTGGGCGTTGTTCTGGTCTTGTGTCCGAAGCTGTTCGCGGAGAAGGAGCTGTCCTTATAAATGGAAAAGGGCAGCGTTTTATGATGGATATACATTCCGAACAGGATTTAGCGCCTCGTGATGTAGTCGCAAGGGCTATTCATGAACAGCTACTTGCAGGTGAAAAAGTGTACTTAAACATCGAAATGATTCAAAACTTTGAACAACGCTTTCCGACCGTGTCATCGATATGTAAAACAAATGGAGTCGATATAAATAAAAAACTTATTCCAATCGTGCCCGGTACTCATTTTCACATGGGCGGCGTGAAAACGAACTGTGATGGAGAGACGTCTATTCCGAACTTATACGCAGTCGGTGAAGTAGCTTGTAACGGGGTTCATGGTGCAAATAGATTAGCGAGTAATTCATTATTAGAAGGTCTTGTGTTTGGAAAAAGAATCGGACGACACATTTTATCTAGAGAGACAAAAGAAAAGGTGAACATGCTAGCCGAAAAGGAAGCAAAGTTTATCGTTCTGAATCATTTACCGACGAAAGAAGAAATACAAAAATGCATGATGAAATATGTTGGGATTGTGCGAACAGAGCAAAGTTTATCTTATGCGAAGAGATGGCTTAGTAAGTATGGTGTTCGAAATATGATATTACAACATGATGTTCTTACGAATGAAGAGATAACGCTTATTAATATGTTAACGGTTTGTGAGCTTATAGTTGTGTCAGCCTTGCAAAGAGAAGAAAGTATTGGCGGGCATTACCGGAGTGATTATCCAGATAGAAATATAGGAAAGAAAGAGATTGTTCGAGTAAAGAGAAAACGACAACTTGTGTGATGAGGGGAAGAGGGGCTTTATGAACACGATAAAAGTTAAAGAAGCATTAAATCGATTTTTTTTAGAAGATATAGGGGAAAGAGATGTAACATCTCAGCTTATTTTTCCAGATAACTTGCTTTCGAAAGGAACGTTTCTTGCGAAGGATACAGGGGTCTTTGCAGGACGTTTAGTAATTGAATCAGGATTTAAATTAATTGATGAGAGAATTGAAGTAGAGCTTCATAAAAAAGATGGGGACCTTGTAGAAAAAGGCGAAATCATTGCAACTGTGCAAGGTCCAATTGCATCGTTATTAACAGCAGAGCGCGTTATATTAAATGTTATTCAGCGTATGAGCGGAATAGCGACGATGACGCGTAAAGCGGTTCTTGCTTTAGATAGCAGTCATACTCGCATTTGTGATACGCGAAAAACGATGCCAGGACTACGTATGTTTGATAAGCATGCAGTCGTGTGCGGCGGTGGATTTAATCATCGCTTCGGTTTATATGATGGTGTCATGATTAAAGACAATCATATTGCGTTTGCTGGTTCTATTACAAAAGCTGTTACATCAGTGAAAGAGAAGTTAGGACATATGGTGAAAGTAGAAGTAGAAACAGAAACTGAGGAACAGGTGAGAGAGGCTGTTGCTGCTGGTGCTGATATTATTATGTTCGATAATCGTACGCCAGATGAAATCCGGGAGTTTTCAAAAATTGTACCAAGTGCTATCGTTACAGAAGCTTCAGGGGGCATCACAATCGAAGATTTACCGAAATACGGAAAAACAGGGATAGATTATATTTCACTTGGAGCGTTAACACATTCAGTGAAAGCACTTGATATTAGTTTCAATATTGAAGGATAAGGAAAGTGGCTTAGAGGGGAGAAACGTATATGAGTATTTTAGAACAAGTACAGCCAATTGAAACGATGTTACCAGAGCGTTATTACACGATGTCAACGGAAGATATGGAAAAGCGTGTTCGTGAAATTAAAGAGAAAATGGGGAAAATGTTATTCATTCCAGGGCATCATTATCAAAAAGATGAAGTGGTACAATTTTCAGATGCAGCAGGGGATTCACTTCAGCTTGCGCAAGTTGCAGCGAGCAATAAAGACGCAAAATATATTGTGTTTTGCGGGGTGCACTTTATGGCGGAAACAGCAGATATGTTAACGACAGATGATCAAGTTGTCATCTTACCAGATATGCGTGCAGGTTGTTCGATGGCGGATATGGCAGATATTGAACAAACAGAAAGAGCATGGAAAGAGCTCACGAAATTATTTGGAGATACGATGATTCCGTTAACATATGTGAACTCTACAGCTGCAATTAAAGCGTTTTGTGGTCGTAACGGAGGAGCAACAGTAACATCTTCTAATGCAAAGCAAATGGTATCTTGGGCGTTTACTCAAAAAGAACGTCTTGTCTTTTTACCAGACCAACATTTAGGGAGAAATACAGCGTACGATTTAGGTATCCAGTTAGATAAAATGGCAGTATGGGACCCACACACAGATTCATTAGAGTACGATGGGGATATAGAAGAAATTCAAGTAATTTTATGGAAAGGGCATTGTTCTGTTCATCAAAATTTTACAGTGAAGAACATTGAGAGCGTACGAAAAAATCATCCTGATATGAATATTATTGTACATCCAGAATGTTGCTATGAAGTTGTAGCTGCTTCAGATTATGCAGGCTCAACGAAATATATTATTGATATGATTGAATCAGCCCCATCTGGTAGCAAATGGGCGATTGGTACAGAAATGAATTTAGTGAACCGAATTATTCAGCAACATCCAGATAAAGAAATTGTTTCACTTAATCCATTTATGTGTCCGTGCTTAACGATGAACCGAATTGATCTGCCTCACTTATTATGGACACTTGAAACGATAGAAAGAGGAGAAGAAATTAACGTTATTAGCGTAGACAAACAAGTAACGGCAGAAGCGGTTCTTGCATTAAATCGTATGTTAGAGCGTGTGTAAAGCAACGGTATTCCCGTTGCTTTTTTTCATACATATAATCATAACGGGAACGAAATGGGCATACATTGTTTTGAAGAAATCATTGTGGTTCTTTATGCTTATTCCACTTCGAATAATATTGAAAATCGAAGAAGTGATAAAAGTGAAAAGAAGTTAATGTTATTTAGAAAGAGTTACTTCATGAGATTTGTTACTTATAGATAAGTTATACAGGAGGGGGAAAATTTGAAAATTCATATCGTGCAAAAAGGGGATACCCTTTGGAAAATTGCGAAAAAGTACGGAGTGGATTTTGACACGTTGAAAAAAACAAATACACAACTTAGTAATCCAGATTTAATTATGCCAGGTATGAAAATTAAAGTGCCATCCAAGAGTGTTCACATGAAACAACAGGCTGGAGCAGGTTCAGCGCCTCCAAAGCAATACGTAAAAGAAGTGCAGCAAAAAGAATTTGCAGCAACACCAACTCCGCTTGGAATAGAAGATGAAGAAGAAGTTACGTATCAATCAGCACCAATTACACAGCAGCCAGCTATGCAACAAACACAAAAAGAAGTGCAAGTAAAACCGCAGAAGGAGATGCAGGTAAAGCCGCAAAAAGAAGTACAGGTGAAACCACAGAAGGAGATGCAGGTAAAGCCACAAAAAGAAGTACAGGTGAAACCGCAAAAAGAGGTGCAAAAAGAACAGCCAATTCAAAAAGAAAAACCAGTTGAAAAACCGTCTGTTATTCAAAAACCACCTGTGATAGAAAAACAAAAACCGGCGGAAAAAGAAAACACGAAGTTTTCGGTAAATGTATTACCGCAGCCGCCACAACCACCAATAAAACCGAAAAAAGAATATAAAATTTCAGATGTAATAAAAAAAGGAAGCGAGTTAATTGCTCCTCAAATTAGTAAAATGAAACCTAACAATATCATTTCTCCGCAAACGAAAAAAAACAATATAGTATCGCCGCAAGTAAAGAAAGAAAATGTAGGGAATATAATATCGCCGCAAGTAAAGAAAGAAAATGTAGGGAATATAATATCGCCGCAAGTGAAGAAAGAAAATGTAGGGAATATAGTATCGCCGCAAGTGAAGAAAGAAAATGTAGGGAATATAGTATCGCCGCAAGTGAAGAAAGAAAATGTAGGAAATATAGTATCGCCAAATGTATCGAAAGAAAATGTAGGGAATATAGTGTCACCACAAGTGAAAAAAGAAAATGTAGGGAATATAGTGTCACCACAAGTGAAGAAAGAGAATGTAGGGAATATAGTATCGCCAAATGTATCGAAAGAAAATGTAGTTATTCCACAAGTCATACCGCCAAATATTCAAATGCCAATTATGGATAACAACCAGCCACCGAATATAATGCCAATTATGGATAACAACCAGCCGCCGAATATAATGCCGATTATGGATAACAACCAGTCACCGAATATAATGCCAATTATGGATAACAACCAGCCGCCGAATATAATGCCGATCATGGATAACAATCAAATGCCGAATATGATGCCAATC
>NZ_JBBORJ010000005.1:0-24695 GCF_038004545.1 Bacillus sp. FSL R5-0585
AACCTCTCAAAAAAAGTCTAGACGGTTATAGTATAACCATCTAGACCCTATTCTTACTTCTCTTCTTTCAAGCTTAATTTTAAGTTCAGTTCTTCAAGCTGCGCTTCTGCAACTGGGCTTGGAGCTTCTGTTAATAAGCAGCTTGCGCTTGCTGTTTTCGGGAATGCAATTGTATCACGAAGGTTCGTACGGCCTGCAAGCAGCATAACAAGACGATCTAAACCTAATGCAATACCGCCGTGTGGTGGTGTACCGTATTCGAATGCTTCTAATAAGAATCCGAATTGCTCTTGCGCTTCTTCTTGTGAGAATCCAAGTGCTTTGAACATTTTTTCTTGTACGTCACGCTCGTAAATACGAAGTGATCCACCACCAAGCTCATAACCGTTTAATACAAGGTCATATGCTTGTGCACGTGCTTTTTCTGGTGCTGTTTCTAGTAACTCAACGTCTTCACGGAATGGCATTGTGAATGGGTGGTGAGCTGCGAAGTAACGATCTGCATCTTCATCGTACTCAAGAAGTGGCCAATCAGTTACCCATAGGAAGTTAAATTTACTTTCATCAATTAACTCAAGCTCTTTACCTAGACGTAAACGAAGTGCGCCTAAGCTATCTGCAACAACGCTCTTCTTATCTGCTACGAATAGTAATAAGTCGCCAGCAGTAGCTTCTAATGTGCTCATTAACACATTTGCATCTTCTTCACCGAAGAATTTCGCAATCGGTCCTTTTAGGCCGTCTTCTTCAACTTTAAGCCAAGCTAGACCTTTTGCACCGTATACTTTCACGAATTCAGTTAATGCCTCGATGTCTTTACGAGAATATTTACTTGCAGCACCTTTTGCATTAATTGCTTTTACTTGTCCGCCGCTTTCTACAGCACTTGTAAATACTTTAAAGCCACAACCTGCAGCAAACTCAGATAAGTCTGTTAGTTCCATTTCAAAGCGTGTATCTGGCTTATCAGAACCGTAGCGAGCCATTGCATCAGCATATTTCATACGAGGGAATGGTGCACTAACTTCTACACCTTTTGCATCCTTCATAACTTTCGTCATCATACGCTCCATCATATCTAAAATTTCATCTTGTGTTAAGAATGAAGCTTCGATATCGATTTGCGTGAATTCCGGTTGACGATCCGCACGTAAATCTTCATCACGGAAACAACGTGCTACTTGATAGTAACGCTCAAATCCGCCGACCATAAGAAGCTGTTTAAATAACTGTGGTGACTGTGGTAATGCATAGAATTCACCATCATGTACACGACTTGGTACTAAATAGTCACGAGCTCCTTCTGGCGTGCTTTTCGTTAAAATTGGTGTTTCTACTTCTAAGAACTCTTCTGTGTCTAAGAAGTTACGAATTGTTTTCGTTACGTCATGACGCATTTTGAATGTGTTAAACATTACTGGACGACGTAAGTCTAAATAACGATATTTTAAACGCACATCTTCTGATGCATCTGTATCATCAGCAATGATGATTGGCGTTGTTTTCGCTGCATTTAGTACATTTACTTTTGTTGCTTGTACTTCAATACGACCAGTTGCCATATTGTCATTAATTGCGCCTTCACCACGTTCAACAACTGTACCTTCTACGTGTAATACGTATTCGCTACGAATTGTTTCTGCTACTTCTAACGCTTCTTTTGATGTTTCTGGGTTAAATACAACTTGCACGATACCTGTACGGTCACGTAAGTCGATAAAGATTAATCCACCTAAGTCACGGCGTTTTTGTACCCAACCTTTTAATTGAACTGTTTGTCCAACAGCTTCTACTGTTACTTTTCCACATGCATGTGTTCTTTCAGCCACTGTAAGTTCCCCCTATATTAATTTCTCTGCTACGTATGAAGCAAATACATCTAACGCTACTTCTTCTTGTTCACCTGTTGCCATATCTTTTAAGTTAATGATGCCTTTATCTAGCTCATCTTCTCCTAATACAGCTACAAATTTCGCCTTTAGACGATCTGCTGATTTAAATTGTGCTTTCATTTTGCGATCTAAATAATCTTTTTCAACTGACAATCCAACTTTACGAAGATCGAACGCAACTTTTGCAGCATGGTCTTTCGCTTTTTCGCCAAGCGCCACAACGTAACAATCAATGCTATGTTCAAGTGGTAATTCAATGTTTTCAGCTTTTAGCGCCATAATTAAACGTTCAATACTCATTGCAAAACCGATACCTGGCATTTCTGGTCCACCGATTTCTTGTACAAGTCCGTTATAACGGCCACCACCGCTTAATGTAGTGATTGCACCGAAACCTTCTGCCTCACTCATAATTTCAAAAACAGTGTGTTGATAGTAGTCTAAACCACGCACTAAGTTCGGATCTTTTTCAAACGGAACATCCATCATCGTTAATAGTTGTTGAACTTTGTCATAGTATACTGCTGAATCTTCGTTTAAGTATTCTGTAATAGATGGTGCTGTTCCCATTAATTCATGGTTACGGTCCTTCTTACAGTCTAAAATTCGAAGTGGGTTCTTTTCTAAGCGAGATTGACAGTCAGAACAGAATTCGCCGATACGTGGCTCAAAGTGTGCGATTAATGCATCACGGTGTGCTTGACGGCTCGCTGCGTCACCTAAACTGTTTAATACAACTTTAATATTTTTTAAGCCCATGCCGCGGTAAAATTCAACAGCAAGTGCAATTACTTCTGCATCAATTGCAGGGTCATTACTGCCAATTGCTTCGATACCGAATTGTACGAATTGACGATAGCGACCTGCTTGTGGTCTTTCATAACGGAACATTTGACCGATATAGTATAATTTCGTTGGTTGTGTCGCATCACCAAACATTTTATTTTCAACGTAAGAACGTACAACAGGTGCAGTACCTTCTGGACGTAATGTTAAGCTACGCTCTCCACGATCTTGGAATGAGTACATTTCTTTTTGTACGATATCTGTCGTATCACCAACACCGCGTAAAAATAGCTCAGTGTGTTCAAAGATTGGTGTACGAATTTCTTTATAATTGTAACGACGGCAAATTTCGCGTGCTTGCCCTTCGATATACTGCCATAACTCAACAGTGCCTGGAAGAATATCTTGCGTTCCGCGTGGGATTTGAATAGACATATTCAGTTCCTCCTCAAATTGTTTTAATCTTAATAAAAATAAAAAAACTCCCGCCTCTACTGTTTAAACAGTAGGGACGAGAGTATTATACCCGTGGTGCCACCCTAATTGAAGCACGTATGCTTCCACTTTTTTAATAACGCTTAAATATGCGTTCATCCCTACTAAGCATATATGCCGTTCAAGTTGAAACCTCTAGAGTGTCATTCAATCAGTCATCATGCAGAAATGTTTTCAGCCTAAGACATTCCTTCTCTTTCCATGTGTGTCTCATTTACTCTTCTCTATCAACGGTTATATTCATATGTAAATATAAAATTACTATACGTTTGTTAAGTAGGATTGTCAAGTGCTCTAAGAACGTTCAATCTGCTTCTTTAAACGCTTTACATCTTGAAGAGAAATCCCAAACTCGGAAGCAAGCTCCATTGAAGTATTGTTTTGCTCTTTTGAAATAAAATCATGAAAATTCACGTTAAACAGTTGATTTGCACCATTTGTAACAGAATGCCCTTTTTCATTCATACGCATACGTATATCCCTCACATTCAATATGGATGTTTTACTTTTTATTGTTCCATATTGATGAGAGAGTTATACATAACCGAAACTGCTATTGATTCCAAATAAATGAACAAAACATACAACAATGTATAAAAAAGAGAGGATTATATAACCCTCTCTTTTTTATCAACACTATTTACTTTCTACAATTAAGGTCACCGGACCATCATTGATCAAAGAAACGTCCATCATTGCTCCAAACTTTCCTGTTTCCACATGTAATCCTTGTTTACGAACTTCTTCATTAAAGAAATCGTATAAACGCTCTGCATAGTCAGGTTTCGCAGCATCCATAAAGTTTGGACGTCTGCCCTTGCGGCAATCTCCGTATAATGTGAATTGCGAAATAGATAGAACTTGTCCTTCTACATCAAGTACAGAATGATTCATCTTTCCGCTCTCATCTTCAAAAATACGTAAGTTTGCAATTTTTTCCGCAATGTAAGTTGCATCCTTTTCTGTATCTTCGTGCGTAATGCCAACTAGTAATGTTAAACCGAACGGAATTTGTCCTACGATCTCACCGTCTACTGTGACAGACGCTTTCTTCGATCGTTGTAAAACAACTCTCATCTTTCTACACTCCCTATTAATGCATCATGCGTCGTACTGCATAAATTTCTGGAACGCGTTTAATGCGTTCTACTACTTTTTTCAAGTGTTGTAAGTTACGAATCGAGATTGACATATTAATTGTTGCCATCTTATTACGGTCACTTCTACCAGAAACAGCTGAAATGTATGTTTTCGTCTCTGTAACAGCTTGCAGTACTTCATTTAATAAACCGCGGCGATCGTAACCTGAAATTTCAATATCAACGTTATACTCAATTTCTTTTTCAGGGCTACCTTCCCACTCTACCTCTAATAATCGTTCTACAGCTTCTTCTGTATGAACATTTACACAATCACGGCGGTGAATTGATACACCTCGGCCTTTTGTAATATACCCAACGATATCATCGCCCGGAACTGGGTTACAGCATTTCGATAAACGGATTAATAAATTATCAGCACCGCTTACCTTTACACCAGAATCCCATTTTCGAATTTTCATCGGTTTACGGACTTCTTTAACTTCAACAATTTCTTCTTCTTCGCGTTGTTTGCGGAACTTGTCCGTTAGTCGCGTAACAATTTGCGAAGCTGTAATTCCGCTATATCCAACTGCTGCAAACATATCTTCTTCATTTGCAAAGTTAAATTTCTCAGCGACGCGTTTTAAGTTATCAGGCGCTAATACTTCTTTCATCTCATACTCTAGACCACGTACTTCCTTTTCAACAAGTTCACGGCCTTTTTCAATATTTTCGTCTCTACGTTGTTTCTTAAAGAATTGACGAATTTTATTTTTCGCATGAGATGTTTGAGCAAGTTTTACCCAATCTTGACTTGGGCCATATGAATGTTTCGACGTTAAAATTTCAATGATATCGCCGGTTTTTAATTTATAATCCAGCGTTACCATTTTCCCGTTTACTTTTGCACCAATTGTTTTATTCCCAATTTCCGAATGGACACGATACGCGAAATCAATTGGAACCGATCCAAGTGGTAATTCCATTACATCGCCTTTCGGTGTAAAGACGAATACCATGTCAGAGAATAAATCAATTTTTAATGACTCCATAAATTCTTCTGCATTAGAAGCTTCATTTTGCCATTCTAATATTTGACGGAACCACGTGAGTTTCTTCTCTAATGTACCTGTTGTTTCTGCTGTTTTTCCTTCTTTGTATGCCCAGTGTGCCGCGATCCCGAATTCTGCAATTTCGTGCATTTCTTTCGTACGAATTTGCACTTCAAGTGGATCACCTTTCGGTCCAATTACAGTCGTATGAAGAGATTGATATAGATTTGCTTTTGGCATTGCAATATAATCTTTAAAACGACCTGGCATCGGCTTCCAGCACGTATGAATAATTCCAAGCACTGCATAACAATCTTTGATACTATTTACAACAACACGTACAGCTAATAAATCGTAAATTTCATTGAACTGTTTATTTTGCAGTGCCATTTTACGATAAATACTATAAATATGTTTCGGTCTTCCAGAAATCTCAGGTTGTATCGCAACTTCGTCTAATTTCTCACGAATACCAGTCATTACTTCCTCTAAATATTCTTCACGTTCTGCACGTTTACGCTTCATTAAATTTACAATACGATAATATTGTTGTGGATTTAAATAGCGAAGTGACGTATCCTCTAGCTCCCACTTAATAGTACTAATTCCGAGTCTATGTGCTAAAGGTGCAAAGATTTCTAACGTTTCATTCGCTATGCGACGCTGCTTCTCTTGAGGCAAATGTTTCAATGTACGCATGTTATGAAGACGATCAGCTAGTTTAATTAAAATAACTCGAATATCTTGAGCCATTGCAATAAACATTTTGCGATGGTTTTCTGCTTGTTGTTGTTCGTGAGATTTATATTTAATCTTCCCAAGCTTTGTAACACCAT
This sequence comes from Bacillus sp. FSL R5-0585, assembly GCF_038004545.1. Lineage (NCBI taxonomy): Bacteria > Bacillati > Bacillota > Bacilli > Caryophanales > Bacillaceae > Bacillus > Bacillus sp. FSL R5-0585. Next base: position 6,144 of record NZ_JBBORJ010000005.1, read on the forward strand.
CAACAAGCATAGCAATTTCTTTATTAAATTCCCGTTCAATATCTTCTAACGTAATCTCTGTATCTTCCACTACATCATGTAAGAAACCTGCTGATACCGTAGCTGGATCCATGTGTAAATCAACTAAAATACCTGCAACTTGAATCGGATGAATAATATACGGTTCACCCGATTTTCTATATTGTTCGCTATGCGCATCACGTGCATATTCATAGGCACGTGTCACTAGCTCAATATCTTCATCCGCTAAATATTGACTTGCTTTCTCGAGTACCTGTTCAGCTGTTAGTACCTGCTCATTTGCCATCGAATCACCTTTTATTGAAAATTGACTTTATCTTTATTTAATAGAATAAATTATATTCTATCATTATAACCCAATGATTGTGAATTGTGAAAAGGAAAAGATTTTACTGACATTTCACCATAATTTTTTGTTCAATTATACAAAAGTACCCGCTCCTCTCCAAGAGATTCACGGGTACTTTTTATCACCGTAGTTTTACCTATATAGTGATTAGTATTTTTCTAATACTAATACATCGTAACCATCTAACATTTTACGACCATCTAAGTAAGTAAGTTCTACTAAGAATGCAATTCCTGCTACAACTCCGCCTAGCTCTTCAACTAACTTAATTGTCGCTTCGATTGTTCCACCTGTAGCTAATAGATCATCTGTAATTAATACGCGTTGACCTGGCTTAATTGCATCTTTATGGATTGTTAAAACATCTTTACCATATTCTTTACCGTAGTCAACTGTAATTACTTCACGTGGTAATTTTCCTAATTTACGAACTGGCGCAAATCCTACTTCTAACGCATAAGAAACTGGGCAACCGATAATAAAACCACGAGCTTCTGGTCCTACTACAACATCGATATCTCTTTCTTTTGCGTACTCTACGATTGCATCTGTTGCTGCTTTGTATGCTTTACCGTCATTCATTAAAGGTGTAATGTCTTTAAACACAATACCTTCTTTCGGATAATCCGGTACAATTGCGATATGTTGCTTGAAATCCATATTTCTGAATCCTCCTCAGATCTAAAAGGTTTGTAAATACAAATCCTTTACCCTAACTGTTCTACTTCTTTATGATTACGAATCGTTTCAAACCATGTATATAGTTGCTGATATGTGCTATAAACCAATTCTTTTTCTAATTGTAAGTGGTTCATTTTTTCACGATATGTGTTCGATTCAATTAAATCACGCTTTTGTTTTTTGTCTGCCATAAAAATGACGCCATCTTTTATTGTAACAAATTCTAACTCAAAAAACACCTGTGTCATGAAATTTACTGTATCTTTTGACCAACCTTTATGACGACATAGTTGTTCTCCATATTGCCTTAAAGAAAATGGTGTTTTTTGGCTTAAGAAAGAATAGTACCATTTAAAGTGTTCTCTCGTCGGAACTGTACTAAATAAGTGGTTATTCTCTTGATAAAATAGCGTATAAATTCGCGCTGGGAATCCTACTTTAAAGAGCTCACGTAATTCATCTGTTCCTTTTGGTAAATCAAGTAACACGATATATTGATCATCTAAATGCGTTACTTCTGAAGCATGCATGAGCTTTTCTTTATAGCTCTCTAAAGAAAATTTATTCAATACCTCTTCAGAAAAATACACCATTGTTATTTTTTCTTTCGGAAGTTCTGCTAAATTTGCTTCTGCATTACGCATACTACGCCAATCAAATAATTGCCACGCCTCTACAGCAATATCTTGTACCATTAGTTGTGGCTTCTTAAAATTATTCCATTCATTGATGGATGCTTCTCCTATTACAGATACTTTTGCAACTGGAGAGATTTCTTTCGCATATGCACCAAAACCAAATCCAATTGTATCCAGTGTTGCTTGTCCATCACGAAGAGCCATTTTTAAATGAGAACCATCTGATCCGATTGCGCGAATGCTTTCTAACTCTGCATCTTTTACTGCAATACGTGGTTTCGGATTTCCAATACCAAACGGGGCTAGTTTTTGCATATCTTCAATTGCCGCTAGCGTTACATCCTCTACTTTGCAAAAAACATCAACTGCTGTAATTGGAATAAAATCTTCTTCTGTTAAAATCGCATCTGCTTGTTCATTTAATCGGCGACGTAATTCATCTACATCATTCATATGTAGCGTCATTCCCGCTGCCATCGGATGCCCTCCGAAGTGTGGCAATAACTCTCTACAATCTGATAAGTTTGCAAACAAATCAAATCCTGCAATACTACGTGCTGAGCCTTTTGCTGTTTCTTTTATAGGATCGATACTTAATACAATCGTCGGACGATAAAAACGTTCAACTAATTTAGAAGCAACAATTCCAATTACCCCTGGGTTCCAGCCTTCTTTTGCAAGTACTAATACTTTGTTTTCTTCTGGCGGGAAGTTATTTTCAACTTCAGCGATAGCCTCTTCTGTAATTTGCTTTACAATATCTTTTCGCAGTTTGTTCAGCTCATCAATTTCTTCAGCTAGCTCTTTCGCTTCCTCTGGATCATCTGATAATAAAAGGTGTACAGCCGGCGCAGCATCTTCTAAACGCCCAACCGCATTAATACGAGGTGCAATTGAGAAGCCAATACTCTCTTCAGTAATTTCACTTTGCGAAACGTTAGCAACTTTAAACAATGCCTTCAAACCAATATTTCTTGTCATACGCATATGTTTTAAACCGCGTTTCACTAGCAACCTATTTTCACCATGAAGTGATACTAAATCGGCTACTGTACCGATTACTGCGATCTCTAATAAATGTTCTGGTACACGGCCTAATAGTGCATGCGCAACTTTAAACGCAACACCTACACCAGCTAAATAGTGAAACGGATATACACCGCCATCTAATTTCGGATGTATAATCGCAAGTGCTTCTGGCAATTCTGGCGGTGGCTCATGGTGATCTGTAATAATTAGATCTATTCCAAGCTCTTTCGCTACATTCGCTTCATGTACTGCTGCGATGCCAGTGTCAACAGTAATAATCAGTGAGAACCCTGCGCTATGCGCCCAACGAAACGCTTCTTCGTTCGGCCCATACCCTTCTGTAAAACGATTTGGAATGTAAAATTCTACTTCTGCACCTAATTCTTGAAGAGCAAGATATAAAACCGTCGTACTACTTACTCCGTCCGCATCGTAATCACCAAATATTAATATTTGCTCCCCATTTTGAATCGCCTTATTTACACGTTCTACCGTTCTATCCATTCCTTCTAATAAAAATGGATCATGAAATTCTTGATTTTCTGTATTTAAAAAATCTAAAATCTTATCTTCTGTATCTAGTCCTCTACCGAGGAATAATGAAACGACAAGTGGCGATAACTGTAATTTACTTGCTAATTCACTCACTCGCTCGTCATTATATTCTTTTTCTTTCCAACGCGTCTTCGGTTGTAACACGAAATCACCCCTTAACCTGTTCATTATACAAGACAGATTAAGGGGTGACAATATAATGCAAACTACGATGCAATATCTATATACTAAAATGTTAATGATGTTTAATTTGGAGAATACGGATTTATATGTACGAATACATTTTGTACATTATCTTGTTTCATAAGTATTTCTTTCACATGTTTTCCAATACGGTGCCCTTCTTCTACAGTAATGTATGGATCTACAGACACTTTAATATCGACAATAACATAATGACCATGCTCCCGTGCATATAAAGAACCAATTTTTTTCACACCATCCACTTGAAGAACTGCTTCTCTAAGCGGAATAACATCCTCCTCATGAAGAACATGGTCAAGCGTTGCATGAATTGCTTCCGCTCCAATGTTCCATGCCATTTTTACAACAAGAAGTGAAACAACTAATCCCGCAATTGGATCAGCGTATACAAGCCAGTCTATACCAAGCTTACCACCTATTATAGCTGCACAAATACCGATTAAAGCTGCAATTGAAGAAAATACATCCGAACGGTGCTCATATGCATTTGCAATAATTGCATCACTGTTTACTCTTTTCCCTAATCGGAATTTATATTGAAACATTCCTTCTTTCACGACGATTGAAAGAACAACAGCAAATATCGTAATTCCTTTCGGCGGTTCTAGTTCTTGCGAAAAAGCTTTTATAGACGAAATCGCGATTTCAAGTCCCACAATAAATAATAATACCGCAACAATAATCGCTGAAATCGATTCCGCTTTACCATGACCATACGGATGATCCTCATCAGGTGGCTGCTTTGCCGCTCGCAGTCCAAAAAGTACAGCTAGCGAACCTATTACATCTGATGCAGAATGCACGGCATCCGCTAATAGCGCTTTACTGTTCCCAATATAACCAATTACCGCCTTTACAATCGCTAATATAATATTACCAACGATCCCGACAATAGCACCAAACTCGGCCTGTTTAAAACGTTCATCTTTTTCCATAATTAAAATCCCTTCTTTTCTTAACCTATCTTTTTATTTTAACAAAAACAGCGATAACACCACCACTTTCTTCCATCTTCTTTCTGTTAAAAAGTTGCTATCTTATTGTATCCACAAACGAAAAAAGAGATGCCTCATAAAGAGACATCATCTTTTCTATACTTGCGGTTCAGATTCTACTTTCTCAACCTTCTTCTTGTTTTTTCCCTTTTTCAAACGACGGTTTTCAAGCATTAACCAAATTTGAGAGGCAACGAAAACAGAAGAGTACGTACCTACAATTAATCCAACAAGTAACGCAAACGAGAAGTTACGTAGTGACTCACTACCGAAGATAAGCAGTGCAATTACTGGGAATAACACTGTTAATACGGTGTTAATCGAGCGACCAAGCGTTTGGCGAATACTTGCATTTACGATTTCTTCTAGATCTTTTATATCGCGCACTCGTTTTTTCTGTTTGTATAATTCACGGTTTCTATCAAATGTAACAATCGAGTCATTAATAGAATAACCGATGATTGTTAGTACTGCAGCGATAAACGTTAAGTCTACCTCTAGTTGGAAAATACTAAACATAACAATCATAACGAATGCGTCATGTAATAATGCAAGCACTGCAGATAACGCATACGTAAATCGGAAACGAATACTTACGTATAAAATGATAACCGCAGAAGCAATTAATACTGCGATAAATGCATTTCGTGCAATTTCTTTACCAATTGTCGGTGAAACTGTACTTACGTTTGGATCTGTACCATATTTATCGTGGAAGAATGTTTTTGTTTTCGCAATTTCATCTTTTGATAAAACACCTAATGTACGAACTGCGAATCCTTTATTGTCATCTCCAGTCGGTACAATATTTTCTTCCTTCACATCAATGTTCAATTCTTTAAAATCTTTATGAATATCAGACACAGTAACGGCTTGTTTTGATTGCAAGTCAATACGTGTACCACTGGCAAAGTCAATACCAAGGTTCAATTTGAAAATTGGTAAGATAATTGCTCCTGCAATTACAACTACAATCGAGAAAATAAGGAATTTATGACCGATATTTACGAAATTAATACGATCAAATCTCGTTGGCGGATGTACTACACCTTTTGTTAATGGAATAATATCCTTTTGTTTCACACCAAAATATCCTGGTTTTTTATCAAAGTAACGGCTCTTTACAAGTAGACCTAGTAAGAAACGAGTACCGAATACGTTCGTAATAAAACCAACTAAAATACTTACGATTAAACTTGTTGCGAATCCTTTTACAGAGCTATTACCATAAACGAATAACACACCAGCTGCTGCAAGAGTCGTAACGTTTGCATCTAGAATTGTTGCTAATGAACGATGGTTACCAGCACGGAATGCCGACATCATTGACTTACCAATTTTCAGCTCTTCTTTCAGTCTCTCGTACGTAATAATATTCGCATCAACTGCGATACCTACTCCGAGCACTAACGCTGCAATACCTGGCAACGTAAGAACTGCATGCATCCAGTTAAAGACAAGTAATGTAACGAAAATGTATAAACCTAACATAATAACCGCTACAAGTCCTGGTAAACGGTAGAATACAAGCATAAATAAGAAAATAAGAGCGATACCAATCGCACTAGCGAAAATCGTTTGCTCTAACGCTTGTTGACCAAACTTCGCTCCAACAGATGTTGAATACATTTCTTTTAAATCAACAGGAAGTGCACCTGCATTTAATAAAGATGAAAGTTGTTTCGCACTTTCAACTGTGAAGTTTCCACCTACGATAGATACTTCAGCTTGGTTAAATACTTGGTTTACTGTTGCTGCTGATAAGAACTTCGGATTCGGTTTTGCAGATTCTGCTTTATACGAATCTTTTCCTTCTTCAAAGTCAAGCCAAATTACCATTAAATTCGTTGGTGGTGGCATTTTTGAAATTTTTTCAGTTACTTCACGGAATTTTTCAGCGCTCTTTAGTGTAAGACCTACGCTCGCACGGCCTTGCTCATCAAATGTTTGCTTCGCTCCGCCGCCTTTTAAATCCGTTCCGTCCATAAGAAGATTATCATCTACATCACGGAATGTTAATTTCGCTTGTGTTGATAACATTTCACGTGCTTTTTGCTGATCTTGTACACCAGCAAGCTGTACACGAATTCGATCTTGCCCTTCGATTTGAATGTTCGGCTCACTTACACCGAGAACATTGACACGATTCTCAAGAGCACCTACTGTACTTACAAGTACGTCTCGATCGATTTTGTCACCTTTTTTGGCTGGTTTTACTTCATACAGAATTTCAAAACCACCGCGAAGGTCTAGTCCTAGACTAATTCCTTTTGCTATGTCTTTTCCTGCCGCACCAATTACTCCACCGATTAATAAAACGATGAGGAAAAAGGCGGCAATTCTCGTACCACGCTTTGCCATATGTACCCTCTTTCCGCTACTAACACTTTAAATAAATCTCTTACGATTCACTTTTACACGTGTGGATACGTCTAGTTAGTAGACTTCCTTTCTATAATTTTGCTAGCTCATCACTAGCTGTGCCGGTACGTTTTCACGATACCTGCACTTTCATTATTTGTTTTCTCTCTTCACTACCTCCTTTATATATGATCTTAGACATAATTATTTCCTGATTATCAATACCTATCATTATACTGCAAAAGGAAGAACAAACCAATTGCAGTCGGTTATTTATTTTCATATTCATCAAATGACCAAAGTGGCGCTTGGTAAGCTTCAACAGTTAAATATGTCATATATTCATTAGTACTTACTGTTAATACGTCATTAACTAATTCATACAATCTAACATCGCTGTCTATCTTCTTCCACTTTTTCACTTTAAGAAACTTCCAAATGTCATCATCTGTCACCCTGTCGTAGCCGAACATTTGAAACTCTTCTACTTTACTTTCTAAAACGACTTGTAACTGTCCGCGGTATGATTCTACCAAAGCCTCTCTATCTAACATCTATAACATCTCCTTCTTATTTCGCACGAAAAGTCGCTTTTATTCCCGCTCTAATGGACAGCAATAACTACTTTCAAGAGCACTATCATACTTCACTCTCTTAAATGCTTGTCATTCTTGTCTCGTACGTGCATATAAATTATTGTAAATCATTCCATTGATTTTGAGAAGGTAGGAGAAGAACATGACGAGACAAAGCTTTTTAAAAGGCGCATTTATTTTAATGATAGCCGGCTTTATTACAAAAATACTCGGCTTTATCAACCGCATAGTAATGGCACGTATTTTGGGAGAAGAAGGCGTTGGTCTTTATATGATGGCCGTTCCTACATTCATTTTAGCAATTACATTGACACAAATTGGTCTTCCTGTCGCAATCGCAAAATTTGTAGCAGAAGCGGAAGCTGTGAACGATAAACAAAGAGTTAAAAAAATATTAACCGTATCACTAGCTGTTACATCCGTTATTAGTATTATTTTAACAATCGGAATTATGTTCCTCACACCTATTTTAGCAAAAACATTATTAACCGACGAAAGAACGTACTATCCATTAATGGCCATTTTGCCCGTTGTTCCTGTTATTGCTGTTTCTTCTGTTTTGCGTGGTTACTTTCAAGGGAAACAAAACATGAAACCTAGCGCTTATGCGCAAGTTCTAGAACAAGTCGTCCGCATTACCATTATTGCTATATGCATTCAATTATTTTTACCTTACGGCATAGAATACGCTGCAGCCGGCGCTATGTTATCAGCTGTTCTCGGTGAAGTTGCATCGTTATTATTTTTACTCACGTTATTTCAGCGAGAAAAACATTTATCAATACGCTCTGGATTTTTCACTACTGTAAAGGAAAGCAAAGGGACATTTTATTCTCTGATGGATATTGCCCTTCCAACTACAGGAAGTCGTTTAATCGGCTCCGTTTCATATTTTTTTGAACCTATTGTCGTTATGCAAAGCTTAGCAATTGCTGGTGTCGCTGCTTCTGTTGCAACTCAGCAATACGGTATATTAAACGGTTATGCATTCCCGCTTTTATCACTACCCGCCTTTATTACATACGCTCTCTCTACAGCGCTCGTCCCTTCTATTAGTGAAGCAATGGCAAAAAGACAACATAAATTAGTGGAGCACCGTTTACAACAAGCACTTCGAATTTCATTAATTACCGGCGGATGGTCTGTCGTTATATTATACGTATTCGCTTCTCCTGTTTTAACTCTTATGTATGGGTCAGACAGTGCAACAGCATTCATTCAACTTCTTGCGCCTTGCTTTTTATTTCATTATTTCCAAAGTCCACTTACCTCTGTTTTGCAAGCTTTAAACTTAGCAAGAGCTGCAATGATGAATACATTTATTGGTGCCATCGTGAAATTAATCGTTATTTTTGTACTAGCATCAAGGCCAGAATTTCAAATGATGGGGGTTGCACTTGCTATTGCTGCAAATATTGTAACAGTAACATTTCTTCACTACGCTACTGTTTTAAAAAAGATTACATTTACCATTTACGCAAAAGACTATATTTTCGGCGGACTTGCCATCGGTATCGCAGGTGCCTTCGGTTTTTATCTTCATAAATATATTATTTTCTCTCATGCCCTTGGCATACAAACATTATGGGAAATCACTTTAACAACAATTGTTTATATCGTACTTCTCTTCACTTTCAAACTCATTCGAAAAGAAGAGTTAAGTCGTCTCCCTATCATTCGTAAACTTTCATTTTTGAAATAAGGTGAAACTTTAATCAGTGGGGTAATCTCCACTGATTATTAGTTACACTAATCATTCTTACTCTTTCAAAGAATAAGTCTCTAATTTTCTTTTAAATCAACAAAAAATTTTCCGTTTTGAAAACTACAATATAAAATTTGTGTTATATCGTTATAACCTAAGTTTTTTAATTTCTCAATAAGCCATTCATCTGTATGCTCAATCATTTGTAAATGACTAGATTGAATTTCTCCATCAATAATAAGAGGAAGCGTAAACTGCAATGTATCTTGTTTATTTTTTTGCTTTTGAAAGACAGATAACTTCCCAGACGGTTCCAAAATAGCATATTCTACATCCCGAATATCTCCAACTCCTTGTTCCCTTAATTGCATCATTAAATCATCAATATTATATCGTTGGTTTCTCATCTTTTTTTCATCAATCTTTCCCGCATTAATAATAATTGCTGGTTCCCCTTCTATTAAATGCCGAAATCGTTGAAACTTTAATGAAATGACTGACAAAATGATTTGTATGCACATAAGAAAAGTCATGGGAACTAATTGATGCCAAAGTGATTTATCGGTATTTTCAATTGCTACTACAGCCATTTCTCCAAGCATAATAAATACGACTAAATCTAATACACTTAGCTCTCCTATCTCACGTTTACCCATAAGACGAAAAATAATTAAGATGATGATATACAAAAGCATTGTCCGTCCAATTACCGATATCCATTCCATTTCTACATCTCCTTTTTTACGTATAGACTCCCCTATAAAAAAGAAACTAGTCTAACTTGAGCAAAAGGAAAATATGCTTGTATTAAAAAGGGGGAATGCATAAATGGATGGAACGAAAAAATTATCAACTGCAATTGGCTTCGGTATTGTTACGCTACTAATTCTCGCATCTATTACTAGTATGATTATGGCTCTTTTATTAAAGTTTACGAATATAAATGAAGGGACATTAACCGTTACTATTTTTATACTCGCTCTTTTATCTATGCTTATGTCTGGATTTACTGCCGGCAAAAAGGCTCAAGGAAAAGGTTGGCTAGTAGGTTTCACAACAGGGCTCACGTTCACTATACTCGTCTTTCTAGTTAACTATTTAGGCTTTTCTCAAACCTTATCGAACTCACAATTACTATATCAATTAGCATTAATGGGGGCGAGTACACTCGGTGGTATTTTCGGTGTAAATATGTCAAAGCAAAGTAACTAAAAAAGGCCCTGCACATTTCATGCAGGGCCTTCCACATTAGTTTTTCACAACTTCACGAATCGCATTGCGATCGAAAGTTAAGTGTGAACCACCAGATTTAATAACGATTTTTGTCTCATCTACTGATTCGATTGTACCGTGTAAACCACCGATTGTTACGATAGCATCACCTTTTGCTAACTCACTTTGCATTTGAGCAACTGCTTTTTGACGTTTTTGTTGCGGGCGAATTAATAAGAAATAGAAAATCGCAAACATCGCAACGATCATAACGATATTCATCATACCTGCATTCATCTTTTGTTCCTCCTTTTAAATTATGTATTAGAAGTTTTTAGCATTCGGTTTATTAAAGCCATACTGTTCAAAGAACTCTTCGCGGAAATCGCCAAGACGGTCTTCACGAATAGCTTGTCTCACCTGCTCCATTAAGTTTAACAGAAAATGAAGGTTGTGATAAGACGTTAAACGAATTCCGAACGTTTCATCACATTTCATTAAGTGACGAATGTACGCACGTGAGTAGTTTTTACATGTGTAGCAATCACAGTTTGGATCAAGCGGACCGAAGTCTCTTGCAAATTTCGCATTTTTTACAACAAGGCGACCTTCACTTGTCATACATGTACCATTTCGAGCGATACGAGTTGGAAGTACACAGTCAAACATATCAATACCACGAATTGCGCCATCGATTAACGAGTCAGGAGAACCTACACCCATTAAGTAACGAGGCTTATTATCTGGAAGAAGTGGTGTTGTAAACTCAAGAACACGGTTCATAATATCTTTCGGTTCACCAACAGATAAACCACCTACAGCGTAACCAGGGAAGTCCATTGAAACAAGATCTTTCGCACTTTGACGACGAAGCTCTTCGTACTCCCCGCCCTGTACAATACCGAATAAACCTTGATCTTGCGGACGTTCATGCGCTTTTAAGCAACGTTCTGCCCAGCGGCTCGTACGCTCTACAGATTTCTTCATATATTCAAAAGTAGCTGGGAATGGTGGACACTCATCAAATGCCATCATAATATCTGAACCTAATGCATTTTGGATTTCCATCGCTTTTTCTGGTGATAAGAATAATTTATCTCCATTTAAGTGATTACGGAAGTGAACGCCTTCCTCTTCAATACGACGGAAGTCACTTAAACTGAATACTTGGAAACCACCAGAATCTGTTAAGATTGCACGATCCCAGTTCATAAATTTATGCAAGCCGCCTGCTTCACGAATAATTTCATGACCTGGACGTAACCATAAATGATACGTATTACTTAAAATAATGCCAGAATCCATTGCTTTTAATTCTTCTGGTGACATTGTCTTAACTGTTGCAAGTGTACCAACTGGCATAAATGTTGGTGTATCAAATGAACCGTGCGGCGTATGCACACGACCTAAACGGGCACCCGTTTGTTTACATGTCTTAATAAATTCATAACGAATTGCTGTCATAACTTACTCCTTTTATTTGTTTCTCATTTTAGCGTGAGATGCAACGAACATTGCATCACCGAAGCTAAAGAAACGATATTTTTCTTTTACTGCTTCATTATAAGCATGAAGTACATTATCTCTATTTGCAAATGCACTTACAAGCATAATTAATGTTGATTTCGGTAAATGGAAGTTTGTAATTAAACCATCAATTGCTTTAAATTCATATCCCGGATACATGAAAATATCTGTCCATCCAGAAGCGGCGCAGAGCTTACCGTCATGATCTGTTGCAATTGTTTCTAACGTACGAGTTGATGTCGTACCTACAGTAATAATACGTCCACCATTCTCTTTCACACGATTTAATAATGCCGCTGTCTCTTCAGACATATGATAATATTCTGCGTGCATATGGTGTTCTTCAATCGTCTCTGCAGAAACTGGTCTAAATGTTCCAAGTCCTACGTGAAGTGTAATGAATGCTAACTGAACGCCTTTTTGCTTTAACTTCTCAAGTAACTCTTCTGTAAAGTGAAGTCCCGCAGTCGGCGCTGCTGCTGAACCGATTTCTTTCGCATATACTGTTTGATAGCGATCGCGATCTTCCAGCGTCTCTTTAATATATGGAGGAAGCGGCATTTCCCCAAGTTCATCTAAAATTTCATAGAAGATGCCATCATATGAAAATTCAAGCTGGCGTCCACCTTGATCTGCAGTTCCTGTGCAAGTTGCTTTTAATTTCCCTTCGCCAAAAGAGATAACAGTTCCTTCTTTTACACGTTTCGCTGGCTTTACAAGCGTTTCCCACTTATCACCTTCTTCTTGTTTTAAAAGAAGTACTTCAATGTGCGCGCCTGTATCTTCTTTCACACCGTGCAAACGAGCAGGCATAACTTTCGTTTCATTTAAAACTAAGCAATCCCCCTCATGTAAGTAAGAAAGAATATCCGTAAAATGTTTATGCTCAATATCACCTGTTTCACGGTCTAACACCATTAATCTTGATGTTTCACGATCTTCTAACGGGACTTGTGCAATAAGTTCTTCTGGTAAATGAAAATCAAACAGATTTATATCCATAGCTATATCCACCTATTTCTTATTTAAATCGATTTATTATATACATAATAAAAGATAATACAATACTTAACACAATACATGTAATGATAGGAAAATAAAAGGTAACGTTTCCTTTTTTCACAAAAATATCGCCCGGAAGCCTTCCAATGAGCTTCCAAGCTAATCCAACAACGATGAGTGAGATCCCGGCTGTAATAAGCAGCTTTGGCATCTCCGTCATACTTTTGGTATCTCCATTCCGAAATGTTCATACGCAAGCGGCGTTACAATTCGGCCCCTTGGCGTTCGTTGTAAAAAGCCAATTTGTAATAAATACGGCTCATACACATCTTCAATCGTATGAGATTCTTCTCCAATTGTTGCTGAAACCGTTTCTAATCCAACTGGACCGCCACGGAATTTCTCAATAATACCAAGCAGTAATTTATGATCAATATGATCTAGACCTAATTTATCTACTTGCAGTAGCTCTAATGCCATTTGTGTAATTTCCATCGTAACCGTTCCGTTACCACGAACTTGCGCGAAATCACGTACACGTCTTAAAAGACGATTCGCAATACGAGGTGTACCACGAGCACGTCTTGCAATTTCTAATGCAGCTAACGAATCGATTTCAACTTCAAATACTTCTGCTGTACGTTCAACAATCGCAGAAAGCTGATCTACTGTGTAGTACTCTAACCTTGAAAGTACACCGAAGCGGTCACGAAGCGGTGCCGATAATGCTCCAGCACGTGTTGTTGCTCCAACTAATGTAAATGGCGGTAAATCTAGGCGTACAGAACGTGCTGAAGGCCCTTTTCCAATTACAATATCAAGGCAAAAGTCTTCCATCGCAGGATACAATACTTCTTCAATTGATCTATGCAAACGATGAATTTCATCAATAAATAATACATCCCCTGGCTGAAGCGCTGTTAATACAGCAGCTAAATCTCCTGGTCTTTCAATTGCGGGACCTGAAGTTGTTCTAACATTAACGCCCATCTCATTGGCAATAATATTCGCAAGCGTCGTTTTACCAAGACCTGGTGGTCCATATAAAAGCACGTGATCTAACGTTTCTTCACGCATTTTCGCCGCTTCAATAAATACTTCTAAATTATGTTTTGCTTTATCTTGGCCAATATACTGACGGAGCGTCTGTGGCCGTAATGAATATTCTAAATCCGCATCTTCATATGCAGATTCCCCTGAAAGGAGACGTTCGTCCATTATACTCACCTCTTACCATTTAGTAAAAGACTAAGTGCCTTTTTAATATACTGATCCGTCGTTAATGATTCTTTTAATAACTCTGGTACAACACGAGAAACTTCGCGTTCTGCGTATCCAAGTGCGCGCAGAGCTTCCAGTGCCTCATCAAGCTCAGCTGATGAACCTTTCTTCTCATCAAAACGTTCTGTGTCTGAGAATAAATCAACAAATGCATCTGGTACTACATCTGCTAGTTTTCCTTTTAAATCTAAAATCATTTGGCGTGCTGTTTTCTTTCCGACGCCTGGGAATTTCACTAAAAACTTCTCATCTTCATGCTCAATCGCTTGAACGACCTGTCCTGTTTGACCAGAAGCTAAAATTGCAAGAGCTCCTTTTGGCCCAATGCCAGACACGCCTAACAACTTTGTAAATAATAAACGCTCTTCACGTGTTTTAAACCCGTAAAGTGCCATAATATCTTCTCTCACATAATGATATGTATAGACACGGATTTCTTGCTTACTTCTTTGAAATACATACGGATTTGGTGTGAAAATTTGATAACCAATTCCATTATGATCAATTACGACATATTCCGGCCCTACATACTCCACGTAACCTGTAACATATTCAAACAAAATACGATCTCTCCCTCTTAAATCATGTATTCCATTTTAACATATTTAATGATAGAAAAGCGAGACTGCCCCAACAAATGTTCTCCACTTGAAACTTCTGTTATTTTCCATTGACAGAAAGGTTAAAGCACCTTAATATACAGAAGTCGATAATGATTATCAATACTAATTAAAGGGGTTACATCAGGATGAAACGTAAGCTATTTATTTTATTTACTATTATGCTCGTTGTTCTTTCTATCGTTGGCTGTTCTTCTCAAAAAGAAGAATCGAAGGCAAAAGAAGAACCGAAAACAAAAGTTGTAAAACATGCTAAAGGTGAAGCTACAATTCCAGTAAATCCAAAGAGAATTGTTGACTTATCTGGATCAACAGAAGAACTATTACTTCTTGGACACAAACCTGTTGGTACAGCAAATACATATAAAGATAAAATCCAAAATCACTTAACAGACAAGTTAGATGGAGTAAAAGCAGTAGGTTGGTACTGGGCACCTAAAGTTGATTTAGAAGCTGTTACTGCTTTAAAACCAGACTTAATTATTTTAAACAACCGTCAATTAAAAATTTATGATCAACTAGAAAAGGTTGCACCTACAGTTGTTCTAGAAACAAACTTAGAAGACTGGCGTGGTAAGTTTAAAGAAGTAGGTAAGCTATTTGACGAAGAGAAGAAAGCAGACAAATGGATTGCAGACTACGATAAGAAAGCAGACTCTTTATCTAAAAAAATTAAAGAGAAAACAAAAGATGAGAACTTTATGTTCGTTGCAGTTACACCACAAAACTTCCGTGTATACGGCAGCTTCGGATACGGTGACATCATCTTTAATGACTTAAAACTTCCAGCAACAAAAGGTACGGATTTAAAACAAACGATGGCGCAAGTATCACTCGAAGGTCTAGTTGCATTCCAGCCTGATCAAATGTTTATTGTAAACTTCGGCGGCGAAGCTGATAAAGTTTACGAAGACTACAAAAACAGTGCCGTTTGGAAAGACAATAAAGCAGTTAAAAACAATCACGTATATGAAGTATCAAATGAAGTCTTCAATACGAAAGCATTCAATCCAATCGGAAAAGATATGCTAATTGATGAAATCGCAAAAGAAATTTTAGCTAAAAATAAATAAGAAAAAAAGCAGCTCACCATGAGCTGCTTTTTTTCTTACTTTGAACTGCGTATTGCTTCATTTTTTCAATCGTCTTCACAAAACCTTCTTTTGATTTAATACGAATGCCACGTTTCAATTTCGCACGTTCATAGCTCTCAAGCTTTTTCATATCAATTTGAAAGAAAGAATGGATCGCATTATCACTTTTCGGTACACCTTTGAAAATTTGTAATATCCCTTCCTCTGAAACACCAAAATACCCGCTCGTTTTCAATAACGGAGAAATATCATCAACTTTCTTTTGCAATACAATTTGTACATCATCACGATCAACGAGCTGCCATTCTTTATACTGCTGTAAAAACTTTTCTAAACCCGTCACTTTTTCTGTAAGTATTTCTTCGCTTACTTCGCCATCAACATACATACGCTCTAATAAAATTGTAACCTCAGGTTCTTTTTTCGTTACTTCTGGTACTGGCCCTTCCGCCTTCACATTCGTTTCATAAACGAAACAAAACATCATAACGAAAGCTTGCATCGCAATCAGTATCCATTTCATTTCCGTTCACCTCTTTTAGGCAAAATCAAACTTTCATTAGTAGTTTTTCCGGAAATGGGGGTTTTATCCATATTACATTTCTTTTGAAAATATAAAAAATGCAGATAAGGATTCACCTCATCTGCATGTATCATTTACTTTTATATAAAATGAAAGACGCCTGCAAAGCAGGCGTCTTGATGCGTTTACGGCGAGAGACCAGGCGACCACATTCGCGTGTTTAGCACTTAAGCATATCTCTCGTCTTACGTAAATTAGCTCATCGCTTTGCTAATATAACATTAATAAAGTATAAGTGCAACATGTTTATAAAAATATTTTATTTCCTCTTTCATCCAAATTATTTTATGTAAATTATAAATTGATAATCGCAATATATATATTACAATTAATGTGACAGCGAAATCATAATAAGCAGGGGATGAATATTATGAAAAAAATAAAGGATGAACGCCTCATTCTTCAAATGTTAAAAAACATACGTATTGTCTTTCTTTTTCAATACATTGGCGTAGTTGGAATTTTAGGCTATATCGGATTCACTGAAGGCATTGATCAAATTACGAAATCTCCATTGTGGCTATTATTTATGTTTACAAGTATTTTACTTGCTTATTTACAGTTAAGTGTTTCAATTGATGTAGAAGAAGGCGAAAAGGAAATACAGTTAACTCCTTATTATAAACTTGTCTTCCGCTCCCTTATTGTAGGAATCGTTATGGCTATTATTTATATTATTTTCAGTCCAGAAAGACCACTGTTTGAAGCTATTTTAACAGGTAGTATTCTTTTCATATGCTTTTTAGTTTCTTATTCCGTTAGTTATTTTATTAAAAAACGTCGCTTACAAGACAACGATGAATAAAGAGGAAGGGCTATCCCTTCCTCTTTTGTTTTGTTATCGCACTGTACCAGTTAAACCGTAACGAATGTCTCGGAACATATTCACTATGTCACGATTAAAATCGTTTGTAACTGTACCGTTACGTAGACGCGTACTCATTGCATCGACACGAGTAAACATATCATTTCTTACAGAAACATATACGTTTCTGTTTCCAACTTCATTTGAAACCGCTTGACGAATTTCGTTCGCCATCGCCGTTTCATTTGTCACTGTGTTACGTGGTTTTACCGCAATCGCTACATCGTTTCCATATACAACTGTAGACACACGGTCTACGTTATTCATACGTTTCACACGATTTGTTATTCTTTCAGCTGTTTTACCATCATTGTTAATGTATGAATTGTTCATTGTAATATTACGAGTTGGATGCGGATTAGCAATTTGTCCATTGTAATTTACATCTCGATAATAATTGTATCCTGTATCGTTACGACCATTTCTATATGTTACATAATCTGTATAACGATCATTACGTGTCACATTATCACGATACTGGTGTGTATCATTATAAGATGTACGCTCGTAATTGTAGTTACGTCCATCCATTGCATTGTTATCTTTCGGTGTACCACATGCAGCTAATGCACTGGTAACTAACAAAGAAGCAGCAATCACTTTTACTTTCGTATTCAATACAAAAACCCCCTCTGTTAGAATGAGCTTCTCTACTGAAAAGCTCCCTCTTATGATGAGTAACCGAGAAGGTTTTTACACTGTTAATATTTCACTAGGAATTTTCTAGCACTTCATAAAAAAACTTCATTTTCTTAATTAACAGGAATGCAAAAAAGGCGGGAATACTCCCGCCTTTTTAAACTTCTTCTTCGTCCTCTTCTTCTGAAACGGGCTCTCCAAATACATTCGGTGGATCTGGTTGATAATACATCGTTCCTGGCTGTGGTGCATATGCAGACTGAGTTGGTTGATAATATAAAGGATTCGCATATTGCGGACCGCCTGGTTGTGGACTATATAGTCTACTTTCTCCTCCGCATCCACAATCTTCCTCACCCTGCACAAGCGGTGGCATATTATTATCCATTGGCATCATATTCGGGTTTGGCATAGACGTATATTGCGGTCCAAACGGCGCTCCTTGCTGATATGGCATTTGATATGGATTTGGTTGTTGATAATACGGATTCGGCGGCATCATGGGCTGTTGATACGGCATTTGATAGGGCATCATATTGGGTGGTTGATTGTTATCCATGATTGGCATCATATTCGGCATTTGATTGTTATCCAT
>NZ_JBBORJ010000006.1:0-19850 GCF_038004545.1 Bacillus sp. FSL R5-0585
TGTGATGTGTAGGGATTGCAAAGAATATGAAAAGGAAGAAGTGGAATAAAATGTTTTTATGTAGAAAATTTAGGATTTTAATGTGATAATCTTTATATATCTATAAAAGGGGGATTTTTTATGACAACTAAAACTCAATTTAATTGGAGTTTAATTTTAAATGAAAAAAGATCAGCGGAGTCACATAGGAATGGTGGTAAGCAAGAGTATGATAAACGTAATGCTTTTGAAAATGATTTTGATCGTATAACCTTTAGTTCATCATTAAGACGCCTGCAAGATAAAGCACAAGTTTTCCCACTAGAAAAGAAAGATTATGTTAGAACACGTTTAACTCATTCTTTAGAAGTATCTACATTGGCTCGTTCTTTAGGAATTAGTGTAGGAAGATTGTTAAATAAGCAAGATAAGGAGAGTTTTACAGAAGATAATATTGCTGAAATGAGTACGATTTTAGCTTGTGCAGGTCTAATTCATGATATTGGAAATCCACCTTTTGGACACTTTGGTGAACAAGCAATTCGTGATTGGTTTAAGGATCATTTTAAAGAAGAAAAAAATTTGACTCATAACATTAAAATTAAAGAGGTTGAAAATTATTCGAACTTAGGTGCGCAGCAAAAGAAAGATTTCCTTAACTTTGAAGGAAATGCTCAGGCTTTGAGATTGTTAACAAAACTAAATTTCTTTATTGATGAAAAGGGAATGAATTTAACTTATGGTGTTTTAAGCTCTATAATAAAGTATCCTAAAAAATCAACAGAGGTTGATAAGGACAAGAAAGACATAGCATATAAAAAGATGGGATATTTTGAAGCGGAAGAAAAGTTGTTTAATGAGATTTCTACAGAAGTTGGGATGGGTTCAAAAAGAAATCCTTTGACATTTTTATTAGAAGCAGCGGATGATATCGCGTATAAGGCAGCAGACATCGAGGATGGATTAAACAAGGGTGTACTTACATATGAAATTATTCATTCTAAATTAGAATCTTTGATGACTGAAAATGAATTGAAAACGTATAGAGATAAACATAATGAAATTATTAAACTTAACGAGGGGGATGCGTTAGGTGAAAAATTGAAAATATTTTTTGAGAATAAGTGTAATTATCAAATGCTATCTAGTATGGAACGATACTATGCAGAAGCCGAAAAAATGGGATATGAGGACCCAAGCACATACGCTATTCAGAGATTCAGAGTATCTGTTCAAGGTATTATGATGAGTGCTGTTGTTAAAGCATTTATGGATAACTTAGAAGAGATTATGTGTGGAGATTTTAAACAAGAACTTTTAAAAGCGAGCGGTGCTAATGGAATTTCTGAAGCATTAAAAGAACTTGCAATACAGCATATTTTTAAAGATAAGAATGTAGTCAAATTGGAAATTTTGGGACATAGGGTTATTTGTGGGTTGCTGGATATATTTGTTCCTGCTGTTTTAAGTGAAGATTATTTAGATACTAGCACAAAACACGGTAAGATTTACCATTTGATTTCCACTAATTATAAATTTGTAAACCGAAAATTTCATAGTGGAGAATGGGGGAAAGATCCAAGATATCTATATAATCGATTATTATTAGTGACAGATTTTATTTGTAGCATGACAGACAGTTATGCGTTAGAATTATATCAAGAATTGACAGGAGTGAAATTATAAGGGAGTGATATTGTGATTACAATTCGTCAGGTCGAAAATGCCCGTAAAATCAAATCTGATATTAATAACCTTAGGAAAGAGTCCGAGGCTACAAATTACCTATTTACTGAACTTGAAAAGCAAAAGAATTATATGTTAATGGGTGGGGCGGTTAGAGATTTATTGTTTAACCGTAAACCGCGTGACTATGATATTGTAGTTGAAGCAGAGGAGCTAACCTTAAATTTACCTAATGTTAAGCGTAACAGTTTTGGAGGATTGAAGGTAGTAATTGATCATAACGAATTTGATATTTGGTGCTTAAAAGATACGTGGGCTTTAAAGAGAATGAGAGTCAATGCATCAAAAGAGAATTTGCAAAATAGTTGTTTCTTTAATTTAGATTCCGTTATTTATGATGCTAAAAATGAAGAATTTCTTTTTAGACATTTTATGGATGGAATTAATTCTAAAGAGCTAGATATAGTATATGAAGACAATCCATACCCTTCAGTATGTGTGGTTCGTGCTTTTGTTTTACAAGAGAAATGGGAAATGCAATTCTCTCAGCGACTATCAAGGTATATCAGAAGTTGGGTCATGAACGAAGAAAATCCAATCCAAGAATTGATAAAAGCGCAACTGAAGCATTATAAAGAAATAAAATTTGATTATGAGGTATTGAATTATAAATTAAAAGCTATTGATGGTGATCTTTTAGAAAAAGAGATAAATATGTTTGCTTAAATTTAGAAGAAAATATTTAATGGGTTAGTCCTAAAGGATTAATAGCATATAGTGGGGATGAGGTGATGATTCATGCCGACAAAAACATCCCCACTTAAACTAGGAAATGAAATATACGGTACGATAAAAATTGAAGAAGCATTTCTTGCTGCTCTACAACTATATTTTATAAAGCAGCAAGACAAAAAAACTCCTGGCTAATCAGGAGTTTTTTATTTTGCTGAAGAGGATAACATAGCAGAAATGGTTATTCAGTTTTATAGATCCATACATACTTTTCACCTATATAAGGATCCCACTGTTTCCACTGCCAAGGTGGTGGAGGGGAATCTTGATAATATAATTGATAAAAGATATTTAACCATTTAAGTGAATAATGGTCGATTTTTAAAGAATGGTATAACGTGCTGGGGATCGGAAAAGCTTGCTGATATCCACCACTGCCTTTACTTGAATGATGATAAATATGAAAATATTCATCTAGAGGTAACTTTTTTAAATCTGCAGTGTAGAATAGAAATCCATAGTTTTTGGCTGCTTCAAAGAAATCGATAAGGGATTTAACGTTTGGATATTGTTTTGTTTTTATTCCGTTATTTAATGTGATAAGTTTCATTTGCTTGGTACCTCCTAAAAAGAAGAAAATTGTATTCTAACAATCAACTTATATCAAGTTATGAAATTAAAGAAATCATTATATTTAATGTTTGTTTAGTACAATTAATTGATTATAGATTGTCACATATCGATTACCATTAAGGATTGTATGTTCTGGAGCTCCGTAAAAAACATTATTAGCTCCATACTCCTTACTCAGGACATGAACAATTTCTTGCATAGTTTGTTTTAGATCATCTTGATTGTATGAAATACTAGCTTCGTGAAACATGTCTTCAATAGAGTCAATGTAATCATCCCCAATAAAATTGCTGCCATCTTCAAATTGGATGTGTATCCAATCTATATAGCTTTCAACTACTTGTATCAGTTCTTTTTTCATGTATATTCAGCTCCTTAATTAGAAAAAAGAGAACCTCTTTTTATAAAGGTTCTCCTTTTTTTGCAAATTTATTCATATTTATAAAACTAATTCATAATAATGAATAATAAGAAGACAAGTTGTTCATAATGAGAGTAGGAAAATTATTGAGATTGCTGATAAAGTTCTAAACCTTTCTCGATATGAGACAAAAAGTAATCTGTTAAGACTGGATTTTCGTCATGAGTTTTTTGTAATACTTGGCATAATCGTTGTAAACGAAAATCAAGTTCATGGTTTGGGGAATCTGTTTCCTGGGTGAGAGCAGGGAACAGATTCAGTTCTTCTTGTATTTGTTCTAGAAATGCAAGTGAAACAGTATCAGTTTTCATTGTTTCTAAATTACTGAGGTAACCAGGTGAAACATGTAATTTTGCTGCAAGCTCATTTAGTGTAATTCCTTTGTGCTTTCGCAATGTTCGAATGGTTTGCCCGAGACGTTGTAACAAGTAAATACCTCCCTTAGTTAGTTTTTAAACAAATGTTATATTTTTAAAAGTATATGCAGTAGGGAAAGAAAACAGACTTTTTATAAATGATTTTTATGAAAATGAAATAGTGGAAGGAGTGAGGTTTTTGAAAGATACAGAAGCGATGGGGTATATTGTAATGGGAGTAAGTAGGATGGGATATGGATTGGGTGTTATATTTCAGGCAATGGATGTAGCTCAATTGGTGTTAAATCAAACATTAAAAAAAGAATTGTGGAATGAAGATGTCTTAGAGGTAGTTGGAAAATTAGTACATGAAATAGAAATAAATGAAGACGAGTTAAGATCTGAAATGTACTGGAGTTTTGATATTCACACAGAAACCGAAGCGGGTATCATTTATAAAAAAATTATGGATTTAAGAAAGAACGAATCAAAATTAACGAGATAACAATAGTGAGATTATGTAAACGGGATTTAGCTTGAAGGAGAGCTAAATCCTATTTTTTATTTTTAATATTACTTTTGTGTAGTTATATCTGTTATATGACATTCATAAAATTATTAGAGATATGAAGTGAGGTGGAATATGACAAGGTGGATTAATGTTCAAGAAGCGATGAAGATTTTAGAAGAAAACTATATAAAGGTAAGTTATAAAACATTTACAGATTGGCTTCGGAAGTTAGAAATACCAGCAGTCCCATCAGAGAATCGAAAAGAGGGATGGAGTATTCGTGAAGAAGATTTGCTTCAGTTCATTGAAAAGAAACGTCCAGGATTACGGCAAATTTTACAGGAATATCATCATGTTGTACTAGATATGAATCATATGAAAAAGCAGATGCAAATTCTCCTTCAAGGTAATAACACCGAAAGGGATCAAATTGTAGAAGGGAGTAAAAAGGAGGATATAGATTTTTTATGTGATATGTTGGACATGATGTCTGAAGAGATATCGGCATTGCAAATGCAGAATCAATGGATGAAAGATGCATATGAACAAGCGGCAGAGGAATATGATTTATTACAAAAAAAAGTGAGTAAGTTGGACATGGTGATTGAAAACAGACAACAACCGAACAACGTAGATGAAAATATGGTTCAGAATTTGGATGAAAAAGCATTTCAGGGGTTATTAAGAGGTCAATTTAAACGACTCTTTCCTGATCGTATATATTCATTAAAAGAGGAGAAGGGACTGCAAATATATCAAGACTTTTGCAATCTTGTATTTCCAAAAGAAGATAAACATCTGGGGATAATAAAGAAAGGGGACGAGTATATTTATCAACGAACAGATGAAAAATCTACACAAGTAAATCGTCTTTATAATAAAGTAATAAAAGAGTTATTGGAAGATATGGAAAAGAGAGCCGTTTTGGAAGAATAGGCTCTTTTTTATGTTTCCTTATTCATTTTTGTAAATTAATTTTATTAAAATGAATAAATGGTTATTTATTGGTAATAATATCCATATGAGGGTTATTCCTTTTGGTATAGTATCAACCCTTGTTCAATGTGAGAAATAAAGTAATTGGCTAACTCGGGATTGGTATCATGTAACGTTTTCAGTAATTCGCACACACGATCTAGTCGGAAATGTAATTCATGATGAGGAGAAGTTGTGTGATTCAGGGAGGGAAATAAATCAAATTCCTCATTCAATTTTGCGAGTAGCGTTAAAGAAATAGTATCTGTTTTTTGTGTTTCAAGGTTGCTTAAATATCCGGGCGAGACTTCAATTTGCTCAGCAAAATTTTGAAGGGAAATTCCTTTTTGCTTTCTTAAATTACGAATGGTTTGTCCAATATTTTGTATCATAAAAGATTCCTCCTTAATGAGTAAAGGATGTGTAAGAGATGGTAAAACGGAAAGAAATAAAACAGGTAACGTTAGGTTCTATTCAATATGTTCATGACCCGCAAGCTGCAGAAAAATGGTTTGCTTTGTATTTAGAATGTTTGCATGAAAAAATTATGAACTCCTCTTCTAAAATAGACGAGCAAACGTATATTGAAAATGAAGAGGGTGGTGGTGACGAAGTGTGAAAAAGACAGTGACGTATTACCGAAATTCTGCAGACTTTCAGGAAAACTCCATTGAAATGCAACAAATCAAAGCGTTTGAGTATAGCGTAAAACATCAGCTTGCTATTGATGAGGAATATATAGATAAAGATACTTCTGCTCGTAAAAATACATTAATGCAGCGCCTAAATATGCGCCGCTTGATTAATGATATAGAGGCAGGGATTGTAGGAAGCATTATTGTTTATAAAAGAGACAGGTTGGCTCGTAAATTGAAAGAGCATATGCAGTTATATCATTTATTTCAAAAACATGGTATCGAGGTTCATTTTTCATCAGATAGTGAAGTGAAAATGTATTATTCTCCTATTGGTGAATATGTTGAAGCGATTCTTGGGTCTATATGTGAAAATGAAGGTTCATTAATCGCGCAACGTATCCAAGAAACAAAAATTGCAAAGTTTTTAAGTGGAAAGTATGCAGGGAACTTGCCATACGGCTATGAATGTGGTGAACCTGATCCTAAAGATGGTAAGGTTACGATTTTATCTATCCCTCATAAAAAGACAATGGTGAAGGCAATATTTAATATGTTGGCAAATAAAAAGTATGAGAGCATAAAAGAATTATGTGACGATGTGAATCAAATACAAAAAACAAAAACTCAAGATCAAGATGATAGACCATGGGATCAATCGAGAATCATCAAGCTTATTTCGAACCCTATTTACTATGGTTTACGTGTTATGAAATTTGGTGATGAAACGTACAAAAAGGCATATAAAAATACGAAAATCATTGAAAAAGAAGAATGGGATGTAGCAAATGAAAAATTGAACCAAATTGTTATGAAAAGAGAATCTAATACAGAAAAAGTTCGATTTTTACTTGAAAATATCCTCTATTGTTACCAATGTCAAAAGCCGCTTATCACGAAAACACGCATGAAGCAGTACAAACCTTACAATGTGTATGAATGTAAAGAACATGATGTTTGCGTGGAAGCAAGTTATATAGAAGAGGGAATATTGAAACATGCAAAGCAGTTTTTTAATCGTTTATTAGATACAAATTTTGATAAATTGTATGAAAGAAGTAAGTATCAAAATATACAACGAATACAAAAACTGATTCGAAATCAAGAAAAAACAGTTGAGAACTATGAGAAGAAAGTTGGAAAGTGTGTAGATGCATGGTTGAGCTGTCAAAGAAGAATGCGGGAGTACGAGAGTAATAAATGTGAGAAGTGTAAAAACAATCAGCATAAACAAGAAATAAAAGAAACAAACGAAGCATTGAAAAAAGAGAAAAAGAAATTGAAGCATTTAAAATTACGACTACATGAAATTCGTAATTTTAGAGAAAAAGCGAAAGAATGGATGTCTCACTTGGAGTGTCCAGCAGATCTTTTACTACTGGAAAAAGAACATCGGGTACATTTTTATCGCGAAATGATTCATTGTATACATGTAGATACTTGGGAATATCATATTGTGTTTAAACATCCATTCATACTTATACAGGAGGTACATCAAGAGAGTGAACAAATATGACCAAGCTCGTTTAGAAGATGTAGTACAGCCAGGGAAAAGAATCGTTTTTTATGCACGATATTCTACAGAAAAACAAGAATATGACATGCAAAAGCATTCTGTTGAAACATTTTTACAACGGTATGGGTGTGGAATTTATAAGGAATATGTTGACCGAGCGATATCTGCTATAAAAGTGCCTTTTGAAAAGCGAGAGGATTTGCAAAATTTAATACGAGACGCAGAGAAGGGGAAATTTGATGTTGTTATAACGTATAAAAATGATCGTATTGCTAGGCGAATTGAAGAGCACCAGCTATTTCGAGAGAAAATGCGTGAATTAAATATCCATGTAGTAGTAAGCAGTTCAAGTGAACTATATACCGTTGGAGAAGTTGTTTCGCAAGCTGTAAAAGACGGGCTAACCAGAATTGAAGCTGCTTTAATTCAAGATCGTACAAAGGATACATTTCGCAGTAAAACAAAAAGGGGCACTTGGTTGGGTGGCAAAGCCCCTTATGGATATACGTATCGGGTCATAGAAGAAAACGATGGTGGAAGAAAAACTCGGAAGGAATATTTTAAAGATGAGGAAGATCAACAAGAAGCTGTGATGGAGATATTCCGTTTATTTGAAATAGGATATGGATTTCAACAAATTGCAAATGAGATACACAGTAGAAAATTAGATGAAAACATGAAATGGACGAAAGAAAAGATACGATATATTATCACAAATCCTTTTTATTGTGGTTTTATTTCAATGAATCGTTATGATAACGGTGTATTGAACGATCAAAGTCAATGGGTGGAGGGAACACCGAAGAATATGACCCCATTATTTAAAAGGGAGTATTGGGAATATATTATGAGGTTATTTGAAGAACGTAAAAAAAGAAAAGTTCATTCGAGAGACTATAGTACACCATTTTTATTAAGAGGTATTTTAAATTGCGATCAATGTAAAGAGTTAATGTTGGCGAAAAATCAACAATCAGGTGGAGAGAAATATAAGGGGAAGAAGAAAAAAGAGCAACGAAGAATTTACGAGTGTAAAAAATGTGATTTCAAGTTGCAAGCTAATATGATTCACGAACGATTTCGAAAGGACTATCTTCCCTATGTGTTGGAGCAGGTAACGCAGCGGAAAAAGGAACAAGTAGAATCTGCAATAGAAGAAAGGCTAAAGACGGAAATGCAAAGCTTGAAAGGTTCAATGAAAAAATTAGATGAGGAAATCGCCAAATTAAATCAACAAATTGAAGCATTAAATGTAGAAATGAAATCTTATTATGACAAAGAAACAATTGATAAAAAAGTATTAGAGTTTATGAGTATCATTATGTCGCATCGTACCAACAAAATACACGAACTATATACAGTCAAAGATAAGAAGGTTGGACTACAGGAACGAATTGATCGTATCGCAAAGACTATGCAACAAAAGAAATATCTTCCTCCACAGCATTTAATTCATGAATTCGCCAAAGAAAACGTAGATACACAAAAATTAAGAGCATTTTTACTACAGTTTTTTAAATGTATACATGTGGAAAGGGATGGAAATTTGGTGTTATCGATAAATGAGCATTTAATGTAACTAAAAAACCTCTTTCTAGAAAATAAGAAGGAGGTTTTTTTATTGTATTTTTTCTTTGTGCTAAAATTAGAATAAGATTTATGTAAAAAAGTCATTCGGACTAGTCCAAATGAGACAAGGAAACAAGGGGCTTTGAAAGCTTGTTTTTAAAAATTTCTTTTATATTTTTGTGCTGAAATATTAGAGGGAAAAGAAATGGCGATTGAAATGTCGTAAAGCGAAGAATAGTACAAATTATTCTATGTAGACCATAAAGTATCACAAAAATTACGTATCCAATCTACAAGGTTAGTAATTTTTTGCTATGAAAATATTATTTTGTGGACAAGTAGTATAGGCGGTATTCGGTTTTGGGAAAGGTTACGTGAAACTCAATTGTCCACTTCTGCGGTTTCTGGTTATGCTAGCCATCTCTCGCATAACCCATGACCGAAGAAGTGGACAAAAAGAAGGCTTATCCCATGGGATTTCTAGCTTCTTGTCCTTTTCCTATAAACAAAAGAAATCCAGTGAAAAAAGTCTTCGGTTTTGAGAGATGGTCAAGTCTGAACAAGTGATAGCATTTTCGGTTTAGGGTGTACAGATATTAAGATGTAGTTTCAAAGTTTTATAGGGTATTTTGAAATAAATAAGGGGAGTATGTTGTAGGAGTGAGAAGGCAGTAGAAAAATTTTGTTAAATTATTTTGATACAAATGGCATATCATGCTGTTCATATGAGCTTTCTCATGTAACAAAGTTGTTATGAATTTTGTTATTTTATCTTTATTACAGGATTTTTGTTAAATGAAACTTCTAATATAATGTATGTAAAAAAACAGCCAATCTTTGGATGATTGGTTGTTTTGTTTATTATAATTTTTTGTGAATGAGAAAATAGGCGTATGTTTGATATAATTAAATTACAATTTTTTAGAAAATGGTAAAAGAAAGGGACACAACAAGTATGATTACAGGAGAACTAAGAAGCAAAGTAGATAAATTATGGGAAGTATTCTGGACAGGGGGAATTACGAATCCGTTGTCTGTTATCGAGCAATTTACGTACTTATTGTTCATTAAAGGTTTAGATGAAGTAGAGACAACAAAAGAAAATGAAGCAATGTTCTTAGGGCTAGAGTATGAAGGGACATTTCAAAATGATAAGCAAAATTTGCGCTGGAGTAAATTTAAAAATTTAGAAGCGCAGCAAATGTTTGATGTAGTATCGAAAGAAGTATTTCCATTTATTAAAAATTTACATGGAAAGAAAGATTCCGCGTACGCAAAATACATGGACGATGCTATTTTTATGATTCCAACGCCACAAATGCTAACAAAAATTGTGGATGGTATTGATAATATTGAAATGAAAGACCGAGATACAAAAGGTGATTTATACGAATATTTACTTTCAAAAGTAGCAACAGCAGGAACAAACGGTCAGTTCCGTACACCACGCCACATTATTGATATGATAGTGGAATTAATGAAACCAACACCAGAAGATATTATCGTAGATCCAGCAGCTGGTTCAGCGGGATTCTTAGTTTCATCTGGAGAATACTTACGAAAAAATCACAATGATTTATTTTTAGTACAAGGATTAAAACAACATTTTAATAACGATATGTTCCATGGATTTGATATGGATCGTACCATGCTTCGAATCGGTGCGATGAATATGATGTTACATGGAGTTGAAAACCCAAACATTCAATATCAAGATTCTTTATCTAAAGGTAATAAAGATGAAGATAAATATACACTTGTTTTAGCAAATCCACCATTCAAAGGATCATTGGATTATGAAGCGGTGTCTGCCGATTTATTAAAAGTTACAAAAACAAAGAAAACAGAGCTATTATTCTTAGCTTTATTTACTCGTATGCTAAAAGCTGGTGGGCGTTGTGCTTCTATCGTACCAGATGGTGTCTTATTTGGAAGCTCAAAGGCTCATAAAGATATTCGAAAAGAAATTATCGAAAATCATAAATTAGAAGCTATTATTTCTATGCCGAGTGGCGTGTTTAAGCCATATGCAGGGGTATCTACTGCAATTATTATTTTCACAAAAACAGGTGTGGGTGGCACGGAAAATGTGTGGTTCTATGATATGAAGGCAGATGGATATTCATTAGATGATAAACGCAGTCCGATTGAAGAGAATGATATTCCTGATCTTGTTGCGCGTTTCCATAGCTTTGAAAGTGATAAAGAGAGAAAACGTACTGAACAATCTTTCATTGTGCCGGTTGGAGAAATTGTAGAAAATGAATATGACTTAAGTATTAATCGTTATAAAGAAATTGAGTATGAAGAAGCACAGTATGAAGACCCGAAAGTTATTCTGGCTGATATTAAGAAATTAGAGGAAGAGATTATGAAAGGGATAAAGGAGCTGGGAGGTATGATTGGGTGAATCAGTATAAGGTCAAAGATCTTTTAGGAAAGGTTATAAGTGGTGAATGGGGAAGCGATGCACTTGGAGAAAATGATGTTTCGGTTATCAGAACTACTAACTTTACTAATACAGGAAAAATAAATTTGGAAAAAGAAGTTGTGAAAAGGAATATTGCAGAACAGAAGGTGAAAACTAAAAAATTACGACGAGGGGATATTATTATTGAAAAATCAGGAGGGAGTCCTGAACAACCAGTCGGTCGAGTTGTTTACTTTGATATAGATGAAAAAGAAGGTATATATTTGTGTAATAATTTTACATCTATACTTAGAACAAACGAATTAGTCGATAGTAAATTTCTTTTTTACTACTTGTTTTATCAATATCAAAGAAAAACAGTATTAAAATTTCAAAATAAAACAACAGGTATTATCAATTTGAAATTAGATAATTATTTAAAAGATATTGATATTTCTTTGCCATCTCTTAGAGAACAAATGAAAATTGTTACGGTTTTAGAAAAGGCACAAGCGTTAATTGAGAAGAGAAAAGAAACAATTGCAAAGTTAGATGAATTAATTCAAGTGGTATTTATAGATATGTTTGGAGATCCAATTAAAAATCCCCGAAGTTATGAGGTAGTTCAATTAGAAGAACTAATATCTTTTTTAACAAGTGGTTCCAGAGGATGGGCAAAGTATTTTTCGAAAGAGGGTGAACTGTTTATTACAATAAAAAATGTGAAAAATGGACAGCTGCAGTTAGGGGATATTACGTATGTAAATGCCCCGGTAGGAAAGGAAGCCGAGAGAACAAAGGTCAAAGAGGGAGATCTTCTAATATCTATAACAGCAGATTTAGGGCGGACAGCTGTTATAAGTAAAGATGTAGCTTCTAGAGGAGCCTATATAAATCAACATTTATCTTTAATTCGACTTAATCAAAAATGTAATCCTAGGTATCTTTCTAGTTATTTAGAAAGTGTGGGAGGTAAAAGGCAATTTGAATCCCTAAATCAAACTGGTGTGAAATCTGGATTGAATTTTGCTGCAATAAAATCATTAAAAATTGTTCTGCCACCTTTAGAAAAACAAGATAGATATGATGTGTTTTACAGAAAGTATTTGTTAGAAAAAGAGAACATGATTACGTCTCTAGCTATGCTAGAGAAGAGTTTTAATGCTCTCCTTCAACGGTCATTTACAGAGGATATAGAGATTAATACAGAGGTTACTGCTTAAAAAATAATATAAGGGGAGGAACCGGGGTGTATTCAAATTTTGCTTTTTTAGATGGGAAAGAGCAATACGAAAAATTCATGACGGCATGTAAGGAAGCGGAAAAGAGCTTACTTGTTAGTCCTGCAACTTGTGCGATTTTATCACGACGTGCTTTAGAGTTATCAGTAAAATGGCTGTACAGTTTTGATAATGATTTAAAGATTCCATATCAAGATAATTTATCAAGTTTGATTCATGATCATACATTTTTATCTGTTATTGATCATGATTTGCTACCTTTATTGAAATATATCGTAAAACTTGGAAATGTTGCAGTTCATACGAATTCAAATATTAATCGTGAAGAGGCTGTTTTGTCTCTTCACAATCTTCATCAATTTGTTTCATGGATTGATTATTGTTATTCTGAGCAATTTACAGAATCATCTTTTAATGAAGAACTACTTCAAATGAGTGAAGAAAAGCGGACAAGACCAGAAGAACTGAGAGATTTATATAATCGTTTAAGTGCAAAAGATATTGACCTTGAACAAATACGAAAAGAGAATGCGGAACTTCGAAAGCAATTAACACAAAAGCGTGTAGAGAATACGAAGCAATATGATTTCAATGTTGATGAAATTAGTGAATTTGAAACGAGAAAGAGATATATTGATCTTGATTTAAAATTAGCTGGTTGGGAATTTGATAAGGATATCCAAATAGAAGTAGAAGTACAGCATATGCCTAACCAATCGGGGCAAGGCGCTGTTGATTACGTATTATTTGGAGGTAATGGTAAACCATTAGCTGTTGTAGAAGCGAAACGTACAAGTAAGGACGCGAACGTTGGGAAACAGCAGGCAAAATTATATGCAGATTGTTTAGAAATTATGTATGGACAACGACCAATTATATTCTATACAAACGGATTTGAAACATATATGTGGGATGATATGGAGTATCCTGCACGTCGTGTGTCCGGTTTTTATAATAAGGAAGAGTTACTGCTTTTGATTGATCGAAGAAGTATGCAGGTACCTTTAGATCCTGTATACATCAATGATGATATTACAAACCGCCCTTATCAAAAAGAAGCGATTTTATCGGTATGCCAAGCAATTCGTCAAAAGCAGCGAAAAACATTACTTGTTATGGCGACTGGAAGTGGGAAAACACGTACTGCCATTTCCATTGTTGATGTGTTAACACGTCATAATTATGTGAAAAATGTTCTGTTCTTAGCGGACCGTAAAACATTGGTAACGCAAGCGAAGAATAACTTTAGTCGTCTATTACCTAATCTAACACTGTGTAATTTGCTAGACAATAAAGAAAACCCGGAAGAAAGCAGAATGGTCTTTTCTACATATCCAACCATGATGAATGCTATTGATGAAGTGAAAAGAAAAGACGGGAAAAAGCTGTTTACAAGTGGGCATTTCGATTTAATTATTGTGGATGAGTCACATCGTAGTATTTATAAAAAATATCGATCCATTTTTGAATATTTTGATGGAATGCTATTAGGACTTACAGCAACGCCAAAAGATGAGCTTGATAAGAATACATACGAAGTGTTCGATTTAGAAAACGGAGTTCCTACATATGCATATGAATTAGAACAAGCGGTAAACGATGAATATTTAGTTGATTACCGTACGGTCGAAACGAAATTTAAGTTTTTGGAATCAGGTGTTCAATACGATCAATTATCTGAGGAAGAAAAAGAAAAGTACGAAGAAACATTTGATGATGAAGTAGGAGAAACGATTGATAGTTCTGCATTAAACAATTGGTTGTTTAATGATGATACGATTGATCAAGTGTTACAAATGTTAATGGAAAGAGGCATAAAGGTTGAAGGTGGAGATAAACTAGGTAAAACTATTATCTTTGCTAAAAATCATAACCATGCTGTTCGAATTGAAAGACGTTTTGATATTTTATATCCTGAATACACAGGGAAGTTTGCAAGTGTAATTGATTATAATATTAATTATTATCAAACGCTAATTGATGATTTTTCAGAGCGAAATAAATCACCGCAAATTGCTGTATCTGTGGATATGTTAGATACAGGTGTGGATATTCCAGAAGTAGTAAATCTCGTATTCTTTAAAAAAGTACGCTCAAAAGCGAAGTTTTGGCAAATGATTGGTCGCGGTACACGTCTATGTGAGGATTTACTTGGAATTGGGGAAGACAAAAAAGAATTCTTGATTTTTGATTTCTGTGGAAACTTTGAATTTTTTCGTGCGGATCAAAAAGGCACAGAAGGACGAATGGTACTAAGTCTAACGGAGAAAATTTTTAACGCAAAAGTTGAATTAATTCGTGAACTACAAGATTTGCAAGCTCAAGAAGAAGATTACGTGATGCATCGTCAAGAGTTAGTTCAACAAGCATTGACACAAGTATCAGCATTAGATGATGAAAATTTCCGTGTTCGGCAACATTTGAAATATGTACACAAATTTAAAAATAAAGATACATGGGTGTCTTTAAGTATGATGGATGTCAATGAAGTGAAGGAACATATTTCTCCGATTCTTGTATCTTTAACAGATGATGAACTTGCGAAACGATTTGACTATTTGATGTTTACAATTGAATTAGCCAAAATGCAAAATAACAATGCTACTCGACCAATTCGAAGCGTTGTGCAAACGGCAGAAGGATTATCGAAATTAGGAACTATTCCGCAAGTCATGGAACAAAAATACATTATTGATAAAGTATTAACAGAAGAATTTTGGGAAGAAGCGGATATCCTTGAATTAGAATCTGTACGTGAAGCACTGCGAGAGTTGATTAAGTTTTTAGAGAAAGAAACACAGAAGGTATATTACACTAATTTCACAGATGAGGTTATCGAAATAAACGAAAATACATCTATGTATCATGAAAATGATCTTCGGAGTTATCGAAAAAAGGTGAGTCAATATTTACAAGAACATCGAGATCAATTGGCTGTATTTAAATTACGTAATAATGAACAACTAACTCACCAGGATATTAAAGTATTAGAAGATATTCTTTGGAAAGAACTCGGAACGCGAGAAGATTATGAAAAAGAGTATGGGGATACGCCAGTTACAAAATTAGTTCGTCAAATTGTCGGATTAGATCTACAAGCTGCAAATGCTGCATTTTCTGAGTTTTTAACTAATGAACAATTAAATGTTAATCAGGCGCGTTTTGTGAAATTGATTGTTGATTATGTGGTTAAAAACGGTATTATGGATAAACGAGTGTTGCAAGAAGAGCCATTTAAAACAGTAGGAAGTATCGTCGAATTGTTCCAAGACGATATGGCGCGTGCAAGAGGGATTATTGGAGTTATTGATCAGATAAATAGTAACGCTGAAGTATTTATGCAAGCTTGAATTTAAAACCAGCCATTTATAAATAAAAAAGAGTGTTGGGAAACCTAAAAAGTTTCCCAACACTCTTTTTTTTATAATGTATATGTACGGATATTCTTGTGTTCTAGTCTGGTTTCACTTTGATGCCAGGTAATTGAAATAAACTTTGCTGGAAAATCACATCGGAGGGTTCAAGAAATGTATAAACAGAAAAGCCCCATTTGTGCCCATCCTTATCATTCATCTTCATAACCGAAACGTTATTATCTTCACGTGAATCCCAAACAGCACTTGTCACTCGGTCTAACATTTCTGCAGCTTCTTTTTTCGTTGTGAATTTCCCATAAATAGTTGCCATAAAGATATACCTCCTGATTTTCTATTTTTGACTTTGACTAACTTTGACCTTAAGGGTATTTTTCCATAAATAACCGTAGATGTCAAGGGGAATATAACACCAGTGTAAGATTTAAATTAATGAGATTTATTATGATTGGATATTTTGTATTTGTATAAATATCCTTATTGATTGAAAAGAAACCTTCACAAAATCATTAAAAATTTAATATAAATATCCAATTCTCTTGAAAGTATTGTTTAACTAAATATTTCCTTAATTGAATAACATGAATGCTGCTTTTAATAATTTTATTGTATTTTAATGGTTATTTTTTATAATAAATTCATTTTGATGAAATTAATTTATTTTAATGAATTTTTTTGAGGATTACAGCTATACTAATGTTAAAACGAGTTGTTTGTTCTTTTAGTAATGAAAAAATGGTAAGGCATCATATCTTTTATATAGGAATAAAAGTTACATTAAAAGT
This sequence comes from Bacillus sp. FSL R5-0585, assembly GCF_038004545.1. Classification (NCBI taxonomy): domain Bacteria; kingdom Bacillati; phylum Bacillota; class Bacilli; order Caryophanales; family Bacillaceae; genus Bacillus; species Bacillus sp. FSL R5-0585. The sequence goes on from NZ_JBBORJ010000006.1 coordinate 16,824, forward strand.
GCTTTGCATGATATTCGGTAGTTTGCTGGCTTGGAGATAGGAAGGTGGAAAGTTTGGAGTCTTATGCAGTTTATGTTCGTGTATCAACTGATCGAGATGAACAAGTTTCATCTGTTGAAAACCAAATAGATATCTGCCGAAATTGGTTAGAGCGAAATGGATTTACATGGGATGAAAAACTTGTTTTCAAAGATGAAGGAATTAGTGGGACCTTATTTGTGGAACGTCCTGCGATTCAATTGTTACTGCAAAAGGCGAAAGCAAAAGAAATTGATATGGTTATTTTTAAATCTATTTCGCGTTTAGCAAGGGATTTGAAGGACTCATTAGAAATTAGGGAAGTGTTTTTGGCTCATAATGTTCGAATCATCTCTGTTGAAGAAGGTTACGATTCTGTAAAAGCTGGAAAAAATGATATGGCATTTGAACTTTGGTCTTTATTTTCAGCCCAATACAGTAGAACCCTTTCTTCTAGTATTACTGCGGCTTTGGCAGTAAAAGTACGTCGTGGTGAGCATATTGGGAAAGTCCCATATGGATACAATCGTGAAAATCAAAAGCTAGTGATAAAGGAGGAAGAGGCTAAAGCTGTTCGAAGAATGTATAGTTGGTATATCGATGGTTGGGGATATAAAAAGATTACAAATGAGTTAAATCGATTAGGTGTAAAATCGAAAACTAAAAAAAACTGGCAGATGACTTCTGTCCAGCGAATTCTTCGAAATCCCATCTATAAAGGAACTTTTATTTTAAATCAATATACTTCAGTGAAAGTTGGCGGGAGGAAAAAGCAAATTCGAAATCCGAAAGAAAAATGGTTTATTTTTCCTAAACACCATCCGGCAATTGTAGATGAAGAAACGTGGGAACGAGCAAATCAGAAGAATATTATTTCATCAAAAACAAAAATTACGCCGTGGAATGAATTTCGTGATTTAGCGAAATGTGCTGTCTGTGGTTCGAATATGGTAATTGTTCAATCGCATCTTAGAAAGAAAAATGGAGAAAGAACAGAATGGAAATATTTAAAGTGTTCACAGTATAGGAGAGCAGGGAAACATGGTTGTGTAAATCATGTACCAATTCAATATAGTGAGTTTCGTCAGTTTATTATTGAGTTATTGATAAAGAAAGGAGAGTTCATTACTTTAAACTTGCAAAGTAATGTGGAACAAGAGCAAAAAGAAAAAATAAAGCAACTACAACAGTTTGTGAATACAAATGAACAGAAGAAAAAATCGTTACTTGACTTATATTTAGAGAAGCTTATTGATAAGAAGGAATTTGAAAAAAAGAGAAACGATCTTGATGCGGAAATAATGAAAGTGAATCGAGAGTTGTTTGTTTTACAAAACGATGATGTGATACAAACAGATATTAAAACAATAAAAGAAGCTTTTGAGCAGTTAAGGAAGCAAGGAGAAGATTTGTTTCATGTATTCAAAACATTAATTCGACAAATTGTTGTACATCAAAACGGGAAAGTGGATATTGTGTACATATTTGAAAAAGCATAAGGTGTTGTTGCATTGAATGGTGCAGTAATATCTTATGCTTTTTATTATATTGAATAAATAGATTGATAATTTTAAAATAAATATTAACATAGTTGAAATGTAAGGGTGGGGATGTAGGTGCGTAGGTGTTTAGTCTGTAATGTAATTAAAGAGGAGAATCTTTTCTCTATTGAGTATAAGAATATGTGCTTTGATTGTGAGCAGAAAAAGATAAAAAAGAAGGCATATGAATATTTAAATTGTTATGGGTGTTATAAGTTAGTAGATAAAGTGGATAAACATGGATATTGTGATGTGTGTGCGAGAATAAGGGAAGGAAAAAATACAATTATACAAGAGGAGTTAATATGCCATAAATGCTGTAAAGCAGTAGACAAGGTAAACCGACATGGTTATTGCAAGGATTGTGAGAATAAGGGGCGAGTACAAAACTCGGATGCTAAAGATAAAGTTTTAAGTAAAATCATATATATAGTCGGTGAAATGGATATTCGTAAAGTGGCAGGGTTCGAATATATCGACTTTACTAAAGAAACAGTATCGACATTAAAGGAATATAGCATAGATACCTTAAGAGAACTATTGGGTGCTCTTGAAGATTTATATTATGAACATATGGACATGAGTGATGAGGAAAAAGGTGTAATTATTAATCCCCTAGAGGTATTAAACAAATATAAAAATGGGATTGATAAAGGAATTAAAAAGGAACCTACGCCGAGTGAGACTTGGAGAAAACATATACCTAGTGTAATTAAGAAACATATACCTAGTTGGAGACAAGAAACGGTTACATTTATCTATGACAAATCTAAAGGATTGATGGGGAGTTTTAGAGGGAAAGATCTTCAAGTGGTAAGGGATTTTGTTTGTGAGTTATCTGAAATGATTTATGATACTGAATTTGAAGAAGAAGAGACAGAAGAATTATATCAACCAGATGATGAAGTTGCAGAATTTATTATGAGCCTTGTGGAAATGATTATATTGCCACATCTAGAGGTGATAGATCGTCTGGAGGCGCATGGTGGGAAAATTATATACGGTAATTTATGGAATGTTCCGTTTAAGGAATCTTTAAAAGTAGAAGTGAAAGATCGAGACGAGTGGAAATGTGTGATTTGTGAATGTGAAACGGATCTGCATGTACATCATAAGATACCTAGGAAGTTGGGGGGGATACACCATAAAGATAATTTAGTAACCCTATGTGCTTCATGCCATAAAGCTGTTGAGACGGTAAATATTAGTGAGGCATTTAAAACATGCCTTGCTAATTATAAAAAAATAAAATTTAGTGGACGAAAGCGCCAGGAACATTCGCGTGATAAAACATTGTTAAAATCTGAAGTGGAGGATAGTCTAGATAAATTAGTTGCTACTTTGAATAATAAAGATGAAAATGAACTTGTAGAAGAGTTACTTGTTGTAATGGAGAAATTAGAAATTATATTTTATGACTAATTAAGTTGTTTAATAAAATTTTTTTGCAAACACTACACATCTCAAA